>NZ_JODL01000009.1 GCF_000718985.1 Streptomyces megasporus | reverse complement strand
TCTGGCGTTGACTTTTGGCACGCTGTTGAGTTCTCAAGGAACGGACGCTTCCTTCGACACCCCTCCTCGGGGCCCCTCCGGGCGCTTCCCTTCGCTGTTTCCAACCTTACCAGAATCATTTTGGAGTCCGTTTCCGGCCCATTCACCGATTCCGGCTTGCGATGGTCACCGGTGCAAGACTTCTTCCGGTTCCCATCTCGGCGGAGCCCCAAACGTACTGGAGCAGGGCGCCCGGATGCAAATCCGGGCGCCCACACCGCGGTTGAGCCTCAGACCTCCACGACCACAGGCAGGATCATGGGGCGGCGACGGTAGTTGTCCGACACCCACCTGCCCACTGCCCGACGGATGAGCTGCTGCTGTTGGTGGGGCTCCGAGATGCCGTCCTGGGCCGCCTTGGACAGGGCCTCGTCGATCTTGGGGATCACCGACTCGAAGTCGCTGTCGTCGATGCCGGAGCCCCGGGCCTGGATGTGCGGGCCACCCGTGATCTTGCCGGTGCTGCTGTCCACCACCACGAAGATCGAGATGATGCCCTCCTCGCCCAGGATGCGGCGGTCCTTCAGCGAGGTCTCGGTGATGTCCCCGACGGAGAGGCCGTCGACGTAGACGTACCCCGCCTGCACCTTTCCGACGATCTTGGCCCTGCCGTCGACCAGGTCGACCACCACGCCGTCCTCCGCGATGACGATGTGGTCCTTGGGCACACCGGTCAACGCGCCCAGCTCCGCGTTGGCACGCAGGTGGCGCCACTCCCCGTGGACGGGCATCAGGTTCTTCGGCTTGCAGATGTTGTAGAAGTACAGCAACTCGCCCGCCGAGGCGTGGCCCGAGACGTGCACCTTGGCGTTGCCCTTGTGGACGACGTTGGCGCCCCACCGGGTCAGCCCGTTGATGACCCGGTAGACCGCGTTCTCGTTGCCGGGGATCAGGGAAGAGGCGAGGATCACCGTGTCGCCGGGGACGATGCGGATCTGGTGGTCACGGTTGGCCATGCGCGAAAGCGCGGCCATCGGCTCGCCCTGGGAGCCCGTGCAGACGAGCACCACCTCGTCGTCCGGCAGGTCATCCAGGGTCTTGACGTCGACGACGAGACCGGCAGGCACCCTGAGGTAGCCCAGGTCGCGGGCGATGCCCATGTTGCGCACCATCGACCGGCCGACGAAGGCGACACGTCGACCGTACTCGTGGGCCGCGTCGAGGATCTGCTGGATGCGGTGGACGTGGCTGGCGAAGCTCGCCACGATGATGCGCTTCTGCGCCCCCGCGAAGACCTGGCGGAGCACCTGCGAGATGTCGCGCTCGTGCGGGGTGAAGCCGGGCACCTCGGCGTTGGTGGAGTCCGACAGCAGCAGGTCGATGCCCTCCTCGCCCAGACGCGCGAAGGTGGGCAGGTCGGTCAGGCGGTGGTCCAGCGGAAGCTGGTCCATCTTGAAGTCGCCGGTGTGCACGACCATGCCCGCCGGAGTGCGGATGGCGACCGCCAGGGCGTCCGGGATGGAGTGGTTGACCGCCACGAACTCGCAGTCGAAGGGGCCGATGCGCTCGCGGTTCCCCTCGGCCACCTCGAGGGTGTACGGCCGGATGCGGTGTTCCTGGAGCTTGGCCTCGATCAGGGCCAGCGTGAGCTTGGAACCGATCAACGGGATGTCGGGCTTCTCCCGCAGGAGGAACGGGACACCGCCGATGTGGTCCTCGTGCCCGTGGGTCAGGACGATGCCGTCGATGTCGTCCAGCCTGTCCCGTACGTGGCTGAAGTCCGGGAGGATCAGGTCGACGCCGGGCTGCTCCTCCTCGGGGAAGAGGACGCCGCAGTCGACGATGAGCAGCCTGCCGTCGTACTCGAAGACGGTCATGTTGCGGCCGATCTCGCCCAGGCCCCCCAGGGGCGTGACACGCAGGCCTCCCTTGGGGAGCGGCGGCGGTGGGCCGAGTTCGGGATGCGGATGGCTCAAAAGTCTCTCCTCACCACGCGCGCCACGCGCCCCGCGGGGGCACGTGGCGCGCGATCGTCGTGCACTTGCAGTTGTCGGTCCGTATGTAGTTGTGAAGTCTGTGTCTCAGAGCTGTACCCCGCCGGCCGCGAGATCGCGCTTGAGCTGCTCGGTCTCCTCGGGGGACAGCTCGACGAGCGGCAGCCGCAGCGGTCCCGCGGGCAGGCCCTGGAGGGCGAGGGCGGCCTTGGTGGTGATCACGCCCTGGGTGCGGAACATGCCGGTGAAGACCGGCAGCAGCTTCTGGTGGATCTCCGTCGCCTTGGCGACATCGCCGCTCAGATGCGCGTCCAGCATCGCACGCAGTTCGGGCGCGACGACGTGGCCGACGACCGAGACGAAGCCGATGGCCCCGACGGACAGCAGCGGGAGGTTGAGCATGTCGTCACCGCTGTACCAGGCGAGTCCGCTGGTGGCGATGGCCCAGCTCGCGCGGCCCAGATCGCCCTTGGCGTCCTTGTTGGCGACGATCCGCGGGTGCTCGGCCAGCCGGACGATGGTCTCGGTGTTGATGGGGACACCGCTGCGGCCGGGGATGTCGTAGAGCATGACCGGCAAATCGGTGGCGTCGGCGATGGCGGTGAAGTGGCGGTACAGGCCCTCCTGCGGGGGCTTGCTGTAGTACGGCGTGACGGCCAGCAGGCCGTGGGCACCCGCCCGTTCGGCCGCGCGGGCCAGTTCCACACTGTGCCGAGTGTCGTTGGTGCCGGCTCCGGCGACGACGTGGGCCCGGTCTCCGACCGCCTCGACCACGGCGCGGACGAGACGGGCTTTCTCCTCGTCCCTGGTGGTCGGGGACTCGCCGGTGGTGCCGTTGACGATGAGGCCGTCGTTGCCGGCGTCCACCAGGTGCACGGCGAGCTGCTGCGCGCCGTCGAGGTCGAGGTCGCCGTCCGCTGTGAACGGCGTGACCATCGCGGTCAGGACCCGCCCGAAGGGCGTCTGCGGTGTGGAGGTCGGAGCCATGGGTCCCACGCTACTCGCAGCCTGCGGTGCGGTGCTCCCTCGGGAGGCCGGATGTGGAGCCCGACACTGTCCGCTCGGGGGTTCAGACAGTGCCGGGTCCGTAACACGAGCCTAGACGAACCAATGCGCAAGCCGCAATCCGGACATCTTCCGGATTGGCCTCGCCCCTGTGGGGCGACTACGGGGCGACTCGCCCATTGGCGTTGAACGCCTCGTACGTGAGGGGCATGAGCCTCGCCCAGTGCGCCTCCATCCGCTCGGCGACCATCTCGATCTCCCGCTGCGGGAAGGAGGGGACCTTCGCCAGTTCGTGCCGGGTGCGCAGCCCCAGGAAGTGCATCAGCGAGCGAGCGTTGCAGGTGGCGTACATCGAGGAGTACAGGCCGACGGGAAGGGCCGCGCGGGCCACTTCCCGGGCGACGCCGGCGTCCAGCATCTCCTGGTACGCCTCGTAGGAACGCCGGTACGAGGTCTCCAGGGACTCGGTGACGCTCCGGTGCTGCTCCGCGGTGCCCTCGACGAAGCGGTACTTGCCCGGGCGCCCTTCCTGCACCAGCTTGCGGGAGGCGTCCGGGACGTAGAAGACGGGCTCCAGCTCCCGGTAGCGGCCGGACTCCTCGTTGTAGGACCACCCCGCCCGGTGGCGGTGGAACTCGCGGAAGACGAAGATCGGCGCGCTGATGAAGAAGGTCATCGAGTTGTGCTCGAACGGACTGCCGTGCCGGTCGCGCATCAGGAAGTTGATCAGGCCCTTGGAGCGCTCCGGGTCCTTCTCCAGCTCGTCCAGCGACTGCTCGCCCGCGGTGGAGACCCGCGCCGCCCACAGCACGTCGGTGTCGGCGGCGGAGTGTTTGACCAGCTCGACGGTCATGTCGCTGCGGAAGCGGAGATCGGGGGCGTCGGACACCGGGATTCCTTCCAGTCGTGCCACATCGGTTCTGGGGCGGTGCACAAGCCTATGGCGACGGCGGTCCGTGCCCGACACGCGGTGTCCGGCACACGGCACCTGACACACGGGGCACGAGCGCCGTGTCCGACATGCGGCGTACACGTGCGGTGTCCGGCTCCGGGCGCCGGCGGAGCCGCTGATATTTTGCTGCAAGCATCCGAAATCGGGCACTTTGCCGAACGATCGGACGTTCCCCGTACGGAAGCACAGATCGTCGTTCCGAGGAGCCGCCGCACATGGGTCGTCGCGAGGAGTCCGTGCCCTTCGCCTTTGTCGCCGAGTCCGAGCACTTCCGCAGCAACGTCGTGCCCCCGCGCCGGCGTCCCACGCGCTCCGAGATACTGAGTCGCGTACTGCTGGGGCTGGTGGTGGTCGCCGGGCTCGTCGGCTCGCTGCTGCTCGGGGTCCCCGCCCTGGAAACGCCCGACCCCCTCGACGACGGGCCGGACCGGCCCACCGCCGCGGAGAGCCGCTGATAATCTCCTCGCTCACAGGCCCCACCGACCGCGCCCATGAGCGAGGATCCCGTGCCCCTGCACTTCCTGACAGTCGACGGCGAGCTGGACACCGCCCCGTCGGACACGCCTCTGCCGTATGAGGATCGCGAGCGGTGGCGGCGTCCCTACCGCCCCGGCCCCTGGCGGGTCGGCGGGGCGGCGCTGCTGTTGCTGCTCGCCTCCTACATGCTGCTGTCCACCCTGATCATCGCCATGGCGGGCACCCTCGCCGAGGCGGTCGTGTGCCTGGTCGGCGCGGTGCTGGTGATCGCGTACGCGCTGCGCCTGCTGCGCCTGGGGGTGTGGGTCTCCGCCCACGGGATACGTCAGGTGGGGCTGTTCTCGACGACGACGCTGGCCTGGCGGAACGTGGCCGCCGTACGGACCGTGCAGCAGCCGGTGAAGTGGCTCGGCATGCCGCGCACCGTGCAGGGGCAGGCCCTGCTCGTCGAGCCCCGGGGCCGGGAGGCCCTGCGGACGGTGCTCACCGACCACAACGCCGACTTCCTGGCCCGGTCGGAGGCGTTCGACCGCGCCGCGGACGTGGTGGAGGCCTGGGCCGCGGAGTACCGCCGCCCGCTGTAGCCGCCCAAGGGTCCGCGTGGCACCCGCCGCAGCCCACGGGCCGGGGCCGCGCGGTCTCGGAAAGCGAGGACGCTCGACCGGAGGACTCCGGCCGAGCGTCCACACGGACCAGCTTGTGACTCGATCGGTTCGGACCGGCCCCGATCGGCAGGGCCACGTGTCGTGGTGTCCGGAGAAGCGCCGGACGCCGCCGGCGTCGAAGGGCCGGCCGATACGGGGATGTCAGGCGGCGGACTTCCGCGCGTCCGGCACGGGCCTGCCGTCGTGGAGGGCGATGGCCCGCTGCATGGCCTTGCGGGCGCGCGGGGTGTCACGGGCGTCGTGGTAGGCGACGGCCAGCCTGAACCAGCACCGCCAGTCGTCCGGCGTGGCCTCGGTCTCCCGCTTGCGTCGGGCGAAGATCTCGTCGGCCGTCGCCCGGTCGACGCGTCCGCCCGGCGTCCTGGCGGGCGCGTCCTCGGGCAGTCCGCCCTCGTCCTCCAGCTCCCTCGCCAGCCGGTTGGCGTCGCGGGCGAAGCGGGTGTTGTGCCACAGGAACCAGGCACCGACACACGGCAGCACGAAGGCCACCACCCCCAGCCCCATGGCGGCGGGCTCGCCCGTCCTCAGCAGCAGCACGCCCTGGAGGCCCACCACCGCGAAGACGAGAACCAGCGCGGTGGCGAGGAAGGCGTAGGTGATCTTTCCGCCCATGGTCGTCAGTCCAGATCCAGGAAGTGCTCGAGCCCCACGGTGAGGCCGGGCGTGTCGACCACGCGCCGCACGCCCAGCAGGATGCCCGGCATGAAGCAGCTGTGGTGCAGCGAGTCGTGGCGGATGGTGAGGGTCTCACCGGTGTCGCCGAACAGCACCTCCTGGTGGGCCAGGAGTCCGCGCAGCCGCACCGCGTGCACCGGCACCCCGTCCACGTCCGCGCCGCGGGCGCCGTCGAGGGCGGAGGTGGTGGCGTCCGGCTGCGGGGGGCGACCCGCCTCGGCCCGCGCCGCGGCGATGAGCTGCGCGGTGCGGGTGGCGGTGCCGGAAGGGGCGTCGGCCTTGTTCGGGTGGTGCAGCTCGACGACCTCGACCGACTCGAAGAAACGGGCGGCCTGCTGTGCGAAGCGCATGGTCAGGACGGCGCCGATGGAGAAGTTCGGCGCGACCAGCACACCGGTGCCCGGGGACGCCTCCAGCAGGCCGCGGAGCCTGTCGAACCGTTCCTCGGTCCAGCCGGTGGTGCCGACGACCGCGTGGATGCCGTGGCCGACGCAGTACTCGAGGTTGTCCATCACCGAATCGGGGTGGGTCAGGTCGATCGCGACCCGGGCGCCCGCCTCGGTGAGCTCCTCCAGCTTGTCGCCCTTGTCCAGGGCGGCGACGAGCTCCATGTCGTCGGCGCTCTCCACCGTGCGCGCGGCCTCGGAGCCGATCCGGCCCTTGGCGCCGAGGACTGCTACGCGGAGCTTGCTCATGTGCGTGTTTCCTTCACGGGTACGTGGGGGTCGGGTCAGGCGACGGCGTCGTCCAGGCGGGCGCTCTGCTTGTCGGTCAGCGGTCCGATGACCGACAGCGAGGGCCGCTGTCCCAGGATCTCCCGGGCCACCGATCGCACGTCGTCCGGGGTGACGGCGGAGATCTTCGCGAGCATGTCGTCGATCGACAACTGCTCGCCCCAGCACAGCTCGCCCTTGCCGATGTGGTTCATCAGCGCGCCGGTGTCCTCCATGCCCAGGACGGTGGAGCCGGAGAGCTGGCCCACGGCACGGCGCAGTTCCTCGTCGCCCAGGCCGTGCTCGGCGACGTGGTCAAGTTCGTCGCGGCAGATCTTCAGCACGTCGTGGACCAGGTTCGGACGGCAGCCCACGTAGACGCCGAACAGGCCGCAGTCGGCGAAGCCGGAGGTGTAGGAGTAGACGCTGTAGGCCAGTCCGCGCTTCTCCCGGACCTCCTGGAACAGGCGCGAGCTCATGCCGCCGCCCAGGGCCGCGCTGAGCACCCCGAGTGCCCAGCGGCGCTCGTCCGTGCGGGACAGGCCGGGCATGCCCAGGACCATGTGGGCCTGCTCGGTGCCGCGGTCCAACAGGTCCACGCGGCCCGCGGTGCGGATGCGGCGCGAGCCGGTGCGGGGGCCGACGGGTTCGGCGTCGACGTCCGTCAGGGCGCCCGCCCGCTCGAAGGCCTCCCGCACCTGGCGCACGACCGTGTCGTGGTCGAGGTTGCCCGCCGCGGCGACGACGAGGTGGGTCGGGTCGTAGTGCCGGCGGTAGAAGCGGGCGATGCGGTCGCGGGTCAGGGCGTTGATCGTCTCGTTGGTGCCCAGGACCGGACGGCCCAGCGGGGTGTCGCCGAGCATGGTCTTGGCGAACAGGTCGTGGACGCAGTCGCCGGGGTCGTCCTCGGTCATGGCGATCTCCTCCAGGACGACGCCGCGCTCGGCCTCGACGTCCTCGGATCGGATCAGCGAACCGGTGAGCATGTCGCAGACGACGTCGATCGCCAGCGGCAGATCGGTGTCCAGGACCCGGGCGTAGTAGCAGGTGAACTCCTTCGCGGTGAAGGCGTTCATCTCACCGCCGACCGCGTCGATCTCCGCGGAGATGTCCAGGGCGCTGCGCCGCTCGGTGCCCTTGAAGAGCAGGTGCTCCAGGTAGTGGGTGGCGCCGTTGAGGGTGGGCGTCTCGTCACGGGAGCCGACCCGCGCCCAGATGCCGAAGGTCGCGGAGCGGACGGTCGGCACGGACTCGGTGACGACGCGCAGGCCGCCGGGGAGGACCGTCTTGCGGACCGTTCCCGCGCCGGTCGCGCCGGCGGAGGGGACGGCGGCGAAGCGCCGGGGGTGCGAGTGGGGGAACTTCTGGTGATGGGCGAAGGCCCGCCCCACCGCGGTGGTGGGACGGGCCGTCGTACGGGGCGTGCGCGTCACTTGGTCGCTGCGTCCTTCGCGTCGGCCTTCTCGGCGCCGTCCTTGTCCTCTTCCTCGTCCAGGACCGGGACCAGCGACAGCTTGCCGCGCTGGTCGATCTCGGCGATCTCGACCTGGACCTTCTGGCCGACCCCCAGCACGTCCTCGACGTTCTCCACGCGCTTGCCACCGGCGAGCTTGCGGATCTGCGAGATGTGCAGCAGGCCGTCCTTGCCCGGAAGCAGGGAGACGAAGGCACCGAAGGTGGTGGTCTTCACGACCGTGCCCAGGTAGCGCTCGCCGACCTCCGGCATCGTCGGGTTGGCGATGGCGTTGATGGCCGTGCGGGCTGCCTCGGCGGCCGGTCCGTCGGCGGCACCGATGTAGATGGTGCCGTCGTCCTCGATGGTGATGTCGGCGCCGGTGTCCTCCTGGATCTGGTTGATCATCTTGCCCTTGGGGCCGATGACCTCGCCGATCTTGTCCACCGGGATCTTCACGGTGATGATCCGCGGTGCGTTCGGGGACATCTCGTCCGGCTTGTCGATGGCCTCCATCATCACGTCGAGGATGTGCAGGCGGGCGTCGCGGGCCTGCTTGAGGGCCGCGGCCAGCACGGAGGCCGGGATGCCGTCCAGCTTGGTGTCGAGCTGGAGGGCGGTGACGAAGTCACGGGTGCCGGCGACCTTGAAGTCCATGTCGCCGAAGGCGTCCTCCGCGCCGAGGATGTCGGTGAGGGTGACGTAGTGGGTCTCGCCCTCGATCTCCTGGGAGATCAGGCCCATGGCGATGCCGGCGACCGGTGCCTTGAGCGGCACGCCGGCGTTCAGCAGCGACATGGTGGAGGCGCAGACCGACCCCATGGAGGTCGAGCCGTTGGAGCCCAGCGCCTCGGAGACCTGGCGGATGGCGTACGGGAACTCCTCGCGAGAGGGCAGCACCGGGGTGATCGCCCGCTCGGCCAGGGCGCCGTGACCGATCTCGCGGCGCTTGGGGGAGCCGACACGACCGGTCTCACCGGTGGAGTATGGCGGGAAGTTGTAGTGGTGCATGTAGCGCTTGCGCGTCACCGGGGAGAGGGTGTCGAGCTGCTGCTCCATGCGGAGCATGTTGAGGGTGGTGACGCCCAGGATCTGGGTCTCGCCGCGCTCGAAGAGGGCGGAGCCGTGCACCCTCGGGATCGCCTCGACCTCGGCGGCGAGCGTGCGGATCTCCGTCAGCCCGCGGCCGTCGATGCGCTTCTTCTCCTTGATGACGCGCTCACGGACCAGGGACTTGGTCAGCGAGCGGTACGCCGCCGAGATCTCCTTCTCGCGGCCCTCGAACTGCGGCAGCAGCTTCTCGGCGGCCAGCGCCTTGACGCGGTCCAGCTCGGCCTCGCGCTCCTGCTTGCCGGCGATGGTGAGCGCCTGGGCCAGTTCGTCGCGGACGGCCTCGGTCAGCGCCTCGTACACGTCGCCCTGGTAGTCCAGGAAGATCGGGAACTCGGCGGTGGGCTTGGCGGCCTTGGCGGCGAGGTCGGACTGGGCCTTGCACAGGATCTTGATGAAGGGCTTGGCGGCCTCCAGACCGGCGGCGACGACCTCCTCGGTCGGCGCCTGGGCGCCGCCCTTGACCAGCTCGACGGTCTTCTCGGTGGCCTCGGCCTCGACCATCATGATCGCCACGTCGCCGTCGGGGAGGACACGGCCGGCGACGACCATGTCGAAGACGGCCTCCTCCAGCTCGGAGTGGGTGGGGAAGGCCACCCACTGGCCGCGGATCAGGGCGACGCGGGTGCCGCCGATGGGGCCGGAGAAGGGCAGGCCCGCCAACTGCGTGGAGCAGGAGGCGGCGTTGATCGCGACGACGTCGTACAGGTGCTCGGGGTTGAGCGCCATGATCGTCTCGACGATCTGGATCTCGTTGCGCAGGCCCTTCTGGAAGGACGGGCGCAGCGGCCGGTCGATCAGGCGGCAGGTGAGGATCGCGTCCTCGCTGGGACGGCCCTCACGACGGAAGAAGGAACCGGGCACCTTCCCCGCGGCGTACATCCGCTCCTCGACGTCGACCGTCAGGGGGAAGAAGTCCAGTTGGTCCTTCGGGTGCTTCGACGCGGTGGTGGCCGACAGCACCATGGTGTCGTCGTCCAGGTAGGCCACGGCGGAGCCGGCGGCCTGACGGGCAAGACGTCCCGTCTCGAAGCGAATGGTGCGGGTGCCGAAGGAGCCGTTGTCGATGACGGCCTCGGCGTAGTGGGTCTCGTTCTCCACCAGGGAATTCTCCTCGTCCGCGTCCTCGCCCGGGTGGCGGGGACGGTGTTGGCGGAGCGTCTTCCCGTACGGGCCGGTCTTCGATCGAAGCTCCCGGGACGTGGTCGCCCGGGGGCCACTACCGAGGACCGGCGGCGTGAAGCGCTCCTCCTCGTTCGTGTATGTCGTTGTGGGACCAGACTACAAAGCTTCTGCCCACTGTGGCTTGGGGTGAGTACGGCAAAGGGAGCGGTTCCCTGCTGTGGGAACCGCTCCCTCCACGGGGTGCTACCGGGCGCCCGCCGCACCGCGGCGGATGCCCAGGCGCTCGACCAGGGCGCGGAAGCGCTGGATGTCCTTCTTCGCCAGGTACTGCAGCAGGCGGCGGCGCTGGCCGACCAGGAGCAGCAGACCACGGCGGGAGTGGTGGTCGTGCTTGTGGGTCTTCAGGTGCTCGGTGAGGTTCGAGATGCGGCGGGTCAGCAGCGCGACCTGGACCTCGGGGGAGCCGGTGTCGCCTTCCTTGGTGGCGAACTCGGCCATGATCTGCTTCTTCGTAGCGGCGTCGAGCGACACGCGATACTCCTTGGGTTCTTCTCGTCGAGGCCACCGAGTGCCCCTGGCCCGCTGTGCAGGGGATCTTTCACGACTCGGGAGGCGGGGTCCGCTGGGCGCTGCCTCCAGGTGCTCCGGAAGACGCGTACGCAAACGGCCGTCGACCAGACTACCAGTCGCGCGACGGGTCGCTCACCGCCGGTCAACCGGCCGTCCGGCACGGCTCAACCGGTCATGCTCCGGGCCGCGGAGTAGAGGTCCAGCACGGCCAGGCAGAGCGGGATCAGCGACAGCAGCACGGCGCCCTCGGCGATGTCGAGGAAACGACCCCAGAAGGGGGTGACGCCGCGCCGCGGCACGATCAGCCCGATGGCCGTGATCAGGGCCGCCGCGGCGGCGAGGGCGGCGGACAGCCAGATCGTCCGCAGGTCGAGGGCGCCGTCGTCTCCCATCAGCAGCTTCTGCATCAGGTCGGCGGGCGGGTTGAGGGCCAGGCCGAGGGCGAGCAGGGCGAGGGCGACCAGGCCCGCGGAGAGGGCGCAGGCGACCTGGACGGTGTAGCGGAAGAGCCGGGCGCGCATCAGCATGCCCAGTCCGGCGGCCAGGGCGAGGAGCTGGCCCCATCCGGAGTCGGAGAAGCCCAGGACGGCCGCCGCGCCGACGACGACGGCAGCGCAGCCGCCGACGAGTCCGAGGAGCATCTCGTGGCCGCGGCGGGCCTGCGCGGCGATGCGGTCGGCGTCGACGGGACCGTCGGTGTCGGGAGCGGCGTCCGGGTCCTCGTCGTACCTCATCGTCCCGGACTGCGGCGCGTTGTAGCCGATGGGGAGACGGGCGAAGCGGGCGGACAGGCCGGGCAGGAACGCGATGGCCCCGACCGCCACCGGGACGCACAGGGCCGCGGTCTCCACCGGACGGATGTCGGTCAGGATCGCCACGAAGGTGACCAGGGTGCCGACGGTCGCGGCGAACGCGGCGGCGACGAACGGCCCGTCACCGCTGGGGGTGGCCGCGATCAGGGCGACGGAGGCGACGAGGACGGCCACGCACCCCAGGAGGAACTGCAGCCTGCCGATGCCGCCGCTCTCCTCCAGGGGCAGCAGTCCGGACCCGGCGATCATCACGTGCGGCAGGGAGGCCAGTCCGAGGGCGATCGCGGAGGGCCGGTCGTCGTACACCCGTGCCCGCACGGCCGCGAAGGCGATCAGCAGTACCCCGGTCACGGCGGCGAGGATGCCCGGCAGGCTGTGCATGTCGTGGCGGACGGGGTCGGCGAACCACAGCACGAAGGCCATGAGGGCCAGCAGCACCACGCCGCCGACCAGCCCGGCGGCCCGCATCAGGTCCTCGCTCCACAGCGTGCGGTCCCGGCTCACCGCGGAGGCGACCGCGTCGGAGACGTCGTCGAAGACGGCGGGCGGCAGCGACTCGGCGAACGGGCGCAGGCTGAGCACCTCCCCGTCCAGGACGCGCTGCGCGGCGAAGGACCGGGCGCTGTCGAGCACGCTTCCGTCGCGACGCACCAGGTGGTAGCCGACGGGGGCGCCCTCGGCGGGCGTCTGGCCGCTGAGCCGGAGGATCTCGGGGTAGAGGTCCGCGACCGGGATGTCCTCGGGGAGGGCGACGTCGATGCGACTGTCGGGCGCGACGATGGTGACCCGGCAGAAGCCGGTGGCGGCTGCCGATGCAGTCGTACTCACCTTGAGATCCCCCTCGTGGGCTGCTCACTGGACTCCACGGCTGCGCACGGGCCGTTCACGAGAATCTCCGCGATCCCCCACGAGTTCCTCCGGGGTTCCGGACCGCCGGTCGCCCGTCCGCTGCCGCGCACATGTCGCGCGCCACCCTACCGCCCTCGATCGTCCCGTACTCCCAGTAGGATCGCCCCGCGCGGACGGCGTCCGTCGCCATGGGGGCGTCGGCAGGAACTGTCCCGTCTGCCCGAGGGATTGATGCGCCGTGAGTCAGATCGTCGTCAAGCGTCCGCCACGGGTCCTGCCGCCCAGCGTGCCCAGCGAGGATCTGCGGCTCGAGCCTCCTCCCGAACTGCCGCGCGGGCAACAGGAGAGCGTGCTCTTCCAGTTGCTGCCGATGCTCGGCATGGGTGGGTCGGTGGTGTTCTTCTTCCTGTCGCCCGCGCCGTTCATGCGCATCATGGGCGTGATCATGATCGCGTCCACGGTCGCGATGCTCATCGCCACCATCGTGCGCGTCCGCAGGGGCACGCAGGGCGAGATGGCGCAGTTGCGCCGGGACTACCTGAAGTACCTGGCGCAGACCCGGCGCAAGGTCCGCAAGACGGCGCGTCTGCAGCGTGACGCCCAGTTCTACCTCCACCCCTCGCCGGACCAGTTGTGGGCGCTGGTCGCCGAGGGCAGTCGGGTGTGGGAACGGCGGGCCGGTGACGACGACTTCGTGCACGTGCGCGTCGGGCTGGGCACGCAGCGGCTCGCGACGCCGCTGGTGGCCCCGGAGACGGCGCCGGTGGACGAGTTGGAGCCGCTGACGGCCGGGGCGATGCACCAGTTCCTGCAGACGCACAGCACCGTCGACGGCCTGCCGATGGCCGTGTCGCTGCGCGCCTTCTACCACATCGCGGTGAGCGGCGACCCCGACTCGGTGCACGGCGGCGTCCGTTCGATGGTGGCCTCGCTGGCCTCCCTCCACTCCCCCGACGACCTGGTGGTCGCGGTCGTCACCGGGCACGACGCGTCACAGCGCTGGGAGTGGGCCAAGTGGCTCCCGCACGTGCAGGCTCCCGGCGTCGCGGACGGCGCGGGCAGTCGGCGGCTGATCACGTCCGGCGTGATGGAGTTGGAGGACCTGCTGGGTTCCCGGCTGGAGGGCCGGCCGCGTTTCAACTCCGGCGGGCAGCCCGTGCTGGACCAGCCGCACGTGGTGATCGTGCTGGACGGCGGCGCGATGGTGCCGCCGACCTCGGTGCTGGCGTCCCCCGAGGGCCTGCAGGGCGTCACGGTCGTCGAGGTCGTGCCCGGCGAGATGGACAGCCCGCGCGGCGGCCTGTCGGTCGTCGTGCGACCCGACCGGCTGCGGCTGGAGTCGGGGCACGGCGCGGTGTACGAGGGCCGGCCCGACTCCCTCTCCCTCGAGGCGGCCGAGGCGTTGGCCCGGCAGCTCGCCCCGCTGCGCATGGGCACGGGCGGCGGGGACGACGAACCGCTGCTGGCGAACCTGGAGTTCACCGACCTGCTGAACCTGGGCGACGCCGCCTCCGTCGACGTGCGGCGCACCTGGCGGCCGCGGTCGACGGCCGAGCGGCTGCGCGTCCCCATCGGCGTGGGCGAGGACGGCCAGCCGGTCATGCTGGACCTGAAGGAGGCGGCGCAGGACGGCATGGGCCCGCACGGCCTGTGCGTCGGCGCGACCGGTTCCGGAAAGTCGGAACTGCTGCGCACCCTGGTCCTGGGACTGGCGGTCACCCACTCCTCGGAGACGCTGAACTTCGTCCTGGCGGACTTCAAGGGTGGCGCGACCTTCGCCGGGATGGCGCAGATGCCGCACGTGGCGGCCGTCATCACCAACCTGGCCGACGACCTCTCCCTCGTCGACCGCATGGGCGACTCGATCCGCGGCGAGCTCAACCGCCGCCAGGAGTTGCTGCGCGACGCGGGCAACTACGCCAACATCCACGACTACGAGCGTGCGCGCGCGGCGGGCGCCCCCCTGGTGCCGCTCCCCTCGCTGGTCCTGGTCATCGACGAGTTCAGCGAGCTGCTGACGGCCAAGCCCGACTTCATCGACATGTTCATCCAGATCGGCCGCATCGGCCGTTCGCTGGGCGTGCACCTGCTGCTGGCCTCGCAGCGCCTGGAGGAGGGCCGGCTGCGGGGTCTGGAGACGTATCTGTCGTACCGGATCGGCCTGCGCACCTTCTCGGCCGCCGAGTCCCGTGCCGCGCTGGGCGTGCCGGACGCGTACCACCTGCCGTCGGTGCCCGGTTCCGGCTACCTGAAGTTCGGCACCGACGAGATGGTCCGTTTCAAGGCCGCCTACGTGTCGGGCACCTACCGCGCGAACTCCCCCGGCGAGGACGCCCCCACCGGTCCGCTCCCCGCCGACCGCCGCCCCGTGCTCTTCACGGCCGCGCCGGTGCCGATTCCGGTCCGGCGGACCGAGCCCGTCCCGGCGGCCCCGACGCCCGCCGCGCCGGCCGACGACGACGCACTGGCGGACACCGTCCTGGACGTCATCGTGCGCCGCCTGGAGAACCAGGGCCCCGCGGCCCACCAGGTCTGGCTGCCGCCGCTGGACCAGGCACCGCCGCTGGACGAACTGCTGCCCGGCCTGACGGTCGTCGAGGGCCGCGGACTGACCCAGCCCGACTACCCGCACGCCGGCCGGCTGATGGTGCCCCTGGGGCTGGTGGACAAGCCGTACGAGCAGCGGCGCGAGACGCTGCTGCGCGACTTCTCCGGCGCCGCGGGCCACATGCTGGTCCTCGGTGGCCCGCAGTCCGGCAAGTCGACCCTGCTGCGCACCCTGGTAACGTCCTTCGCCCTCACCCACACCCCGCAGGAGGTCCAGTTCTACGGGCTGGACTTCGGCGGTGGCGGCCTGTCCGCCCTGAAGGACCTGCCGCACGTGGGCGGCGTCGCCTCCCGCCTCGACCCGGAGCGGGTCCGGCGGACCGTGGCGGAGGTCGCCGGGATCCTCGTCCAGCGCGAGGAGTACTTCCGGACCAACGGCATCGACTCCATCGCCACCTACCGGCGCCGCCGGGCGCGCGGGGAGATCACCGACCAACCGTGGGGCGACGTCTTCCTGGTCATCGACGGCTGGGGCGGCTTCCGCCAGGAGTACGACATGCTGGAGGAGGTCGTCATCGACATCGCGTCGCGCGGCCTCGGTTACGGCGTCCACGTCGTCCTCAGCGCCTCCCGCACCATGGAGGTGCGCCCGGCGCTCAAGGACCAGTTGATGAACCGGCTCGAACTGCGGTTGGGCGACCCCATGGACTCGGAGTTCGACCGCAAGGTCGCCGCGAACGTCCCGACGGGCGTCCCCGGCCGCGGTCAGACTCCGGAGAAGCTCCACTTCATGGCCGCGGTCCCCCGCATCGACGGCGTCTCCTCCGACGAGGAGCTGTCCGACGCCACCGCCGCGCTGAACCAGGTGGTGGCCCAGGCCTGGCGGGGTCCGACGGCCCCGCCGGTCCGGCTGCTCCCCCGCGAGCTGTCCGCCGACCGGTTGCCGAAGGGCAACGACCACCCACGGCACGGCGTCGCCTTCGGCATCGACGAGAACACCCTGCAGCCCGTCTTCGTCGACTTCGAGACCGATCCCTTCTTCCTGGTCTTCGGTGAGAGCGAGTCCGGCAAGACCGCGCTGCTGCGTCTGCTGGCCAAGCAGATCTGCGAGCGCTACACGCCCGACGAGGCGCGCATCGTCGTCGCCGACTACCGACGCTCCCTGCTGAGCAACATCCCGGAGTCGCACCTGATCGTCTACGCCGCCATGTCCAACGCCATGGACACGCACATGGCGGCGATGAAGGACCTGATGGAGAAGCGCACCCCGCCGGAGGACGTCACGCCGCAGCAGTTGCGCGACCGGAGCTGGTGGGCCGGCCCGAAGATGTTCATCGTCATCGACGACTACGAGCTGGTCTCCACCTCCAGCGGCAACCCGCTCGCCGCGCTCACCGAGCACCTGCCCTTCGCCCGGGACATCGGCGTCTGCTTCATCATCGCCCGCAACTCCGCCGGCGCCTCCCGCGCCTCCTACGAGCCCTTCATGCAGCGCATCAAGGAGCTCGGCGCCCAGGGCGTGGTCCTCTCCGGCGACCCCGGCGAGGGCGAGATCCTCGGCAACGTCCGGGCCCGTCCGATGCCTCCGGGGCGCGGCTACTTCGTCTCCCGCAGGCGGGGCAACCCGCTGGTCCAGGTGGGCTGGCTGCCCGCGCGCTGACGCCCCGGCGGGGCGGGCACGGCCGGTCGTGCCCGCCCCGCCGGACGCTCCGGAACCGATCACCACCCACGGGTGAGCATGGGCGGACGCCTCAACGTCGAGCAACAGGAACTCGACCGTCTGCCGAAGCAGCCGAACACCAGCCGTACCGGGATGCGCAAGGCGCTCAACGCCCTGCGGACCATCGGCCCGAAGAGCACGGGCAGCAAGGCGCTGGACAACGCCTGCGAGGAGATCCACGACAGCCGGGACGACGCCATCGACAAGATCGACGACGGTACCGACGCGATCGGGGAGATGCTCGAGTCCACCAAGGACAACCACGCGGCGACCGAGCAGGCGACCCGAGAGGCCTTCCAGAAGGCTCGCCCGGGTCCCTCACCCCGGTCGCGGCCCTCGCCCCGACCGGCAGGAGAACACCCGTGAGCGCCGAGGACTTCCCGACCGTGGCGATCAAGGGCGTCAAGGTCCCGATGAAGCTGTACAAGGTGAACGGCCGGACCGTCGCCTCCATTGACCGGGTGAACGAGATCCGAGGCATGCACAACGCCGGCTTCCAGTCCACGAGGTTGGAGAGCGGTCTCTTCGTACGTTCCGTGGCGCCGGGCATCGCCATCGGGACCTACAACATGTTCACGGGAACCGAAACGCCCGCGGCCGGACGGCTCTGACCGCACATGTACGGCACATCGTCCCCACAGGAAGAGGGAGGGCAGGCGCGTGCTCACCGCTGAACTCTTCGTACCCAGCGACATCGAAGTCTCCCGAGCCACTCCCCCGCTCCCGGGAGGTGCGTGGAAGGCCGTTCGCGAGCATCGGAGAGGGAAGACCCCGGCCACCAGAGCGTGGATCACGTACGGCGAACCTTCCAAGACCGTCCAGACGGATCTCCTCCAGGGGACCCCTTCGCGCAAGGTCGATCCCTTCAGGGCCGGCAGGAAACAGGATTCCCGGGCTCGCCTCGACGTCACCCGTCACAGGCCGTTGGTTTTCACGGTGCGGTCGGTGGACGACCCCATGCGCACGTGGTGCGTCGTCCGCGCCGACCCCACCACCTCGCGCGGTACCGCGACGTACTCGGTGACGGACTCCCAGGGGAACACGCTGGGCCGCCTGGTCAGAGGACGGTCACCGCTCGGAGTGCGCCGAGCATGGACGATCGAGTTGCCGGAGTCCGGCGAGGCGGTCACCGGATATCGCGGTACGTGGACCGCCTGGCTGGTGTTCTTTCCGCTCTCTCCCTTCTGGATCCTCCTGAACGTGATCTTCATGTTGGTCAGCCTCCTCGAGGGCGACTGGGACTCGATGCTGGATTGGAACTGGGGCATTCCCCGACGCACCACATGGCGGACACGGACCTTCAATCCGTTCACTCCTGTCCTCCTCAAGCGAAGACGTCCACTGTCCTCTGCCGGCTGTGTCACAGCTTCTCATCTCGGTCTCACCACCCCTCGGTACAGGATCTGCCCTGGTACGTGCACAGGCTGTCCGAGGTGGCGAACTCCATCGAACTGCCCTCGCGCCCTCTCTCCTCGCCCCGGTTCTGCCGTTGGTTCGGCACCCGGTTGCTCCGAACACGAGAGCACGGGTCGGAACAGGTGGAACGCGTGTGCGGTCGGCTCCGATCGTCCCCGCCGGCCGGAGGGATGGGCATCACGCATCGGCCGCCGGAGGCCGCGACCGGCTGTTACTTTGAGAAATCCGGAAACGGAACGGACAGTCACCGAGACCTTCGGATCACTGCCGCCACCATCCACGAAGGGGAGAACGCCGATGGGGACTCAGCAGGAGAAGGACGAGCTGTACGCGATGGACATCTCCGACGCCGTGTGGGAGAGCGCCCCCGGCGGTCCGGAGGACGAGAAGGTGGAGATCGCCCACCTGCCGGGCGGAGCCGTGGCCATGCGCAACTCCAAGGACCCCGACACCGTCCTGCGGTACACCGCCGCGGAGTGGCGGGCTTTCGTCCTCGGGGTGCGTGACGGCGAGTTCGACCTCAAGCCCTGACCCGCGGTCCGGCGCGGGACGAACGGCAGGCGGGCGCCCGACGTGTGAACGTCGGACGCCCGCCTGAAGCAGTGATGGACGAGGCCCCCGTGGGAGGGGTTCTCAGAACTGGAACTGCTGCGCCGCCTTGCGGTCCGTCTGCTGGTACCCGGCAGTCGCGCCGTCGAGAGCCCTGGCGATGGCGTTGAGCGTGTCGCTCAGGCCCTGCACGTTGGTGTCCCAGCCCTGGTGCTTGCTGCGGTAGGCGTCCCTGGCCTCGCCATCCCAGGTCTGAACCACGCTGTTGACGCGCGCGTTCAGTGCCTCGAGCTGGCTCTTGAGGTCCTTCGCCGCGCTGCGGATGTCTTCTGCGGCAGCGGCAACGGTGCCGTAAGTGATCTTGATGGTCATCTCTGCCCCTCCCTTCCTTCTCTCTGCTCGCTACTTGACGGTCGGGGTGATGCCCACGCCGGTGAAGTCGCTGATCGGGCTCGCCTTGGCGAGGGTGTTGAAGCTCTCCATCTGCTCGACCTCGTTGGCGCTGAAGCCGTCCTTGCTCGCCTGGAGAGCTTCTTCCATCATCTGGAGCTGGCCGTCCAGCTTCTGCGCGTACTCGTTCGTCTGACGCTGAAGCCGGTCGTAGGAACTGGCCGCGTCGCCCTTCCAGGCCGCCTGGATCGTGTCGACCACCGCGTTCAGGTTGGCGATCTTGCTCTTCAGCTTCGCCTGCATCTCCTGAACGTCGCCGATCAGATCCTTGAGATCGGCATCGCTTGACTGGAAGCCACCGCCGCCTCCGGACATCTTGCCCTCCTTGAATGTGGATTACTGGTGCTCGCGAATTGGCTGTCGTGGGCGCGCCGTGGGCGGCACCCGCTAGGTGCGGCGTGTCCTCCGCACGAGAACGAATGCGCCGGCCGCCACGACGGCCGCTGCGGCACCCGCTCCCAGGTAGATCCACAAGTCGCTGTTGCTCTCGGACTCGGAACTCGCTTTTTCTACCTGGTCTTCCGCCGCCCCGTCATCGTTTTTCGCATCGCTCTCGCCCGTGGGGGAGGACGTCGACGACGACGGGGTCGGTTCCGTGGCCTCGATCGGGTTCTTGTCGGGGGCGCCCGGGTCGCCCTCGCCCTCGAGGAGGTGGATGCGGGGCCGGACCGCACCGTATCCGATGTACTCGCTGGCCACGTCGTTCTTGCTCTTGCGCCCGGCGGTGTCGATCAGGACGCGGAGGACCTGGTTGGCCGTCCAGTCGGGGTTCTTGGCCCAGATCAGCGCCGCGGACGCGGAGGCGATGGCGGTCGCCATACTCGTCCCGTTGCTTTCCGTGCAGTACGACTGCAGCCTCTCGTCGCACCACGTGGGAACATCGACACCGGGAGCGGCGAGGTCGGTGCTGTTTCCGTGTTGTGAAAACTCCGCGACTTTCCCGTGCTTGTCGGTCGCGCCGACTCCGACGACCCCCGGGAACGACGCCGGGTAGTTGGCCAGGTTGTCCTTGTCCCCGTCGTTCCCCGTACCGGCAAAGACGAGCTTCCCCTTGGCGATCGCGTACTCGATCGCCTCCTGCATGTCCGCCGAGGGGTTCGGGTCACCGAACGACAGATTGATGATCTGCGCATCGCTGTCCGCCGCCGCCCGAACGGCCTTGCTCGCGGGAGCCGCCTTCTCCGCCCCTTCCAACCCTTCGAGGGTGGCACGAATCGGGATCACCTTCGCTCCGGGCGCCAGTCCCCTGATCCCGCCGTTCTCCCCCGTGCCCACGATGTACTCGGCAACCGTGGTGCCGTGTCCCGTGTAGTCGTCGGTCGCTTCTCCGGGGGCATCAGTGGCGTCCACACCCGGCAGGACCTGTCCTCGCAGGGAATCGGTAGTGGGATCGACACCGGTGTCGACCACCGCGACCTTGATGCCCTCTCCCGTGCTGACCTTCCACATCTCCTCGGCCTGCATGGCGTCCAGGTACCACTGCTGCGAACGCACATCGTCCGCGTGGGCCATGGGTGCCGGCCCCACCAGGCACGTGGTCCATGCGCCGGCTGCCGCCAGCACCGCGAGCAGACGCCGTCGCGTCGTACGCCGCGGCGGCATTCCGCTCGGGCCGTGGTTGTGTCCTGCCGTCATCGCCGCTCTCTCGTGGGGGTCAGTCGACGACGGGAGGAGCGATGCCGTTCCGCCCCGTCGCCCATGTCTCTTCGTCCTCGGTCAGGTAGTCCGGCCGACGGGACTCCTCCCGGGACTGCTCCCGGGGGTTCGCGGTTCCCGGGCGGGGCACCATGCCGGCCTGGTTGCCGCCGGCGGCGCCCTTCGTCAACCCGGTGCCGCCGGGTGTGAACGGGCGGGACGCCGCTCCCACCGCGGGAGTGCTCCCGGGCGCACCGACCACGCCACCGGGCGTCGACGCCAACCTCCGACCGGAGGAGGCGCCGCCTGTGCCGGTTCCGGTGCCGATCGCGCCCGCACCCGCACCCGTGGCGCCCACGGGCGGACGGGCCATCGCGCCGTGCTCCGCCCCGATCACCGTCCCCCGCGGAATGCGCGGGCTGTTGGTGGTCGCGCTCTGCTGCGGGGTGCCGCCGATGATGCCGTTGCCCTGACCGACGGGGGGCGCCGTCGCGGAGGGAGCCTTGCCGACGGGACCGGCTCCGGGGCCGCCCGTGACGGGACGGGCCATCCCGTTGTTCGCCCCGTTCGCCGGAGGAACGGCGGATGCGCCGCCGGGACGTCCCACACCGCCCTCGCGCGCCATCGGCCCCGGCGCCGTGGCCCTGGGAGGCGCGCCCACCCGGTTTTTCCCCATCCCGTTGTAGGTCGGCACAGGGCCCGCCACCGGGGCGGGGGCGGTGGGGCCGGGACCGCTCTGCGTGGGGAGCTGGGCGCGCGGCGCGGAGTCGGCGGACGGTGCCAGAGGAGGAGCGACGCTGTTGAGGTCGGTCCGCACGTCCCGCTCGGGCCCGATCCTGCCGTCGGGGACGATTGGAGCGTTCCGGACGACCTCGGGCTGCGAACCGTCCACTCTCCCCTCTCGGTCCACACTCTGCGGCAGCGGCTCCACCGTCACGTGCCTTTCGGCCGTGTCGGAGGGCCTCTTCGAGGGATAGGACGGAGGTTCGGTGTCCTTGATCGGTGCCGGCGGCATGCCGATGTTCGGCATCGGCCCGAATCTCGGTTCCTCCAGGCCCTGCATGTTCTCGTGCGAGACCTTGTAGTAGGAGGCCAGGCGGTTCATCTGGTTGATGGCCTCCTGGCGGTGCTCCTCCTTCTGCTTCGCCAGCTTGTACTTCTCGTTGGTCTCGACCCGCTCGTCGGCCGGGATGGCGTCCAGCCGCGGAGCGGCGGCGGTGGCGGCGTCGACGTCGGGCATGGCCTCCTTGACGTTGCGGAGGCCGACGCCGGCCGCTTTCAGTTGGTACCCCGCCTGCTTGGCGAAGTCGGCCAGGACGAGGGTGTTCTTGCTGAGTTCACGCCCCCACTCGCGGAAGCTGTCGCCGAACTCGCCTTCCCAGTCGACCTTGTCGATGCGCTTGCCGAGTTCGTCGCCGATCTCCTTGATCTCCCTGGCGGCGTCCCAGATGTCGTCGCCGGAGGTCACCAGGTCGTCGGGGTTGGCGTTCTCGACCAGCGCGAGCATCTCCTCGAGGTCCTTGTCCTCGAAGTTCGTGGAGCCCATGACGCCGGTGCGCAGGGACTCCCCGAGGCCGAACGGGAGGAACATCCCCTTCCGCCTCAGGTCCGTGAAGATCAGTTGAGGATCGACAATCGGATCCTCCGGCAGTTCCTGCTGGTCGTCGCTCATGGCGTTCCACCTCCCCCCGTCAGTAGGTGACCTCGGTGTCCTTGGCCGGCTGCTTCGGTTTCTCGGTCTGCCGCTGTTCCTGCTGGAACTCGTACGCCTGGCCCTGGAGGTTCCAGAAGCGCCGCTTCAGGTCGTCCTCCAGATTGCCGAAACCGACGTCCGCGCCGTGGACGGCGATGTTCATGGCCTCGATCTGGGCGCCGAACACCTTCGAGAGGGCGGTCAGTTGGGCGTGCACCCGGTTGTACTGCAGGTAGAGGCCGTCGGCCTCGGCGAACTGTCCTCCGAAGGAGGCCCGGTTGACCTCTTGACGCTTGATGTTGGACGGGGCGGCCTTGGACTTCTCCAGTCGGGTGAGGATGTCGTCGACCCGCTTCTTGAAGTCCTTGAGAGCCTCGAGTTCGCCCTTGAGTCCTTCGGCCGGCACCCCCATCAGGTTCCCCCTCCACCCGTTGACCGCGCACACATCCGGTCCTGTGCTCTCCTCACTGTAGCCACCGCCTCTGACAGTTCCAACGGCGAATCGGAGCCGGAGAGTTGACACGAGGGCCGGGCGGTGCGCCCGGAGTCACGGCGAGATCTCCGTGTCAACCCGTCCCCTGCAACAGGAGTGCACCATCCTGCCGCCGAACCGGCGGTGGCACGCGTTCCGCGGCCCGAACGAGGCGTTCCACCGGCACTCCTCGGCCGATGTGAGGATTCCGTGAACATCCGGGGATCACTCGATCGAGCGTGTCCTCGCGGCGGGTGCGGAGCCCTGTTCCGTGGCGCGACGGCGCCGCCAGTCCCGGTGGACGAGGGAACCGCCGGCGATCACCGACACCACGACGGCGCCCCCGATCACCACGTACGTGCCGAGGCGTTCGTTGCGCTCCTGGGTGGTCTCGCCGAGGTGCAGCTTCGCCGGGGTGGGCGGATCGCCCCCGTCCACTCCCTCGCGCGCCACCGGTTCCTCGATCCGCTTGTCGTCCTCGGTGAGGGCGCGGACGGGGTCGATGACGCCCCAGCCGACGTGGCGGTCGCGTCCGGGGACGGAGCGCTCGGCGGTCTGCATGAGCTGGGCGGCGACGTTGTGGGGCTTCCAGTCCGGGTGCTTGGCCACGAGCAGCGCCGCGATGCCCGCGACGTACGGCGCCGAGAAGCTGGTGCCGTTGTCCGCGCAGTGACCGCCCTTGGGAACCGTGGAGATCATGTCGACGCCGGGGGCGGCGATGTCCACGAAGTCGCCGGACTGGGAGAAGGGGGCCCGTTCGTTGTTGCGGTCGGAGGAGGCGACGGCGATGACGCCCTCATAGGAGGCCGGGTAGGTCTTCTTGACGTTGCCGCCCAGGCCGTCGTTGCCCGCCGAGGCGACGACGACCACCCCGGCGGCCAGCGCCTTGTCCACCGACTCCTTGAGGGCAGGTCCGGGCTCGGCGGCGCCGGCGGTGTCCTGCGAGATGTTGATGACGTGGGCTCCCACGCTCACGGCGTGGTCGATGGCCTTGGCCAGGGTCTCCGCCTTGCCGTTGCCTTCCGCGTCGTTCTGCTGGATCGGGATGATGGTGGCCTCGGGCGCCAGGCCGACGAAGCCGGTGTTCTCGGCCGGACGCGCCGCGATGATGCCCGCCACCTTGGTGCCGTGGCCGACGGTGTCCTCGGTGCCGTCCGCCGCGAGGGGCTTGGGCGTGTTGCCGTACTCGTCCTTCTTGGGCGGCGGCAGGTAGCTCTTGCCGAGCTCGGCCTCGACCGCGTCCTTGAGCTGTGGGTGGTCGTCGTCCACGCCGGTGTCGATGACCGCGACCTTCACGCCCTTGCCCTTGGTGTGCTCCCACAACTCCTCCAGGAGCACCCTTTTGAGTGACCACGGACGTCCCTCGAAGGGCTCGGCGGGGAAGGTGCACTGCCCCGCGTCGGCCGCGGCCGGCGGTGCCCAGGCCACGGGCAGCCCGACGGCGGTGAGGGCCACGGCCGCGGGGAGCGCCGTCCATCTGCGGCACCTGTCCCGGAGCGTGCCCCCGGCGCGCCGCCGCCCGGTGGTCCCGGTGGTGCTGGCTTTCATCGCGTGCGCCTCCCCTGGGTCAGGAGCCCTGCGGCTGCCGCGCCGCGCTCGTGCTCAACCGCGGTCCGGTCGGGAGGAAGCTCGACCAGGTGAGGGGCACCGGCACGGGCCGGACCTCGCCGTAGCCGAGCATGATCTGCGCCTGGTTGCCCTCCTGGACGGCCTCCCGCGGGTCCTTCTTCTTGCCGTCCGTCCCGATCTCGGACTCGTCCTGGCCGCTGTCGGTGTTCGCCTGCACCGCGTAGCGCAGTCCGGTGTCGGTCACCAGGAAGACGCCTCCGGTGGCGGTGTCCCGGCCCTGGACCTGGCGGAAGAGCAGCCCCGAGCCGGGGGTGACGTACGCGTTGGTGGCACTGCCGGCGAGGGTGGCGGGGTAGTTCTCACCGGCCCAGGTGCTGAGCGTGGTGGTGCCCCGCTTCTCGTCCACGTCGCGCAGCACGTTGCACAGGGTGTCCCGGTCGCCGTCGGACAGGTTGACCGTCCTGGCCTTCTCCTCGGGCCACTTCAGGCTGCTCCCGTAGAAGGTGCCGTCGGACCGGATGGCTCCCGCGCTGACGTCCCGCGCCTTCCCCTGCTGGCCGAGCACGGTGGCGTCCGGGCTGTTCAGCAGCAGGGCGGCCATGAAGTCGGTGATCGGCCGGACCGCTCCCTCCATCACCACGTAGTGCTGGTATCCGGCGCCGGCGGGGGCGCGCAGCACCATGCCGATCCGGTTGGTCTCGGCGTCCAGGTTGCCGGGAGCCCCGGCCGGGTCCCCGATGCCGTCGAACGCCTCGGGGAAGTCGATCGGGCTGCCCGCATCCAGGGTCTGCAGCCAGTCCTTGGTGACGTCCTGCGGCTCGGTGATGCCCACGACGGTGTGCAGCAACGCCTCGTTGGCGGCGATCCGGTAGGCGGTGCCCTTCTTGTCGACGATGTAGAGCTTGCCGTCGGCCCTGACGTACATCACCTCGCCGCCGCGCAGTCGGTTCTTCCCCTCGACCTTGTCCTTCTCCCGGTCGGCGAGGACGAAGACGGCCTTCTGCACGCCGCCGTCGCCGGGCCGGGTGCACACCGCCCAGCGCTTCTCCTTCCCCGCCTCCTCCTTCTCGGGCAGCCGGTCCGGGGCGTAGGGGATGCCGATGGTGGCGCCGTGGGGGATCTTCCCGCTGTCGAGGACCTTCTCGTCGACCTCGACGATTCCGAACTTCTGCGGGTCCAGGAGGAGTTTGGCGGAGGCCAGGTTGAGCACCGGGTGGAGTTGCTTCTTGCCCTTGGTCTCCAGGACGACGTAGCGGGTGGTGGACTTGCTGCCGATGATGACCTTCTCGGCGGGGTTGTCCCAGCCGTTGGGCGCTTTCGGCTTGAACATGCCCCAGGCTCCGAAGCCCGCCAGGATCACGACTCCGACGACCATTCCGGGCAGCACGGCCCGCAGCGGACGCGGGGCCCCCTCCTCCGTCCCGGTCGGCGAGGGTTGCAGGAATGCCGATACCAACCGCTTCTTCGCGAAGGTGTAGGCGTTGAGCTCGTCCCGCCGTGATGCCATGTCTGGATGCTTCTCCCCATTGGTCGGCCCGGCGTCCCCGGGAACCTGGAGCACCGCCACTGATGCCGATTGTCGGACCGGCCCCTACTATGCCCGTTGGCGCTCGTCCTCCGCTGCTCCGGTAGGGTGATCGCCCGACCAACGCCCTTGAGAGCCGGGGCGATTACGGACACAAGGGGATTTTCAGGGGATGGGGACCGCCACGCGGGCCCGGACCACCACGTCCGCGCCCGACAATCCGGCGCCGGACGGCGTACGTCCCGCGCCCTCCCGGTCACGGTCGGCGCGTACGGCCGCGCCGCGCGCGGAGGCCCGCCACCGAGGCCTGGGGCCGTTCCGGCTGCGGCAGTTCGTCGTATTCGAGGTGGCCGCCGCGGGTGTGGTGGGAGCCGCCGCCGTCGACCGGGTCCTGGTGATCCCGGCGGCCGTGGTCGCCGTCCTCCTGGTGCTGGTCTCGGTGGTGCGCCGGCGCGGCCGGCCGCTTCCCGAGTGGCTGGGCACGGTCATGGCGCTGCGCCGCCGCAGACGGCGGGCGGCCTCCGAGGTGCTGCCCCCGGACATCGATCCCGGTCTCGCCCCGGCCGTCGAGTGCGAGCCGGCCCTGCGCAGCGTGTCGTACACCGACCGGGAGCGACGCGGCATCGGCATGGTCGGGGACGGCACCTTCCTGACCGCCGTGCTGCGCGTCGAGCCGAGGCCCGCCGCCCTGCGCACCGGCCCCGCGGAGCGTCCGCTGCCGTTGCGTCTGCTGTGCGACGCCCTGGAGGTGGACGGCATCCGGCTGGAGTCGGTGCAGGCGGTGCAGTACACCCAGCCCGCGCCCGCCCCGCACCTGCCCGCGCAGTCGATGGCCGCCACGAGTTACGGCCCCCTGCAGGCCGCGTCCGGAGCTCCGGCCGTACGGCTGAACTGGGTCGCGCTCAAGTTGGACCCCGAGTTGTGCCGGGAGGCGGTCCGGGCGCGCGGCGGTGGTGTCGAGGGCGCGCAGCGGTGTCTGGTGCGGGCGGCGGACCACCTGGCGAGCCGGCTGGCCGGGACGGGATTCCGGGCGACGCTGCTGTCCGAGCAGGAGTTGGTCACGGCGCTCGCGACCTCGGCCGGCGCCAGCCCCATGGCCACCGCGCGGGCCGGGCGTCCCGATTCCTCGCCCGCGCGGCGCACCGAGGAGAAGGCGCGCGCCTGGCGGTGCGACGACCGCTGGCACACCACGTACGGGGTGTCCCGCTGGCCCGAGTTCGGGCCGGGTGCCGCCGCGCTGCCGTCCTTGGTGGCCCGGCTGACGGACCTGCGCGCGTTGGCCACGACGTTCAGTCTGACCCTGAGCCCGGGCGAGAACCGTTCCGTGGCGCTGCGCGGCCACGTGCGGATCACCGCGCGCAGCGACGGCGAACTGGTCGCCGCCCGACACACGTTGGAGCACCTGTCGCGCGAGGGCCGGGTCGGACTCGTCCGGCTGGATCGCGAGCAGGTGCCCGGAGTGCTGGCCACGCTGCCGCTTGGAGGGACGCGCTGATGCCCGGTTCCACCTCCGCACGCACCGCCCCGCGCCTCCGGCCGGGGTTCGGGCTGCGCGGGCCCCGGACGCCCCGTCACGTGCTCTCCGTCGAGCACCTGGACGCGCTCGCCCTGCCCGTCGGGGACGACGGCGTGGTCGCCGGCGTGGACGTCCAGGAGCGCCCGGCCGTGCTCGGGCTCCACCATCCGGTGCCGTACGACGTCGTGTTGGTCGGCGGTCTGTGGACGGCCCAGGTGTTGGCGCTGCGTGCGGCGGGCACCGGGGCGCGGGTGGCCGTCGAGACCGGCCGTCCGCAGGTGTGGACGAACCTGGCCCGGGCCGCGGGCGGCGACCAGCAGTGCATGACGCTCCACGACGTCGGCCGGGTGCCGCCGTTGGGCGCCACGGCCGTCTCGCCCGTGGTGGTGATCCGGGACTGTGGCATGAAGCCGCCGCGCGGCCGGGTCTCCTCCGGTCCCTGGCAGTCGGTGCTGACCCTGCTGCCCTATCTGAGTCCGGCGGCCCCCCGGCTGCTCCGGGGGGCCTCGCTCGCCGGCGTCCAGCAGGTCTCCCCGGAGGAGGCGCGGCAGGTCGGCCGGATCCTTTCCCTCAGCCCGCAGGAGACGGAGGCGCTGTCCACCCTCGCCGACGGCGTGACGCTGTGGTGCGCGGGACAGGACCGGCAGTTCGTGCTGACCCGGCCCACCGACGCGGAGCTGGGACTGCTGGGCGCGGCCCGACGGCTGGACTGATCGACGTCGCGTTCCGCCCCAACCGGTCGCCGTCACCGGTCCGTTGTCCGAGTGGGACGGGACCGGCATCCCTCATCCGCGCCCTTGGCGATTAGGGTGGGCGTGCGCGCGGCAGGACAGTCCGAGGGAACCGGCCGGAGGCCGTGGCGGCGGAGGGAGCCGGTCGCCGACGCCGGACGGTCCACGCGGCCCGACCGGGGTGCTCGACCAGATCAGCAGGAGGCATTGTGAACAGCGACCGGGACGAGATCCGCGTCGACGGGATCGCACCCGGCGACGACCTGCCCGAGGACGACACCGAGACCACGGGCGAGTTCACCATCGACTACACACCGCCTGCCTGGTACACGCGGAACGCCGATTCCGCGGCGCAGTCGTCGCAGTCGTCGACGGCCGCGAGCGGGACGCCCGGCGGGGCCGACACGGGCGCGGGCGCCGCGCCGCCCGCGTTTCCCCCGCCACCGCCACCGCCGGTGCCCACGCCGTCGCCCGAGGCTCCGACCGGGGACGACCGCGGGGAACAGGCCGGGGGCGGGGATCTCGACAGCGGCGCCACCATGCGCTTCTCCGCCGCCGCGCTGCGCCGGGAGATCGCCGAGCTGAGGGCCGCGGCGGAATCGTCGGCGGGGTCGTCTGGGAGCGGGAGCGGCGTCTCGGAGAGCACGGACGGTGGATCGCCCGACACCTCCCGGCCCGCCCCCGCGCCGTCGAACGCGCCGGACGGCGTCTCGGACGGCGTCTCGGAGGGAGCCTCGGACAGCACGCCGGACAGCGCGTCGGAGGAACCCTCGGAGTCGTCCTCGCTCCTCGGGAACGGCTCCGAGGAGACCGGTGGGAGCGGTGAGTCCGAGGCGGTCACCGGTGCCGAGGGCGACGGGTCGGGGAGTTTCGGGACGCCCGCTCCGGCCGCGTCCGCCCCCGCGCCGCAGGCTCAGCCCCAGCCCCAGCCTTCGGCCGCCCCGCAGCCGCCCGCGCAACCCCAGGGCGAGACGCCCGTGCCGCCCGCTCCTCAGCCGCAGGCGTGGCAGCCCCCGCCGGAGGCCGGCGCCCCCGCGGGGTTGCCGCCGCTGCCGCCGCACTTCCGCCCCGCCACGCCCCCGGCCGGGACGCCCGCTCCGGCCGCGCACTGGTCCGCCGCTCCGGAGCAGCCTCCGGTCGCACCCGATTCCGCCGCGTCCCAGGGTGGTTACGGTTTCCCGCAGCCGCCCGCGCAACCTCAGAGCGGACCGTCCCAACCCCTGCCCCCGGCCGCACCCACCCCCAACCCCGCCGCGCCCCAAGGCGGTTACGGCTTCCCCCACGGACAGCCCCCCGCACAGCCGCAGGACCCGCGCAGCGGCACCTCCTGGCCCGCCGACCCGCGGCAACAGCCGACGGCGCAGCCCGGCACGCTGGGGTACACCGCGTCGGTCGAGCTGTCCTCCGACCGCCTGCTGAACCAGAAGAAGAAGCCGCGTCCGCAGAGCAGCCGCGGCGGCGGTTCCCGGTTCCGCATCGGTGCCAAGAGGGAGGAGGCCGAGCGGCAGCGCAAGCTCGACCTCATCCGCACGCCCGTGCTGTCCTGCTACCGCATCGCGGTGATCAGCCTCAAGGGCGGTGTCGGCAAGACGACGACCACCACGGCGCTCGGCTCGACGCTCGCCAGCGAGCGGCAGGACAAGGTCATCGCGATCGACGCCAACCCGGACGCGGGCACGCTGGGACGCCGGGTGCGGCGCGAGACGGGTGCGACGATCCGCGACCTGGTGACGGCGATCCCGTACCTCCACAGCTACATGGACATCCGTCGGTTCACCTCGCAGGCGCCCTCCGGTCTGGAGATCCTCGCCAACGACGTGGACCCGGAGATCTCCACGACCTTCGACGACGAGGACTACCGCCGCGTCATCGACGTGCTGGGCAAGCAGTACCCGATCATCCTCACCGACTCGGGCACCGGTCTGCTCTACAGCGCGATGCGCGGGGTCCTCGACCTCGCCGACCAACTGATCGTCATCTCCACCCCGTCCGTGGACGGCGCCAGCAGCGCCAGCACCACATTGGACTGGCTCTCCGCCCACGGCTACGGCGCTCTGGTGCAGCGCAGCATCACGGTCATCTCCGGGGTCCGCGAGACCGGAAAGATGATCAAGGTGGACGACATCGTGGCGCACTTCAAGACCCGCTGCCGCGACGTGGTGGTCGTCCCCTTCGACGAGCACCTGGCGGCGGGCGCCGAGTTGGACCTGGACATGATGCGCCCCAAGACGCGCGAGGCGTACTTCAACCTCGCCGCGCTGATCGCCGAGGACTTCGCCCGCCACCAGCAGGAGCAGGGCCTGTGGTCGCCCGGCGGCAACCCGCCGCACGTGGCGCCCCCGATGCCCGGACAGCCCCAGCCCGGTCAGCCGTACGCCCAGCCCCAGCCTCAGCCCGGCCAACCGTACGCGCAGCCCCACCCCGGCGGTGCCGCGCCGCAGGCTCCGTACCCGCCGCAGCCCGGGCAGCCCTATCCGGCCCCGCCTCAGCCCCCCGGGCAGCCCGGCCATCCCGGTCAACCCGGCCCGCAGCAGGGCTGGCAGCCCGGTACGGCGGCTCCTCCCCCGCCCGGCCAACAGTGGCAGCAGCCGCAGCCGCCGGAGCAGTGACGGCCCCGATCGATCCCCCGATCGATCGCCGCTGAACACGAGACGGCCCGCCGTTCCCGGTCACGTGCCGGGACGGCGGGCCGTCTCACGTTTCCCTGCCGCCGGGACTCAGCCCAGCAGTTCCTTCGTCACCCGCACGTCCTCGGCCATGCGCGCCAGCAGTTCGTCCAGCGTGGCGAACTTCTCCTGACCACGGATGTAGGCCAGGAAGTCCACGGCGACGTGGAGCCCGTACAGCTCCAGGCCGACGCGGTCGATGGCGTACGCCTCCACCGTCCGCTCGGTTCCGTCGAACTGCGGATTGGTGCCGACGGAGATCGCGGCGGGCATCGACTCCCCCTCCACGACCAGCCATCCGGCGTAGACGCCGTCCGCGGGGATCGCGGTGTGCGGCAGGGTCTCGACGTTCGCCGTCGGGTAGCCCAACTCGCGCCCGCGCTGCGCGCCGCGCACGACCACGCCCTCCACCCGGTGCGGGCGGCCCAGTACCTCCGCCGCCCCGGCCACGTCGCCCTCGGCGACCAGACGGCGGGTGAGGGTGGAGGAGAACGGCTCTCCGCCGCCCGCCTCGCCGCGCACGAACAGGTCGACGACCATCACGTCGTAGTCGTATGTCCGGCCCAGTTCGGCCAGGGTCTCCACGGTGCCCGCGGCCCGGTGGCCGAAGCGGAAGTTGGGGCCCTCCACGACCGTGCGGGCGTGGAGTTTGTCGACCAGCACCTTCACCACGAACTCCGCCGGCGAGAGCCGGGAGAACTCCTCGGTGAAGGGAAGGATCAGCACCGCGTCCACACCGAGTTCGGCCATCAGCTCGGCGCGCCGGTGGTGCGGGGCGAGCAGCGGCGGGTGGCTGCCCGGACGCACCACCTCGCTCGGGTGCGGGTCGAAGGTGACGACGACGGCGGGCACGCCCAGTTCGCGGGCACGCTCGACCGTCCTGCCGATGATCAGCTGGTGCCCGCGGTGCACTCCGTCGTAGGAGCCGATGGTGACGACGCTGCGCCCCCAGTCCTCGGGGATGTCCTCCAAGCCACGCCAGCGCTGCACAGTGCCCGCTCCTCGCCGAAATACCAGTCGGAATTACCAGTCGGATGCTGCCGGTCCAAGAGTGCCATGGCGCCCCCGGTGCTTCGCACGGGCCCCGCGCCCGTCCGGGTCGGTCGGCCGGGTCGGGGCGGCGGGAGCGTCCACCGGGGGCGCTCGGACGCCGAACGCCCCTCGTGCGCGCCGTGATTCACTCCGAGCGCTCGGCCGGTCGGGTGATTCCGATCCCCTCCGTGGACAGGAAGAAGGTGCGCACAGGAGGGGATCGTGGGGCGGGCGCCGAAACGGGCGCCCGCCCCACGGTGCGCCGGCGGCGAGGCCGACGGACGATTCCACGCTCTCCGGACACAAGACACAAGGGAGCGCAAGAGGACACAAGGGGTGCTCAGGCGAACACCGCCAGGCTCTTGGCCCTGCCCTTGTGCTCCTCCACCAGCGCGACGAAACGGTCGCCGGGCCCGAAGGCGGCGACCGGTCCCGGCGCGACGGGCGGCATGGCGATCCGCGCGCCGTTCGCCAGGAGTCCGGCCTGCCGTTCGTCCACGTCCCAGCGGGGGAAGGCGGCGGCCACGGCCTCGCCCAGGGGCATGATCGTCAGCGTTTCCTGGTGCTGTTCCAGGGTTCGGGCCGCGTCCAGGCCGTAGGGGCCCACGCGGGTGCGGCGCAGCGCGGTGAGGTGGCCTCCGACGCCCAGGCCGGCGCCCAGGTCGCGGGCGAGCGCCCGGATGTAGGTGCCGGAGGAGCAGACGACCGAGACCAGCAGGTCCACCACGGGGGTGCCGTCCTCGGCGGTCTCCTCGCGCACGTCGTGCACGGTGAAGGAGGAGACGGTGACCGGCCTGGCGGCCAGCTCGACCTCCTCTCCCCCGCGCACCCGGGCGTACGCCCGTTTGCCGTCGACCTTGACGGCACTGACCTTGGACGGGACCTGGAGGATGTCGCCGGTCAGCTTGGCGACCTGTTCGTCGATCGCCTCGCGCGGGATGCCGACGGCCGGGGTGGAGGAGGTGATCTCACCCTCCGCGTCGTCGGTGACCGTGCTCTGCCCGAGCCGGATGGTTCCGACGTACTCCTTCTCGGTCAGCGCCAGGTGGCCGAGCAGCTTGGTCGCCCTCTCCAGGCCCAGGACGAGGACGCCGGTGGCCATCGGGTCCAGCGTCCCCGCGTGCCCGACCCGGCGGGTGCGGGCGATGCCGCGCATCTTGGCGACGACGTCATGGGAGGTGAACCCGGCGGGCTTGTCGACGATGACGAGCCCGCCGGGCCCCGGGGTGCCTGTACGTGCCACGGGTCAGGCGTCCTCGCCGTCCGTGTCGCCTTCCGACTCCTCGTCCTCCTGGACGGGCTTGCGGTACGGGTCCGCGTCGCCCGCGTAGGCGGCGCCCGAGGACGCCTGGCGCACCTGGGCGTCCGACGCCCTGGCCTTCGCCAGCAGGTCATCGATGGTCCGGGCGTTCTCCGGGAGCGCGTCCGGAACGAACGTCAGCGACGGCGTGAAGCGCACGCCGGTCTGCCGCCCGACCTCCGAGCGCAGGACTCCCTTGGCGCTCTCCAGCGCCGCGGCGGAGGAGGCCCGCTCCTCCTCGTCGCCGTAGACCGTGTAGAAGACGGTCGCCTCCCGCAGGTCTCCGGTGACCCGGGTGTCGGTGATCGTCACATAGCCGAGCCGCGGGTCCTTGATCCGCCGCTGGAGGGTCTCCGCGACCACGACCCGGATGCGGTCAGCGAGTTTGCGTGCCCGCGCGGTGTCGGTCATGTGTCTGCTTCTTTCTGTTTCGGATGCGTTCGTTCGGGTGCGCTCAGTCGTCCTCACCGTGGAACCGCCGCCGCACGGAGAGCAGTTCCACCTCCGGTCGCGCGGCCACCAGCCGCTCGCACCGGTCGAGCACGTCCGTGACGTGCCCGGCGTCCCCGGAGACCGTCGCCAGGCCGATCAGGGCCCTGCGATGGATGTTCTGTTCCCCGACCTCCGCGACGCTCACCGCGTACTTGCGCTGCAGCTCCGCGATGATCGGGCGGATGATCGACCGCTTCTCCTTCAACGACCGTACGTCGCCGAGCAGCAGGTCGAAGGAGAGTGTGCCTACGTACATGCGATGCGGGTCTTGGCCGACCCGTGAGGCCTCGGGAGGTGGAGTCCCGCCGACACCCGGCGGGACACGAGAACCGTACACGCATCGGTCCTCGTCGAGCGCGTGAATAACGGCCGGGAGCCTCCCGCCGGGGCGGGAGGCTCCGTGGCCGTCACCGGTGGGCCCACCGGTGGGTGTCAGACGCGGGGCTTCTCCCGCATCTCGTACGTCGCGATGACGTCGTCGACCTTGATGTCGTTGAAGTTTCCGAGGTTGATACCACCCTCGAAGCCCTCGCGGATCTCGGTGACGTCGTCCTTGAAGCGACGCAGGCCCTCGATGGTGAGGTTCTCCGCGATGACCTTGCCGTCGCGGATGACGCGCGCCTTGCTGTTCCGCTTGACCTCGCCGGAGCGGATGATGACACCCGCGATGTTGCCGAGCTTGGACGAGCGGAAGATCTCGCGGATCTCCGCGGTGCCCAGCTCGACCTCCTCGTACTCCGGCTTGAGCATGCCCTTGAGGGCCGCCTCGATCTCCTCGATCGCCTGGTAGATGACCGAGTAGTAGCGGACGTCCACGCCCTCGCGCTCGGCCTTCTGCGTGGCACGCCCCTCGGCGCGCACGTTGAAGCCGATGACGATGGCGTCGGAGCCGGTGGCCAGGTCGATGTCGGTCTCGGTGACCGCACCGACCCCGCGGTGCAGGATGCGCAGGTCGACGTCCTCGCCGACGTCGAGCTGGAGCAGCGAGGACTCCAGGGCCTCGACGGAACCGGACGCGTCGCCCTTGATGATGAGGTTGAGCTGACGCACCTCGCCCGCCTTGAGCACCTTGTCCAGGTCCTCGAGGGACACCCGGCGGGTGCGCTTGGCGAACGCGGCGTTCCGCTCGCGGGCGGCGCGCTTCTCGGCGATCTGACGGGCCGTGCGGTCCTCGTCGACCACCAGGAAGCTGTCGCCGGCGCCCGGGACGCTGGTCAGACCCAGCACCTGGACGGGGGTCGACGGACCCGCCACCTGGAGGTTCTCGCCGCGGTCGTCGAGCATCGCCCGGACTCGGCCGTACGCGTCGCCGACGACCATCGTGTCGCCGACGCGCAGCGTGCCGCGCTGGACGAGCACGGTGGCCACGGCGCCGCGACCGCGGTCGAGGTGGGCCTCGATCGCGATGCCCTGGGCGTCCTGGGCGGGGTTGGCCCGCAGGTCCAGGGCCGCGTCCGCGGTGAGGACCACGGCCTCCAGCAGCTCGTCGATGTGCAGCCCCTGCTTGGCGGAGATGTCGACGAACATGGTGTCGCCGCCGTACTCCTCCGCCACCAGGCCGTACTCGGTGAGCTGGCCGCGCACCTTGGTCGGGTCCGCGCCCTCGATGTCGACCTTGTTGACCGCGACCACGATCGGCACGTCGGCCGCCTTGGCGTGGTTCAGGGCCTCGACCGTCTGGGGCATCACACCGTCGTTGGCCGCCACCACCAGGATCGCGATGTCGGTCGACTTCGCACCGCGGGCACGCATGGCGGTGAACGCCTCGTGACCCGGGGTGTCGATGAAGGTGATCTTGCGGTCCTCGCCGTTGACCTCGGTGGTGACCTGGTAGGCGCCGATGTGCTGGGTGATGCCGCCGGCCTCGCCCTCACCGACGTTGGTCTTGCGGATCGCGTCCAGCAGGCGCGTCTTTCCGTGGTCGACGTGACCCATGACGGTCACCACCGGCGGACGCGGCACCAGGGCCTCGTCGCCGCCCTCGTTCTCGCCGAACTCGATGTCGAAGGACTCGAGCAGCTCGCGGTCCTCCTCCTCCGGGCTGACGATCTGGACGACGTAGTTCATCTCCTCGCCGAGGAGCTGAAGCGTCTCGTCGGAGACCGACTGGGTCGCGGTGACCATCTCGCCCAGGTTGAACATCACCTGGACCAGCGACGCCGGGTTGGCGTTGATCTTCTCCGCGAAGTCGGTGAGCGACGCACCGCGCGACAGCCGGACGGTCTCGCCCTTGCCGCGCGGCAGCATCACGCCGCCGATGGACGGGGCCTGCATGGCCTCGTACTCCTGGCGCCTCTGCCGCTTCGACTTGCGGCCACGGCGCGCCGGACCGCCGGGACGGCCGAAAGCGCCCTGGGTGCCGCCACGGCCGCCGGGGCCGCCGGGGCGACCGCCGAAACCGGGACGACCGGCGAAGCCACCGCCACCGCCGCCACCGGGACGACCGGCGAAGCCACCGCCGCCACCGCCGCCGGGACGACCGGCGCCGCCCGGACGGCCTCCGAAGCCGCCGGGACGACCGGCGCCGCCCGGACGGCCTCCGCCGCCGGGACCGCGGCCACCGGGACCCGGACGCGGGCCCGCGGCGGGACGCTGCGGCATCATGCCCGGGTTCGGACGGGGACCGCCCGGACGCGGGCCCGCCGCGCCGCCCTGCGGACGCGGCATGTTGCCGGGGCTGGGACGGGCGCCGCCGGGCGCCTGCGGACGCGGACCGGCCTGACCGGCGGCGCCGCCGCCGGGACGCGGGCCGCCCGGACGCGGGGCACCGCCCGGCCGGGGCGCCTGCGGGCGCGCCATGCCGGTGGAGCCGCCGGAGGTGAAGGGGTTGTTGCCCGGACGCGGTCCGGCCGGACGGGCGCCCGGCTTGGGGGCACCCGGACGGGGCGCGGACTGGCCGCGTCCGCCCTGGCCGGTCGGTGCCGGACGGGTGCCCGGCTTCGGGGCACCCGGGCGCGGGGAGCCGCCCGGGGCGGACGGCGGCGCGGTGAACTCGGGCTTCGCCGGGGCCGCGGGCTGCGCGGGACCCGGCTTGGCCGGGGTCGGCCGCTGCCCGGGAGTGGGGACGTTCCTCGGCCCGGGGGCCGGGACGTTCTTCGAGGGCGCGCTCTTGGCCGCGCCGGGCTTGGGGGCACCCGGCTTCGGGGCACCCGGCTTGGGTGCTGCGGCGCCCGGCTTCGGGGCGCCGGGCTTGGGGGGCGCCGCCTTGCGCGGCGCGGCAGGCTTGGCAGCGGACTTCTTGGCGCCCGCGGCGCCGTTGCCCGCGTTCAACGCATCGGTCAGTTTGCGTACGACCGGCGCCTCGATGGTCGAGGACGCCGAACGGACGAATTCACCGAGTTCTTGGAGCTTGGCCATGACGACCTTGCTTTCGACTCCAAGCTCCTTGGCGAGCTCGTATACCCGGACCTTAGCCACTTCGCTCCTTACGGTCCGGGGGGATCGTCCGCCGGACCTTCGCTACTGCATGGGCGTACTCATCGCGTACTCATCGAGTGCTCATCGCAATCTCGACCTACTTCCAACTCGCGAGGTACCTCTCCCGCACGGGGTGCCGTGCGGGCCGTTCGTGCTTGCTGTCTTACGGTGTTTCCCGCGGCACTGCCTGTCGCAGCTCCGCGGTATCGAGCGTCCCGGGGGCCCGGAAGGCCCGTTGGAACGCCCGGCGGCGGACCGCCAGGTCGACACAGGTCGGTGTGGGGTGCAGATATGCGCCCCGGCCGGGCAGCGTACCGCGACGGTCGGGAACGCATCTGTCCTCGACCAACACCACACGCAGCAAATCGCCCTTGTCCGACCGCTCCCGGCAGCCCACGCAGGTGCGTTCAGGGCGTGCGCGGGCACGTGTCCGGCCAGACACTGTTCAGTCTACCTCCTGACGCCGATTGCGCCGTTGGTGGGGTACGGACGGTGATCGACGGTCAGCTCCGCGCCGCGTCCCGCTCTCCGCTCTGCTCGGTGTCGGGGCGGATGTCGATCCGCCAACCGGTGAGTCGGGCGGCGAGCCGGGCGTTCTGCCCCTCCTTGCCGATGGCGAGGGAGAGCTGGTAATCCGGCACGGTCACCCGGGCCGAGCGGGCGGCGGCGTCGACGACGTCGACCTTGCTCACCCGGGCGGGGGAGAGGGCGTTGGCCACCATCTCGGCCGGGTCGTCCGACCAGTCCACGATGTCGATCTTCTCGCCGTTCAGCTCGGCCATGACGTTGCGCACCCGACCGCCCATGGGTCCGATGCACGCGCCCTTGGCGTTCAGCCCCGGACGGGTGGACCGCACCGCGATCTTGGTGCGGTGTCCGGCCTCGCGGGCGATGGCGGCGATCTCCACCGAGCCGTCGGCGATCTCCGGCACCTCCAGGGCGAAGAGCTTCTTCACCAGGTTGGGGTGGGTGCGCGAGAGCGTGACCGACGGGCCGCGGACCCCCTTGGCGACCCGGACGACATAGCTGCGCAGCCGGGTGCCGTGGGAGTACTCCTCGCCCGGCACCTGCTCCTGCGGGGGCAGGATCGCCTCCAGCTTGCCGATGTCGACGAGGACGCTGCGCGGGTCCTTCCCCTGCTGGACGACCCCGGTGACGATGTCGCCCTCGCGACCGGCGTACTCGCCGAAGGTGACCTCCTCCTCGGCGTCCCGCAGGCGCTGCAGGATGACCTGCTTGGCGGTGGTCGCGGCGATCCGGCCGAAACCGGAGGGGGTGTCGTCGAACTCACGCGGTTCGGCGCCCTCCGGCAGGTCGGCCGGGTCCTCTTTGGCCCACACCGTCACGTGTCCGGTGGAGCGGTCCAGCTCCACCCGGGCCTGCCGGCTGCTGCCCTCGGTGCGGTGGTAGGCGATCAGGAGAGCCGCCTCGATCGCCTCCACCAGCAGGTCGAAGGAGATCTCCTTCTCCCTCACCAGGTTCCGCAGGGCACTCATGTCGATGTCCACGGCTACGCCTCCTCCTGGCTCTCGTCGTCAGAGGCCGCAGCCTGACGTGTCTTCCCGGCCTTCTCGTCGGCCTTGCGGTTGAACTCGATCTCCACCCGGGCCCTGGCGATCTCGTCGAGGGCGATCCGGCGGGTGGTGGGCTTGCGTCCCTTGACGCCGGGCACCTCCACCTCCACGCCGTCGCCGTCCGCGTCGAGGATCCGGGCGACCACCTCGCCGCCGCCCGCCTCCTCGGTCAGCCGGGCCCTGATCAGCCTGCCGACGGCGCGGCGGTAGTGCCGCGGCTCGGTCAGCGGACGGTCGGTACCGGGGGAGGTCACCTCCAGGACGTAGGGGGCGCCGCCCATCACGTCGGTCTCGTCGAGGATCTCCGAGGCCGCGCGGCTCAGTTCGGCACAGGTGTCGAGCTGCACGCCCTCGTCGGAATCCACCACCACGCGCAGGACCCGCCTTCTCCCTGCCGGGGTCACGGTGACCTCTTCCAGATCCAGGCCCCTGGTGGCGACGAGCGGCTCCAGCAGTTCTCGCAGCCTCTCGTTCTGGGTGGTGCTCATCCGGGTGACTCCTCGGCCGCGTGTGCTGTTGTGGGGAACATCCTGTCCTGGGGGTACGGGGGTCAAGCCTATCGCCTGCGGCGGGTCCCGCCGACCAGACGATCACGGAGCGCTCCACCGGGCGGCCGTCCCCCACACGGGGTACGCGCGGGGCACAGCGGTGACCCGCCTCGGGGGATCGTGCGAACACGGGTACGCTCGCAAGGCGGTGATCGCCTTCTTTCCCGCACACCACCGAACCACACCTCCCCAGGGAGCGCCCGTGCCGATCGACTCGCGTCCGCGCCGGAGGAGCCTGCTGGCCACCGGGGTGACGGGCGCCGCCGCGCTGGTCCTCGCCGGGTGCTCCGACGGCGCCTCGGAAGCCGTCGAACGCGAGCGCTCCTCCCACGCGCAACGGCTGCGGCGCCGGGCGGCCCGCGACAGCGTCGACCTGCTGGAGCGCTACGACCGGACCATCGACGCGCACCCCTCGCTCGCCGGGCGGCTGGAACCGCTGCGCGCGAACGTGGCGCGGCACGTGACGGCGTTCGGCGGCGCCGCGCCCCGTGGCTCCGCCTCCCCGCGGACCGCGGCCGATCCCGGCCCCGCGGGCACGGCCGTGCCCGCGGACACCGGACGTGCGCTGACCGCGCTGGCGAACGCCGAACGGGCGACGGCCGACGCCCGCACCCGGGCGCTCCTCGACGCCCCGCCCGAGCTGGCCCGGCTGCTGGCGTCCGTCGCGGCGGCGGGGGCGGCCCACGCGTACCTGCTCACGAACGGCGAGTGATGACCCGAGCGACGATCCCCACCGCGCCCTTTGTCCCGGCCTCCCCCACCGGGTCCGACGGCTCCGACGGCCCGGACGACGGCGTGCTCGCCGCCGTCCAGGCCGCGCTCGCCGCCGAGCACGCCGCCGTCTACGGCTACGGCGTCGTCGGGGGGCGGATCGCCGAGGATCTGCGTGCCGAGACACGTCGGGCCCACGAAGCCCACCGCGCGCGCCGTGACGCCCTGCGGCACGCGGTGCGGAAGATGGGCGGCGAGCCACGGGCCGCCGCCGCGGCCTACACCCTGCCCTTCGCCGTTCCGGACGCCGCCGCCGCGGTACGGCTCGCCGCCGAGTTGGAGGAGCGGGTGGCCGCCGTCTACGCGGACCTGGTCCGGGCGAGCGAGGGCGACCTGCGGCGCGAGGCGGCGGGCGCGCTGCGGGAGGCCGCGGTCCGCGCGGTGCGGTGGCGCGGCACGGGCGTACCCTTCCCTGGGCTCGCCGAACGCGCCGCGTCGGCGTCCCCGGAGACCTTCTGAACCGACGGAAAGGCACGGCCAGGGCATATGACACCCGCCCCACGCGTCGAACCCCCGCAGCGACTGGTGCGCGCCCTGGGCGCGGACTCCCCCTGGTTGGCCGAACTCCCGGAGCTGGTGCGGGAGTCGCTGGCGCGCTGGGAGCTGACGGTCGAACGGGTGGTCGTTCCCGGTGGGCGCGGCAGTCTGGTCGCCCTGGTGCGCCGGGCGGACGGCGCCCCGGCGGCGCTGAAGCTGCGTGCGACGGGTGCCGAGACGGAGGCGGCGGCCCTGGCCCGGTGGAACGGGCACGGCGCGGTGCGGCTGCTGGACGCGGCGCCGGAGACGGGCGCGCTGCTGCTGGAGCGGCTGCACGCGGAGATCTCGCTGCGGTCCCTGCCGGAGGCGAAGGCCAACCTGGAGGCGGTCTCGGCGCTGCGCCGGCTGTGGGTCCCCCCGACGCTCTCCGGTGCCGACCACCCCTTCACGACCGTGGCCGAGCACACCGCCCGGGCCGTGGACCACATCCGCGAACACGTGCCGAAGGAGGCCCGGCCGCTGGCCGACGAGGCGCTGGAGCTGCGCGCGGCGCTGCTCGCCGACGCCCCCGAGGAACTCCTGCTGCACGGCGAGTTCCGGCAGGGCACGGTGCTCTCCGCCGATCCGGGGCGGGCCCACTGGCTGGTGGTCGGCCCGGAGCCGCTGGTGGGCGAGCGGGCCTACGACCTGGCCCGGCTGGTCCGCGACCGGCTGCACGACCTGGGGGCCACCTCCGGCGCCGCCTCCCTCACCCGGCGCAGGGTGCGCAAACTGGCGGACTCCCTGGAGGTGGACCGCGACCGGCTGCGCGGCTGGAGCCTGTACCGGGCGGTGGAGTCGGGCGCCCGGCACATCGCCGCCGGGGACCGCGTGGACGGCGAGATGCTGCTGGAGTTCGCCGGCTGGCTGTGACGGGCCCGGCCGCGGTCCGGCCGGGCCCGACGGGCTCGGTCCGCGGCGGGGCTCAGTCGCGGCGGGTCAGCCGCTCCACGGCCTCCGCCACCGAGATCTCCTCGCGCTCGCCGGTGCGCCGGTCCTTCAGCTCCACCAGCCCCTTCGCCGCGCCACGGCCCACCACCAGGATCGTCGGCACGCCGATCAGCTCCGCGTCGGTGAACTTCACCCCGGGCGACACGCCCGTGCGGTCGTCCACCAGGACACGGACCCCGGCCGCGCCCAGCCGGTCCGCCAGTTCCAGGGCCGAGGAGATCTGGGCGCCCTTGCCGGCCGCGACGACGTGGACGTCCGCCGGGGCGATCTCGCGCGGCCAGCACAGGCCCTTGTCGTCGGCCGTCTGCTCGGCGAGCGCCGCCACCGCGCGCGAGACCCCGATGCCGTAGGAGCCCATGGTGACGCGGACGGGCTTGCCGTCCTTCCCCAGCACGTCCAGCCCGAAGGCGTCGGCGTACTTGCGGCCGAGTTGGAAGATGTGGCCGATCTCGATGGCCCGGTCCAGCCGCAGCCCGGCGCCGCAGGAGGGGCAGGGGTCGCCCGGCTCGACGGTGACCACGTCCAGGTACTCGTCGACCTCGAAGTCCCGGCCGCACACCACGTTGCGGGCGTGGGTGTCGGGCTTGTTGGCACCGGTGATCCAGGAGGTGCCCGGGGCCACGCGCGGGTCGGCGAGGTAGCGGAAGGCGGTGCCCGCCAGCCCCTGCGGGCCGACGTAGCCGCGCACCAGGGCGGGACGGCCGGTGAAGTCCTCGGCGGTGACCAGTTCGACCGTGGCGGGGGCGAGGTGCTCGGCGAGCTTGGCCAGGTCCACCTCGCGGTCGCCGGGGACGCCGACGGCGGTGATCTCCCCGTCCACCTTGACCAGGAGGTTCTTCAGGGTGGCGGAGGCGGGCACGCCCAAGTGCTCGGCGAGGGTCTCGATGGTGGGGGTGTCGGGGGTGTCCAGCTCCTCCAGCGGAGGGTGGCCCAGGGGGTCGGCCGACTTCAGGGGGAAGGTGACGGCCTCGGTGTTGGCGGCGTAGCCGCAGGAGGGGCAGTCGGCGAAGGTGTCCTCGCCGGCGGCGGCCGGGGCGAGGAACTCCTCCGACGCCGAGCCGCCCATCGCGCCCGAGACGGCCGAGACGATCCGGTGGTCCAGGCCGAGCCGGGTGAAGATCCGCACGTACGCCTCGCGGTGCAGCCGGTAGGACTCGGCCAGCTCCTCGTCGGAGGTGTCGAAGGAGTAGGAGTCCTTCATCAGGAACTCCCGCCCCCGCAGGATGCCCGAGCGGGGCCGGGCCTCGTCCCGGTACTTGGTCTGGATCTGGTAGAGGATCACCGGCAGGTCCTTGTAGGACGTGCACTGGTCCTTGACGACCTGGGTGAAGATCTCCTCGTGGGTGGGGCCGAGCAGGTGGTCGGCGCCCTTGCGGTCCTTGAGCCGGAACAGCAGGTCCCCGTACTCCTCCCAGCGTCCGGAGATCTCGTAGGGCTCCTTAGGGAGCAGGGCCGGGAGGAGGACCTCCTGGGCGCCGATGGCGTCCATCTCCTCGCGGACGATCCGGGTGACGTTCTCCAGCACCCGCTTGCCCAGCGGGAGCCAGGTCCAGATGCCGGCGGCGGCGCGGCGGACGTAGCCGGCGCGGACCAGGAGCCGGTGGCTGAGGGTCTCGGCGTCGGCCGGGTCCTCGCGCAGCGTCTTCAGCATCAGACGGGACATGCGCTGGACACGGGCTGCCATGGGGGTCTCTCCTGCGGGTGGTCGTGCGGACGTGCGATCTTCCGCAGGAGACTACCCGCGCCGCAGCGGCAGCGGCGCGCCCATCACCACGTACGGGCTCGGCGCGCTCGGGAACAGCACGTGGCGGGCCAGGTCGCGGTAGCCCAGGGAGTGGTAGAGGGCGCGGGCCGGGCTCTCGGTGTCGATCGCGGAGAGGATCGAGCGCGGCTCGTCGGCGCCGTCGGTGATCCTGGTGATCAGCTCCCGGCCGATGCCGTGCTTCTGGTGGCGGGGGTGGACGTGCAGTTCGGTGATGACGAAGACGTCGTCGAGCCAGTCGGCGTGCCCGGCCCGCCGCAGGTACGGTTCGACGACGGTGGACCACCACTGCGCGCGGTCGTTGGGCATGCCGTACACGAAGCCGACCAGCCGCCCGTCCGGTGTGGTGGCCCCCAGGGAGCGGGCCCCCGGGGAGGCCAGGTGCCGCAGCACGATGTGGCGGCGCACGTTGATCTCCTCGTCGGTCAGTCCGAAGGCGAGCGCCTGCACGGCGAGCGCGTCGTCCACCCGGGCGGCGAGATCCAAGGGACCGACCACGACGTCTTCCATGGACATCGACCCTACTGGAGAGCGCCGGAGGATTCACCGGAACGTCCACGTCCCGGTCCTCCGGCGCGGGCGGCACCGTTCAGAGCCGTTCAGAACAGCACGCTCATGAACGCCCCGGCCTCGCGGAAGCCCACTCGCCGGTACGTCGCGCGGGCCGGGGTGTTGTAGTCGTTGACGTAGAGGCTGACGACCGGGGAGACCTCGGTCAGCGCGTACCGCAGCACCGCGGCCATGCCGGTGACGGACAGGCCCTCGCCCCGGCGTTCGGGGGCGACCCACACGCCCTGGATCTGGCAGACCTTCGGGGTGACGGCGCCGATCTCGGCCTTGAAGACCACCTTGCCGTCCTCGATCCGGGCGAAGGAGCGGCCCGCGCCGACCAGTTCGGCGACCCGGGCCTGGTAGATCAGCCCGCCGTCCCCGGCCAGCGGCGAGACGCCGACCTCCTCGGTGAACATCGCCACGCAGGCGGGCATCAGCACGTCCATCTCGTCCTTGCGGACGCGCCGCACGTACGGGTCGGGCCGTATGTGCTCGGGCATGCGGTCGGTGACCATCAACGGCTGGTGGGCGCGGACCTCGCGGGCGGGCCCCCAGTGCGGCTCCAGCCGGGCCCACAGGTCGGCGGTGGGCTCGGCGGGACCGACGATGGACGAGCAGCGGCGGCCCTGGCGGCGGGCCCGCTCGGCGAAGGCGCGCACCGCCGCCGGTCCCGCGCAGACGGGGACGAGGTTGGCCCCGGAGTAGCACAGGGACTCCAGCCTCCCGCGGTGGTACCAGCCCCACATCTCGCCGCCGAGCCGCCAGGGGTCCAGGCCGGAGACCCGGACCCGGGCGGTGACGAAGGCGTTGTCGACGGGCGCGCGGTCGAGCACCGCGAGGGCGGCTTCGAGCTCGTGGGGCTCGACGACGCGGGTGGTGGTGGTCGTCAACACGTGGGATGCCTCACCGTACGGCCTGGAGGGTGTGCTGGTACTGCGTGGACGGGGGATGTCCCGCACTGTACCTCCAGGCCGCCGCGGGCGCGTACGTCAGCTCACGGAGACCTGGGGCTCCCCGGAGAGCACGCCGTCCTTCTCCATCTGCTCGGCGATCTTCATGGCCTCGTCGATGAGGGTCTCGACGATCTTCGACTCGGGCACGGTCTTGATGACCTCGCCCTTGACGAAGATCTGGCCCTTGCCGTTTCCGGACGCGACGCCGAGGTCGGCCTCGCGGGCCTCGCCGGGGCCGTTGACGACGCAGCCCATGACGGCCACGCGCAGCGGCACCTCCATGCCCGCGAGGCCGGCGGTGACCTCGTCGGCGAGCTTGTAGACGTCCACCTGGGCCCGGCCGCAGGAGGGGCAGGAGACGATTTCCAGGCGGCGCTGCCGCAGGCCGAGGGACTGGAGGATCTGGAGGCCGACCTTGACCTCCTCCACCGGCGGCGCCGACAGCGAGACGCGGATGGTGTCGCCGATGCCCTCGCTCAGCAGGGCGCCGAAGGCGACCGCCGACTTGATGGTGCCCTGGAAGGCCGGTCCGGCCTCGGTGACGCCCAGGTGGAGGGGGTAGTCGCACCGCTCGGCGAGGAGCCGGTAGGCGTTGACCATCACGACCGGGTCGTTGTGCTTGACCGAGATCTTGATGTCCCGGAAGCCGTGCTCCTCGAACAGGGAGCACTCCCACAGCGCGGACTCCACCAGCGCCTCGGGGGTGGCCTTGCCGTACTTGGCCAGCAGCCGCTTGTCCAGCGAGCCGGCGTTGACGCCGATGCGGATCGGGATGCCCGCGTCGGAGGCCGCCTTGGCGATCTCCTTGACCTTGTCGTCGAACTGCCGGATGTTGCCCGGGTTGACCCGGACCGCGGCGCAGCCCGCGTCGATGGCCGCGAAGACGTACCTGGGCTGGAAGTGGATGTCCGCGATCACCGGGATCTGGGACTTCTTCGCGATGACCGGCAGGGCCTCGGCGTCGTCCTGGGACGGGCAGGCGACGCGGACGATCTCGCAGCCGGCGGCGGTCAGCTCGGCGATCTGCTGAAGCGTGGCGCCGATGTCCGCGGTGACGGTGGTGGTCATCGACTGCACGGAGATCGGGGCGTCGCCGCCGACGGCCACGGAACCGACCTGGATCTTCCGGCTGGTCCGCCGGTCGGCCAGCTTCGTCGGTACGGACGGCATTCCGAGCGAAATCGCTGTCATTGTGCTGTGCAACCCCAAGCTGTGGTCGAGTGCCCCGTTCGGCCGCGGGCTCCGGCCTCCGAGATTACGTTACGCCGGGTGTGCCGAGCACACCGTGGTCCGCCGTACGCGGGTGACGGGCGGCCGGTGGCGGCCGGCGGCGGCTGGGGGCGGACGCGGTGCGGACCGGGCGCGAACGGACGGCGAACGCGGGACGGCGGCCGGACGACGCGCGTCCGGCCGCCGCTTCGGGTCCGGTGGTCAGCCGGTGAGGCGCACCGGGTTGACGATGTCGGCGACGAGCACCAGCAGCGTGAAGCAGACGAAGACGCCCGCCACCACGTACGCCACCGGCATCAGCTTCGCCACGTCGAACGGTCCGGGGTCGGGGCGGCGCAGGAGCTTGGCGAAGCCCCGGCGCACCGACTCCCACAGGGCCCCCGCGATGTGGCCGCCGTCCAGCGGCAGCAGGGGCAGCATGTTGAACAGGAACAGCGACAGGTTGAAGCCCGCCACGAGGAAGAGCATCACCGCCACCCGCTGCTCCGCCGGGATCTCCAGCGCGAAGACCTCGCCGCCGACCCGGGCCGCGCCCACCACGCCCATCGGGGAGTCCTGTTCGCGCTCGGCCCCCGCGAAGGCGGCGTTCCACAGGCCCGGGATCTTCTCCGGCAGGCTGATCAGGGCCTCGACGCCGCTGACCATCATGTCGCTCATCCGGTCGACGGCCTGGGGGAAGGACTGTTCGACGACGCCGGTGGCCGGGGAGAAGCCGAGGAAGCCGGTGGTGACGTACTCGCCCTCGACGTACCCGCCGCGTCCGTCGGACTTGGCGACCTGGTTCTCCACCAGGTCCGCGTGGAGGACCCGGCGCTCCCCGTCGCGTTCGACGGTGATGGTGGCCGGGCCGATGGTGTCGCGGATGCGCTGCTGGAGCTCGCCCCACTCGGCGACCTCCTTGCCGTCGAAGGCGACGATGGTGTCGCCCGGCTTGAGGCCGGCCGCCTTGGCCGGGGAGTCGGGGGCGCCCTCCGGGCAGGTGTCGGTCTTCGCCGAGGCCTTGATCACGCACTCGGAGACGGTGGAGACGGTGGTGGTCTGGGTGCTGATGCCGAAGGTCATCAGCGTGGCGAGGAAGATCACCACCGCGAGCACCAGGTTCATGAACGGCCCGGCGAACATCACGATCACGCGCTTCCAGGGCTTGCGCGTGTAGAACAGCCGCTTCTCGTCGCCCGGCTGGAGCTCCTCGAAGGCCGCCGCGCGGGCGTCCTCGATCATGCCCCGGAAGGGGGAGGTGGAGCGCTGCCGGATGGCCCCGTCCTCGCCGGGCGGGAACATGCCGATCATGCGGATGTAGCCGCCGAGCGGGATGGCCTTGATGCCGTACTCCGTCTCGCCCTTCCGCTTCGACCAGACGGTGGGACCGAAGCCGACCATGTACTGCGGCACGCGGATGCCGAACATCTTGGCCGTCGACAGGTGGCCCAGCTCGTGCCAGGCGATGGAGAACAGCAGGCCGACGACGAAGACGACTATGCCGAGAATGGTCATCACCGTCGTCATGCGCGTACCTCCGCCGTGGATCGGGCCGCCAGTTCGCGGGCGCGGGCGCGCGCCCACGTCTCGGCGTCGAGGACTTCCTCCAGCGACAGGTCGGTTCCCCTCGGGGTGCCGTGTTCCCCGACCACCGTCGCGACCGTGTCCACTATGCCGTTGAAGGGCAGCCTGCCGGCGAGGAACGCCTCGACGCACTCCTCGTTGGCGGCGTTGAAGACCGCCGGGGCGGTTCCGCCGAGCGCGCCGACGTGGCAGGCCAGCGCCACGGACGGGAAGGCCTTCTCGTCCAGAGGGAAGAACTCCCAGCTCATCGCCGTGGACCAGTCGAAGACGGGGCCGGCGTCGGGCACCCGGTGCGGCCAGCCCAGCCCGAGCGCGATGGGCAGCCGCATGTCGGGCGGGCCGCACTGGGCGAGGGTGGAGCCGTCGACGAATTCCACCATCGAGTGAATGTAGGACTGGGGGTGGACGACGACCTCGATGCGGTCGAAGGGGATGTCGTACAGCAGGTGCGCCTCGATGACCTCCAGCCCCTTGTTGACCAGGGTCGCCGAGTTGACGGTGATCACCGGCCCCATCGCCCAGGTGGGGTGGGCCAGCGCGTCGGCGGGCGTGACGTCCTGGAGCTCCTCCCGGGTCCGCCCCCGGAAGGGGCCGCCGGAGGCGGTGACCAGCAGCTTGCGAACCTCGGCCCGGGTGCCGCCCATCAGCGCCTGGAACAGGGCCGAGTGCTCGGAGTCCACGGGGACGATCTGGCCTGGCCTCGCCAGGGCCTTCACCAGCGGACCGCCGACGATCAGCGACTCCTTGTTGGCCAGGGCCAGGACGTGCCCGGCCTCCAGCGCGGCGAGGGTGGGGCGCAGCCCGATGGAACCGGTGATGCCGTTGAGGACGGTGTGGCAGGCGGACGCGGCCAGCTCGGTGGCCGCGTCCGGTCCGGCCAGCACCGTCGGCAGCGGCTCCCCCGCCCCGTACCGCGCGCGCAGGGCCTCGCGCAGCTCGCCGGCCTTGTCCTCGCGGGAGACCGCGACGGTGCGGACCCGCAGCCGGTGGGCCTGCTCGGCCAGCAGCTCGACCCGGCCGCCCGCGGCGGAGAGTCCGGTCACCCGGAAGCGGTCGGGGTTGCCGAGCACCACGTCGACGGCCTGGGTGCCGATCGATCCGGTGGACCCCAGGATCACGATGTCGCGCGGTCCGTCGTCCGGTCCGTCGGCGGCAAGGGCGCCGACCGGCCGGCGCAGGTGCGGGTCGGCGAGGGGAGCGGGACTGTCGGTCATCCCCCCATTGTGTCCGGTCCGCGAGACGGACCGGACACCGCGTCGCCCTGGGATCACCGGGGATCACCCCGTGCGCAGTTCCTCCACCGACGTGCCGGAGCGCAGGAACAGCAGACCGACGCCGGTGGCGGCCAGCACCAGGGCCAGCACGCCCAGGCCCTGGAGGGCCAGGTCGTCCAGGGGGACGGGGACGGAGAGGTGGAGGTCCGGGAGTTTCACCAGGCGGCTGTGCTCCTCGAAGGCCGTGGCGCAGACCTCGGGATCCGCGTCGCAGACCTCGCTCATGCCGCCGTACGCCTTGACCTCCACGCCGAAGTAGCCCCGGCCCATCAGGGCGCCCACCGCCGACGCCAGCAGCACGGCCGGGACCAGGGGCGCGAACGTCTGCCACAGCACCGCCCGGCCCAGTACCCGGCGGGGCACGCCGGAGGCCGTCAGGGCGGCATGGGAGCGGCGGCGGGCGACGACGGTCTCGGCGACGGCCACCAGCATCCCGCCGGCCGCGATCACCAGCGCCACGATCACGGCCGCGTCCACCAGGTCCATGGTCCTCAGGTAGAAGGTCTCCGGGGAGAAGGCGAGCCCGCCGTCCCCCAGCACTCCCTCTCGCACCGCCTCCTCGTGGCGCCGTTCCTGGATCAGTTCGGCCTTGTTCATGGTGATGAAGTAGGCGCGCGCGGCCAGCGCTCCGGAGCCGAAGACCACGGCCACCAGCAGGGCCGCCTGGGTACGGCTGCCGTGCCAGGGGTCGGCGAGCAGCCGCCGGGCGGCCAGCAGCGGGGCGGGGCGGCGGGCGAGGCGGAGCAGCACCCGACCGGCGGTGTGGGAGATCCAGCCGACGCCGAGCACCACGCCGAGAGCGGCGAGGAACCCGCCCCCGAAGAGCAGGACGAACGGCAGGGCGATGGAGGACTCGTCGGCGATGCTCGCGTGCCACTCCGTGAGCGCCTCGAAGGCGAAGAACGCGCCGACGCCGAGCACGATCGGGACGGCGGGCCAGGGCTTCGGCGTCCCCTTCGGGCGCGTCCGCCGAGTCACGCCGAGCGGGTCCACCGTCACCCGGCGCAGCATCACCGCGGCGGCGAGGGCCGCGAGCAGCGGGAGGCCGAGCACCGCGACGGCGAGCACGGGGACGGGGGGCAGGACGTCGGTGGGAAGGCGCAGCCTGCCCTCGGCGTCCGGCCGGTGCAGCACCTGGTGTCCGATCAGGTAGACGACGAGCCCGGCACAGGTGCCCAGCAGGCTCGCCACCCCCGTCTCGGCGGCGGCGACGGCGGTGGCCTGGCGTGGGGTGGCGCCGGCCAGCCGGATCGCGGCGAGCCGTCGGTCGCGGGCGGGGGCGCCGAGCCGGGCGCACTGCCCGGCCAGGGCCAGCACCGGGATGCCGAGCAGCAGCAGGGCGGTGACCACGCCGATGTGCAGTCCGGGTTCCCGGAGGACGGCGTTGGCGTACTGGTCGTTCAGGGGCACGCCCGCGTCGGCCCGGGGTTCGGGATCGGGGATGGCCAGCACGTTCAGCGCGGCGAACACCGCCAGGGCGGCGAGGAGGGCGCTGAAGGCGGTGAGCACCACCCGCAGGGTGTCGGTGCGGGTTCCGGCGAGGGCCAGTCGGAGGAGAGCGGTGGGTTTCATCGGCGCCCGCCCGTCGGAGCGGGCGCTATGTCGGCGCCGAGGCCGGTCGGGTCCACCGCGCCGTCCCGGAGGGTGATCTCGCGGTCGGCGTAGGCGGCCACCGATGCGTCGTGGGTGATCAGCACGATGCTGGTGTGCCGCTCGTGGGCGGTCCGGGTGAGGCACGCCAACAGCCGCTCGCCGGCGAGCGCGTCCAGCGCCCCGGTGGGTTCGTCGGCGAAGAGGACGCGCGGCTCGGTCACCAGCGCCCGCGCGGCGGCGCACCGCTGTTGCTGGCCACCGGACATCTCCCCGGGCCGGGCGTCGGCCACGTCCGCCACGTCCAGCCGCTCCAGCCAGGTCAGCGCGGCGGCGCGGGCCTCGCGCCGTCCCTGCCCGGCGAGCAGCAGCGGCAGGGCGACGTTCTCCGCCGCCGTCAGCTCGGGGACGAGCTGCCCGAACTGGAACAGCACTCCGAAGTCGGTGCGGCGCAGCCGCGAACGGTCGGCCTCCGAGCGGGTGTCGAGACGCTGCCCCCCGTACAGCACCTCGCCCGCGTCGGGGCGCAGGATGCCCGACAGACAGTGCAGCAACGTGGACTTGCCGCAGCCGCTGGGGCCGGTGACGGCGAGGATCTCCCCCTCGGCCACCTCCAGGTCGACGCCGCGGAGAGCGGGCGTGGGTCCGTAGGACTTCACGAGCCCGCGGGCTTGCAGAAGCGTCATGAGCGCACCTCCCGGTGCAGGTCGGCGACGCGCTCCAACGTGGTGCGCAACCAGCGCAGGTCGGCGTCGAGGTGAGCGATGGCGTAGTCGGCGGCGATCACGTCGCCGGGTGAGGACGCCGGGTCCGTCTTGACGGCGGTCAACTCCCGCAGCCGGGCGGTGTGCGCCCGGCGCTGCGCGGTGAGGTAGTCACGGGCCTGGCCGGCCCCGTCGACCAGGAGGGCGACGACGACCTTGGCCAGCAGGGTGCTGCTGATGTACGGGGCCGGCGTCTCGATCGTCTCCAGCCAGGTGCGGAGCTTCTCTCGACCGGTGTCGGTGATGGCGAACTCGGTGCGGTCCGGGCCCCCTTCCCGGCTCTGCCCCCGTTTCTCCACCAGGCCGTCGCGTTCCAGCCTGCCGAGTGTGCCGTAGACCTGGCCGAAGGCGATCGGTTTGGCCTGGGGAAGGCGCTGGTCGTGCGCCTTCTTGAGGTCGTAGCCGTGCATCGGCCCGGCGGCCAGCAGGGCGAGCAGTACATGGGCTGCGGTCGACATGGCCGTGACTATTCCCTGAGAGAATAGTCGGCGTCAAGTCGTCCTTGGCGAGGCGGTGTTGCCTGCTCCCCCGCGCCGTACCGGTCGCGGAGCTCGACCGGGTGGGACCCCACGGTTCCGGGCGGGGGTCCGGGCGGGCCGACGCCGGCCTTCCCCGCGCCTCCCGGACCGCCTCCCCCGGACGACGTACGCGCACAGGGCGAGGGACGGGCGCCTTATCGTGTTGCCCCGGCACGGGCGGCGCAGCAGACTGCCACGGTGCTGATCCGACGCGAGACCCCCGCCGACGTCCCCGCCGTGCGCGCCGTCACCGGCGCCGCCTTCGCGGCCAGGGCGGAAACCCCCGTCCCCGTCGAGGTGACCCTGCTCGACGAGCTGCGCGGCCACGGCGCGTGGCTGCCCGCGCTGTCCCTGGTGGCCGAGGGCCCGGGGGGTGAGGTCGTCGGGCACGTGGTGTGCACCCGTGGGCGCGTCGGCAGGGCGCGGGCCCTGGGGCTGGGTCCGCTCGGCGTGCACCCCGACCACCAGCGGCGCGGCGTCGGCTCGGCGCTCGTCCACGCCGTGCTCGGCGCGGCCGACGCCCTCGACGAGCCGCTGGTGGCCCTGCTCGGCGATCCCGCCTACTACGGGCGGTTCGGCTTCCGTGCCTCGACGGAGTACGGCGTCACCCCGCCCGATCCGGCCTGGGGGCGGTACTTCCAGGTCCGCACGCTCTCCGCGTACGACCCGGACGACCCCGCGCTGCGCGGCCCCTTCGCCTACCCCGAGCCGTTCGACCGGGTGTGAGCGCGCCCTCCCCGCAAAACCGGCGGCTTATGGCCCCGTCGAGGAGACGACGACTCCGCCCAGGTCTCGAGCGGCGGTACGTCCCGCCGACTCGTCGCAGAACCGGATGGACCAGTTCCCCGCTGTGACGATGAACCTGGGTATCTCCGGCACGCCGATGGCCAACCGCAGCGCGTCGTCACGGGCGGCGGGTGTGGCGTGCAGTTCGAGGTGGTGACAGGGTTCCTTCGACTGCTCCGTCCCACACGTCATCCCGCCCTCCGAAACCGTCTTCCGCCGCACACACCCGACGGAGGCGTCCAGGGCCTCCGCGAGGGCGTCGAGATCCGCGTACCGAGGCTTGTCCGGGATGTCGGGCAGCGGGTACAGGGGCGGGAGGACGACGGCGTCGAGGGCCTCGGCGATCCGTGGCGCGTAGAGGGGGTCCAGCACGCGGATGTACCAGTTGCCGGCGGCGACGATGGTGTGGCCGTACGGCTCCTTCCGGCGACTGGCGATGGACCGTCCGATCTCGCCTTCCTCGACCACCTCGGCGTCGAAGACCGAAACCTCGTTCTCGACCTTCGCCCCGTCGACCTCCGCCATGCAGTCAAGACCGCCCTGCCTGCGGCGCAGTACCTCACAATCCACGCCCTTCCTGCCGAGCGCGGCCAGGAGTTCGTCCGCGGACGCGAATCGAGGTTCTGAGGGAACGCTGTCGGGAATCGGCGTCGGCGGGCTTCCGCTGTTGCGGGTGAACGCGTCGCAGGCAGTGAGCACCACGGCCAACAGGCACGAGGTCAGTACCAGCACGGCCTTCTTCACCGCTCAACCGCCCTTCGGGTGCACAGGTGACGGGCCGGGACTCGGGGTCGGAATGCCGGGCTCGGGCTCACCGGTGCCCGTGCCGCTGGTCGGACTGCCGGCGCTGTAGATCGGGGCAATGGAGACATGGTGCCCCGCGGGGGTCTGTGACTCCAATTGCCTCATGGCCAGGGCACGTTCTTTTTCGTTGAGAGCGTCCCAGGCCATGGCGTCCTCAAGATGCGGCTCGATCTTGTCCCAGTTCTCTCCTCTGGGTCTGATGTCGCCTCCACGCTGACCGGACTCGGTACCGTACTGCTCGTTCAACTCCCGAACGCCCGGCGTGTCGGCGGAGTACAGAATGAACAGGTCCTTGTCGGTCTTGGCTCCGTAGTGATTCGCTCTGAGGTCCTGCAGATGATAAGCGGCGAGCCGTACGTCCAGTTCCGGATCCGCCTCGATCTCCGCGGCGAGTTCCGCATCGCTCACATCGCCCAAAGACCTGCCGTCAGTCAGCCGGAACGCCTGTGGATGGTTCTCTATGGTGCGGCGTGCCGTGGGCAGCTTGATATGCGTGATCCCCAGTGACTTGTCCGGGTAGGGCCCCACGGCGAGGCTCCAGTTGAAAAGTCGACCGAACTCCGTCAGCGGCCCGCGCAGGCTCGGATTGTGGTTCTGGTACCACTGCTGTTCCTGCCACAGAATGGCCAGCAGGAGCTTCCGGCTGATATTGGTCTCCCGCGCGGCTTGATCGACCGCGGCGAGGACCGTCGGTGGGACGTTGACCGGATGCAGTCCGTCCAGCCCGTCCGACAGACGCAGCGCAATACCCAACGGACTGTTGTCCTGAAGCGCTTCCTTCACCAACTTCGGGTCGCCTATGGCGGTGAGCCCCTCGATGGTGCGAAGCGCCCGGGCCGCTTCGATGTCCGCCTGGGTGGCCTTGGCCAGGGCACCGGAAATGACATCGCGGGCGTGTTCCAGCCGCTCCAGGTGACTGCCGCCGCCCTCGGGAGCCACGACGGGGTGGGCGAGCTGCACGCGACCGCTGTCGTCCACTTTCAGATCGTGCCTGCGCGCGTAGTCGAGCGCGCTGCGCAGGTCCCGCTGAGCGTCGGTGATGTCATCGGCGAGGCCGTCGTAGACACGCGCCAAGGCCCGCAGCGCGACGGCTGCGGCCTCGTAGTCGTCGGCGTGCCTGACGAAGCGGCTGCGGGCCGCCCTGCCGGTGTCGCCCACCCAACAGGTCCGGAGCGTGGCGGCGACCTCGTCCCGGGCGTAGGAGGCGAGGCTGTCGCACTGCTTCGCGGCGCTCACCGCGTCATCCGCCGCGTCCCGCCATTTCCGGGGCCGGGCGGTGTCGAGTTCGCGGACGGAGACCATCAGGCGCCCTCCAGCCAGCGGGCCGACGCGCGCAGCCGGGCCGCGGTGGAGTGGTCCTGGCTGATCTGCTGATCCATCGCCTTCGTCAGGGCGTCGGCCGCGTCGTCGACCAGGTCACCGAGGGCGCGGAGACGGTTCTGCCAGGCCGCCACACACTCATCGCTCGCCGCTCCGACGAGCCAACCGGAGTGGCTCTTCCCCGCCGCCTGCGCATCGGCCAGTTTCGACTTGGCACGGGCCTCCGCGTTCACCGTGCGAATGCCCGACGCTCTTGAGCGGACCGGCCCGTCAACCAGGCCCAAATCCGCGTTCTCCAATCCGGTTCCCCCCGGTGCGTCACCCTTGGCCGACGCGAGCCGCGTTTGCGCCTCGCGTCTGCGGCCCGCCTCCGCCACCAGGCGGTTCCACTCCTCGTCGAACGACATTCCCCCTCCTCCGCCGACATGTTCGGTCGGGGCCACGCGCGACTGCGCGTACGGCCCTCCGCCCCCTCGAACAGCAACGCGGCCACGCGGCATCCTGCCGCATGGCCGCGCCGGGTACGAAGGGGCCATGGCCGGTTTTCGGCCTCCCGAAAGGCGGCGCCGGGGCTGCCGGGGGCTGCCTCCGGTCCTGACCTCAGCCGATGGTGCGGTGGACGTCCGGCCTGGTGGACGCGCCGGGGGTGGTGTCCGCGATCCAGGGGCCGGGGGTGGAGGGGTCGATGACGCCCTCCTCCAGCCAGGTGTAGACACCGCCCAGCACGCCGCGGACGACCTTGCGGTCGACGTCGTCGGTGTTGGTCCACAGCCGGTCGAAGAGTTCCTCGACGCGGATGCGCGCCTGGCGGCAGAAGGCGTCGGCGAGTTGGTAGGCGGCGCGGCCGTTGTCACCCTCGGAACGGAGCATCTCGGCCCGGACGCAGGCCGCGCTCATGGCGAACAGTTCGGCGCCGATGTCCACGATCCTGCCCAGGAAGCCCTGCTTGGCCTCCAGCTTCCCCTGCCAGCGGGACATGCCGAGGAAGGTGGCGCGGGCCAGCCGGCGACAGGAGCGTTCGACGTGGCGCAGGTGGTCGGCCAGGTCGGGGTGGCCGGCCGGGTGGAACTCCCGGTAGGCGCCGGGGAGTCGGCCGGGGCCCACGACCAGCTTCGGCAGCCAGCGGGCGTAGAAGCCGCCGGCGCGGACGGCCGCCTTCCCCTTGTCGGTGAGCGTCGTGTCGGGGTCGATCAGGTCGCCCGCGACCGACAGGTGGGCGTCGACGGCCTCCCGGGCGATGAGCAGGTGCATGATCTCGGTCGAGCCCTCGAAGATGCGGTTGATGCGCAGGTCGCGCAACATCTGTTCGGCCGGTACGCCGCGCTCTCCCCGGGCGGCGAGGGAGTCGGCGGTCTCGAAGCCGCGTCCGCCGCGGATCTGGACCAGTTCGTCGGCCATCCGCCAGGCCATCTCCGAGCCGTAGAGCTTGGCGAGGGCGGCCTCGATGCGGATGTCGTTGCGGTCGTCGTCGGCCATCTGGGAGGACAGGTCGAGGACGGCCTCCAGGGCGAAGGTGGTCGCGGCGATGAAGGAGATCTTGGTGCCGACGGCCTCGTGGCGGGCGATCGGCTTGCCCCACTGCTCGCGGGCCGCGGACCACTCGCGGGCGATCTTCAGGCACCACTTGCCCGCCCCGGCGCACATCGCGGGCAGGGAGAGGCGGCCGGTGTTGAGGGTGGTCAGCGCGATCTTGAGCCCGGCGCCCTCGGGGCCGATCCGGTGGGCGGCCGGTACGCGGACGCGGTGGAAGCGGGTGACGCCGTTCTCGATGCCGCGCAGTCCCATGAAGGCGTTGCGGTTCTCCACGGTGATGCCCTCGGAGCCGGCCTCGACGACGAAGGCGGTGATGCCGCCGGGGTGCCCCTCGGACTCCGGCACGCGCGCCATGACGACGAGGAGGTCGGCGACGACGCCGTTGGTGGTCCACAGCTTCACGCCGTCCAGGACGTAGTCGTCGCCGTCGGGCACGGCGGTGGTGGCCAGCCGGGCCGGATCGGAGCCGACGTCGGGCTCGGTGAGCAGGAACGCCGAGATGTCGCCTCCGGCACAGCGCGGCAGGAAGGCCCTCCTCTGTTCCTCGGTGCCGAAGAGCCTCAGCGGCTGGGGAACGCCGATGGACTGGTGGGCCGAGAGCAGCGCTCCGATGGCGGGGGCGGCCGAGGCGACCAGGGCCAGCGCCTTGTTGTAGTGGAGTTGGCTCAGGCCCAGGCCGCCGTACTCCGGGTCGATCTTCATGCCGAACGCGCCGATGGACTTCAGGCCCTTGATCACCTCGTCGGGAATGCGTCCCTCGCGTTCGATGAGGCGGCCGTCCACCGAGGTCTCGCAGAACTCCCGCAGTCGGGCGAGGAACTCCTCGCCGCGCCGGACGTCCTCGTCCGCCGGTCGGGGGTGGGGGTGGACCAGATCGAGGCGGAAGCGGCCGAGGAAGAGTTCTCTGGCGAAGCTCGGTTTGCGCCAGTGGCGCTCCCTCGCGGCCTCGGCCACCTGCCGTGCTTCGCGTTCGGAGACGGTCATCGCGGGCTCACCTCGCACTACCGACGGGTGTTACCCGAGCGTATGTACCCATTTCATACCGTATTTAACGGATTTCACGCGCTGTACACCACGGGGCGCCCTTCCAGTTGAAGCGCTTCGATAACCCTGTGCGGAGTCTCTGGACAGTCAGTCGGCTCCGGTCTAGGGTCGGTCCGCAGATTCTTTGTCGAAGCGCTTCACCTGCCGCTTCCCGCACCACCCTGGAGAGCCCATGGTCACTCTCGCCGAGGTCGCCCGGCATGCCGGAGTCTCCGCCAGCACCGTGAGCTACGTCCTCAGCGGCAAGCGTTCCATCTCCGCCGCCACCCGGGAGCGCGTGGAGCAGAGCATCCGCGAACTGGGCTACCACCCCAACGCCGGCGCGCGGGCACTGGCCAGCAGCAAGTCGAACATCATCGCGCTGATGATGCCGCTCCGCACCGACATGTACATGCCGGTGATGATGGAGATCGCGCTGGCGGTCGCCACCACCGCCCGCGCCCACGACCACGACGTCCTGCTGCTGACCGGTGAGGAGGGGCCCGCCGCCGTACGCCGGGTGGTGGGCAGCGGACTGGCCGACGCCATGATCCTGATGGACGTCGAGCTGGACGACGCCCGGCTGCCGCTGCTGCGCGAATCCGAACGCCCCGCCGTCCTGATCGGCATTCCCGCCGACCCCGGCGGGCTCACCTGCGTCGACCTGGACTTCACCGCCACCGGCGCGCTGTGCGTGGAACACCTGGCCGAGCTGGGCCACCGCGACATCGCGGTGGTCGGCGAGGCCGCCGCCGTCTACGAGCGCCACACCGGCTTCGCCGAGCGAACCCGGGACGGACTGCGCGCCCGCGCCGCCGAGTTGGGGGTGCGGCTGCTGCACCGGCCCTGTGAGGGCAGCTACGCGGCGATGGCCGGGACGCTCTCCCGAATCCTCGACGAACGCCCGGACACCACCGCCTTCATCGTGCAGAACGAGGCCGTCATCGACCCGCTGCTCAGCCTGCTGCGCCAACTGGGCAAGGCCGTCCCCGAGGACGTCTCGGTGGTCGCCATCTGCCCCGACCAGGTGGCCGTCCAGGCGTCCGTGCGCCTGACCTCCGTGGCCATCCCCGCCCACGAGATGGGGCGGCGGGCGGTCGAGCTGGTGATGGCCAAGGCGCGCGGCGAGAAGGACGACCTGCTCGACCTGCTGCCGCCCCGGCTGACCGTACGGGCCAGTTCGGGCCCCGCCCCCGTCCCCCGCTGACACGTCCCGACCGACACCTCCGCCGACGAGCCCCAGGAGCACCGTGTCCACACCCTCCCTCTTCTCCCCTCCGCCGTCGTCCCTCGCCCAGCCCTCCCCCACCCACGGCACCTTCTCCACCCGCGACGGCGCGCTGGAGTGGAGGGGACGGCAGGAGACCCTGCGGCTGGAGCCCTGGGGTCCGGACGCCGTCCGGGTCCGGTCCCGGCTGGGCGGTCCCGTCCTCGACCGTCTGCCGGGCGCGCTGCTGGAGGAACCGCCGCCCGCCGAGGGAGCCGAGATCCGGATCGAGACCGGGTACGCCCTGGTGACCTGCGGCGCGATCACCGCCGTCGTCAGCGCCGACGGCATGCTCCGCTTCCTGCGCACCGAGGACGGCTCCGAGCTGCTGGCGGAGGACCGCGCCCACTTCTGGTGGCCCGGCTCCCGGCTCCACACCGCCACCGGCAACGGCTACCACCGTCTGGAACAGCGCTTCGCGGCGTACGAGGGCGAGCGGCTGTACGGACTGGGCCAGCACCAGCACGGCCTGCTGGACCAGAAGGGCACGGTGATCGACCTCGTCCAGCGCAACGCCGAGGTGTCCATCCCCGTCCTGACCTCGTCCCGCGGCTACACCCTGCTGTGGAACAACCCGGCCGTCGGTCGGGTGGAGCTGGCGCACAACGGCACCCGCTGGGTCGCCGACTCCGCCCGCCAGATCGACTACTGGATCACCGCCGGGCACCCGGCCGACGCCCAGCGCCGCTACTCCGCCGCCACCGGCCGCACTCCGATGCTGCCGGAGTGGGCGGCCGGGTTCTGGCAGTGCAAACTGCGCTACCGCACCCAGGAGGAACTGCTGTCGGTGGCCCGCGAGTACCGCAAGCGGGACCTGCCGATCTCCGCGATCGTCTGCGACTTCTTCCACTGGACGCACCTGGGCGAGTGGCGGTTCGACCCCGCCGAGTGGCCCGACCCGGCCGCCATGGTGAGGGAGTTGGAGGAGCTGGGCGTCAAGCTGGTGGTCTCGGTGTGGCCCTCCGTCTCGCCGCTGAGCGAGAACCACCGGCCGATGGAGCACCAGGGGCTGTTCATCGGCACCGAGTACGGGCCGCTGGCGCACGCCGACTGGCCGGACAAGGGGGTCTCCGAACCGGTCCAGGTCGCCTTCTACGACGCCACCAACCCCGACGCCCGCGACTTCGTGTGGTCCCGTATCCGGGAGAACTACGTGGCGCACGGCATCACGGCCTTCTGGCTGGACGCCGGGGAGCCGGAGCTGAAGCCGGGCTTCTCCGCCAACCTGCGCTACCACGCCGGGCCCGGCCTGGAGGTGGCCAACCTCTATCCCCGCGAGAACGCCCGCACCGTCCACGACGGTCTGGCCGCCGAGGGCGTCACGGAGATCATCACGCTCAACCGCTCGGCCTGGGCCGGGTCCCAGCGGTACGGCGCGGCCCTGTGGTCGGGCGACATCGGCACCGACTTCGCCACCCTGCGCCGCCAGATCGCGGCCGGGCTCAACACCGCGCTGTCGGGCATCCCCTGGTGGAACACCGACATCGGCGGTTTCCACGGCGGCGACCCGGACGACCCGGCGTACCGCGAGGTGATGGTGCGCTGGTTCCAGTTCGGGGCGCTCTCCCCGCTGATGCGGCTGCACGGCTTCCGCGAGCCGGGCATGCCGCTGGGTCCGGGGATGACGGGCGGCCCCAACGAGGTGTGGTCCTACGGCGAGGAGGCCGGCGAGGTCATGGCCGCCTACCTGCGGTTGCGCGAACGCCTCAAGCCGTACCTGCTGGAGCAGATGCGCACCGCCCACACCGAGGGGCTGCCGCCGATGCGACCGCTGTTCCTGGAGTTCCCCGACGACGCGGACGCCTGGGACGTCGCCGACGCCTTCCTGCTCGGCCCCGACCTGCTGGTGGCGCCCGTGCTGGAGATGGGCGCCCGGGAGCGCACCGTCCACCTGCCGGCGGGCGCGGAGTGGACGGACGCCTGGACGGGCGAGGCGTACCCCGGGGGCGGGCCCGTCACCGTGCCGGCGCCGCTGGAGCGGATCCCGCTGTTCCTGCGGGACGGCGCCGAGCTGCCGGTCCGGGAGGGCTGACGGCGGGCGCGGCACGGGCGGCGCCGGCGCCGTCCGTGTCCTCGCGGGCGCGGGACGCGGCATCCGGTGGGGACGGGTGTCAGCGTCCCTCCCGCAGTCCCTCCCGCGCGGGCGGCTCCTCGCGCAGGACGGCGACGCCGTGTCGGTCGAGCGGGACGCCTCGCTCGTGCCGCCGTCCGGTGAGCAGGTCGGTCGCCGGGACGCGCAGGGGGACGGCGACCGGTTCGCGGCGGTGGTTGAGGAGGAACAGCAGTCCGCCGCGGCGTACGGCCTCCACGCCCGTGGGCAGATCGGGCAGCGGAGGCCGTACGCCCGCCTCGTGGGCCGCGCGTCCCAGCAGGGCGCGCAGCGTGTCGGGGTCGGGGAGGGTGGTCAGGTACCAGGCGGTGCCCGCGCCGAAGGTGTGGCGGGTGACGGCGGGGCGGCCGTCGAGTTCGCCGCCCCGGTAGGAGGCCACGGCCTCGGCGCCGGCCGTCTCGACGTCCTCGCGCCACAGGTCGGCGGTGGCGGGCCCGGCGGCTCCGGAGATTCCGGCGGCCGGGTGGAGGGTGAGGTGTTGGGTCTCGCCCTCGGCCATCGGCCACCACTCGTGGACGAGGTCGATGCCCAGCACCTCGCGCAGCCGGGCGTCCATGCCGCCCTCGCGTATCCGGTCGTCGGCGTCGGCGACGCCGGTGAAGAAGCCGCACACCAGGGTGCCGCCGCCGTGGACGTAGGCGGCGAGGTTGTCCAGGGCCTCGTCGGTGAGCAGGTACAGGTGGGGTGCGGCGACGAGCGCGTAGCCGCTCAGGTCCGCCTCGGGACGGGCCAGGTCGCAGGTCAGGTTCCGCTCCCACAGGGCGCGGTGCCAGGCGCGCAGCGGCCCGGTGTGGGTCAGGCGGTCCGAGGGGCGGCCCTGCTGGAGGCCGGCCCACCAGGCGTTCCAGTCGTGGAGGACGGCAGTCCCGGCGGGCACGGAGGCACCCGTGACCTCGCTCAACGCACCCAGTTCGGCGCCCAGTCCGCGAACCCGCCCGAAGAGGCGGCTCCGCCTCCCGGCGTGGGGGAGCATCGCGGAGTGGAACTTCTCGCTGCCCTGACGGGACTGACGCCACTGGAAGAAGCAGATCCCGTCCGCGCCGCGCGCCACGGCCTGCAACGACCACAGGCGCATCAGCCCCTCGGGCTTGGGGCGGTTGACACCGCGCCAGTTGACGGCGCCGGCGGCCTGTTCCATCAGCAGCCACGGCCCGCGCGCCTGGGAGCGGGTGAGGTCCTGCACCAGGGCGCCCAGGGCGGCGCCGTCCGGACCGTCGGGGTCGGCGGGGTCGGGGTAGAGGTCGACGGAGACCACGTCCTGGTGCTCCGCCCACGTCCAGCCGTCCTGGCCCACGAACAGCGGCATGAAGTTGGTGGTGACGGGGACGTGCGGGGTGCGCTCGGCCAGGGCGTCGCGTTCGGCGACGAAGCACTCCAGCAGGGCGTCGCTGGTGAAGCGGCGGAAGTCCAGCGTCTGGGTGGGGTTGGCCAGGTACTGGGTCCGGCGCGGCGGGACGATCTCCTCCCAGGAGTCGTAGCGCTGGCTCCAGAAGGCCGTCCCCCAGGCGCCGTTGAGCGCCTCCAGGTCGCCGTACCGGGCGCGCAGCCAGCGGCGGAAGTGGCGGGCCGTCTCGTCGCACCAGCAGGAGGTGCCGTACTCGTTGTTCACGTGCCACAGCCGTAGCGCGGGGTGGTCGCCGTAGCGGTCGGCGAGGTCGGCGGCGATCCGCAGGGCGTACTCACGGTAGACGGGCGAGGAGGCGCAGAAGTGGTTGCGCGAGCCGTACCAGACGGTCGCGCCCGTCTCGTCGCGCGGCAGGGTCTCGGGGTGGCGGGCGCCCATCCAGGGGGGCGGGGAGGCGGTGGGGGTGGCCAGGCAGACGCCGATCCCGGCGCCGTGGAGCAGGTCCAGGACGCGGTCCAGCCAGTCGAACTCGCGGGCGCCGGGACGGGGTTCGATCCGGGCCCAGGAGAAGACGCCGACGGTGACGAGGTTGACGCCCGCCTCGCGCATCAGCGCGACGTCCTCGTGCCAGACCTCCTCGGGCCACTGCTCGGGGTTGTGGTCGCCGCCGTACAGCAGCCGGCCGCGGGTGACGTCGTGCAGGGAAGGGGTCACCGGGGGCCTCCGTCCCGCGCGCCGCGGCCGTCGGCGCCGTGCGGGGCGGGGCGCCCCACCACGGGGACACTCCGGGCGTGGGGGTGGTGTGTCATGGGGACCTCACTGCCTGGGGGATGGGAACGGACCGGGGACGGACCGGGGACGGGTCGGGGCCGAGGACGGGGCGGGGTCAGCCCTTGACGGCGCCGATGAGCATGCCCTTCTTGAAGTGCTTCTGCACGAAGGGGGAGAGCACCGCGACCGGCACCAGGGCCAGCACCATCACCGCCATCTGCACCGAGAGGGTGTGGATCTGGCCGGTGTTGACGATCTGGGACATCCCCACCGGCCGCTCCCCCTTGAGGACGATCTGGTTGAGCACGACCTGGAGCGGCATCTTGCTCTGGTCGTTGAGGTAGATGGAGGCGTTGAACCAGGCGCTCCAGTAGCCGACCGCGTAGAACAGCGAGATCACCGCCAGCACGGGCCTGGAGAGCGGCATCACGATCCGCCACAGGATGCGGAACTCCCCGGCGCCGTCGATGCGGGCGCTGTCGATCAGCTCGGGCGCGGTGTTCGTGAAGAAGCCCCGCAGCACCAGGATGTTGAACACGCTGACCGCGCTGGGCAGGATCAGCGACGCATAGGAGTCGATCAGGCCGAGGGACTGCACCAGCAGGTAGGTGGGGATCAGTCCGGCGCCGAAGAACATGGTGGCCAGCAGCGTCATCAGCATCGGCCGGTGTCCGAAGGAGCCGGGGCGGGAGAGCCCGTAGGCGCACAGCACCGAGACGGTCATGCTGAACACCGTGCCGACGACGGTGACACCGACGCTGACGACCGTCGCCCGGGTGACCTGGCCGCCGGAGAGCAGTTCGCGGTACGCCTCGAAGGTGATCCCGTCGGGCACCGTCACCAGGCCGCCCGCCTCCGTGATCGTCTCGGCCGACGACAGGCTGGTGACGACCACGATCCACAGCGGGAAGAGGATCGCCAGGCAGGCCACGGCCAGCACCGCGCCCTTGGCGGCGAGGCCGACGGAGCCGGGCGGCTCCTCCCAGGCCGGGCGCATCCGGGCGCCCGCGCCCTCCCGCTCGCGGTCCTCGGTCAGGACGCTCACTTCTTGTACACCCCCTGCTCGCCCAGCAGGTGGGCGGTCTTGTTCGCGGCCAGCACCAACGCCAGGCCGAAGATCCCCTTGACGACGCCGACGGCCGCGGCGTACCCGAAGTCGCCGTTCTCCAGGCCGACGTTCCACACGTAGGTGTCCAGGACCTCGGCGGCGCCCGTGCCCACCGCCGGGCGCTGGAGCAGGATCTGCTCGAAGCCGACGGTGAGGGCGTCGCCGACGCGGAGCACCAGCAGCAGCGCGATCACCGGGCGCAGCGCGGGCAGGGTGACGTGCCACATCCGCCGCCACCGGCCCGCGCCGTCCACGGCGGCGGCCTCGTACAGGTCGGGGTTGACCGCGGCCAGGGCGGCGAGGAAGACGATGATCCCCCATCCGGCGTCCTTCCAGATCGCCTGGAGAGTGATGAGGAACTTGAAGAAGTCGGGGTCGGTCATGAGGTCGAACCCGTCACCCCAGCCGTGCTCGCGCATGCTCTGGGCGATGAGCCCGGCGCCGCCGAGGATCTGCTGGAAGACGGTGATGACCAGGACCCAGGAGAAGAAGTGCGGCAGGTACAGGACGCCCTGCGCCCAGGCCCGCACCCGCGGGCTGACGATGCTGTTGATCAGCAGGGCCAGCAGGATGGGCACGGGGAAGAAGAACACCAGTTGGATGAGGAAGATCACCAGGGTGTTCCGGACGGCCGCCCAGAAGTAGGAGTCCTCCCACATCCGCTGGAAGTTCTCGAGGCCGATCCAGGGGCTCAGCTCGAAGCTCTCCGGGAACGACTCCCCGATGTAGGGGTCGAACTCCTTGAAGGCGATGGCGTTTCCCAGCAGCGGCACGTAGGCGAAGACCAGCACCAGCACCAGGGCGGGCAGGGTCATCAGGATCAGGGCGCGGTCGCGGCGCAGCCGGTGCCGCCAGGTGACGCCGCCGGGCGGCACGGACGCTTTCGCCCCCTTCCGGCCCGTGCGCCGTCCGCGCGGCGGGCCGCCGGACGGCGGGTCTCCGTCCGCGGTCGGCGAGTCGGCCGGTGCGGCCGGTGCGATGTGGGGCGCCGGGGCCATGCCGGTGGGGCCGGTGCCTCCGGTCGGTGCCTCGCCCGGGGCCGTGCTGTGGGACACAGGGGCTCTCCTCGTCAGCCTGGGTGCCGGCCCGGTCCGGCGCGGAGCGCCGCGGTGACGCGCCGTCCGCGCCGGACCGTTGCCTGGGTGCGCGGGTGGTTCAGGCGGCGGACTCACCGATCTCGTCGATCAACTTCTTGTACCAGTCGCGTAGTTCGTCGCCGCCGGCCTTGCGCCACTCCTCGATGGCCCGCTGCATGTCGGAGATCTTCTTGCGGCCGCGCACGACGTCGTCCTCCAGGTCCTCGAACTGGTCGCCGAGGTTGGCCCACCGATTGGGTTCGCGGACCTGCATCCCGTACAGCAGCGGCTTCCTCATGAACGCGCCCATCCGCCGCTGCCACCCGCACCAGTCCTCCACGACCCGCGGGTGGTCGGGGAAGGCGGCGACGGCCTCGGCGCCGGCGGTGAAGAAGTAGGTGTCCTGGACCTCGGTGACGCCCTGCTCGGTCTTGGTGGGCACGCCGTCCTTCAGCGTGTAGTGGGTGCCCTCCACCCCGTACCGGATCAGGCGGTTCTCCTTGGTGCCGTAGGGGGCGGCGGCGTAGTCGGCGATGGCCAGGCACTCCTCGACCGTCTCCCGGGAGGCCTTCTTGTTGACGAACGCCCAGATGCCGGCCGGGTTGGCGAAGTACAGTCGCGGGTCGCCGCCGTCGTGGCCGAAGATGTCCATGCCCTGGACGCGGAAGTCCGGGTTCCGGCCGCTCTGCTCGAAGGTCCAGCCGTACCACTTGGCGTTGCCGTCGTTGGTGATCATCGACTGGCCGGCCGTGAAGCGGGTGCCCGCGTCGCCGCGCACGGCCATGGCGTCGGGGTGGACGACCCCGGCGGCGTAGAGCTTGCGGGTCCACTCCAGCGCCTCGAGGTAGTCGTCCTTCTCGATGCGGTGGACCAGCTTGTCCCCCTGCCGCTCCCAGCAGTACGGCTTGTCCGGCAGCACGCCGAAGACGTTGAACGCCGTCCACTTCATGTCCTCGCAGGCCCACACCTTGGCCCTGGGCGCGGTGATCTCCTTGGCGAGGTCCATGAACTCCTGCGCGCTGGTGGGGACTTCCCAGCCCTTGTCCTCGAAGACGTCCTGCCGGTAGTAGGGGATGACGATGTCGACCGCGCCGGACGGGAGGGGCAGGCCCTTCAGCTCTCCGCCGAAGATGGACATCCGCCAGGCGGCGGTGGGGATGGCGGCGAGGTTGGGGTACTTCTCGACCTTCTCGCCCGACAGGTGGGGGCCGAGGTCGGCGAAGCGGCTGTCGATGGCGCTGTGGATCTTGCCCTGCATCTCCCAGCCGGGGATCACCACCATGTCGGGGATGCCGCTGGAGGCCAGCACCGCGCCGAGCTTCTCGCCGTAGGTGTTGCCGTCCTGCGTCCGCCAGTCGACGCGCACGCCGATGGCCTCGTCGACGGCCCGGTAGTAGGCGCAGTCCTTCTTCGGCGGGGTGCCCCACAGCGGGCTCATGATGGTGACCCTGCCGCCCTTGCCCATCTTCTCGGGGACCGAGGCCGGCAGCTTCTCGTACGGCTCGGCCTTGTCGGTGAAACCCGGGCGGGAGCCGTTCTCGCCGGGGATGTCCGGCTCGACGACGCGGGAGGCCACGTACGCCGGGAGGAGTTTCTCCGCGTCCTTCTTCGTCGTCGTGCCCTCGGTGCGGCCCTCGCCCCCGGAGGAGCACCCCGACAGCAGCGGCGCCCCGCCGACCACGGCGGCGGCGACGGCCGTGGAGGCGAGGAACGTTCTCCGGCTCGGGCTGTGGGTCTGGGACATGGTGGCAACCCTTCGTGGCAGCGCGTCGGCGGGACGGCGGGCGATGGCCCCACCGGTCGAACGAGGTGGGTCGAAGCGCTTCGATATTGCGCCGAGATTAAGTGTGAGGGTCATACCGCGCAAGGGTCGGGGCGAAGAAACGTCCCAGCGCGCAAGCGCACCCTGATGCCAGGACGTTCGCGGCACGGGGAGGTTGTCGCGGTTCGAAGCCTTGACACCCGCCCCCGGGTCACCCCAGCATCGAAGCGCTTCGAATCCTGAACCCCCGCGTCGTCTCGTCGCCGCGCACACCCACTGTCGGAGAGGATCCGTCCGTGAGCACCGACCAGCCGCCCTTCCGCGACCCGAGGCTGTCGATCCGGGAGCGCGTCGACGACCTGTTGGGACGGCTCACGCTCGACGAGCGCGTCGCGATGCTCCACCAGTTCTCCCCCGCCGTGGAGCGTCTCGGCGTGGCCGCCTTCCGCACCGGCCAGGAGGCCCTCCACGGGGTGGCCTGGATGGGGCCGGCGACCGTCTTCCCCCAGGCCGTGGGGCTGGGGGCCACCTGGAACGAGGAGTTGGTGCGCCGGGTCGGCGAGGCCGTCGGGCGCGAGGTCCGCGCGATGCGGGCGCGCGATCCGCGGGTGGGGACGAACGTCTGGTCGCCCACGGTCAACCTGTTGCGCCACCCGCTGTGGGGCCGCAACGAGGAGGGCTACTCCGAGGACCCGCGGCTGACCGCCGCGATCGCGACCGCCTACACCCGCGGACTGCGCGGCGACCACCCCACCCGCTGGCGCACCGCCCCGGTGCTCAAGCACTGGCTGGCGCACAACAACGAGACCGACCGCGACACCTCCTCGGCCTCGGTCCGGCCGCGGGTGCTCCACGAGTACGAACTCCCCGCCTTCCGCGGCCCGGTGAAGGCCGGCTCGGTGGCCGGGGTGATGCCCGCCTACAACCTCGTCAACGGCCGTCCCAACCACCTCTCCCCGCTGCTCGCCGAGGAGCTGCGCACCTGGTGCGACCACGATCCGGTGGTGTGCTCGGACGCGGGCGCCCCCAGCAACCTCGCCGACTCCCAGGCGTACTTCGCCGACCACGAGGAGGCCACCGCCGCCGCCCTGCGCGCGGGTGTGGACAGCTTCACCGACCACGGCGAGGACTCCTCCACCATCACCGCCCGGGTGCGCGGCGCACTGGAGCGCGGCCTGATCACGCCCGCCGACGTCGACACGGCGGTCCGGCGGCTGCTGGCGATGCGCTGCGCCCTGGGCGAGTTCGACCCGGCGCCCGAGGACGGCCCAGAAAACGGCCCCGAAAGAGACGGAGACGCCGCCTTCGACACCCCCGAGCACCGCCGGTTGGCCCGCGAGGCCGCCGAGCAGGCGATCGTGCTGCTGCGGAACGACGGGCTGCTGCCGCTGCCCGAGGGCATGCGGGTGGCCGTCGTCGGACTGCTGGCGAACGAGTGCAAGCTCGACTGGTACAGCGGCGCCCTCCTGCGCCGCTCCACCCCGTTGGACGGTCTGCGCGAGCGGTTCGGCGCCGACCGCGTGACGTACGCCGAGGGCGTCGACCGGGTGCGGCTGCGCTGCTCCGCCGGCCTGCTGACCGCTCCCGCCACCGCGCCCGCCGGGGACGGGGCGGGCGATCCGGCGACGGCCAAAGCCCTGGACCCGGCCCTGCTGCGGGGCCGCACCGACCTGCCGCCGCTGACGGCCTCCGCCGATCCCGGCGAGTCGGGCGAGTCGAGCGAGTTCGCCCTGGTCGACTGGGGCGGCGGGGTGCTGACCCTGCGCGCGGCGAACGGCCGGTACCTGTCGGTCGCCGACGACGGTCTCGTGCGCGCCTCGGCCGACCAGCCGGGCGGCTGGATCGTCCAGGAGACCTTCGAACTGCGGCCGCACGGCGAGGGACACCTCCTGAGGCACCGGGGAACGGGCCGGTACCTGACAGTGGCCGCCGAGGGCGTGAAGGTTGCCGGGGACGGCGAAGAGGGCGCGGTGTTCACCGTGGAGACGGTCGAGCGCGGCGAGGACGCGGTGGCGGCCGTCGCCGCGGCGGCCGACGTGGTGGTCGTCGTCGCGGGCAACGATCCGCACATCAACGGACGGGAGACCGAGGACCGCGTCACCCTCGCCCTGCCCCCGCACCAGGACCGGCTCTGGCGCGCGGCCCGCGCCGCCAACCCGCGCACCGCGCTGGTGCTCACCTCGGCCTACCCGTACGCGGTGGGGGACGCCGACGCCGCCCTGCCCGCCCTGCTGTGGACGGCCCACGGCGGCCAGGCGGCCGGGCAGGCCCTGGCCGCCGTGCTGGCCGGCGACGTCGCTCCGGGCGGGCGACTGCCGCAGACCTGGTACGCCGCCGACGCCGACCTGCCCGACCTCCTCGACTACGACGTCATCGGCGCCCGCACCACGTACCTGTACTTCGACGGCACGCCGCTGTACCCCTTCGGCCACGGGCTGTCGTACACGTCCTTCTCCTACGGCGAGGCGACGGCGAGCCACGACGGGGAGACGCTGACCGTCCGCTGCGCGGTGACCAACACCGGGGGGACGGCCGGCGACGAGGTCGTCCAGCTCTACGTCCGGGCCGTCGACGTGGCCGGCCCGCGGATCCCCCGCCCCCACCGCGCGCTGGCCGCCCACCGGCGGATCCGTCTGGAGCCCGGCGCCTCACGGGAGGTGGAGTTCGCCGTTCCGCTCGCCGAGGTCCTCGGCTTCCACGACGTGGCCCACCGCCGCTGGACGGTGGCGCCGGGCACCTACGGCGTCGACGTCGGCGCCTCCAGCGCCGACATCCGCGCCACCGCCACCGTCCGGGTGGACGGCGAGCCGCCCGCCCCGCGCCCGATGGCGAGCGTCCGGGCCGTCGACCACGACGACCAGCGGGGCACCCACCTGGTGGACCTGAGCCGGGAGCGCGGCGACGCCGTCGCCCCGATCGGACCGGAACCGGGCGAACTGACCTTCCAGGACTGCGACTTCGGGGCCGGCCCCGTGACCGTCACCGTGACGGCCGCCCGCGAGGAGCCGGGCGAGGCCCGGATCGTCCTGCGCCTGGCCGACGGGCGCGACGACCGCGTCCTGGCCTCGCTCACCGTCCCCTCCACCGGCGACCGCTACGCCTACACCACCGTGCGGGCCGCTCTCTCCGATCCGCCCACCGGCGTCCACGACCTGCGCGTCACCCTGCACGGCCCCGTGAGACTGGCCCGTCTGGGCTTCGGCGACCGCCCGATCGCCGAGGCGCCCTGACGTCAGGCGGGCCTCGCCGCGGTCCGGCCCTCACGCCTTCGGGTGCCGGACCGCGGCTTCGCGCACCCCCCCGGTCGGGAGGGGAAACGGCCGGGAACGGAGGCGGCCGGGACGCGCGGGTGCGCGTCCCGGCCGCCGAAGGGCACGGGCCTCGTCACAGGTCCAGGCCGGTGAGGACCATCACCCGCTCGTAGGTGTAGTCCTCCATGGCGTACAGCACGCCCTCGCGCCCGACGCCGGACTCCTTGACGCCGCCGTAGGGCATCTGGTCCGCCCGGTAGGAGGGCACGTCGCCGATGACCACGCCGCCGACCTCCAGCTCGCGGTGGGCGCGGAAGGCGGCCTGCACGTCGTGGGTGAACACGCCGGCCTGCAGGCCGTACCGGGAGTCGTTGACCGCGGCGAAGGCGGCCTCCTCGCCCTCGACGGAGGCGACGGTCAGCACGGGGCCGAAGACCTCCTCGCAGGCGATCGTGACATCGGCCGGGACGTCGGCGAGCACGGTGGGGGCGTAGGCGGCCCCGTCGCGCTTGCCGCCGGTCAGCAGCCTCGCCCCGGCCGCGACGGCCTCGTCCACCCAGGACTCCACCCGCTTGGCGGCGTCCTCGCTGATCAGCGGGCCGACGTCGGTGGCGTCGTCCGACGGGTCGCCGGTGGTCTGCGCCTCGACCGCCGCGACGATCCTGGGCACCAGTCGCTCGTACACCGAGGCGTCGGCGATGACGCGCTGGACGGAGATGCAGGACTGGCCGCCCTGGTAGTTGGAGAAGGTCGCGATGCGCTGCGCGGCCCAGTCCAGGTCGGCCTCGGAGGAGTAGTCGGCCAGGACCACGGCCGCGGCGTTGCCGCCCAGTTCCAGGGTGACGCGCTTGCGGGGGACGGAGTCCAGGATGGACCAGCCGACGGGCCCGGAGCCGGTGAAGGAGACGACCGGCAGCCGCTCGTCCCGCACCAGGGAGGGCATGCGGTCGTTGGGCACGGGCAGCACCGACCAGGTGCCGGCGGGCAGGTCCGTCTCGGCCAGCAGTTCGCCCAGCAGCAGCGAGGACAGCGGGGTCGCCGGGGCCGGCTTGAGGATGATCGGCGCGCCGACGGCGATGGCCGGGGCCACCTTGTGGGCGCTCAGGTTGAGGGGGAAGTTGAACGGCGCGATGCCCAGCACCGGACCGCGCGGGAAGCGACGGATCAGGGCGAGGCGACCGGTGCCGCCCGCGTCGGTGTCCAGGCGCTGGGCGGTGCCGCCGTTGAAACGACGGGTCTCCTCGGCGGCCCAGCGGAAGACCGAGACGGCGCGGGCGACCTCGCCGCGGGCCCACTTGACGGGCTTGCCGTTCTCGGCGGAGATCAACCGCGCGATCTCCTCGGTGCGCTCGGTGAGGCGCCGTGCGACGTGGTCCAGGGCAGCGGCACGCACGTGCGCGGGCGTGGCGGCGAACCCGGGGGCCGCCGCGGCCGCGGCGGCCACGGCCTCCTCGACCTGGGCCTCGGTGGGAACGCTGACGGCGCCGACGGTCCGGCCGTCCCAGGGCGAGGTGACCTCGAAGGTCTCGTCGCCGGTCGCCTCGCGGCCGGCGAGCCAGAACGCGTGCGTGGATGTCGCTGTGGTCACTGCGTATCCCGGCCCTTCCGATGTGGTGGAGCGATGGTTGGTGGAGCGATGCGGTGGAGCAATGCGCTGAGGCAATGCACGTGATCGGGGTCCCGCGGCGGCGCGGCGGGCTCCCGTTCCCACCGTAGGGGGCGCATCGGCGCCGGCCCCTTGTCCGGCGCGTCCCAGTCCGGCGAGGCCTTGCACCGCTTTGGCGGAACAGTGCTGTTGCCCGCGCGCCTGTCTGCCGCGAGCATGACACGGCACGCACCACCCCCACCCGTCGAACTGGACACCCCAGGAGACGCGATGCGTAGACATCACCGCGGGCGGCGGTTCACCACCGCCGCCCTCCTCCTCACCCTCGCACTGGCCGTTCCGCTCGGGGCGCAGGCCACCGCCGCCCCCGACGACGACCGGCGGACCCCCACGACCGTCGGCGAACGGCAGTACGAGATCACCGGCGTCACCGGCCCCGAGCAGCGCACGGCCATCGCCCGCACCGGCGCCGCGATCGACGCGGTGCGCGAGCGTTCGGTGGTGGTCACCGCCGACACCGCGCAGGCCGAGAAGCTGCGGAAGGCGGGCCACCTCCTCACCGAGCTGCCCGCCCCGCCGAACCGCGCCGCGGCGGCGGACGGAGAGGTCGGGATCCTCGACTTCCCGCCCGCCGACTCCGGCTACCACAACCACGCCGAGATGACGGCCGCGATCGACGGATACGCCAGGAAGTATCCGGACATCATCAGCAAGAGGGTCATCGGCAAGTCCTACCAGGGCCGCGACATCGTCGCCGTCAAGATCAGCGACAACGTCCGCACCGACGAGAACGAGCCGGAGGTGCTGCTCACCCACCACCAGCACGCCCGTGAGCACCTCACCGTCGAGATGGCGCTCTACGTGATCCGGGAGTTCGGCGAGCGGTACGGCTCGGACTCCCGCATCACCCGGATGGTCGACCAGCGCGAACTGTGGATCATCCCGGACATGAACCCCGACGGCGGCGAGTACGACATCGCCTCCGGCAGCTACCGCAGTTGGCGCAAGAACCGCCAGCCCACCCCCGGCTCCTCGTACATCGGCACCGACCTCAACCGCAACTGGCCCTACAAGTGGGGCTGCTGCGGAGGCTCCTCCTCCAGCCCCTCCGCCAGTACCTACCGCGGCCCGTCCGCCGGGTCCGGCACCGAGGTGAAGGTCGTCACCGACTTCGTCAACAGCCGGGTCGTCGGCGGGAGGCAGCAGATCAGGGCGCACATCGACTTCCACACCTACAGCGAGCTGGTGCTGTGGCCCTACGGCTACACCTACGACGACACCGCGGAGGGCCTCACCCGGGACGACCGCGACGCCTTCGCCGCCGTCGGCAGGGCGATGGCCGCCTCCAACGGCTACACCCCGCAGCAGTCCAGCGACCTGTACATCACGGACGGTTCCGTCAACGACTGGATGTGGGGCGTGCACCGCATCTTCAGCTACACGTTCGAGATGTACCCCGGGCCGAACGGCCGGGAGGGCTTCTACCCGCCCGACGAGGTGATCGAGCGGGAGACCTCCCGCAACGAGGGCGCCGTCCTGCTGCTGTTGGAGAACGCCGACTGCATGTACCGCTCGATCGGCAAGGAGGCGCGGTACTGCGCCTCCTGACCCGACTCCCGCTCCCGGCCCGCTAGGACTTCTTCCGGTCCTTCCGGGGCGGGGGCACGGCCGCCGTCGCCTTGAGCGCCAGCCACAGCTCCATCCGCACGTCCGGGTCGTCCAGCGACCGGCCGAGGATCTCCTCGACCCGCCGCATCCGGTAGCGGAGGGTGTGTCGGTGGACGCCGAGGTCGGCGGCGGCCGCGTCCCACTGCCCGTGCCGCGACAGCCAGGCGTGCAGCGAGGCGACCAGATCGCCCCGGCCGTGCGCGTCGTGCTCGTACAGCGCCCGCAGCAGTCCGTCGGCGAAGGCCCGTACGGCGTCGTCGGCCAGCAGCGGGAGCACCGATCCGGAGGCCACGTCCTCGTGCTCGACGAGCGCCCGACCGCGGCGGCGGGCCACGGACAGCGCCTGCTGGGCCTGTTTGAAGGCGACGGTCGCGGCGGAGAGTCCGGCGGGCGCGGAGACGCCGACGACCACCCCGTGCTCCGGATCGTCCTCGCCGGCGGCCTCGGCCGCCGCGGCGAAGTCCGCGCAGGCCGCCGCCGCGGCCCCGCCGTCGGCCACCAAACCCGTCAACCGGGCGCCGTGCGGCACCAGCAGGACGGCCTCTCCGGCCCGGGCGGCCGCCGCCTCGACCCGCTCGGCGAGCGTCTCCACCGCGGCGGGCAGGCCGCCGGACTCCTTCGGCTCCCCCAGGACGCCTCCCTCCGCCTCGCCCCCGCGGGCCTTCGCCCCCGCGGCGGCGGCGCGCCGCCGGCCGGTCGTGGTGGAGGCGCCCTCCGCCACGATCACCCGCAGCGGCTCGTCCAGCAGCCCCCCGTAGAGCGAACCGGCGACCGCCCGGGCGTGATCGACCTCCCCCGCCATCAACATCCGCAGCACCGCCGCGCCCAGCCGCTGCTCGGCCTCCTGCAGGGCGCGGGACCGCTCGGTGGTCAGCGTCAGCAGGGCGACGGCGGAGTTGACGGCGTACCGTTCGGCGGTCCCCGGCGGGGCGCCCGTGCCGACCGCGAGCACGGCCCGGGGCCGCCGCCCCGACCCGATCGACTGCAGCTCCACCCGGTCGTCCGCCCGGTCGCCGCCCCGGGCCTCGCTCACCACGGCGCTCGCGGGTGCGGGCCGGTCGCGCAGCCGTTCCACCTCGCCGGTCAGCCGGGCGGCGCGGCGGGCCGCCCAGGCGGGGGCGACGGCGACCAGCGCGCCGGAGATGTCGTAGAGCGCGGCCCAGCCGTCGACGTGGACGGCCAGCCTCGCCAGCAGGGCGGCGGGCCCCTCCGCGGACTGCGCGGCGCGGGTCAGTTCGCGCTGGGCCTCGAACCCCTCGGTGACCGCCTGGTACTGGTCGGCCGCCACGGCCGCCGAGACCGCCTTGCTGATGGCCAGGAACGGGGTGCGCCGGGGCACCTCCAACAGCGGGAAGTCGGTCTCGCGGGCGGCGTCGAGCAGTGCCCGCGGCACCTTCTCGTGGCTGACCCCGGCCGCGAACCCGAGCCCGACCACCCCGGCGGCGTCCAGCCGCCCGACGTAGCGGCGCATCGCCTCCTCGTCCTCGACGTCCAGCTTCAGCGCCGTGATCAGCAGCAGCTCCCCGCCCTCCAGGTACGGCACGGGGTCGGCCAGCTCGCTCACGTGCGCCCAGCGCACGGGGGTGTCCAACCGGCTCTCACCCGCGAGGACGGTGAGCTTGAGAGCGGAGTGCTGAACCAGTGAGGCGAGGGTGAGGGGCATGGCTGACCTGGTGCCCTTTCCGACGGACCGCCGCTTCTCGGTCGGCGCCCGACAGGTGGAGGGAACGTGCCGACTTTTTGGACGTACGGTAGTGAGAATAAGACCGAACTATGCCTAACCGTACAGCCGTACGCGCCCTCGCGCGCCCCCTCTGCGCCCTGTGCTCCCCTGTTGCCCCGGTCGTCGTTCCGGTCGCCGGCCCGGTCTCACCGCCGGTGCGGTCCCCGCCGAGGCTTCCGCCGCCTCCCGCTAACCCCCGAGCCTGGTCAGCACCGGCGGGCTCGCCTCGCCGCGGACCGTGGTGAGCGACACCACCGCGTGCCCCGGCGGCACCTTGTGGGCGAGGTCGGAGGCGGACCACCGCTCGCGCTGCACCGTGCGCACCGTGACCGACTTCGTCGTCGCCCGCACTCCCGTGAACAGCGTGCGGACGCCGCGCACCCCGCGCCGGAGCAGCCCCCCGGAGAAGTCGGGGTTGTGGGTGACGTCCTCGGTCTTCACCCACTCCCGGCCCCACGCCTGCGCGAACACCTCGCCGTCCCAGGTGTTCACGCCGGAGAGCACCACCCGGCAGCCGACCGCCCCGACCGCCGCCGCGCGCAGCGGCTCGGGCACCTCGTCCAGGCCGCGCAGGCCCAGCACCACGCCCGCGTTCGCCGTCCGCAACCGCTGGATCGCCCGCACGGAGGCGGGGGTGAGGGTGTGCGCGGCGTCGTCGAGCACCAGGCAGGCGAAGAGCGAACGCTCGTCTCGGGCGCGGACGCGGGTGGTGAACTGGGCCAGCAACAGCCGGGCCAGCATCCGGGACGCCTCGGCGTGCCCGTGCTCGGGCAGGTCGATCCGCACCCGCAGCGGGTGTTCCAGGTCCCGCATGGCGAAGGGGCGGGTGGTGCCGCCGGTGCCGAAGAACCCGGCGAACGCGGGCCGGTCCAGCAGCGCGATCCGGTCGGCGAGCAGCGGCCCCGGATCGCCGGGGCGTCCCGACTGGCGTTCCCGCGCGTCCAGTTCGCGCAGGGCGGCGCCGTCCCCGACGGCCTCGCACGCCTGGCGCAGCGTGGCGAGCGCCACCGGCACCCCGTCCAGCAGTTCGCGCAGTTCGGGCACCGGCGGGAAGCGGCCGTGGGCCGTCCGGTAGGGGCCGATGAGCTGGGCGAGCGCGGTGGCGGCGCGACGGGTGTCGGCCTCGCTCCCCTGACCGCCGGGGCCGGTGGGGGCGTCGCCGACCAGCGCCTCGGCCAGGACGGCGGCGGCCTCGTCGGGGTCGTCGGTGCCGCCGTAGAGGTCGAGGTCGTGGGCCGAGTCGGGGTCGCCGAGCCGGATCACCACGTCATAGGCGTCGTCGGGGCCGAGCCCGGCGCCCGCCGCGCCCACGGCGACCACCGCGGCCCGTCCGGCGAGCGCCTGGAGCGCCAGGGACTCCACCACGGGGCGCACCACGCGGCTGGTCTTCCCGGCGGCCGAGGGCCCCACCACCAGCAGCGAGGTGCTCAGCAGCGCGGGCTCCAGGGCGAGGAAGACGCCCCGGTAGGCGTACGGGTTGCGGTCCTCGTCGGGCGCCGACCCCAACCGCACCTGTCCGGTCAGCAGGTCGTGACGGGCCGCCCGCGCGGGCAGGTCCCGGGCGCCGGAGGGGTGGACGAAGGCGGTGGCGCCCCGGCTCAGCACGGCCTCGGCGAAGGCGGGCAGGTGGTCCGGCCGGGCCCGCACCGACTGCCAGGCGCGGTCGATCCGGGCGTAGTCCACGTCGTTCATCCGTCCGGCGTGGATCTCCGCGGTCAGCCGGTCGGCGGCGGCGTGTTCGCCGGCGGCCCGCAGGTGGGGCCAGAGGACCGGGTCGGCGGGCCCGCCCTCGGGCACGGTCGGTGCGGCGACCGGACCGGAACCCGCATCCGTCCCGAACAGCCGCGGACGCACGTGGCGCCGCCACACCTCGCCCCAGCGGCCGATCCGACCGAAGATCCACGCCAGCAGGGCCGCGAGGAGGGCGTAGTAGACGTACGCGGCGGTGACGAAGACCTCGTCGCCCTTCCACGAATCGGGAGTGAACCAGTCCAGCGGCCACATCAGCGGAGGGAGGTAGCCGTTGTAGTTCAGCGACCACACCAACAGTCCGCACAGCAGCGCCAGCGCCGCGCCGCCCAGCAGTTGCCGGTCGTCCAGCCGCTCGGGGTCCTCCGGCGGCTTCGGCCGGTGCCCGTACCGCCAGACGCCCGGCTCGGCCTCGGGTCGCGGCGTGCGCAGCCAATCCTCCAGGGAGGGACCGGCCGCGGGCGCCCGCCTCGGCATCGGGGGGACCGGAGGAGCCGGGGGGACCGGCGGCATCGCCGGCACGGCCTCCGCCCCTCCCCGGGCCCACCGCGAGTCCCGCGCGTCCCCTGCCCCGTGCGCCCCGTAGCCGACCATCCGCCGCCCTGCTCCTCGTCCGGCACTCCCTCGCCCGTCCACCGTCCCAATCTAGTCTCCACACCGGGCAGTTGACCGCCCCACGGAACCGGCCATGTCCACCGTGGCCAACACGGCACGGACACTTCTCCGCGGCGGTGCATGCCGACACCGTTTTCCCCGCCCTAGCCTGCGAAGGAGCAGCACCCCTTCCTACCGAGGAGCCCGCCATGACCGAATTGTCCGGAGGCCCCAGCCTCTCCCAGGAGCGCCGCGTCGTCACCGCGATCCCCGGGCCGAAGTCGCAGGAGCTGATGGCCCGCAAGCAGGCGGCCGTGGCGGGGGGCGTCAGCACCACTCTGCCGGTGTTCGCGGTGCGTGCCGGGGGCGGCGTCGTGGAGGACGTCGACGGCAACTCCTTCATCGACCTGGGTTCCGGCATCGCCGTGACCACGGTCGGCAACAGCGCCCAGGCCGTGGTGCGCCGCGCCTCCGCCCAGCTTGAGCAGTTCACCCACACCTGCGCGATGGTGACCCCCTACGAGGTCTACGTCGAGGTCTGCGAGGAGCTGGCGAAGCTCACCCCCGGCGACCACGAGAAGAAGTCCGCGCTGTTCAACTCGGGCGCCGAGGCCGTCGAGAACGCCGTGAAGATCGCCCGCGCGTACACCAAGCGCCAGGCCGTGGTCGTCTTCGACCACGCCTACCACGGCCGCACCAACCTCACCATGGCGCTGACGGCGAAGAACATGCCCTACAAGCACGGCTTCGGCCCGTTCGCGCCCGAGATCCACCGGGTGCCGGTGGCCTACCCCTTCCGCTGGCCCACCGGCCCGGAGAACTGCGCCCAGGAGGCCGCCGAGCAGGCCATCGACAAGATCACCAAGCAGATCGGCGCCGAGAACGTCGCCGCCATCCTCATCGAGCCGGTCCTGGGCGAGGGCGGTTTCATCGAGCCCGCCAAGGGCTTCCTGCCCGCGATCCGGCAGTTCGCCGCGGACAACGGGATCGTCTTCATCGCCGACGAGATCCAGTCCGGCTTCTGCCGCACCGGCCAGTGGTTCGCCTGCGAGGACGAGAACATCGTCCCGGACCTGATCACCACCGCCAAGGGCATCGCCGGCGGTCTGCCGCTGGCCGCCGTCACCGGCCGCGCCGAGATCATGGACGCCGTGCACGGCGGCGGTCTGGGCGGCACCTACGGCGGCAACCCGGTGGCCTGCGCCGCCGCACTGGGTGCCATCGAGACGATGCGCGAGCTGGACCTCAACGCGAAGGCCAAGCGCATCGAGGAGATCATGAAGGGTCGCCTGACCGCGCTCCAGGAGAAGTTCGACGTCGTCGGCGAGGTCCGCGGCCGGGGCGCGATGATCGCCATCGAGCTGGTCAAGCCGGGCACCAAGGAGCCGAACCCGGAGGTCACCGCGGCCGTCGCCAAGCACTGCCACCAGGCCGGTGTGCTGATCCTGACCACCGGCACCTACGGCAACGTGATCCGCTTCCTTCCGCCCCTGGTCATCGGCGAGGATCTGCTGAACGAGGGCCTGGACGTGCTGGAGGAGGCCTTCGCCGGCCTGAAGTGAGGAGCCGCGTGAAGAATGTGTGCGAGGGCCATGGCCTTGCGGTGACACGCCTGTCCGCCGTCCGTCGCCTGTCGTACGGTCTTCATCGGAAGAACGCAGTGTTCCGTCCGCGGGTGACCGTGGACGGTGCCGAGCCGGTGATTCCCCTTCTCCGGCCCGGCTGTGCCCTCGCGCACACTCCTCACCGATCGGACGGCCGCCCGCCCCATACCCCCCGGGGCGCGCGGTGACCGGTCGTCACGGCGACCCCGGAACCCTCCCCCCTGTTCCGGGGTCGCCGTCTCGTGTTTCCGCCCCGTCCCTCCTCCGCCCCGCGACCGTGGCGGTCCTGGCGCCGCTGCTGGTCTTCGCCGTCGCGACCTGGCAGGTGGTGACCGAGGGTCCGGCGGCGGACTCGGACGAGCGTCTGGCCCGCCGGTTGCGGGCGGACGCCCCGCCGACCCCGTTCGCCGAGTTCCTCGCCGACCTGGGCAACGTGGAGGTCGCGCTGCCCGTCCTGGCGGCGGCGCTGCTGTACGCGGGGCTGCGCGGTCGCCGGTGGCGGCCCTCCCTGGCGGCAGCCCTCGCCATGGCCGCCGTACCGGCCGTGGTGGCGCCGCTGAAGGCCCTGACCGACCGGCCCGGTCCGCTCGGCGGCACGGAGTACTTTCCCTCGGGACACGCGGCGACGGCCGCGGTGGCGTACGGCGGCGCCGTGCTGCTGGTGCTGCCGCACGTCCGCGCGCGGATGCGGCGCCTGCTGCCGGCCGCCGCCGCGGTGGTGTGCGCCGCGGTGGGCGCGGGCCTGGTGTGGCGGGGGTACCACTGGCCGCTGGACGTGCTGGCCGGGTGGTGTCTGGGGGTGCCGCTGCTGGTGGCCGCCCGGGCCGGCTTCCGTCACAGGGAGACGGTCGTGACCCCGTCGGGTTCCTCCGCGCCGTCCGGGACGGACAGGTCGAACGCCCAGAAGCCGTAGTCGTAGTCGAGGCCGGGGGCGTAGTCGAGGCTCACGATCTGCGTGCCCCTCGGCGCCCACAGGGCGAGCTCCACCGTCGTCCGCTCGTCGGGCGCCAACTCCTTCGGGGCGGACGTGGGGCGGGAGACGGCGTCGACGGGCACCCGGACGCCGTCGAGGTGGATCTCCAGGTCGCCGTCCCGCAGATCGGCCGTCTCCACCCCGTCGTGGGCGAGCGTGAGCGCGAGGACGACGCGCAACGGCTCCGTTCCGGGCTCGCCGCCGTCCTCCGCGGTCACCGAGGCGGCCGTGACGGTGAACCCGTCGTCGTAGACCACGGTCTCACCGGCGGCGGCCGGTCTGTCGGCGGTGCCGGCCGGGGAGGTCACCCGGATGAAGGTGAACAGGTCCATGACGGCGACGACCAGGACCACCGACAGCGCCGCCGAGACCAGCACCGCGCCCGTGCCCGTCCACAGTCCGGCCAGTGCCTGCCCGCGGTTGTCGGCCGCGCCCGCCTTGACGCGCCGCAGTCCGAGGACGCCCAGGACCACGGCCACGACGCCGAGCACCGCCCCGAGCGGGCTGAGGAGGACCGTCAGCCCCGTGGCGGCTCCGGCGGCTCCCGTGATCAGCGCGGCCAGGCCGAGCCCGTTGCGCGGCCGTGGGCCGGGCGCCCGACCGTACGCCCCGTGCGTTCCGTACGCCCCGCCCCAGGTGGTTCCGTGGGGCGTCCCGTACGGCGAACGGTACGGGTCGGGGGCGGTGAACGGGTCGGGGTGTCTCTCGGGCATCACGGAAGGCCTCCTCCACAGGAGTCTCCAGCCTAGAGGGGACGGTCATGTCCCGGTCATCACCCCCTGTCCGGATTCCGGTCGGCTCCGGCCACGGGCCGGGCGTGGAAGGTGCCGTCGTCCTCCCTCCAATCGTCACCGCTCTCCCCGCCGCCTCCGAGGGCGAGGACGAGGACGATCAGCCCGACGACCACGGCGCCGATCACGGTGGAGACGATCCCCAGGACGAGCCCGGCCGTGGCCGGGCCGCTGCCGTGCGCCTCGCCCCGTTTGACCCTGCGGCGCGCCGAGATCCCCAGCCCGATGGCGACGGGACCGACGAGAACGGCGAGGGCCGCGAAGTAGATGGTCGTGACCAGGAAGGCGCCGACGACGCCGAGCACCAGCGCCGCGACGCAGATGCCGCTGGTCGACGGCGGCGGGGGAGGCGGTACCCAGCCGGGGCCGGGACCGGGGCCGTACCCGTGACCGTGCTGTCCCCCCGGCCCGGGTCCGTACGGCCCGGGTCCGTATGGCGCGGGTGCATGCGGCGCGGGTGCATGCGGCGCGGGTGCATGCGGCGCGGGCCCGTACGGGCTCGGCGGTCCGCCCGCGGAGGGGAGCGCCGTCACGGTCGGCTGGTCGGCGATGCGACCGCCCGCCGCGCCGGTCCCACCCCCCGTGTCCCCCTTCCCGAGGCCGTCGCCCGGCCCTCCGTACCACGGCGCTGTCCGTTCGTCTGGCATGTCCCCCTCCTCATGACGCGTTGGGCCATCGTATGCGCGAGGGCGGACCGGTTTTCTCGCGTGCGCGGCGCCCCGGTGCCCGGCCTACCATGGCCGCGCTCCCGCATCCGTCTGGAGGAACCTTGTCCAATCCCGGCACCGGTACCGGACCCGGCGACCTGTCCGCCTTCATCGCCGGTCTCCCCAAGGCCGAACTGCACGTCCACCACGTCGGCTCCGCCTCCCCCCGCATCGTCGCCGAGCTGGCCGCCCGACACCCGAACCCGGCGGTCCCGACCGACCCGGAGGCGCTCGCGGAGTACTTCACCTTCCGTGATTTCGCCCACTTCATCGAGGTCTACCTGTCCGTGGTGGACCTGATCCGCGACGCCGAGGACGTCCGGCTGCTGACGTACGAGGTCGCCCGGGACATGGCCCGGCAGAACATCCGCTACGCGGAGCTGACGGTCACCCCCTACAGTTCGACGCGGCGCGGGATACCCGAGGTCGCCTTCATGGAGGCGATCGAGGACGCCCGCCGAGCGGCCGAGAGCGAATTGGGCGTGGTCCTGCGGTGGTGCTTCGACATCCCCGGCGAGGCGGGGCTGGAGTCCGCCGAGGAGACCGCCCGACTGGCGTGCGACCTGCGCCCCGAGGGCCTGGTCTCCTTCGGGCTGGGCGGTCCGGAGGTCGGGGTGCCGCGCCCGCAGTTCAAGCCGTACTTCGACCGTGCCATCGCCGACGGCCTCCACAGCGTCCCGCACGCCGGCGAGACCACCGGCCCGGAGACGATCTGGGACGCCCTGACCTTCCTGCGCGCCGAACGCATCGGCCACGGCACCAGCGCCCCGCGCGATCCGAGACTGCTGGAGTACCTGGCGGAGCACCGAATTCCGCTGGAGGTCTGCCCGACCTCCAACCTCGCCACCCGCGCCGTGCCGTCGCTGGACGACCACCCGGTGACGGAGATGGTCAAGGCGGGCGTCCTGGTCACGATCAACAGCGACGACCCGCCGATGTTCGGCACCGACCTGTGCACCGAGTACGAGATCGCCGCCCGGCTGCTGGGGCTGGACGCGGCGGGCGTGGCGACGCTGGCGAGGAACGCGGTGACCGCCTCCTTCGCCCCCGACCACGTCAAGGCGTCCCTGCTCGCCGAGATCGACGCCCATCTCGCCGCCTGGTCCGCCTGACCGGGGCGGGCTTCCGCCCCCGACCCTCCTCGGTCTCCCTCCGCTCCTCTCGGGAAAGGCGTCGGCCCGCGGCGCCGACGCGCCGCGGGCCGATGGCCGGGTCGACTCGGAACGTCGGCTCAGAACGCGGTCATGACGTGCTTGATGCGGGTGTAGTCCTCCAGGCCGTAGGCGGACAGGTCCTTGCCGTAGCCGGACTTCTTGAACCCGCCGTGCGGCATCTCGGCCACCAGCGGGATGTGGGTGTTGATCCACACGCAGCCGAAGTCCAGCGCCCTGGACATCCGCATCGCCCGGGCGTGGTCACGGGTCCACACCGAGGACGCCAGCCCGTACTCCACGTCGTTGGCCCAGGACACGGCTTGGTCCTCGTCGGTGAACTTCTGCACGGTGATGACCGGGCCGAAGACCTCGTTCTGGACGATCTCGTCGTCCTGCGCGAGTCCGGAGATCACCGTGGGGGCGAAGAAGTAGCCCTTCTCGCCGACCCGGGTGCCGCCGGTCTCGATCTTCGCGTGGGACGGCAGACGCTCGATGAACCCGGCCACCTTCTCCAGGTGGGTGGAGTTGTTGAGCGGGCCGTAGAAGCAGTCCGGGTCGGAGAGGTCCCCGGTCTTGACGTCGGAGGCGGCCTTGGCCAGCGCCGCCACGAACTCGTCGTGGACCGACTCGTGGACCAGCACGCGGGTGGCCGCGGTGCAGTCCTGTCCGGCGTTGAAGAACCCGCCGTCGCGGATGCCCTCCACCGCCGCGGCGATGTCGGCGTCCTCGAAGACGACGCAGGGCGCCTTGCCGCCCAACTCCAGGTGGACCTTCTTGACGTCCTTGGCGGCGCTGCCGGCGACCTCCATGCCGGCGCGCACCGACCCGGTGATCGAGGCCATCGCCGGGGTGGGGTGCTCGACCATCAGCCGCCCGGTGTCGCGGTCGCCGCACACCACGTTGAAGATCCCGCCCGGCAGGTCCATCTCCCTCAGCACGTCGCCGATGATCTCCGCCAGCAGCACCGTCGAGGCGGGGGTGGTGTCCGACGGCTTGAGCACCACGGTGTTGCCCGCGGCCAGGGCCGGGGCGAACTTCCACACGGCCATCATCATCGGGTAGTTCCACGGCGCGACCTGGGCGCACACGCCCACCGGTTCGCGCCGGACGAACGACGTCATGCCGGCCATGTACTCCCCGGCCGACTTGCCCTCCAGCAGCCGCGCCGCCCCGGCGAAGAAGCGGACCTGGTCGATCATGACCGGCAGCTCCTCGGTGCGGGTCAGCTCCAGGGGCTTGCCGGTGTTCTCGCACTCGGCCGCCAGCAGCTCCTCGCCCCGCCGCTCCATCGCGTCGGCGATCTTGAGCAGGACGGCCTGCCGGGTTCCGGGTGTGGCGTCACGCCAGGTCGGGAAGGCCTCCGCGGCGGCGGCCATCGCCGCGTCCACGTCCGCGGCCCCCGACAGAGGCGCCGTCGCGTACGCCTCACCCGTCGCCGGGTTCACCACCTCGATGGTGCGCCCGTCGGCGGCGTCCCGGAACTCCCCGCCGATGTGATTGCGCAGCCGACGCAGTTCAGTGGCCACTTCGCGCCCTCCTGCCCAGTTGTCCGATAGATGAGACACCCACCCTAACCATCGGAGTCCTTCTTCGACATACCCGCTCATCGAGGACTTCCGATCCGCTGCCGCGGCACCGCCGTGACACACCCCACCGACGGCGGCCGGCCGAAGGACCATTCGGTGGAAACTGGGCCGCGCCCGCGTCGGATGGGGTCTTTCGCGGCGGTCGCGGTCCGTACCGTTCTCGTGACCGACACCCCTGGCACCCGTTCACCCGGTCAGGGGGAGGCACGACCCCGAAGACGAGCGGAGGTGCCCGTCATGGTGGCTGCACCCGAGGACCTGCTCTGGGCACGCGGACTGCACTACGAGCACGAGGGGTCGCCCGCGCTGCGGGACGTCTCCGTCGGGGTCCGCGAGGGCGAGATCCTCGCCGTCGTCGGTCCGCGCGGCTGCGGCAAGTCCACGCTGCTGAGCTGTCTGTCCGGACGGCTGGTGCCCGGACGCGGCGAGGTGTGGTTCAACAGCGTCCCGCTGCACACCCTCCCCGAGCCGGCCCGCGAGCGACTGCGCCGCGACCGGTTCGGCTGGGTCGGCAGCGAGCCGCACCTCCTGCCGGAGTTGACCGCCTGGGAGAACGCGGCGCTGCCGCTGCTGCTCGCGGGCAGCGGTCACCGCGCCGCCCGGCGTGCCGCGTGCGAGTGGCTGGAGCGGTTGGACGTCGGCGACTGCGCCCGGCTGCGGCCGGGCGCGCTGCTCCAAGCGCAGCGACAGCGGGTGGCCATCGCCCGCGCGCTGGCGCACTCCCCGACCGTGGTCTTCGCCGACGAGCCGACCGCGCCGCTCCACCAGGCCGACCGCGCCCAGGTGCTGCGCACCCTGACCACCGCGGCCCGCTCGCACCGGATCACGGTCGTGCTGGCGTGTCCGGAGGACCGGGTGGCGGGCGTGGCGGACCGCACGGTCACGCTCGTGGACGGCCGCCGGGTCGGCGCCGACGTCCCGACCGGCTCGACCGACCCGGAAGGCAGGGCGACGTGCTCGTTCTCCGCCTAGTCCGCACCTTCCGTCCCACGGCTCTGGCGCGTCGGGCGCTGGTCGCCGGCATGGCCGGAGCGGTGGGTTTCCTCCTGCTGAGCGCGTTGGGCTACGCCGTCGCCCATCCCGAGCGTCCCGACGTGGCGCTGTCCCGGCTGCTGTGGTGCGCGGTGCCGCTGCTGGCCTGTGCGCAGTTCGCCGCCTCCGCGGCCCGCACCGACCCGTGCGTGCGCCCCCGTGAGGGGTTGGACGCGGTCGGCGTGGGGCCCGCCCGGCTGCCGCTGCTGGCCGCGTTGTCCACGGCCCTGTCCTGCGCCGTGGGCTGCGCGGTGGCACTGCCCGCCTTCCTCCACCTGCGCGACGGGCTGGGCGACGCGCCGCTGGCCGGGGCCGCGGCGGAGTTGCTGGGCGGCGACCGGGAACTGCCGCGAGCCGCCGTGGCGACGCTGCTGGCCGTGCCGCCGCTGGTCGCGGCCGGGGCGAGCGCGGTGGCGACCCGGCTGCGCGCGCTTCCGTCCGCCCGCTCCGTGGCGCTGCCCGGCACGCCGCCGCCCGCGCCCGCGGGGCTGCCGTGGGGGGTGGCGGTCATGGCGGTCGGGTTGGCCGTGGAGACCCACGCCGCCGGCCGGATCGCCTCGCCCCCGGGGCCTGGGGTGCCGTGGCCGGGCCCCCTGGACGCTCTCGGTCCGGGGGTCGTCGGCGGTTGGCTGCTGATCGCCCTGGGCCTGGGGCTCGCCGGCCCCGGGCTGGTCCACCTGTGCGGGCTGCTGCTGGCCGTGGGACGGCCGGGCGCGCTGCGGTTGCTGGCGGGCCGGGCGCTACGGGAGGAGGCGCCGCGCGTCGGCCACTCCCTGGGGGTGCTGTGCGCGGTGGTCGCGGGCGCGCCGGCGGCGGCCCGGCTGTACGAGACGTCCGGCGGTGGGCTCGAGGTCGGGCCGCTCACCGCGCTGGGCGCGGCGGTGGTCGTGGTGTGCGCGGTGGCCGCGGCGCTGAGCGCGGCGGCGGAGTTCCGTGCCGCCCGCGCGTCCGCGACCGACGGCCTGCGCCGGTTGGGCGCCTCCCGCGGGACGCTGCGCGCCGCCGCGGCGCTGCGGGTGGCGGTGCTGCTGGTCGTGCTGGTGCCGTTGGCCTGGCTGGTCTCGGAGTTGGCCGCGCTGTCGCCGGCGCGCTGAGGGGGCTGTGCCCCCGCTCCGTCCCCCGCCCGCCTTTACGCCACGCCGTCCTCGGTGCCCCGCCCGAGGACGACCACGTCGTCGGCGTCGAAGGTGACGGTGACGGTCGTGCCCGGTTCGGGCGCCTCGCGCAGGGGGCAGGAGGCCTCCAACGCGGGGCCGTCGGCGGGGTCGAGCAGCAGCGAGAGCTCCGAGAAGCCGCCGCCGCGCAGGGTGCGGGCGGTGACGGTGCAGGGCAGTCCGCGCCCGGGGGCCTCCGCCGGCCGCACTCCGGCGGGCCGTATCAGCAGGGTGCACGGCCCGGACGGGGTGCCGGGCGGTACGGGCACCTCGCCCCAGGGGGTGTCGGCGGTGTTCCCTCGCACGGTCGCCGGGACGATGTTGGCGAAGCCCAGGAAGCGGGCGACGAACTCCGAGGCGGGGCGCCGCCACACCTCGACGGGGCTGCCGGTCTGGGCGATCCGTCCCCGGTCCATCACCACCACCCGGTCGGCGAGGGCGAACGCCTCGCCCTGGTCGTGGGTGACGGCCAGCACGGTGGTGCCCAGCCGGCGGAAGAGCTGCCGCAGTTCGATCACGAGGCGTTCGCGCAGGGAACGGTCGAGCTGTCCGAGCGGCTCGTCCAGCATCAGCAGTCTCGGGCGGGGCGCCAACGCGCGGGCGAGCGCGACGCGCTGCTGCTCGCCGCCGGACAGGGCGGTGACCGGGCGGCGCTGGGCGCCGGGGAGGCCGACGAGGTCCAGCAGTTCCGCGACCCGCCGTTCCGTCTCCTCACGCGACGCCTTGTGCATGCGCGGCCCGAAGGCGACGTTGCCGCCGACGTCGCGGGTGGGGAAGAGCTGGTGGTCCTGGAACATCAGCCCCACTCCGCGCCGGTGCGGGGCGACGCCCCGCTGGTCGCGTCCGTCGAGCCACACGCGCCCGGCGTCCGGTTCCCGCAGGCCGGCGACGGCCCGCAGCAGCGTGGACTTGCCGCTTCCGGAGGGGCCGAGCACGCAGACGATCTCGTGTTCGGCGACGTCGAGGTCCACCGCGTCCAGGGCCGTGCGGTCGCCGAAGCGCACGGTGACCGCCTCCAGTCGCAGTGCCGCCATCTCTACAGCTCTCCCGATCGGTCGGTGCGGACGTTCTCCAACGCCAGCAGGACGGCCGCGCACACCAGCATCAGGATGGTGCTGAGCGCCATCGCCTGGCCGTAGTTGCTCTCTCCGGCCCGCCCCAGGAGGCGGGCGACGGCGACGGGCAGGGTGGGCGCGTCGGCGCGTGCGATGAAGACGGTGGCGCCGAACTCCCCCAGGGAGACGGCGAAGGCGAAGCCCGCCGCGACCAGCAGCGCACGGCGGGCCAGTGGCAGGTCGACCTCGCGCCACACCCGCGCCGGCGAGGCGCCCAGCACCGCCGCGGCCTCGCGCAGCCGGTCGTCCACGGCCCGCAGGACCGGCAGCAGGGTCCGCACCACGAACGGCACGCCGACCAGGGCCTGGGCCAGCGGGACCAGGATCCACGACGAGCGCAGGTCCAGTGGTGGTTCGTCGAGGGCGATGAGGAAGCCGAAGCCGACGGTGACCGCCGAGGTGCCCAGGGGCAGCATCAGCAGCGCGTCGAAGCCGCGCACCAGCCGCCCGACCCGGCGGCCGGACTCGGGGAGGGTGAGCGCGACGGCGGCCAGGCCGCCGATGACCAGGGCGATGCAGGTGGCGACGGCCGCGTAGGCGAGGGAGTTGCCGATCGCCTCCTGTGGGGCGACCGCGAAGGTGCCGTCGGTCGAGGCCAGGGCCCGGTAGTGGGTCAGGCCGTAGCCGTCGGGCCCGTGGAGGGAGCGCTCGACGAGCACGGCGAGCGGGACGACCAGCAGCACGACGATCTGGCACAGGACGGCGACGAGCAGCGCCCACTGGCGTGCCCCGCGCGGGCGGCGGGCGGTGCCGGCGGCGTCGACCAGTCCCCGGGTGCCGCGGTGCCGGCGGACGGTGCGGGCGTGGCAGGCCAGCAGGGCGGCGACCGCGGCGAACTGCACCAGGGTCAGGACGGCGGCGGTGGGCAGGTCCAGCAGGTGGGCGGTCTGCCGGTAGATCTCCACCTCCAGGGTGGCGTAGCGGGGGCCGCCGAGGATCTGGACGACGCCGAAGGAGGTGAAGGTGAACAGGAAGACGGTCAGGGCGGCGGCGGCCACGGCCGGGGCGAGCGCGGGGAGCGTCACGGTGCGCCAGGCGGCCAGGCGGCTCGCGCCGAGCATCCGGGCGGCCTCCTCCTGCCGGGGGTCGAGCTGTGCCCACAGCCCTCCGACCACGCGGACCACCACGGCGTAGTTGAAGAACACGTGGGCGAGCAGGATCGCGACGGGGCCGGTGACCGGCGGCGTCCCCCACTCGTGGAACAGGCCGCCGCGGCCCAGCAGCCCCAGGAACGCGGAGCCGACGACGACGGTGGGCAGCACGAAGGGCACGGTGACGATCGCGCGCACCACCCGCCTGCCGGGGAAGTCGTAGCGGGCCAGGACGTAGGCGCCGGGCAGGGCCGACAGGACGGTGAGCGCGGTGGAGGCCGCCGCCTGCCAGAGCGTGAACCACAGCACGCCTCCGATGCCGGGGTCGGTGAGCACCTCGGCGAACCGCTCCGGGTGCCACCGTCCGTCCGCGTACAGGCCGCGGGCGGTGATGGCGGCGACGGGGTAGGCGAAGAACAGCGCGAGGAACGCGGCCGGGACGGCCATCAGGGCGAGCCGGACGGCCGTCCCGCGCGCTCCGCCTCCCGTGCCGGGGCCGCTCCTCACCTCACGACGAGCGAGGTCCACGTCTCGACCCACGCCTCGCGGTTCTCGGCGATCCGCTCCGGCTCCACGGTGTGGGGGTCGGGGATCGTCTCGCCGTACCTGGTGAACACCTCGGGCAGCTCGGTGCCCTCGCGGACGGGGTTGACGAACATCTGCAGCGGCATGTCCTCCTGGAACGTCTCGCTCACCAGGAAGTCCAGCAGCGCCTTTCCGCCCTCGGGGTTGTCCGCGCCGGACAGGAGTCCGGCGAACTCGATCTGCCGGAAGCAGGTGCCGGTCGCCACCCCGGTGGGGGCCTGCTCGGGCGCGGGGTCGGCGTCGAGGACCTCGGCGGGCGGGCTGGAGGCGTAGGAGACGACCAGCGGGCGGTCGCCGCCGTTCTCGCCGCCGGAGGAGCCGGAGAAGCGGTCGTAGTACGCCTGCTCCCATCCGTCGACGACCTCGACGCCGTTGGCCCTCAGCTTCTTCCAGTAGCCCTCCCATCCCCCAGCGGCTTCGCCCTGGGAGGCGCCCCCGTCCCCGTACTCGGCGACGGTGGCCAGCAGGAAGCCCAGACCGGGCGAGGAGGTGGCGGCGTTCTCGACGACCAGGAGGTCCTTGTACTCCGGTTCGACGAGGTCGTCCAGGGTGTTCGGGGGTTCGATGCCGCGCTTGTCGAACCAGGCGCGGTCGTAGTTGACGCAGACGTCGCCGGTGTCGACGGGGGTGACGCGGTGCTTCTCGTCGTCGAGCCGGTACTCGGCGGGGATCTTCTCCAGTCCCTCGGCCTCGTACGGCGTGAACAGGCCGCTGTCCAGGGCGCGGGAGAGCAGGGTGTTGTCGACGCCGAAGAAGACGTCGCCCTGCGGGTTGTCCTTGGAGAGGATCGCCTGGTTGAGGGCCGATCCGGCGTCGCCGCCGCTCAGCACCTTCACCGTGTAGCCGGTCTCCTCGGTGAACTTCTCCAGCACCTCGTCGGAGGCCGCGAAGGAGTCGTGGGCGACCAGGGTGACGGTCTTCTTCCCCTCCCCCTCGTCGGACGGCTGCGAACCGCCGCAGGCCGTCAGGGCGGAGACGGTGAGCGTGCCGAGGGCGGCGACGCCGAGGGCGCGCCGGAACGTCGTGATCACGTTGTGCTGACTCCCTACGCCGGTACTAACCGGATCAGGTCCGAGGGTCTGCGGATCGCCGGCCGGTCCACGGGACCGGTACGGCGGTGCCGCACTCTCAGCGCTGTACGCGCTCCCCTGTCGGTATGTCGATACTGTGTGCGATCGCTACGGTACCAGGGTCGTCCTCGCCGTCAGCGCTCGGTGGCGGCGAGCTGCCCGCAGGCTCCGTCGATCTCCTGCCCGCGGGTGTCACGGACGGTCACCGGGACGCCGCGTGCCTCCAGCGCCTCGACGAAGGCCCGCTCGTCCTCGGGTCGGGAGGCGGTCCACTTGGAGCCGGGGGTGGGGTTGAGGGGGATGAGGTTGACGTGCGCCCTCTTCCCCGCCAGCAGCCGGCCGAGGAGATCGCCCCGCCACGCCTGGTCGTTGATGTCGCGGATCATGGCGTATTCGATGGAGACCCGGCGGCCGGACTTCTCGGCGTACTCCCAGGCGGCGTCGAGGACCTCGCGGACCTTCCACCGGGTGTTGACCGGCACCAGGGTGTCGCGCAGTTCGTCGTCGGGGGCGTGGAGGGAGACGGCCAACCGGCACTTGAGGCCCTCGTCGGCGAGGCGGTGGATCGCCGGGACCAGGCCGACGGTGGAGACGGTGATGCCGCGCTGGGACAGGCCCAGGCCGTCGGGCTCGGGGTCGGTGAGGCGACGGATGGCGCCGACGACCCGCTTGTAGTTGGCCAGCGGCTCGCCCATCCCCATGAAGACGATGTTCGACAGCCTGGCCGGTCCCCCGGTCACCTCGCCGTCGCGCAGGGCACGCATGCCCTCGACGATCTGATGGACGATCTCGGCGGTGGACAGGTTGCGGTCCAGCCCGGCCTGTCCGGTGGCGCAGAAGGGGCAGTTCATGCCGCAGCCGGCCTGCGAGCTGACGCACATGGTCACCCGGTCCGGGTAGCGCATCAGCACGGACTCCACCAGCGTCCCGTCGTGCAGTCGCCACAGCGTCTTGCGGGTGGCCCCGTCGTCGCAGGCGACGTGCCGCACCACGGTCATCAGCTCGGGCATCAGTTCGGTGGCCAGCCTCTCCCGCGCGGCGGCCGGGATGTCGGTCCAGGCGGCGGGGTCGGTGGCGCAGCGGGCGAAGTAGTGCCGCGAGAGTTGTGTGGCGCGGAAGGGCTTCTCGCCGATGGCGGCGACCGCCTCACGGCGCTCCGCGGGGGTGAGGTCGGCGAGGTGCCGCGGCGGCTTGGCGGCCCCGCGCGGCGCGACGAAGGTGAGTTCTCCGGGTGCAGGCATGGTCCGTCCAGTGTCGCAGATCGACCACGGCGCCCCGGGCCGGATCGGGGCGACCACGGTCACCCCCGCCCGTCCCCGTCACCGCGGCCGGCCCCGCGACGGGCCACGGACGGCCCGGACGTGGCGAGGGGCCCGCCGTCCGGGTGGACGGCGGGCCCCTCGGTCGGCGGCAAGGCGGTCAGCCCGCGCCGACGAAGATCACCATCAGCAGCCAGACCACGGGAGCGGTCGGCAGCAGGGAGTCGAGCCGGTCCATGATGCCGCCGTGGCCGGGCAGCAGGGCACCCATGTCCTTGATGCCCAGATCCCGCTTGATCATGGATTCGCCCAGGTCGCCCAGGGTCGCGCTGGTGGCCACGGCCAGCCCCAGCAGCAGACCCTGCCACCAGACGCCGCCGTCGATGAGGAAGTGCATGCACAGCGCGCCCGCGACCATGGCGAAGGACACCGCTCCCAGCAGTCCCTCGCGGGTCTTGCCGGGACTGATGCGCGGGGCGAGCTTGTGACGGCCGAAGCGCCAGCCGACGGCGTACGCCCCGGTGTCGCTGACGACGGTGAGCAATAGGAAGGTGAACACCCGCCACGGACCGTCGTCGGCCGCGAGCATCATGGCGACGAAGGTGGCCAGGAAGGGGACGTAGAAGGCGGCGAAGACACCCGCCGTGACGTCCCGCAGGTAGTCCTCGGGGTCCTCCGTCATCCGCCACACCAGCACGGCGAGGGCGGTGAGCGCCGCCGCCACCCAGGCGCCCTCGGCACCGCGGACGTACCCGGCGACGACCATGGCCGCGCCGCCGACCGCCAGCGGCACCAGGGGGGCCCGGATCTGCTTGTGCTCGGCGAGCCGGGAGGTGAGTTCCCACAGTCCGACCACGACCGCGACCACGATCACGCCGACGAAGACGTGCTTGTAGACGAAGAGCGAGGCGACGACGGCGGCGCCCAGCCCCAGGCCGACCCCTATCGCGGCGCGCAGGTTGCGGCCGGCCCGCTTGCGGCCGCGCGCGCGGCCCGAGGTCACGGGACCGGTCTGCTGCTCGGACGGGACGCCGTCGGAGGCCTGGCCTCCGGACGGACGCCCGGCCGCTCGATGGTCACGATCGTCCTGGTCACCGCGGGGGGCGTCGGGCACAATGGGCATACGCCGAGTCTGCGACGCATCGCCGCCGTCGTGCACGGAACCCGCCGGTGCCGGCGCCACCTCCGCGTGAAGCGGGGAGGAGTACCTCTGTTCGGGAGGGCTCCAGTATCCGAAGTCGCCGGGATGCCCGGCGCTCGGCGGTGGCGCTCCCCAGGATGAGTCATTCACGAATATCGCAGCCCTCAGACTTCGAGCAGCTCGGCTTCCTTGTGCTTGAGCAGCTCGTCCACCTGCGCGACGTACTTGGCGGTGGTGTCGTCGAGCTCCTTCTCGGCGCGGCGCCCCTCGTCCTCGCCGATCTCGCCGTCCTTGATGGCCTTGTCGATGGCCTCCTTGGCCTTGCGACGGACGCTGCGGATGGAGATCTTGGCGTCCTCGGCCTTGCCCTTGGCGACCTTGATGTACTCCCGGCGGCGCTCCTCGGTCAGCTCCGGGAAGACGACCCGGATGATGTTGCCGTCGTTGGAGGGGTTGACCCCGAGGTCGGAGTCGCGGATGGCCTGCTCGATGTTCCGCAGCGCGCTCTTGTCGAACGGAGTGACCACGGCCATCCGCGGCTCGGGCACCGAGAACGACGCGAGCTGGTTGATCGGGGTCATCGCGCCGTAGTACTCCGCCACGATCTTGCTGAACATCGCAGGGTGCGCACGGCCGGTGCGGATCGCGGCGAAGTCCTCCTTGGCGACGACGACCGCCTTCTCCATCTTCTCCTCGGCTTCGAGGAGGGTCTCTTCGATCACCACGTGCTCCTGGTTCGCTGATTGAGCCGGAAAGCCCTGATTCCTGCACGGTGTCCGACCGGCAGGCTGTTGTCCATCCCCGTACCGTGCCCATCGTGCGGCACGGAGTTGCCGTACGGCGCCGTGGGCGCCGCGCCGCCGTACGGATTCGTGTCGCGCCGACGCGGGCGTCAGGCCCGAGAGCCCTGGTCGCTCACGAGCGTGCCGATCTTCTCACCCTTCACCGCTCGCGCGATATTCCCCTCGGCCAGCAACTCGAAGACGAGGATCGGCAACTTGTTGTCCCGGCAGAGGGTGATGGCGGTGGCGTCGGCCACCTTCAGATCGCGGGCGATGACCTCGCCGTACCCCAGGGCGTCGAACTTCACCGCGTCGGGGTTGGTGGCGGGGTCGGAGTCGTAGACGCCGTCCACGCCGTTCTTGCCCATCAGCAGTGCCTCGGCGTCGATCTCCAGAGCGCGCTGGGCGGCGGTGGTGTCGGTGGAGAAGTACGGCATGCCCATACCGGCGCCGAAGATGACCACCCGGCCCTTCTCCAGGTGCCGTACGGCCCGCAGCGGGATGTACGGCTCGGCGACCTGCCCCATGGTGATGGCGGTCTGGACGCGGGAGTCGATGCCCTCCTTCTCCAGGAAGTCCTGGAGGGCGAGGCAGTTCATGACGGTGCCGAGCATGCCCATGTAGTCGGAGCGGGCCCGGTCCATGCCGCGCTGCTGGAGTTCCGCGCCGCGGAAGAAGTTGCCGCCTCCGATGACGACGGCGATCTCGGCGCCGTCCCGTACCACGGCGGCGATCTCACGGGCGACCTTGTGCACGACGTCGGGGTCGACTCCGAGCCCTCCACCTCCCGCGAACGCCTCACCGGAGAGTTTCAGCAGGAAGCGGCGGCGGTTGCGGTGTTTGTCGGAGGCTTTGCCTCCGGGGTCGATGCCCTGTTTCATGCTGCTCTCCTCGTGCACATGCGTAAGGAGGCCATCGCCGGTGGTTCCTCTCGGTTCCCGAAAACGGCAATGGCCTCCTCGTCACAACTGCGGTCGTCCGTCCGTGGGCGACGCACCAGGACGGGCCCCGTGGCCGACCCTGTCCGGGTGTGGCCGGTCCGCCGTGGAAGTACGGCGTTGCGGGTCAGGCGCCGACGCGGAAGCGGGCGAAGCGCTTCAGCGTGACACCGGCCTCGTCCAGCACCTTCTGGACGGTCTTCTTGTTGTCCTTCGCGAAGGGCTGCTCCAGGAGGCAGTTCTCCTTGAAGAAGCCGTTCACGCGGCCCTCGACGATCTTCGGAAGGGCCTGCTCGGGCTTGCCCTCCTCGCGGGCGGCGGCCTCGGCGACGCGGCGCTCGTTGTCGACGGTCTCCTCCGCGACGTCCTCACGGGAGAGGTACTTCGGGGCGAACGCGGCGATGTGCTGGGCCACGTCCTTGGCGACCTCGGCGTTCTCCTGCTCCAGCTCGACCAGGACACCGACCTGCGGCGGCAGGTCCGGGCTGGTGCGGTGCATGTAGGCGGCCACGTAGCCGCCGGAGAACTGCGCGAAGCGGTCCAGGACGATCTTCTCGCCGAGCGCGGCGTTGGCCTCGTCCACGTAGGTCTGGACGGTCTTGCCCGACTCGATCTCGGAGTCGAGGAGCGCCTGGACGTCGGCCGGGGAGGTGGCGGCGACGTGGGCGGCGATCGCGTCGGCGACGGCGATGAACTTCTCGCCCTTGGCGACGAAGTCGGTCTCGCACTTGAGCTCGACCAGCACACCGGACTTCTTGTCGTCGGCGATCAGGGAGACGACGGCGCCGTTCTCGGCCGTGCGGGACTCGCGCTTGGCGACGCCCTTCTGACCCTTGACACGGAGGATCTCGACGGCCTTGTCGACGTTGCCCTCGGCCTCGTCCAGCGCCTTCTTGCAGTCCATCATGCCGGCGCCGGTGAGCTCGCGAAGCTTCTTGACGTCAGCGGCGGTGTAGTTCGCCATGGTCGGTGAATCTCTTCTCGAAAAGTCGATGAGGATGGATCGATCTACGGGTGCGCGCCGGGGGCGGCGCTCATGGCACCGCCCCCGGCCGTACCACCGTGCTGCGTGCTCAGGCCTGCTCGGCGGGCTTGTCGGCCTCGGCCGGCTGCTCGCCCTCGGCGGCCTTCTCCTCGGCCGGAGCCTGGGCGGTGGCCTCGGCGGCCTTCTTGGCGTCGCCCTCCAGCAGTTCGCGCTCCCACTCGGCGAGCGGCTCGCCGGCGGCCTTCTCGCCCTTGCCCTCGCCGGCGGCGCCGGAGCGGGCGATGAGGCCCTCGGCCACGGCGTCGGCGATCACGCGGGTGAGCAGGGTGACGGAGCGGATGGCGTCGTCGTTGCCCGGGATCTTGTAGTCGACCTCGTCGGGGTCGCAGTTGGTGTCGAGGATGGCGACGACCGGGATGTTGAGCTTGCGCGCCTCGCCGACGGCGATGTGCTCCTTCTTGGTGTCCACGATCCAGACGGCGCTGGGCACCTTCTGCATGTCGCGGATACCGCCGAGCGTCTTCTCCAGCTTGGCCTTCTCGCGGGAGAGGACCAGCAGCTCCTTCTTGGTGAGGCCGGAGGAGGCCACGTCCTCGAAGTCGATCTGCTCGAGTTCCTTCAGGCGCTGCAGGCGCTTGTGGACGGTCGAGAAGTTGGTCAGCATGCCGCCGAGCCAGCGCTGGTTGACGTAGGGCATGCCCACGCGGGTGGCCTGCTCGGCGATGGCCTCCTGGGCCTGCTTCTTGGTGCCGACGAACATGATGGAGCCGCCGTGGGCGACGGTCTCCTTGACGAACTCGTAGGCGCGGTCGATGTACGACAGCGACTGGAGCAGGTCGATGATGTAGATGCCGTTGCGCTCGGTGAAGATGAAGCGCTTCATCTTCGGGTTCCAACGGCGGGTCTGGTGCCCGAAGTGGACGCCGCTCTCCAGCAGCTCCCGCATCGTGACGACGGCCATGGCCGTATCTCCTTGAATGCTCGGTTGTCCGCGGCGGCCGGGTGACCTCCGCGCCTGACGCCCCGGCGCGCTGTGCCTGCGGATGGGCCCGAGGACCGTCTCCGAGGACCGAGGTGCGCGGCCACCGAATACGGGGGTGGCGGGACGTGCGAAGTCGACCCGGTGACCCGGATCGCACCAGAAGTGTACGGGACCGGGAACCGGCAGGCGACACGCACGGGCCGCGGACGTGGCCCGTGCCGGACGCGGACGGGCACGGACGGGCACGGACGGGCGTGGGGGCGAATCGGCGTGTCGGGTGACGGACTTGTCCACAACCGGCCGGTGGTCCACAGGTTCCGGGCGCGATCCCCGCGGAACGGCCCCGGCCGTCACCCTGTGCTCATGGGACTTCGACTCTGTGCGGTGCTGCTGTGGTGTCTGCCGCTCCTCGCCTCGGGGGCCGCTCCGGCCCGCGCGGCGCCCGGGGACGCTCCGGGCGCCGGGGTGGAACGGGTCCGGCCGGTGCCGGGGGCGGTGGAGCGCGGGTGGGAGCCGCCACCCGTGCGGTGGGCGGCGGGCCACCGCGGTGTGGACCTGGCGGCCCGTCCGGGGGATCCGGTGCGCGCGCTGGCGGCGGGCCGGGTCTCGTTCGCCGGAAGGGTCGCCGGGCGCGGGGTGGTCTCGATCGAGTTGGCGGCCACGGGGGAGCCGCCACTGCGCACCACGTACGAGCCGGTCGAGGCACGTGTCCGCGAGGGCGACCCGGTGGCGGCGGGCGACGTGGTGGGGGTGTTGGAGGCGGAGGGGTTCCACTGTCGAGCCGGGTGTCTCCACTGGGGGCTGCGCCGTGGCGAGGTCTACCTGGACCCGCTCTCCCTGTTGCGTCGTGGCCCCTCCCGTCTGCTTCCGGTGTTGGGGGTCCCGCTTCCCGAGGGGCCGGAGGGAGGGCGGGACGGCGCGGTGCGCCCGGCGGCGGCCGACGGGCGCCGGCCCTCGGGCGCCGCCGTGGGGGCGGTGGCGCTGGCCGTGGTCGCGGTCTGGGCCCACCGCCGTCACGTCCGTCCGCGCGGCGGGGGCCCGCCCGTGTGACGGGGCCGGTGGAGGGAGAGGGGGCGAAAGGGGGCGGGGGCGGGGAGGTTCAGCCCCCGACGCCGCGGAGCACCATCGACACCGCCGCCCTCGTGATCCGTTCCGGGTCCTCCGCGGCGCCCAGTTCGACGCGGCGGACCGCGGCGTCCACGACGCCCTGCAACAGGACCGCGGTCAGCCGGGGCTCGTCGTGCCCCAGGGCTTCCAGGGCGTCCACGACCATGGTGATCAGCCCGCCGTGGGCGGCGCGGATCTTCTCCCGGGCGGCCGCGTCCAGTTCACCGGCCGAGATGGCGACGACGGCTCGGTGACGGCGGTCGCCGACCAGGGCCAACTGCTGTCGTACGTAGGCCTCGACCTTCGCCTCGGGGGTGTCGGCCCGCTCCATGGCGGCCTCCACCTCGGCCGCCCAGACCGGGAAGTCGACGGCGCACAGTTCCTCGACGACGGCCGCGCGGGAGCGGAAGTACTCGTAGACGGAGGAGCGCGCCAGCCCCGTGCGTTCGGCCAGGGCGGGGAAGGTCAGTGCTTCCGTGCCGCCCTCCGACAGCAGGGACCGTGCCGCCTCCAGCAGGGCGTCGCGTTGCATCCTCCGGTGCTCGGCCACGGAGGCCGCTCGAATCCTTGGCACGGTCCCACTTTAGGGATGGGGTGTCGATTCAGCGACTGACGTCCGCCAGCTTGGCCCGAAGCTGCAGTACGGACTTGGTGTGGATCTGGCTGACCCGGCTCTCGGTGACCCCGAGCACCTGTCCGATCTCGGCGAGGGTGAGCCCCTCGTAGTAGTAGAGGGTGACCACGGTCTTCTCGCGTTCGGGCAGGGTGTTGACCGCGCGGGCGAGCAATCGCCGCAGTTCGCGGTCCTCGGCGATCTCGACGGGATTGTCGGCGGCCGTGTCCTCCAGGGTGTCCACGAGGCTGAGGCGGTCGCCGCCCTCCCCGCCGGTGTGGAGCACCTCCTCCAGGGCGACCACGTTGGTCAGGGGCAACTGGCTGAAGATGCCGTGCAACTCCTCCAGGGGGATGCCCATCTCGTCCGCGACCTCGGCCTCCGACGGCGTGCGCCGCAGGGTCGCCTCCAGCGCGGCGTGGGCGCGTTCGAAGGCGCGGGCCTTCTGCCGCACGGAGCGGGGGATCCAGTCCAGTGCCCGCAGCTCGTCGATCATGGCTCCGCGGATGCGGGTGATGGCGTAGGTCTCGAACTTGATCGAGCGGCTCGGGTCGAACTTCTCGATGGCGTCGATCAGTCCGAACACCCCGGAGGAGACGAAGTCGGCCTGGTCCACGTTGGCGGGCAGGCCGACGCTGACGCGCCCGGCCACGTACTTGACCAGGGGCGAGTAGTGGAGGATCAGCTGTTCCCGCAGCCGCTCGTCACCCGTGCACTTGTACGACCGCCACAGCTCGTCGAGCGATCTGGGCGGGGCAGGGCGTGCGGCGTCGGCCGCAGTCGGTTCTGCCGTGGCCGTGCGGTCGGGCCCGGAAGTGTGGTGGGGGGGCATGCGTGGTCTTGAGCCGTTCTGCCGTGACTGTGGTCTGTGCGCTGACGCCGATGGGACCTGAGGGGCGGGAACCTTCGGAGCGTAGCGTGACCGAGGTGTGGCTCAGTGCGAGGATCGGTCGATCAGGCATACGCAGATACGTTCCGCTGCCCGCACCCCGGAGTTACCCCGGAGTGCGGGACGGTCCTGCGAGGCCAAGCGGAACGAACCATTCAGCGATCATGCCTCTCACCCTTTCACTCGATCGTCCCAGGTCAAGGATCGCCTCGTCACCTGTTGGGGTGTTGGTTTCTCCGTCGCACCAACTGCCAGTGGTCGCCGTTGCGTTCGAGGAAGCCGAGTGTCCCCAGCTCCCGGAGGCGGGCGAGCGCGCGGTCCTTGGTGAGGGCCGCGGCACGCGCCACCGCCTCCGTGTCGAGCGCGCCCCGGGCCGGCAGGGCCTCCAGGACGCGCGCCGCCTCCGGTGCCAGCAGGTCGCGCGGCAGCATCGGCCCGCGCTTCTCGGGCGCCAGTTCACCGATGCTGCCGACCAGTTCGATGATCTCGGCCGCGTCGGTGACGACGACTCCCTCGCCCCGCAGGAGTTGGTGCACTCCGGCCGACAGCCCGCTGGTCACCGGGCCGGGGACGCCCATCGTGACCCTGCCGAGGGCGAGTGCCCGCCGGGCGGTGACCAGCGATCCGCTGCGCAGCTCGGCCTCCACCACGACGGTGCCGCGGGTGAGCGCCGCGATCACGCGGTTGCGCAGGACGAACCGGCTGCGGGTCGGGTGGGCTCCGGGTGGCAGCTCGGCGACCAGCAGGCCCTCTTCCCCGATGCGCCGGATCAGGGGGCCGTTGCCCGGCGGGTAGGCCACGTCGACCCCGCAGGCCAGGACCCCGACGGTGGCTCCGCCCACGGCCAGGGCGCCGTTGTGGGTCGCGCCGTCCACGCCGTACGCCGCGCCGGAGATCACCGTCCAGCCGCGGGCGGCCAGGCTGGAGCCGAGCGTCGACGCGACGTGGGCGCCGTAGTCCGTGCAGGCGCGGGCGCCGACGACGGCGACCGAGCGCAGCGCCCACATCCGCAGCGACACCCTGCCGCGCACCCACAGTCCGACGGGACGGCCGTCGCCCAGGTCGTCCAGTTGGCTGGGCCACTCGGGGTCGCCCGGGCAGACGAAGCGTCCGCCCAGTCCGTCGACGGTCCTCAGATCCGCCTCGGGGTCGAGTCCGCGGGCCCGTTGCCGGAGCCCGGCCCAGCGGTTCCGGGAGACGCCGGGCAGCGGGGTGTCGGAGCCGAGGGCCCTGAGAGTGTCCACGGCGCCGTAGCGGTCGAGCCATCCGTTCGCCGTCTCGTCCCCGGGCTCCACGATCCTGGTGAGCGCCGCCCGGGCCAGACGCTCCTCCTCGCCGGTCACGTCCCGCCCCCGGCGAGTGCCGTGCCGCGCCGTACGCCCGTGCGCAGTTCCAGTGCCCCGTCCACGTCGTCGGCGGTGGGCCTGTCGTGCCCGGCGAGGTCGGCCAACGTCCAGGCGACCCGGAGGACCCTGTCCAGGCCGCGTGCGGTGAGCAGCCCGCGCTCCATGTCCTCCTCGGCCCTGTTCAGGGCTCCGGGGGCGCCCGGCCACCTCGTCCGCAGTTCGTGTCCGGGGACTTCGCTGTTGGTGCGCCAGGGGGTTTCGGTGTAGCGGGCCTCGGCCCGCTCCCGTGCGGCGCGGACGCGCTCCGCCACCGTCGCGGTGGACTCCCCGTGCGCGTCCGGGTCGGCCAGTTCGGCGCGGGTGACGGGTTCGACGGTGACGCGGAGGTCGACGCGGTCGAGCAGGGGGCCGGAGAGTCGCGCGCGGTAGCGCCGGACCGAGGAGGGGCGGCACTCGCAGCCGCCGCCCCTGGAGCCGTGCCGGCCGCAGGGGCAGGGGTTGGCGGCGAGGACGAGGAGGAAGCCGGCGGGCATGCGCATCATGCCCTGGGCGCGGGCCACGACCACCTGCCCGGACTCCAACGGCTGGCGCAGGGCGTCCAGCACCCGTGCGCTGCACTCCGCCGCCTCGTCCAGAAAGAGCACCCCTCGATGGGCGAGGGAGACGGCCCCCGGCCGGGGCAGCCCGCTGCCGCCTCCGACGAGGGAGGCCATGGTGGCCGAGTGGTGCGGGGCGCAGTACGGCGGTCGTTCGATCAACGGCCGGCCGGGCGGCAGGGCCCCGGCCACCGAGTGAACGGCGGTGACCTCCAGTGCCTCCTTCCGGGTGAGGGGCGGCATCAGTCCGGGGAGCCGTTCGGCGAGCATCGTCTTGCCCGCGCCGGGCGGTCCTTTGAGGAAGAGGTGGTGACGGCCCGCGGCGGCCACCTCCAGGGCCCTGCGGGCCGCGGTCTGCCCGGCGACCTCGGCGAGGTCCACCGGACGCTCCTCGCCGAGCCCCGGGATGCCCTTCCCCGCTCCGGGCACGGTGAGCCCGGCGAGCATCGGGGCCGCGGCACCCTCCTCGGCCGGATCCTCGTCGGGCACGGGCGCGTCGGTCAGGATGGCGACGAGTTGGCGCAGGGAGCGGACGCCGAGCACGGACACGCCGGGGACCAGAGCGGCCTCGGAGGCGGTCTGCTCGGCGACCACGACCTGGCGGTATCCGGCGTCGGCGGCGGCCAGGACGGTGGGGAGGACGCCGCGGACGGGACGGACTCGGCCGTCGAGCCCGAGTTCGCCGATCATCACCAGGTCGGCGAGGTCGCGGGGGTCGATCCGTTCCGCCGCGCCGAGGACCGCGCAGGCCACGGCGAGGTCGAAGCCGCTGCCGCTCTTGGGCACCGAGGCGGGGCTGAGGCCGACCGTGAGTTTCTTCTGCGGCCAGTCGATGCCGGAGTTGACGACGGCGGCCCTGACCCGGTCGCGGCTTTCGACCAGGCTCTTGTCGGGCAGGCCCACCAGGGTGAAGGTGGCGAGGCCCGGTTCGAGGTCCGCCTGGACCTCGACCACCACGCCCTCGACACCGACGAGGGCGACCGAGCAGGTGCGTGCGAATCCCATCTCAGGCCACCCCCCTGACGTGCTGGACCCGGGGGGCGCCGCGCTCGGGCAGGACGACGCCGACGAGATCGATGCGCACTCCCCCGGTCGGCGGGCGGCCGTACCGGGTCAGCCAGCGTTCGCTGAGCCAGCGGGCGGCGAGCCTGCGCAGCCGTGCCGCCTTGCGCGGTGTGACGGCCGCCATCGGGTGTTCGTAGGCGCCGGCTCTGCGGGTCTTGACCTCGCAGATGACCAGCGCGTCGGCGTCCCGGGCGACGATGTCGATCTCGCCGTCGACCTCACCGCCCCGGCAGCGCCAGTTGCGTTCCAGGACGGCCATGCCCGACTCGCGCAGCCGGCGGGCGGCCAGGTCCTCTCCGTAGCGTCCGAGTGCTTCCCTGCCGTTCATCGGTACCACCTCCGGGTCCGACTGTGGCGGCTGGGGAGGCGGCCGGATGATCATGGTCCGATTCGGTGGAGAACCGGCCGATTGTGGATATCTCGCTCACCCGTACGGGTGACGCCCGGGTGAGCGCGGGCGCGCGGGAGGTCGGTCACCGCTTGAAGCCGGAGCCCTCGGGGAGGTCGAGGTCGCTCTTGTTCAACTCCTCGATGTTCACGTCCTTGAAGGTGAGCACCCGCACCTGCTTGACGAAGCGGGCGGGGCGGTACATGTCCCACACCCACGCATCCGCCATCGTCACCTCGAAGAAGACCTCGCCCTGGACCGAGTGCACCTGCATCTCGTAGTCGTTGGTGAGGTAGAAGCGCCGCTCGGTTTCGATCACATACCTGAACAGCCCGACGACGTCCCGGTACTCCCGGTAGAGCTTCAGCTCCATCTCGGTCTCGTACTTCTCGAGATCCTCGGCGCTCATGGCATGTTCCCCTTCAGCCGTGCGTCCCCCCATTGTGCGTCAGGCCCGCCCGCCTCTCCCGGACCGTGGTGATCGCCCCGGTCGCGGCGCCGACGAGGATCAGCACGGTACCGACGGCGATCGCCAGTGCGGCGGGGCGCAGCGGTCCGGGGCTGGAGACACCACCGGGCAGGTCCGCGAAGCTCCCGGGGCGTTCCGTCATCCTCGTCTCGCCCAGCGGCCACACCACGGCGTCGACCCGGCCGACCACCGTGTCCCGCTTCACCGAGCCGTTGGCGGCGTCCTGCAGGTGCGTCCGGGAGTCGAGCGAGTCGTTGCGGTGGTCGCCGAGGAGGAAGAGATGACCTTCGGGCACGGTCGCTTCGAAGGCCTCGAACGAGGCGCGGTCCCCCTGCCGCAGGTACGGCTCGTCGAGGGCCTCGCCGTCGAGGGTGAGCCTTCCCCGCTTGTCGCAGCACGCCACGGTGTCGCCGCCGACGCCCACGACCCGTTTGATCATCGGCAGGTCGCCCCACATCGGGTCCCGGAAGACGACGACGTCACCGCGTTTGACCTGGTCCCCGTCGATGCGTTGGGCCAGTATCCGCTCCCCGGCGCTCACGGTGGGCGCCATGGAGTCGCTGGGCACGGTGTAGGGCTGGTACAGGACGGCCGCCCATCCGAAGCCGCCCAGGAAGAGCACGCAGCCGACCGCCACGGCCAACGAGGACAGGGCGCGGCCCAACCGGCCGCGGGCTCCTCCGGTACGTTCTGCTCTGCTCACTCGCGCGCTCCCGGACGGTCTGGATCCACCAACGGCCTGGCCGCACCCTATCCCCGGGCACGCGCTCGGGTCAGTCCTCGTCAGCCCTCGTTCGCCGGTCCCCCGTCGGTGCGGTCGGTGCGGTCGGTGCGGCCTCGACGGCCGTCCGGCCCGTCCTCAGCCTCCTCCGCCACAGCACCAGCGGTACCGCGCCCACCAGTCCCATCGCCGCGGGGGCCATGGCGAGGCCCTTCTCGGCGAAGGTGTCCGGCACCGGGAGGGTGCCCCAACGGTCGATCGGCCACGCCCTGACGATGGCCCGTCCCACGACCTCGTCCACGGGGACCGTCCCGTGTCCGGGGAGCTGCTGGTGGAAGCGGGAGTCCAGGGAGTTCTGACGGTTGTCGCCCATCACCCAGATCCGTCCCTCGGGCACCTCGACCGGGCCGAAGCCCTCACTGCCGCACGGGGTGCCGCCGGGGTAGATGTAGGACTCCTCGTCCAGGGCCTTGCCGTTGACCGTGACGGGACCGTTCTTCTCGCACGCCACGGTGTCGCCGCCGACGGCGATGACCCGCTTGATCAGGTCCTGTTCCTCGGCGGAGGGCATCAGTCCGATGAAGCTCATGAACTCCTGGAAGGCCCCCGCGATGCCGCCCGGGTCGCTCTGCGCGCTCTCGTCCAGCCAGCCGCCCGGGTCGTGGAAGACGACGACCTCGCCGCGTTCGGGCTCGGCCCCGAACCACGGCGTCAACTTGTCCACCAGGACCCGGTCGCCCCGCTGGAGGGTGTTCTGCATCGAGTCGGAGGGGATGGAGAACGCCTGGACCAGGAACGTCTTGATCAGCAGCGCCAGGATCAGCGCGATGCCGATCAGCAGAGGGAGTTCCTTCAGGAAGGAGCGCTGCTGTTTCCTGTCCTTCACGTCTTCCGTGTCTTCTCCGTCGTCCGGTTCCGCGGTCGGCTGCTCACCGCGCTCCACGGGCTCGTCCTCGTCCCGCCTCTCCGGTCCGTCCGCGTCGGAGCGCGCTCCAACCGCCACGTCCCCCACATCCACTCCTCACACTGCTCGTACTGCGCCGTCGCCCGCGCCTCAGTCGGTGCAGGCCCACCACTCCCATAACGAGCGGAAGTTCCGCAGGGCTCGGGGCCCACACCATGTCGTCGACCGTGTCATTCTCCCCGGCCGCCGCCGCGGAGGCGGGCTCGCCGCGCGGGTCGGGCACCGACGCGTACGTCTCGGGCTCCTCCAGCCGTCGCCAGTGGGAGTACGGCCAGGCGATCACCACGGCCTTGCCCACCACGAGTTCCTCCGGAATGGTCCCCTTCCCGGGCTCGTCCAAGTGGTAACGGGAGTCGGCCGAGTTGGCTCGATGGTCACCCATGACGAAGATCCGGTTCTCGGGCACCTCCACCTCGAAGGTCATCTGCGAGGGGGCGTTGCCGGGATGGAGGTACGGCTCGTTCAGGGGCGTGCCGTTGACGGTCACCCGACCGTCCGCGTCGCAGCACGCCACGGTGTCGCCGCCGACGGCGATGACCCGTTTGATCAGGTCCTGTTCGTCGTCCGAGGGCAGCAGGCCGATGAACGTCAGGAACTGCCTGCCCTGTTTGATCCCCACCGGGTCGTTCCGCTCGGGCTTCTCCTCGGGGGGCAGCCAGCCTCCCGGGTCCTTGAAGACGACCACGTCGCCGCGCTCGGGGCGCGCGCCGAACCAGGGGGTGAGCTTGTCCACCAGCACCCGGTCGTCGATCCTGATCGTCTGTTCCATGGAGCCGGAGGGGATGACGAACGCCTGGACCAGGAACGTCTTGAGCACCAGCGCGATCAGCAGCGCCACACCCACCAGGATGGGTATCTCCTTGGTCGCCGACAGCCGTCGCCGCCGCTTGATCCGCTTGGCCGCGCGCCGGCGGTCCGCTCGTCCCTCACCGGGGCCGCGCAGTGTCGTCCGGGGCTCCGGGGGCGTGCCGGGTGTGGTGCCGCTCGCCCCGCGGCGCCCTCGGGGGCGTCCGCGTCTACCCATGGCGACCCCGCAGGGAGGTCCAGCGGTCCGCGGGCCAGACGATCCAGTCGACCCGGCCGATCACCCGGTCCACCGGCACGGTGCCGCCGCCCGGGGCGCCGAGGAGGTCGCGGGAGTCACGGGAGCGGGAGCGGTGGTCGCCCATCGTCCACAGCCGTCCCTCGGGGACCTCGATGTCGAACGGGACGGTCGAGGGCCGGTCGCCGGGGTGCAGGTACCTCTCGTCCACCGGTTCGCCGTTCACCTCGATCCTCCCCCGCTCGTCGCAGCACGTGACCCTGTCGCCGCCGACTCCGACGACGCGCTTGACGTAGTCGGACGCCTCCGACGGCCCCTGGTCGAACGAGCCGGCGCCGTCGAACACCACAACGTCTCCGCGCTCCGGAAGGTTGCCGAAACGGTACGCCAGCTTGTTCACCAGGACACGGTCGCCGACGTCGAGGGTGTTCGCCATCGAGTCGCTGCGGATACGGAAAGGCTCCACCACGAACGCGTCGACCAGCAAGAGCAGCAGGGCCGCCACGGCGGTCGTCAGCGCCCCCGCACGCACGGAGCGCGACCGGCGCCCCCGTCCCGTCGAGGGGGTCGGGGTGCGGTCGCGCTCCGTGGGCTGTGCGTGTTGTGCGTCGGTGTCCATCGAGCCGAGAGCCTAACCCGGCGGGCGATGGACTGCGGCGAGGACGGTGTGGTACCGCCGCCCTCGCACGGGCGCCGTGCCCGGCCGCGGATCAGCCCTCGCGCTTCTCCTTGATCTTGGCGGCCTTGCCGCGCAGCTCGCGCAGGTAGTACAGCTTGGCGCGGCGGACGTGACCGCGGGTGACGACCTCGATCTTCTCGACGATCGGGGTGTGCACGGGGAAGGTGCGCTCCACGCCGACGCCGAAGCTGACCTTGCGGACGGTGAAGGTCTCGCGGACACCCGAGCCCTGGCGGCGGATGACGACGCCCTTGAACTGCTGCACGCGGGAGCGGTTGCCCTCGATGACGCGCACGTGGATGTTGACGGTGTCGCCGGGGCGGAACTTCGGGATGTCGCTGCGCAGGGACGCGGCGTCGACGCTGTCGAGCAGGTGCATGACGATCTGCTTTCCTCGCCGATGCCACAGGTCATCGGCGGAACGGTTCGTTGGAAACGGTCGGGGGCCACCGCGCCGGGCGAACGTCGGTCCCCCTGTGGCAGGGTCGCGCGCCGGGCGTGAGGCAGCGGTCTATTCTTCCATGCCTTCGGCGGTGCGCCCAAATCGGCCGTCCGGGCGCTCGGCCCACCCCAGCTCCGTCAGGAGCTTGCGGTCGTCCGCGTCCAGTGCCGCGGGGTCGCAGCGCTCGATGAGGTCGGGACGGTACCGCGCGGTGCGCAGGAACGCCTGGTCGCGGCGCCAGCGGGCGATCCGTCCGTGGTGGCCGCTGAGCAGCACCTCGGGGATGCCCCGCCCCCGCCACAGCGGGGGCTTGGTGTAGACGGGGCCCTCGAGGAGGTCGGCCATGGCGCCGGGCGCGAAGGAGTCGTCGCGGTGGGACTCGGCGTTGCCCAGGACGCCGGGGAGCAGCCGCGCGACGGCCTCGACCATGACCAGGACGGGCGCCTCGCCGCCGGCCAGGACGTAGTCGCCGATGGACAGCTCGCGCACCTCGAAGCGCTCGCCGTACTCGTCGACGACCCGGCGGTCGATGCCCTCGTAGCGGGCGGGGGTGAAGATCAACCAGGGCTTCTCCGCCAGCTCGACCGCCGTCGCCTGGTCGAACGGCCGTCCGCTGGGGGTGGGGACGACGACGACCGGGTCGCCCTCTTGCGAGGCGATGATCGTGTCCAGTGCCTCGCCCCACGGTTCGGGCTTCATCACCATGCCGGGTCCGCCGCCGTAGGGGGTGTCGTCGACGGTGTTGTGCCGGTCGTGGGTCCACTGCCGAAGGTCGTGGACGCGCACGTCGAGCAGGCCGCGGGCGCGCGCCTTGCCGACCAGGGAGACGTTCAGCGGCTCCAGGTACTCGGGGAAGATCGTGACGACGTCGAGCCTCATCGGTCCTCGTCCCCGCCCCGGCCGCCGTCGGGTCGGGAGCCGGCGATCTCGGCCCGGTCGTCGAGGAGCCCCGGCGGCGGGTCGATCACCGCGCGCTGCGCGGCCAGGTCGATCTCCGGCACGATCTCGCCGACGAAGGGGACGAGCACCTCGCCGCCGTCCGTCCTCCGCACCACCAGGAGGTCCTGGTAGGGCAGGTGGGCGATCTCCTCGATCCGTCCGACGACCGTCCCGTCGCGGGTGACGACGTCGAGGTCGACCAACTGGTGGTCGTAGTACTCGTCGGGGTCCTCGGGCCGCTCCTCGGGGTCGACCTCGGCGATCAACAGAGTGTTCCGCAGCGCCTCGGCGGCGGTGCGGTCCCCGACCCCCTCGAAGCGCAGCAGCAGCCGCCCGCTGTGGACCCGGCCGCTCTCGATGGTCAGCGGGCCGACGGAGGCGGGGTCCGTGGCCAGGACCGCGCCGGGGGCCAGTCGCACCTCGGGTTCGTCCGTGCGCACCTCCACCGTGACCTCGCCCTTGATTCCGTGGGCGCGGCCGATGCGTGCGACTACCAGCTGCACTGCTCGTCAACTCCGTGTGTCCGTGTACCGGCACGGGCCGGGAGCGGCGGTGCCGCTCCCGGCCCGTGCCGGTACCTTGTGCCGTGTCTCCGCCGCGATCTCAGCGGACCTGGTCGACGTCGACGAGGTCGACGCGGACGCCCCGGCCGCCGAGGGCCGTCACGACGGTGCGCAGCGCGCGTGCGGTCCGGCCGTTGCGGCCGATCACCTTGCCGAGGTCGTCGGGGTGCACCCGGACCTCCAGCACGCGCCCACGACGCAGGTTGCGGGAGGCGACCTGCACCTCGTCGGGGTGGTCGACGATGCCCCTCACCAGATGGTCGAGGGCCTCTTCCAGCATGGTCACGCCTCGGTCGACTCGGCGGTCCCGGCCTCGGCCTCGTCCGCCTTCTTGTCGGCCTTCTTGCCCTTCTGGGTGATGGCGTCACCCTGGGGCTCGTCCGCGGACTCCTTGGCCGCGGCCTCGAAGACGGCGCGCTTGTCGGCCTTGGGCTCGGGAAGCTTCATCGGCTCCGGCGCGGGCAGCCCCTTGAACTTCTGCCAGTCGCCGGTGACCTTCAGGATCGCCAGGACGGGCTCGGTCGGCTGCGCGCCGACTCCCAGCCAGTACTGGACGCGCTCCGAGTCGATCTCGATGCGCGAGGGGTTCTGCACCGGGTGGTACAGACCGATCTCCTCGATGGCCCGGCCGTCACGACGCGTACGGGAGTCGGCGACGATGATGCGGTAGTGAGGCGAGCGGATCTTGCCCAGTCGCTTCAGCTTGATCTTGACTGCCACGGGTGTGGTGTCTCCTGGTCTTTGGCGTGGTTGGACACGGCGGGATGCCACGTGGGGTGGTGGTACCCGAGTGCCCGAGTGGACGCGTCAGCCGGAGGAGAGAGGGGTCCTGTGCGGCTGTCGAGTACAGCCGCCCATTCTGCCACACCTCGTCAGGGCAGCCGGCCTCTCCCTCCGGCTTCCCCTCCCCCGGCCGTTCGCGCCTCTCAACCCACTCCGACTGTCTCCGGGATGCGGAACGGCTGGCCGCAGGCTCCGCACATGATCGGCGCCTGGGCCAGGACGGACGGGACGACCCGGACGTTGCGTCCGCAGTCGCACACCGCCTTGACCCGCACGCCGCCGCCCGACGAACCGTGCCGTGCGGCGGGGCCGCGGAAGGTGCGGGAGGTGTCGGTGGCGGTGGCGGCGCTGTGGGCGCGCAGGGCGCGCTGCAGCCGCTCGATGGTGGGTCGGTAGCGCTTCCTGGTCTCGGGCTTCATGGCGACCAACGAGAAACCGCTGCTCGGATGCGGTTCGTCGGAGTGCTCCAGCCCCAACTCCTCGGCGATCGCCAGGAAGCGGCGGTTGTGGTAGCGGCCGGCGCGCGAAGTGTCCCGGACTCCGCGTGCGGCGGCGATCCCGTGGACGGCCTCGTGCAGCAGCCGTTCGAAGGAGAGCTCGGCGCCACAGGCGGACGACGACTCTCCGATCAGCGATTCGGGCGCGGCCAGATCGGGCAGCTCGGGGTGGTGCCGTTGAATGTCGGCCCACGCGAGCGCCAGTTCGGCGGCGAGTACAGGTGGTGTCGTGCTCACGTCGTGAACAACGAGCCAGAGTGTCCCGGTGTTCCGATTACGGGGCATCCCAAATATTTTGCACGTACCAGTCAGTTCAGGGGTGATGCGTCCCGACGGGGCGGGTGTGCCGATCCGGGGAGGACTCGCCTCCACCCGCCCCAAGCCGGGATGGACCGACCCGTCAGTAGGCCCGGGCGACCACGGCCAACGTGCCGGGGGCGTCGTCGGACGCGGGGACCGAGCCGTCCTCGCCCACCAGGCACCGGACCGTGACGGCCTGCTCGGCCAGCTTCGCCTCGCCCTCGGGGCCGAGGTCGGCCCACGGGATGCGGGCCCAGCCTCCGGCAGCGGCGGCCTCGGCGGCCTCCTCCACGGTCCGCACGTCCGTGGTGCGGGCCTCGCGGCGCTCGCGGGACTGGCGCAGCAGCAGCGCCTGGTCCTCCTCCAGAAGCTTGGGGCACAGCTCGTCGAGGGCGTCGATCGCCACCGGCTCCTTGCCCCCGGCGATGCGGCGGACCAGCATCGCGGTGCCGTTCTCCAGGTCGCGGGGGCCGATCTCGACGCGCAGCGGGACGCCCTTGAGCTCCCAGTCGACCGCGCGGCGGCCGAAGGGGGTGTCGGTGCGGTCGTCCACCCTCACCCGGACACCGGCGGCGGCGAGCCGGTCGCCGACCTCGCGGACCTTCGCCAGCACCGCGTCGTCGCCCTTGATCGCCAGGACGACGACCTGGGTCGGGGCCAGGCGCGGCGGGACGCGCAGGCCGTTGTCGTCGCCGTGCATCATCACCAGAGCGCCGATCATCCGGGTGGTCGAGCCCCAGGAGGTCTGCCAGACCAGCTCCCGCTCGCCGTCCTTGGACAGGTAGCGGGTGTCGAACGCCTTGGCGAAGTTCTGGCCCAGCTCGTGGCTGGTGCCCATCTGGAGGGCCTTGCCGTCGCCCATCATGCCCTCCAGGGTGAGGGTGTTGATGGCGCCCGCGAAGCGCTCCTTGGGGGTCTTGCGGCCCAGCACGACGTCCATGGCCAGGACGTTCTCCATGAAGTCCGCGTAGACCTCGCGGTGGATGCGGGCCGCGAAGTCCCGCGCCTCCTCGTACGTGGCGTGGGCGGTGTGCCCCTCCTGCCACAGGAACTCACTCGTTCGCAGGAAGAGACGCGGACGCATTTCCCAGCGCACCACATTGGCCCACTGGTTGATCAGCAGGGGCAGGTCGCGGTAGCTCTGCACCCACTTGGAGAAGTAGTCGTTGATGATCGTCTCGGAGGTCGGCCGGACGACGACCGGCTCCTCCAGCTCCTTGCCGCCGCCGTGCGTGACGACCGCCAGTTCGGGGGCGAAGCCCTCGACGTGCTCCGCCTCCTTGGTCAGGTAGGACTGCGGGATGAACAGGGGAAAGTAGGCGTTCTCGACGCCCTGGGCCTTGATCCGGGCGTCCATGTCCCGCTGCATCCGCTCCCAGAGCCCGTACCCGTACGGTCGGATGACCATGGTGCCGCGCACCGGTCCGTTGTCGGCCAGTTCGGCCTTGTTGATCACGTCCTGGTACCAGCGGGGGAAGTCGTCCGTCCGGGGGGTGAGCACGGGAGCCTTTGCCATGACGGGCATGTTACGGCGGTCTGCTGCGGATGCGTGAATCAGGTTGTCGGGGCACCGTGGGAGTGCGCGCGGGCGGCGCGGGCGAAACACCCCGGCGCACCCTCTGGACTCGGGGACGGACGCGCAGTTCCCTGGCATTCGGGCACAGGGACTTCTCGGGGGACGAGACGGCGACCGGTTATCCGGCGATCCTTCCATCGGAATGGGGATGTTGCGATGGCACCCACGCTCGCACAGCGGCACCTCCCGCGGCCCGCCCGGGACTGGGCGGAGATTCAGGAGCGGATGCTGGTTCCGCTCTACGAGGCGGTGTACGAGCGGTTCGAAGTCGGACGGCACACACACGTTCTGGGCCTCGGCTGCGGCTCCGGTCTGGCGCTGGTGATGGCCGCCGCCCGCGGCGCCACCGTCACGGGAGCGGACACCGACGAGGCACGTCTGGAGCTGGCCCGGCAGCGGCTGCTGCCGGAACCGCAGTGGGGCGCGCGGCACTGGACCGCGCGGGTGTTGTCCTGCGGGCCGGACGGCGGACCGGACACCGCGGCGCTGCGCGAGGGACCGCCGCCGACGCTGGTGACCGCCTTCGACACCCTGCCCGATCCGGCCGTGCTCGCCCGGGTGGCGGAGGTGACGGGGCGGGACACCCCGGTGGTGTTGGCGGGCTGGGGTCCGGTGGAGCGCTGTGCGGCCGCCCCCGCGCTGCGGGTGGCCGAGCGCCTGGCCGAGCCCCGCCGCGCGGCGGGACGGTGCTGGCGGCCGGGCGGGCGGGACGACCTGGAGGACCTGGCCCGGCGCGCCGGGCTGCGTCCGGACGGCTCGGGGCGGGTGGCGTGCCCGTTCGGCTACGCCGACCTGGAGAGCGCGGTGCGGGGACTGCTGTCGACCGGCCTGTACGACGCGGCCGTCCGGGCGACGGACAGGGGGCAGGTCACCAAGGAGCTGGCGGAGGCGCTGCGGCCCCACGTGCGGCCCGACGGCACGGTGTGGATGCAGAACCTGTTCCGCTACGTGGTCGCCATGACGTGACGGCGCGGCGAGAGGGGCGGTACGGCGGAGGGGCGGGACGGGGCCCCGTGGCCCCGACGTCCGCCCCTCGCCGTGGGACGGCCGACGGCCGCGGCGTGGACGCGGTGTGGGCACGGCCGGGAGGAGTGCGCCGGAACGCTCCGACGTGGGCGGCCGTCACTTCGGCGGAAGCAGGTCCTTGAACTCCTGGGGCAGTTCGAAGTCCTCCACGTCCCGACCGCCGGGCAGGCCGAAGGCCCCGCCCTGGGCGGCACGGCGCTCGGCCAGGGCCTGCTCCTCGGCCTTGCGCTTCATCGGGTTGCCCGAGCGCTGCCTGCCCTTGACCTTCTTCTGCTGCTTGCCCTTCTTCCGCTGGCCGCCCGCCCCCGGCATGCCCGGCATCCCGGGCATCCCCGGCATGCCGCCCTGGGCCATCTTCGACATCATCTTGCGGGCCTCGAAGAAGCGTTCCACGAGGTTCTTCACCGCGCTGACGTCCACACCGGAACCGCGGGCGATGCGGGCCCGCCGCGAGCCGTTGATGATCGTGGGGTCGGTGCGCTCGGCCGGGGTCATCGACTTGATGATCGCGGCGGTGCGGTCCACGTCGCGCTCGTCGATGTTGTTGATCTGATCCCGGATCTGCCCCATGCCGGGCATCATCCCCAGCAGCTTGGAGAGGGAGCCCATCTTGCGGACCTGCTCCATCTGGGACAGGAAGTCGTCGAGGGTGAACTCCTTGGGCCCCTTGGCCAGCTTGGCGGCCATCTTCTCGGCCTCTTGCCGGCTGAAGGTCTGCTCGGCCTTCTCGATGAGGCTGAGGACGTCGCCCATGCCCAGGATGCGGGACGCCATGCGGTCCGGGTGGAACGCGTCGAAGTCGTCCAGCTTCTCGCCGTTGGAGGCGAACATGATCTGGCGGCCGGTGACGTGCGCGATCGACAGGGCCGCGCCACCGCGGGCGTCGCCGTCGAGCTTGGAGAGCACCACGCCGTCGAAGCCGACGCCGTCGCGGAACGCCTCGGCGGTGTTGACCGCGTCCTGACCGATCATGGCGTCGACGACGAAGAGGACCTCGTCGGGGGAGACCGCGTCGCGGATGTCGGCGGCCTGCCGCATCATCTCCTCGTCGATGCCCAGCCGGCCGGCGGTGTCGACGATGACCACGTCGTACTGCTTGGTCCGGGCGTACTCGATGGAGTCCTTCGCGACCTTGACCGGGTCTCCGACGCCGTTGCCCGGCTCGGGCGCGTAGATGCCCACGCCCGCGCGCTCGGCGACGACGGTGAGCTGGTTGACGGCGTTGGGGCGCTGGAGGTCGCAGGCGACCAGCAGCGGGGCGTGCCCCTGGCCCTTGAGCCAGTGGCCCAGCTTGCCCGCCAGGGTGGTCTTGCCCGCACCCTGCAGACCGGCGAGCATGATCACCGTCGGCGGGTTCTTGGCGAACCGCAGCCGGCGGGTCTCGCCGCCGAGGATGCCGACCAGCTCCTCGTTGACGATCTTGATGACCTGCTGTGCGGGGTTCAGGGCCTTGGAGACCTCCGCGCCCAGGGCGCGCTCCTTGACCTGCTTGATGAAGGCCCGCACCACTGGCAGGGCGACGTCCGCCTCCAGCAGGGCGATGCGGATCTCGCGCGCCGTGGCGTCGATGTCCGCCTCGCTCAGACGGCCCTTGCCCCTGAGGTTCTTGAACGTCGCCGTGAGGCGATCGGAGAGAGTGTCGAACACGTCGGTCGCGGATCCTTCGCGTTGGCGGCGGTGGCGGTCGACCTCCAAGGGTATCGGGCCGCCGCAGGTGGGGTCAGCCGCCCGGGGCTCGTTCCGGTTCCCCGGCGAGCGCGGCGCCCGCTCGGAGGGCGTCGGGACCGCGCTCGCCCGTCCGGACCCCTACGACGGCCTCGACGGGGACGCTCCAGACCTTGTCGTCACCGATCTTCCCGGTGCGGGCGGCCTTGACGATCACGTCGACGAGCCGCTCGGCGTCCTCGTCCTCGACGAGGACCTCGACACGGACCTCGGGCACCGGGTCGACGGTGTACTCAGCGCCCCGGTACACCTCGGTGTGGCCTCGCTGCCGTCCGTACCCGCGGGCCTCGGTGACGATCCTCACGCGTCCACCCTCTCGCCGAGCTCCTGCTTCTCGTCGAGCTCCTTCCCGGACGCCGGCGCCGTCGCGTCGTCGCCGTGTCCGCCGGACGTCCCGGCCGTGCCGCGGGACGCGGGCGAGCCGCTCACCGCTCCGAAGTCGTAGGCGGTCTCGGCGTGGTACGCCCGGTCCAGACCGGCGGTCTCGTCGTCCTCGCTCGCGCGGAAGCCGATGGTGACGTCGACCAGTTTCGCCAGCACCCAGGAGACCGCGAAGGAGAAGGCCATGACGGAGACGGCGCCGACGGCCTGCTTGCCGAACTGCTCGACGCCGCCCACGCCGTCGACCGCCAGGAAGCCGACCAGCAGGGTGCCGATCACACCGCCGACGAGGTGGACGCCGACGACGTCCAGGGAGTCGTCGTAGCCGAACCTGTACTTCAGGCCGACGGCCCAGGAGCAGACCGCGCCGGCGACCAGGCCGATGACGGTCGCGCCGATGGCGTTCACGTGCGCGCCGGAGGGGGTGATGGCGACCAGGCCGGCGATGGCGCCGGAGGCGGCTCCCAGGGTGGTGAGGGCGCCGTGACGGACGCGCTCGCAGGCCAGCCACCCCAGAATGGCGGCCGCGCCGGCGACCTGCGTGTTCAGGGCCATACCGGCGCCGGTGCCGCCCGCGCCCAGCGCGGAGCCGGCGTTGAAGCCGAACCAGCCGAACCACAGGAGGGCGGCGCCCAGGACCACCATCGGGAGGTTGTGGGGACGCATCGGCTCCCTCCGGAAGCCGATCCGCCGGCCGACCACCAGGGCCGCGGCCAGCGCGCCGACACCGGCGTTGATGTGGACGGCGGTCCCGCCCGCGAAGTCGATGACCTCCATCTCGAACAGCCAGCCGCCCTCGGCCCAGACCCAGTGGGCGACGGGGAAGTACACGACCGTGACCCACAGGGCGATGAACACCGCCCAGGCGCCGAACCTCACCCGGTCCGCCAGCGCACCGCTCATCAGGGCCGGCGCCAGGACGGCGAACATCATCTGGAAGAGGACGAAGGCGAGGACCGGGATGCCCTCGTCACCGCCGGTCAGGGCCGCCTGGTCGATGCCGCTCAGACCGACGAACTCGAAGCCGCCGATCAGGCCCCCGGAGTCGGCGCCGAAGGTGAGCGAGTAGCCGTAGAGCACCCACAGGACGCTCACGACGCCCAGGGAGACCAAGGACATCATGAGCATGTTGAGGGCGCTCTTGACCCGGACCATGCCGCCGTGGAACAGCGCCAGGCCGGGTGTCATCAGCATGACCAGCGCCGCGCTGATCAGTACGAAAGCGGTGTCCGCGCCGTTCACCGTGGGCGTCTCCTCACGTCGCGACCCGTGGGGCGGGTCAGGGATCAGGGTGAGCCACAGGTTTCCCGAGCCCCGTTTCGTCCGGCGCCCCCCGGTGTTTCACGACCGTGACGAAGACGCGTGGCGTGTTACGCCGGAATGAACGTGCGCCCCTACGGAAGCCGTCCGGCCGTGCCGGGCGGCTTCCCGAGTGCGGTGGGCAGAGGTGGGGAGACGGGCCGGGGTCAGACCGCGACGGCGACGCCCTCGGGGAGTTCCCCGGCGAGCCGCTCGCTGAGGGCGACGACCTCGGCGACGCCTCCGAATTCGCGGGCCGCGGTGGCCACGGTCTTGCGGATGCGGGTGTTGACCCGCTCCGAGCGGAGGCGCTTGGCCACGTCCAGGGCCCGGCCGGCCAGGGCGGCGCACTGCTCGGGCTCGCGCTGCAGCAGGTGGACGGTGGCCATTCCGGCGAGGTTGAGCGCGTACGACCGCTGGTGGCCGGTGCCGTCCTCGCCGCACTCGCGGGCGAACAGCTCGACGGCCTTCTCCATCTCCGGCTGCGCGAGCGAGGCGTAGGCGGGGCTGCGGCCGGCCACCTGGGCGAGGTCGCGGTAGGAGTGGGCGTTCTCCGCCGCCAGTTCCGCCTCGGAGAAGAACCCGATCCAGTCCGGGTCGGCGTCGCCGGGGGTGATCTCGGCGAAGGTCTCCTGGGCCATCCGCACCGCCCGGTGGCACTTGTCGGGCCGGCCCATGTTGGCGTACGCGCGCGCCTCCATCGCGTACAGCATGGCCTGCGTGCGGGGGGTGGCCCCGTCCCTGCTGCCGTACTGCGCGAGGTGGATCAGTTCCAGCGCGTCCTCGGGGCGGCCCAGATGGATCATCTGGCGGCTCATGTCGGACAGCACGTACGCGCCCAGCGGCCTGTCACCGGCCTCCTTGGCCGCGTGGAGGGCGAGGACGAAGTACTTCTGCGCGGTCGGCTGGAGCCCGATGTCGTAGCTCATCCACCCGGCCAGCTCCGACAGCTCGGCGGTGACCTTGAACAACCGTCGCCGCACCGGTTCGGGGTGGGAGTCCTGGAGCAGGTCGGTGATCTCGTGGAGCTGCCCGACGACGGCCTTGCGCCGCAGCCCGCCGCCGCACTGGGCGTCCCACTTGCGGAACATCACCACCGTCTGTTCCAGCAGCTCCAGCTCCGGGCCGGACAGTCCGGTCCCGCGCCGCGCGCCGCGGTCCCGCTCCCGTGGCGCGGGGACGGACGGGCTCGCGGGGGTGGGCACCAGCCAGCGCTGCATCGGCTCGATCAGGGCCGGTCCGGCGGCCATCGTCAGGGAGGTGCCGAGGAAGCCGCGGCGGGCCAGCATCAGGTCGCTGCGCGAGAACTCGCCGATCATCGCCGCGGTCTGGGGCCCGGTCCAGGGCAGGTCGACGCCGCCGGCGGAGGCCGCCGGCCGGCCGGTGCGCAGGCCCAGGTCCTCCACGGCGACCACACAGCCGAAGCGCTCGGAGAACAGCTCGGAGAGGATGCGCGGGATCGGTTCGCGGGGCTGCTCCCCGTCGAGCCAGCGGCGCACCCGTGAGGTGTCGGTGCTGACGTGGTGCGCGCCCATCCGTCGGGCGCGACGGTTCACCTGACGGGCCAGCTCGCCCTTGGACCAGCCGCTGCGCACGAACCACGAGGCGAGCCGTTCGTTCGGGCGCTTCCCAGCGGTGCCGGTGCCGCCGCTGTTTCCGTTGCCGCCCACTGGAACGCCCCCATCCCGGCCCGTGCGTGTCGTCCCGCTCCCGGTCGCACGCCTCTCGACGGCATACCTCCGGCACAGACGCACGCCGGACGTCTTCCGCGTGTTTCCGTCGCTGTGTGAACCGAAAGTAATCCTACGATCACTGACGTGGCGAGTGAAATTGCAAAACCGCCACCATTCGCCACCCCTTTGGATGAACCCAAGCGGCGCCTCGCACGGTTCACTTGTCCCGGGCGGCTGCGACCGGTTGGAGTGGCGCACGCCAGGGGCGCGCGTCGCCCGCCGCGCCCCCGACGGAAGGACTCGCTCGGCGTGTCCGTGGCGAGACCCTCCGTAACCATCAGCGCACGGAACCCGTTGGAGGGGGCATGGGCTTCACGATCGGCAGCATCCGCGAGATCCGGGAGCTGCGGTCCGGCACCCGGCGCCGCAACCGCGCCTCGGTGTGCACGGCCGTCGCCGAGTACACGGGTCTGTGGGGCTGGGACGTCGTCCCCGGCGCCCGCGCCGTGCGCGGCGGCGGCCGTACGGAGTGCTCCTGCGGGCTCCTCGACTGCCCCTCTCCCGGCGCCCACCCCCTCGACGCCTCGCTGACGGTGCCGGCCGGGGCGACCCTGGACGAGGCGACCGCCGCGTGGGGGCGGGTGCCCGGCGCGGCGCTGATGCTGCCGGTGGGCCGTGCCTTCGACGTCATCGAGGTGTCCGCGTCGACCGGGCGGCACGCCCTGGCCCGGTTGGAGCGGATGGGAGTGCCGCTCGGACCGGTCGCCGTCGCCCCGCACGGTCGCGCCTGGTTCCTCGTGGCCCCCGGCGCGGCGGCGGAGCTTCCCCGGCTGCTCTACCGGACGGGCTGGGACGACACCGTGCTGGACCTGCGCGGCCTCGGCCCCGGTGACCACATCACCGCCCCGCCCTCCGACCTGGGCGGGCTCGGCCCGGTCCGGTGGCTGCGACCGCCCACCCTGGAGGCGGCGGGTCGCCCTCCACAGGCCAGGCTCCTGCTGGGGACCTTGGCGTACGTCTGCCACCGCGAGCTTCGCCGCGGCTGAGGCGCGTCCCCGCCGCCTCGGTGGGGCCGGGCCCCGCCGCGTCCGTGCCGTTCGCGGCGGGGTGCCTCCCGTCTCCTTCTCGTCCCGCCCGGAGCGTCAGTCGCCGATCAGGGCGTCCACGAACGCCTCCGGCTCGAACGGCGCCAGGTCGTCCGCGCCCTCGCCCAGACCGACCAGCTTGACCGGGACGTTCAGTTCGCGCTGGACGGCGATGACGATGCCGCCCTTGGCCGTGCCGTCGAGCTTGGTGAGCACGATGCCGGTGATGTCCACGACCTCGGCGAAGACCCGGGCCTGGATCAGACCGTTCTGACCGGTGGTGGCGTCCAGCACGAGCAGCACCTCGTCCACCGGGCCGTGCTTCTCCACCACCCGCTTGACCTTGCCCAGCTCGTCCATCAGGCCGGTCTTGGTGTGCAGCCGTCCCGCGGTGTCGACGAGGACGACGTCCGCGTTCTCGGCGATGCCCTCCTTGACCGCGTCGAAGGCGACCGACGCCGGGTCGCCGCCCTCGGGGCCGCGGACGGTGCGGGCGCCGACGCGCTCGCCCCAGGTCTGGAGCTGGTCGGCGGCGGCGGCGCGGAAGGTGTCGGCGGCGCCGAGCACGACCGACTTGCCGTCGGCGACCAGCACGCGGGCCAGCTTGCCGGTGGTGGTGGTCTTCCCGGTGCCGTTGACACCGACGACCAGCACCACGCCCGGCCGGACCACGCCTTCGGAGGAGACGCCGCCCTCGGTGTGGACCGTGCGGTCCATGTCGGTGCCCACCAGCTTCAGCAGCTCCTCGCGCAGCAGCGCGCGCAGCTCGTCGGGCGTGCGGGCGCCCAGCACCCGCACCCGCTCGCGCAGCCGCTCGACCAGCTCCTGAGTGGGGGCGACGCCGACGTCGGCGGTGAGCAGGGTGTCCTCGATCTCCTCCCAGGTGTCCTCGTCGAGGTGGTCCCGGGAGAGGAGGGTGAGCAGGCCGCGGCCCAGGGTGTTCTGGGAGCGCGCCAGGCGCTCGCGCAGCCGCACCAGTCGTCCGGCGGTGGGGGCCGGGGTCTCGATCTCGGGTGCCGCGGGAGGTTCGGGCGCCTCGGCCACGGTGGCGTCCGTGGCTCCCGAGGGTGGCAGGTCGACCTCTTCGATGGTGCGCCGCTGTTCGTCGCGGGCGGCTTCGGCCTCCTCCCCGACCCGTGGTTCGGTCGGGGGTGGAGCGGTGATGGTCGGGGGGGCGGAGCGGTCGAGCGGCGGCGTCTTCTTCCGGCGGGTGGTGGTGACCACGAGCCCGCCGATGGCGGCGACGGCGACCACGGCGATGACTACGGCGAGGATGACGATGTCCATAACGCCACCCAGTATCGGCCACGGCCGGTCGTGGCACGGGGTCCGTCCCCCGTCCCCGGCGACGTCGCGCGCTCCGGAGAGGGACGCGCACCGCCCCGGCGCGTCGGGCGCGGCCGGGGCGGTGCGGGGCAGGGGGAGAGGGGCGTGGGGAGGGGCTGCCCGAGGTGGTTACCCCATGTCCTCCAGGGTCCTGCCCCGGGTCTCCGGCACCCACTTGAGGACGAACGGGATCGAGAGCACGGCGAAGATCGTGTAGATGACGTACGCGCCCGAGAGGTTCCACTCCGACAGGCTCGGGAAGGTGACGGTGATCAGCCAGTTCGCCACCCACTGGGCTCCGGCGGCGACGCCGAGGGCGGCGGCGCGGACGCGGTTGGGGAACATCTCGCCGAGCATCACCCAGACCACCACGCCCCAGGAGAGGGCGAAGAACAGCACGAAGCAGTGCGCGGCGATCAGGGCGACGGTGCCCTGGGTGTCGGGCAGGGTGATGTTCTCGCCGGTGCCGCTCTTGTAGGAGAACGCCCAGGCGGCGGCGCCGAGCGAGAGCGCCATGCCGGCGGACCCGATGAGGGCCAGCGGCTTGCGGCCGATCCGGTCCACCAGCAGCATCGCGATCACGGTGCCGACGATGTTGATGATCGAGGTGGTGAAGGAGTAGAAGAACGAGCTGCTGGGGTCGATGCCGACCGACTGCCACAGCGAGGCGCTGTAGTAGAAGATCACGTTGATGCCGACCAGTTGCTGGAACAGCGACAGGCCGATGCCCACCCAGACGATCGGCAGCAGGCCGAAGCGTCCTCCCAGCAGGTCGCGCGCGCTCGGCTTGCGCTCGCCGCGCATGCGCTCGGTGATCTCGGCGATCCTGGCGTCCAGGTCGGTGCCCTCGGGCTCGACGCCCGCGAGGACGGCCTTGGCCTCGTCCGTCCGGCCCTGGGCGACGAGGTGACGCGGGGACTCGGGGATGCGCAGCGTCAGCAGGCCGTAGACGAGGGCCGGGACGGCCGCGACGCCGAGCATGACCTGCCACGCCTCGATGCCCAACAGTTCTCCGCGCTGCTCGCCGTCGGCGAGGTTCAGCAGGGCCCAGTTGACGAGCTGGGAGAGGGCGATGCCCAGCACGATCGCGGCCTGCTGGAAGGAGGCGAGCCGGCCGCGGTACTCGGCCGGGGCGACCTCGGCGATGTAGGTGGGGGCGATCACCGAGGCCATGCCGATGGCGACACCGCCCAGAACGCGCCAGAAGGCGAGGTCCCACAGGGTGAAGGGCAGCATGGAGCCGATGCTGCTGACGACGAAGAACACGGCGGCGATCTGCATCACCCGGATGCGGCCGAGCCGGTCGGCGAGCCGGCCGGCGGTGGCGGCACCGACCGCCGCACCGATCAGAGCGGCCGCGATGACCTGGGCGAGAGCGCCCGAGCCGACGGCGAATCTGCCGCGGATGCCCTCGACGGCTCCGTTGATCACTGAGCTGTCGTAGCCGAAGAGGAAGCCTCCCATCGCCGCGGCGGCGGCGATGAAGACGACGTGTCTGAGGTGCTGGTGCCGTGCGGCCGGGGCGTCCGGCGCGTCCGACCCCACCTGTGTGGTGCTGGTCACGGTTGGTACTCCTGCGGTGCCCGGCGACGGTGCCGGGTGGGATGCCGAGTGGGATGCCAGGTAGATGCAGCCTCCACCGGCCCGACAAGTCGAACGTCACCATGTGAAGGCAAGTGCAACTGGAGAGAGACTATTCCTTCAAGTAATTAAGTCAATAGGTGGAGTGGGATAGGAAAGAGACCACCAGGTGACCAATCTTGTTCGACTTGTGAAGCGTTTGTGAACCGCGGGCCTGGGTCGGTGGCTCAGCGCAACCGCTGACTGACGACCTTCGAGACCCCGTCGCCCCGCATCGAGACGCCGTACAGCGCGTCGGCGACCTCCATGGTCCGCTTCTGGTGGGTGATCACGATGAGCTGGGAGTTCTCCCGCAGCTCCCGCATGATCCCGATCAGCCGCTGGAGATTGGTGTCGTCCAGGGCCGCCTCGACCTCGTCCATGACGTAGAACGGGCTGGGCCGCGCCTTGAAGATCGACACCAGCAGCGCCACGGCCGTCAACGACCGCTCCCCGCCCGACAGCAGCGACAGTCGCTTGACCTTCTTACCGGGCGGCCTGGCCTCGACCTCCACGCCCGTGGCGAGCATGTCGTCCGGATCGGTGAGGACCAGACGCCCCTCGCCACCGGGGAAGAGCCGCGAGAAGACGCCCTCGAACTCGCGGGCCGTGTCGTGGTAGGCCTCCGTGAAGACCTGCTCGACCCGCTGGTCCACCTCCTTGACGACCCTGAGGAGGTCGGTCCGGGTCTTCTTCAGATCCTCCAACTGCTCGCTGAGGAACCGGTGCCGCTCCTCCAGCGCCGCGAACTCCTCCAGGGCCAGCGGGTTGACCTTGCCCAGTTGCCGGTAGGCGCGCTCGGCCGCCCGCAGCCGCTTCTCCTGCTCGGCACGGACGAACGGGGCCGGCCGGTTCCGCGGGTGGTCGGGGTCGTCCGGCAACGTCTCGCCCTCGGCCGGCGGGGACGGCGGCACGAGCTGGTCGGGGCCGTACTCGCGGATCAGCACCTCCGGCTCCACGCCCAGCTCCTCCAGGGACCTGGTCTCCAGTTGCTCGATTCGCAGCCGCTTCTCGGCCCCCAGCACCTCGCCGCGGTGCACCGAGTCGGTGAGCTTGTCCAGCTCCTCCTTCAGCTCCCGACCCCGCTTGCGTTCCCCGGACAGCTCCCGCTCGCGCTCGGCCTTCGCCCGCTCGGCGGCCTCCCGCTCCTCCCGGGCCCGGGCCAGGGAGACCTCCACGTGCGCCAGTAGCTGCCGGGCCCCGGAGGCGACGGCCGAGGCGACCTCGGCCTCGTGCCGCATCCGGGCCCGGCGGCGGGCGGCCCGCGCCCGCGCCTCGCGCTCCGCGCGAGCCGCCCGGTCCAGGGAGTCCGCCCGCCCGGCGAGCCCCTTGACGCGCTCCTCATGGGTGCGGACCTGGAGACGGGCCTCCATCTCCGCCTGCCGTGCGGCGACGCCGTCGGCCGCGAGCCGATCCCGCAGGGAGGTGTCCGGTTCCTCGTCGCCCGGCTGCTCCTCGATCGCCGCCAGCCGCTCGGCCAACTCCTCGGCCTCCGCCGCCGCCCGCGCCAGGGCCTCCTCGGCCCGAGCGACGGCCGCCTCGGCGCGCTCGGCCTCGCCGGCCGCGGCGCGCGCCTGTCCGCCCAACCGTCCCAGGTCCCCCGCCACCCGCGACTTCTCCCGCTCGGCGGCGCTGCGCCGAGCGCCCAGCTCCTCGACCCGGGCGGCGCACTCCCGCTGCCGCTCGCGGGCCCGCTCCCGCTCCGCGGCCAGCGCCTCGCACCGGCCCTCCAGCTCCGTCAGCTCGGCGTCGGCCTCGTCCACCGAGGCCCGCACCTCCAGCAGCGAGGGCGCTCCCGCGGAGCCGCCCTGCGCGAAGTGGGCGCCGAGCAGATCGCCCTCGGCGGTGACGGCGGTCAGCTCCGGGTGCGCCGTCACCACCTCCACCGCGTCCTGGAGCGTGTCGACCACCACCGTGTCGCGCAGCAGCCTCCGCAGCGCGGGCAACAGGGTGTCCGGGCCCGACACCAGGTCCACCGCGTGTCTCGCCCCGGGCACCTCCGGTGTCCGGGGCGGTTCCTCCGGGGAGGGGACGCCGCCCAGGATCAGTGCCGCGCGACCCGCGTCGTGCTTGCGCAGCAGGCGCAGGGCGTCGGCCGCCGTGGCGGGGCCGTCCACGGCGACGGCGTCCGCCGCCGAGCCCAGGGCGGCGGCGACGGGCACCTCGCTTCCGGGGGCGACGGTGAGGAGTTCGGCCGCCGGGCCGAGCAGACCGGTGAGCCGGTCCCGGGCGTCGAGGAGGGCGCCGGTGCCGTCCTTGCGGCGCAGCCCCAGGGCCAGGGCGTCCCGGCGGGCGGAGACCGCCGCGCGCTCGCGTTCGGCGGCGGCCAGCGCCTCGCGGGCCGCGCCCAGCGCCGTCTCCGCCTCGGCCGACTCCCGTTTGGCCCTCTCGTGGCTCTCGGCCAGCTCGGCGTCGTCCGCGTCGAGGCCGTCCACCTCGGCCCGCAACGCCTCGTACTCCTCCCGGGCGGCCTCGGCACGCTCACGCGCCTCGTCCCGTGCGGCGGACAGACGGTCGATCTCGGCCTGGGCGGAGGCGGCCCGGTCCCGGGCGGCGGTGACCCGACCCTGCAGTCGGGCGAGCCCCTCGCGGCGGTCGGCGACGGCGCGGGCGGCGTCCTTGAGCCTGCGCTCCTCCTCGGCCAGCCGCCGCTCCAGCGCGGCGCGGCGCGCGACGGTGTCCTCCAGCATGCGGTTCGCCGCCTCCAGCGCGGCGGTGAGCTCCGCCTCCTGTTCGCGGATCGCGGCGGCCTCGCGTTCCAGGTCCTCCGGGTCGCGTCCCCGGCGCTCCTCGACGGGTTCGGCCGCGGCGCTCCTGACCCGGGCCTCGGCCAGGCTCACGGTGCCGCGCACCCGCTCGGCGAGCTGCGACAGCTCGTACCAGGTCTGCTGCGCCCTCTCCAACCGCGGCGCGAGGTCTCCCACCCGCCGTTCCAGCTCGGCCTCGCGGCGCAGCGCCTCCCTCAGCTCGCCCTCCACCGCCTCCTTGCGCTCCTTGAGCGCGGCCTCGTCGGCGAGTTCGGCCTCCAGAGCCGCGCGCAGGGCGACCAGGTCGTCGGCGAGCAGCCGCAGCCGGGCGTCGCGCAGGTCGGCCTGGATCACCGCCGCCCTGCGGGCGACGGCCGCCTGTCGCCCCAGCGGCTTGAGCCGGCGGCGCAGTTCGTCGGTCAGGTCCTGGACACGGGCGAGGTTGGCCTGCATCGCGTCCAGCTTCCGCAGCGCCTTCTCCTTGCGCTTGCGGTGCTTGAGGACGCCGGCCGCCTCCTCGATGAAGGCACGACGGCCCGCGGGGTCGGCGTGCAGGACGGAGTCGAGTTGCCCCTGTCCGACGATGACGTGCATCTCGCGGCCGATACCGGAGTCGGAGAGCAGTTCCTGGATGTCCAGCAGTCGGCAGGTGTCACCGTTGATCTGATACTCGCTGCCGCCGTTGCGGAACATGATCCGCGTGATGGTGACCTCGGAGTACTCGATGGGCAGTGCGCCGTCGGAGTTGTCGATGGTGAGGGAGACCTCGGCGCGGCCGAGCGGGGGACGGCCGGACGGGCCGGCCGTCCCGGCGAAGATGACGTCCTCCATCTTGCCGCCGCGCAGCGATTTGGCACCCTGTTCGCCCATCACCCAGGACAGCGCGTCCACCACGTTGGACTTGCCGGAGCCGTTGGGACCCACCACACAGGTGATGCCGGGCTCGAACCGCAGCGTCGTGGCCGAGGCGAAGGACTTGAACCCGCGCAGGGTCAGGCTCTTGAGGTGCACGTTGCCGGACTTTACTCCCCGGTGTCGGTTTCATGACCGAAGCGAGTTTCGCCACTGAACGGGTGGGGCACATCACACGGTAAGCGCCGTGCCCGCGAGCCGAAACAACGAAGGGACGCCGAAGCGTCCCTTGCAGTTTTCTCCAGCGGTCTGGCGCTGCGGTTTCCTGTACCGGCAGGCCGGTCAGGTGAGCGCAGGCTCCGCCTTGGATACGTCCATGCTGTCCAGCAGCGAGTCGCCGTGCCGTGCCGCGGCGGCCGACAGCGCGTCGTTCTCGGCCCGCATCCGAAGGAGTTCGGATTCCAGGTCCTGAACACGCTGCTGCAGCCGTCGCATCTCGGCGAGGACTCGGGGGTCGGAACCGCCGACGTAACCGAGAAGCGCCTTTGCCATGATGGATGGTCCTCCACACTGAGTGACCGACCGATACGGTGGTGGGTCGTGAGGGATTGGCACCCGCGATTCCTGTCTTGTGCCTATTCCCAAGGCCGAACAGTTGCGGTGCGCGGGGCTTCCAGCGTCTCACCAAAAGGTTTGACGGTCAACACGATCACGCCGCGCACACCCGGCGGCATCGCCTCGACGGCACTCGAATTGCCGGAGAGCTCACAGGGTCCTGGCGGTCATCTGGCGGCAGCCTTGCACGTCGTGCCGCGAAAGGCAACCAGTTCGGATCATCGAATGGCGAAGCCCTCGTAGTCGCCGCGCGGGGTGCCCCAGATCTCGGTCACACCGTCCACCCGGCCCGGCGTATCACCCGTACGGAGCCACTCCAACAGCCGCTCACAGCGGTCGCGCGTCCCCTCGGCGACCACCTGGACCCGACCGTCGTCGAGATTGAGCGCGAAGCCGTCCAGCCCGCCGATCCGCAGCGCGTTGGCCCGCGTGTACCACCGGAAGCCGACCCCCTGCACCCGTCCGCGCACCCAGGCCGTCATTCGCACGGTCTCCCCGGCCGCGCCGCTCTCCGTTCCGCCCGTGCCCTCTGCCCTCGTACCCATGTCCGCACGCTATCCGGACGCGGTCCCCACCGGCACCGTCCCCCGCGCCCCTCCTTGCTCTCATTTCCTCCGACGGCACCTCCGTCCCGTCCGTATGCCGTACAGTCACGCGGCAACGGGGTTCACCCGTTCGGGTGATACACGAGTGACGCCGATCACGTGAGGACTGCAGCAGATGGGACGCCACAGTCGCGCCAAACCGGCCCCCGCACCGGCCCGCGTCACCCCTGCACGCGACACGACGGGCGGACGCCACCGCAGCCGGCACCGCAAGCGGAGCGCCGTCCCCGTCCGCACCGGACTCCTGGGCGCCTCGGCCGCGATGGCGATGGGAGCCGTGGCGGTGGCCTCGGGGCTGATCCCCGGGCCGAACGGCACCTACACCATCGGCGGTCCCGCCGACTCCGCCGACGTGCGGGCGGGAGGGATTCCCCACCTGCAGACCCAGGGCGCCACGGCGCCGCCCGTCGACCGCGAGGCCTCGGCCGCCGACCGCGGCGACGACCGCGGCTCCTCCCCCGACACCACCGCTCCCTCGCGCGGCTCCGCCGAGCCGGAGCGGACGCCCCCGAAGAAGCCCGACGAGCCGAGCCCCTCGCGCAGCGACACGCCCTCGGCCGGCGGGACCGAAATCTCCGAGACACCCTCCGAGACGCCGCGGCAGACCTTCTCCCGGAAGCCCACCACACCGAGCGGCTCCTCCGCGTCGCTCGGGACGGAGGCGGCGGCCGAGGCCGAGGTGCTCAGACTGGTCAACCTCGAACGGGCCGCGGCCGGGTGCCGCCCGCTCACCGCCGACCCCGCCCTGGCCGAGTTGGCCGGGGAGTTCAGCCGGGCCATGGCCGACCAGGGTTTCTTCTCCCACACCGGCCCCGATGGCGACACCCCCTGGGACCGCGCCGCGGCGGCGGGCATCGACAACCTCGGCGGCGAGAACATAGCCCGCGGTCAGGCCGACGCCGCGGCGGTGATGGACGCCTGGATGAACAGCCCCGGCCACCGCGCCAACATCCTCAACTGCGACTACCGGACCCTGGGCGTGGGAGCGCACTTCGCCGAGGGCGGCCCGTGGTGGACGCAGAACTTCGGGTTCTGAGAAGCCGGCAGGTCGGGGCCCCACTCCGATCCCCGGGCCGGGCCCGAGCCGGCGCCGGGGAGCCCGGGCGGGGAGTCCGGTCGGTCACACCCCGGACCGGGCCGGGCGGGGCGGGCGCTGGCAGCGGGGGCAGAAGTAGCTGGAGCGGTTCATCCAGGGACGGCGGCGCAGCGGGGTGGCGCAGCGACGGCAGGGCAGGCCCTCGCGACCGTAGGCGTCCAGGGAGCGGTCGAAGTAACCCGACTCGCCGTTGACGTTGACGTACAGGCTGTCGAAGCTGGTCCCGCCGACGGCGAGGGCGGCGTTCATCACGTCCCGGATGTGGCCGAGCAGTTCGGTGGTGCGCGGACGGGTCAGGGTGGCGGTGGGGCGGTCGTAGTGCAGGCGGGAACGCCACAGCGCCTCGTCGGCGTAGATGTTGCCGACCCCGCTGATGAGCGACTGGTCGAGCAGGGCCCTCTTGACGGTGCTGCGCCTGCGCCGCAGGGCGGCGTGGAAGGCCTCCTCGTCGAAGGCCGGGTCCAGCGGGTCACGGGCGATGTGGGCTATGACGTCGGGCAGGCCGTCGGGGGTGAGCTCGTGGAGTGACAGCCCGCCGAAGGTGCGCTGGTCGATGAAGCGCAGTTCGGTGCCCGTCTCGTCGGCGAAACGGACGCGGACGCGCAGGTGCTTCTCGTCCGGTGCGTCGTGCGGCTGGACGAGCAACTGTCCGCTCATGCCCAGGTGGGCCAGGACGCAGAGGCCGTCGCCGGTGCCGGCGAGCGGCAGCCACAGGTACTTGCCGCGGCGCAGGGGGGTGCCGATGCGCGCGCCGCGCAGCCGGTCGGCGAAGTCGACCGCCCCGGCGAGGTGGCGACGGATCGCACGCGGGTGCAGAACCTCCACCTCGGCGACCGTCCGGCCGCCGACCCAGCTCTCCAGTCCGCGCCGGACGACCTCCACCTCGGGCAGTTCGGGCAACGGGTACTCCTCGAACACGGGGTGACCGGGTCACCGACGATCGACACGCCCACCCACCCGGAAGCCGGGCGGGTGGGCGACGGTGGTGCGGCGCTTCGCGGGCGCGCCGGTCAGGACACCTTCTGGGCGGCCTGGCCGCTCGGGCCGGTCTCCTCGTCGGTGTCGGTGTCGGCGGCGGCCCGGATCGCGCGCCAGGCGGCCTCGGCCGCCTGTTGTTCCGCTTCCTTCTTGCTGCGGCCGGTGCCGGTGCCGTACGCGACACCACCGACGCGGGCGGCAGCCGTGAAGGTCTTCTCGTGGTCGGGGCCGGTCTCGGTGACCAGATACTCCGGAACGCCCAGCCCTTCGGCCGCGGTCAGCTCCTGGAGGCTGGTCTTCCAGTCCAGTCCGGCGCCGAGGTTGGAGGACTCCTCGATCAGCGGGTCGAAGAGCCGGTGCACCAACTCGCCGGCCGCCTCCAGCCCTTGGTCGAGGTAGACCGCGCCGATCACCGCCTCCAGGGTGTCCGCGAGGATCGACGCCTTGTCCCGGCCGCCCGTGCCCTCCTCGCCCCGGCCGAGCCGGACGAAGGCGCCCAGGTCGAGACTGCGGGCGACTCCGGCGAGCGCTCGGGAGTTGACCACCGCGGCGCGCAGCTTGGCGAGTTGGCCTTCGGGGAGGTCGGGGTGGGTGCGGTAGAGCGTGTCGGTGACCACCAGGCCGAGGACGGAGTCCCCCAGGAACTCCAGACGCTCGTTGGTGGGCAGCCCACCGTTCTCGTACGCGTAGCTGCGGTGCGTCAGTGCGCGCGTCAGAAGGGCGGACTCGAGTCGGTACCCGAGCCGCCCTTCCAGAAGCGTGTGGGACGAGGCCGCGTCCACCAGACCCGCCTCCTGCGCCTCCGTTCCGTCCCCGCCGCGGCGGGACGGGGTTTCGGGCGTGGTGGCGTCTGACATGGAGCCCGTCACCCGCCGATCAGACCTCGAGGACCTGGCGGCGGTTGTAGGTGCCGCAGTTCGGGCAGGCGATGTGCTGCTGACGGGGCTCCTGGCAGCGCTCGCACTTCACCAGGGTGGGGACCGCAGCCTTCCACTGCGACCGGCGGTGGCGCGTGTTACTGCGCGACATCTTCCGCTTCGGAACAGCCACGGCTATTTCTCCTGTGGATCGTCCCCGGCGGTGCGGGGTTCGTTGTCTTCGTCCTTCTCGCCGTCCCGCATGGTGTCGGCGAGTCCTTCCAGTGCCGCCCACCGGATGTCGACGGCCTCGTTGTGGTCGTGCCCGGGGTCGTCCGCGAGCCGCGCACCGCAACGGGGGCACAGCCCGGGGCAGTCCTCCCGGCACACCGGCTGCAGCGGCAGCGACAGCACCACCGCGTCGCGCAGCACGGGCTCGAGGTCGAGCAGGTCGCCCTCGAGGTGGAACGTCTCCTCGTCCTCGGCGTCGTCGCCGGCGTCCGCGAAGCGGCTCCGGTCGTCGGCGTCGGGGTAGGAGAACATCTCCTGGAAATCCGCCTCGCACTCCTGCTCGAGCGGCTCCAGACACCTTACGCACTCCCCCGTCAACGGCGCACGGACGGTGCCTGTGACGAGCACCCCGTCCATGACCGACTCCAGACGGAGGTCGAGCTGCATGGAGGCGCCCTCCGGCACCCCGATGACCTCGATGCCCATGTCCTTGGGGGCCGGAGCCGTACGGGAGAGCCGCTTGAGCGCACCAGGACGACGCCCCAGCTCGCGCGTGTCGAGCACGAGCGGGGATCGGGGGTCTAGGGGGGCGTTCAGGGCTTCCTGCTTTCTACGGTCTGACACCGACCGACTCCCATGCGTTCCGGGCAGCCGGACGTCGCGGGCGGACCACGACCGAGGAGCCAGGATACTGGACGGATCGCCACGGTCCCAACCCGGGACGGCCGGACGCCCTCCGGCGCGACGGTGGACGCGGCCGGTCCCGGTCGGCCCGCGCGGCTAGCGGCCCTGTTCGTACTGCTTCAACTGCTCCATGTCGATCATGCTGGTGTCGAAGAAGCTGGTCTCGTCGAGCGTGGCGGGCTGCTGGGGCTGGTACGGCGGCGGCGGAGGGATCGCGCCCTGCCCGTAGCCCTCCTGGGGGTAACCGTGGCCCCCCTGCTGCTGGTACTGCTGCGGCTGCTGGTAGCCGTACGGATCGGCCTGCTGCGGCTCGTAGACGGGCTGCCCGGACTGCCCCGCGTAGTAGGGGTCCGGCTGCCGGTAGGCCTGGGGGTGGCCGTAGCCCCCCTGCTGCTGGTACTGCTGCGGCTGCTGGTAGCCGTACGGATCGGCCTGCTGCGGCTCGTAGACGGGCTGCCCGGACTGGACCGGAGCCTGGGCGGAGACCTGGGCGGGGGCCTCGACGGGAGCGTGGGCGGGGGCCTGGACGGGGTCCTGGGTGACGGCGGCGAGGTCCGCGAGGTAGTCGGCGGTGTCGCCGTTCCCCGCCTGCGGGCCCTGCTCGTCCTGCGCGGCGAGGTGGGCGCCCAGCTCGTCGATGGGACGGTGGCCGGTGAGTTTCTGCCGGCCGCGTCCCACCGCCTCCAGCGTCTTGGTCAGCACCGCTTCGAACGCCCGGAACTGCGCCTCCACATAGGCGTCGGCGCGCTGCCGCAGCTCGGCGGGGTCGCTGGAGCGCTCCGGGGCGTCGTCGCCGTCCTCCCCGTAGGGGTCGGCACCCGGGTGGCGACCGAGGAGCTTCTCCCTGCCCCGGTCGACCGAGCCGATGGTCTTGCTCAGGACGACCTCGAAGTTGGCCAGCTTGCTGTCGACGTAGTCGTCGGCCTCGGCGCGGATCTCCTCGGCCTCTTGGCGGGCCTGGGCCAGGATGCGGTCGGCCTCCTCCTGCGCGCGGCGGGCGACCTCGGTGCCGGAGACCAGCGCACCGCGCTCGGCCTGGGCGGACTCGATGATCCGCTGGGCCTCCTGCCGAGCCTCGGCGATCATCTGCTCCCGGTCGCCGAGCAGCTCCTGCGCCTGGGCGAGCGAGCCGGGCAGCGCCTGCCGCACCTCCTCCAGCAACGCCAGCAACTCCGCGCGGTTGACCACGCAGGAGGCCGACATGGGCATGGAGCGGGCACCCTGGACCGTCGCGACGATGTCGTCGAGTTTCTGCTGTACGTCCACGAGGGTGACTGTACGGGCACCGGCCGCCGGCGCGACACCGGATGGTGGAAAGCGGAGGTTCAGGGGCGGGCCAGGCGCTCGCGCAGGGCCTCCAGGACGCAGGGCGGCACCAGGTGCGCGACGTCGCCGCCCCAGGCGGCGACCTCCTTGACCAGGCTGGAGGAGAGGAAGCTGTAGGTCGGGTTGGTCGGCACGAACAGCGTCTCCACTCCGGAGAGTCCGTTGTTCATCTGGGCCATCTGCAGTTCGTAGTCGAAGTCGCTGACCGCGCGCAGCCCCTTGACGATGGCGGGGATGTCGCGCTGCTTGCAGAAGTCCACCAGGAGCCCGTGGAACGCCTCGACCCTGACGTTGCCGTACTCGGCGGTGACCCGGCGGATCAGGTCGATGCGCTCCTCGACCGTGAACAGGCCCTTCTTCGACTTGTTGATCATCACCGCGACGTAGACCTCGTCATAGAGCTTGGAGGCGCGGGCGATGATGTCGAGATGTCCGTTGGTGATGGGATCGAAGGACCCCGGACAGACGGCGCGGCGCACGGGCGTTTCCTCGCTCTCGGGACGGGTCATGACACGTCGCTCTTTTCGGCGGCGCGACCGTACCAAAGGGTTCCCTCGCCGTAACGGCGGGATCGCAGCCCCTCGAAGCCGGCAGGCCAGTGGAATTCGCCGCCTCTGGTGCTGCGTTCCACGGTGGCGAGCGCGCCGGCCGTGAGCCACCCCTGAGCGTGGAGTGTGAGAAGGATCTCCCGGAGATCGTCGTCGGAGACGGTGTACGGCGGGTCGAGGAAGACCAGGTCGTAGGGCGTCCGTGGGGCCGGGCCGCGTACCACCTGTTCCGCCCGGCCCGCCCGGACCTCCGCCCCGGGCAGGCCCAGCTCGCGGACGTTCCGGCGGATGGTGCGGACGGCACGGGCGTCGGACTCGACCAGCAGGGCGTGTTCGGCGCCGCGCGAGAGCGCCTCCAGGCCGACCGCGCCCGAGCCCCCGTACAGGTCGAGCACCCGCACTCCCGCCAGGGAGCCGAGCAGCGACTCCCAGGTGGAGAACAACCCCTCGCGCGCCCGGTCGGAAGTCGGGCGGGTGCCCTGGCCGGGCGGGACCGCCAGCCGTCGTCCGCCGGCCGCTCCGGCGATCACGCGGGTCATCGTCTCGGTCGTCCTCACAGGTTCTCGGGCGGTGGGGGCGGCGGCCCGCGCGGGCCGCCGCCCCCACGATAGGCGCCGGATCGCCGGCCGGTCCTCCCCGACCTCGCCGCCGGCGGTCCTCGACCGGCTCCGGTCAGCCCTTCTCCAGGTACTCCTCGCGCTCCTCGTCGAGCAGGGCGTCCAGGGCGGCGCGCAGTTCGGGCAGCCGTTCCAGTTCCGGGTCGGCGGCGACGATCTCGCCGGCCCGGGCCCGCGCGGCCACGATGACCTCCTCGTCGTCGATGACGGCGAGCATCCGCAGGGAGGACCTGCTGCCGGACTGGGCCTGGCCCAGCACGTCGCCCTCGCGGCGCTGTTCCAGGTCGATCCGGGACAGCTCGAAGCCGTCCAGCGTCCCGGCGACCGCCGCCAGTCGGGCGCGGGCGGGGCTCCCCTCGGGGGCCTCGCTGACCAGCAGGCACAGCCCCGGCGCGGTGCCGCGCCCGACCCGTCCGCGCAACTGGTGGAGTTGGGAGACGCCGAAGCGGTCCGCGTCCATGATCACCATCACGGTGGCATTGGGCACGTTCACCCCGACCTCGACGACGGTGGTGGCGACCAGGACGTCCACCTCGCCCTCGGCGAAGCGGCGCATCACGTCGTCCTTGGCGTCCGGCTGCATCCGGCCGTGGAGCACCGCCACGCGCAGCCCCTTCAGCGGCCCGTCGGCGAGTTGCTCGGCGACGTCCAGGACGGCCAGCGGCGGGCGACGCTCGCCCTCCGCTCCTTCGCCGTCCCCGCCGCCCTTGCCGGGGGCTTTGGCCGGCTCCTCCTCGTCCCCGATGCGGGGGCAGACCACGTACGCCTGGTGGCCGGCCGCCACCTCCTCGCGGACCCGCTCCCAGGCGCGGGTGAGGAAGTGGGGCTTCTCCGCGGCGGGCACCACGTGGCTGGCGATGGGCGAGCGGCCAGCCGGGAGCTGGTCCAGCACGGAGGTCTCCAGATCGCCGAAGACCGTCATGGCGACCGTGCGCGGGATCGGCGTCGCGGTCATCACCAGCAGGTGCGGGGGCTGCTTCCCCTTGGAGCGCAGGGCGTCGCGCTGTTCGACGCCGAAGCGGTGCTGTTCGTCCACCACGACCAGGCCCAGGTCGTGGAACCGGACCTTGTCCTCGATCAGGGCGTGGGTGCCGATCACGATCCCGGCCTCGCCGGTGGCCAGGTCCAGCAGGGCGCGGCGGCGGGCGGCGGCGCCCATCGAGCCGGTGAGGAGCACCACCCGGGTGGCGTGCTCGGCGCCGCCGAGCATCCCGCCCTCGGCGAGCTCTCCCATCATCTCGGTGATCGAGCGGTGGTGCTGTTGGGCCAGCACCTCGGTGGGGGCCAGCATCGCGGCCTGTCCGCCCGCGTCCACCACGGCGAGCATGGCGCGCAGCGCCACCAGCGTCTTGCCGGAGCCCACCTCGCCCTGGAGCAGTCGGTGCATGGGATGCGCGGAGGCGAGGTCGTCGAAGATCTCCCGGCTGACGGCCCGCTGTCCGTCGGTGAGGGTGAACGGCAGTCGGGCGTCGAAGGCGTCCAGCAGGCCGCCCTCGCGTGGTACGCGCGGCACGGCGGGCAGTTGGCTCTCGGCGAGGCGGCGGCGGGCCAGGGCGACCTGGAGGACGAACGCCTCGTCCCACTTGAGCCGGGACCGGGCCTGCTCGACGTCCGCCTTCGAGCGCGGGCGGTGGACCTTCCGCAGCGCCTCCGGCAGCGTCGGCAGCCCGTACTCCTCGCGCAGCGCGGCCGGCAGCGGGTCGGCGATCCCCGCCCATCCGGTGGCCTCCAGGGAGTCCAGGACGGTGGTGACGGCCTTGGCGAGCTTCCAGGACTCCATCTGCTTGCAGGCCGGGTAGAGCGGGATCATCTTCCCGGCGAACGCGTCCACCGCCTCCCTGCCGCTGTCCGCTCCCAGCAGTTCGTAGGCGGGGTGGGAGAGTTGGAGCTTCCGGTTGAAGACCCCGACCTTGCCGGCGAACATTCCGCGCCGGCCCGGCAGCAGTTCCCTGTGGTGGTGGTGGACCGAGCGGCCGAAGAAGACGATCCGGAGGCGTCCGCTGCCGTCGGTGAGCGTGACCTCCAGCCGCTTGCCCCGTCCCTGGTTGAACGTGTGCACCCGGGCGTCGGCGACCTGGGCGACGACGGTGACGTGTTCGTCCAGGGGCAGGTCGGCGAGCCGGGTCAGCTCGCCTCGCTCGGCGTACCGCCGCGGGTAGTGGTGCAGCAGATCGCCGACGGTGTGCAGGTCGAGGTGTTCGGCCATCGCCTTCGCGGTGGTGCCGCCGAGCACCTTCCGCAGCGGTTCCGTCAGGGGGTCCTTGGTGGTCTCTTCCAGCGCGGGCACGTCCTCCATTGCACACCACGCCACCGACAGCGTCGGTGCGCGACCCGGCCGCGAGTGGCGGGGCTCACTCCACGCCGATCAGCAGGGGGCCGCTCTGCCGCCCCTGGTAGACGAGCGTGTCCACGGCCAGGTGGGTCCGCCGCACGTGGTCCTCCAGGCGTTCGGCCAGCCCCTGGGGGGCGTCCGCGCCGACCACCAGCGTCACCAGTTCGCCCCCGGCCGCGAGCATCCGGTCCAGCACCGCGACGGCCACCTCCTCCGGTGCCGTCCCGATCAGCGCCACGTCCCCCTCGATCATGCCGAGCACGTCCCCGGCCTGGCAGATCCCGGCGGTGGTCCACGCCTGCCGCTCGGCGACGGACAGCTCGCCGTACCGGGTGGCCCCGGCGGCCGAGGTCATGGCGACGACGTCCTCGTCGAAGCTGCGGTCGGGCTCGTGGACGGCGAGCGCGGCGATGCCCTGCACCGGGGAGCGGGTGGGGATGATGGCGACCCGCAGGCCCTCGGGGCGGACCTGTTCGGCGGCCGCGGCGGCGGCGTGCCGCAGTTCGGGGTCGTTGGGCAGCAGGACGACCTCGGGGGCGTTCGCCTTCCGCAGTGCCTGTGCCAGTTCGCCACTGGCGGGCGGCTCCCCGGGGCGCGCGGTGACGGTCGTCGCGCCCGCCTCGGCGCACAGTTCGGCCAGTCCGTCGCCGGGCACCACCGCGACCACGGCGCGGGGGGCGCCGTGGTCGGCGCGGTCGGCGTGCCGGTCGGTTCGGACGCCGAAGTGGGTGATCCGGATGCGGAACGGGCGGCCCGCCTCGATGCCGGCCTCCACGGCGGCGCCCGCGTCGTCCACGTGGACGTGGACGTTCCACAGCCCGTCGCCGCCGACGACCACCAGGGAGTCGCCCAGGGCGTCGAGCCGGGCGCGCAGGGCGGCGACGGCGCCGTCGTCGGCCTCCAGCAGGTAGACGACCTCGTAGGCCGGGCCGTCCGCCGCGCAGTCGGGTCCGGGGACCTCCGCCGGGCGCGGCGCTCTTGTCCCGCCGTGCTCCGCGCGTTCGGCGACCGGGCCCATGGGCCGTTCTCCGGAGAGCACTCCGACCAGCGCGCCCAGGATCGTGACCAGGCCGTAGCCGCCCGCGTCCACCACACCGGCGCGGGAGAGCGCCGGGAGTTGGTCCGGGGTGGCGTCCAGGGCCGCGCGGGCCCCCGTCCAGGCGGCGCGGGCCACGGCGGCGCAGTCGCCGTCGGCGCCGCGGGCGGCCTCGGCGGCGGCCTCGGCCACGGTGAGCACGGTGCCCTCCACCGGGTGCGCCACCGCCGCCCGGGCCGCGCCGGCGGCCCGGCGCAGCGCCCGGCGCAGCAGTTCGGCACCGTGCTCGGCGCCGTGCTCGGGGCCCGTCGGCCCCTCGGGGTCCTCGGGGTCCCGGCCGTCCTCCGCCGCGCCGATCTCCTCGGCCATCCCACGCAGCAACTGCGCCAGGATCGTCCCTGAGTTGCCGTGCGCGCCGATCAGCGCGCCGTGCGCCATGGCGCGCACCGCCTGGGCCGGTGTGGGCTCCCCCGCGCAGGCCGCCTCCACGGCCCGGGCGGCGGACTCCACGGTCAGGTAGAGGTTGGTGCCGGTGTCCGCGTCCGCCACCGGGTAGACGTTGATCGCGTCGATCGTCTCGCGGGCCCGGCCGAGCGCGTCGAGCGCCTGGGCACACCACTCCCGTACCGCGGCGGCGTCGAGCGGATGCGGCACGGCATGGCCTCCTTGCGTGCGGCGGCCGGGCGGCCGGGCGAACAGCGTCGACGGCCGAAGGCTAGTGCGGCGGGGGAGTTCCGTCGGGGCCGGGGGCCGGGGGACCGCGCGGAACCGTGGTAATTTCATGGTCCGGAGACGGTCGAGGTATGCTGCTCCGGTTGCCCGACCGATTCGGGCTCTACACAATTCCCTGGCAGTGCCGGTCATCCCTGATCCTGCCGACGCCGGGATTTCACCGTAAGTGCATCTGAAGTCTTTGGAGTGACCCGTGGCTGCCAACTGCGACGTCTGCGGCAAGGGGCCGGGCTTCGGCAACAACATCTCGCACTCGCACCGCCGTACGCCCCGCCGTTGGAACCCCAACATCCAGCGGGTGCGCGCGATGGTCGGTCGGACGCCGAAGCGGCTCAACGTGTGCACCTCGTGCATCAAGGCCGGCAAGGTCTCGCGCTGACGTAACGCCCAGCGCGGCCACCTCGCCGGTCACCGCCAGGCCGGTCCACTCCGTGTGGACCGGCTTTTCGGTGTGTACGGGCGCCCCGGCTCGGGCGTCCCGACTCAGGCGTCCCGGCCCAGGCGCCAGCCGTGGTCCACCGGCCCGATGCCGCCGCCCAGGGCGAAACCGGCGGCGATGGCGCCCGTCACGTAGTCCTTGGCCTCCGCGACGGCCTCCGGCACGGAGCGTCCCTTGGCCAGTTCGGCCGCGATCGCGGACGCGAGGGTGCAGCCCGTTCCGTGGGTGTGGCGGTTGTCGTGGCGCGGCGCGCGCAGCCAGTGCTCGACGGTGCCGTCGGTGAGCAGGTCCACCGCGGCGTCGCCGTCCTTCAGGTGCCCGCCCTTGATCAACGCCCACCGCGGGCCGTGGGCCAGCACCGCCTCCGCGGCGCGCGGCAGGTCGGCCTCCGTCTCGGCCCGTACGCCGGTGAGCTGGGCCACCTCGTCCAGGTTGGGGGTGGCGACGGTGGCCTTCGGCAGCAGCGCGGTGCGCACCGCCTCCAACGCCTCGGGGGCCAGCAGCGAATCCCCGTGCTTGGAGACCCCCACCGGGTCGACGACCACCGGAACCGTGAGGCCGGCGAGCAGGTCGGCGACCGTCTCGACCAGCTCGGCGCTCGCCAGCATGCCGGTCTTGACCGCCCGCACCCCGATGTCGTCCACGACGCTGTGGAACTGCCGGCGGACGGCTTCGGCGGGCAGTTCCCAGACGCCCTGCACGCCCAGGGAGTTCTGCGCGGTGATGGCGGTGAGCACGCTCATCCCGTGGGTACCCAGCGCCAACATGGTCTTCAGGTCGGCCTGGATGCCCGCTCCGCCGCCCGAGTCGGAGCCGGCGACGGTGAGCACTCTCGGTGGTGGTGTACGCATGGCCGCAGCCTACGGCCGGGGCTCGCGGCGTTCGCCGTCCGGCTCCGGAAACGGCCCCGGCCCGGGCTTCCCGACCTCCTCAGCCTCCGAAGTGGTCCCAGCCGCCGGTCCTGGTCCAGGGCGCGCCGTCCACCGTCACCTGGGGCGCCGCGGAGAGGTGGAGCACCTCGCCGATGCGGCGCCAGCGGGCGGGGAGCTTGGTCTCCGGGGGGAAGGTGGCGACGATCGCGTGGTCCTCTCCCCCGGTGAGCACCCACTGCAGCGGGTCCACGCCCACCGCCTGGCCGATGTCGGACATCTGGGCGGGGACGTCCAGCGCGGCCGAGCGCACGTCGATGCGGACCTTGCTGGCCTCGGCGATGTGGCCGAGGTCGGCGACGAGCCCGTCGCTGACGTCGGTCATCGCGGTCGCGCCCAGTTCGGCCGCGGCGGGACCCGCGTGGTACGGCGGCTCGGGGCGGCGGTGGGCCTCCACGAAGGCGCGCGGGGAGCGGAAGCCCCGGGCGAGCACCGCGTGGCCGGCGGCGGACCAGCCCAGCCACCCGGTGACCGCGACGACGTCGCCGGGCCGCGCGCCGGACCGGGTGACCGGCTCGCGGCCCTGCAGGTCGCCCAGGGCGGTGATCGCCACGGTGATGGTGCCGCCGCGCACCACGTCCCCGCCGACCACGGCCGCGCCCGCGACCTGGCACTCGTCGTGGAGACCGTCCATCAGCTCGGTGGGCCAGGTCGCCGGCAGTTCGGCCGGAACGACGAGGCCGAGCAGGAGCGCGGTGGGGTCGGCTCCCATGGCGGCGATGTCGGCCAGGTTCTGCGCGGCGGCCTTCCGCCCGACGTCGTAGGCGGTGGACCAGTCGCGTCGGAAGTGCCGCCCCTCCAGCAGCAGGTCCGTGCTGGCCACCACACGCCGATCGGGTGCGGCGACCACGGCGGCGTCGTCGCCCGGGCCGATCCGTACCGCCGGGGTGGGGGTGATGCGCGAGGTCAGTTCGCGGATCAGTCCGAACTCCCCGAGCTCCCCCACGGTCCGGCCGGGGGTCCTGGGCGCTTCCCCAGGAAAGCGAGGGGGAGACTGCCCCCCGGGAGAACTCAGCATCGTTGTGCCCCTTCGTCAGTGCGCTCGAACGGTATCGCCGCGACCGACCGGGCCGTTCGCCGCCCCGTCGGCCTGCCGCGCCCGTCCACGGTGCGGGTCTCCCCCGTGATGTCGGCCACGCGGTACCGTGGCGTCCCTTCTTTCCACATGGTCCTCACGGCCGCCCAGGAGGTTCCGTGGTACAGGCGTACATCCTGATTCAGACCGAGGTCGGCAAGGCCTCGACCGTCGCCGAGGTGATCGGCGGGATCCCGGGAGTGATCCAGGCCGAGGACGTGACCGGTCCCTACGACGTGATCGTGCGCGCCCAGGCCGACACGGTGGACGACCTCGGTCGCATGGTGGTGGCCAGGATCCAGCGCGTGGAGGGCATCACCCGGACTCTGACCTGCCCGGTCGTGCATCTGTAGCTCCCCCGTATGCTCGTCCGGTGAGCTTCTCGCCCCGCCGGTGCCTCCCGTCGGCCGTGTTCTCGACCTCCTCGGCCGTCTCGCCGCTCGTATCACTGAGCGCCGTCGTCGCCGTGTTCGTCACGGCCGCCGGTTGCTCGTCCGACGAGGGCCCCCGCCCGCCCGTGCCGAGTCCCACGGGCTCGGCCGCCGCGGCCTGCCGCGCGCTGCACGACGCGCTGCCGGAACGGGTCGACGGACAGCAGCGGGTCGAGCTCGCGTCCGAGACGCGGTACGCCGCCGTGTGGGGAGATCCCGCGATCGAACTGGGCTGCGGGGTGCCGCGGCCCGGGGTGCTCACTCCCGGCAGTGAACACTACAACCCCACACCGGACGTGATTGGGGTGAACGGCGTCTCCTGGGTGCTGGAGGAACAGGACGACGGCTACCGGTTCACCACCGTCGAACGCACGGTCTTCGTTCGCGTGACGGTCCCCGACGCCTACGCTCCGGAGGTCAACTCCCTGGTCGACCTCGCGGACGCGGTGCGCGCGACGATCCCCGAGCAGCCGGAGTGACGCCCGGCCGCCTCCGGCCCTCCCGGTGGCGGCCCGCGCGTCCTCTTCCGGCCCCGGCCGTCCCGGTCAGCGCAGCCCGGAGGAGCGGCGCAGCGCGGCCCCGATCAGACGGTCGACCAGCTCGGCGTAGTCGACGCCGCTCGCCTCCCACATGCGCGGGTACATGGAGATGGGCGTGAAGCCGGGCATCGTGTTGATCTCGTTGATGACGAACTCGCCGCTGTCCAGCAGGAAGAAGTCCGCGCGGACCAGTCCCTCGCAGGAGGCCGCCTCGAAGGCGCGCACCGCCAGCTCCCGGACCTCACGGGTCTGCTCCTCGGTCAGCGGGGCGGGCACGATGCCCTCGGCGGAGTCGATGTACTTGGCCTCGAAGTCGTAGAAGTCGTGGGCGGCGGGCGGCGGGATCTCCGCCGGGAGGCTGGCGCGCGGGCCGTCCTCGAACTCCAGGACGCCGCACTCGATCTCGCGGCCGTGCAGCAGCGACTCCACGATGATCTTCGGATCGTGGCGCCGCGCCTCGGCGATCGCCTCGTCCAGGCCGGCCGGGTCGTCGACCTTGGTGATGCCGAAGGAGGACCCGGCGCGGGCCGGCTTGACGAAGACCGGCCAGCCGTGGTCGCCCGCGAAGTCCACGATCTTCTTGCGGGCGGCGGCCTCGTCCCGTTCCCACTCCCGCGGCCGGATCACCGTGTACGGGCCGACGGGCAGCCCGAAGGAGGTGAAGATCCGCTTCATGTACTCCTTGTCCATGCCGACCGCCGAGGCGAGCACGCCCGAGCCGACGTAGGGCACTCCGGCGAGTTCCAGCAGGCCCTGGATCGTGCCGTCCTCGCCGTAGGGGCCGTGCAGGACGGGGAAGACGACGTCGACCTCGCCGAGCGCCTTGGGCACCGAACCCGGCTCGGTGTAGACCACCTCGCGGTTGTCCGGCTCGAAGGGCAGCAGGACGGAGCCCGTGTCGGACTCGGCGAGCTGTTCCACGCTCGGCAGGTCGCGGTCCGTGATCGCCATTCGCTCGGGGTCGTCGGCGGTCAGCGCCCAACGGCCGTCCGCGGTGATGCCGATCGGCAGGACGTCGTAGGCGGTGCGGTCGATGGCGCGCAGCACGGCACCCGCGGTGACCACGGAGATCGCATGCTCGGAGCTGCGCCCGCCGAAGACGACGGCGACGCGCGGCCTGCGGCCGGACGCCTGGAGGTTCTGGGAAGAGGACTGGCTGCTCATATCCGGTCGAGATTACCTAACGTAGTGACGGTCGGGCAGTCAGCGGCGCTCGGCCTTGGCGCTGCGCGACATCAATTCCTTCAGAGCGACCAGCGGCGGCTTGCCCTCGTGGACGATACCGACGACGGTCTCGGTGATGGGCATCTCGACGCCGTGTCGTCGTGCCAGGTCCAACACGGACTCACAGGACTTGACGCCCTCGGCGGTCTGCCGGGTGGCGGCGATGGTCTCCTCCAGGGTCATGCCCTTGCCGAGGTTGTGGCCGAAGGTGTTGTTGCGGGAGAGCGGCGAGGAGCAGGTGGCGACCAGGTCGCCCATGCCCGCCAGTCCGGCGAAGGTGTGCGCGTCGGCCCCCATCGCCAGCCCGAGCCGGGTGGTCTCGGCCAGTCCACGGGTGATCAGCGAGGCCTTGGCGTTGTCGCCCAGGCCCATGCCGTCGGCGATGCCGACCGCCAGCGCGATGACGTTCTTCACGGCCCCGCCGAGTTCGCAGCCGACGACGTCGGTGTTGGTGTAGGGACGGAAGTACGGGGTGTGGCAGGCGGCCTGCAGGCGCCGGGCCACGTCCTCGTCACGGCAGGCGACGACGGAGGCGGCGGGCTGCCGTTCGGCGATCTCGCGGGCGAGGTTGGGGCCGCTGAGCACGGCGATCCGGTCCGGACCGGCCCCGGTCACCTCCTCGATGACCTCGCTCATCCGCTTGGCGGTGCCGAGTTCGACGCCTTTCATCAGGGAGACGAGCACGGTGTCGGCGGGCAGCAGCGGCGTCCACGCCGTGAGGTTTCCGCGCAGGGTCTGGGAGGGCACGGCCAGCACCGTGAACTCCGCGTCGGCGGCGGCCTCGGCGGGGTCGGTGGTGGCGCGGACGGTCTCGGGGAGGGTGACGCCCGGCAGGTAGTCGGGGTTGGTGCGGGTGGTGTTGACCGCCTCGGCCAGCTCGGCGCGGCGTCCCCACAGGGTCACCTCGCAGCCCGCGTCGGCGAGCACCATCGCGAAGGCGGTGCCCCACGATCCGGTGCCGTACACGGCGGCGCGCGTCACGCGTTCTCCCCCTCGGCCGCGCCGTCGGGGACGGCGCCGGCAGCGGCGGTGCCGTTCCCGGCGGGCCTCACGGCTCCCGCCGCCCTCATCCGGTCCGCGGCGAGCGCCCTGTCCCGGGCGTGGCGGTGGGCGGGTGCCGGTTCGCCGCGCAACTCGACCAGCAGCTCGGTGATCGCGTCCATGATGACGTCGGTGACCTCGCGGAGCAGCTCGACGGTGGGTTCGCGGTCGTGGTACCGCGACAGGTCCACGGGCGGGCCTACCAGCACCCTGAGCGTCTTGCGCGGGAAGAGCCTGAGCCGTTTCCGCTTCGCGTACGGGGGAACGGCCTCGTGGGCGCCCCACTGGGCGACGGGGATGACGGGCGCCTTGGTGAGCAGGGCGACGCGGGCGGCGCCGGTCTTGCCCTCCATCGGCCACAGGTCGGGATCGCGGGTGAGGGTGCCCTCGGGGTAGAAGGCCACGCACTCGCCCTTGTTGATCGCCTCGACGGCGGCGCGGAAGGCGTGGGCCGCGTCGACGCTCTCGCGGTAGACGGGGATCTGTCCGGTGCCGCGCATCACCGCGCCGACGAATCCGCCCCTGAACAGGGAGTCCTTGGCGAGAAAACGAGGAACTCGTCCGGTGTTGTACTGGAAGTGGGCGTAGGAGAGCGGGTCGAGATAGGAGTTGTGATTCACCACGGTGATGAATCCACCCTCGGCCGGAATATGCTCCATTCCACGCCAGTCCCGCTTGAACAGCAGCAGTAGGGGCGGTTTCGCCAAAACCGCGGCAAAGCGGTACCAGAAGCCGATTCTGCGGCGGGACACCCGGACACCATCTCCTCTTGCCTGCTGCGGCACACGCACCACCGGAACAACCGCACAAGTGTCGCCCCGGGTCGTCACCCTGTCGAGCACACGGTAACCCCGAGGACGGCGGACGGCTCCGGCGGTGGTGAGAATGCGGTGAGAATGGTGCCGATGGATCGTGACGACGGACCGGGGATCGCGGCCGGCTGGACGCTGGTCGTGCCCCTCAAGCCCCTGTCCCGGGCGAAGAGCAGGCTCGCCGCGTCGGCCGGGGAGCGGCTGCGGCCCGAGCTGGCGCTGGCCTTCGCCCGGGACACCGTGACCGCCGCGCTGGCCTGCCCGGCGGTGGAGAGTGTGGTGATCGTCACGGACGATCCCCGCGCGGGGGCGGAGCTGGCCGCCGCGGGGGCCCGGGTCGTCCCCGACGTCCCGGCCGCCGGGCTGAACGCCGCGTTGGAGCACGGCGAGGCGGTCGTGCGGGGGCGGCGTCCCGACGCCGCGGTGGCCGCGCTCAACGCGGACCTGCCCGCTCTGCGTCCGGACGAGCTGGCGCGGGTGCTCGCCGTCGCGCGGGCGCATCCGAGGGCCTTCCTGGCCGACGCCGCCGGGGTCGGCACCACACTGCTCGCCGCGGCCCCCGGCACCGCGCTGGCTCCGGCCTTCGGCGGCGCCTCGCGCGAGCGCCATCTGCGCTCGGGGGCGGTGGAGATCGTCCTGACCGACGTGGAGAGCGTGCGGCGGGACGTGGACACCGGCGAGGACCTGGCCGCGGCGCTGGCCCTGGGCGTGGGGCCGCACACGCGCGGGCTCAGAACGTCTGCAGCGTCACCAGCGTGATCCGACGCCGTTCGCCCTCGCCCTCGGTCTCGATCCGCACCCGCTGGCCGGGGCGCAGCAGCCGCAGGCCGCCCGCGTCGAAGGCGGCGGCGCCGAAGGGGAGGGGCGTGCCGTCGTCGAGGAGCACGCTGCCGCTGCGGGTCGCGGGGTCGTAGGTGTACGCGGTGGCCTGCATGGCCCCGAGCCTAGACGAGCGGCGGGACCGGGCGGACGACCGAGCGGGGGCGGTGGCGACGCGGCCCCGGACGGACCGCGGGCCGGGCTCCGACGGAGCTCGGCCCGACGCGGTCGTGCACGTCGGCCTCACTTCCGGCGGGTGGTGGCCTTCTTGGCGGTGGTCTTGCGCGCGGTGCTCTTGCGGGCGGGGGCCTTCTTGGTCGTGGACCTCTTCGCGGGAGCCTTCTTGGCGGTGGCCTGCTTGGCGGTGGTCTTCTTCGCGGCGGTCGTCTTCTTCGCCGCGGTCTTCTTGGCGGCGGTGGTCTTCTTCGCCGTGGCCTTCTTCGCCGCGGTGGTCTTCTTCGCCGGCGCCGCCTTCTTGGCCGCCGCCTTCTTCGCCGTCGCCTTGCGGGTGGTGGTGCCGCCCGAGAGGCTGCCCTTGGGGGCCTTCTTCACCGCCACGTCGTTCTTGGGGAGCTTCTTCGCGCCGCTGACCAGGTCCTTGAAGCCCTGGCCGGCGCGGAAACGCGGAACGGAGGTCTTCTTGACCCTGACGCGCTCGCCGGTCTGGGGATTGCGGGCGTAGCGGGCCGGACGTTCGACCTTCTCGAACGAGCCGAAACCGGTGACCGAGACCCGGTCTCCGGCGACGACCGCGCGAACGATCGCGTCCAGCACCACATCGACCGCTTCGGCGGCCTGCTGTCGTCCGCCGAGCTTGTCGGCAATTGCTTCAACGAGCTGCGCCTTGTTCACGTCTTCCCCTTCGGAGGCATTGCCAGAACGAATCTGTCCAAGCTTTTTCGCACATTAGGCAGATATTTACCGCAAATCAAACGCGAAACGGGCGAATCACCCTTGTGTCGCAACGAAATCGACCGTCACGCGCTTCCCTCCGCAGGCCGGTCTTCCTGTTCCGCGGGGGCCTCGCTTCCTCGAATGTCCTCCATCAGACGCTCCAGCCTCCGCGCCGCACGGGCCGGATCGTGTTTGGACGCGGCCGTGACGACGAGGAGCCTCCGAACGAGCGCCGCCCGTACGTCCTGGGGCACTTGCAGCCGGCGCACCGTGGTGTGCGCTTCCTTCAGGCGAGCGGCGACGAGGTCGTAGAGGGGGAGTTGACCGTCGCTCTCCATGCACAGATTGTGCCATTGGAGGCGAGTTGTCACTTCCCGGGGCCTCAACACGCCGGAAGAACGGGGCGCATGGGTGACACAACTCCGCGCCGAGAGCGGTGACTTCGTTCCTCTCCTTCCGCCTGCCCGGCTCCGTCTCCCGTCCCGGCTTCCCCGAATCCGGAACGGCAAAAGCCCGAACGCCCCCGGCCGGAGCCGGGGGCGTTCGGAAGGCGCGTGTCGGTGGGCGACGGGGCGCCGCCCACCGTCGCGGCGCGTCAGACGGGGAGGGTCCGCGGCTTGTAGGAGGGCCGCTTCGCCTCGTACGCGGCGATGTCCTCCTCGTGCCGCAGCGTGATGCTGATGTCGTCCAGGCCCTCCAGCAGCCGCCAGCGGGCGTTCTCGTCCAGGTCGAAACCGACCTCGACGCCGGGGGCGGTGACCTTCCGCTCGACGAGGTCCACGGTGATCTCGGCCGTCGGGTCGGCCTCGGTCAGCTCCCACAGCCGGTCCACGGTCTCCTGCGGCAGGACGACCGTCAGCAGGCCGTTCTTCAGCGAGTTGCCGCGGAAGATGTCGGCGAAGCGGGAGGAGATCACGGCCTTGAAGCCGTAGTTCTGCAGCGCCCAGACGGCGTGCTCGCGGGAGGAGCCGGTGCCGAAGTCGGGGCCTGCGACCAGCACGGTGGCGCCCTGCCGCTCGGGGCGGTTGAGCACGAACTCGGGGTCCTTGCGCCAGGCCTCGAACAGGCCGTCCTCAAAGCCGTCGCGGGTGACCTTCTTCAGCCAGTGCGCGGGGATGATCTGGTCGGTGTCGACGTTGCCGCGGCGCAGCGGAACGGCGCGACCGGTGTGTGTGGTGAAGGCTTCCATCGCTGTTCTCAGACTCCCGCGAGCTCGGTTGCGTCGGACAGGTCGGCGGGCGAGGCCAGCCGGCCCAGCACGGCGGTGGCGGCGGCGACCTGCGGGGAGACCAGGTGGGTGCGTCCGCCCTTGCCCTGCCTGCCCTCGAAGTTGCGGTTGGAGGTGGACGCGGCGCGCTCACCCGGCTTGAGCTGATCGGGGTTCATGCCCAGACACATCGAGCAGCCCGCGTGCCGCCACTCGGCGCCGGCCTCGGTGAACACCTTGTCCAGGCCCTCCTCCACGGCCTGGAGGGCGACCCGGACCGAACCGGGCACGACCAGCATCCGCACCCCGTCGGCGACCCTCCGGTCCTTGAGGACGGCCGCCGCCGAGCGGAGGTCCTCGATCCGGCCGTTGGTGCAGGAGCCGACGAAGACGGTGTCCACGGCGATCTCGCGCAGCGGCTTCCCGGGCTCCAGGCCCATGTACTCCAGCGCCTTGGCGGCGGCCAGCTTCTCACTGGGGTCGGTGAAGGAGTCCGGGTCCGGCACCGAGGCGCTCAGCGGCGCGCCCTGGCCGGGGTTGGTGCCCCAGGTGACGAACGGCGCCAGCTCGGCGGCGTCGATGACCACCTCGTGGTCGAAGACGGCGTCCGCGTCGGTGCGCAGGGTCCGCCAGTACTCCACGGCGGCGTCCCAGTCGGCGCCCTTCGGCGCGTGCTCGCGGTCCTTCAGATAGGCGAAGGTGGTCTCGTCCGGGGCGATCATCCCCGCGCGGGCACCGGCCTCGATGGACATGTTGCAGATGGTCATCCGCGCTTCCATCGACAGCTTCTCGATGGCCGAGCCGCGGTACTCGATCACATAACCCTGGCCGCCGCCGGTGCCGATCCGGGCGATGATCGCCAGGATCAGGTCCTTGGCGGTCACGCCCTCGGGCAGCTCGCCGTCGACCGTGATGGCCATCGTCTTGAAGGGGGCCATCGGCAGGGTCTGGGTGGCCAGGACGTGCTCGACCTGGCTGGTGCCGATGCCGAACGCCAGCGCGCCGAAGGCGCCGTGCGTGGAGGTGTGGCTGTCACCGCAGACCACGGTCATGCCCGGCTGGGTCAGTCCGAGCTGCGGTCCCACCACGTGGACGACGCCCTGCTCCACGTCGCCGAGCGGGTGCAGTCGGACCCCGAAGTCCGCGCAGTTCTTGCGCAGCGTCTCCAACTGGGTGCGGGAGACGGGGTCGGCGATGGGCTTGTCGATGTCGATGGTGGGGGTGTTGTGGTCCTCGGTGGCGATGGTGAGGTCGGTCCGCCGCACCCGGCGCCCGCTCTTGCGCAGCCCGTCGAAGGCCTGCGGGCTGGTCACCTCGTGCAGGAGGTGCAGGTCGATGTAGAGGAGGTCGGGCTCGCCTTCCGCGCGCCGGACGACATGGTCGTCCCAGACCTTCTCCGCGAGTGTCCGTCCCATCGCTTTCCCTCCGGCCGGCAGCACTGCCGGCCTCGTCTCGACGTCCATGCCGCCACGGCCCGCGCGGCGGGGTGGCGACCGTCACCCCAGCTTGGCGGCTGATCCGGAAAATTGAACTTGCGTTTCGCAATGTGAGACGCGAATATCGTTGCATGGACAACTCTAGCGGCGTCGGCGTTCTCGACAAGGCGGCTCTGGTACTGAGCGCTCTGGAGTCCGGTCCGGCCACCCTCGCCGGGCTGGTCGCGGCGACCGGGCTCGCGCGCCCCACGGCACACCGACTGGCGGTGGCCCTGGAACACCATCGCTTCGTGGCCCGCGACATGCAGGGCCGATTCATCCTCGGGCCGCGGCTGGCCGAGCTGGCCGCCGCCGCGGGCGAGGACCGCCTCCTCGCGTCCGCGGGCCCGATCCTCACGCACCTGCGCGACGTGACCGGGGAGAGCGCCCAGCTCTACCGTCGCCAGGGCGACATGCGGATCTGCGTGGCCGCGGCGGAACGGCTGTCCGGACTGCGGGACACCGTGCCGGTCGGCTCCACCCTGCCGATGAAGGCGGGTTCGGCCGCCCAGGTCCTGATGGCATGGGAGGAGCCCGAGCGGCTGCACCGCGGCCTGCAGGGCGCCCGCTTCACGGCGACGGCCCTGTCGGGCGTACGGCGACGCGGCTGGGCCCAGTCCATCGGCGAGCGCGAACCCGGCGTCGCCTCCGTCTCCGCGCCCGTGCGCGGCCCCTCCAACCGCGTGGTGGCGGCCGTGTCCGTCTCGGGCCCGATCGAGCGTCTGACGCGCCACCCGGGCCGGATGCACGCCCAGGCGATCGTCGAGGCCGCCAACCGACTCACCGAGGCGCTGCGCCGCAACGGCGGCTGACACCGCCCCTGTCCATCCTCCGCTCCGGGTCCTGTGACGGTGCGCACAGGGCCCGGAGCGGAGGATGCACCGACGCGACCGGTCCGCTCCCCGACCCGTGGCGCCGTGGCACCCCGGGCACGACGAGAGGCCCCCCACCGAAGTGGGGGGCCTCTGGCCGTATTCCCGTACCCCCGACCGGATTCGAACCGGCGCTACCGCCTTGAGAGGGCGGCGTGCTAGGCCGCTACACAACGGGGGCCCCAGCCATGGTCCCGAGGGACCGAGTACCCCCGACCGGATTCGAACCGGCGCTACTGCCTTGAGAGGGCAGCGTGCTAGGCCGCTACACAACGGGGGCTTGGATCTCGCTGGGAAGATCTCGCTGGGGTACCAGGACTCGAACCTAGACTAACTGAACCAGAATCAGTCGTGCTGCCAATTACACCATACCCCACCGGAACTCAAGCTCTTTCGAACTTTTCGTCCTGGTGATCGCCTTGCGTCTCCGGCCTTTCGGCCCGTTCCGCCTGGCGACGGGAAGAACATTACCCGATCGAGGCCCGTGCTCCAAAACGAGTTCCCGCCGGGGCGTCCGCGGCCCGGACCATCCACCGCGGACGCCCCTCTCGTCCGGGTTCGGGGCGAGAGGAGAACCGGGCGCTCGACGAGAACGGGAGGGAGCCACGGCGCGTCGGTGAACGCGCCGAACGCGCGCCGCGTCACCGCCCACGAGTGCGCACCGATCCGGTGGTGTCGTCGCCGACGGTGAACGGGCGCGTCCCGCCGTGACGTCGCGGAAAGGCCCGGGAAGCCCCGGGAAGATCGCGGCGGGCCGCGGAAAGCCCGTGGGCGGGCCCGGGAGCCCTGCAACGGCTCCCGGGCCCGCCCACGGGTACGTCGGGCGCCTCAGCCCTCCGGCTGCGCCTCCAGCCTCGCCAGGGCGGCGTCGACGCGGGCCAGGGTGCGGTCGCGACCGAGCACCTCCAGCGACTCGAAGAGCGGCAGGCCGACGGTGCGGCCGGTGACCGCCACCCGGACCGGGGCCTGGGCCTTGCCCAGCTTCAGTCCGTGCTCCTCGCCGGCCGCCAGGACGGCCTCCTTGAGCGCCTCGGCCCTCCACTCCGCCTCCGCCAGCTTGGCGCGGGCGGTGCGCAGCAGGGCGTCCGAGCCGGCCTTCATCGCCTTCTGCCAGGACGCCTCGTCCTCCACGGGCTCGTCCAGGAAGAGGAAGTCGACGTTGGCGGTGATGTCCGACAGGACGGTCAGCCGGGTCTGGGCCAGGGGCGCCAGGGCCTCGAAGGCCGCGCGGTCGAACTTCTCCGGCGCCCACGGGGCGTGCGGGGCCTTCAGCCACGGCTCGCACCGGGCGATGAAGTCCTTGGTGTCCAGCTCCCGGATGTGGGTGGCGTTGATGGCCTCGCACTTCTTGAGGTCGAAGCGCGCCGGGTTGGCGTTGACGTCCCCGATCTCGAAGGCCGCGACCATCTCGTCCATCGAGAAGATGTCCCGGTCCTCGGCGATCGACCAGCCCAGCAGGGCGAGGTAGTTGAGCAGGCCCTCGCGGAGGAAGCCGCGCTCGCGGTAGAGGTTGAGCGAGGACTGCGGGTCGCGCTTGGAGAGCTTCTTGTTGCCCTCCCCCATCACGTACGGCAGGTGTCCGAACTCCGGGACGCTGCCGTTGCCCACGCCGATGTCGGCCAGCGCCCGGTACAGGGCGATCTGGCGCGGGGTGGAGGAGAGCAGGTCCTCGCCGCGCAGGACGTGGGTGATCTCCATCAGCGCGTCGTCGACCGGGTTGACCAGCGTGTACAGCGGGGCGCCGTTGGCCCGGACGATGCCGTAGTCGGGGACGTTCTCCGGGGTGAAGGTCAGCTCGCCGCGGACGAGGTCGGTGAAGGTGATCGGCTCGTCCGGCATCCGGAAGCGGACGATCGAGGGACGTCCCTCGGCCTCGTACGCGGCCTTCTGCTCGTCGGTGAGGTTCCGGCACGTGCCGTCGTAGCCCGAGGGCCTGCCGGCCTTGCGGGCGGCCTCGCGGCGCTCCTCCAGCTCCTCGGCGCTGCAGTAGCAGCGGTAGGCGTGGCCGGCCTCCATCAGCCTGCGCGCGACGTCGGCGTAGACGTCCATGCGCTGGGACTGCCGGTACGGGGCGTGCGGGCCGCCGACCTCGGGGCCCTCGTCCCACTCGAAGCCCAGCCAGCGCATCGAGTCCAGCAACTGCTCGTAGGACTCCTCGGAGTCGCGGGCCGCGTCGGTGTCCTCGATGCGGAAGACGAAGGTGCCGCCGTGGTGCCGGGCGAAGGCCCAGTTGAACAGGGCGGTGCGGACCAGACCCACGTGGGGGTTGCCGGTCGGCGAGGGACAGAACCGTACGCGTACGTCAGATGCGCTAGCCACGCTTGATCACCTTGTTGGTGAGAGTGCCGATGCCTTCGATGGTGACGGCGACCTCGTCGCCGACGTTGATGGGGCCGACGCCCGCCGGGGTGCCGGTGAGGATGACGTCGCCGGGGAGCAGCGTCATGGCCTCGGTGATGTGGACGACGAGATCCTCGATGGAGCGCACCATCTGGCCGGTCCGGCCGAGCTGCCGCTGCTCGCCGTTGACCGTGCACATCACGGCCAGGTCCGAGGGGTCGAGGTCGGTGACGACCCACGGGCCCAGCGGGCAGGAGCCGTCGAAGCCCTTCGCCCTGGCCCACTGGTCCTCGACGCGCTGGACGTCACGGGCGGTGACGTCGTTGGCGCAGGTGTAGCCCAGGATCACGTCCGCCACCCGCTCGCGGGGCACCTGGCTGCACATCCGGCCGATCACCACGGCCAGCTCCGCCTCGTGGTGCACCTCGTGGGAGAAGGACGGGTAGACGATGGGGTCGTCGGGGCCGATCACCGAGGTGGAGGGCTTGAAGAAGGCGGTGGGCACCTCGGGGACCTCGTGGCCCAGCTCCGCGGCGTGCTCGGCGTAGTTCCGGCCGATCGCCACCACCTTGTTGGGCAGCACGGGCGGCAGCAGTCGGACCTTGTCCAGGGGAATCCGCTTGCCCGATCGCTCGAACTCGGCGAAGGGATGGCCCTTGATGATGTCGAGGACGAGGCCGTCGCCGCTCCGGGCGTCCCCTTCCACGACTCCGAACGCGACGTTGCCGTCGATGGAGAATCTGGCGATGCGCACGGGTGGTGCTGCCCCTCGTTGCTCGCGGGTGGGAGTTGACACTCAAGGGTAAGCCCCGCACACCGGCGGTGTGCGGGGCCCTTGCCGCGCGCGTGTGTGAAGCCGGCGGACCGTCCGCCGGCCTCGGTCGTCAGCGCAGACGTGCCATGAGAGCGTGTTCTACGAGGGTGATCAGTGCGCTCTTGGCCTCGGCCCGATGCCGGGCGTCGGTGGTGATGATCGGCGCGTCCGGACCGATCTGCAACGCCTCGCGCACCTCG
>NZ_JODL01000008.1 GCF_000718985.1 Streptomyces megasporus | reverse complement strand
GAGCGACTCCACCGCCGCCCGGGCCCTGAAGGCGTTGGCCGACCAGAGTCCCTACGGTTTCTCCGGCGCCTCCTACGCCGACCGCGACGCCGCCGCCGAGGCACAGCGGCAGGCGGAGGAACTGGCCAACCTGATCAAGAAGAAGGGGGACGACATGTCCCCCCAGGAGTTCGACCGGCTCAACTCCACACTGGCCCGCTACAAGAACGATCCTCTGTTCCAGGAGAAGTTCGCAACGACCCTGGGGCCGCGCGGCACCATGGAATTCTGGGCCGATCTCTCCGACGGTTCGGATGGTGGCAGTCTCCAGCGCTCGCGCCTCAATCAGTTGGGCGATTTCCAGAAGAACCTCAGCTTCACACTCGCGGGAGCCACCCAGTCCGACAGCCCGGCGATGCGAAACTGGGAGAACGAAATGGTCCGGCTCGGCAACCAGCAGTTCAGAACACGTGGTGCCGAGGTCTATGGTTTCCAGGTCATGAGCAACCTCATGCGGGTCGGGGACTACGACGACCGGTTCCTGAACAACTACGGGAACGCCCTGGTCGAGACCGAGAAGAAGGCGAAGATACCTGGTCTCTACTGGCAGGGTCCGACAAAGCCGAAGTTGAACTTCATAGGCGATGAGTTCGGGCGCGACCCGATGACGGGCTTCATGCACGCCCTCACCAACAGCCCGGACGCCGCCACCGAATTCTTCGCGACGACCAAGCCACAGGACAACGCGGAGTGGGTACTCAAGGACAGGCGCCCCTTCGATGACACGCCGCTGAACAGCGACGACCCCTACCATTCGCGTAAGGCGACGGGAAGAGCGCTCTTCGCCGCGGGATCGGGCATCAGCGACCCTCAGGATCCGAACGCCCGGTACGTCGAGCACACCGAAGAACAACGCAAGGTGTTCAAGCGGTCGCTCGAACACCTTGCCGCGACGGGCAACGACTTCCCGCCCGAATTCCGCAACGACATGGCCCGGCTCATGGGCAACCACGGGGATACCGTGCACCGGGCGATGAGCGACCCGATCAACTCCGGTTCTCTGGACAGCGGCCAGTTGATGGAGGTCAGCAAGCAGATATCGCGGAACCAAGAGTCCTACGCCATCCTCAACGAGCAGATGAACTACGCGATCCTCCACGACATTCACACGGAGAAAGAGCATCCCGAGGACAGCCTGGACCGGGCCGGCCGCACGGTCGGCTTCCTGGAGGAGGCCAGGTACCAGGCCACCAACGACAAGAGGGACGGCGACCTCACCGACGCCTCCTGGAAGAAGAACTGGGCCTACCATCTGGCCGGCGGAGCGGTCACCCCGCTCGGCGGCGGCAAGATCGGCGACCCGCTGCAACGCGGTGTCGACGTGATCGCCACGGCCTGGCTTCAGGAGGAGACCAACCGCATCAACAGCGAGGCCACCAAGGACCACTTGAAGACGTACGAGAACCGCAATGAGCAGCTCAACGCGCTGGCGGACGAGTGGTACCGGGTCAACAAGGACTGGGCAGAGGACCCCTCTCACGAGGGATACTCGAAGGACTTCGGGGTTTACTCAAAAATTGGCGCCGCTGCCAACGACGGAAACAAGAAGGCCGAAGGCGTTGCGGGGGATCAGTAGTGAATAAAGCGGTTTCTCGGGCCATTATCGGATCCGTCTCCGGAATCCTCGCCCTGGCATGCACGGCATGCTCCGAGAAGGAGCGAAATTACGCAATCCCGAGCGAGTTTTGCGGAATCGCTGTGGAAGAGAGCACGATGGCTCCCTTCATGCCACCAGGGAACGAACTGACGCATCAGGGGGATCCACTCCCCTTTGACGGCGCCGGCGCGGTGGGCGACAAGAACGCCATGGTCACCGCACGCTGCGACGCACCGGATGCTCCCTATGTGATCGTGGACGTCATCGTTCACGAGAAGGTCAACGACGACGTAACCCAGCGCCGCGCGGACATCGCCGAGTTCATCAAGACCTTCACCCCGAAGGTCAAGAAAGAGGTCGGCTGTACGGTCGGTTTCCTGGAGGAAGCCAGGCACCAGGCCACCAACGACAAGGGCGGCGACCTCACCGACGCCTCCGGGAAGAACCGGGCCTACCATCTGGCCGGCAGAGCGGTCACCCCGTTCGGCGGCGGCAAGATCGGCGACCCGCTACAGCGCGGTGTCGACGTGATCGCCACGGCCTGGCTCCAGGAGGAGACCAACCGCATCAACAGCGAGGCGACCGCGGAACACCAGATGACGTACGACAGTCGTAACGGCCAGCTCAGGTCGTTGGCGGACGAGTGGTACCGGGTCAACAGGGACTGGGCGGAAGACCCCGGCCACGAGGACTACTCGAAGAACCAAGGTGTGTACTCGGAGATCGCCGCCTCCGCCAACGACGGCAACAAGCAAGCCGAAGGACTCGCGGGAGACCAGTGATGAACGGTAAGAGCACCCGCAAGGCACAGGTGACCCTCGCATGCCTTGCCGTACTCACAGCAGGGTGTTCCAGCGAGCAGCGGGAGTACGCGATTCCGAATGATCTCTGTGGCATCCCCGTGACGGAGAAGGAGGTCTCTCCTCTTCTGCCCCCAGGGGAGGCGATAGAGGTAAGGACCCCTTTGACGGCGCCGGCGCGGTGGGCGACAAGAACGCCATGGTCACCGCACGCTGCGACGCACCGGATGCTCCCTATGTGATCGTGGACGTCATCGTCGACGCCGGAGTCAACGACGACGTAACCCAGCGCCGCGCGGACATCACCGAGTTCATCAAGACCTTCACCCCGAAGGTCAAGAAAGAAACTGGCTGCACGACCTGACCCCACCGGCGGCGGACACCCCGCCCGCGCCCCTGAACGAGCGGGCCAAGGTGTCCGCCATCCAGCCTTCCGTCCGCGGAGCCGAAGCGCTCAGGAAACCGAGCACCACGTCGGTGGCTGCTCACGCGAACACTCCTCCGAGCCGAAGACTCCCCTGTCGGGCGGCCCCGGTTCTGTGACACAGTTGTCATCAACCGACCTTCGACGCGGAAGGCGTGGAACCCTCGGGGGATCGACATGGGTTCAGTGGAGTTCTCGTCCGGTGAGAGACGAGTGCGCGATCTGGTCCGTGAGGTGGTCGCAGGGCTGGCGCCGAGTGAACTTCCCGTCGTGGACGGGTTGTTCACTCTCGATGACGCCACGGCCCTCCGACGCCTGACCGGTGAGGAGCGGCCACGGGAACCACTGGGGTTCGGCGTGGGCGAGATCGCGGTGCTGATCACGCCGGTGGTCTGGTTGGCGCTGGACCAGGCGGCCAGACGTTTCGTGGACGCCGCCCTGGACAGCGGGACGAGGAAGTCGACCGCTCTGCTGGGCCGACTGTTCCGGAGACGGCAGCCGCCCGCCACGGTGCCACCGCTGGCCCGCGAACAGGTCGTCGAGGTACGGCGGTTGGTGTTGGAGACCGCCCGGCAGCGAGGTCTCCCGGACCGCCGCGCCACGGAGATCGCGAACGCGGTGATGGCCGCGCTGATACTGGCCGAGTCGGACACGCCGGGCGACGAGGGGCCGGACACCCCCACCGCCGCCGGCGCTCCCCGACGGGAGTAGCCCCGATGGGACGGGCCGAAGCGCTCGTCACCGGGCCCCCGTGCACGGCGTGCGGGTCAGGTGCCGCCGTCCCGGTGGTGGCAGGGACAGGCGCAGCGCAGGACGGTCACGCCCTCGCAGGGCGGTTCGGTCGCCTCACCGTCCCGGCACGTCCGGTGCCGTCCCAGGCGGCAGGCCACCGAGCGGTACTCCTCGTCCGCCAGGGCGCGCAGCTCGTCCCTGAGCCACCGTGGGGCGTCCGGCAGCGTGGCGTACCAGCGGGCGTCGTCCGGGCAGGCGTAGAGCATCCCGCCAGGCCCCGAGCCGCTCTCGACGACCCGCACCAGGATCGGTCGGTCCGTGACGCGCTCGCACCGGCAGCAGAGCATCGCCCGCCCGCTCACCGCGCGGCCCCCACCCGCACGCCGTGGATCACGGACGGCCCGACGTCGATGCCGTCGAGCGCCAGGGCGAGCGCGCGACGCCGCTCGTACTGCTCGTAAGCGATCAGACAGGGGCGGACCAGGGGGCTGCGCTCGCCGTCGGCCGGTCCGTCGCTCCTCCGCCACCGCCGTGTGGTGGGCAGCGGCATGGCCAGGGCTGTGACCAGCAGCGATGGGCGGACGGTACGAACGGGGACAGGACGCGGCGGGCGGGCCCGGTGCCGGCCGTTTCCGGGCGGCACGAGCAGCGCCCCGAGCCAGGCGAGGCAGCGGTGGATAAGGTCGTGCATGTCGATCTGCTCCTTCAGGTCGGCCATGCCCCCGGACCGGTGCCAGCGGTCGCGGGGGTTCTGTCTCCCCGACACCCTATAAGCCATACAGAGCTATACATAGCTTCTCGGTCGTTTATGAAGGTTATTGCTGCTTTACGTTGCTCATGTGAGCGATCAGAGTCAGGTCCCCGACTTCAACCCGCAGGGACCGCAACTCGTGTACGTCGCGTTGGCCGACCACATCGCGGCACGCATCGCGGTCGGTGAGCTGCGTCCGGGCATGCGTCTGCCCGCTGAACGTGCCCTCGCCGAGGAGTACGGCGTCGCCTATATGACAGTCCGCCGAGCCACGGCCGTGCTTCGCGAGCGCGGATTGATCGTCACCGTCCACGGCAAGGGCACGTTCGTGGCCGAGTCCGCACGCGACTCCGGCGACGACCAGCGGTAGCCTGCCCGGCGGCGCGCGCGGGTCCTCGGCGTGCCACCATCGCTTCCGTGCTCGACATCGGCTACGCCCTCTCCTCCCGCTTCCCCGACCCGCCCCAGACGGACTACCGCACGGCGGACGTGCGGACGCTGCGGCACGACCTGTTCTGCGGCGACGTCTACCTCGCGGACACCGAGACCGACCGGGAGCTGTCCACGGCCCGGGGGACGGTGCCGGTGCTGGACTTCGCCTGGGCGCTGTGCGACATCGCCGAGCAGCTCGACCGCGACCCGCTCGGCAACCGCGCCTCCCGTCCCCAACACGCCGAGCTGGACTTCGTGGAGTCCGCCGACAGCCTGCGCTTCACGCGCCGTTTCGGCTGGGTGGACATCACCGCCGACTGGCTGCCCGCCGACGAGCCGCCGCTGACGTTCAACCACAGCATGCTGCGCCGCGAGGCCCGCGACTTCCTCCACGACCTGATCGCCGACCTCACCGACATCCACGACGAGCTGGGCGACAACCCCGTGATCTGGGACCTCCAGGCCCGCTTCCCCCGCGTGTGAGCCGGAAGCGCCAGGCGCGGGGACGTGCGTCAGCGCAGCGTCCGGAGGACCGATGAACCGGGTACGGGCGCGATCGAGGCCGTGGACGAGCGCCGCTGTCTGCCGCACGTCGGGGCGGACTCCGTCTGGGCCCTGCAGTGGATGATCACCTCGGTGGACCCGGACTTCCCCCTCCTCGACGGGCCGCCCGAACTCGCCGGCGCCCTCCGCGCCCACGCCGAGCGCTGCCTGCGCGCTCTCCCGGCCCAACGGTCTTGACCTCAATCCGACTTGAGGTCGCAGAGTGGGTGCGCCAGCCAGGCCGTCACCCACGGGAGAGCGGGAGAGCCCCATGCGCGCCATCCGTCTGCACGCCTTCGGCCACGCCGACAACCTCCGCTACGAGCGGGTCCCCGATCCCGAGCCCGGTCCGGGACAGGTGCGGATCGCCGTCGTGGCGGCCGGGGTGCACCTGATCGACGTCGCCCTGCGCGAGGGGAGACGGCTCGGCCCGATTCCCCTGCCCGAGCTGCCCACCGTCCCCGGGCGGGAGGTCGCCGGGACGGTCGACGCGCTCGGCGAGGGCGTCCACCCGCAGTGGCTCGGCCGACGCGTCGTCGCCCACCTCGGCCAGGCTCCCGGCGGGTACGCCGAACTGGCCGTCACCGACGTCGAACGGCTGCACGCGCTGCCCCCCAGGGTGAGCGAGGACCACGCCGTCGCCATGATCGGCACCGGCCGCACCACGATGGGCATCCTCCGCTTCGCGGACCTCTCCCCCGCCGACACCGTCCTGGTCCTCGCGGCGGCCGGGGGCATCGGCAGCCTCCTCGTCCAGTACGCCCGACACCGGGGCGCCCGCGTCGTCGGCGCCGCGGGCGGACCGGACAAGGTCGCGGCGGTGCGGGAGGTGGGGGCCGACCTCGCGGTCGACTACACCGGGGGCGGCTGGACCGACCGAATCCGCGAGAAGTTCGGCGACCGGCCCGTCACCCACCTCTTCGAGGGGGTCGGTGGCCGGCTGGGGCGCACCGCCCTGTCGCTCCTCGCGCCCGGCGGCGTCCACCTGTCCTACGGCCACGCCTCCTCCCCGCTCTCCGCCGAGGCGTGGACCGCGCCGTCCGCCGAGGAACAGGAGCGGCTGGGCATCACCTCGCGGTCGGTGGTGGGCAAGCCGATGTTCGACAGGATCGGCGGCGTGGAGAACCTGCGGGTGCTGGAGGAGGAGGCCATGGAACTGGCCGCCGCGGGCGTCCTCGTCCCCCTGGTCCACCACTTCCCGCTGGCGGACGCGGCCCGCGCGCACCGCGCCCTGGAGAAGCGCGGCACGCTGGGCAAGGTGGTGCTGGTGCCCTGAGCGGGCTTCCCCGCGCGCCGCACACGGCCGGGTGCGGCGCGCGGTCGTCGTCAGCCGGCCTTGCGGCGGAAGCTCCGCTTGCGACCGGCCTCACGGCGCATTCCGCCGACCTTCGAGCGGCTCTCCTCGTGTACCCGGCGGGCCTGGCCGGCCTGCTTCTTGCGCTCCAGCGCCTCCTTGAACTTCTGCTTGACGTCGTTCTCGACCTCGGACTCGGCCTCGGGCTCGGCCTGGTTCTCCTGCATGTGGACCTCCTGGAGGCAAAGGGGCTGCACCGGTCAGCCTCACACAGGGGAGGCCGTCTGGCGAGGCCATTTCGGCCGCCGTCCCCGTCCGCCCGTCTCCGCGCACGGCCGGGGGCCGCCCGCGGCGGCGCGGGCGGCCCCCGGAACACGGACGGGTCGGTGGTGGGTCAGCGCAGGTGGACGTCGGGCCGGGGCGGGAGGCTCATGCCCTGCCCCAGGAAGAAGCTCGGGTGCGGCGGCTGGTTGTAGGCGGTGTTCTGCCAGGCCAGCGCCACCCGGTACTGGGCGTCGTGCAGCAGCGTGTGCAGCTTCAGGTCCGTCGGGACCGTGGTGGCGTAGATACGCAGCGCCGAGTTGTCGCTGTGCCGCCAGACGACCTCCTCCCGCCAGTCGCCGAACAGGTCGCCGGAGAGGACGGGCGTGGCCTTGGTGCCGTTGCTGGACGCCACGCCGCTGCCGGTCAGCAGCCGCGTCTCGCCACCGGTGCCGTACTTGTCGATCCGGGTGCCGTCGACCAGTTCGCGGACCGGGTCGCCGTCCCACCAGGCGAGGAAGTTGGCCGAGGACGGGTTCCGTCCGACGCCCGCGCCCGAGGCGTCGCGGAGCTGGTTCATGTTGGGGCCCGACCCCCAGAACTCGGCGCCGGGGTTGCCCGCGTACACGTCACCGGCCACGCCGCGTCCCGGTCCTTCCGCGCTTCCGCTGGTGGGCGTGCGGTGGATGACCTGACCGGTGCGGGCGTCGTGGAGGTCGGAGCCGGGCTGGTTGCTCGACTCGTGGATGGTGAAGACCTCCAGGCCCGGCCGGGTGGGCACGAAGTCGCCGACGTGGAGGGCGTCGCCGTGGCCGAATCCGGTGGCGTACATCAGGGTGCCGTTGTCGTCGACCGTGGCCGAGCCGTAGACGATCTCCTGGCGTCCGTCGGCGTCCACGTCGGCGACGGAGAGCTGGTGGTTGCCCTGCCCGGCGGCGGCCCCGTTGCCGGAGGTGTTGGAGTCGAACATCCAGCGTCGGGTGATCCGTCCGTCGCGGAAGTCCCAGGCGGTGACAGTGGCGCGGGTGTAGTAGCCGCGGGCCGTGATCAGCGAGGGGCGGGAGCCGTCGAGGTAGGCGGTGCCTGCGAGGAAGCGGTCGACGCGGTTGCCGTAGGAGTCGCCCCAGGAGGAGACGTTGCCGCGTCCCGGCTCGTAGTTCACGGTGTCCAGCGCGGCGCCGGTGCGCCCGTCGAACACGGTGAGGTACTCGGGGCCGGTGAGGATGTAGCCGGAGGCGTTGCGGTGGTCGGCGCCCGCGTTGCCGATGACGGTGCCGCGGCCGTCGCGGGTGGCGTCGGCGGTCTTCATGGCCACCTCGGCCCGTCCGTCGCCGTCGTAGTCGTAGACCTGGAACTGGGTGTAGTGCGCCCCGGCGCGGATGTTGCGGCCCAGGTCGATGCGCCACAGTCGCTGCCCGCCGAGTTCGTAGGCGTCGATGTGGACGTTGCCGGTGGTGCCGGACTGGGAGTTGTCCTTGGCGTTGTCCGGGTCCCACTTGAGGACGAGTTCGAGGCGTCCGTCGCCGTCCAGGTCGCCGGGGCTCGCCTCGACGGCGGTGTAGCCGGAGCCGGGCGGGGAGATCGGGACGTCCAGGTGAGTGCCGCCGGTGAAGCGCAACGAGGGCTCGGAGGCGGGCTGTTCGGTGCCGTTCACCACGGCGCGGACGGTGTAGGAGGCGTCGGCGGGGGCGCCGGCGTCGAGGTGATTGGTGGATCCGGTGATCGGCGTGGAGTTCACCTTGGTCGAGCCGCGGTAGAGGTTGAAGGCGACGTCGCGGCTCTCGGTGCCCAGCAGCCGCCAGGAGACCAGGTTCCCCGAGCCCGAACGGACCGAGACCAGGCCCCTGTCGAGGTCCTCCATCTGCACGGTGTTCCCAGGCGGCGGTTCCTCGGTGCCTCCGCCGCCGTCCACCCTCACCAGGCGCCACTGCTGGTTGGTGCCGCCGGTGTCGGTGTACTGGGAGATCCGGGCGCCGTCGGCGGTGGACCACTCCCACACGTCCAGCGCCTTGCCGCTGTGCCGGTTGATCAGTCGGATGTGGCCGCCGTCGGAGTCGGCCACGCGGAACTGCTGGTTGGCGCCTCCGTTGTCGGTGTACTGCACCACGTTGGCGCCGTCGGCGGTGGAGCGGGCCTCGACGTCCAGCGCCTTGCCGCTGTGCCGGGCCAGGAGCGTGTAGTGGCCGCCTCCGGCGTCGACGAAACGGAACTGTTGGTGGGGGACGTCCCGCGGGGTCCGTTGGACGACGGCGGCGCCGTTGGCGGTGGACCCGCCGTCGATTTCGAGGGCCTTGCCGCTGTGCCGGGAGACCAGTTGGTAGTGGGCGGAGGTGTCGATCACGGCGGCGTCGGCCTCCTGCGCCGGCAGGGCGACCAGGCCGACGGCGGCCAGGAGGGCGGCCAGGGCGGTCGCGCAGAGCCCTCGTGCTCGTGGGCCGGGCTTCCTCCGTGTGCCGCGTGCTCTCGTCGTGCGGTGGGCGGACATGTCGGCTCCTTGGTGGGGGTCGTGCGCTCCGGGGGTGGGGAGAGCCTGCTTATGAAACGATTCATCAGTGCGCCGCGGCAGAGCCGTGCGAGCTGACGCCAAGGGGGTTCATGGGAGCGCTCCCGCGAGCGTAGGGGCGTCCACCGAAGGGCGACAAGAGTCGTGCACACGCCAATCCGGCGGGCGGATTCGCCGGTTCCCGGAGAGGGCACACCCCGGGAACCGGCGCGGAGCGGGACCGATCAGCCCGCCGAGGGACCGGTCCAGCCGGCCGGGACGTGCCCCAGCCGCACCCGCTGCGGGTGGTCGCCGACGGGCACCGACACCACCTTCCGCCCGGTGGCGAAGTCGATGGCGGTGACCTGGTCGGAGCCGCTCTCGGAGACCACGCAGTGCCGGCCGTCGCCGCTCACGGTGGCCCAGTACGGCTTGGAGACCGTCACCAGCGGGCCCTCCTGGAGGGTCCTGCGGTCCACGACGGTGGCGTAGTCGTCCATCGTCCCGGCGACGCACAGCTTGGTGCCCCGCGGGTTCATCGACATCCCGTGATGGCGCGAGTCGTTGACCCAGGTGGTGCGGTCCTCGCTCGTCTCCGGGTTCTTCGGCAGCTCCTTCAGCCGCGTGATCTCGTCGGCGGCCACGTCGTACTCCAGGAATCCGTTGAAGAAGGACACCTGGAAGTAGAGCGTGGACTCGTCGGGCGTGAAGGCGACGGGCCTCACCGAGTCCGACAGGTCCTTGCGGCCGAAGGCGTCCAGCCGTTCCCGCATGTCGACGACCTTCACCCGCTCGAAGGTGGTCGCGTCGGCGATCGTGATGCGCCGGTCGCCCTTCGTCCAGTCCAGCCAGGGAGCGTCGAGGGCGTTGTTGACCTCGCCGATGGACATGTTCCAGATGTACCGGCCGCCGTCGGTGAAGACGTTCTCGTGCGGTTTGTCGCCCGTGGCGAACGAACCCAGTTCCTTCCCCGTGACGATGTCCAGGACGTGGACGGTGTTGGACGTCGAGGCCGAGACGGCGACCTTCCTCCCGTCCGGGGAGACGGCCATGTGGTCGGAGCGGAAACCGGAGACGGGGAAGCGCCAGTTGATCCTCCCCGTGGCGACGTCGATGGAGACGACGTCGGCGAAGCTGGGGCGGGAGACGACCACGGCCGAGCCGTCCGGGGTGGAGTACATGTCGTCGACGTACTGGTCGTGCCCCTCGCCGACGGTCTCGCGGATGCCGAGGTAGAAGGCGAGCTTGATCGGGTTGAGGTGGATCTCCCGCAGCCGCTCCTTCTTGTCGGGGACGACGTTGATGCGGCCCACCTTGGCGTAGTCGCCGGTGGACTCGATGACGTCCGCGGTCCCGTCCCAGTTGTTGCCGACGAACAGCACTTCTCTCAGCCCGTTCTTCCCCGCGTCCGCGCCCGCCGCCGCGGAGGCGGGCGTCGCGGCGGCGGCGAGCACGAGGGCGGCGGCGCAGCCGACGAGCCGCCGGGAGAGGCGACGGCGCGGGGAGGGGCGGTGGGGTGACGTCGTGGTCGTCATGGCGCGCTCCCTGGTCAGACGGGCGGGCGAGTTACCGGGGGTAACGTATCGGCCGTCCGGACGGCCGGCCAGATGCGCGACAAGCCGAAATCCGGCGCGCCCGCACCCGGCACCAGGGCCCCGGGCTCCTGACGTGTCGTCACCGGACCGAGCCGGTAAAACGGTTCGCCGCTCGTCGGACCCACCGCCTAGAGTGAGCGGCACGCGGGGGCGGCTCCGCGGCGTGCTTCCTTCTCCTCTCTTTTCATTAAAAAGAATCCGAGCGCGCCCACTCCCCGCCCCCGCGCCGCTTTTCCACGAGCGGAGTTCCTTCCGCTTCTCCACGGGGGTGCACATGGCCGTCACACGTGTCGGCGACCGTACCGACGTCACGACGACCACGGCCGCGGACGACCTCGAAGGGGTGCTGCTGCGGCGCTTCTTCACGGTGTACGTCGCCGCGCCGGCGGACGGCGCGCGTGCCGTTCCCCGCACTTCCCACGTCAATGCCCGGGGATTGACGGCGCTGGAGGCCGATCTCGCCGCACGCGGATACGTCCTGACGGCCTCGCTGCGCGCCGCGCTCGCCGCCCTGCCGCCGGCCGACCTCGCGGAGCACGGCATCCGCCTGCTCGGCCGGATCGACGCGCTGCTGGGCGCCGACCGCGAACACGTCCCGCTGTTCCGCGGCTTCCCCGACTCCGTGCCGAGCCACGCGCACAGCCTCTACAGCGAGCACATCCTGGCCTTCCTGCTGAACCAACCGCACCAGCCGTGCGTGTCGTGCGGGCGCACCGGCGACATCGGCGCGCTCGCGCCGTGCGCCCACCTGGTGTGCTCCGAGTGCCTGGCACGGGCGGCGCTCGAGCAGGAGACGCCGTACGACCTCCCCTGCCCGGTGTGCGGCGCCCACGTGACCGACCCGGCGGTCCCGTACCTGGACCTGTCCGAGCCGCGCCGCCCCAAGGCGGCGAAGGTCGAGCGGACGTCGGAGCGGCGGGACGAGGCGCCTCCGCCGCTGCGTCCCCTGCGTCTGGGAGAGGGCTCCGGGCCGCGGGCCGGCGCGCTCTCGGTGCTGGCCGACCTGTCGGCCCGCCGCACCCCGCTGTCGCCGCAGGACCGCGCGGACCTGGCCACCGTCCTGCCCCACGCCGGCCCCGGCCTGGACTGGCTGCCGGAGGAGATCCCGGTGCGCGAGACCAAGGCCACGGTCCTGGCCGCGCTGCTGAACGACCCCGAAACCGCCCCGGCCGCGCGGGAGTCGCTGCGCACCCGCCTGGACACGGCCACCGACGTGCTGCGCCTGCTGTGGGCGTACTCCGGCGCCGAGCCGGACCTGCTGCCGGCCCCGCCGCGCCTGCGGTCGGTGCCGCGTCCGCTGCGCCGCGCGCTCCTCGGCGTGCTCGACGCCCTGCCGCCGGAGACGGTGGCCGAGGACATGCTGCGCCGGCCGTCGGCGTGGAAGCGCGTGGGCGAGGTGCTCCACCCGTTCGAGCACCGGAACCGCTTCCCGCGCGCCGCGGTGGCGTTCGCCGCCGTGCGCGGCACCGACCTGGGCTCGGGCAAGGCCGACTGGCTGGTGGACGCCACGGACGGCATGGGCGACCGGGTGCGGCTGGTCGCGGGCCGTCCCGGCAAGGCCGTCCGCCTGGCGGTGCGGACGTTCGCCTCCGAGGTCGAGGAGCTGCTGGCCCGCGGGGACACGGCCGGTGCCACCGCGCTGCTGCTGCGCCGCCCCGGCGAACTGGTCCGCCGTCTCCACCACCTGCTGCGCGTCCACAGTGTGTGGACGAAGGGCGACGACCTTCCGCCGGGCCTGCTCGACGGGCTTCCGGCCGCCCTGCGCCGGGTCGGCCCGGGGCCGCTGCTGGGCGCCTGGGGGCGGCTGCGCGTCCCCCACGAGGCGGGCGAGCGGCGGGTGTTCTTCCCGCGCGGCACGGTCGCCCTGGCCCACGGCGTCGACGACCACGCCCCGCCCGTGTCGCGTGCCGCGGCCGAGACGGTGTGCGCGGCGCTGGAGGACGAACTGCTGCGCCGGGCGCGCGAGTCGGCGGGCGAACCGCACGGCGTGGCCGTCCTCGACGCGGGGCTGGCCGACCTGGTGGTGCCGTTCGCCGAGCGGGCGGCGGCCAAGGCCCTGATCGCCGTGCCGCGCGGCAGCCGCCGCCCGCTGCCCGACGGCGGGAGGCTGCGGCTGTTCCTCCACTGGACGCAGAACAGGGGCCAGCGGGTCGACCTGGACCTGTCGGTGGCGCTGTACGACGCGCAGTGGCGTTTCGTCGGCCTGTGCGACTACACCCACCTGGCCTTCGCCGACCGCGCCGCCGTCCACTCGGGCGACTTCACCTCCGCCCCGCCGCCGAACGGCGCGACGGAGTTCGTCGACCTGGACGTGGCGGCGCTGGCGGCGGCCGGGGCGCGGTACGCCGCGATGGTGGTGTTCAGCTACAACGCCGTGCCGTTCGACGAGTTGGTCGACGCGTTCGCCGGTGTCATGCCGCTCCCCGAGGAGAAGGCGGCCGGCCGGGGACGGCGGTTCGACCCGAGGCTGGTCCGACAGCGCTTCGACCTGGCCGGCGACACCATGGTGTGCCTGCCCATGGTCCTGGACCTGGAGGGACGCACCGCCCTGTGGACGGACACCAACCTGTCGGTCTCCGGCGGCTTCCACAACGTGTACCGCCACCGCGACCGGCTGGGCCGACTCGCCTCCGACCTGACCGTCCACTTCGCGCCCGGCGCCCGCGCCACCGTGTGGGACCTCGCCGTCCGGCTGGCCGCCGCCGGTTCACCGGAGGTGTGGGTGCGCTCGTCCGACGGTCTCTGTCTGGCCCGCTACCGGCGCGGCGCGGAGGAGGGCGTCGGCGCCTTCACCGCCCGCGTCCTGGAGGGGTACGCCCACGACGACCTGCGCACGGGGAAGGCGGAGGAGGTCACCGACGCGCTCGCCGACGTGCTCGCCGCGGACGGCCGGTTCGCCGCGCTCGTCCACGGCGACCTCCCGGCCGAGTGGGGAAGCGGCGAGCTGTACCGCCTCTTCCCCGGCCTCCTGGATGCCGGTATCGGCGCGGACGTCCGCCTTCTCGCCGCCGGCGACCTCCTCGCCCGCTTCGCCCCGGCGGCGGACTGAACCCCGTGCGGTCGGGGCCGGTCGCGCAGGTCAGCCCGCCGCCTCGTGCGCGATGTCGACGACGATCTTGTCGCGGACCTCGGTGACCCGGAATCCCGGTCGGCCGTCGCCGCGGCGGGTGTCGACGCCGATGCCGAAGCGGGTGTCGCCCTCGAAGTAGCTGACGAGTTCCAACCCCCGCACGGTGGGCGTGCCCGCGTCCACGGCGTCGAACTTCTTCTCCGGGCTCTCCGGTTGGGCCCTGGCGAAGACGAGCATCATCCGGTGCTCGCCCGCGATGGGGATCTCCTCGCCGGAACCGTCCTGGTGGAGGGCGTCCACGTACTCGACGACGTAGGGCGGGACGCCCCCTTCGAAGTCGAAGACGACCCGGTCGTAGGTGCCGTGGACGCCCACCCGCACCCTGGTCAGCACCGCGAGCTCGGTCTCGTCCGCTCCCCTGCCCTCGCCCGACTTCCGGGTGGTGTCCCGTGGCGCGGCGTCCGCCGTTCCGCTCGCGCTCGCGGGCGGCGGGGCGGGCTCCCGGGGCGTCGTCGCCGAGGGCGTTCCGTCCGTCGTGCCGGGGGAGGGCGAGGCGGACGTCCCGGTCGAGGCGGACGTCCCGGTCGAGGCGGACGTCCCGGTCGAGGCGGCCGGACGGTCGGTGCCTCCCGCCCCCTCTCCTCCACAGGCCGCCACCGACAGGGCGGACGCGAGGGCGATCGCGGTCAGGGTGGAACGGCGTGTCACTGCTGGCTCCTGGAGGTAGGCGACCGGGTGCGGGGAGCCGACCTTCCGGGCGAATGCGTCCCCCGCACACCGACCCGAGGTCGGCCCGCGCTCACACGGCGTCGAGCAGTTCGGTTGTCACCGTAACAACCCTCTCTAACCCCCGAAAGGGGATGTTTCAGCCGATTCACCGATCCTCGGACTATTCTGATGGGCTTTTCGCACCACGCCGACCGCTCCCGCTCCGGCCCGAGGCGGCGCGTGGGCTTCACCGCCGTCGCGCATGGAGAAGACCGTCGTCGGCCCGTCGTCGGCCTGGTGTGCGGGGCGCTGCTCGTCACGGCCACCGACCCGCGACGGACCGCACCCGAGCGGGTCCCGAGCGACGAACACCGTGACGGTGGCGCCGAGTTCGAGTGGTTTCCCCACGCGAGGGCCCGGGGCGTGAATTCCTTCGACGGCCGGCGGCGGTGTGCGGAATCATCCGTCCATGGACGCGCGGGACGATCGGGACGGCCTCCGTCGGCGACTGCGAGAGGCGTTCGCCTGGCGGGGGCCGGAGAACCGCGCGGACCTCTCCTCGTGGTGGGCCGACCCGTCCCTCCTCGCCGCCCTGGGCCCCGCGCTCGCCGGCCTGCACCCCCGGGAGCGGATCACGACGGTGCTCGCGCCCGAGTCCACGGGCTTCCTCCTCGGCCCCCCGACCGCGATCGCCCTGGGAGCGGGCTTCGTCGAGATGCGCAGGGACTTCGGGGAAGAGGAGACGGGCGACCGGGTCCTGTTGCGCAACACACCGCCGGATTATTCGGGCCGTACCGTCGAGTGGGGCGTACGACGCCGTCTGCTGCGTTCCGGGCTCCGGGTGCTCTTCGTGGACGACTGGGCGGCCACCTCCGCCACCGCCCAAGCGGCGCGCCGCCTGGTCGAGGACTCCGGTTCCACCTGGGTGGGCGCGGCCGTCCTGGTGGACGCCACCGCCTCGGCCGCGCGCCGCGACCTGCGACTCCACGGTCTGCTGCGCGAGCGCGAGCTGGGCTGAGCGGACACGGCGGACGCAGCGGACGTACAGCCCCTTCCCGGTGGGCGCGGGCCGTGCGCGAACCCCGGACCGGAGGGGCGTGTTCCCCCGCCGGTAGGGTCCTTCCGTCCGGATTCCGTACGAGTGAGGGCAGGGCGATGGCGGTCGCGATCGACAAGGTGGCGTGGGTGCGGATCGAGGACGGGAAGGTGCTGTGCGCCCGCTCCCGAGGGAAGGACACCTGCTACCTCCCCGGCGGCAAACGGGAGGAGGGCGAGAGCGACGTGCAAACCCTGGTGCGCGAGGTCCGGGAGGAGCTGGCCGTGGACCTCGTCCCGGAGACCGTCGAACTCCTGGGCGTGTACGAAGCCCAGGCCCACGGCCGCGCGGAGGGCACGGTCGTCCGCATGACCTGCTACACCGGTGACCACCGGGGCACGCCGACCGCCTCCGCCGAGGTCGAGGAGATCCTCTGGCTGTCCCACGCCGACCGCGACCGCGTCTCCCCGGCCACCCGGCTGGTCCTCGACGACCTCAAGACGGCCGGGAAACTCCTCTGACACCCACCGCTCCGACCCCTGCCGCCGTCGGGACGGCGCGGCGACCGGGCCGGCCGGTTCAGCAGGCGTCGTACCGCCACTCGCCGTCCTCGCGGGACCACTGCTGCCGCCGATGGTCGAACCGGGGTTCGTCGCCCACCCCGTAGGTCACGTACGCCGTCACTCCCGTGAACTCCTCGACGGCGTACCGCTCCATCTCGTACCGGACACCGTCCACGTTCGCGTCCCGCGCCCGCTTCAGGCTCTCCGCGAACGCCGCCTCGGTGACCTCCTCCTTGCAGCGGGCGGAGTACGCGGCGTACCCGGCGTCGACGTCCGGCTCGAAATAGGCGTCGACGTACGCGCGGACCGCCCTCTCCAGCGCGGCGGCGTCCCCGGGTTCCATGGCGAGGGGCGCCCGCGTGGCGGACGGGGCGGCGGTCGGCCCGCCCCCCACCCGGTCCGGCACCGTCCGCCCGGTCGCCGTCACCGTCACAGGCGGCGGTGGCGAGCAGGACCGCGTCCGTGTGCGCGCCGGCCGCCACCATCGGGGATACGACCCACCTTCTTCACATCGACGTGGACCATGTGGCCCGGCCGTCGAGCTTGGATCTTCCGCGGTTGTCGGTTGACCTCACCGTTCGGGTCGAGGAACCGGCGGTGGTTGATGCCCAGACGGGCCGGCCACCGGCCCACGGTGCGTTCGCTGATCCGCACGCCCTGACCTTCGAGTTCGAGCGCGATCCTGCGGGCGGACCACTTGTTGTCCCGCCGCAGCCGCTCGATCCGTTCGACGACGTCGGGTGGGGTCCGGGTCGGTGAGCAGCGCGGGACGCTGGAGCGGTCCCGCAGCCCGGCCTCGCCGTGCGTGTCGTACCGGTTCTTCCACTTGGACAGGCAGGCGCGGGAGACGCCGGCCTCGGCGGCCACATGGGCGATCGGACGACCGCGGCAGCGCTCCACGAGCCGTCGGCTTCCCTCGATGTTCAAGGGGGCGTTCGCGTGTATCACTGGAGCGCCTCGGCACTTCGGCCGGCCGCGACCACCGTGCGGAGGGGGAACGCGATGAGCAGCGCGGCAGCGACGAGCAGTCCGCTTGCCCACAGCGGCCCCAGGGCCCCGACCGCGGTACCGAGAGTGGCCGCGGCGATGAGGGGGCCGGCGGCGGCGCCAATGTTGAGGGCCGCGGTCGCATACGAGCCGGCCATGGTGGGGGCTCCGGCCGCCTCGTAGAGGACCCGGGTGATCAGCGTGCTGCCCAGCGCGAACGACAGCGCGCCCTGCACGAACACGAGGGCGAACAGGGCGACCGGCTGGTGGGCCAGCATGGCCAGGGCCGGCCAGCCGAGGAGCAGCAACGGACCACCGACTGCGATGACCAGACCGGGACGCTGGTCGGACAGCCGGCCGGCGACGGTGACGCCGACGAAGGAACCGGCACCGAAGAGCACCAGCGCGACAGAGATCCACAACTCGTCCAGCCCGGCGGTATCGGTCACCACGGGGGCGAGGAAGGTGAAGCTTGCGAACGTCGCCGCGTTCACCAGCGCGCCGAGCAGCATCACCAGGATCAACCGCGGCCGGGTGAGCTGGGCGAGCTCCGCTCGCAGGGCCGGCCCGCCGGTCGCCTCTGCCTTCACACGTCCCGTGGGGATCCCCTTCAGGACGCCGAGGGCTGTGGGCAGGCAGAGAGCGGCGACGGCCCAGAAGGTGGCCCGCCAGCCGAGCAACGTACCGAGTACCGACCCACCGGGGACACCGGCGATCGTGGCCACCGTCGTGCCTGACAGCAGCACGGCCAGCGCACGTCCCTTCTTATCGGGTGAGACCAGCGTGGCGGCAGTCGTCAGTGCGACGGCAAGGAACCCTGCGTTCGCGAGCGCGGCGACGACCCGGGTGGCGAACAGGACCGGGAAGCTGGTGGTGAGGGCGCCCACAGCGTGGGCTGCCGCGAAAGCGAGGATGAATCCGAGAAGGCCGGCGCGCCGGGGCCAGGTGCGGGCAAGCGCGGCCACCAGGGGGGCGCCGACGATCATGCCGACTGCGAAGGCCGAGGTGAGCGTGCCTGCTGTCCCGACGGTGACGTCGAGCTCTGAGGCGATGTCCGGCAACAGGCCGGCGAGCATGAACTCCGAGGTGCCCATGGCGAAGACCGCCAGGGCCAGCAGATACAGCGGGAGAGGCATCGAGTGGCTCCGGGGTGAGGAGAGGCACGAGAAGGTCATCTCGTCACCGCGGCCAGCCCCAGGGGCACACGCGGTCCCACCGCAGATGCGGTGCGACGACAGGGCTACGAGCTCAGGGGGTCAGGGGGCTGACGGCGTGACCGAAAGCCCCCACCTTGTCCGACTCAGGACTCGACATGGCCCGCACGCTACCCGACCGATGCCCGTCGAGGCACCTCGGTTTCACCGGCATTGGCCTGTGTCACCAGCGTCATGTCCCGCAACAGCAGCCACTCACCTGGGTGTAGGGGAGCGTTGTGAGCGGTGCGCGGCCGGACAGAGCAGCACGCCCGACCTGCCGAGGGTGTCGCGGACGGGGATGGAAGCGGGTCGGCTCCCGTACGGCTCTGGCGCTCTCCGTCGCCGACGACCGCACCTGTGCCACATCCAAGCGGTGCTGCCTGGGCTGCGGCGGCACGGGCAAGGAGTGGCGCGGATGGCTGACCTCACCGACGGACGCGGCGGAACCGGCATCAGGTGCGAGCAACTGGGGGCCGTGAACCTCTATCCCCTGCCGGAGTCGGTGCCGCGGGCGCGCCGCTGGTTCCGGAAGTTCACCACCCGGTACAACCCGGCCTGCTCGCTGGACGACTGCCAGGTGATGCTCTCGGAATTGCTCACCAACGCCGTTCTCTGCGGACGGGCCGAGGAGGAGTGGCGCGTGCGGGTCGAGTGGTGGCGTGTCGGCGGGTCGCTGCGGGTGGATGTCCACAATCCCGGTTTCCCGGCCAACGCACGGATGCGGGAGGCCGGCGCCGAGGAGGCGCACGGCCGGGGGTTGTTCCTGGTCGACGCCTTGGCCGACTCCTGGCATGTGGAAGCGAGCCCGCACGGAGGCACGGTGGTCTCGTTCATCATGCACAAGGCGTGGCCGGCCTGAGTGCAGCTTCTACTTGAATCCGGGGAAAGCGGATACGCTGGTTGACCAGTTGACTAGGCTGGTTCGGGACGGACGGGCGGGGCTATGGCGTACGAAGTGCCTCCACCGAAGTACGTGCGCCTGGCGCAGACGATTCAGGCGCGCATCGAGGACGGCACGTACCCGCCTGGTGAACGCGTCCCCAGTGAGAACCAACTGGCGCAGACGTTCGGGATGTCTCGCCCGACCGTCGTACGGGCGCTGGAACTCCTCAAGCGGGACGGCTGGCTCGAGTCGCGCCAGGGGTACGGCACGATCGTCCGCGGCCGTCTTGAGGTCGTCGAGGAGAAGGACCGGCGCGGCCGGGCAGCGCTGGAGCGCGAGGAGTCCGGAACGCCGGGGCGCCTCGTAAGCGTGGGGGAAGCCGTGGCTCCGGCGCGGGTCGCCTCCGTGCTCGGCCTGCCGAAGCGGACCAAGGCGCTCGTCCGCCGGTTCCTGGTCGAGGAGGACGGTGAGCCGGTCGAGCTGGTCTCCTCCTACTTTCCCGCCGGCCTGGCGGAGGGCACCGAGCTGGCCGACTCCAAACCGCTGGGCGAGAGCACGCGCGCACACCTGGAGACGCGCAAGAAAGTGCGTTTCGACCATGCGACGGAACGTGTGTCGGCACGCCTGCCCGCAGTGGACGAAGCGGAACTTCTCGGACTGCCCGACGGGGTTCCCGTGCTGAGCGTGCTCGTCGTGGCCTGCGATGCGTCCGGTCAGGCGTTGCAGGTGTCCGACGTGTTGCTGCCTGCGGACCGGCAGGAACTCGAAGACGCCTACCGGCTTACCTGACCAGTTGTGGGAGGACCGGTATGAGACGGCTGACCAGGAGACAGAAGAAGGATGCTGTGGGCTTTCTCCTGGTCGGGCTTATGGCGCTTGGCGGAGTCGGCTACACAGCGGGGTTGGGGCTCCCTGCGGCAGGGATCTCGGGCGAAGAGAGTCGCGTACGCGTGCTCCACTGTGAGACCAAGGGGGGCGGGCGTGGAGGAACCTACACGGAGTGTGCTGCCGAGCGAATCGGGGACGGAGGAGCCGGGGCGTCTTCTGGTGCCGTGAAGGTCAGGTATGAGGGTGCGATCGGAGACGTCATAGCTGTCCGCACCACTCCGTGGGGCTCGCATGTGGCAGTCCATTCCGACCTTCTGGGGCAGGCGGCTTCCTTGGCGGTCCCGCTGTTCATGCTGATGCTCGCCGCAGGCTGCGGGGGCGGGGTGGTCTGGGCTCTGCGCCGGGATCCCGCCGAGTAGAGAACCGTTGTCGAAGTGAAGCCGACCACAACAAGCAGCTTGACAAATCAAGTTGGCAACTCTGGCTTCGAATCTGCTAAGTCAACTTATCGTGTGGTGGCAAGTCGCCCACCAAGGGAGAAGCTCTGCGCGCACCATCCGTGTGGAGACCTCGGCGGCGACGATCCTGCTGACCGAGGCACCCGAGACGGACGGCGGCCACCGCCAAGGAGGCGCACCGCGTGCTGCGGACGGCGCTCACCTCGGCCTGCCGTGAGGAGCCGGTGAGGCGCAACGTGGCGAGTCTCGTCGAGCCGCCGAAGGTGGCCGGCCGCGAGTCGACGCCGTGGACGCTCGACGAGACGCTGACCTTCCTGGAGGTCGCGCGCCGCGACCCGCTGTACGCCACCTTCGTCCTGGCCGTGGCCATGGGCCTGCGGCGCATCCGGCTGCACGACGCCCGGCACGGCTGTGCGACGCTGCTCGCCGCGGCCGGGGTGGCTCCCCGTGTGGTGATGGAGATCCTGGGCCACAGCCGGATCAGCATCACCATGGACGTCTACACGCACGTGGCGCAGGACACCCAACGGGAGGCGATCAGCCACATGGACCGGCTGCTCAGACGGCGCATCGATCGCGGGTGGCCGCCCTCGTTGAGGTCACCTGTGGAGGTCAGAAGCCCCGGACCAATCATGGTCCGGGGCGTTCTCCCTGTTCAGGGCCAGAGCCGCCTGTCGGGCTCGAACCGACGACCTTCGCTTTACAAGAGCGGCGCTCTACCAGCTGAGCTAAGGCGGCGTACGTTGTCGCGCGTACGCAGTGTACCTACATCCCGGCGGAGGACCGCCGGACTTTTCGTCAGCCGCGAACTACTGACAACGGGTGGCCCGTCGGGTTACCGTCAGCGCACGTTCACATGGGTTCACGCCTGTGGGACACCACCTTTACTCGGATCGTCCGGCACGTTCCTGCCGGTGAAGGAGACAACCGACATGGCCACGGTCACCTACGACAAGGCGACCCGGATCTACCCGGGTTCCGACAAGCCCGCCGTCGACCAGCTCGACATCCAGATCGAGGACGGCGAGTTCCTCGTCCTCGTGGGCCCCTCCGGCTGCGGCAAGTCCACCTCCCTGCGCATGCTCGCGGGGCTGGAGGACGTCAACGGCGGCGCCATCCGCATCGGTGACCGTGACGTCACCCACCTTCCGCCCAAGGACCGGGACATCGCGATGGTGTTCCAGAACTACGCGCTGTACCCGCACATGACCGTCGCCCAGAACATGGGCTTCGCGCTGAAGATCGCGGGCGTGCCGAAGGACCAGATCCGCGCGAAGGTCGAGGACGCCGCCAAGATCCTGGACCTGACCCCGTACCTGGACCGCAAGCCCAAGGCGCTCTCCGGTGGTCAGCGGCAGCGTGTGGCGATGGGCCGCGCGATCGTCCGCGAGCCGCAGGTGTTCCTCATGGACGAGCCGCTGTCGAACCTCGACGCCAAGCTCCGCGTCCAGACCCGTACGCAGATCGCGAGCCTCCAGCGCCGGCTGGGCATCACCACCGTCTACGTCACCCACGACCAGACCGAGGCCATGACCATGGGCGACCGGGTGGCCGTGCTCAAGGACGGCGTGCTCCAGCAGATCGACGCGCCGCGCCACATGTACGACAAGCCGGCCAACCTCTTCGTCGCGGGCTTCATCGGCTCCCCGGCGATGAACCTGGTCGAGGTGCCGATCATCGACGGCGGCGTGAAGTTCGGCAACAGCGTGGTCCCGGTCGAGCGCGAGGCGATCGCCGAGGCCGCGAGCAAGGGCGACAAGACCGTCACCGTCGGCATCCGTCCCGAGCACCTGGACGTCGTCAGCGGCGAGGGCTCGGGGATGTCCAAGGACCAGCCCGCGGGTCTGGCCGTCACCGTGAACGTCGTCGAGGAGCTGGGCGCCGACGGTTACGTGTACGGCACCGCCGAGGTCGGCGGCGAGGCGAAGGACCTCATCGTCCGCGTCGGCGCCCGCGAGATCCCGGAGAAGGGCTCCCAGATCCACGTGGTGCCGCAGGTCGGCGAGACCCACGTGTTCTCCACCTCCACCGGTGAGCGGCTGAGCGACTGAGCCGCGCGGCGGCGTCCGGGGCACTCGACAACGGCCGCACGACGGCCGGCAGGGGTCCGCACCACCCGCGGTACGCGGGGGTGCGGACCCCTCGTCGTTCCTCCGAGGCGTTCGCGCAAGGACGTTCGCGCAAGGACCGGAGGGGCGTCCGGAAGCGTGTCCGGAAGGCGTCCGGAGAGGCCGTTCGTCAACACGCTCCGGGCGATATGGGGCCCTCCGTCACCCAGGGGGGTGACCAAATGTCGCCAAATCACTACTCCTCGCTACGATCACAACCGCCCCTCAACGGGCTCCCCGAAACCGTCCTCGCGAGGAAGGCTCCAGCAGTGAATCCGGTAGCGCGCCACATCGGCAGGACTCTCGCTCTCGTCCTCCCGGTCGTCCTGGTCCTGTCCGGGACCCTCGCCGTCACCCGCGTCTCCTGGGCTCCCTCGCCCTACGAGACCCAGGTCCTCACCGCCTCTTCGGAGAAGAAGGCACCCCGCGACCGCGCCCCGCACGAGGCGGTGCGCGACCGGCTCGTCGCGGAACTCCAGGAGAAGGACCCGGGCGTCGCCCTGACGAGCCTGCAGGAGGAGATGAACCGCAGGCCGTCCCTGGCGAGGCACTGCACCTCCATCGCGCGGGCCCTGGGCCGGGCCGCGGTGCGGAAGTACGGTTCCCCGCAGCGCGCCCACGTGTACTCGCGCCCGGTGTGCGACACCTCCTTCGCCGCGGGGATCGCCGAGTCCCGCTGACCGACGCGCTCCCCGGGTGCCCCCCGGCACAGCCGGGCGCCTCGGGGAACGCCGGGTACCGGGTGGCCGCGGAGACGGGTGCGCATATCGTCTCCGCATGACTCTCGACGCCCAGTTCGCGCACATCCACCCGACCCAGGCCGTGGTCCTGGCCGGCGGCCAGGGGTCACGGCTGCGTCCGTACACCGACGACCGCCCCAAGCCGATGGTCGAGATCCCCGGCACCGGGACTCCGATCATCGGTCACCAGCTCGCCTGGCTGGCCGACGAGGGCGTCACCGACGTCGTGATCTCCTGCGGCCACCTCGCCGAGGTGCTCCAGGAGTGGCTGACGGCCGCCGAGTTGCCGCTGCGGGTGACGACCGTCGTCGAGAAGGAGCCCCTGGGCCGCGGTGGCGGCCTGAAGTACGCCGCCGCCTCGCTCCCCCGCCCCGACGAGCCGTGGTACGCCACCAACGGCGACATCTGGACGCGCTTCCCGCTGCGCGAGATGGCCGAGTTCCACGCCGAGCGCGACGCCACCGCCACCGTGGCGCTGGCCCGTCCGCGCATCCCCTGGGGGGCCGTGGAGACCGACGAGTTCGGCCACGTCCTGGACTTCATCGAGGCCCCGCCCTCCCCGTACCTGATCAACGCGGGCGTCTACGTCTTCTCCGCGCCCTTCACCGCGATGCTGCCCGACCGCGGCGACCACGAGCGGACCACGTTCCCCCGCCTGGCGCGCGAACGCACCCTGGCGGGCTACCAGATCCCGCAGGGCGCGTACTGGCGGGCCATCGACACCGCCAAAGACCTCACCGAGGCCGCCAAGGAACTCGCGTCCCAGGGCCGTTCCCGGTCCCGGTAGTCCCCTACCGGAACGCCGGTTCCGCCGGTTCTGCTGATTCTGACGGTTCCGCCGGTTTCGCGAGAGTTGCTTCCGCAGGCGCCCCCGAAGGCGTTCCAGGGGTCCCCAAGAGCCCTTACGAAGGGCGTCCGAGAGCCGTCCCCCGCCCGTTCGACCACGGTTCCGTCGCCCGTGCGCACCGGTGCGCACGGGCGACGGAACCGTGTGTCGGGCGCCGGCGTCAGCCCAACAGGCCGCCCAGCGCGCCGCGACCGCCCTCGTCGCTGTCGCCGTCGTCGCCGCCGCCGTCCTCCCCGCCGCCGGGGCCGCCGCCCGTGCCGGCGTCACCGCCGCCGGCGCCGTCGGTGTCCGTGGGGGTGCCGGGCTCGGGGGCCGGGAGGTCGGGTCGCTGTGGGGCCTGTACGGTCTGCCGCTGGCTCGGCGGACCCGGTTCGCCGCTGCCGGTGCTGCCCGCGCCGGGGGTGGTCGATCCCGGCGAGGGGGCGGCCGGGCTCGGCGCCGCCGAGGCGTCCGCGTCGGGCCGTCCGGTGCTCGAACCCGGGGCGGCCGGGCTCGGACGCTCCTCGGAGTTCCGGGGCAGCGGCGAGCCCGGTTGGTTGTTGGTCAGCGGGCCGCCCGGCTCGGGCACGGTGGCGACCCGCGCGGAACGCACCGCGCTGCCCATCACCGAGCCGATCAGGAGCGTCAGGCCGAGCACGACCGCCGCGACGACCGTGCCGCGACGCAGCACGCGCCGCCGCAGCTCCCACGCCTCCACCCGCGGTCCGAGCGTCCGCCAGGCCTCGCCCGCCAGACGCGCGTCCAGCGAGTAGTACGGGGCGCCCGCGATGGCCAGGGGGCTCCAGGCCGCCAGGTAGATGATGTCGGGGGTGTCGTACACCGGGACGGTGCGCCAGCTCACCGTCATGATCAGGGCCGCCGACAGCAGTACCCCGATGCCGGCCGCGACCCGCTGCCACAGCCCCAGGACGGTCAGCACGCCGACGACGATCTGGAGGAAGGCGACGGAGAGCCCGGCGCCGACGGGGTGGGCGAGCGCGAAGCCGTGCAGCGGTTCGGCCACGGCCCAGGGCTCCAGGGACCTCAACCAGCTCACCAGCGAACCGCGTTCGTCGCCGTCGAAGTAGACCGGGTCGCAGAGCTTGCCCATCCCGGCGTAGACGGAGATGAGGCCGAGGAAGATCCGCAGCGGCAGCAGGACGACGCCGAGGTTCATCCGACGGCCGGGGTAGTAGCCGTGCCGCGGGAGTTCGCGCCGGTGCCGCGTCTCCTCCTCGAAGTCGTCCTCGAAGTCCGGCTCGAAGCTCTCCTCGAAGTCCCCCTCGTCGCCCTCGCCGTCGTCCGTCCCGTAGGGGTCGTGCGGGCCGTACGGGAGAGCGTCCTCCTCGGGGACGTCGTACGCGCCCTCGGCGGGCCGTACGCCGTCGAGCAACGGACGCTCGAACAGCGGGCGCTCGGGGGGCCGGGGCGCGCGGGGGGCGATGATCGTGGGCGGCCCGCCGTCGACGGTGGTGACGGCCGAGGTGCGCGGCCCGTCCCCCAGCGGCCCGCCGTCCAGTGGCCTGTCGCCCAGCAGCCCGTCGTCCAGGGGCGGGGCGGCACCCGGCACCACGCGCGGCAGCACCTGGGTGGTGGAGTTGAGCGCGTCGCCCTCGAGGTTGGCGCGGCGGACCGCCTGGAGCAGCCGCGTGGCCCGTACGTCGCCGGGTTCGGTCCGACCGCTCCACACCACGGGCGTACGGCGCCTGGTGGCCCGCCGGACCGGAACGGCCCCGCGGACGGCGACCGGCACGTCGCCCCCGACCGGTCCACGGGGGCGGCCCCCGGCCGGTACGCGCGGCCGGGACGGCGGGGAGGCGAGGTGCACCCTGAAGCTCGCGTGGTTGACGACGACCTCGGCGGGGTCGCTGGGCACCTTGACCGTGCTCAGCACCGACTCCTCGTCGAAGAAACCGCGCGATTTTCCTCCCGGGGCCTCCTCGGGGCGGTGGCCCGAGCCGGGGGACTGTGTGCCGGGTGTTCTGGTGTCCACACTCCTCTAACCGAGTGACGGACGCATAGGACACTGCCTGGGCATCCCGGATCTGTCGGGGGCCCGTCAAGAGACACCGCGGCCCGCCGGGAGGACTCCGGCGGGCCGCGTCGAGACGTGCGGTGGGGGCGGGGTGGGGCGTGCGGTCAGGGACGGCGCCGGCGGGCGGCCTCGTAGAGGGCCACGCTCGCGGCGACGCCCGCGTTGAGGGACTCCGCGCCGCCCGGCATCGGGATGCGCACCCGCAGGTCGCAGGTCTCTCCGACCAGTCGGGACAGGCCCTTGCCCTCGCTGCCGACCACGATCACCAGCGGACCGTCCAGCGCGGCCACGTCCTGGAGTTCGGCCTCTCCGTCGGCCGCCAGGCCGATCACGAACAGCCCCTCCTTCTGGTACGCCTCCAGCGTGCGGGTGAGGTTCGTCGCCCGCGCGACCGGGGTGCGGGCGGCGGTGCCCGCCGACGTCTTCCAGGCACCCGCCGTCATGCCGGCCGCGCGGCGCTCGGGGACGACCACGCCGTGACCGCCGAAGGCGGTGACCGAGCGGACCACCGCGCCCAGGTTGCGCGGGTCGGTGACGCCGTCGAGCGCGACGATCAGCGGGTCCTCGCCCTCGTCGTAGGCCGCGGCGGAGAGGTCCTCGGGGTGCGCGTACTCGTACGGCGGGATCTGGAGGACCAGGCCCTGGTGGTTGAGCCCGTTCGTCATCCGGTCCAGCTCGGGGCGGGGAGCCTCCATCAGGTGGATGCCACCGCGGTCGGCGGCGAGCTGGAGGGCCTCGCGGACCCGCTCGTCGTTGTCGATGAACTGCTGGACGTAGAGCGTGTTCGCGGGCACGCCCTCGCGCAGCGCCTCGACCACCGGGTTGCGGCCGACGACCAGTTCCGGGCCGCTCTTCCCGCCGCGTCGGGCGGCGGGCCGGCGGGCGGCCTGCCGGGCCTTGGCGTTGGCGATGCGGTTCTTCACATGGCCCTTGCGCATCTCGGCGGGCGGCGTCGGGCCCCTGCCCTCCAGGCCGCGGCGCCGCTTGCCGCCACTGCCGACCTGCGCGCCCTTCTTGTTGGACGTACGGCGGTTACGGCGTTGGCTGTTCCCGGCCATCGGGATCACTCATCTCTTCTTGCTGCTCGGCGGTTGGGACGTGTCGGGCGCGGGCGGTACCCGACGGGAGGCGCTCGGCGGGGCGTTCGGCGGGACGCTCAGCGGACGTCCCGCGGGCCCAGTTCCCAGCGGGGGCCGGAGGGAGTGTCCTCGATGGTCAGGCCCGCCCGCTGGAGTTGGTCGCGGATGGCGTCGGCCGTGGCGTAGTCCTTGCGGGCCCGTGCCGCCTGACGCTGCTCCAGCACCAGGCCGACCAGGGCGTCCACGGCCTCGCTCAGCTCCTCGCCGCGTTCGCCGCCGCCGTCGCCCGTCCAGTGCGGGTCGAGGGGGTCGAGGCCGAGCACGCCCAGCATCGCCCGTACGTCGGCCAGCGCGGCGGCCACCGCGTCCTTGTCGCCGTCGGCCAGCGCGGCGTTGCCCTGCCGGACGGCGGTGTGGACGACGGCGAGCGCCTGCGGGACGCCGAAGTCGTCGTCCATCGCCGCCGCGAAGTCCTCCGGCACCTCGGCCGCCGGCTCCACCGAGCCGGCCCGCTCCACGGCGCGCTGGACGAAGCCTTCGATCCGGCCGAAGGCGGCCTCGGCCTCGCGCAGGGCCTCCTCGCTGTACTCGATCGTCGAGCGGTAGTGCGGGGTGCCCAGGTAGTAGCGGAGCACGATGGGCCGCCACTGTTTGACCATCTCGGAGACGAGCACCGAGTTGCCCAGCGACTTGGACATCTTCTCGCCGCTCATCGTCACCCAGGCGTTGTGCACCCAGTAGCGGGCGAACTCGTCGCCGTACGCCGTGGACTGCGCGATCTCGTTCTCGTGGTGCGGGAAGACGAGGTCGATGCCGCCGCCGTGGATGTCGAAGGCGCTGCCCAGGTACTTGTGGGCCATCGCCGAGCACTCCAGGTGCCAGCCGGGACGGCCGCGCCCCCAGGGCGTCTCCCAGCTCGGCTCGCCGGGCTTGGCGGCCTTCCACATCGCGAAGTCGCGGGGGTCGCGCTTGCCGGTCTCGCCCTCGCCGGAGGGCTGGCGCAGGTCGTCCAGGTCCTGGTTGGAGAGGGAGAGGTAGCCGGGGAGGGAGCGCACGTCGAAGTAGACGTTGCCGTCGGCGGCGTAGGCGTGGCCGGTGTCGATCAGCGCGCGCATCATCTCGACCATCTCGGGGATGTGGCCGGTGGCGCGCGGCTCGTAGGTGGGCGGCAGGCAGCCGAGCGCGGTGTAGGCGTCGTCGAAGGCGCGCTCGTTGGCGTAGCCGATCGCCCACCAGGGGCGGCCCTGCTCGACGGACTTCGCGATGATCTTGTCGTCGATGTCCGTGACGTTGCGGACGAACGTCACCTCATAGCCGCGGTGGGCGAACCAGCGGCGCATGATGTCGAAGTTCAGTCCCGAGCGGATGTGACCGATGTGCGGGGGTGCCTGCACGGTGGCACCACACAGATAGATCGAGACACAGCCCGATGTCAGCGGGGTGAAGTCGCGGATCTTCCGGGCGCTGGTGTCGTACAGGCGAAGAGTCACGGGCCCAAGGGTAGTCGGAAACGCAAGCCCTCCCGTGCCGCTCCCGGGACACGAGGCCGACGGATTCCCGGGCCCCGGTCAGGAGACGAGCGTGCCGACGACCTTCTCGGGGGTGATCCGGACGACGACGCGCTGGGCGTCCCGCGCCGACGCGGGGTTGAACTCGGCGTACGGCTTGCCGCTGTACTTCACCGACAGCTCGTCGATCAGCTCCGGTCCGCCCTCGGTGGTCATGGTGGCGGTGCCGCGGACCTCGGCGTAGCTGTACGGCTCGTCGGGGTCGATGACGACGACCGAGAGGCGCGGGTCGCGTTCGAGGTTCTTCGCCTTGCGCCGGTCCACGGTGGTGGAGATCAGCAGGTCGTCGCCGTCCCGCTTGACCCACACCGGCGAGGCCTGGGGGCGGCCGTCGGGCTGGACGGTGGTCACGGTGACGAAGACGGGGCGGTCGAGGAGACGCCTAAGCTGGTCCGACAGGTGGGCTGCCACGGTGGCTTCCCTTCTTCATGGAGGTGGTCGACGGTCGTGCGCGGATGCCTCTGGGGGCACCGTAGACGACCGTCGGCCGTGCCACGGGCCGACGCGCGCCGATCGGGCCGCCGATGCGGCGCTTCGGCCGCGTCCGTTCGGGCGCGCCCCTGGGAAGCGCACCCCTTCTGAAGCGCGCGTTCGGACAGCCCGCGTCCAGGCGGCGCGCTCAGACGCGGCGGACGACCAGCGCCGTGGCCACCGCGGCCAGTCCCTCGGCTCGTCCGGTCAGGCCCAGTCCGTCGGTGGTGGTGCCGGAGACGGACACCGGGGCACCGACCGCGGCCGAGAGCGCCTTCCGCGCCTCCTCGCGCCGCTTGCCGATCTTGGGCCGTACGCCGATGACCTGGATCGCCACGTTACCGATCTCGAAGCCCTCCGCCCGGACGATCCGGGCCGCCTCGGCGAGGAGGGCGACGCCCGAGGCCCCGGCCCACTCGGGGCGGTCGGTGCCGAAGTGGGCGCCGAGGTCGCCCAGGCCGGCCGCGGAGAACAGGGCGTCGCAGGCGGCGTGCGCGGCGACGTCGCCGTCGGAGTGACCGGCCAGACCGTGCGTCTCGCCCTCCCAGAGGAGGCCGGCGCACCACAGTTCGCGCCCCTCCTCGAAGGCGTGCACGTCCGTGCCGATCCCCACCAGGGGCAGCGGGGACGTCCGGGAAGCGGACGGTTCAGAAGCCATCGGTGGCCCTCCTGCGGGCGAGCACGGCCTCGGCGAGCACGAGGTCCAGCGGACGGGTGACCTTGAACGCCTCCTCGTGGCCGGGGACGAGCACCACGGGGACGCCCATCCGCTCCACCAGTCCGGCGTCGTCGGTGGCGCCCTCGCCCTCGCGGGGGGCCTCCTGGTGCGCCTTGACGAGCGTGGCCCGGTCGAAGCCCTGGGGGGTCTGCACGGCGCGCAGCAGGGACCTCTCGGGCGTGTCCACCACCGGTTCGGGCTCCCCGGCCGGCACGTCGGGCGCGATCCGCTTGACCGTGTCGGTGACGGGCAGGGCGGGGACGACGGCGGGGGCCCCGTTCCGTACGGCCGCCGCGACGGCCTCCACGGTCTCCACGGGGACCAGCGGACGGGCGGCGTCGTGGACGAGGACCACGTCGGTGTCGTCGGTGAGGGCCGTCAGGCCCCGGGCCACCGACTCCTGCCGGGTCTCGCCCCCGGCGACGACGACCACCTCGGTGGTGCCGGCGGAGCCGGGCAGGGGGTGCTCGTCGAGGAGGGTGCGGACGGCCGCGGCGCCGTCCGGCGGGGCCACGACGACCACGAGGGAGACCGTCCGGGCCTTCGCCACGGCGCGGACGGCGTGGACGAGCATCGGGGTGCCGCCCAGGGAGCGCAGCGCCTTGGGGGCGCCGCGACCGAGCCGTACGCCGCGGCCCGCGGCGGGGATGACCACGGCGGTGCGGCCGGCGGGTACGGGCGGGGACGCCGCGTCCGTCGCCTCGGCCGCGACGGACACCGCGACGGACATCGATTCATCTGGCATTGGCTGCACGTTCAGGTTTGTGTCCTCGGCGGAGGTGGGTATGGCACACAGCGTGCCGGGCGTGACGCACCGATCGGCCCCTTCCGTGACGACCGGTCGAGCAGCCGCCCGGGCCCGGCCCTTCGGCGCCTGACGGTGCCGTGCGGCCTGGCGATCGCTCCCGCACCGTTCGGTGCGCCCCCGGATGTGCCGCGGTCCGGATACGCCGCAGCGCCCGGCGAAGGACTCGTGTCCTCACTCGGGCACCGCGGCACCGTTCACGTTCACTTCGCATGCGCCGGCCGTCGTCTCCACCGATGGGGAGTCCTCTCACCGGCCGGGGTCGTACGTGGTGTTCCGACTGTTCACCGAAGCGGTCGTGTTCACTTGGACGGATGTCGTCGACGGGTGGCGACGAGCGTCGTACACCCACCGTCACGGAACCGGTGCGGGCGGCCCGTGTGTCGGTTCAGGACGCCAGAACCTCGTCGAGCAGCGCCTCCGCCTTGTCCTCGTTGGTGTTCTCCGCCAGGGCCAGCTCGCTCACCAGGATCTGCCGAGCCTTGGCGAGCATCCGCTTCTCACCCGCGGAGAGTCCGCGCTCGCGCTCCCGGCGCCACAGGTCGCGCACGACCTCGGCCACCTTGATCACGTCACCGGAAGCGAGCTTCTCCAGATTCGCCTTGTACCGACGGGACCAGTTGGTCGGCTCCTCGGCATAGGGCGCGCGGAGCACCTCGAAGACCCGGTCGAGGCCGTCCTGGCCGACCACGTCGCGCACGCCGACGAGCTCCGCGTTTTCCGCCGGTACGCGCACCTCCAGGTCGCCCTGCGCGACCTTCAGAACCAAGTAGGTCTTGTCCACGCCTTTGATCTGGCGAGTTTCGATGGCCTCGATCAGCGCGGCCCCGTGATGGGGATAGACCACGGTGTCGCCAACCTTGAACGTCATGTGACAGGTACCCCTTCCGTGGCTATCCAGGGTAACACGGGAGCGCCCTCTTCTGAATGGCGTTTTCGCAGGTCAGGGCATATCTCGGGGCTTGACAACAGCGCCCGGATCGTGCTGCGAGGGGGCAGCGGAACCAGGAATTCGCAGGTGAGAGGGGCTGTGCGAGGGGCGTGAAACGCGCGCGTCACCACCCTCGGAGAGCCCATCAGAAACACCCGTACGTCCGTTTTGTCGGAATCCTTGGGTCGGGCGAACGGCCCTGTCGATATTGATCAGCCACCCCGTGAACGGCTCGTCCGTCGATTTCCGGCGAACCTTCCGAGCGCCCTTCCGCGGGGCGTTCCGGGGAATGCGCGTAATCGTTCGCACGGACGTGCAGTCGATATTCCGCCGGCCGACTCCGCGCCCGCGCTTCTCGACCGCGCCCGTCTCCGGGCCGCCCCTCGAAGGCCGTTCGCACCGTTCGGCCCACCCCGGCGAGACGCTTCGAGGCGGGTCGGGTGAGGATGCCGCGAAGGGGGTCGGTACGCTGAGCCTCGCCGACAGACCACCCACCCGCTAGGAGTTGCCGCCGCCGTGAGCAGCAGCCTTCGACGCGGCGCCCTCGCCGCCTCCACCCTTGCGCTCTCGATCGCAGCCCTGACCGCCTGCGGTGCCGGGCCCGACGCACAGAGCCTGAACATCCAGGCCGACAACGCCTCCACCGCCGTCGGTGACATCGAGATCCAGAACGTCAACATCGTCACCGACGAGGACGGCTCGGGCCCCGCCTCCGTCTCGGCCCGCATCTTCAACAACGGTTCCGAGGACGAGAGGCTGGAGTCCATCACGATCGCCGGTTCCGGCGAGACCGCGGAACTCAGCCCGGCCGAGGGCCAGGACCTGACCGTCCCGGCGGGTGGCTCCCTGGCGCTGGGCGGCGAGGGCAACGCCTCCGCGCTCATCCCCGACGCCGACCAGGCGGGCATCTCGGACGGCAACGCCCAGCCGATCGTCTTCGAGCTCAGCTCGACCGGCCGGGTGGAGATGCGCGTGACCGTGGTCCCGGAGACCGGCGCCTGGGCGGGCTACGGCCCCAGCGCCGCTCCGACGCAGGAGGCCCGGAACCCCGAGCCGGGCGGCTCCGAGTCCGCCTCGCCCGAGGCGAGCGCCTCCGCCGCGGAGAACGGCGAGCCCGGTGACGCCGTCGAGCCCGCCGAAACGGAGTAACGCGCGGAGCGCCGGCCCCGCCGCGCCACCCGCGCCACCACCGCGCTGAGACGACGGTGGGGCCGCCCCCACACGGGGCGGCCCCACCGTCGTCTCGGTCGTGTGCCGCCACGCCACGCGCGGCGGCACACGACCGTCACGGCTCGAACTTGTAGCCCAGCCCCCGCACCGTCACCAGGTAGCGCGGCGCGCTCGGGTCCGGCTCGATCTTGGCGCGCAATCTCTTGACGTGCACGTCCAGCGTCTTGGTGTCGCCGACGTAGTCCGCGCCCCAGACGCGGTCTATCAGTTGCATGCGGGTCAGCACCCGGCCGGCGTTGCGCAGGAGCATCTCCAGCAGGTCGAACTCCTTCAGCGGCAGGTCGACCTTGCTGCCCCCGACCGTCACCACGTGCCGATCCACGTCCATGCGCACCGGCCCGGCCTCCAGGGCCGCCGAGACGGCCTCCTCGGGCTCGCCGCGCCGCCGCAGCACGGCCCGGATGCGGGCCACCAGCTCGCGGGAGGAGAAGGGCTTGGTCACGTAGTCGTCGGCTCCTATCTCCAGGCCGACGACCTTGTCGATCTCGCTGTCCTTGGCGGTCACCATGATGACCGGGACGTTGGAGCGACCGCGCAACTGACGGCACACCTCCGTGCCGGGCAGTCCCGGCAGCATCAGGTCGAGCAGCACCAGATCGGCGCCGTTGCGCTCGAACTCCTCCAGGCCGTCCGGGCCCGTGGAGGCGACGGCCACCTCGAAACCTTCCTTGCGCAGCATGTACGACAGTGCGTCGCTGAACGATTCCTCGTCCTCGACGACGAGCACTCGGGTCACGGGAGGACCTCCGGGGCTGGAGCGGAATGATGATCGTTGGAGTCGTGGGGGGATGTGGGGGATCGAGGGGCGGTCCGGTGCGGGTGCCCGGAACCGCGGTCCGTGCCGTCGCGGGCGCCGCGGTCGTGGTCCTCGCGGACGTCTCCGTCGGCGGCGTCGGCGTAGTCGGCGTGTTCGGCGGCGTCGGCGCCAGTGTCGCCGAAGTCCGTCGGTTCGCGCAGCGCGCCCGCCGCCCGCTGCCGCTCGCGCCGCCGGGCCTCCTCGCGCTCCCGCGCGCTGCCGGCCTCCGGCAGGCGCAGGGTGAAGGTGGAGCCCTGGCCCTCGGCGCTCCACACCGTGACCTCCCCGCCGTGCGAGGCGGCCACGTGCTTGACGATGGCCAGGCCCAGGCCGGTGCCGCCGGTGGCTCGGGAGCGGGCCGGGTCGACGCGGTAGAAGCGTTCGAAGATCCGCTCCTTGTCCTTGTCGGAGATCCCGATGCCCTGGTCGGTCACCGCGACCTCGATCATGTCACCGCCCGGGGCCGCGACCCTGCGCCCGGAGATGCCCACCCGGGTGCGGGACGGGGAGTAGTTCACGGCGTTCTCCACCAGGTTGCCGAGCGCCGCCGCGAGCTGCCCGCGGTTGCCCCACACGTGGAGGCCGGCGGTGCCGCCCGTGGCGATGGTGATCTGCTTGGCGCCCGCCTGCTGGCGGCAGCGGTCGATGGCCTCGGCCACCAGCTCGTCCACCCGGACGGGCTCGGAGTCATCCAGCGGGTCGTCGTTCTGCACCCGCGACAGGTCGATCAGCTCCTGGACGAGGTTGGTCAGCCGTGTCGCCTCGGTCTGCATGCGGCCGGCGAAGCGCTCCACCGCCTCGGGGTCGTCGGAGGCGTCCATCACCGCCTCCGACAGCAGCGAGAGCGCGCCGACCGGTGTCTTCAGCTCGTGGCTGACGTTCGCCACGAAGTCCCGGCGCACCGCCTCGATGCGCCGGGCCTCGGTCATGTCCTCCACCAGCAGCAGGACGAGCCGGGAGCCCAGGGGTGCCACCCGCGCGGAGACGGCCAGGGCCTCCCCCCGGCCGGTGCCGCGCCGCGGCAGCTCGAGGTCGGTCTGACGGATCTCGCCGTCGCGGCGGGTGTCGCGGGCCATCCGGAGCATCGGCTCCACGACGAGCTTCCCGCCGCGCACCAGCCCGAGGGCGTACGCGGCCGAGCTGGCCTTGACCACGGCGTCGGACTCGTCCAGCACGACGGCGGACGATCGGAGGACGGACAGCACGGTGTCCACACCCGGAGGCAGCACGGCCTCGGTGTGGAGGGAACTGCGCGTGGGACGGGCCTGCTCGCGTTCGCTCCAGCGGAACGCGAGCACCGCGATCACGCCGGTGCACACCCCGGCGATCGCTGCCACTGCGGCGACCGCCGCGTTCACGTCCATGTGTCCAGGTTAAGCAGGCCCCGGAAGACGGCCGTAGCTGTTCGGGGTCCTACTCGAACACTCGTCTCCGAGAGTTCACGTCGGTGTCGGTGCCGGTTCACTTGGGCGGGCGGAGCCGGTCGTGTTTCGGACGGAACGTGGGAGCGTAGGGGGAACAGCGGGGGGCCTTGTGCCCCAACCGGTCCCCGGGCCCCACGGGGCCGGGCCCCCACGGTCACGTCATGCGAGGGGAAGGAAAGTCATGCGGGACGCGTACCACGAGGAGCTGGACTCGATCGGTGACGGCCTGGTCGAGATGGCCCGGCTCGTCGGCTCCGCGATCGGCCGAGCCACCACGGCGATGCTGGACGCGGACCTCCATCTCGCCGAGAGCGTGATCGCCGCGGACGAGAAGGTGGACGACCTCCAGCGGGAGCTGGAGACCAAGGCCATAACCCTGCTGGCCCGCCAGCAGCCGGTCGCCACCGACCTGCGGATCGTCGTCACCTCCCTGCGGATGAGCGCCGACCTGGAGCGCTCGGGCGACCTGGCGCAGCACGTCGCCAAGGTGGCCCGGCTGCGCTACCCCGAGTCGGCGGTGCCGCGGGACCTCCAGGCGACCATTCTGGAGATGGGTCAGCTCGCGCAGCGCCTGATGGCCAAGGCGCGCGAGGTCATCATCACCAAGGACGTCGACCTGGCGCTCCAGTTGGAGCAGGACGACGACGCGATGGACCTCCTCCACCGCACCCTCTTCCAGCACCTGATGGACGACCGCTGGAAGCACGGCATCGAGACGGCCGTGGACGTCACCCTGCTGGGCCGCTACTACGAGCGCTTCGCCGACCACGCGGTCTCGGTGGCCCGTCGCGTCGTCTACCTGGTCACCGGCGACTACGCGGACGAGGTGGACCCGGCCGCCGGCGCGGACGCGGAGAGCGCCCGGAGCAAGAACGCCTGACCCGGCTCCGCCTCACGCGCCCCCGCCCACGCGGGGGCGCGGGCCGTGCCTCCACGCGCCGTTGACGCGCTCGGTGGGTGGGGACGTCAATGGGTTGCGGAGGAGCACCGGCGACAACCGGTGAGAACCGGCTGAGGAGGTACTCATGGCGGACTTCCCGACCCCGTCCACGGCGGCCGAGCGGGCTGACGAACGACGCTCACTGCCCGTGCTGGGGGCCTGCGGCTGCGGGTCAGGATGCTCGTGCGGCTGCCAGTCCGGCGGCGGCTGCCGGTGCGGCGGTAGCTGCGGCTGACCGCCCGCCCGAGGAGACGACGGAGCAACGGAGCAAGGCGCCGAGGGGCCCGGCCGCACACCGGCGGTCGGGCCCCTCGGCCGCTCGGTGTCACCGTTCCCGTGCGGCCTCCTCCTTCTCCGCCGTGCGCTGGAGCGCGTCGAGCACGCTCGCGGGGTCGCCTCCGGGCAGGACGGCCCGGCCGATGTTCTCCCGGATCTCCTCGCCGACCACGGCCCAGGAGACCTTGTGCCACGGGTGGAACTCGGCCGCCCCGAGTCGGTTCAGGAAGGGCCGCACCCGCTTGTGCCGCGCGTCGCCCCGCATCCGTTCCGTCGCCGACACCGTGACCGGCAGTGTGGTGTGACGGTCGGCGAACCGGTAGTGGTGCTCCTCGGCGTAGACGTGGTCGAGGAACGCCCCGACCGCCTCGTGGTTGCCCTCCCTGCGGAACGCGAACATCCACTGGGCGGACCCCAGGGAGGTCCGTGACGGCCCCCGCCGGCCGGGCAGCGGAGCCGTTCCGTGGTCGAGCTTCCCGTCCTCGGCCCGCCGCATCAGCGACAGGCTGCCGGTGAGCATGCCCACCTTCCCCTCCACGAACATGTCGGAGAGGGCCCGACGGCTGGTGAGGGAGGGGTCGGCGGTGGTCAGCCCCCGGCCGACGAGTTCGTCGCGGAGCCACGTCAGGGTCTGGACGTTCTCCGAGGTGGCGAGGGCGTACAGGCCGCCCTCCCCGGTGAAGCCGCCGCCGTTGCCCAGCATCCACGCCATGGCCTCGGTGTGGGCGTCCCTGGCGCCGAACGCGAGCCCGTAGGGGACGTCGACACCGCTGTCCCGGAGCGCGACGGCGGCCCCTCGCAACTCCTCCCAGGTGCGGGGCGGCCGGTCCGGGTCCAGCCCCGCCGCGGCGAACAGCTCCTTGTTGTAGAAGAGTAGTTGGAGGTTGGCGGCGAACGGCAGCGCGTACTGCACGTGGCGCAGCTCGCCCGCCGAGGCCAGGGCCGGGACGAAGTCGGCCTGCACCGGGATGGACAGCACCTCGTTCACCGGGTGGAGCCTGCCGGCGGCGGCGTGGCCGGCGAAGGAACCGAGTTGCGCGATGTCCGGCGGCTCCCCCTTGCCGACCGCCTCGGCCACCTTCTGCTCGGCCACCCTCGCGGGGTGGACGGAGACCTCGACCTCGATGTCCGGATGCTCTTCCCGGAAGGAGTCGACCAGCCCGTCCCAGTACTCCCGGGTGACGTCGTCCCCCTCGGCGTCTCCGTGGTCCGTCACGATCACCTTCAGGGTGGAGCCGTCGGACCGGGCCGTCCCGCTGCCCCCGCACCCCGTCGCCGTCCATGCGATGGATCCCGCCAAGCCCGACGCCAGGCCCAGGAACCGTCTTCGTCGCATCGCGCCTCTCCTCAACCGAACCGGTACCGCTCTCCACGTCGGCGTTCGTGGAACACCGCACCGGGACCGGACAGGAGACCAGGGCGTGGCGTTCCGACAGAAGCCGCCACAGAGCGGCTGAAACGTAACGCCTGGTTGGCACCTCGGCGCCCCTCGTGCACCGACTGATACACAACCGAGTCCGATGCCCGGATACCGGGCGAGTCGGCGCGCGGACGACGGAGGGGCACCCGCGCGACACCCGATCCACCTCACGACGGACCCGTTCCACGCCCTGCGTATCCCGATTGACACGGAAAGCGATCGACAGGAGAAACCCTGCGGGATTGTCGATATTTTTCCTCTTTGGGCCTTTCGCGGCCGTTCCGAAGAGTTAATATGAGATTGGGCCTACGGGACGAGCGAGGGAGTTCGACCGGAGTAGCCGACTTTGGCGGAAAGCTGTGGCTCCCGCTGAGGCCGACGTCGACGGTCGGGCTGAGAGGCTCGAAGGTCGAGAGACCGGAGAGCGACCTCCATCACCTGATCCGGACAATACCGGCGCAGGGAGCCCGTCTCGTAGGTCTTTCGCATGCCGCGCGGGAGCGGGGACGTCGTCGAAGCCCATCGCCATCCCCGCCGGTGCGTCCGGACGCCCGCCGAGCGCGCGACCGGGGACGCGGCCGGGAACCGCCGGGAAACGGAAGTGGCGCGACGGCCATCGGCCGCCGCGCCACAGGTGCGGTGTTCCGGCTGTCCGGGGTCAGCTCCCCCCGTGAGGGACCGCCGGACGGACCTCGGTTCCGTCGAGGACGACGACGGTCCCCTCCACGGACGGGTTTCTCACCCGCTCACCGTGATGTTGGAGTTCCCGCTGCTCTGGTAGCCCTCCGTCGCCATGATCATGTAGTAGTTGAAGCTGCCCAGCCGCATCCCGGCGCGGGACCACGCGTCGAAGTGGTTGCCGGTGGTGATGGTTCCGCCCGTCTTCTTCGACTGCCGGACGCTCCAGTACTGGTCGAACGTCCGGGTGCCCTCGACCGAGGGGGCGTTGTACCGCGTCGTCTTGTAGATGTCGTACGTGCCGCCGTCGCTGTGGACCGTGCCCCGGTACTCACCCGTGGGCCGGTAGGTGCCCCAGTTGTCGACGATGTAGTACTCCACCAGCGGGTTCGACGTCCACCCGTAGAGACACAGGTAACCGTTGCCGGACGGGTTGAAGCTGCCCGAGTAGTACACGGTCCTGCGTCCGCCGTAGCTCCAGCCCTTGCCGCAGACGAAGTTCCCGGTGTTGCGCCACGAGGTGCTGTAGTTGCCACCGGACCCCATGGTCATGGAGACCGTTCCGGGAGCGTCGGTCCAGAACGAGTAGTAGAAGCCGTTGTGGTTGCCGGTCTGGTTCGAGGTGACCGTCTGGGCGTGTGCGGTGCCGGGCAGCAACAGTCCGGCGGACGCGCCCAGCGCCACTGCGCCGGCGCTTCCGACGAAGAGCCGGCGGCTCATCGGGCGGGCGGGAGCGTTGTCCTCGTGCATGCTTCCTCCTCGTGGGGGTTGGCGGGAAGCCAGGCGCGCGTCATGACCCGGTGGGCCTGTCGGCGGCCAGGGTGACGCCGACGTGCGTCGGCGCCGTGTAACACGGTGGAACTCGGTGGAGCTCGGTGGAACTCGGTCGGTCGTCGTCCGGCCGACGACCGAAGGACCACGTCACGCGGGTGACCCGGTGCGTGGTGGTCCGGACCGACAGTGATGGGGCTGTCGATGGCGACAGGTTGGCCCGACCCCGCCGGCTTGTCAACAGTTTCCGCAATGATTGCGGAAACCCCTTTGCGAGCCGAGATTCACCGGCACCGCGTTTCTCCAGGTCATCGTCGCGCCCGACCGATCGAGCTCGAGATCTGCCGGCAGAGATCCCGATTCGAAGATCGAAAACCGATGACCCGACACCGAAAGTTTCGGAGATGTTCCGGACCGCACGGCGCGGGGTGTGCCCAAGGCCGTTCACCCGCGGTCGGGGCCGTCCGGCGGCGCGGCGTGGTCGCCGCCGGCGCACCGAACCGAACGGGTGTGGAGGCCGGCACCTGCGGGGACGCCATCGGACGGAGGCGGTCGACGGGGCAGCCCCGTACCGGCCGCGGTACGGCCCCCGGCAAGGCGCCGTTCCGGTCGCTGCGGTCGAGGATTCGGCACAGACTGAGACTCGGATCGCCTGTCCATGAACACCCGGCCAATCAGAAACGCAGAAGAATGGGCTCCACCCACGCGTCCCCGCCCGCTGAGAGGCGGCGGCTTCGATGGCTGCCTGCCACGCTGATCCTCGGCGTGTTCGTCCTCGACCTCCTCACCCCGCGAGGCGTGAGGGTGTTTCCCCTGCTGGCGGCCACTCCCGTGCTGGTCGCGCCCTGGTTCTCCCTGGCCGGGACGATCGCCACCGGCGTGGCGGCGTTCCTCGCCGCGCTCCTCCTGCCGCTGGTGAGGGGCAGGGAACCGTTCAGCCTCGACGAGGTCATCCCGTTCTCCACCTTCGTCACCCTGACCCTCGTGGCCGCGGGCTTCAACCGGATGCTGGCCCGCGAGCGGCAACAGTTGAAGAACGCCCGCGAGGTCGCCGAGGCCGTCCAGCGCGCGGTGCTTCCCTCTCCGCCCGGCCGGATGGGGCCGCTGACCGTGGCCGCCCGGTACGAGGCCGCCGCGAAGGAGGCCGCCATCGGGGGCGACCTGTACGCGATCCACGCCACCCCCCACGGCATCCGGCTGATGATCGCCGATGTCCGGGGCAAGGGCCTGGGCGCGGTCAGAACCGTCAACGGGCTGCTCGGCACCTTCCACGAGGCCGCCCTCCGCACTCCGGACCTGGCCGGCGTGGTCCGCTGGCTGGAGGAGCGGGTGCGGGAGCACGACGTCGTCGAGGGCGGGACGGAGACCGAGGGGTTCGCCACCGCCGTCGTCGCCGAGCTGTCCGCCGACGGCTCCACCCTGCGCATGGCCAACCGGGGACACCCGGCGCCGCTGCTGGTCCACCACGGTCGGGTCCGTCCGCTGGAACCGGACACACCGTCACTGCCGCTGGGCCTGGCGGACCTCGGCCCCCCGGACGTCCCGATCGACCGGTACACCCTGCCCGAGGGGGCGGTCCTGGTGTTGTTCACCGACGGTGTCACCGAGGCCCGCGACCACCGCGGGGTCTTCTACGACCCGGTCCCGCGACTGTCCCGCCCTCTCCCGCCGGACCCGGACCGCGTGCTGGACGCCCTGACGGCCGACCTGTTCCGGTACACCGCGGGCCACCTCGGCGACGACGTCGCCCTCCTCGCCGTCGGCCGTCCCGAACACCCGACGCCGACACCGACGCCGACGCCGACGCCATGAGAGCCCACCGGGCACGACAGAACCCGGACACGGACGGCCGGCGCGCCCTCCACAACCCCCGAAGATCCCGCAGGGCCGAGGACAAGGCCACATGTCAGTGCGGCCGGCCAAGATCGCCGGAGCATGGTCGGCATCCGAGGCATCCAACTCTGTAGTGCGGTTGCATCCCTGGCTCTGTCTGGGGGCGGCCCGGTAACCAGTCCGGGACCCAACCAACGGCCAGGCACTGCCGATGGCCAAGAGCCCGGCCTGCCGGCGCCGACCATGCACAACAGATCCACGGAGCGGCGCGGCCGGCACCGGGCACCCGATGCCCGCACCTTTGACGCGGTACCGGGCCATGGTGGACATCGGCGCGGACTGCGGCAAGGGGAGATCCTCGACCTGGCCGTGGACGCGATCGACTTCGAGACGGACACGCTGCACGTCGTCCAGCAGCCCAAGCTGAGCCGCAGCAGGCCCGTGTTCGCTCCGCCCAAGGGCGGCAAGCTCCGTGACGTCCCCCTCCCCGGCCCGTCGCGGAAACCCTGCGCGCCCACATGCGGCGGTTCCCTCCGGTGGACATCACACTGCCGTGGAAGACCGCGAACGGTCCGCTCGTGACCAAGCGGCTGGTCCTCGCCGCTCCCATGGGCGGTCACATCTGGCGGAACCGCTCAACGATGAGGTGTGGAAGCCCGCGCTCGCTGCGGTCGGTGTGTTCCCGACGCCGGGGCGCGGCGATTCGTACAAGGCGTCACGGGAGGACGGGACGCATGCGCTGAGGCACTTCTACGCCTCCGTGCTCCTGGACGCCGGGGAGAGCGTCAAGGCGCTCGCCGAGCACCTGGGGCACTCGGCCCCCGGGCTGCCGCTCCGGCTGTACGCGCACCTGATGCCGTCCAGCCGGGAGCGGACACGCAAGGCCGCGGCCTCAGTCTTCGACCGAAGATGACACAGCTCGCTACCCCCTCGGAACACAAGCGGAATCTATTGCGAACCGCTACCCGCGAACATACCGCGAATCACTATCCGTGAATCTATCGTCAATCGCTATCCACAAACATATTGCGAACCACTATCCGCGCATCTATCGCCAACCACTATCCGGAGAACCACCGCAGAATTCAGGCCTAAAGCCTGAGAGGATAAGTCGCTCAGGTCCCACTCCACCCCCTCCCACCTGCACGCCGTCTGGCGTGTACGCCGCCTGGCGTACACGCCAGACGGCGCATAAAACAGTGTCCAGGAGTCTTCCGAAACCTCAGGGATGGACGCATTGAATACTCCACCCGAACCATGATCACCCCTCCCATGCAGGGGATTTGTGCCCGTCGGTCACGCAGCATAGAGTTTCGCTGACGCGAGAGGCCGCCCCCGGGCCAGGGGGCGGCCTGATTCTCCGTTCGCGGTACCCAAGTTCAATTAAGCAACACACGAAGGAGGACTCCATGGTACGTCCGACTCTGGCCGTCGAGGTAACCCCCCGCGGGCTGCCGTTCGCCCTGATCGGTGTTGGCGTCGCTGCGCTACCGTTCCAGGTTGCGGTACCTGCCCACGTTGTTGCGGTCATGGAGCTTGCAGCGTTCCTGATCACGTTCGAGGCACGCATCCGACTCGTCTGAGCCCAGCGTCCCTGACTCTGACGGCCCCCGGGCGGCCCAAATGACGCAACGAGCCCCCTGCCAGCGGAAAAACCACTGGCAGGGGGCTCGTCCGTGGGATCGGGCTACTTCTTGCCCTGGTTCTTGACCGCCTCGATCGCGGCCTTCGCCGCCTCCGGGTCGAGGTAGGTGCCGCCCGGGTTGACCGGGTGGAAGTCGGCGTCCAGGTCGTAGGCGAGCGGGATGCCGGTGGGGATGTTGAGGCCCGAGATCTCCTCGTCGGAGATCTTGTCCAGGTGCTTGACCAGCGCGCGGAGGCTGTTGCCGTGCGCGGCGATCAGGACCGTGCGGCCGGTCAGCAGGTCCGGGACGATGCCGTCGTACCAGTACGGCAGCATGCGGGCGACCACGTCCTTGAGGCACTCGGTGCGCGGGCGCAGCTCGCTGGGGATCATCGCGTAGCGCGGGTCGTCGCTCTGCGACCACTCGGCGCCGTCCTCCAGCTCCGGCGGCGGGACGTCGTAGGAGCGGCGCCACTGCATGAACTGCTCCTCGCCGAACTCCTCGCGGATCTGCGCCTTGTTCTTGCCCTGGAGCGCGCCGTAGTGGCGCTCGTTGAGACGCCAGGAGCGACGGACGGGAATCCAGAGGCGGTCGGCGGCCTCCAGGGCGAGCTGGGCCGTGCGGATGGCGCGCTTCTGGACGGAGGTGTGCACGACGTCGGGGAGCAGGCCGGCGTCCTTCAGCAGCTCACCGCCGCGTGCCGCCTCCTTCTCGCCCTTCTCGGTCAGGTTGACGTCCACCCAGCCGGTGAACAGGTTCTTCGCGTTCCACTCGCTCTCGCCGTGGCGGAGGAGAATCAGCTTGTACGGTGCGTCGGCCATGGGCCCGAGCCTAATCGACCGTCCGGGGGGCGAGCGCGGCACGGCCGGTCGGTGAGACGCCCCGGACCGCGCCCGCCGGCGCGGTGGGCGCGGAGCCTCCCGCGCCGACGGAGGGCCGGCCGCTCCACCGGCACGGGCCGCCGGACGGCCGCCCCACCGTGTCACGGTGTCACGGTGTCCAGGGCGGCGCGGATCGCCTCGGTGGCGTGCGGGGCCAGCATGATCGAGTAGTGGTTGGTGTCGGGGACGCACCGGACCGTCACCCCCGTGCCGTCCAGCTCGGCCGCCGCGAGACGGTCCTCGTCGTACAGGCCCTGCGGTTCGTCGAGCATGCCCCGCTCGGCCCACAGCAGCGCCATGGGCACCTTCGCGGAGGCGGTCCGCACGGCCGCGAGGGTCTCGGAGTCGGCCAGGACGTCCGCGCCGTCGGCCCGTATCGCCTCCAGGACGCAACTGCTGCGCATCTCCGGCGCCTCCCCCACCAGGTCGCGGTCCACCTGCGCCCGGACGGCGTCGCACCAGTGGGCGGCCAGGGCCGGGTGCTCGCGGAAGAACGTCCGGTAGGCGTCCCGGTCGGGGAAGGTCATCGACAGGCGCCGCATCGCCGGGCCGATCACGGCCTCCAGCAGCTCGTCGATGTCCGTGCCCTCGGGGGCGGGGAAGCCCACGCCGCCGTCGACCAGCACCGCCCCGGCGACCCGGTCGGGCCGGCGGGCCGCCGTCAGGGCGGCGACGAAGGCGCCCATGGAGTGGCCGACCAGCACCGCCCGCTCCAGCCCCCGGTGGTCCAGCAGGGCGATGACGTCCTCGACGTGTTCGGCGAGCCCGTACGGCCCCGGCAGTCCGGCACTGCCCGCCCGACCCCGCAGGTCCGGGGCGAGCAGCGGGACGTCCTCGCCCAGCGCGTCGGCGAGGGCGCCGAAGATCCGGCTGTTGGAGGTGATGCCGTGCAGGGCGATCACCGGCTCCCCGGCGCCGGGCCACTCGGAGACCGCCAGGTCTCCCCCGCGCACCGGGACGCTCAGATCCTTCACCTCGCGCACCGTCACCTTTCCGCTCCCTTCGTCTCCGTCCGTCGGGACGGGCCCCACGACAGCGAGCGCCTGATCGACGCGATGCCGCCGGGCGCCACGTACACCGCGACCACGAACAGGGCGCCGAGGATCACCATCGGCTCCGACAGCGGAGCGTGCAGGAACTCGGGCAGCCCGTCCACCAGTTCGGAGCTTGCCAGCACCGCCAGCCGCTGGTCGAGGAAGGTGAACAGCACACCGCCGATCACCGGACCCCAGCGGGTGCCGCTGCCGCCGAGGACGACCATCACCAGCAGCGTCAGCGTGAACTGCGCGGTGCTGGAGCGCGGGGTCACGCCCGCCGTGACCAGCAGGTGCATCGCGCCGCCCAACACGCCCAGCGTGGACGCGAGCACGAACACCCCCAGCTTGTGGCGGAAGGGGTCGTAGCCCAGGACGGACACCCGCTGCTCGTTGTCGCGGATGCCCTGCCAGATCCGGCCGACCGGCCGGGAGACGGCCACCCACACCACGGCGGCCACCAGCACCAGGTAGCCCAGGGACAGCCAGTAGACGTTGGCGGTGTTCTGCACGCCGACGAACGCCTCGGGCACCCCCTCGGTGTGCAGCGGCAGTCCCTCCTCGCCGCCCGTCATACCGCCCGGGTTGCGCTGCACCCACAGCGAGCCGGCCTCCGCGAAGGCGAGCGTGACCATGGCGAAGCCGATGCCGCCCAGGGCCAGGCCGCGCAGCGAGACGGCGCCCAGCAGGACCGCGGCGACGGCGCCGCCGACCAGGGCCAGCAGCACGGCGGGGAAGAAGCCCAGGCCCAGTTCGGTCATGGCCAGTTGGGTGCCGTACGCGCCGCCCGCGACGTAGAGGGCGTGGCCGAAGGAGAGCAGTCCGGTGCGGCCGAACATCAGGTCGTAGCCGAGCGCCAGGCCGGCGAACACCAGGCACAGCGCGAGGAGTTGCAGCGAGCCGGGCGAGTTGACCGGGCCGTCGAGCAGGATCGGCACCTCGACGGCGGAGAACGGCAGGATCGCCAGGACGAGCAGGACGGCCGCCGGGACGATCGGTCCGCGCCACCACTGCCGGGCGGGTGCGGGCCGGGCGGGGGACGCCGGCGGGGCCTCGGCGGTGGCGGTGGGGTTCTCGGTGGTGGTCGGGGTGGGTGTCGGAGAGGCCGTCATGCCGTTCCTCCTGCGAGTCGGGGGGCGGGCCGGGCGAGGACGACCGCGGCGAGCAGCACGACGACGGCGAAGTCGCCGTAGCCGTCGACGTAGTAGTTGGCGTACTGCTGCACCAGGCCGACGGCGAGCGCGGAGAGCGCCACGCCGGGGATGGAGCCCATGCCGCCGATGACCACCACGACGAAGGCGAACACCAGCAGCGAGGTGCCCTGGTGCGGGGAGAGCGAGCCGAAGTAGAGCCCGCCGAGCACGCCCGCGAGTCCGGCGAGGGCGCCGCCGATGGCGAAGACGAGGGTGAAGGCACGGGTCACGTCGATGCCCAGCGCGGTGACCATCGCCCGGTTCTCCACGCCCGCCCGCACGATCAGGCCGTAGCGGGTGCGGGAGAGGAACAGCGTCACGGCCGCCAGCACCAGTCCAGCCGCCACGATCAGCACGAAGCGGCTGACGGGGACCTGCGCGCCCAGCACGCCGACGGTGCCGGAGAGCGCCTCGGGCACCGGGAACGGGCGGGAGTCCGCGCCCCAGACGGCCTGGACGAGGGCGGGGATGGCCAGCGAGAGGCCGACGGTGACCAGGATCTGCTCCCGGGGCCGCCCGTAGAGCCTGCGGATGAGGACGAGTTCGACGACGATCGCCAACAGCGCGCCGGTGGCGGTGCCGACCAGCGCGGCGAGCGCCAGCCCGCCCGTCCCGGCGAACGTCTCGGCCGTGCGCCAGGCGGCGTACGCCGAGACCGTCAGGAACGCGCCGTGGGCGAAGTTGAGGACGTCCATCAGGCCGAAGATCAGGGCGAGCCCGGAGGCGATGAGGAAGTACAGGGCGCCCAGGCCCAGTCCGGTGAGGGTGAGCAGGACCAGTGTGCTCATCGGGTGGCCTCCTTGGTGCTCCGCCCGGTGCCCGCGGTCTCCGGCGTTCCGGGCTTCTCGTGGCGGCCGACGCCGAGCAGGCTCGTGGTGCGTTCGCGGTCGGCGAGCAGGTCGCGCGCGTCGCCGGTGTGGACGGTGCGGCCCGCGTCCAGCACCACCGCGTCGCGCGCCAGCCGCCTCACGACGGCCAGGTTCTGCTCGACGAGCAGCAACGGAACGCGTTCGGCGGCGCGTTCGAGGACCTCGGCGACCTCGGTGACGACGCGGGGCGCGAGGCCCTTGGTGGGTTCGTCGACGATGACCAGGCGGTTGTCGTTGAGCAGGGCGCGGGCGAGGGCGACCATCTGCTGCTGGCCGCCGGAGAGGGTGCCGGCGCGCTGCTTCCGTCGGGCCTTCAGCTCGGGGAAGAGGTCGTGCACCAGGTCGTAGTGGTGGGGGCCGTCGCCGCGTTCGGCGAGGGTGAGGTTCTCGGCGACGGTGAGTCCGCCGAACACGCCGCGGTCCTCGGGGACGTAGCCGATGCCGCGCCGCACCACGGTGTGGGTGCGGTGTCCGGTGATGTCGGTGCCGTCGAAGACGACGGTGCCGCCGGTCACCTCGCCGTCCTCGGGCAGCAGGCCCAGGACGGAGCGGACGGTGGTGGTCTTGCCGACGCCGTTGCGGCCCAGCAGGGCGGTGGTGCCGGTGGGGGCGACGTCGAAGCCGACGCCCTGGAGGATGCGCGACTCGCCGATGCGGACCCGCAGGTCGCGCACCGACAGGATCGGGGACTGCTCCGGGGACGGGGACCGCTTCTCGGGCTGTTCGGTCACAGTTCCTCCCCCACGTACGCCTCCTGGACGGTCAGGTCGGCCATCACCGCGTCGGGGGTGCCGACGGCCAGCAGCGTGCCGTGGTGCATCACGGCCACCCGGTCGGCGAGGCCGAGGAGGATGTCCATGTGGTGCTCGACCATCAGCACGGTGCGGCCCTCGGTGCGGTGGAGGGTGCGGATGACGTCGGTCAGCTCGTCGACCTCCTCGGCCGCGACGCCCGCCATGGGCTCGTCGAGGAGCATCAGGCGGGGCCCGCCCCCACCCTGGTCGAGGGTGGGGGCGAGCAGCATGGCGAGTTCGAGCTTGCGCTTGTCGCCGTGGGAGAGGCCCGCGGCGAGGTCGTCGCCGCGGTGCCCGAGTCGTACGCGCTCCAGGACCGAGCGCACGCCCTCCCCGTCGTCCGCGACCCGCTTGACGCCCACCGCCCGCGCGGCCAGGGCCACGTGCTGGGCGACGGTCATGGTCGGGAAGACGGAGGAGGACTGGAAGGTGCGGCCCATCCCGCGCCGGGCCCGGCGGTGCGGCGGCAGGGCGGTGATGTCGGTGCCGTCCAGCCGGATGGTGCCGCCGGTGGGGCGGGTGACGCCGGAGAGGAGGTTGAACAGGGAGGTCTTGCCGGCGCCGTTGGGGCCGATGACGGCGACGAACTCGCCCTCGTCGACGGCGAGGTCCACCTTCTCGACGATGGTGACCGCGCCGACGGACCAGGTCAGCCCGCTCAGTTCGAGAACGGTCACCGTGATCAGCCGATCTTCTTCTCGACGGGGGCGACGCCCTGGGCGTCCACGGTGAACGCCACGCTCGGCATGTCGCCCTTGAACTCCGCCTGGAACATGGGCTGGATCAGGGCGTGGTCGGACGCCCGCACGGTGTTCTCGCCCTTGATGCCGGAGAAGGTGAAGCCCTCCAGGGCCTTGACCATGGCGTCGGTGTCACCGTCGGCTCCGGCCTCGCGGACGGCCTGGACGACCATCTGGGCGGCGTTGAAGCCGTCGGGCGTGAACAGGTCGGTCTTCCAGCCCTTCTTCTCGAAGTACTTCTCGACCGCCTGGGCCTCAGGGGTGTCGGTCGCGCCCGGCACGTAGTGGGCGAGCAGGGTGATCTTGTCGCGGGCCTTGCCGAAGACGGGGTAGCTGGCGCGGATGTCGAGGCCGGTGACGACGGTGGAGGCGTCCAGCACGCCCTGCTGGTCGAGGGTGGTCCACATCGACTGGGCGGTGTCGCCGGCCCAGGCGACGAACACCATGTCGGGCTTGGCGGCCTTGACCTTGGTGGCGGTCGGGGTGAGGTCGGTGGCGCTGGGCGGGGCCAGGACGGAGGTCACGGTGGTGCCGTCCTTGCCCAGGACGCTCTCGACGGCCGCGACGTTGGCCTGCCCGAAGGCGTTGTCCTGGGCCAGGACGACGACCTTCTTGTCCTTGGCGTCCCCGCCCTCGGCCTTCTTCAGGATCTGCTGGGCGGTGGCCACGTCCTGGAAGGTCTGGCGTCCGGAGCGGAAGGTGTACTCGTTGGCGGCGGTCACGGCGTCGGTCGCGGCGGGGCCGGAGATGTAGAGGACCTTGTTCTGGGCGGCCACCGGAGCGATCTGGGTGGCGACGCCGGAGGCGGCCGTGCCGGCGATGATCTTCACGCCCTGGCCGGCGCTCTTCTTGGCCAGGGAAACGCCCTTGGCGGGGTCGCCGGCGTCGTCGTACTTCTGGACCTTGATCTTGATGCCGTCGACCTCTCCGGTGCCGTCGGTGGCGTGGTCGAGGCCCGCCTCGAAGCCCTGGAGGTACTGCTCCCCGTACGAGGCCAGCGGACCGCTGGTGGAGGTGATCAGGGCGACGTCGACCTCCTTGGCGCCGTCACCGCCGGAGGCGGTGGTGCCCGGGCTGGAGCAGGAGGTGACGAGTGCGGCGGCCACGGCTGCCGCGGCGAGGGAGATGAAGGCGGGTCTGCGCATGGCGGGTCGGCTCCTCGGCGGATGCGTACGGGCCACTGACGGTGGCTGTTTCTCTCTGGTGATGCCTGGCAGCGTCCGCCCCGCGGTGATGAACCGGCAATGTCCGTGCCGCATACACAAAGGCCCCGGCGCATGGGCTTCGGCCACATGTCGCCGGGGCGCGCGTCCCGTGGTTCACGGTGCGCCGGTGGGGGAAGCGATGGGGGAAGCGCTCACTCGTCGCGCAGCAGGTGCGCGAAGGCCTCCAGGTTGCGGGTGGATTCGCCGCGGGAGGTCCGCCAGGCGTGCTCCTTGCGGATCGCCGTGGCGAAGCCCATCTCCAGCAGCGTGTTGAACACCCCGTCGGCGTTCTCCAGGACCGACCCGAGCAGCCGGTCCACCTCCTCGGGGGTGACGGCGGCCAGTGGCAGCCTCCCCACCAGGTAGACGTCGCCGAGCCGGTCGACGGCGTAGGCCACCCCGTACAGGCGGGTGTTGCGCTCCAACAGCCAACGGTGGATCTCGGCGTGGTTCTCGTCGGGGCGGCGGACGACGAAGGCGTTGACGGACAGGGAGTGCCGGCCGACGATCAACGAGCAGGTCGTGGAGAGCTTGCGGGTGCCCGGCAGCGTGACGACGTAGTTGCCGTCGGCGGGACTCTCCCAGGTCAACTCCGCCTCGCGGAGCGCCTGTTCGATCGCGGCCCTGGCCTTGGCGGACGGGTCCGCCGGCGGGGCGGCGGACGGGGAGGTGTCATCCATGGGCATGGGCCGATCGTAGATGGCGGCGGTGTTCGGCCGCCGCCTCGGCGTACACCTCGGCCGTGGCGGTCGCCGCCGTGTCCCAGCCGAACCCGCCGGCGTGCCGGGCCGCCGCCTCGCCCATCCGGGCGGACAGCGCCTCGTCGTCGACCAGGCGGCGCAGCGCCCGCGCGTAGTCGGCCGGGTCGTGCCCGTCCACCAGGAAGCCGCTGACGCCGTCCCGCACGGCCACCGGCAGCCCGCCGACGGCCGCGGCGACGACCGGGGTGCCGCACGCCTGGGCCTCGATGGCGACCAGGCCGAAGGACTCGCTGTGGGAGGGCATCACCAGCACGCTCGCCGCGCGGTACCAGTCGGCGAGGATGTCCTGTCCGACCGGCGGACGGAAGCGGACGACGTCGGCTATGCCGAGGCGGGCGGCGAGCTTCTGGAGCCGTTCGGGTTTGGCCAGTCCGCTGCCGCTGGGTCCGCCGACGACGGGCACCACGAGGCGTTCGCGCAGGGCGGGGTCGGCGTCGAGCAGCAGGCGCACGGCGTGCAGCAGGACGTCGGGGGCCTTCAGCGGCTGTATCCGTCCGGCGAACAGGGGGACGAAGGCGTCCTCGGGCAGTCCGAGCCGGGCCCGCGCGGCGGCGCGGCCGTCGGCGGGGCGGAAGCGTTCGAGGTTGACGCCGGGGTGGACGACGGCGGTGCGGGCGGGGTCGGCGTCGTAGTGGTGGACGAGTTGGCCCGCCTCCTCGGCGGTGTTGGCGATGAGCCGGTCGGCGGCGCGCACGACCTGCGTCTCGCCGATCACGCGGGCGGCGGGTTCGGGGGTGTCGCCCGCGGCGAGCGCGGCGTTCTTGACCTTGGCCATGGTGTGCATGGCGTGCACCAGGGGGACGCCCCAGCGTTCGGCGGCGAGCCAGCCGACGTGGCCGGAGAGCCAGTAGTGGGAGTGGACCAGGTCGTAGTAGCCGGGCCGGTGCCTCGCCCAGGCCCGCATCACGCCGTGGGTGAAGGCGCACAGTTGCGCGGGGAGGTCCTCTTTGGCGAGCCCCTCGTAGGGGCCGGCGTCCACGTGCCGCACCAGCACGCCGGGCGCCAGCTCGACGGTGGGCGGGAGCATGGCGGCGGTGGCCCGGGTGAACACCTCGACCTCGATGCCGATGGCGGCGAGCTGCCGGGCCAGTTCGACGATGTAGACGTTCATCCCGCCGGCGTCACCGGTGCCCGGCTGGTGCAGCGGCGAGGTGTGCACGCTGAGCATGGCCACGCGCCGCGGTCGTCGCGTGAAACGGTGCCGCCGCCGACTGAGCCTGGTGGGGTACGGGCTCACCTGCGGTGCCTCCTCCGGGTGGGACGCCGAGCGGCGGTCCGCTCCTTGAGCGGTTACAACCATGCGCCGTCCCGGTTCCATTTCCGTTCCGCTCCACGCTTTGCCAAACCGTGACGCGCATCGCACCGGGGTCGGGCGGTTCCGACCGGCTTCCGGTCGGCGTTCGGTCGGGGCCGGGCGCGTCCGATCACGCCGGGTGCGTCCGAGCGCCGCGCGATCCGCGCGTAGGGTTGCCGCCATGGGCAGGCGTGCGGTCGGGCGGCCCGTGGGGGCCGTCACGCGGGGAACGACGAATCCGAACCGGCTCCGACGGATGGACCGCTGGATCGCCGCCGCGCACGGCGCCGCGCTGTGCCGCGCCGCCGACCCCGGCGGACCCGTCGCCGTGGACCTGGGGTACGGGGCCGCGCCGTGGACGGCCGTCGAGCTGTTGGGACGGCTGCGGACGGTCTGCCCGGACGTGAACGTGGTGGGCATCGAGATCGACCCGGCGCGGGTCGAGGCCGCGCTGCCGTACGCCCGCGAGGGGCTGACCTTCGCGCACGGCGGGTTCGAGGTGCCACTGCCCGGCGGGCGGCGGCCCCTGCTGATCCGGGCCGCGAACGTGCTGCGGCAGTACGACGAGCACGAGGTGGCGCCCGTGTGGGACCGGCTGCGCGCCCGGCTGGCGCCCGGCGGGTTGCTGGTCGAGGGAACGTGCGACGAGATCGGGCGGCGTCACGTGTGGGTGGCGATCGGCCCGGAGGGGCCGCGGACGGTGACCTTCGCGACCCGGCTGGGTTCCCTGGGCGTCCCGTCCGACCTGGCCGAACGGCTGCCCAAGGCGCTCATCCACCGCAACGTGCCGGGCGAACCGGTGCACGCCTTCCTCCGCGCCATGGACCGGGCCTGGGCGGCGGCCTCCTCGTACGCCGCGCTGGGCGCCCGGCAACGGTGGATGCGGACCGTGCTGAAGGTCCGCGCCGACTGGCCGGTGGTGGACGGGCCGCGGCGCTGGCGCCAGGGCGAGGTCACCGTCCGGTGGGACGCCCTGGCGCCGCGCGGGAGGGGGTGAGGGCCCGTACGGGCACGGGCCCTCGCCGTCGGTCCCGGCCGCCGTCGGCCCGGCGCCGGCCGGTGGGCCCGGCCGGCGAACTCAGCCGGTGAGCTCCTTCTTGTCGGAGCCGCCGCTGATCTGGATCTTGCGCGGCTTGGCCTGCTCGGCCACCGGGATGCGCAGTGTCAGGACACCGGCCTCGTACGTGGCCTCGATCCGCTCGGTGTCCAGGGTGTCGCCGAGGAAGATCTGCCGGCTGAACCGGCCGGTCGGCCGCTCGGCGGCGATCCGCTCGGCGTCCTCCGGGCCCGGCCAGGAGCGCTCGGCGTTGACGGTCAGGACGTTCCGCTCGACGTCGAGGTCGACCGTCTCCGGGTCGACGCCCGGCAGGTCGAAGTGGACCACGACGTGGTCGTCGGTGCGGTAGGCGTCCATCGGCATCCCGACGGGACGGGCCACGGTGCCGAGCAACTGCTCGGTGAGGCGGTCGAGCTCACGGAACGGATCGGTGCGCATCAGCATCACGGACCATCTCCTTCCTTCTCTCACCCTCCCGTGATGTCCTCTGCTTCCTATATAACCCCACGGAGGAAAATTGACAAGTGAGCACTCAACTTACTTGAGAGGACACGTCAAATGAGCAGGTCAAAGTAGGTACGGAACAATCCCCTTGAGGGCGCGCGGAGAGCCTGCCGGGAGGAGGGCGGGGAGGGGAGACGAAGGGGGACGGGCCGGACCGAGGCGTCAGAGCAGCTCGTGGGGGAGCACCGTCAGCAGCGCGTCGACCAGCTCGCGGTCCTGGTCCCGGGTGAGCCGCTCCCTGGCCTCCTCCGGGGGCAGCCACAGCAGCCGATCGACCTCGTCGCCGGGCGTGAACGCCCCACCGGTCGCCTCGGCCTCCCAGTAGCGGACCTCCTTGGGCACGTCCCCGACCGTGTACCGCACGGTGGGGAGCATCACGCCCGGCCGGCAGTCCATGCCGGTCTCCTCGCGCACCTCGCGCACCGCCGCGCCCAGGGCTCCCTCGCCCTTCTCGCACTTCCCCTTCGGGTGCGACCAGTCGTCCCACTTGGGACGGTGCACGAGCGCGATCTCGATCCCCGCGCCGGAGCCCGCACGACGCCACAGCACACAGCCCGCCGCACGGATCACCCGGGGGCCGGGCATCAGCGTCCCGCCTCCGCCCCGGACGTCACCGCCGCCGGCGCGGCCTGCGGCGCCACGGGCGCCGGGTGCCACAGCCGTCCGAAACTGAACCGCGCCGCCTCGACCTCGTGCCGCTGGTCGGCGTGGAGGACGCCCAGCGCGTAGGCGGTGGCGGGCGCGATACGGGGGGTGCGGGCGGCGCCGGCCGCCGCGGCGGCGGCCTCGGCCGCGTCCCGGTGCCGGTCGAGCGCCCGGCCGGCGGCGATCAGCGCCGGGTCGTCGTGCCCGACCACCTCGTGGGCGTACCGGCGCAGCCGCACCAGCAGCCGCACCCGGTTCCAGGCGGCGTCGTGCTCCCCGTCGACGGCGAGGGTGTGGGCCAACGCCTCACCGTTGTACGACTGGCGAGCCCGGGTCAGCGGCAGCGCCTCCACGGCCTCCACCGCACGCCGGTGCGCCAGTTCGGCCAGCGGCAGCAGGGCCCCGGCCACGGGACGGGACGCGGCCTCGGACAGCGGCGCCTCGGAGGCCAGGACGGCGACCGCGTCGGCGACGGCGTGGAAGCGGGAGGAGCCGAGCGCCTGGAGTGCGGCGGAGTGGGCGCGGGTGCGGGCGAGGGTCAGTTGCCGCTCCAGCAGCGCCCCGGCCCGGGCCACGCCCGCGTCCAGGCCGCCCCCGGCGGAGGCAGTGCCCCGCCGGGCCGGCCGCGCGGGCGGGACGAGGGCGGGTTCGGCGGACGGCGCGGGGTCGGCGGGTGCGGAGGACAGCCGGTGGAGCGCCGCGAGCAGCCGGTGCAGCCGCGCCTCGTAGGCCGACTCCCGACCCAACACCCCCGCCAGCCAGGCCAGTTCGCCGGAGAGCTGGTCGGCCCAGGCCCCGTCGATCAGCGGCCGGTAGGACTGGAGGGCCGCGCCGATCCGGCGGGCGGAGCGGCGCAGCATCCGCACGGCCTCGGCCGCGACGGCCGCGGACTCCGCGCTGCCCGCGCTCTCCTCGTGCAGGCGCAGGCTGCGCAGGAACTCCGTCGCCTGCCGGTGGAGGTACTCCGCCAGCACCTCGCCCGCCGTGGCGTTCCGCGGGTCGGGGTACTCCCCCGGAAACGGCTCCGGCAGGGTCCCGGCCCCCGGGTCCCCTCCCCCACCGCTCGTTCCGACGGACAGGTCATGTCGCTGGACCACGTCGGCGCCTCCGGGCGTCGATGAGCATTTCCTGGATGTGGTGCAGGGGTCGTCCCTCGGCGTCGGTGGCGTGGCGCGTCCACTCGCCGTCCGGACCCAGGTGCCAGGAGGCGGTGGTGTCCGCCGTGCCCGTCTCCAGCAACTGGTTGAGGGAGGCGCGGTGGCCGGGGTCGGTGACCCTCACCAGCGCCTCGACCCGCCGGTCGAGGTTGCGGTGCATCATGTCGGCGCTGCCGATCCACACCTCGGGGTCGCCTCCGTTGCCGAAGACGAAGACCCGCGAGTGCTCCAGGAAGCGCCCGAGCACGCTGCGCACCCGTATGTTCTCCGACAGCCCCGGCACCCCCGGCCGCAGCGCGCAGATGCCGCGCACCCACACGTCCACCGGGACGCCGGCGCGGGAGGCGCGGTAGAGGGCGTCGACGACCGCCTCGTCGACGATCGAGTTGACCTTGATGCGCACGAAGGCGGGCTGCCCGGCCCGGTGGTGGGCGATCTCCCGGTGAATCCGCCGCACCAGCCCCTTGCGGAGCGAGCTGGGCGCGACGAGCAGTCGACGGTAGCTGGTGCGCCGCGAGTAGCCCGACAGTCGGTTGAACAGGTCCGACAGGTCCGCGCCGACCTGCGGATCGGCGGTGAGCAGGCCCAGGTCCTCGTAGAGACGGGCGGTCTTGGGGTGGTAGTTGCCCGTCCCGACGTGGCTGTACCGCCGCAGCGTGTCGCCCTCCTGCCGCACCACCAGCGACAGCTTGCAGTGCGTCTTGAGGCCCACCAGCCCGTAGACGACGTGGCAGCCGGCCTCCTCCAGCTTCCGCGCCCACTTGATGTTGGCCTGCTCGTCGAAGCGCGCCTTGATCTCGACCAGCACCAGCACCTGCTTGCCGGACTCGGCCGCGTCTATCAGCGCGTCCACGATCGGGGAGTCGCCGGAGGTCCGGTACAGCGTCTGCTTGATCGCCAGCACGTCCGGGTCGGCGGCGGCCTGCTCCAGGAAACGCTGCACGGAGGTGGAGAAGGAGTCGTACGGGTGGTGGAGCAGCACGTCCCGCCTGTTCAGCGCCGCGAAGACGTCGGGCGCCGACGCCGACTCCACCTCGGCGAGGTCGCGGTGGGTCCCGGCGACGAACTTGGGGTACTTCAGCTCGGGCCGGTCCAGCGCGGAGATGCCGAACAGACCGGTGAGGTCCAGCGGGCCGGGCAGCGGGTACACCTCGGCCTCGGAGATCTTCAGCTCCCGCACCAGCAGGTCCAGCACGTACGGGTCGATGCTCTCCTCGACCTCCAGACGCACCGGCGGCCCGAAACGGCGCCGCATCAGCTCCTTCTCCAGCGCCTGGAGGATGTTCTCGGCGTCGTCCTCCTCGACCTCCAGGTCCTCGTTGCGGGTGACCCGGAACATGTGGTGGGCGAGGACCTCCATCCCGGGGAACAGCTCCTCCAGGTGGGCGGCGATCACGTCCTCGACGGGCACGTACCGCTGCGGGGACGCCTCCAGGAACCGCGACAGCAGCGGCGGCACCTTCACACGCGCGAAGTGGTCGTGGCCGCTGACCGGGTTGCGCACCACCACGGCGAGGTTCAGCGACAGTCCGGAGATGTAGGGGAACGGGTGCGCCGGGTCGACCGCCAGCGGGGTCAGGACGGGGTAGATCTGCTGCCGGAAGAGGGTGAACAGACGGGACTGCTCCTCCTCGGTCAGCTCCGGCCAGCGGATGAGGTGGATGCCCTCGTCGGCCAGGGCGGGCAGGACGTCCTGCTGGAAGCAGGCGGCGTGCCGGGCCATGAGCTCCCGCGAGCGGGTCCAGATCTGCTCCAGCACCTCGCGCGGCTGGAGGCCGGAGGCGGAGCGGGTGGCGACGCCGGTGGCGATGCGCCGCTTGAGACCGGCGACGCGCACCATGAAGAACTCGTCGAGGTTGTTGGCGAAGATCGCCAGGAAGTTGGCGCGCTCCAGCAGCGGCGTGCTCGGGTCCTCGGCCAGCTCCAGCACCCGCTCGTTGAAGGCGAGCCAGCTCCGCTCGCGGTCGAGGAAACGTCCCTGCGGAAGCTCCTCGTCCCTGTCCTCGGGGCCTTCCCCCTCCGGGTAGGCGTCCACGTCGAGGTCGATCCCCGGCTCCGGGGCGGGCTCGGACGGGACCACGACGTTCGAACGCGAGGCGGCGATGGAACCGACGGAAGGCTGGGCGGACTGGCTCATTCTTCCATTCTTCCGCGCCGCGAGGATTGCCGGCGCGTCGAGAAACCGCGCCGGTCGTGACCTGCGGTTCGCACTCGACACGACGGGCTGCATTCCGTGATGCTCGCAAGCGAGTTTGAATCGCCGGTTAAGCAGACATGGCCACCAGGCGATCCCCGCGCCTCGCCTGGGTGTGCGGACTTCCCGTGGTTCGCTCCGGCGAACGTGCGCGTCGAGGGAGCGGAAGATGCGGAATTTCCAGTTCGAGTGATTTTCGATCCTTCGCTACACAGAGTCACGTTCCTTTGCTTAGAGTCGTCTTCGGTGACGCTCGGGCAACGGACGGTTGTGCGGGTGCGGCCCGATTCTGTGCGGCCTGCTCGGGGTGACATGCCGGGGCGGGCGCCGTTGGACACGGGCACGAACGGAGGTGAGGACGCACATGACCGTGGACAGTGAGTACGCGGCCCGCAAGGCGCACACGACGGACGGCGCGGACGGCACGTCCTGGCAAGCGGAGTGGGACGACGAGTACGGGGCGGTGGTGCGGGCCGCCGGCCGCCAGATCAAGTTGTGGCGGGAGGCGGCCGGGCTGACGCAGGCGGAGCTGGGCGAGGCCATCGGATACAGCCTGGGCATGGTCTCGGCCGTGGAGCGGGCCAAGCGCCTGCCGCACCCGGAGTTCCTGACCAAAGCGGACGCGGTCCTGGGCGCGGGCGGCAAGCTCGCGGCGATGAAGGACGACGTGGCGGAGGCGCGCTATCCGAAGAAGGTCCGCGATCTGGCCAGGCTGGAGGCCGAGGCCGTCGAGATGGGCGCGTACGGCAACCACAACATGCATGGTCTATTGCAGACAGAGGAATACACGCGGGCGTTGTTCGAGATGCGACTCCCCACGTACAGCGCGGATGACATCGAGCGGCACGTGGCCGCTCGTATGGCTCGACAGAGGATCTTCGAACGGCAGCCTGTTCCACTCCTGGCCTTTGTCCAGGAAGAGGCGACGCTCCGACGCCCACTCGGGGGCAGAATGGTGCTGCGACGCCAGCTCGAACGCCTGCTGGAAGTCGGACAGTTGCGGCACGTCGAGATTCAGGTGATGCCGACGAGCCGCGAAAAACACGCCGGGATGGCTGGTGAACTGCGTGTGCTGAAGCTCGGGGACGGCTCGGCGGTGGGGTACTCGGAAGCTCAGCTCACCAGCCGCCTGGTTTCCGATCCCAAGGAGGTCCAGATCCTTGAGATGCGGTACGGAATGATCCGAGCGCAGGCTCTCACCCCACGTGAGTCGCTGGCCTTCATTGAGAAAGTCCTGGGAGAGACATGACCTTCAACCCTTCCGCCGGGAACGGCTCCGCGCTGGAGTGGATCAAGAGCAGCCACAGCAGCAACGACGGCCCCGACTGCGTGGAGGTCGCGGCCACCCCTGACACCATCCGCGTCCGCGACTCCAAGCACATACAGGGGCCGCACCTCGCCTTCACTCCAGGAGCCTGGGCCGACTTCCTCGCGCACGCCGCCGAGCGGTAACGGCCACCGCCCTGCCGGGCACGACCACGGAACGGGGAGGACCATGACATCCACACCTTCCACCGAAGCTGTTTCCACACTGGAGTGGATCAAGAGCAGCCACAGCACTCCTGATGGTCCCGACTGTGTCGAGGTCGCGACCGCACCCGACACCGTCCGCGTCCGCGACTCCAAACACATACACGGTCCGCGCCTCGTCTTCACCCCAGGGGCCTGGTCCGACTTCCTCACCCGCACCGCCGGACGGGGAGAATCGTGACGACCACCCCCTCTGCCAAGAGCGGCTCCGCGCTGGAGTGGATCAAGAGCAGTCACAGCACCGACGACGGCCCCGCGTGCCTGGAGGTCGCGGCCACCTCTGACACAGTCCGCGTCCGCGACTCCAAGCGCGTACACGGGCCGCACCTCGCCTTCGAACCCACCGCTTGGGCCGAGTTCCTGGCCCACGCCACGGGCCACTGAGCGTCGCTCCGCCCGTGGGTGCGGGCGGAGCGGTCCCGAACTCCGCAACGAACACGGCCACTTGTCAGTGGCGGGTCGTACGTTCTGCGCCATGACCACGACAGCGGTGCAGACGTACACCTATCTCCGTCCCTCGGCCGTGCGGAACGGTCCGGGCGGTCCCGCGCTCGCGTTGGAGACCTCCGGTGGGGCGACGCCGACGGGCGTGAGCGCCCATCCCCGGTTCTTCGCCGGGTTCGTGACCGCGCCCGAGGCCGCCGCCGCGGCGCTGCTGTCCGTCGCCGACGTCGCCTCGGCCCGCTACTACCAGCGGCCGGCCGCTGCCTCGCTCGACCCGGTGGTGACGGGCAACGGCGACCGGCTGCGGTTCGAGTCGTTCTCCGGCTGCTGCGGCGTCTACGCCCGTCTCGACATCCTCGACGAGGGGCTGGACGGGGACGACATCGGCCACGGCACCACGAACGTGGACGTCAACACCCCGCTGCGCGACGCCCTCGTCCGCGTCGGGCCCTCGGATCCGCTGCACCTCCAGGTCGGTCCGGACGATCTGACGGTGACCACGTTCGACGGGCCGGTGGTGGAGAAGAAGGTGCCGCTGCCGGATCGCTGGCTGCGCGGGTTCGCCGAGACGCAGGTGATCGCCTCCGCCTTCGACCTGCGGGCGGAGGTCACCGCCGCCGAGGCCGTCCGCTTCCTGCGCACTCTGCCGCGCGTCCGCTCCGGTTCGGGCTCGGCCGCCTGGGTGGTGCAGGCCGGGCGCGGTCTGCGGCTGACCAGCCGTGCCGTCCCCGGCGCCGTCTGCCTGCCCGGCCCCGACCGGCTCTCGGCCCTGCTGCGGGTGCTGCGCCACGCGACCGGGTTGCGCCTGTACGGTCCGCCGGTGACGGCCGCGAGCGCCCCGGTCGCCGGAGCGTGGGAGGTGGTGCTGCCGGGGATGCGCCTGACGCTCACCCTCTCCCCCGACCCCGCCCGCGGCTTCTCCGGCGAAGGCGCGGTGCTGGACGCCCTGGCCACGGAGGAGGCCGCCGAGGACGCCGATCTGGTCTCGGTCCTGCTGGCCTGGGAGCCGCGCGTGGACATCGCCGAGCTGGCCCGGCAGTCGGGTCTGACGCCCGAGCGGGTGCGCGCCGCACTGACCGTGCTCGGCACCGCCGGCCGGATCGGCTACGACACCGCCGAGGCCGCGTACTTCCACCGCGAGCTGCCCTACGACGCCGGGCGCGTCGAGCGCGACAACCCCCGGCTGCGGGCCGCCCGCGATCTGGTGGCGGCCGGGGCGGTTCGCCGGGAGGCGGACGGCACCTTCACCGTCACCACGGGTACCGAGGAAGGCGCTGCCCACCGGGTGCGCTCCGACGGCGACGTGCTGAGCTGCACCTGCCGGTGGTGGGCCCGTTACCGGGGCGGGCGCGGCCCGTGCAGCCACGCCCTGGCCGTGCGGATCGTCCTCGACACCGCCGAGTCCCCCGTCGAATCCTCCGCCGAGTCCTCCGCCGACTCCTCCGCGACGGTCCTGGGAGGTGCCCGGTGAGCGGCGCCCTGGCCCGACTGGTGCGGATGCGGGCGCGCACGGACAACCTGCCCGCGGAGGAACGGAAACTGCTCGACGAGGCCGAGCGGACACTCGACCCGGACGCGTACGCGGTGCTGCTCGCGGTGGCCGACGGCGAGCACAAGCGCCTCCCCGAGCTGATCGCCGGCCTCTCCGAGAAGCAGCGGCGCTCCTGCGTCCCCCACCTGAAGACGTGGCGCACCCTGATGCGCGAGACATGGAACCTGGAGGCCCGGCCCCGCAAGCGGGCCCTGGTGATCGCGGGCGCCGGCTGCCACACGGGCGCGGCCGCCGCCGCCCAGTGGCTCGCGCACGACGACCTGGTCCTGGTGGAACCGTTCGACGTCCACCTGCTCCTGACCGTCCTCGCCGACCGTCCCGCGCCGTGGCTGGGCGACGTCGCCCACCGCCTCGCCGACCGCATACGGCCGGACGACACATGGAGGTGGGCGCACTACACCCTGACCGAGCGGCTGGTCCTCCTCGCCGGGTGCCCCGTGCCGGACGGCGACGGGTTCGTTCTCGCCTGGGTGCGGGAGCGGATGTTTCCGGAGCGGTCCCTGCTCTGGCCCGGTGTCGTGGACGGCGCCCTGACACCGCCCCTGCCCTCGGCGGTCGGCGTGCGGTCCGGCACGCTCGTCGAGCGGCTGCGCTCCGACCCGTTCCTGGACGCGCTCGCCCCGCGCCTGTTCGAGGTGGACGGCGTCGGCGCCCTGCTGGACGGCTGGGGCACCGTCCCCGACCGCGACGGGTCCTCCTGGTCCGGTGCCCTGACGGCACTCGCCGCCGAGGGGCGCCTGGACCGCGCCGCCCTGCTCGACGGCTGCCTGTCGCGGCTGCTGCGCGGCGGGCGCCCGACCGAACTGCGCGGTTTCCTGGCCCTGTTGAAGGCCCTCGACCCCACCGACGACGAGTACGCGGCCCGCACCACGGTGCTGCTGCGGCTGCTGCCCGATGCCCCCTCCACCGTCGCCTCGCTCGCTCAGGAGCGGCTGGCCGCGCTGGACGCGGACGGTCGGCTGGACGTCGAGCACCTGGTGGAAGCGTCGCGGACGGTGTTGTTCCGGACGGAGAAGAAGCTCGTGCGGGCCCAGCTCACCTGGCTGGACACCGCCGCCCGCCGTGACCGGAAGCGCGCCGGGGCCGTCGTCCTGGCCGCCGCCGACGCCTTCGGCCACGAGGACGCGGCCGTGCAGGAGCGGGCACTGAACCTGATGTCCCGCCACCTGAAGCACGCCGGGGATGCCGTGCGCGGCGAACTGGCCGACGCCGCCGCGTCGTTGAGCCCCGCTCTGCGGCCCCGCGCCGCCGAGCTGTTGGGGTTGGAGCCGCTCACCGACGAGTCCGCCGGGCCCGTGGAGGACGTCCTCCCGCCCGTCCCCGAGCCGGCCCCGATGCCGCCGCCCCTGGCCACCGCCGCCGAGGTCGCCGAGGAGGTGAACGCCGTCCTGGCCGCCGCCGAGGCGGCCGAGCGCAGCGGTTCCGTCACGGCCGGCGGCCCCGACGCGACCGCCTTCGAACGGGCCCTGGACGGCCTGGTCCGCCACGCCCACCGGGACCGGAGGGGCCTGGTGCGGGCGCTGAGGCCGGTCGTCCGCGCTCACCCCTGGCACGATCACCACGACGAGTGGTGGGGCGACGCGGGGGCGGGGGAGTTGCGCTTCCTGGTGGCGGTGCTGTGCGGCGAGGCTCCCGGCGACGCCCCCTCGGCGCCGGGCTCCGAGGCCGTGGCGCACCTGCGCCGGCAGAACCTCACCCCCTTCGGCCGGGTCCTCGCGGCGCGTCTGCTGGAAGCCGCCTGGTGGGTGGTGAACGACCCCCCGCCGTTCCTGCTGGCCACCCCCACCACCGTCGACGGGCGAATCGCCCCGGCCGAACTCATCGCCCGACTGGCCGAGTACGAACGGACGGGTGCCACACCCGGCCCCTGCGACCTGGACCAGGCGCTGCTGCGTCTGGACACCGCCGCCGTCACCCCGGAGGTCCCGGAGGCGGCCGGACGTCTGGGCAGCCCGGCCGGGCGCAGGCTCCGCGCCTGGCTGGAAGCCGGCGGCCTGTCCCTCCCGGAGCCCGTGCGCGAGGTGCGGACGGTGCGCTCCACCGGCTACGACCCCACCGTCACCCGGGTGGTGCTCTCCGCCCCCGCCCCGGTCGTCCCGTGCGAACCCGCCCCCGGGTTCCGGCGGCTGCTGAGCGCGTGCGACGCCCCGGACAAGCGGAACACCTACGCCTGGCACTCCGGCGTCCGCCTGTGGCCCACCGTCCTGCCCAACCACCGCGAGCTGGTGGCCCTGTGCCTCCAGTCCACCTTCGCCGCCGCGGCCGACGACGGGCTGCGCGGCGGTGCGGCGCTGCTGCCCGTCCTGGCCGAGGCGGGAGGTCCGGCCGGGGCGGCCGTGCACCTGGGCCTGGCCCACGCGCTCGGCGCGCGGCATCCGGAGGACCGGACGGCGGCCGTGGACGCGCTGCTGCTCCTCGCGGCGCGCGGCGACCTCGACCCGACGCGGCTGGGGCGGGACGTGGCCGAAACGGTGTCGGTGGGCACGGTGAAGCCGAACCGGTTGCTGGAGTCCCTTCGGGAGACGGCCCGCGCCGGTGCGCCGGGGGTGGTGTGGTCGGTGCTGGCCGCCGCGCTGCCCGCCCTGTTGGCGTTCGACCGGCCGCCCCGAGGGCTGCCCGACCTGTTGGCCCTGGGCGCGGAGTGCGCCGGGGCGTCGGGCGCGCGGGAGCCGGTGGACGGGCTGGCGGAGGTCGCCGCGCGGGGCGGCGGCGGTCGGCTGGTGAAGGAGGCCCGGCGGCTGCGGGACACGCTGGCGGGGTGAGGCGGACGGGACGCGAACGGGATACGGACGGGGTCGGCCGCCGCGGCGTGCGCGGCGGCCGACCCCGGTCTCGGGTTTCGGGTCTCAGGTCTCCGCGCGGTACATAAGATCCACCTCGTGGATGCGGAAGCCCAACCGGTCGTAGAGCGACACGGCCGCCTTGTTGTCGGCGTCCACGTAGAGCATCCCGGTCGGCAGGCCGCGGTCGCGGGCGAGGTAGCGCAGGCCCACCACCGTCAGCGCCTTGCCCAAGCCGCTGCCCTGGGCCTCGGGGGTGACGCCGACGACGTAGACCTCGCCGATCTGTTCGGCGCTGTGGACCTTGGTCCAGTGGAAGCCGACGATCTCCTCGCCTCCCTCCTCGTCGTCGCGCACGGCGAGGAAGAAGCCCTTGGGGTCGAACCACGGTTCGGCCTTGCGGTCGTCGAGGTCGCGCTGGGTCATGCCGCCCTGCTCGGGGTGGTGGGCGAAGGCGGCGGCGTTGGCGGCCAGCCAGGCCGCGTCGTCCCGCCCGGGGACGAAGGTCCGCAGCCGCACCCCCGGCGGCAGCGCGGGCTCGGGCAGGTTCAGGTCGGTCAGCGGGCGGCGCATCTGCCGCAGTTCGCGGAAGAGCGTGAGCCCCAGCAGCCGGGCCAGGTGCCGGGCGGCCGGGTGTCCGCCGTGCGCCCACACCCTCAGCCGCCTGCCCGACGCCTCCAGCAGCGCGCGGCCGAGTGCCCGGCCGTGCCCCTGACGCCGGTGGGCGGGGTGGACGACGAACTCCCCGGCGGGCGCTTCCACCGGGTCGGTGTCCTCCAGTTGGCCGTATCCGACCAGCTCGCCTCGCTCCCATACCAGCAGGTGGCGCACGCCCTCTCGGCGTCCGCCGCGCAGTTGGAGGCGCCCCTGCTCGGACACGGCAGGCTGGCCGTCCACGCGGGCCGCCTCGTCGATCAGCTCTTGAGCGCGCCGGACGACCTCGGCCGACACCTCGTCCACAACCACCACGTCGCTCATGGGGAAAGCCTACGCAGCTTCGAAACGTGTCGGTTACCTCTGGAACCATGACACGCTACGCGCGTTGACCTAGGCTGCCCCTCGCCCACTTAGGCCATTCATGACCCTGACAAGGGAACAGAAGGGGACAGATGGTGTCCACTCCACCCAGACGGCCTGCCCTCTCCCGTGGACTCACCGCCGTCGCGGCCGGCCTGGTGACGGTCGGCGTGCTCGCCGCCGCCATGCCCGCCGCGCAGGCCACCCCGGAGACGGCCCCCGGCGCGCACGGCGGCCCCGGCAAGCACCACGGCCGCACCGTCGACCTCCAGGTGCTCGCCATCAACGACTTCCACGGCAACCTGGAACCCCCCACCGGTTCCTCCGGACGTGTCACCCGTCAGCACCCGGACGGCACCACCGAACAGATCGACGCGGGCGGCGTCGAATACCTCGCCACCGCCCTCCGGGAGGCCCGGAAGGGCCGGTCCCACTCGATCACCGTCGCGCCCGGCGACATCGTCGGCGCCAGCCCGCTGCTGTCGGGCCTCTTCCACGACGAGCCCACCATCGAGGCGATGAACGCCCTGGGCATGGACGTCGTGGGCGTCGGCAACCACGAGTTCGACGAGGGCGCGGCCGAGCTGAAGCGCCTTCAGGAGGGCGGCTGCCACCCCGAGGACGGCTGCTACGCCGAGGGCCGCGTCTTCGAGGGCGCCGACTTCCCGATCCTCGCGGCCAACGTCGTCGACGAGAAGACCGGCAAGCCGCTGCTGGCGCCCTACACGATCACGAAGACGAAGGGCGTCAAGGTCGGTTTCATCGGCGTCACCCTGGAGGGGACGCCGGACATCGTCTCGGCCGAGGGCGTCAAGGGCCTGAAGTTCCTCGACGAGGCCGAGACCCTCGACAAGTACACCAGGGAACTGCGCCGCAAGGGCGTCAACGCCGTCATCGCGCTGGTCCACGAGGGCGGCACCCCGGCCTCCACCGCCTACAACGCCGACTGCGGCAAGGACGGCGCGAACCTCTCCGGCCCGATCGTCGACATCGCCAAGCGGACGAACGCGGGCGTGGACGCGCTGATCACCGGTCACACCCACCAGCCGTACGTCTGCTCCATCCCGGACCCGAGGGGCGAGGAGCGCCTGGTCACCTCCGCCGCCTCCTTCGGCCGGCTGTTCACCGAGCTGACCATGGAGTACGACCGCCGCACCGGCGACATCGTGCGGGCCTCCGTCGAGGGCACCAACCACGTCGTCCACCGCAACCGGGAGAAGGCCGCCGACCTCACCGACCTGGTCGGCTACTGGCAGACGCTGGCCGAGCCCGTCGCGGGCCGGCCCATCGGCTGGATCTCCGAGGACATCACCGCCGACCGGAACACCGTCGAGTCCCCGCTGGGCGACCTGATCGCCGACGCGCAACTCGCCCACGCCAAGGCGCTGGACCCGAGGACGGACCTGGCCCTGATGAACCCCGGCGGCATCCGCGCCGACCTGGTGTACGCGGCCTCCGGCGGCGAGGGCGACGGCGTGGTCACCTACGCCGAGGGCTTCACCGTCCAGCCGTTCTCCAACACCGTCAACCTGACCACCCTCACCGGCGCGCAACTGCTGTCGGTGCTGCGCGAACAGGTCAGCGGCCCCAACGAGGCGTCCCCGAAGTTCCTCCAGGTCTCGTCCGGCCTCACCTACACGGTGGACCTCACCAAGTCCGGCGCGGACCGGATCGTCGCCGACTCGGTGCGGCTGCACGGCGAGCCGATCGACCCCTCGGCCTCCTACCGCGTCGCGGCGAACTCCTTCCTGGCGGGCGGCGGCGACGGCTTCGCCACCCTCGCGCAGGGCACCGACCCGCTGGTGGGCGGCGACGACCTGGCGGCCCTCCAGGAGTACCTGACCGCCAACTCCTCCGCCTCCGCCCCGCTCGACGCGCCGGCGGCGGACCGGATCACGGTCGTCCGGTAACCCCCACCACCGGACGACCCTCCCCGCGGGCCGCCTCGCCGGACGGCCCGCGGACCTCCCCCCACAGCGCCGCCGACCGGCCCCCACCCGGTCGGCGGCGCACCCGTTCCACCCCCCGTAGGGTGTGGCCCATGCGTCACGACGACGACCACGAACCCGTCTTCATCCGCAGCAAATGGGGGACGAACCGCTACGTCTACAACCACCGCAACCCGGTGGGCAGGACGCTCATCGTGCTCTCCCTGCTCGTCGCCGGCGCCGGCCTCCTGATGATGCCCGGCCGGCCGTCGTTCGGCGAGGGCGATCTGCGCGACGCCGTCCACGAGGCGACCGACGCCCTGGCCGCACGGCCGCACACCCTGTCCGAGTACGGGTCCCCGGCCCAACAGATCGCGGACCTGATCGAGGAGGCCGTCGACGACGCCGACGACTCGTGGCTCCCCGGCCCCGACGTCACCGTCGAGCCCATGGGGAAGCACGGCCCCTACCAGATCACCGCAAGCGGCACGGACACCGCCTTCTGCATGAACGTCGCGCGGTCCGCCGTGGACGCGGGCGACGGCTCGGGATCGGACGGCGACATGTACGCCGCCGAGTACGACCTGATCCCCTCCCTCCGGGAAGGCCGCTGCTGACCCCGTCCCGGTGGGGCTCCTCGGGACGCTTCCACGCCAACACCCTTGATAAGCACATGTGTTGACAGCGCGCACGACGAACCGGTTGGGTCGACGGCGAACCGAGAGCCGTGCCGTCGAGGAGGACCGAGTGAAGCGACGTGTCGCGTTCGTACTGGCCGCCGTGTGCGCGGCGGGGCTGCTCCCCGCGGCGACGGCCGCCGCCGACGGCCCGGCCCGGGGCCCGGCTCCCGAACCGTGGGAGCCGTACGTGGACCACGGCTTCTCGGTGCCGGCCGGGTACGTCTGCTCCTTCCCCCTGACGTCGACCCCGCTGGAGCAGGACATGGTCAAGCGGGTGCTGGAGCGGTACCCCGACGGCGCCGTCAAGCGCGAGGAGTACAAGGGCCCGCTGGTGGTCGAGTTCGAGAACACCGACACCGGCGCGACCACCGTGCGCGACATCAGCGGCCACGCCTTCCCCAAGTACCGGGAGGACGGCCGGTACGAGCGGTACGTCGCCTTCGGCCCGGTGGGCTTCGGGATGCGCGAGGGGGACGAGTTCCCCCGGGGTTTCTGGGTCGTCGACGGCTTCCACGTGGTGGAGTTCGCCGAGGACGGCACCCGCCGCTTCTCGGTGATGGAGGGCACGCAGGAGAACATCTGCGAGGCCCTGGGCGACTGATCCCGCCGACGGCACACCCGGTGATCGGACGGGCCCGGCGGTCAGGGAAGGCGGTCCGGTGGGGGCGTGGGGGCGCCGGGGAGGCGGAGGATCGCCTCCGTGCCGCCGCCCCCCGCCGGGCGCAGGGCGATCTCGCCGCCGCTGCGGCGGACCGTGCGGGCCACGATGGACAGCCCCAGTCCGGAGCCGGGGAGGCTGCGGGCGGACGGGGAGCGCCAGAACCGGTCGAAGACGTGGGGCAGTTCCTCCTCCGGGATGCCCGGACCGTGGTCGCGCACCCGCAGGACGCCGTCGGCGAGGACGACCTCGACCGTCCCGCCGGGCGGGGAGAACTTCACGGCGTTGTCCAGCAGGTTGACCACCGCCCGTTCCAGGGCGGCCGGTTCGGCGCGCACGTACCAGGGCGCCAGTTCGGCGGTGACGGTGATGCCGGTGCCGCGCAGCCGGGCGCGCTCCACGGCCCGCTCGGTGGTGTCGTGGAGGCCGACCACCTCGACGGACCCGCCGGCGGCGACGGCGTCGGGGCGGGAGAGTTCCTGGAGGTCGCCGATGAGCGAGGCGAGTTCGGCGATCTGCGCCCGCACCGACTCCAACAGGGCCCGACGGTCCTCCGGCGGCAGCGAGCGGCCGGTCCGCTCACTGCGCACCAGCAGGTCGATGTTGGTGCGCAGGGAGGTGAGCGGGGTGCGCAGCTCGTGCCCGGCGTCGGCGATGAGCTGCTGCTGGAGGTCGCGGGAGGTGGCCAGGGCGGCGGTCATGGCGTTGAAGGAGCGCGACAGGCGGGCGATCTCGTCGTCGCCCTCCACGGGGATGCGGACGGCCAGGTCCTCGGTGCGGGCGACGTGTTCCACCGCGTCGGTGAGCCGGTCCACCGGTCGCAGGCCCGCGCGGGCGAGCCCGACGCCGGCGCCCGCCGAACCGAGCACGCCGGCGGCGGCGACCAGACCGAGGACGATGCCGAGGGTGTTCAGGGAGTCGTCGACCTCGTCCAGCGGGCGGGCCACGGTGGCGGCGACGTTCGTGCCCTCCAGCGGGGTCGTCAGCGCCCGGTACTCGGTGCCGCCGGCGGTGACGGTGCGCAGGGCCTCCGGGCGCTCGCCGCGCGCTACCGCCACGTCGGAGGCGGAGACCGGCAGCGGTTGCTCGCCGAAGACCACGCAGCTCGTGCCGGTGCCGTCCACGAGCTGCACCGTGGAGTCGAAGGGGTTGGGCAGGGACCGCCGTTCCTCCTCGGGCACCGCCCGGCACTGCCCCCCGGCCCGGACGAAGTCCAGGGCCAGCCGATCGACCTGGTTGCGGCGCAGGGCGTCGTCGAGGGAGTCGACGAGCTGGGCGCGCACCAGGAACCAGGCGGACGCGGCGCACGCCGCCACCGCGACCGCCACCGCCGTCGCGACCAGCAGGGCCAGGCGCGAGCGCAGCGGCAGGGCGTTGAACCAGCGGGTCACCGGCCGGCGCTCCCCGGCCCCTCGCGCAGCACGTAGCCGACGCCCCGCACGGTGTGCAGCAGGCGGGGCTCGCCGCCCGCCTCGGTCTTGCGGCGCAGGTACATCACGTACACGTCCAGGGAGTTGGAGGAGGGTTCGAAGTCGAAGCCCCAGACGGCCTTGAGGATCTGTTCGCGGGTGAGGACCTGACGCGGATGCGCCAGGAACATCTCCAGCAGGGTGAACTCCGTCCGGGTCAGCTCCACCGGCCGTCCGCCGCGGGTCACCTCGCGCGTGGTGAGGTCCATCCGCAGGTCCGCGAAGGTCAGCACCTCGGTGTCCTCTCCGCCCGCCTGCTCGCGCGCGTAGGAGCTGCGGCGGAGCAGGGCGCGGATGCGGGCCAGCAGCTCGTCCAGCTCGAACGGCTTGACCAGGTAGTCGTCGGCGCCCGCGTCCAGGCCGGTAACGCGGTCGCCGACGGTGTCCCGCGCGGTGAGCATCAGGATGGGGACGGTGGCGCCGGCCGCGCGCAGCCGCCGGGCGGCGGTCAGTCCGTCCATGCGCGGCATCAGCACGTCCAGGATCACCAGGTCGGGGCGGTGCGCCTCGACCCGTTCCAGGGCCTCCAGCCCGTCGGAGGCGAGGTCGGTCTCGTAGCCCTCGAAGGCCAGGCTGCGGCGCAGGGCCTCTCGTACGGCCGGCTCGTCGTCGACGATCAGCACGCGCGCGGACGCGGGTGTGGGGTTGGCGGCGGAGGTCATGGACGCGAGTGTCGCATCACCGGCCGGCGCCGGCGCGGAGGTCGTCGAGGATCTCCTTCACGTCGTTGATCGGGACCGCGAAGCCCAGGCCGATGCTGCCCGCCTCGGAGGCCGAGGAGGCGTTGGAGTGGATCGCGGAGTTGATGCCGATCACCCTGCCGTCCAGGGTGACCAGCGGGCCGCCGGAGTTGCCGGGGTTGAGGGAGGCGTCGGTCTGGATGGCCCGGTAGGTGGTGGTGTCCCGGCCGAGTTCGCCGTTGTACTGCCCGCCGCCGAACTCGAACGGCCAGGAGCCGTCGCCGCGCGGCCCGCCGTTCCCGTCCTCCCGTTCCACGGTGACGTCGCGGTCCTTGGCGGAGACGATGCCGCTGGTCACCGTGCCGGACAGGCCGCGGGGGGAGCCGAACGCCACGACCCGGTCGCCGATGGCGACCGCGTCGGAGTCGCCGAGTTCCGCGGGGTCGAGGTTCCGGGCGCCGTCCACCCGGATCAGCGCCATGTCGAGGTCGGGTTCGGTGCCGACGATCTCGGCCCGGGCGGTGTCGCCGTCGGAGAAGGTGACCTCGATCCGTCCCGCGCCGGCGACGACGTGGTTGTTGGTGAGGATCTCGCCGTCCTCGGAGATCACCACGCCGGAGCCGGTCGCGGAGCCGGAGGAGGAGGAGGCGTCGATCTCCACGACGCTGGGGCCGACGGCCTTCACCACGTCCGCGACACTGGCCTCGGCGGCGGTGTTCGTCCCCCGGACCGCGGAGACGCCGGGGGAGGCGGAGCCGTCCGTGGCCGCCCCGCCCACCAGGGCGGCGGTGCCGCCGCCGACGGCGGCCGACACGATCGCCACGGCCGCCAGCAGTCCGACCGGCCGGCGGGCCCGCCGACGGGAGCGCGTCCCCGGGGCGGGCGCGGGCGTCGGTTCGGAGGCGGGCGCGGGCGGAGCGAACAGGGGCTCGTGGGTCGGGCGGGGCGGATACGCGGGGTGCGTGTCGTGATCGCTCATACCGACGACTGTGCGCGTCCGGTATGAGAATTTTATGAGAGCCGACTGAAACCCGGGGAAGAGTCCACCGGGAGGGGTTCGGAAAGGCGCGTGGGTCAGTCGCCGCAGCCGCAGGAGCGGCGCACCACCAGGCCCGTGGGGAACTGGCGGACGCGCTCGCGCCGCGAGCCCGTCACCCGCAGCCCGTCGTCCAGCACCAGGTCCACCGCCGCCCGGGCCATGGCCTCGCGGTCCGAGCCGACCGTGGTGAGCGGCGGGTCGGTCAGCGCCGCCTCCTTGACGTCGTCGAAGCCGGCCACCGCCAGTTCGCCGGGCACGTCGATGCCCAGTTCGCGGGCGGCCCGCAGCACGCCGATGGCCTGGTCGTCGGTGGCGCACACCAGCGCGGGCGGGCGATCGGGGCCGCCGAGCAGGTCGAGCGCGACGCGGTAGGTGTCGTAGCGGTTGTAGGGGGCCTGGAAGAGTCGGCCGTCGGTGGAGCGGCCCGCCTCCTTCATCGCCCGGCGCCAGCCCTCCACGTGGTCGGTGACCGGGTCGCCGTAGGCGGGGGTGGACTCCACGCCGCCCAGGCAGGCCACGTACTCGTGGCCGTGTTCCAGCAGGTGCCGGGTGACCATCTGGGCGCCGCCGACGTCGTCGAGGACGACGGCCACGTCGTCGATCGCCTCGGGCCGCCGGTGCAGCAGCACCACGCGGGCGTCCCACGCCTCTATCTCGGCGGCGGCGCGTTCGCTGGGCCCCTGGCTGATCAGGATCAGGCCCGAGACGCGCATGCCGAGGAAGGCGCGCAGGTAGTGCACCTCGCGCTCGTCGAGGTAGTCCGAGTTGCCGACGAGCACCATCTTGCCGCGGTCGGCGGCGGCCTGTTCGACCGCGTGCGCCATCTCCGCGAAGAACGGCTGCCGGGCGTCCGGGACGATCAGCCCTATGAGGTCGGTGCGCCGCGAGGCCATCGCCTGCGCCACCCGGTCCGGTCGGTAGCCCAGCTCCTTGATCGCCGCGAGCACGCGCTCGCGGGTCGCCGGGGCGACCGGTCGCGGACCGTTGTTGATCACATAGCTGACGACAGCGGTCGACGTACCCGCCAGTCTCGCCACATCGTCCCGCGTCACCTTCGCCACAACGGGCAGTCTACGCGCGGTGTGTCAGTTTCCTCCCCGTCTTCCTTCCCCTCGTGCCGAGGCCGCCCGGCCCTCGCCCGCCCTGCCGCCGGCCGCCGCCCGCGCCATCTCCTCGGCGGCGTCCACGGTGGCTCTGGCGTCCTCGCGGGCCCTCTTCTCCTCCGCGGTCGGTTCCTTCTTCTCCGGGAGGACGAAGCGGTAGCCGACGTTCCGGACGGTTCCGATCAGCGACTCGTGCTCGGGGCCGAGCTTCGCCCGCAGCCGCCGCACGTGGACGTCGACGGTGCGCGTGCCGCCGAAGTAGTCGTAGCCCCACACCTCCTGGAGGAGCTGGGCCCGGGTGAACACCCGGCCGGGGTGCTGCGCCAGGTACTTCAGCAGCTCGAACTCCTTGAAGGTCAGGTCCAGGACCCGGCCCTTGAGTTTGGCGCTGTAGGTGGCCTCGTCCACCGACAGGTCGCCGGTGCGGATCTCCATGGGGCTGTCGTCCCCGGCCAGTTGCCGGCGGCCCGCGGCCAGCCGCAGCCGGGCCTCGACCTCGGCCGGTCCGGCGGTGTCCAGCAGGACGTCGTCGACGCCCCACTCGGCGGTGACGGCCGCGAGTCCGCCCTCGGTCACCACCAGGATCAGCGGGCAGCTCAGCCCGGTGGAGCGCAGGAGCCGGCAGAGCGAGCGCGTCTGGGGGAGGTCGCGGCGACCGTCGACGAGGACGGCGTCGGCGCCGGGGGTGTCCACGAGGGCCGGCCCCTCGGCGGGGGCCACCCGGACGTCGTGGAGGAGCAGGCCGAGCGCGGGCAGGACCTCGGTCGAGGGCTGGAGTGCGTTGGTCAGCAGAAGTAGCGAGCTCATGACGTCGAGTTCCTTCCCCGGCCCCGTGGGGCACGTGTGGCGGCACTGCTTCGTACGGCGCTCCGAAAGCACAAAAGGACCCGGGGGCGGCGCTGCCCGGATCCTCTCGTCGTCGAGAATATCCCACATGGACGACGGAACAGAGGGCTCCGCGCATCTCCACCGTGGCGGGCCGGTCACCGACGGTGTCGGTCGGGCGGCGGCGCGAAGGCCCCCTCGAAGGCCCGTGCGGACCCCTCTGCGGAGGCGTCTGAGGACGGACGACGGAGTGGGCGTCGACGCCCTGTACCTGCCCCGTCACGGGTGCGCGGGGGGCCGGGAGACGGATGCGGAGGGGTCGGGTCCGGGCGGACTCGCGATCGTCGTCGCGCACGGTTTCACCGGTTCGCTGGAGCGGTCCGCGGTGCGACGAGTGTCACAGGCGTTCTCCCGACACGCGGCCGTGGTCGCGTTCTCCTTCCGCGGTCACGGCCGGTCCGGGGGGCGGTCCACCGTCGGCGACAAGGAGGTGCTGGACCTCGCCGCGGCGGTGCGCTGGGCCCGCTCCCTGGGGCACTCCGCGGTGGCCACGGTGGGCTTCTCGATGGGCGGCTCGGTGGTGCTGCGGCACGCGGCGCTGTACCGGCCGAAGGAGCGGATCCGCGGACGTGGGGACGCGCACGCCGACGCCGTCGTGGCCGTGAGCGCGCCCGCCCGCTGGTACTACCGCGGCACGGCGGCCATGCGCCGGGTCCACTGGGTGATCCAACGCCCGCTGGGGCGGCTGGTCTCCCGCTACGGGCTGCGCACCCGCGTCCACCACCGGGACTGGGACCCGGTGCCGCTGTCGCCGGTGGAGGCCGCGCCGCTGATCGCGCCGACCCCGCTGCTGGTGGTGCACGGCGACCGGGACGCCTACTTCCCGCTGGACCACCCCCGGTCGCTGGTGGCCGCCGCCGACTCCGCGACCACGGAACTGTGGGTGGAACACGGCTTCGGGCACGCCGAGAACGCCGCGCCCCCGGAGCTCCTGGACCGGATCGGTTCCTGGGTGACGGCGCACGCCGGCCGGCCGACCCGCCATCATGGTGGCTGCACGACGGACGGCTGAGAGGGAATCACCATGCCGAGCGGCATGATCCGCTACTGGGCCGCGGCCAAGGCCGCCGCCGGGATCACCGAGGAACGGTACGACGCCCACACGCTCGCCGAGGCGCTGGCGGCGGCGCGCGAGAGGCACGCCGACCGGCCGGACTTCGCGCGGGTGCTGACGCGCTGCTCGTTCCTGGTGGACGGCGAGCCGGTCGGCAGGCGTGACCACACCATCGTCCGACTGACCGAGGGCGGCACCGTCGAGGTGCTTCCCCCCTTCGCGGGAGGCTCCCGATGAACGACCAGCGGTACCCCCAGGGCCGTCCGCACCACCCCCTGCCCTCCCAGCAGCCGTACGACGCGCAGGGCCCGTACGGTTCGCACGGTTCGCACGGTGGCCAGGGCCCGTACGGCTCCCACGGCTCGTACGGCTCGTACGGCGACCAGGGCCAGGCGGGGTACGGACCGGCCGTCCCCGACGGCTCCGCCTCCCCGCCGCCGCAGTACCCCGGCCCCGTTCCGCCGGGGCGGGACGGCATCTCGGCCGGCACGACCGCCCCGGCCGCCGCGCCGGCGGCCACCGCCACGGTGGACGCCCCCTCCCCCGCCGCGCACCGCACCGGCGACCCGATCATCGCGCCGGGTCTGCTGCCCGCCGCCCTCACCACCGTCCTCGCCGTGCTGCTCGCGGTCGGCGCCCGGCTCCCGAGCCCGGTGACGGCCCTCGCCGTGGTGCTGCTCCAGGCCGTCACCGCCGCCGGCTGGTACCGGCTCAACGGGATGTGGCCGGCCCGCCAGGGCATCGCGCTGGCGTTCCTCGGGGGCGTCACCGCCGACGTCGCGCTGCTGACGGTCGCCGACGAGCACGCCCCGGTCGCCGTCGTCGGCACGCTCGGCGTCTGGTGCGTGCTGGTCCTCACCCTCCAACTGCGCAACCACAGCTCCCCCGACGAGCGCCTGTACGCCCTGACCGCCGGGGTGGCCTCCACCGCGCTCGCCGTGCTCGCCGCCGGCCACCTGGCCGCCGAGCCCGACGCGGTGACGGTCGGCGCCCTCGCCGTGGCCGCCGCGACGCTCGCCCGGGCGCTGCCGCTGCCGGGCCCGGTCTCCCTCCTCGTCGCGGTGGCCGCCGCCGCGGGCGCGGGTATCGCGGCCGGGGAGTTCACCTCCCTGGGCACGTCGGGCGCGGTGCTGGGGTCGGCCGCCGGGGTGTGCGCGCTGATCGGACTGCGGGTGGCGAGCTACGACTTCCCCTCCCGGTTCGTCCACATGACGGCGGGTGTGGCGCTGCCGCTGACCGCCGCCGTGCCGGCCGTCTACCTGCTCGGCAGGGCCCTGGCGTAGACCTCCCGCGCTAGGCTCGCCGGAACTCGAGCGGCCTCCGTCGACGTCGTTCACTCCGAGCAGCCCGATCGATCCCGGCCACCCAGGGGGACCACCACGATGCGTGCACTACGGACACTTCTGATCCTTCTGGTCCTCCTGGGCGGCCTGTTCGTCGGTGCCGACCGGCTCGCGGTCGGTTTCGCGGAGGACGAAGTGGCCGCACGGATCAAGAGCGCCAAGGGGCTGAGCGAGCAACCCTCCGTGGAGATCCACGGCTTCCCGTTCCTGACCCAGATTCTGGGCAAGGAGTTGGACTCGGTCGACGCCACGCTGGACGGGCTGACCGTCACGGTCGGCGGTCGCGAGGTCGAGGTCACCGAGGTGGACGTCGCGCTGAGCGACGTGCGGCTGGAGAACAACTTCTCCACCGCCGTCGCCGCCCGGGCCACCGGCAGCGCCCGGATCACCTACACGGACCTGAGCGAGAACGTCGGCGAGAGTTACACCATCGGCTACGCGGGCGCGGAGCGGGCCGCGAAGAACCAGGTCAAGGTGGAGGCGAACGCGGGGCTGCTGGGTCGGGCCCTGGAACTCACCCTCCACAGCACCGTCAGCGTGGCCGACGGGGACACCGTCCGCCTGCACGCCGAGGAGATCCCGGAGATTCCCCTGGCGGAGAACCTGATACGGGACCGGACCGACCTGGACCTGGCGCTCGAGGGCCTGCCCGCGGGGCTGAAGCTGGAGAAGGCCGAGGTGGACGAGAAGGGCGTCGTGCTCCACCTGACGGGCACGGACGTGAACCTGGCCGGCTGACCGGTTGACCGGCCGGCCGGCGCGGGAGCGCGGGACGGCCCCACGGCCCGCCCGACGGTCCGTCTCCGGCCCGTCTCCGGCCCGTCCGACACGCGAGACGGGTGTGTCCGGGGCCGGACGCGCCCACCGGCGCGCCGACCCGTCGATCCGGGCGGTTCCGCGACCCTTCGCCCGCAATCTCGACATTCGGACGATGATGTCTTGAAGTATGGAACGACGGTGACACGTCCGCCCTTCCGTCCCTACGATCGGACCCATGATGCGACAGGCGGATCTCACCAAGCGACGGGCAGTCGATCTGTGCCGTGTCGCCGCCATGCTCTGTCGCGCCGTCCTCTGACGGCTGACCTCGGTGCCTCCGTAGCCCGGACCGCAGCCGCGCACCGTCCCGCTGTCCCGCTCCGCGACGTACAGCACCGTGCGTGCCCGCCGGCGCCCGGCGCCGTCACGCACGCACTCCCAGCACACCCCCTGAACTGCCCTCCGGAGGAGAGACATGAGTCGCAGTGACGTCCTGGTGGACGCCGACTGGGTCGAGGCGCACCTCGACGACCCCAAGGTGGTCATCGTCGAGGTCGACGAGGACACCACGGCCTACGAGAAGAACCACATCAAGAACGCCATCCGGATCGACTGGAAGACCGAGCTCCAGGACCCGGTGCGCCGTGACTTCGTCGACAAGGCCGGCTTCGAGGAGCTGCTGTCCGAGAAGGGCATCTCCAACGACGACACCGTCGTCCTCTACGGCGGCAACAACAACTGGTTCGCGGCCTACGCCTACTGGTACTTCAAGCTCTACGGCCACCAGGACGTGAAGCTCCTCGACGGCGGCCGCAAGAAGTGGGAGCTGGACGCCCGCGAGCTGGTCACCGAGGTCCCGTCCCGCCCGAAGACCGAGTACAAGGCGAAGGAGCAGGACGCCTCCATCCGCGCCTTCCGCGACGAGGTCCTCGACGCGATCGGCAAGAAGAACCTGGTGGACGTCCGCTCCCCCGACGAGTTCAGCGGCAAGCTGCTCGCCCCGGCCCACCTGCCGCAGGAGCAGTCGCAGCGTCCCGGCCACATCCCGACCTCCCGCAACATCCCGTGGTCGAAGAACGCCAACGACGACGGCACCTTCAAGTCGGACGAGGAGCTGAAGGCCCTCTACGAGGAGGCGGGCGTCGACTTCTCCAAGGACACCATCGCCCTGTGCCGCATCGGCGAGCGCTCCTCGCTCACCTGGTTCGTGCTCCGCGAGCTGCTGGGCCAGGAGAACGTCAAGAACTACGACGGCTCCTGGACCGAGTACGGCTCGCTGGTGGGCGTGCCGATCGAGCTCGGCCCCGGCGACAACTGAGCCGCGTTCCCCGATCCACTCCTCCACTTCCCAGCAGAGAAGGAAGAGCACCGAGACATGTGCGGAGCCCAGGCAGGCGGTCCTGACGCCTCCACCATCAGGCCCGGCGAGACGACGATCCAGGGCCAGGTGACCCGCGACGGCGAGCCCGTCACCGGGTACGTCCGTCTTCTGGACAGCACCGGCGAGTTCACGGCCGAGGTTCCGACCTCCGCCACCGGCCAGTTCCGCTTCTACGCGGCCGAGGGCACCTGGACCGTGCGTGCGCTGGTGCCCGGCGGCAAGGCGGACCGCACCGTCGTCGCCCAGAAGGGCGGTCTGACGGAGGTCGCCATCGCCGTGTGACGGCGGTGACCACGGCGGCGGCCCGGCGGTGAGGGGCCGCCGCCGCGAGCGTACGGAGGCCGCGCCCACGAGGGTTGGACACCATCGGGCGCGGCCTCCGTGCTCGTCCGCCGCCCCCGCTCGGAGCCTTCTCGGGGCCTTCCCGGGGTCTCCCCGGAGTCGTCCCGCAGCCGTCCCCGAGGGAGCGCGGACGGTGCGTCGGCGGCGGGTCAGTAGACGAGCGCCTGCACGCCCTCGCCCATGATCTCGCTGACGAAGACCTGCGCCCCGGCGATGCGCACGCCCTCGATCACGTCCTTCTCCTCGATGTCGCGTCGCGCCGCGCACTGGGTGCACAGCGTGACCCGTCCGCCCGCCAGGATGCCGTCGATCAGCTCCGGCAGCGGCGCGGAGTGCGGCAGTTCGAACTCGGCCGCCCGTCCCGGCAGCGCGAACCACGCCGACTCGCCGGTCAGCCAGAGCGACACCTCCACCCCGCCGGCCACGGCCACCGCGGCCACCGTGAAGGCCTGCGAGCACCGCTCGGGCGCGTCCGCCCCGGCCGTCACCTTGATCACGAGCTTCTTCGAGTCAGCCATGCGCCCCACGGTAGTCCGTACCGCAATCCGATCGTGATCGGCAGGGGCACAACCTTCCGTCCTCCGCTCTTGTCAGTGAACTGACAAGAAGTGCGAGGTGACACCCCATGTCCGCGTTCCCGCCGCCCCCGGCGGAGCCCTCCGGTCCCCCGCCGGAGCACCCGCCGCAGGCCGGGTCCGGCGCTCCCGAGACACCCGAGACCGCCGCGACCCCCGCCCCGACGCGCCGCCGCGGCCGTACCGCCCTGCTGATCGCCTGCGCCGCGCTGCTCGGCACCGTCGCCGGTACGGCCGTCGGCTACACCGTGCAGGCCGACCGCGACCCCACACCGCTGCCGCCGCTGTCCCAGGCCGAGCTGTCGTACCCGAAGAAGCCGCTGCCGAAGGACCGGGAGCCCGAACCGCTCACCGCCGAGGAGGACCGGCGGGTGAGGACGGACGGCGACCTGCGCGAGCTGCTCGTGAAGCAGCCCAAGGGCGCACGGGAGCCGGACCTGGTCCCCGACGACGACGGCTGGCTCTCCCCGTCCGCCTACGCCCTGGAGTTCGACCACCCCGACTACATGTTCACCCACCTGGCCCAGGACGAGGGGCTGCGCCGTGTCGCGGCCGTCTCCTGGGAGGAGGGCCGGTACCGGACGGTGGACATCAGGCTCGTCCAGTTCCGGGAGGACCACAAACGCGCCGCTCTCCCCTTCCTCAACGGCCAACAGGCGTACATGCCCGACGACGAGCACGCGGGCAACGAGGGCAAGCCCCTGAAGGGCTCGAGCAACGGCCGGTACTACGTCTACGACCGACCCACGCGCGAGCCGGGCTACCTCCCGATGTACCGGACCCGGGCCATCGCCCAGCGCGGGGACATCGTGATGGACGTCTGGATCCACGACACCGAACCGATCAGCGAGCGGGACATCAGAACCCTCGGCGAGCGCCAACTGGAGCGGCTGTGAACGAACCGGAGAACGGCACCGGGACCACATCCGAACCCCACGGCGAGCCGCACCCGAAGGCGGGCCGGTCCCGTCGCGCCCTCCTGCCGGCCCTGGCCGCCCTCCTGGTCCTCGGCGCGGTGGGCGGCGGCCTCGCCTACACCAAGAGGGTCGTGGACGGCGCCGACCGCTCGGCCCCCGCCGAGGCCTGGAAGAAGCCGGCGAAGACCCCCTCGGACGACGACCCCGTCCAGGACCCCGAGAAGGGGCGCTCCGACAGCGCGCTGCGGAAGAAGCTGCTCCCGGTGCCCGATTACTTCGCCCTCGGCCCGGACATCGCCGAGTTCGGCAACGACGCGGAACTGAGCGGCAGGCAGGCCCGGGCCCTGATGGAGGAGAGCGGCAGGGGGCTGCCCCCCAAGCAGCGGCGGGAACACCGCGAGTACGTCGACAAACTGCGCCTCCAGGGCGTGGTGATGCGCTCGTACGTGTCGGACACCCACGGTTTCGTCGCCGAGATCCAGATCGCCCGGATGACGAACGAGAAGGCCGTCCGGGACATGAGCGGATTCCGGTCCGAGCTGCTCGACGCGCTGTCGGTCTTCCGCGACGGGCCGAGGATCAAGGGGCACGAGAACGCCGAGTGCTTCCTGCCGCCCAAGGACGACGAGACCGACCTGGAGTCGATGTTCTGCACGGCCCACCAGGGCGAGCTGTTGGTCTCCTACTCCGTGGACGGCACCAAGCCCTTCCCGAAGAAGGACGCCGCCGAGCTGCTGAAGGACCAGCTCGACCACCTGGAATCCCCGGGGGAGTACATATGACCGAGTGCGTGACCAACGAGCCGGAGCGCGTCCGGGACGACTCCACCCCGACCGCCCCGACCACCCCGACCGCCCCGGCGGACCAGGCGGCCCCGACGGCTCCGACGGCCCTGACGGAGACGGTCGAGCCCCCCGCCGGCGCGGAGGACGCCGGGGCCGCCACCGCGCCGTTCCGGGCGCCCGATCTCCACGCCCCGCCCCCGTCGCCGCGCCGTCGCCCCTCCACCCGCGTCCTGCGGGCCGTCGGACGGTGGACGGCCGTCGTGGCCGCCTTCGGCGTGTTCTGCGCGGGCACCGCCTACGGCATCACCCGGATGGAACGCCACGAGGTGCCCGGCCTGGCCACCGAGAACGACGGACGCTGGGAGTACCCGGAACTCACGCTGCCCGCCCTCCCCTCGGGCTCCCCGCGCCCCTTCACATCGGGAAACATCGCCGAGATCCACCACGCCGACCTCCGCGACCTGCTGCTCCCGGCACCCGAGGGCGCGAAGGAGGACGAGGGGCTGCCCTCGCCGAAGGGCGGCTGGGTCACGATCGAGGACTACACCGGGCTCTACGGGAAGGACGACGGCGAGGCGCTGCGGCAGCGGCTGGTGGACGACGCCGTGCGGCACATCGCCGCCCGCGGCTGGACGATGCCGGACGGCACCCGCACGAGCGTCCACCTGCTGCGGTTCAACAGCGGCACCGCCGCCCACTACTTCCACGCCGAGGCCCTGGCCGGAGGAACCACCCCCGGCATGGACCTGGCCGAGGCCCCTGAGTCGGTGCTCGACGAGGAGTGGCCGATCCACGCCCGCCCGGAGAACGTCCTGGTGTACTCCTACGACGAGGCGAAGCCGCGCGGGAAGACCCACACCCGTCACGCCTACCTGCTCGCCGGGGACACCCTCGCCCTGGTCGTCCAGTCCCGGGAGGGCACGGCCCCCGCCGTGCCGTACTGGCAGACGGTGATCCTTCAAGCCCAGCTCCTGGGCTGATCCCGCCTCCTCCGGCCGGCTCGCCCGAGCGTGCGAAGGCCGGTTCCGCGACGGGGCGGCGCACCTCACAGCGTCGCCCCGCCACGGGCCGACTAGACTCGGTCGCGGGCCGTCCACCGGCCCGTTCGTCACATGCGAAGCGAGGAGCGCTCCCGTGCTTGAGGCATTCTTCACCGCCCTGCTGGTCCTGGTCTGCATCGGCGTGCTGGCGTTCATGGGTCTGACCGTGAAGAAGCTCTACCAGGGCCAGCGCTGACCCTCGCCCAGGCCGACCGGCCGCCGTCCCGTCCGTCACGCCCTCGACAGATCGTCTGAGCATCCATGATCGAGATCCCGTCCGACCTCCACCCGGACCTCGTGCCCCTCGCCTTCCTCCTCGGCAACTGGACGGGAGTGGGCGTCGCCGACTTCCCCGGGCGCGAGCAGTGCAACTTCGGGCAGGAGGTCACCTTCACCCACGACGGCCGGGACTTCCTGGAGTACGTCTCGCATAGCTGGGAGCTGGACTCCAAGGGCGAGAAGGTCAGCCCCCTGGAGACCGAGACCGGCTACTGGCGGATCGACTCCGACCGCAAGATCGAGGTCGTCATGGTCCGCGACCGGGGCATCGCCGAGGTCTGGTACGGCGAGATGGCCGAGAAGAAGCCCCAGATCGACCTGGCCACGGACGCCGTCGCCCGGCTCGCCTCCGCCGGCGAGTACTCCGGCGGGAAGCGCCTGTACGGCTACGTCAAGGGCGACCTGATGTGGGTGGGCGAGCTGGCCACCCCCGACCCCGACCGCCCGCTGCGCCCGTACATGTCGGCCCACCTGAAGAAGGTCGTCGACCCGAGCGAGTGGGCGAAGGACCTCAAGGACCTCCCGGACGACGGGATCGCCTTCTTCAAGTAGTCGGCCCGAGGGGTTCGGCCGGCGGCTCCGACCGCGGCCCCGGGATTCGCTCCTCGTACGCCCCATCTCCGGCGGCCCTCCTCCTACACTGGCCGTGTGGTGAGCACCGACTGGCAGAGCGACCTACGCAGACGCGGATACCGGCTGACGCCGCAGCGCCAGCTCGTGCTGGAGGCCGTGGACAAGCTGGAGCACTCCACCCCGGACGACATCCTCGCCGAGGTGCGGCGCACGGCGGGGAGCGTGAACATCTCCACCGTCTACCGCACGTTGGAGCTGTTGGAGGAGCTGGGGCTGGTCAGTCACGCCCATCTGGGCCACGGCGCTCCCACCTACCACCTCGCCGACCGGCACGACCACATGCACCTGGTGTGCCGGGACTGCGGCAAGGTGATCGAGGCCGACGTGTCGCTGGCCGCCGACTTCACCGACCGGCTGCGGGAGAAGTTCGGCTTCGACACCGACATGAAGCACTTCGCGATCTTCGGCCGGTGCCGGGACTGCCCGGAGGAACGGGACGGCGAGGAGAGCGGCGGGAACACCGGCGACCCGGAGCCGTAGGCTGGTCGCATGTCGTACAAGAGCCCTCTGCTGTCGCTCCCCGGAGCCGTCCCCGCCGAGGGGCCGGACGAAGGCGTCGCCGCGCACTACGGCGACCTCTTCCGTGAACAGCGCACCCTCGCGGACGGCGGCGGACTGGTGGACCTCTCGCACCGCGGCGTGGTCACGGTCTCCGGCGCCGACCGGCTGAGCTGGCTGCACCTGCTGCTCACCCAGCACGTGAGCGAGTTGGAGCCCGGCCGCGCCACGGAGGCGCTGATCCTCTCCCCCCACGGCCACGTCGAGCACGCGCTCTACCTGGTCGACGACGGCTCCACGGTGTGGATCCACGTCGAGCCGGGCACCCAGGAGGCGCTGATCTCGTACCTGGAGAGCATGAAGTTCTTCTACCGGGTCGAGGTGCGGGACGCGACGGCCGAGTACGCCGTGGTCCACCTCCCGGCGGGTTCCATCACCGAGACCCCCGAGGGCGCGGTCGTCCGCGAGACGCCGTACGGGCGGGACGTGTTCCTGCCGCGCGGCGAGCTGGAGTCCTTCGCCGCCTCCCACGGTCCGTTGATCGGCGCGCTGGCCCTGGAGGCGCTGCGCGTGGAGGCGCACCGGCCGCGGCTGGGCCTGGAGACCGACCACCGGACGATCCCGCACGAGGTGGGCTGGATCGGCACGGCCGTCCACCTGGACAAGGGCTGCTACCGGGGCCAGGAGACCGTGGCGCGCGTCCACAACCTGGGGAGGCCGCCGCGCCGGCTGGTCTTCCTCCACCTGGACGGCAGCGAGGTGCACCTGCCCGGCCACGGCACGCCCATCCGCCTGGCGTCGGACGGCGAGGAGGGGCGGCAGCTCGGCTTCGTCACCACCTCCGCCCGCCACCACGAACTGGGCCCGATCGCGCTGGCCCTGGTGAAGCGGAACGTCCCCGTGGACGCCGAACTGCTGGCGGGCGACACGGCGGCGGCCCAGGAGGTCGTCGTCGAGCCGTAGGGCGACCGACCTCCCGACGGCGGTCACGAACGACGCCCGGCGCTCGATACGGAGACGAGCGCCGGGCCGTGCGGGTTTTCGAGGCCGGGTGACGGACGTCTGTCGCGTCGTACCACCGGCGTGCGCGGCCCGTGCGGCGGCGCGAAACGGCCTTCCGCCGGGGTCGCGGACGGCGCGTCCACCTGTGAGTTCCACCTGCGAACTCCGCGACCGCGCCGGGGTGATAGCCCCGTGTTATCGCCGATCGGCATTATCCAGAACGGTCCTCGACCGGGAATCCTGGTGGCTCCCCCACAGAACACACGCGCAATGTTCGCGTGTCTTTTCGAAATGAGGAGCCTTGCGCATAACCAGGCTGATTCCCACCCTCATCGCCGCTCTGCTCGCCGTGCTCACCCTCGCCCCCACGGCCGCCGTGGCCAAGGAGCAGCCCGGCAGTGGCGGACCCCAGCCGATCATCGGCGGCGGGTACGCGCAGAACGCGCCCTGGGCGGCCCGGCTGTTCTCGAACGGCAGGGAGACCTGCTCCGCCACGATCATCGCCCCCACCTGGATCCTCACCGCCAAGCACTGCGTCAGCGGCGGCGGGCTGTCGTTCCGCATCGGCAGCCTCGACCAGCACAGCGGTGGCGTCGTCGCCAACGGCACCCAGGTGTACAACCACTCCTCGTCGGACCTGTCGCTGGTCCGCCTCGACCGCTCCGTCTCGGCGACCTACGCGCGTCTCGGACAGCCGGGCACGGTGTCGGTGGGCCAGACCGTGCAGGTCTACGGCTGGGGCGCGACGTCCCGGTGCGGTTCCGAGGCCAACTGCCAGTCCCAGTACCTGAAGGTCGCGAACGTGACCGTGACCGGCGCGTGCCGTGACGCCTACAACGGCTCGGCGATCTGCGCCCGGCGCGGTGACGGCATCACCGCGGGCGGCGACTCCGGCGGCCCGATGATGGCCAACGGCGTCCAGGTCGGCGTCGCCTCCACCAGCGACCGGCAGACCACCACGGCGTACACGAACGTGACCGCCTACCGGTCCTGGATCCAGTCCATCGCGGGCGTCTGATCCCCTGTCCGCTCTCCTGGTTCTCCCTTGATTCCCTTCCCTCCCGGCCGTGACGGTGCGAGAGGGAGGACGGGGGCGGGGTCCCACCGCGGGCACTCCCGTCCCGCGCGGCGACCGGCGTACACCGCCGGTCGCCGCGGCGCGTCTGGAGGTCGCCGCTAGAGCGTCTCGCTGAGGGTGTCCGCGATGCGGCGGCGGGCCGTGCGGGCGGCCGGGACGAGCGAGGCCGCGACCGCGACCGCGAGGGCCGCCGCGCACACCAGCAGCAGGGCTCCCGGGGACGGGGACCGGGCGATGCCGGCGCCGATGCCGCCGGCACGGCCCAGGAGGTCGATCAGCCAGTCGCCGGCGAGGACGCCGAGCACCGTGCCGAGCAGCGCGGCGACCAGCGCGGTGAGTGCGGCGGAGACCACGATCACCCCGGCGATCTGGCGGGGCGTCAGCCCGATCGCCTTGAGCGCCAGCAGGTCGCGTCCCCGGTCGCGCGCCCGTGCGCCGATGGTGGTGGACAGTTCGATGAGGCCGATCAGGGCGAGCACCGCGACCAGCCCGACGACGACACCGCGCACGGCGGAGAGCCCGTCGGCGGGGTTGGGGACCCGCCGGACCTCCAGCCGTCCGTCGCCGGCGGCCACCAGGTCGGCGGCGACCTCGTCCGCGTCGGCGCCGTCGCGGAGCACCAGGTGGTGGACGTCGGGCCGGGTCGGGCCGCGGTCGCCCGGTTCCGGGTTGTCCAGTTCCAGGTTGTCCAGGGACGTGGAGATCGTCCGGCCGCCGTCCTCGGGTTCGATGCCGCGTCCCACGATGTGCAGGATCTGCGGGCGGCCCTGGACCGTCATCCGCACCCAGTCGCCGACGCCCACGTCCAGCAGGTCCAGCAGGCCCTGGCCGGCCACGGCCTCGTCCGGGCCGGTGGGGAGGCGTCCCTCGGCGAGGGCGAACGGGTAGGGGCGCTCGTCGGTGCCCAGGCCGCGCAGGGTGATGGTGCCGGTCTGCCCCGGCACCAGCGCCGCGACCTCCACGCCCGGGTGGACGGCGATGACGTCCGGGTGCGCGGCCGACAGCCGCTCGATCTCCGAGCCGCTCCCCCCGTCGGCGCCTCGGCCCGTGCCGGGCTCGTCGGGGGCGCCATCGCGGACGGTGAGCGCGGCGGGGAGGCCGATCTCCTCGGGGTGGCTCTGGAACCGGTCCAGGGTGGTCCACGCGCCCAGCGCGACCGTGATCAGCATCAGCGGGACGGCCAGCCGTCCCACGGCGGCCGGCGAACGGAACCGGCCGGTGAAGGCGCCGCGCCAGCCGAGCACCAGGGCGGGGGGCAGGCCCCTGCCCAGCATCCGTCGCTCCACCGACGTCAGCGGGCCCGGGCCGCGCGGCACCGCCGTCCGCGCGACCGGCACCGGCGGCACCCGGCCCGCGCGCCACGCGGCCAGCCAGGTCGCCAGGGCGATGAACAGCACCACGCCGGCCGTGGTGACCGACACCGTCCAGGTGTGGCTGGGCAGTCGGCGCCACAGGTCCACCGCCTCCCCGATCCGGCCTGGGATGCCGGCGCCCAGCAGTTCGGTGACGGCCGCGCCGCAGGCGACCCCGAGGAGGGCGAAGGCCAGGTGCTGGACGAGGAAGACGCGGACCACCTGGGCGGGGGTGAAGCCGATGGCCTTGAGTACGGAGATGTCCCGCAGGTGGCCGTGGATCCGGGTGCCGATCGCCCCGGCCACGGCCAGCGCCGCGGCCAGCAGCGCTCCGAGTCCGAAGAGTCCGAGCAGCAGTCCGAGCAGCCGTCCCTCGCCCTCGGCCTCGGCGCGTGCCTGTTGCCAGCGGGTCACCTCGGTCACCCGGTCGGCGCCGATCGCGGTGACCGCCCGCTGGACCATGAAGTCGGTGTCGTCGGGGTCGTCCAGCCGCAGCCCGACCGTCCGTCCGGTGTGCTCGGGGTCGGGCGCGATCCGGCGCAGGCCCTCGGGGGGCAGCCATCCGGTGCCGGGCCGCTCGCCGGGCGCGTAGCGCGGCTCGGCGGTGTCCGCGACGCCCACGACGCGCAACCGGTGCTCGGCCCCGCCCGCGCCCCGGACGGTGAGCGTGTCGCCGGTCTCGGCCCACAGGGCGCCGGCCAGGGAGGAGTCCAGGACGATCTCGTCGTCGGCTCCCGCCTTGGGCCAGTGTCCGTCGTGGATCAGGGGGCGGCTCACCCGGGGCGGTTTCGGGCCGGCGGCCCGCAGTTCGACGGTCGCCCGCGCGCCGCCCAGTTCCACGGTGGCGCGGGCGGTGTCGAAGGGGCCGGAGACGTCCGCGACGCCCTTCAGGTCCGCCAGGTCCTCCGGCTGCGCGTCGGCGCGGGTGTGGATCCACACGTGCGCGCCCTCGGACTGGGTGAAGATCCGCTGCCAGGGGTCGGCCGCGTAGGAGAACAGCGCCGCGGCCAGCAGCAGGGAGGCGGTGATCCCGGCCGTGGCCAGGACGATGAACAGCGCCTCGCCGCGGTGCGCCCGCAGGTCGGCGTGGGCCCAGCGCAGGATGGCGCGCACGTTCCGTCAGTCCTTCAGTTCGAGCACGCCGGCCACGCCCGTGCCGCGCCGTCGTGCGCCGTCGCCGTCCGCGTCCAGGACCGCGTCGTCGACGACACGGCCGTCGAAGAGGCTGATCACCCGGTCCGCGGCGCTGGCCAGCCGGGCGTCGTGGGTGACCAGCAGGATGGTCTGGCCGCGCGCGTGGAAGCGGGAGAGCAGTCGCAGCACCTCGCGGGTGCCCTTGCTGTCCAGGCTGCCGGCGGGTTCGTCGGCCAGCAGCAGGTCGGGGTGGTTGACCAGGGCTCGGGCCAGGGCGACGCGCTGCTGTTCGCCGCCGGAGAGCTCGCCGGGCATGCTGCGTTCCTTGCCGGCCAGGCCGAGTTCCTCCAGGAGTTCGGCGCGGTCGGCGCGGGCCCGCTTCGGTCCGCGCCCGGCCAGCAGGGCGGGGAGTTCGACGTTGTCGGCGACGGTCAGGTTGGAGACGAGGTTGAAGAACTGGAAGACGATGCCGATGCGGCGGCGGCGCAGCACCGCCCACTGGGCCTCGCCGTAGGAGTCCAGGGACGTCCCGTCGAACCAGATGCCGCCGCTGTCGGGTCTCTGGAGCCCGCCGAGGAGGTGGAGCAGGGTGGACTTGCCCGCGCCGGAGGGGCCGGTGACGGCGACGAACTCGCCGCGCTCGATGTCGAGGTCCACTCCTCGCACGGCCTTCACCGGGGCGCCCTCGCCGTGGTGGGTCTTGACCAGCTCCCGGGCCCGGACGATGGGGTGCGCGGCCGGCGGGGTGCCGGGGGCACCGTCGGCGTGAGCGCCGGGGTGGGCGTCGGAGCGGTTGTCGGAGTGGGCGTCGGGCGCCTCGGCACGGCTCATTCGAACTCCTCCTGGCACCGCTCCAGCCAGTCGAGGTCGGCCTGGAGGTGCAGCATCGCGCCCTCGATGAGGAGCTGTGCCACCCGGTTGTCCCGGTCCTCGCCGGCGGCCAGTCTGGACAGGGCTCGCATGGTGTTCAGGTACTGGCGGCGCTGTTTGTTGATCAGGGCGATCCGGTCGGCCAGTCCGGTCTGCGGGGCGAGCGCGAGCTTCATGAAGAACTCGTCGCGCACCCGCGGCTCGTCGGTCGGCTCGTCGAACCAGGCCCGCACCGCCTCGCGTCCCGCCTCGGTGAGCCGGTAGATCCTCTTGTTGGGCCGGGTGGACTGGGCGACCTCCTCGCCCTCGATCAGACCGGCCTTCTCCAACCGGCCCAGGGTGACGTAGATCTGCCCGACGTTCGGCTGAGGGTACGCCGCGCCCAGGAGCTTCTCAAGGTCCTGTTTGAGCTCGTAGCCGTGGGCGGGGCCGGACGCGAGGAGAGCCAGGAGCGGCAGGCGCACGCGTGCTCTCCTCCTTCCCGCCCCGGGCGGGTCCGGTGCTGTCGGACACCTGTCGACGGGGTCCGTCCGGCGTCTAGTATCGCCCATGCCCAACGGGTATATATGGGCCGAACGTCCGGCGCTCGACGAAAGAGGCCGGTGCACGGGGGAGGAGCCTATGCGGTGGTCGCGGGCCGCGGGGAGGGGTCTCCTGGCCGCCGCCGTGGCCCTGGCGGGATACGCCGTGTCGAGTGCCCCCGCCGTCGAGTCGGTCGCGCACGACGGGGGGCGCGGGCCGATCACGCTGGTCACCGCCGGGGACTTGACGGACTACCTCGACCCGGTGCTGGACGACTGGAACCGCTCGCACCCCGATGAGCGGGTCACCCTGGTGGAACTGCCGGACTCCGCGGACGAGACGCGGGCCCAGATGGTCACGAGCCTGCGCTCCGGCAGCGACCGCTTCGACGTGCTGAACATCGACGTGGCCTGGACGTCGGAGTTCGCCGCGGCGGGTTGGATCGCCCCCGTGGAGCCGGACCGCTTCCCGCTGGACACCTTCCTGCCGCCGGTGGTGGACACCGCCACCTTCGGCGGCCGGCTCTACGCCGTCCCCTACGTGACCAACGCCGGGCTGCTGTACTACCGCTCGGACGTGCTGGAGGCCGAGGGCGAGGAGCCCCCGCGCACCTGGGACGAGTTGGAGCGGCTCGCACAGGAGGTCGCGCCGGAGCACGGGTTGGACGGCTACGCGGGCCAGTTCCTGCCGTACGAGGGCCTGACGGCCAACGCCACCGAGGCGATCCGCTCGGCCGGCGGCTCCCTCCTCGGCGACGAGGGGGCGACGGTGACCGCGGACTCCGCCGCCACCGAGGAGGGGCTGCGCTTCCTCGCCGACGGGGTGCGGAAGGGGTGGATTCCCGAGGAGGCCCTGGGCTGGAAGGAGGAGGAGTCGCGGCTGGCGTTCCAGGAGGGCCGGCTGCTCTTCCTCCGCAACTGGCCGTACGTGTACGCCCAGGCCAACGGCGAGGACTCCAAGGTCGCCGGGAAGTTCGAGGCGGTGCCGCTGCCGGGGCCGGACGGTCCGGGCGTCAGCGTGCTGGGCGGCTCCAATCTGGCGGTCAACTCCCGCTCCCGGCATCCGGAGACGGCGGCCGACCTCATCGCGTACCTCACCGGCGAGCAGGTGCAGCGTCGGGTGCTCACCGAGGGTTCGCTGCCGCCGGTGCGGGCCGACCTGTACTCCGACCCCGAGCTGGTCCGCGACTTCCCGTACCTGCCGACGCTGCGCAAGAGCGTCCTGGCGGCCGAGCCGCGTCCCAAGAGTCCGCGGTACGACCAGGTGAGCCTGGTGGTGCAGGCCGTGGTGCGCGACGCGATGGCGGGGCGTCAGACACCGCGTCAGGCCGTCGTCCGGCTGGCGCGGGAGCTGCGTTCCGTGGCACACGAGGACTGAGTCCCTCCTCTCACTCCCATCTCTCTCCCCTACTTACTTGTTAAGTATCCCCAAGGATCACCATGCGCCACTTCCATGGGGAGCAACCAGAACAAACTAGCCCATAAAAGGGCGGTTTCTTGCGCACTCGTTGACACCCGACTGTCATCGCTACCTAACATGCATGCATAACGGCGGAGCGCCACGGCGCGCACCGCTCCTTTGCAAATCCTCCCCTTCACGTAATTCGTCACGTTTCGTCTCCGGGGTGACCCCGAGAGCAGGAAGACGGGATCCCAGGGATGCTCACAGCCACGCCTCACAGCGGCATCTCACCCCGCCCCGACCGGGCCGGCGCGGCGTCCGGCACGACGTCCGGCACGGCGCGGGACTGGTGGCGGGACGCGGTCATCTACCAGGTCTACGTCCGCAGCTTCCTCGACAGCACCGGGGACGGCATCGGCGATCTGGCCGGAGTCCGCGCCGGGCTGCCGTACCTGAAGAAGCTGGGCGTGGACGGCATCTGGCTCAGCCCCTTCTACCCCTCGCCGCAGCACGACCACGGCTACGACGTCGCCGACTACTGCGGTGTGGACCCGACCTACGGCGACCTGGAGGAGTTCGACCGGCTCGTGGCCGCCGCCCATCGGCTGGGCCTGAAGGTCGTCATCGACATCGTCCCCAACCACTGCTCCAGCGAGCACCCCTGGTTCCGCGCCGCGCTGGCGGAGGGGCCCGGCGGGGAGCACCGCGCCCGCTTCCACTTCGCCGACGGCCGCGGCCCGAACGGGGAGCTGCCGCCCAACAACTGGCGGGCGATGTTCGGCGGGCCCGCCTGGTCCCGCGTCACCGAGCCCGGCGGCCCGGCCGGCGCCCCCGAGCCCGGCCAGTGGTACCTGCACCTGTTCACGCCCGAGCAGCCCGACCTCAACTGGCGGAACCCCGCCGTCGCCGAGTACTTCGACCGGGTGCTGCGGTTCTGGCTGGACCGGGGCGTGGACGGCTTCCGCGTCGACGTCGCCGCCGGCCTCTTCAAGCACCCCGACCTGCCCGACTCCCCCGACCCCGAGGCCGACGAGCGCACCCGGGACTCGGTCAACCCGCTGGCCTGGAACCAGCCCGAGGTCCACGAGGTGTGGCGCCGCTGGCGCGCGCTGTGCGACGAGTACGCCGACCGCGACGGCCAGGACCGGCTGCTGGTCGGCGAGGTGTCCGTCCCCACCGCCCGCGAGCACGCGAAGTACGTGCGCCCCGACGAACTGCACCAGGCGTTCTTCTTCCACCTGCTGAGCGCCCCCTGGGACGTGGACGCCTTCCGCAAGGTCATCGACGAGGCCCTCACCGACATCGCCGGCACCGGCTCCACCGTCACCTGGGTGCTCAACAACCACGACCAGGTCAGGACCGTCACCCGGTACGCGGGCGAGGGTTGTGCCTCCGGGGTTTCCGGGACGGAGCCGTGGAACGTCGACCTGGGCGCCGCCCGCGCCCGCGCCGCCGCCCTGCTGATGCTCGCCCTGCCCGGCGCCGCCTACGTCTACCAGGGCGAGGAGCTCGGCCTGCCCGAAGTGGTGGACCTGCCCGACGAGGTGCTCACCGACCCCATCTTCCGCCGCACCGGCAGCCGCCGCCGCATCCGCGACGGCTGCCGCGTCCCGCTGCCGTGGTCGGGCCACGCCTCGCCCTTCGGCTTCACCTCGGGCGCGGAGGAGGCCCGCCCGTGGCTGCCCCAGCCGGACTGGTTCGCCGAGCACGCCACCGACCGGGCGCTGGCCGACACCCGCTCGTTCTGGCACCTCTACCGCGACGGCCTCCAGCTCCGCCGCGGACTCCCCCAACTCGGCGAGGGGACGCTGCGCTGGCTGGACGCCCCGCCCGAGGTCCTCGCCTTCGAACGCGGCGACGGCCTGATCTGCGCGGTGAACTTCGGCACCGCCCCCGCGCCCGCCCCGGTGCCCGGCACCCCGCTGCTCTCCAGCGGCGAGTGCCCGGACGGCGTGCTCCCCGGCTCCACCGCCGCCTGGTGGGTCACCGACACCGCGCCCCACCCCCACTGACGCCCCACCCCGACCAGACCCCGACCTCCCCGGTCCTTTGGCCGGGCAGGCCGGCCCGACACCGAAAGGGACGCCCGATGCACAGAACCACCGGATCGACCCGACCGACCCGACGACCCCGACGGCGCAGCGCGGCCACCGCCGGCGCGGCCGCCGCTCTCCTCCTCTCCCTGACCGCCACGGCCTGCGGCGGCGATGCCACGACGGCCTCCGACGACCAGAAGCTGAAGGGCGAGACCATCACGGTCGCCGGCGTGTGGACCGGCGTGGAGCAGAAGAACTTCAAGAAGGTCATGGACGCCTTCTCGGAGAAGACCGGCGCCGAGATGAAGTTCGTCTCCACCGGCGACAACGTCTCCACCGTCGTCGGCAGCAAGATCCAGGGCGGCAACGCGCCCGACGTGGTGTTCGTCCCCCAGGTCGGCGTCCTGGAGCAGTTCGCCGAGAAGGGCTGGCTCAAGCCGCTGTCGAAGGAGGTCGACAAGCTGGCCGGCGACAACTTCGCCCCAGTGTGGAAGGAGTACGGCACGGTCGACGGCACCTTCTACGGTCTGTACTTCAAGGCGTCCCACAAGTCGACCGTCTGGTACAGCCCGGAGGCGTTCGAGCAGGCCGGCGTCACCCCGCCGAAGGACTACGACGAGATGCTGGAGGTGGGCCGGACCCTCTCCGACTCCGGCCTGGCCGCCTTCTCCGTCGCGGGCGAGGCCGGTTGGCCGCTCACCGACTGGTTCGAGAACGTCTACCTCTCCCAGGCCGGCCCGGAGATGTACGACAAGCTCGCCGCCCACGAGATCCCCTGGACCGACCCGTCCGTGGTCAAGGCCCTCACCACCCTCGGCGAACTCTTCGGCGACAAGGAGCTGGTGGAGGGCGGCGGTTCCGGTGCGCTGAACACCGACTTCCCCGAGTCCGTCGAGAAGGTCTTCGGCAGCGACCCGAAGGCCGGCATGGTCTACGAGGGCGACTTCGTCGCGGGCCTGATCTCCGGCCAGTTCGGCAAGAAGGTCGGCGAGGACGCCAAGTTCTTCCCGTTCCCGGCCGTGGACGGCGGCAAGCCGCCGGTGGTCGGCGGCGGTGACGCCGCGGTGGTGCTCGACGAGGGCAAGAACGCGAACGCCGGCATGGAGTTCGTGGAGTTCCTGGCCACGCCCGAGGCCGCCCGGGTGTGGGCCGAGGCGGGCGGCTTCCTCTCCCCCAACGAGGCCCTGGACCTGAACGCCTACCAGGACGAGACCACCCGCGAGACCGCCAAGTCCCTGGTCGAGGCCGGCGACACCGTGCGGTTCGACATGTCCGACCAGGCGCCGGCCGCCTTCGGCGGAACCCAGGGCGCCGGCGAGTGGAAGATCCTCCAGGACTTCCTGCGCGACCCCTCCGACCCCAAGGCCACCGCCGAGGAGCTGGAGGCCGCCGCGGCCAAGGCCTGGAAGAAGAGCTGAGGCGGCGAGGGACATGTCCGCCACAGCTCCCGCCGTGCCGCCCGCGTCCGCGGGCGGCACCCCGCCGGCGCCGCCCCCGCCCGGCGCCCCCGCCGGGGCCGACACCCCGCGGCGGCGGGCCCAGCGGCGCCGCAGACTCGTCGCGGCCCTCTTCCTGCTGCCCGCCCTGCTCCTGCTCGGCGCGCTGGTCGTCTACCCGATCCTGTTCTCGATCGGCCGCAGCCTCTTCGACGCCTCCGGCACCCGGTTCGTCGGCGCCGACAACTACGTCGAGATGTTCCGCGACCCCTCGACGCTCAAGGCGATCCGCAACACCACGATCTGGGTCGTGATCACCCCCGCCGTGCTGACCGGGCTCGGGCTGATCCTGGCCGTGCTCACCGAGAAGATCCGCTGGGCCACCGCGTTCAAGCTGCTGATGTTCATGCCGATGGCGATCTCCTTCCTCGCCGCCGGCATCATCTTCCGCATCACCTACGAGCAGGACCCCGAGCGCGGCGTCCTCAACGCCGTCGCCGTCGGCGTCCACGACGTCTTCGCCGACCGTCCCGCCTACCCCGGCGCCCGGGCCCGCGAGGACGCCGGCGAGACCCCGGTCACCAAGGACGCCGACGGCTCGTACGGCACCGCGGCGGACCTCACTCCCGGCAGCACCGTCTCCCTGGGCATCGTCGGCGTGCCGCCCAAGGAGGTCCCCGCCGACGCCGAGCCCGCCGCTCCCGCTCCGAAGGCGGGGGACGGCGTCCTGGCCGGCACCGTCCACCTCGACTTCGTCCCCGGCGGGGGCGGCGAACCCGGACGGATCGACTCCGGCGAGCGCGGGCTGCCCGGCATGACGGTCCAGGCGGTCCGCGACGGGAAGGTGGTCGGCGAGACCACCACCGCCGCCGACGGCTCGTTCCGCCTCACCGGCCTGGCGGACGGCTCGTACGCCGTGCGACTGCCGGCGTCCAACTTCGCCGAGCCCTACGGCGGCGTCTCCTGGCTCGGTCCCGCCCTGGTCACCCCGGCCATCATCGCCGCCTACCTGTGGGTCTGGACGGGCTTCGCGATGGTGCTCATCGGAGCCGGGCTCGCCGCGATGCCCCGGGACGTGCTGGAGGCCGCGCGGATGGACGGCGCGAGCGAGTGGCAGATCTTCCGCAGCATCACCGTGCCGCTGCTCGCACCCGTGCTGACCGTGGTCTTCGTGACCCAGGTGATCAACGTGATGAAGGTCTTCGACCTCGTCTACATCATCGCCCCGGGCCCCGTGCTCCAGGAGGCCAACGTGCTGGCCGTGCAGATGTGGCTGGTCTCCTTCGGCGGCGGCAACAACCAGGGCCTGGGCAGCGCCATCGGCGTCCTGCTCCTGCTCCTGGTGGTCCCGGCCATGATCTTCAACATCCGACGCTTCCGCAGGAGCCAGTCATGACCTCCCACGACACCGTCGCGAAGGGGACGGTCACGCAGCCCCCGGCGCCCGCGGCGGCGGACGCGGGCGCCGGGTCCTCCTCCGGCTCTCCCACCCGCCGGTCGGTCGCCTCCCGACTGACCCGATGGCTGAGCCGGGGCGTGGTCCAGGCGTTCCTCGCCGTGATCGCCCTGATCTGGCTCACCCCGGCCCTCGGCCTGTTCCTGTCCTCGCTCCGCACGGAGGAGGCCAACTCCACCAGCGGCTGGTGGACGGCCCTGACCGGACCGAGCCAGTTGTCGATCGACAACTACACGGCACTGCTGGAGAACTCCGGCATCACCCAGGCCCTGTGGAACACCGTGCTGATCTCGGTGCCCACCACCGTCGCGGTCGTGGTGATCGCCGCCCTGGCCGGCTACGCGTTCGCCTGGCTGGAGTTCCCCGGCCGCGACTGGATCTTCCTGCTCGTGGTGGGCCTGTTGGTGGTGCCCGTGCAGGTCGGTCTGCTGCCGGTGGCCGAGATGTTCGGCGCGCTGGGGCTGTTCGGCACGATCCCCGGCGTGGTGCTCTTCCACGTCGCCTACGGCCTGCCGTTCGCGATCTTCCTGCTGCGCAACTACTTCGCCGAGATCCCGCGGGAGATGCTGGAGGCCGCGCGGATGGACGGCGGCGGGGAGTGGCGGATCTTCACCCGACTCGTCCTGCCGGTGGGCAGGCCGGCGGTCGCGAGCCTGGCCATCTTCCAGTTCCTGTGGGTGTGGAACGACATGCTCGTCGCGCTGATCTTCGCCGACAGCGACGCGCAGCCGCTGACCGTCGCCCTCCAGTCGGAGATGCGGCAGTTCGGAAGCAACATCGAGATCCTCGCTCCCGGCGCCTTCCTCTCCCTGACCGTCCCGCTCCTGGTGTTCTTCGCCTTCCAGAAGCACTTCGTGCAGGGCGTCATGGCGGGTTCGGTGAAGTGATCCGGGCAGCGTCCCGAACCTCCCGAACCGAGGTCCCGGCCGTACCGACGGGGGGCGGCCGAGGCCTCACACCTCCAACAGCACCGTGAACGGGCCGTCGTTGGTGAGCGAGACCGACATCTTCGCCCCGAACCGGCCCGTCTCCACGTGGGCGCCCAGCTCCCGCAGCCGGGCGCACACCTCGTCCACCAGGGGCTCGGCGACCGGTCCGGGCGCGGCGGCGTTCCAGGTGGGGCGGCGGCCCTTGCGGGCGTCGCCGTAGAGGGTGAACTGGCTCACCACCAGCAGCGGGGCCCCGGTGTCCGAGCAGGACTTCTCGCCCTCCAGGACGCGCAGGCTCCACAGCTTGTGCGCGAGCCTGGCGGCCTTCTCGGGCGTGTCGTCGTGGGTGACGCCGACCAGCACGCACAGGCCCTCGCCCACGATCTCGCCGACGACGTTCCCCTCGACGACGACCTTGGCCCCGTCCACTCTCTGCACCACAGCTCGCATACCGACCATCATGCCGTGCCTCGTCGCGCCCCGTGTGCGCCCGTCGCCGGCCGCCGGACGGGTGGTCCACGCTGCACGGAGGGTTCCCGCGGTGGCACGATGCGTACAGCACGGTGCGCACGGTGGCCGACGCGGCGCATCCGTGACGGACCGTGCGTTCCGTCGCGGGCCACGGCGTGAGGGGATGAGGGGCACAGGAAGATGAGCACAGCCGGAACCGGGTCGACACCCGGAGCCGTTCCGTCCGCCCGCACGGCGGGCACTCCGGACATGGCGGACGCGTCGGACGCGGTGGACGCGGTGGACGCGCCGAGCACGGTGGACACGCCGAGCGCTCGACGCACGCCGGACGCACGGACCACACGAGCCACGGGCACCACCCGGATCACAGAACCCCCACGGTCCGCGCCGCCGGACCGGCACGGCGCGCTCCCGGCGTTCCCGCACGACACCGAACCGCCGGTGCTGACCGCCCTCCGGCTGCCCCAACTGCGCGAACTGCGCCGCCAGGCCCAGCAGGAGGAGGCGGACCTCAGCTATGTGCGGCGGCTCCTCCAGGGCCGGATCGACATCCTCCGCGCCGAACTGGCCCGCCGGAGCGCCGCGGACGTCCCGCTCATCGAACGGCTCGCGGAGATCCTCGCCGACGCTCCCGCCTCCGCCCCCGGTGGGCTCGCCTCGCGGTCCGCCCGCCACGTGACGCTCCGCACACCGCGCAGCGAGGAGTACCGGCGGCTGGCCGAGGCGATGCTCGCCGAGGTCGAACTCTCCGACCTCACCGCCCGCACCGACGACGAACTGCACGCCGCCATGGCACGGTTGGGCCAGTACGAGCACCGGATCTCCCGGCGCCGCCGGGCGCTCCAGGAGACGGCGAACGGATGCAGCGCGGAGATCGCCCGCAGGTACCGTGAGGGCGAAGCACGCGTGGACGACCTGCTCCCCTGACCCCGGGGAGGCGGTCGTCCCCCCACACCCAGGGAAGGCCGCCCATGACCACCCTCATGCCCGCCGACGCGACCGGCGCGTCCCACGACGCCGCGCCCCCCGTCCTCGCCGAGGTCGTCCGCTCCGGTTTCGTCGAGGGCCGGCACCGCGGTTCGCTGGTGGTCCTCGACCGGGACGGCGACGTGGAGTGGTCGCTGGGGAACGTGACCGAACCGGTCTTCCCCCGTTCCTGCAACAAGCCGATGCAGGCGACGGCCGTGCTGCGCGCCGGAGTGGAACTGACGGGCGAGCGCCTGGCGTTGGCCGCGGCCAGCCACTCCGGCGAACCGTTCCACCTGGAGCTGGTCGGGAAGATGCTCGTCGAACACGGCCTGACCGAGGACGAGTTGGGCTGCCCGCCCGACCTGCCGATGGACCGCGAGGAGCACGAGCGGTGCCTGGCGGCGGGCACGCGTCCCTCCCGGATCGCGATGAACTGCTCGGGCAAGCACGCCGCGATGCTCGCCGCCTGCGTCGCGAACGGCTGGTCGCGCGCCGACTACCTCGACCCCGGCCACCCCCTCCAGGCCCTGGCCCACGAGGTCGTCGAGACCATGGCGGGCGAGCCGGTCGCGCACACCGGCACGGACGGCTGCGGCGCTCCGCTGTTCGCCTTCTCCCTCACCGGGCTGGCCCGCGCCTTCCGCTCCCACGTGCTGGCCGAGCCCGGCACCCCCGAGCGCCGGGTCGCGGACGCCATGCGCGCCCACCCCGAGTGGGTCGCCGGTACCCGCCGCATCGACACCTGGCTGATGCGCGAGGTGCCGGGCTCGCTGGCGAAGGTGGGCGCCGAGGCGGTCCAAGCGGTGGCCCTGCCCGACGGTCGGGCACTGGCGTTCAAGATCGAGGACGGTGGGCAGCGGGCGCTCGGTCCGGTCCTGGCCCGCGCGCTGGAGCACCTGGGCGTCGACTCCCCGGTCCTGGCGCGGATCGCCGACGCCCCGCTGCTGGGCGGCGGCGAGCGGGTGGGGGAAATTCGGGCGACGTTCGACGTTCCGCTCGCCTAGCGTGCCCCCATGCGCCTCGACGTCCTCGACCTCCGCACGCTGAGCGAAGACGACTTCCCCCGGTGGGTGCGCGCCCTGCGGACCGGTTTCCTGCGCTGTGAGGAGGTCACCGAGGAGGAGATCGGGCTCCGGCGCGGCGGTGTGGACCTGGAGCGCACCCGCGGGGCGTTCGACGGCGATCGGTGCGTCGCCACGTTCCGCACGCTGCCGCAGCGCCTCACCGTCCCCGGTGGGGCCTCGGTGGTCTCCTGCGCCGTCACCAACGTCACCGTCTCCGCCACCCACCGCCGTCGCGGGCTGCTGACGCGGATGATGACGGACGCGCTGGCCGAGGGGAAGGAGCGCGGGGATGTCTGCTCCACCCTGGACTCCGCCGAGTACCCGATCTACGGCCGCTTCGGCTACGGGCCGGCCACCGAGACGGCCGACTGGACGGTGGACGTCCACCGCACCGGCCTGGACCGGCGCCGGCCGGTGCCGGAGGAGAAGGGCGCCCGGATCGATCCGGCCGAGGGCGCCGAGGTGCGGGTCGAGGGGGCCGCCCTCCACGAGCGGGTGCGCGCCCTGCCCGACCGGCAGGGGATGGTCGACCGCGGCGAGCGCTGGTGGAAGCTGTACACCGGTGAGCTCCGGTGGCCCGGCGACCGCGAGCGTCCCTTCCACGTCCTCCACCGCGACGCCGCCGGGCGGGTGCAGGGCCTGGCGACGTACACGACGGACGACCACTGGGAGAACAACGCGCCGTCCGTGAACCTCCACGTCCGGGACCTGATCGCCGCCACGCCCGAGGCCGAGCGGGACCTGTGGCACCACCTGCTGTCCGTCGACTGGATCGCCACGGTCCACACCGGCAACCGCGCCCCCGACGACCTGCTCCCGGACCTGCTGCCGAACGCGCGCGCCGCGCGGCTCCGCACCCGGACGGACTTCCTGTGGCTGCGCCCCCTGGACGTCCCGGCCCTGCTGGCGGCCCGCGCCTACCCGGTCCCCGCCTCCCTGGTGCTGGACCTCCACGACCCGATGGGCCTGGCGGGCGGGCGCTTCCTGCTGGACGCCTCCCCCGAGGGCGCGAGCTGCTCGCCCACCACGCGCTCCGCCGACCTGTCGATGGGGGTGGACGCGCTGGGCTCGCTGTACCTGGGCGACCAGCCGGCCTCGCGGCTGCGGGCGCTGGGGCGGGTCGTCGAGGAGCGGCCCGGTGCCGCGGCCCTGGCGGACGTCCTGTTCCGCACGGCCCGCCGCCCCTGGTGCCCGGACGAGTTCTGACGCCGCCACGGGCGCCCGGCGCGCCCGGACCCCCGTGGCGGCGGGCGCCGGCGCGAGGGTCCGGGCGCGCCGGCTCCGCGTCAGTGCCGCTCCACCTCCACCGTCGGCAGGACGCGGCGCAGCGGGCGCGGCAACCACCAGGCGCGGCGGCCCAGGAGCTGCATGACCGCCGGGACGATCAGGCAGCGGATGACCACGGCGTCCAGCGCGATGGCCACCGCCAGCCCCAGGCCGAACTGCTGGAGCATGCGGTCCGGGCCGAGGACGAACGCGGCGAAGACCACGATCATGATGGCCGCCGCGGCCGTGACGACCCGGCCGGTGTGGGCCAGGCCCTCCCGGACGGCGAGGGCGGGGTCGCCGGTGTTCCGCCACTCCTCGTGGATGCGGGAGAGCAGGAAGACCTCGTAGTCCATCGACAGGCCGAAGACGATCGCGAAGATCATCACGGGGATGAACGCCTCGATCGGGCCCGGTTCCGGGCCGAGGAAGCCGTGCTGGAAGACCAGGGTGATCGCGCCCAGCGACGCGCCGATGCTCAACAGGTTCAGCACGGCCGCCTTCAACGGGATCGCCACCGAGCGGAAGACCAGCATCAGCAGCAGCGCCGACAGGCCCACCACCAGGGCGACGAACAGCGGCATGCGGCTCTCCACGGTCGCCGCGAAGTCCTCCGTGGCGGCGGTCGGTCCGCCCACCAGGAAGCGGGTGCCGGTGGACTCCTCCAGCGGCGGCAGGACGTCCTCGCGCAGCGTGGCGACCAGCTCGGAGGTCTCCGCGTCCTGCGGCGCCGACTCCGGGAAGGCGATCACCGTGGCCGTGGACGGGTCCTCGGTCGGAATCGGCGGCGTCACGGCCGCGACGCCCGGGGTGTCGGCGAGGGCGCCGCGCAGTTCGTCCGCCGCGCCGCCGGCCCGGCCGTCCCCGCCGGTGTGGGCGACCACCACCAGCGGGCCGTTGAACCCCGGACCGAAGCCGTCGGCCAGCAGGTCGTACGCGGCGCGGCCGGTGGTGGAGGCGGGGTCGTTGCCCGCGTCGGCGAAGCCCAGCCGCATGTCCAGCGCGGGCACGGACAGGGCGCCCAGCGCGGCCACCGACACCAGCAGCGCCGTCCACGGCCGCCGCTGCACTCCCCGGGCCCAGCGGCGCCAGCCGGCGCCCTCCTCCCAGGTGCGGCCCTTGGCCTCCCGGCGGGCCCGGTGCCGCGCGGCCCTCTTCTCGACGGTGCGCCGGATGCGACCGCCGAAGACGCCGAGCAGCGCGGGCAGCAGCGTCAGGGAGGCCACCATCGTCACCAGCACGGTCAGGGCCACGGCCAGCGCCACGCCCTGGAGCGACCCCAGGCCGAGGACCACCAGGCCCAGCAGGGCGACGATCACCGTGCAGCCCGCGAAGAGGACGGTGCGGCCGGCCGCGTCCAGCGCGGTGCGGGTGGCGGTCTCGTCGTCGGCGCCGCGCAGGAGTTCGCCCCGGTAGCGGGAGAAGATCAGCAGGGCGTAGTCGATGCCGACGCCCAGGCCCACCAGCACCATCACCGGCGGGGTGAAGTCGGCGACGGAGGCCAGGTGGGAGGCGAGCACGATCAGTCCGAGCGCGCCGCCCACCGCGAACAGCGCGGTGACCACCGGCAGGGCGGCGGCGACCAGCGATCCGAAGAGGAAGACCAGGATCACCAGCGCCCCGAGGACGCCCGCGCCCTCGGCCGCGCCGCCCCCGCCCTCCTCGGCGGCCCGGACGGCGTCGCCGCCCAGCTCCACCCGCAGCCCGTCGCCCTCCGCCTCGTTCGCGGTGTCGACGATCCGCCGGGTGGCCTCGACGGGGACGTTCTCCGCCTCCGCGTCGAGCGTGACGGTGGCGTAGGCGACCGTGCCGTCCACCGAGACCGCGTGGTCGTTGCCGTCCCGGTACGGGTCCTGGACCCCGGTGACGTGCGGCAGGTCGGCGACCTCGGCCAGCATCGCGCCGACGCGCTCCCGGTGCTCCGCCGAACGCACCCCGTCCTCGTCGTGGAGGACGATCGTCACCTCGGCGCCCGCCTGCGCGGAGCCGTGCTCCCGCAGGAGTTCGGCGGCCTCCTGGGACTCGGTGCCGGGCAGCGAGAAGTCGTTGTGGTAGTCGTTCCCCACGGTCCCGGCCAGCGCCTGCACGCCCACCAGCAGCGCCGCCCACAGGGCCAGCGCCCACCAGCGGCGACGGCGGGAGAGCGCCGCGATCCGTTCGAGGACGCCCGCGCGTTTTGGGGGCGCGGTTTTCTCGGCGGTCGTGGGATCGGTGGTCGAAGGGTTCATCGAGGTCTCCCGGAGAGGATTCGCGGATCGGGGTTCAGGGGGGCGGAGTTCAGGGGCGGAGTTCAGGGGGGATTCACAGGTAGGAGGGGCCGGTGACCCGGCCGCGGAAGGTCCACCACAGCCACGCCTGGGCGGCCACCAGCAGCGGTGTGACGGCCAGCAGCGCCGGCACCAGCAGCCCCAGCACCGGGCCGTGCGCGGCGGTGTCGGTCAGGGGCAGCCGGGCGCCGGCGGCGAGCGGCAGGACGGCCATGGCCGCGGAGGTGAGGGCGAAGGTCCCCGCCCCGCCGGCGCGTCCCGTGGACGACCGGACGCGCTCGTGGGGCGGGCCCGTCAGCCGCAGCGCCGCGAAGGCCATCCCGTGGACGGCGAAGAGGGCGGCCACGCCCAGGGCGGTGAGCACGGCGGCGGGGCCGCCGGCCGGTCCGGTGGGGTCGCCGGTCAGCAGTCCGGCCAGCAGCCACCCCCAGGAGAGGGCGGCGGCCCAGCTTCCGACGGTGACCATGCCGTCGCAGAGGGCGTGCCAGGCGCGGTGCGCCGCGCGTCCGCGCCACCACAGGCCCGCGTCACGCACGACCCAGCCGGCCAGCAGCGGGACCAGGACGGCGAACTGTCCGCCGAACAGGTCGCCCTCCAGGGCGGGGAAGCAGCCGATGAACACCCCGGCCGCGGCGATCAGCCACACCTCGTTGCCCAGGAAGAACGGTGCGATGGCGGCCAGCACGAGCCGCCGTTCGCGCCCGTCGCGGCCCAGGTGGGGCAGGAGCATGCCGACGCCGAGGTCGGCGCCGCCGAGCACGAGGTAGCCGACGGTGAAGAAGCCCAGCAGGGCCGCGGCGAGGATTTCCATGGAAGGCCCTCCGGTCGGACGCGGATCGGAAATCGGAAGGGATCAGTAGGAGGGGACGGGGTCGGGTTCGGGGGACGGTCCGCCGTCCGGCACCCGCTCGTCCCGCCCGAGCGTGACGGCCCGGGGGCCGCGACGGGCGGTGCGCAGCAGCAGCCACCAGTTGACGACCAGGAGCAGCGCGAAGAGCGTGCCGAAGACAGTCAGCGAGACCCGCATCGCGCCGGCCGACACATCCGTCAGGGCGTCCTCGGTCCTCAGCAGTTCGTGAACCACCCAGGGCTGCCGTCCCACCTCCCGGAAGACCCAGCCGGCGGTCATCGCGACGTAGGGCAGCGGCACCATCGCCATCAGCAGCAGGTGCCAGGCGCGGAAGCGCTCCACGGCCGGGCGGAAGAAGGCCAGCAGGGCCGAGCCGAGGGAGAGGTAGAGCATCAGCGCGAAGGCCACGAGCATCAGCAGCGCGGCGCCGCGCGTCAGGGACTCGGGAGGCACGTGGTCGCCGGGGCCGAACCGTTCCACCAGATCGGCCTGGAGCCGGGCGATCTTCGCGGTCTCCGCCTTCCACACGGCGTCCTTCATCGGCTGGAAGGAGGCGAGGGCGGAGAGTTGGAGGCCGCCGAAGACCGCGGTGAACAGCAGCGCGGGCGGCGCGGTGAAGGCCGCGATCCGCAGCGACCGCCGGAACAGGACGGCGTCGTCGGCGTCCCCGCCGGCGTCCTCGCCGGTGGTACGGCACCGGAAGAGGTGGTACGCGCTGACGCCGGCCACGAAGAACGCCGCCGTCACCGCCGCCCCGCCCGCGATGTGGCCGAAGGCGAGCAGCGCGCTGGGGTTGGTCAGGACGGCGCCGGCGTCGGCCAACTCGATGCCGTGGTCGGTTTGGGTGTGACCGACGGGGTGGTTGAGGAAGCCGTTGGCGACCAGGATCCAGTACGCCGACAGGTACGCGGTGCCGGTGACGACCCAGAGCAGGGCGCAGTGGACGCGAGGGCCGAAGCGGTGCCAGCCGAAGATCCACAGGCCCAGGAAGGTGGACTCCACGAAGAACGCGACGACCGTCTCCATCGCCAACGAGGCGCCGAAGACGTTCCCCGCGTAGTGCCCGAGCCCGCTCCAGGCCAGCCCGAACTGGAACTCCATGACGATGCCGGTGACGATCCCGACGGCGTAGTTGACGACGTAGAGCTGCCCCCAGAAGCGCACCATGCGCTCGTACAGGGCACCCTGCCGGCTCCTTCGCCGCAGCACCGCCCACGTCTGGACCGCGGTGACGAAGGTCGCCAGGCCCAGCGTCAGCGAGACGAACAGGAAGTGTGCGGCGGCGGTGAGGGCGAACTGCCACCGGGCGAGGTCGAGCGCTTCGGAACCGTTCACGCCCTCACCGTCGGGCCGCGGTTCGGTCCCGCGCGTCGGCCGGCGGTGGTCAATCGCGGTACCGCCCCGGTCGCGGTCGGGCGTGGGGACGTACCACGCGGGTTGCGGCCGGGCGTGCCTCGCCCCTAGGGGATCGGCGGGCTCCTCCCCGACTCCCGGAGCGTCAGCCCAGCCAGCCGGGCCTGATCATCCCCGACTCGTAGGCGAGGATCACCAACTGCGCCCGGTCCCGCGCGCCGAGCTTGGTCATGACGCGGCTGACGTGCGTCTTGGCGGTGGCCGGGCTGAGCACCAGCCGCCGCGCGATCTCGTCGTTGGAGAGCCCGGCGCCCACCAGCGCCATGACCTCCCGTTCGCGTTCGGTGAGGGCGTTGAGCCGGGGGGAGGGATCGGGCCGCTTCGCCCGCCCGGCGAACTCCGCGATCAGCCGGCGGGTCACCGCCGGGGCGATCAGCGCGTCACCGCGCGCCACCACGCGGACGGCGTGCAGCAGCTCCATCGGCTCGGTGTCCTTGAGCAGGAAGCCGGAGGCGCCCGCGCGCAGTGCGCCGTAGACGTAGTCGTCGACGTCGAAGGTGGTCAGGATGACCACCCGGACCCGGTCGAGCCGCTCGTCGCCGACGATCCGCCGAGTGGCCTCCAGTCCGTCCGGTTCCGGCATGCGGATGTCCATCAGCACCACGTCGGGCCGCAGCTCGCGGGCCAGTTCGACGGCGCGCAGGCCGTCGCCGGCCTCTCCGACGACCTCGATGTCCTCCTCGCCGTCGAGGATCGTCCGGAAGCCGGCCCGCACGAGGGTCTGGTCATCGGCGAGGAGGACGCGTACCGTCCGTCCGCCCTCTCGTCCGGCGCCGGCTCCGAAGGGGCGCGATGGGTACTCGACCATGGCAAGAGCCTATGCCGCCCGGCTCGGATGCGGGCCGGGCGGGAATCCTCCTCCCGCACTCCTTCCGGCGCTGCCTCCCGTCCCCCGGTGGAGGGACGGGCCGTGGGCCCCGTCACAGCGGTCCACCGCCCCGCCGATGTGGGAACGCCACACCGCCACGCACGCCGACCCACAGGCCGGAATGGGCAATTCCGGACAGTTCGCCGACAGGCGGCGACCGGCAGTGGCGAGCAAAAGGCGTTTACCGCAACAAACCGGGCGATTGCCGGGAGCCGCGTGCGATCTTCCTCGTTCCATCTCAGATGGCGACGACCGTGTGCGAGGATGCCGATTCCGTGGGCCCCGGGCCCATGGGAACCGATACCCGGGACGGGCAGCGGGTAGTGTTCGAAGGGTACGGTCCGGCACGTTCCGTCGAGATGAGCGCCGGAGTCGGGCCGACGACACGGGAGGGGAGGGAGCATGATCGAGGCGAACCGCGACATCGACTACGCGGCCTTGTTCGCGGCCATTCCCACCCCCATGTCGGTGCTCACCCCCGAGTTGGTCATCGTGGAGGCCAACCCGGCGTACCTGGAGATCACCGGGCGCAGCCGGGAGGAGGTCGTCGGCCGCCCCCTGTTCGAGGTGTTCCCCGAGAACCCGAACGACCCCACCGCCGACGGCACGAAGAACCTCCGCGCCTCCTTCCAGCGCGTCCTCGACACCGGCAAGCCGGACACCATGCTCCTCCAGCGGTACGACATCCCCGTGCGCGGCAAGGAGGGGGAGTACGAGGAGCGGTACTGGAGCCCCCTCAACACCCCGGTCATCGGGCCGGACGGCTCGGTGGCCCTGATCATCAACCGCGTCGAGGACGCCACGGCGTACGTACGCGACAGCCTCGCCGCGGCCGGCAGCATCACCGGCCGCTCCCGGGACCCGCTGGTGGGCCGGGAGGTCGCCGAGGCCGAACTCTACGCCCGCGCGCGGGAGCTCCACGAGCACAACGAGCGGCTGCGGCAGGCCCACGCCCGCGAGCACCAGGTGGCCCTCACCCTCCAGAAGGCCATGCTCCCCACCCACATGCCGCTCCAGCACCGGCACGCGGCCGTCCGCTACCGGCCGGCCGCCGGGTCGCTGAACGTGTGCGGGGACTGGTACGACCTGATCAACCTCAGCGAGGACCGCTTCGCCGTCGCGGTGGGCGACGTCGTCGGCCGGGGCCTGGAGGCCGCCAGCGTGATGGGGCAGCTCCGCAGTGCCCTCAGCGCCTCCATGCGGGTGGCCGACGGACCGGCCCAGGCGCTGTACGGCCTCGACCTGTACGCCCGTTCCCTGGACGGCGCCCTGGCCACCACCACCGTCAAGATCGACATCGACACCCACTCCCACACCCTCACCTACAGCAGCGCGGGCCACCTGCCGCCGATGCTCTGCCACCCCGACAAGCACGTCGAGTACCTGGACCAGGCCACCGACGTCCCCCTGGCCGCCCGGAGCAGGCCCTCGCACCGGCCGCAGGCGATCGCCGGCTACGCCCCCGGCTCGGTCCTCATCCTCTACACCGACGGGCTCGTCGAGCGCCGCAGCGAGGCCATCGACGTCGGACTGAAGCGGCTCGCCGAGAGCCTGGCCCGACACAGCGACCTGGACCCGGAGCAGATCGCCGACAACCTCCTGGACGATCAGGGGATGAACGACGGCAACCCCGACGACGTCGCCCTGGTCGTCATCAGGCTCTGACCGCCACCAGGCCCTGGCCGTCATCAGACTCCGACCGCCACCAGGCTCCGAACCGGCTCCGAGAACGCCGCCGGCCGCCCGGGCCGCGCCTCACTCCTCGCCGCCGAGCGGCAGCCGCGCCTCCACCCGGAAACCCCTGCCCGCGCCGCCCTCGCGCACGCCGTCCTCGTGCGCATTGCCCACGGTCAGCTCGCCGCCCAGCGCGCGGGCCCGTTCCGCCATCCCCGCGATGCCGCTGCCCGTACCCGCACCGGCCGCGGTGTCCTCCTCGGCCGCCCCCCGCCCGTCGTCCTCGACCCTCACCCGGATGTCGTCGCCCTCGTACCGGACCGTGACGACCACCCGCCGCGCTTCCGCGTGACGGGTCACGTTCGTCAGGGACTCCTGCACGATCCGGTACGCGGCGTGGCCGACCTGCCGCGGCACCGGCCGTCCCCGCGGCCCCTCGACCACCAGTCGCACGTCGAGCCCGGCGGAACGCGCCCGCTCCACCAGTTCCCGCACCTCCTCCAGACCGGGCGCGGGCGCGGTGGGCGCCGCCTCCTCGTCCGCCTGCCGCAGCACTCCCAGCGTGGCGCGCAACTCGCGCAGGGCGTCCTTGCTGGAGGCGCGGATGGCCTCCAGCGCGTCCACCAACCCCTTGGTCCCCTCCGGCCGCCGGGCGTGTTCGTGCAGCGCGGCGCCGGACTGCACATTGATCAGCGACAGGCTGTGGCCGATCACGTCGTGCAGTTCGCGGGCGATCCGGAGCCGCTCCTCCGTCGCCGACTGCCTGGCGCGCACCTCCTTCTCCCGTTCGGCGGCGATCGCCCGCCGTTCCACCTCCCGCAGGTACGCCTGCCGGTTGCGCTGGGCGTGTCCGACGGCGATCACGCCGAACAGCCAGCCGGTGAGCAGCACCATCGCCGCGTCGTCCACATGCCGTTCGTCGTCCGACCGGGGCACCAACTCGCCGTACCCGATGGCCAGCATGGTCAGCACGGCGAGCGTGACGGCCGCCGCGAGCCGGCCCTCGGCGGCGACGGTGTAGAGCGCGACGACGTAGGCGATCATCGGCAGCGGGCTGTCGTACGGCCCGAGCGGGTAGTAGGCCCCCGCGGCCACCAGGACGACCACCGCCACCGCCACCGGGCGGTCGCGCCGCCAGTACAGGGCCCCGCAGCAGACGGCGATCAACGCCCAGTCGAGGGCCATGTCCGTCCACGGCCGGTCGATCCGCGTCATCCGGTAGGCATTGGCCGCCACCAGGACCAGCGCGACGGCGACGGCCGACAGACGAGCGGGACGGCGAACGGCGGGCAGTCGCATGGGACGAAGGGTACGCAAGACGAGCGCGGCGGCATCGGACGCGATACCGGGCATACGTAGGGTGAAAACGGCAAGTGGCGAGACGAAACGAGGAGGCACCCGATGTCCGACGCCCCGACCCCCGCGAGCGAGGAACCCGCCCACGACCCGGAGGTTCTCCAACTCGCGGCCAAGGTCTTCGACCTGGCCCGGGACGGTGACACGGACACCCTCGCCGCCTACGTGGACGCGGGCGTTCCGGTCAACCTGACCAACGACAAGGGCGACTCGCTGCTGATGCTCGCCGCCTACTACGGACGCACCCCCACCGTCCGGGCCCTCCTGGAGCGCGGGGCCGACCCCAACCGGATCAACGACCGCGGGCAGAGCCCCCTGGCGGGCGCGGTCTTCAAGGACGAAGAGGAGATGGTGCGGCTGCTGCTGGACGCCGGGGCCGACCCGGCCGCCGGCAACCCGTCCGCCATCGACACCGCGCGGATGTTCGGCCGGGACTCGCTGCTGAAGCTGTTCGGCACCGCGTGACGGCCCGCGCCGGGCGGTGCGAAGGCGCACCGCCCGGCGCCATCGTCCGGCACCGGCTCACCCCGGGTACGGCGCGTCCTCCCGCGCCCGCCGCAGAGCCGTCGCCCACCACGCGAGCTGGTCCAGCAGCGCGGTCGCGGCCCGGGCGGCCTCGTCCGCGTCCACGGGCTCGCCGTCGGGCCCGAACACCTCCCAGGCGTTGTGGAAGCTGACCACGTCACGGACGGTGACCGCGTGCAGCTCCGCGAAGACCAGCCGCAACTGCTCCACCGCCCGCAGTCCGCCGCCTCTCCCCCCGTACGACACGAAACCGATCGGCTTGGCACTCCACTGCGGTTTCAGGGAGTCGATCGCCACCTTCAGCTCCCCGGGGAAACTGTGGTTGTACTCGGGCACCACGATCACGACCGCGTCGGCGGCGTCGATCCGTTCCCCGAACCCGCTCCCGCCCTCGTCCGGTCGCACGAGGTCGATCACGTCGAGTTTCACGTCCTCGCGCCGCTCGGCCTGTCGGACGAACCACTCGCCCACGGTGGTGACGAAGCGTCCCTCGCGCACGCTTCCGAAGACCACGGCGAGGCGGTACTGGTCCCGCCGCGTCGGCACGGCGGTCGTGTCGAGGCTCTCTGTCCTGTCGGTCATGTCGGTGTCCCATCCCATCTCATAGGCGACCGGGCACGACCGAGAAACTAGGCCCTCAAGTCGACTTGAGGTCAACCGCCGACCGCGCACGGCGTGTGGCGTGCCGTTCGGCGGGGGCGCCGTCGATCGGTTCGCGCGCACCGGCGGGACTTCCGAGGGGCCGTGGCGAAAACCCCGCCGTTTCTGGAGTCAGGGAGCGACGATCTGGATACAGACAGTGATAGTCGCCCGTTAGAGGGGCACCACGGAGTACGGAGCACGATGGAATCCCGAACCCAACACCCGTCGGCGGTCTTCGCCGACAGCGAGGACTTCGCCCGCGCCGCCAGGGCCGCGGGCACCGACACGACGGCGGAGATCCTGCTCGGCCTCGACGACAGGGGTTTCTGGTGGACGCCGATGCCCGTACGCGCCGCGTCCGGACCGTCCTTCGTGCCGACCGCGCCGCTCGCCGAACTGCCGGAGGAGGCCGTGGACGCGCTGAGGACGTGGGCGACACGATGACCACGGAAGGGGCTCGGGAGCGGGAGGCGCTCCCCCGTGTCGAAGTCGGCTCGATGGCACGGGACGTGCGGGACGGTCGGGTGGGGGACGTGATGGACGTCCACCCCGGGCGGGTCTGGCTGCGACCACTGGGCGGCGGACGGGAGTGGGACGCGAGGCCCGAGGAGGTCCGGCCGCTCACCCCGCGCGAGCAGCTCAGCGCCCGCCTCGCCGCGGCCAACGCCCGCAGCCGCCGCGACCTGCCGTGAGCGGGCCGAAGGAGGGGACGGACGCCGGCTCGGGCCCCGCCCGCGCCGGGCCCCGGCCCGGCGCGGCGCCGCGGCGGGCCCCGGCCGCGGACGCTCGCCCCTCCCTCAAGTCCCGCTCCTCCACGGGTCGTTCGGCTCGAAGGAGTCCCGCCGCCGGGAGGGTGGGAGCACGCCGGGGCGCGAACCACCGGGTCGGCTCCCCCTTCGTCCACCGCGCGACACCGGTGTTACGGTGTGATCTTCGACCTCCCCCCACTCACCGGTCGACGGGTCACGCATCGACACTCGGGGGGAATTCCATCGTGGGGCGCCGCCGCAACGACCGACGCCGCAGTGCCACCGGCCGCCGGGCCCACCGTTCCCGAAGACGGCCGCACACGCGCGTCCTGGCCTCGGTGCTGACCATCGGGATGGCGACCGTCGGCGGCTTACAGGTCGCTCGGCAGAACGCCGAGCACGCCGAGAACACAGAGCGCGCCGAGAACGCCGCGGGCTCCGGGAGCACGGCCCCGCCCACCGACGCTCCGACCCGCACGGCGTCCCCCGTACCGTCCCCGTCGTCCTCGCCGTCGGCGTCCCCCTCCGGCTCCACGTCCCCCTCCGCCGAGGTCACGGAGCCCGAGGAGCCGGAGGCCATCCCGGTGCCCGCGACCGGCCCCGGCACCTTCGTCACCGCCCGGGCGGACGGCACGGCCGTCGGCAGCGGCACCATCCGCACCTACCGGGTGCAGGTGGAGGACGGCATCCGGCTCTCGGCCACGGAGGCCGCCCGGGAGATCGCCGCGATCCTCGGCCATCCGCGCGGCTGGACCAACGACGGCGTCAACGGTTTCAGACTCGTCTCCGGCGGGCCGTCCGACTTCGTCATCAAGATCGCCACTCCGGGCACGGCCGACGCCCTCTGCGGCGCCGCGGGCCTGAACACGCACGGCGAGCTGAACTGCGCCGTCGGCGGGACCGTGGTGGTCAACCTCAAGCGGTGGGTGCTGGGTTCACCCGAGTTCGCCGGTCCCGTCTCGGAGTACCGGGCGCTGATCGTCAACCACGAGGTGGGTCACCGCATCGGCCACGGCCACGAGACCTGTCCCGGTCCGGGCCTGCCCGCGCCCGCGATGATGCAGCAGATCAAGGGTCTCAAGGGTTGCGTCTCCAACGCCTGGCCCTACTCCGCCGACGGCACCTACCTGGGCGGCCCGAGCGTCCCCTGAGACGCCGGCCGCTCACCGTCGACCGGCGCCTTCGCGTCCCGCGGCCTCCCACCGCGGGACAGCCCGGGCGCCGACGTCACCAGCATGGCGGCGAGGACGGCGGTGGCCGCCAGGATGCCCGTGGAGACGCCGGCCGCCACGGCGTACCCGTGCACCACCGCCTCGTCCCGGACCGCCTCCCCGGTGCCGTGCCCTGCGGCGTACGAGGCGGTGGCGCTCGTCGCGACGCTGTTGAGCTGGGCCACCCCCAGCGAACCCCCGATCTGCTGGGCGCTGTTGACGGTGGCCGCCGCCGCTCCGGCGTCGGCGGGACCGACGGACGTGGCGATGCTCATGGCCGGCATCATCGCGCAGCCGAGCCCCAGGCCGATCAGGACCTGGGCCGGCAGCAGATGGGTGAGGTAGACGTCCGGCATCCCGGCGCGGAGCCGGGTGAGCAGCGCCATCCCGGTCGCCACCGTGATCAGGGCGGAGACGACCAAGCCGCGCGGTGGCACACGCGGCAACAGGTACGCGGCGATCACCGTGGCGCCGACGGCCATGCCCGCCGCCAGCGGCAGGAACGCCACACCGGTGAGCGCCGGCGAGTACCTCAGGACCGTCTGGAGGTAGTAGGTCAGGAACAGGAACACCCCGAACAGGCCCACCTGGGTCAGACCGATGACCAGGAAACAGCCTCCCCGCACCCGGTCCGCCACGACCCGCAGCGGCAGCAGCGGGTGAGGCGCCCGACGCTCGGCCAGCGCGAACAGGGCCAGCAGAAGCGCCCCCAGGATCAGCGCGCCGACGACCACCGGATCGCCCCACCCCCCCTCGGCCCGGGCGAACCCATAGACCAGGGCGACGGGACCCGCGCAGCCCAGCAGCGCGCCCGGCAGGTCGAGCCGGGTGGAGCGCCGCACCGGTCCGTCGGCCGGCAGCAGCGCACGCCCGCACGCCGCCACGAGTGCCACGGGAGCGTTGACGTACAGGCACCAGCGCCAGTCCAGCCAGTCGGTCAGCACGCCGCCCGTCAGCAGTCCGACCGCGGCGCCGCTGCCGCTCACCGCCCCGTAGACCGCGAACGCCCGGTTCCGCTCCCGTGGTTCGGAGAACATGGTGCTGACCAGAGCGAGCGCGGCCGGGGCGAGTCCGGCGGCGAAGACGCCCTGCAGGGTGCGGGCGAGCAGCAGCGTCCCCGGGTTCGTCGCCGCCCCGCCCAGCATCGAGGCGGCGGCGAAACCGAGCAGGCCGACCAGGAGAACGCGCCTGCGTCCCAGGAGGTCGGTGACCCGGCCCCCGAGGAGCAACAGGCCGCCGAAGGCGAGGGTGTAGGCGGTGATGACCCACTGTCGGTCGGCGTCCGACATCCCGAGGTCGGCCTGGGCCGACGGCAGGGCGATGTTGACGATGGTGCCGTCCAGCACGACCAGGATCTGGGCCAGACCGACGACCACCATGCCCCACCACCGCCGACCGTCCGACGGCGGCGTGGGTGGGCGCGCGGTCCGCACGGAAGGGACGGGCGGGGAGGAATCGGCCGCCGCGGCCATGGGCGAGGCTCCTTGTCGTCGTGCCGGGAGCCGTCCCCGGCGCGGGCGGGCGACGGGTGGGCGGGGGCTCCACCGATCGTGCGCGCCGGGGACGGCGGGAGCGTCGAGCCACAGGTCGTTCCGTCCGGTGTTCCGGGCCCGGTGGTCTCGGCGCGGCACCAGCACAGCAGGGGCGGGGGCACCGCGTCCAACAAGCGGTCGGGGCCGGTCGGCAAGGAGGACTTGTCGTCGTGTCCGGCCGTGCCCGATCGCGCCGGGCCGCCGCCCGGCGCCGCCGCGCCTCACGCCTCCGCGGACGGTTCCGCCTCGATCAGGGAGAACGGTGCCAGCGTCGCGGGCGACTCGACACCTGCGGTCGTGAACCCGGCCGCCTCGAACAGCTCGGCGTACTCCCGCTCGGTGCGCTCCTTGCCGCCCATGGTGACGAACATGTACAGGTCGCTGAGGTAGGTCAGCGGATGCACGTCCGAGGCGGCGCGCGGGGGCATCAGCACCTCGATGACCAGCAGCCGACCGTGTTCCGGGACGGCCCGCCGGCAGGCACGCAGGATGTCCACGCAACGTTCGTCGTTCCAGTCGTGGAGGATGCTCTTGAGCAGGTACAGGTCCCCGCCCTCGGGCACCGCCCGGAAGAAGTCGCCGGTCTCGACGCGGCACCGCTCCTCCACCCCGGCGGCGCGCACCGTGTCGGGGGCGTTCGCCGCGCCCTCCGCCGAGTCGAAGACGACGCCCCTCGTCTTCGGGTGCTCACGCAGCACCGCGGCGAGCAGCGAGCCGTCGGCGCCGCCCACGTCCACGACGGTGCCGTACCGCGAGAAGTCGTGGTGCGCCGCCAGCGCGGCGGCCACGCTGCGGGTCGCCTGCCGCATCGAGGCGGTGAACGTCGAGGAGAGTTCGGGCTCGGAGGCGAGGTGACCGAAGAAGTCCTTGCCGAACATCCGATCGAAGGCCGGTTCCCCGGTGCGGATGCTGTGTTCCAACTCCTCCCAGGCCCGGCGGAACACCCCCGTCCCCTGCCGGGCGAACGAGTACAGCGAGTCGGGAGCGTCGGCGCGCAGCCGTGCCCCCATCGGCGTCAGGCGGAACGTGTCGGCCCGCGGCTCCTCCAACAGGCCCAGCGCGGCCAGGGCACGCAGCAGCCGGAGGAGCGACGGCGCGTGGGTGCCGGTCTCCTCGGCCAGCTCGCCGCTGCCGACCTCACGGGTGCCGATGTGGTCCGGGATGCGGAGGCGGGTCGCGACGTCCACCAGGTCGGACGTCATGTAACCCCATATCAGTTCCAACAGCCTCGCCTGGTCGGCGAACTGGTCACGGTGCGAAGTGGTGGTTCCCACGGTGGTCTCCCTGCGGGGCGGGGCGGGCGGCCGTCGGCCGCGGCGGCGAGGAGCGGGCGCCGTGCCGGCCGGCCACGCGACGGCCGGCCGGCACGGCGGATTCCGAAGGGCTAGGAACGGGGCGCGCGGCGCATGCACCAGGTGCGGGGGCCGTCGGGGATGTCGATGTCGGCGGTGACCTCGAAGCCGAACCGCCGGTAGAGCCGCACGTTGCGCTCGTCGGCGGTCTCCAGGAAGGCGGGCACGCCGGCCCGGTCGGCCTCCTCCAGGCCGGGCCGGATGACCGCGGTGCCCAGCCCCTGCCCCTGACGGTCCGGGTCCACCGCCACGGTGGCCAGGAACCACACCGGCTCGGTGGGCCGGTGGGGCGCCACCAGGCGCTCGCTCTCCTGCTGGGCGTGGAGCCGGTCACCGGCGAGTTCGCCCATCCGCGGGCCGATCTCCACGAAGGCCGGGGTGGGGTCCTTCTCCGGAGTGGTCCACACGGCCACGGCGTCGCCGTCGGCAGCCACCCAGACCCGGCCGTACTCCAGGCCGACGCGGGTGAGGATCAGCTCCTGGGCCTCCCGCACCCTCCTGCCGTGGTCGTCCGCCGAGATGGTGTGCCGGGTGGCGGGGTAGTCCGCGAACGCGCGTTCCAGCGTCCGGACCGCTCGGGGGACGTCCTCGTGGGTCGCCGGGCGCACCGCGTGGGTCGCGGAGGTGGTGTGGTCGGAGGTGGGCATGGTCGTATCGCCTTCTTCTGTGCTTCTGGTTCCTCGACAGGATGTCGGTTCTGTGGTGTGCGGCGCCCGCCCGGCGCGGTCATCGGTTCGGTTCCCGGTCCCCCTCTCCACCGCCCCGCCGCGCGCTCACCAGGGAGAGCGCGGCGGCGTGCAGCCTCGGGTTGCCGGCCAGGACGCCCGTCCCCTCCAGCGGGTCCCGGCCGTCCAGGTCGGTGCAGACGCCCCCCGCCTCCTCGACGAGGATCCGCACGGCGGCCACGTCCCACGGGCTGACGATCGGTTCCGCCACGAGGTCGATGGTGCCCTCGGCCACCAGGCAGTACTGGAGGAAGTCGCCGAAGGCCCGGTCCTGCCAGCAGGAATCGGCCAGACGCAGGTACCTGTCACGGGCCTGGCACGCGGCCCATGTGCGCAGTTCCGTGGTGGACAGGTAGGCGTCCGCCAGGTGTTCGACCTCCGAGACCCGCAGGGCGACGGGGCCGTCGGGGCCGGCCGTCCACGCGCCCTGGCCGAGCCCGGCCCACCAGCGCTTGCGCAGCGCGGGAGCGCTGACCACGCCCACGGTGGGGCGACCGTCCTCGACGAGGGCCACGAGGGTGGCCCACACCGGGACGCCGCGCAGGAAGTTCTTGGTGCCGTCGATGGGGTCCACCACCCAGGTGCGGCCCCGGGTGATCTCGCCGCCTTGCTCCTCTCCGAAGAGGGCGTCGCCGGGACGGCGTTCCTCGACCGCCGCGCGCACCGCCTTCTCGACGGCCAGGTCCGCGTCGGTGACGGGGGTGCGGTCCGGTTTCCTGCGGACCTCCAGGTCCCGTGCCCGGAAGCGTTCCACGGTGACGGCATCGGCGATGTCGGCGAGTTCCCTCGCCAGGGCCAGGTCCTCGGGTGTCGGCATGCGCGCCTCTCTCGTGTGGGTGGTTCGTCGGGACGTTCGGGGCCCGGCCGGTGGGGGCGGGCGCGCCCGCCCCCACCGGCGCTCACGCGGCGGTCAGTTCCAGCAACCTGTACTCCATGACGCGCGTCACCTCGATGCGCCGCACGCGACGCAGCAGTTCCACCCGCATGCCGATCTCGGCCGCCGACCGCTCCAGCCGTTCCTGGTCCCCCAGGTCCGCGGTGCCGATGAGCAGCCGCCCCCCGTCCGCCAGGTGCGGTCGGGCCTCGGTGATGAACCGGTGCTGGCCCTGGTAGCCGGGGTCGAAGACGGCACCGTGCAGGTCCGTGGTGAGCGGGAAGTCCTCCTCGACGTAGGTCCACGGCACGTTCCAGAAGACGACGTCGAAGCGGTCCTCCGGGCCGAGGGCGGAGTACAGGTCGCTGTGGAGGACGCGCACCCGGTCGGCGACCCCGTGTCGTTCGGCGTTCTCCGCGGTGTTGGCGACGGCCTTCTCGTTGATGTCCAGCGCCGTCACGTGGGAGCAGCCGGAGAGCGCGGCCGTGACCGATATGACGCCGGTGCCGCATCCCACCTCCAGGAAGCTGCCGCCGCGCGGGTAGGGCAGGACGGACGCCATCACCTCGGTGGCCGCGGTGATGGTGCCGGGGAAGACGCCCCGGTGCAGGCTCCACTCCTTGCCCAGCAGGGTGAAGGAGTCCGGCAGGTCCTCCCCTTCCAGGGCGTGGGCGAGGACCCTCGCCGCGGCTTCCGGGGATTCCTTGATCGTCATGAGTGCCTCTCTCGGTTCGTCGGTCCGCCCCACGGGGCGGGGACGGGGGTCAGCGGCGTGCCGCGTGGGCGGCGAGGGCGGCCGACTCGCGGCCCACCTTCCGGAACGCCTCCACGTACTCGTCGATGAGTGCCTTGTCCTCCGGCCAGTTGGTGAACGTGGGCAGCGACAGGGCGTGCCGCTCGACGTGTTCGGCGACGGAGCCCTCCTCGGGGGCGGCGGCGCGCCTGGGCGCGCCGGGGAAGAGGGGGCTGTCCGCGTCGGAGTAGAGCGGGAGCGTCGCCAGGCGCGGGCCGGAGGGCGCGGAGACCTCCATGCCCTCCGCCCGGAGGGCCTCGATGAGCACGGCGCGGGGCAGCCCGTGCAGCGCCTCGGGCCGGTAGAGCGGCTTGAAGCCGTACCAGGCGCCCATGTCGACCTCGTCCGCGACATGGACCGGCTCCAGGTAGGGCACGTCGCGCAGCCGTGCGTTGAGGTAGTGCAGGCACTGGTGACGGGCTTCCCTGCGGGCCGGGAAAGCGGCCAGGGAGTGGCGCGCGACCAGCGCGTTGAACGGCGACATGCGCAGCTTCAGACCGAAACCGGTCACCCAGAACCGGCGCAGTTCCTCGTCCACCACGCGGTCGCGGGAGCGGTCGCGGTAGTGGCCCAGGAGGGTCGCGCGGTCGTGCACCTCGGCGTCGTCGGTCACCAGGATGCCGCCCTCGCCGGCGAAGACCGCCTTGTTGGCCTGCAGGGAGAAGACCGCGGCGTCCCCGAAGGTTCCGCACGGCCTGCCCTTGTAGCGGCTGCCGTGGGCGTGGGAGCAGTCCTCCAGGACCTTCAGGCCGTACCGGTCGGCGATGTCCAGCAGGGCGTCCATGTCACAGGGGTGGCCCCACTGGTGGACGACGGTGAGGACCCTGGTCCGCTCGGTGATCGCCTCCTCCACCGCGCGCGGGTCGACACCGCGCGTGCGGATGTCGATGTCGGCCAGGACGACGTCTCCGCGCAGCACGTGCACCGGGCTGAGCGCCGCGTGGTAGGTGAGCGCCGGGCCGATCACCTCGGTGCCCTCGCGCACGCCGAGCGCGAAGTAGGCGGCCAACAGCGCGCTCGTCCCGGAGTTGAACGTCACCGCCCAGCGCACGCGGTTCTCCAGGAAGTCCAGGAAGTCGCGCTCCAGCTCCGCGATCGGCCCGCTGCTGCCCTTGATGGAGATGTCCAGGTTCCGCTGCGCGGCCAGCGCGGCGAGTTCCTCCTCCGACGCCGGGGGCGGCCACACCTCGTGCGGCAGCGGCCGGGAGATCGCCGGCTCCCCGCCCAGGAGCGCAAGGGTCCGGGCGTCGCTCATGTGTCCTCCTCGTCTCGTGTTCGTCGTCGGCTCACGTCCGTGCCGGTCTCGTGCGCCGATCTCGTGCGCCGGTCTCGTGCGCCCCGGTGCGCGGCGGCGGAGCGTCAGCGCTCCTTGCGGATCCACAGGTCCCGGCCGGCGAAGTCGATGCGTCCCAGGCCCACGGCGTAGAAGCGCAGCAGCACGGGGTGGTGGATCGAGGGTTCTCCGGTGGTGACGGTCAGTCGGGTCCGCGCCGCGGCGCGCGGGGGGACGGTCAGCGTGTCCGGGTCCAACCGGAAGCCGAAGCCGTGCGGCTTGCCACGGGTGATGCGGGCGCCGAGCAGCACCTCCAGGGGCTCGTCACCGTCGTTGTCCATACGGACGTCGAGGACGGTCTCCGTCCCCGGCTGGAGCCGGTTGTCGCCGCGGATGGCGATGCGCACGGCGTCGTCCTCGGTGTCCTGGGTCGCACCGCACACGGGGCAGCTCAGCAGGTGGCGGCGGAGGTGGGGACGGAGCACATGGGCGCTGACGTAGCGGTGCAGGACCTCGCCGCAGTAGTCGCAGACGCCGTAAGGGCTGTCGACGTGCCGCACGGCGTAGGCGGGCCGGTACGCCTCGACGAAGTGGTACTCGCGCGTCTCGGTCAGCCGCAGCAGCATCTCCAGCAGGTTGCGGTCGAGGCGCCGGCAGTTCGCCAGGATCCTGTCGGTGGCTTTCTCCAACGGCTCGGACCGGGTCGGCTCCGCGGCCACCGCCTTCACCCGCCGGGCGATGGTCGGAAGGCTGTTGGCGGCGTCGGCGAGGATGTTGCGGGTCCGGTCCAGCCGGAGATCGAGGAAGGCCAGGTTCTCGTAGCGCTCGATCGCCCGGACGATGCGGTGCGCCGCCGCGACCGCGCCCGAGCCGTGGGCCGTGGGCCCGGGCGCGGCGCCCCGGCCCGTCGTGCGCTCCAGCACCAGGGTCCGTGAGGTGTGCGGACCGGTGATCCGGTGGTCCTGGAGGGCGAGGACGAACAGGTTCGGTTCGCCGTCGATCACTCCGGTGGCGCAGTAGACGGGTTGGCGCCCACCGAAGGGGGCGAGGGGTGTCACGGTGAGGCCGTCGGCGGGTCCGGCGAGGAGATCGGGGTCCTTCAACCGGATCCGGGTGCGGGCCGGCACGACCCCTTCGAAGACGATCCGTGCGCGGCCCGGCTCCTCGTGGCAGGTGACCGAGGGTGGTGCGACCGTGGCCGGCTCCGGCGCGTAGGTCGCCTCGGGGTCACCGATGATCACGACTTCGGGCGCGTCGACGCCCCAGCGGCGCAGGTTGTCGTTGACCACCCGGACCGCGGTGCCGAGCGGCAACCCCTCGTCGAGGAGGTGGTGGAAGAGCAGGTTCTCGGCCGGCGTGCCGTCCTTCAGCAGGGGGCTGGCGACGTAACTCCCCGCCCAGGCGTCCAGGAACCGCTGGGCGACGGTGAAGCGGTTGTCCCGGCCGAGCAGTTGGGTGCCGAGTTTGACGGTGAGGCAGGCGTTGGCGAAGACCACCTGGGCCGGTACCCGGGCCGGGTCCCGGCGCCGCGCCTCCGGGTAGACGCAGCCGTCTCCCTGGAGGCACGCCGGCAGGGGGCCGCCCTCCCGCACGGCGGCCTCCCGGGCGGACTCGTCGGGGGTGAGGCCGCACAGGATGTCGCCCGAGCCCAGGCGCATGTAGTCCTCGCTGCCGTGCGTGATGAGGCTGAACACCCGGTGCAGGCCGGTGCCGTCGGTGAGCGCGGCGGCGTCCACGGCGTCCTGCGGGTAGGTGGTGAGCCGGCCGGCGGCGACCGGCGCGTCGCCCTTGAGGAGGGGGGCGACGAACACGTCGCGGGCGGCCGGCAGCCGCGGGTGGGCCAGGGCCTTGAAGACCAGCTCGCCGAGCTTGACGACGGACTGTGCGCACAACAATCCGACGTCCAGCTCGGGACGGGCCTCACGGATCCGGGCCGTCCAGCCGAACCCGAGCGCGTCGGACGGCCCGACGATCGTCAGCCACCGGGGCGAGCCGGCACGGCGCACGGCGCGCAGGACGTCCTCGACTCCGTATGCCCGTTCCAACCGCGCCCGTTTGGCCAGCGCGAAGACGGCAGCCGGCCAGGCGTACCCCTCGTCCTTCCCCCGGCCCGGCACGGCGACCACCAGGTGGTCCTCGCGCGCGTGCCGCAGGACCGCCTCGGCCTCCTCGGGGGTCGCGCCGGAGTCCGTCCGCGGCTCCCCGGTCGGCGGATCGACCACGGGGATGCCCAGCCGTGCGGAGACACGCCTGGGCCACAGGTGGCGCCCCTCGGGGTCGTACACCGGGAACGTCTCCCCCGGTGCCTCGTGGGCCGACAGCGCGACCGCCAGGTACTCGTCGAGCGTTCGGGTGGGTACGGTCGTCAAAGCTCTCACGTTTCCTCTTCGTGGCGTTGGTCCACCTCGGTCTCCGGCCGCGCTCCGCCGCGGACTCCGCGTCCCGCGGCCGTGGGTCTCAGGAGGCCCGGTCGATGGCGTGTTCCTGTTCGGTGCGCTGCTCCCGGTAGACGTCGTCGATGATCCGCACCGTGGCCAGTTGGCGTTCGATGTGCGCGTCGCGGTACCGCCGGTCGTCCAGGTGGCGCAGGTAGTGCGCGACCATGTCCTCGACGATCCGGTCCTTGGGGCACTCCACGACGACGCGGTCGGTCTCGCGACCACCCGGCGAGTACAGGCCGGCGCCCGTCGGCGTGATGGCCAGCGATCCCTCGCTGCCGAGGACGGACAGCCGTTCCACCTTCTCGTGGTTGTGTCGTGAGACGCGGATCGAGCCGGCGAACGTCCCGTTGGGGTAGGTCCACTGCAGGCTGACGAGGTCCTCCAGCCGCCGCTCGCGCATCTCCGCGTAGCAGTGCAGGAACGTGGCCTGCACCGCGGCCGGGGCGGTGAACATGCCGCACAGGGCGTCGACCAGGTGGTATCCCATGTCCAGCAGCACCCCGCCGCTCGCCTGCTCCCTGGAGGCCCGCCAGCCCGTGGTCGGCTTCGGCAGGTTCATGTGGTAGTCGTAGGAGAACCAGTAGGGGGCCCCGATGCGCCGGAGGTTCCGGTGCGCGAACCGGAACGCGGGGTTGAAGTTCCGCTGCACGAGCACCAACACGCTCCGGTCCACCGACCGTGCCAGTTCCGCCAGCCTCCGGGCCTCCCGCGCGGTGACCGCGAAGGGTTTCTCCTTCAGCACGTGCTTGCCGTGCGACAGCAGCTCACGGCAGAGCGGGAAGTGCAGGCTGTGCGGGACGGTCACCAGCGCGGCGTCGAAGCTCACTCGTTTCAACGCCTCCCCCACGGTGGCGAAGCGGGGGAAGCCGTGCCGGTGGGAGATCTCGTCGGCCTCCGGCGCGGGATCGACCCCGCCGACCACGTCGGCGAGCCGCCTCATGACGGGCAGGTATTCGGTTCCCTGGTGGCCGGCGAACCCCACCACCAGCACTCGGAGACGTTTCCCTTCGCTGACCGGCATTCCATCCTCCTGACGCTCGCTCGAACCGCACGCGCACGCCGGGTCGGTCCTTCTCGGCCGCCGTGCGTCGTGACGGTGCTGCACGCGGCTAGGGCCGCGGTTCGTGCGGAAGGGGCTGTTCGGCGGCGCGGCACGAGCGTTCGGGCGTGGCCGCGAGCCAGCGGTGCGCCGCGCTGACGGAATCGACGATGAAGCTGCTGCCAGTGCGCTCGGCGTCCGCGTGGAGGATCGAGATCCCGTCGGGTCCGAGCCAGGTGTACCGGGGGTGCTTGTCCCATTCCAGGCGGGGCGCGGCGAGGTCGCCGCGCACCTCGACGACGTAGTCGTACTCGGTGTGACGGTGTCCGTCGGCTTCCCAGGTACGGGGCGGCAACCGCGTCAGGACACGGTCGAGTTCCCACCCCGTCTCCTCCCGAATCTCCCTGCGGAGCGCCGCCAGGAGGCTCTCCCCGTCCTCCACCGCGCCCCCGACGATGTCCCAGCAGCCCGGGAAGAGACGTCGGTCCTCCGAGCGCTGCTGCACGAAGATCCGATCGTCCGGGTCCCTGATCAGGGCTCCCACCACGACGCGACCGCCCACGGAACGTCCTCCCTCCTCCGGTCCGAACTCCTCGTCACGGGACTCCTCGTCACGGGGTCCCGCCGGAGGAGAGCCGGTGCCGCGCGAAGTGCCCCAGCACGTCCGCGAAGGCGCTCCGGTGTGCCTCCGCGCCCGCGGGGCTGTAGTTGTCGATGTCGTCGCACGGCAGGTGGTAGCAGGCGTCGTAGGGCTCGCCCGCCGTGCCGCCCCACAGCGCCGCCTCCTCGGCCGTCTTGGTCTCGAACGACCCTCCGTACAGACCGCCCACCGGGATGCCCGCCTCCATGAAGGGCGCGTAGTCGGACCTCCCTTCCGCGCCCGACGGGCGCGCGGTCCGTCCCCGTGCGGAGAAGGCGTCGCGGAGACGCTCCTCTATCTCGGCGGAGCCGGGCGGGGGCACGGCGCCCGTCTGCTCGTCGGGGGCGGTGCCGTCCAGGACGAAGAGCCCGTGGTTGGGGCTCCCGATCATCTCCAGGTTCAGGTAGAGCTCGATGTCGTCGCGGGCCGACGGGGACAGCGACCGCACGTAGTGCCGGGAGCCGACCATGCCGAACTCCTCCGCGCCCCAGAGGGCGAAGACGAGTCGGTTGCGCTGTCCCCCCGGGAGCCGCGCCATCCGCACGGCGGTGTCCAGGAGGACCGCGACCGCAACTCCGTTGTCGTTGATGCCGGGGGCCTCGGGGACGGAGTCGAGGTGGGCGCCCGACACCACCGTGTGCTCGGGGTCCCCCGTCCGGCCGGTGGCGATCAGGTTCTCGGTGACGCGCTCCTCGGTGAGGGAGCGGATGGCCAGGGTGACCGGGCGCTCCCGCGCCGCCTCCTCGGCCAGTTCCTCACCGGTTCGCCGCGAGACGCCGGCGATGGGTATGCGGGCCTCCTGCGGCCGTGCCAGCCAGCCGTACAGCTCCCCGGGACCGTCGTTGGCGACGAGCACGGCCGCCGCCCCGGCGTCCGCGGCGACGCGCTGCTTGTCGTCCAGGGAGCAGCCGCCGTCGACCACCAGTGCGACACGGTCCCGTACCGGTGTGCCGGCGTAGTCTCCGGGAGCGCAGCCCTGCCGCTCCGACCCGCTTCCCGCCGGCACCGCCACGGTGGTCTCCAGGCCTCCCTCGGGCGTGGACGGCGAGTACCCGGTGAGGACAACCGTCCGCGTGGTGCCGTCGGCCAGCGTCAGCCGCTCCTCCAGGGTCTCGGTGTAGAGGAAGCGGAAGGGCCGGCGTTCCGTGTGGTATCCGGCGCGTTCGAGGACGGTTTCCGCATAGGCCAGCGACTCCCGGTACCCCTCGGAGCCCGAGGCGCGGTGGCCGCCGTTCCTGTCGGCGATCTCGTCGAGGCGTTCCAGGTGGGCGCGGACGGACGCGGTCGGCGAGGGCACGGGCGCGCCGCGCTCCTCGGCGAACGCCGAGCCGGGAACGGTCGACAACGGCAACAGCGTCGCCAGGCACACCGAGGCGGTCGGCAGGATCCTCCCCCGAACAGGCATGTATCCCCCAGAAGCATTGACAACGGACAGCGAGAAGACGTGCGAACACGCTCGCCGGCGAGCCACCGCGGCGATGGACGAATTCGATTGTTCGGAAGTGTCGGATGCGGGAAGAAGTGAGGGAGCAGGCCGACGCGGGCGTGGCGGAACGCTGCGCCGATCGGCGGTTTCGGTTTCTCAGTCGCAATCGATTCCGCAGGGACACCCATAGGCATGTACCCCCCGGGCTGACCTCCGCGATCGACTCGTAACGCACGACTATTCGAAAGCGACACACACACTACATTCGTTCTTCCGACCCACAAACGAATCAGTGTGTTTTCGGACTTCCGAACAGACCCTTGTCCGCCGGGTCGAAAGATGTCTCGGAGCCGGAAAGAGCGGAGCCGGTTCGCCGCCGATGCCCATGGCAAAGCCCGCCACGACGCCGCCGCGGCACGGGTGGAAAGGTTCTTCCACCCCCCTGGCACAATGCCCTCGGGGCGGTCGACGGTGGTCCGGACGGTGGAATCGCGCCAGGGCGGGTCCGGGGCACCCGTGGGGCAATGGCGAGTTTCCTACGCCCCTCTCACGAGGCCCACCGGCCTCACCGGGCGAGCAGCTCCCGGTCGGGTTCGGGCAGCCACTGCTCCTCGGAGTCGTAGTCGAACCCGTCCGCCCCGGTCTCGTGGGCGACGCCGAAGAGCTTCTCGATCAGGTGGTGGGTCTCGTACCGGCGCCACACCAGTGACCAGGGGTACAGCGGCACGGGAGCGGTCACGGGGATCGAGCGGATCGCGTCGGAGTGGTCGTACGACACGTCACCGCCGCTCAGACACACCTCGTCCCCTCGCTCCCGCATGCGCCGGACGAGGTGCTCCTCGTCGACCACGGGGCCGGTGAGGGTGAGCGGGACGTCGAAGGCGTCCGCGAACCTGCGCACGTAGCACACCCACTCCGAGGGCGTTCCGTAGTACGGCAGCCAGACCCCGACCTTCCGCAGGTCGCTCGTCTCCACGGCGGACCGGTCGGCCAGCGGGTGGTCGCGCAGCACGACCGCGTGCAGCGGCTCCAGCCTCATCAACCGCGAGGTCACGCTGGCCGGCCACGTGCCGGAGACGTCGTGCACCCGTCCGAAGGCCGCGTCGATCTCCCCGCGGACGAGCGCGGGCAGCGCCGCGGAGAGCCGTTGGCGCATGCTCAGGCTCAACTGGACGTCCGGGTTGTCCTCCACCAGTTTCCGCACCAGGCGCAGGGGGGCGAGTCGACCGTCCACCACGTCGATCCTCAGCAGCCGCTGCCGCTCCGGGCGGACGGCCTCCAGCGCGGCGTCCGCCGCGGCCAGAAGGCGGATGGCGGGCGCGAGAAAACGACGCCCGTGCTCGGACAGTTCGACGCTCCGCCCCTCCCGGACGAACAGCATCACTCCGAGCGTGTTCTCCAGGCGTCGAATCCGCTGGGAAAGGGCCTGCTGGGTAATGCCCAACAGCTCCGCCGCGCGGCGGAAATGCAACTCGTCCGCAGTCACCACGAACGAGCGAACCAGCGCGATATCGACGTCCACGACACGCAAGTGTTCGTTAACAACAGTTATTTGTCAAGCAAGCCCAAAGCATCCGGGGAAGACACTCCGACGTCAAACGGAATTAAGAATTCCGAATATCTCTCGAACCGTCCTCCGACCCCCGCTCACAGGGGACCCGAGCCGTCCCCGGAACCGGTGGGCCCCGGGGCGGGGAGGGCCGTGCGCAGCCGTGCCAGGAAGGCTCGGGCCGCGGGGCTCGCCGGACCGTCGGCCCGCCAGGCCAGGGCGATCCGGCCGCGCAGCCGGGGTCGGACGATCTCCAACACCCGCAGCCGGTCCGCGTGTTCGGCCGCCGAGGACGCCGGCAGCACGGCGACGCCCAGCCCCCGCTCGGCGATCCGGGCGAGGACGTGCGGCGCGGCGGCCTCGAAGCCGACGTGGGGACGCGCCCCGATCCGGGCGAAGGCCCCATCGAGGACACCGCGCAGCCCGGTGCCGCGCGGCAGGCTGATCAGCGTCCGATCGCGGAGGGCGTCCAGCGTCACGCTCGCGCGGTCCGCGGGGGAGGCGAGGGGGTCGTCCGGCGGGACGGCCACGACCAGCGGCTCGTCGATCACCACCTGGAGCGAGACCCCCGGCGGCTCCTCCCCGGTGAGCCCGATCACCGCCACGTCCAGTTCACCGTGGTGCAGGGCGGTGATCATCCGGTCCGAGACGTCCTCGGTGAGGGTGATCTCGACTCCCGGGTGCTCGTCGTGGAAGTCGGCCAGCACGGAGACCACGTCCAAGTCGTGCGTGGCCGCGGCGGAGAACAGGCCGAGCGTGACGTGGCCGCGCAGCAGCCCGGTGTACTCCTCCACCACGTGCCGCATGCCGTCGGCGGCGGCCAGCGCGGCCCTCGCGTACGGCAGCGCCGCCTTCCCCGCCTCCGTGAGGCGCACCGTCCGACCCGAGCGGTCCAGCAGCGGCTGCCCCAGCTCCTTCTCGAGCTGCCGGACCTGCGCGCTCACCCCCGGTTGGGCGACGTGCAGACGCTCGGCGGCACGGGTGAAGCCGGCCTCCTCCACCACGGTGACCAGGTACCGCAACTGTCGGAGTTCCATACGCGGGAATTCTAGTCGCCATCAGAATCAGATCTTGGACTTATGGACCGGCGGCCACCACGCTGGGATTCATGGCGAACACGACACGGCGGCTTCCGCCCTTCACCGGCCCGGTCCTCCGGCCCGGCGACCCCGGCTACGAGGAAGAGGTCTCCGGCTTCCAGACCGCCTACGCCCACCGCCCCTCTCTGGCCGTCGGCGCGGTGGACGCCGAGGACGTGCGCCTGGCCGTGACACACGCCGCCGAGCACGGACTGCCGGTCGCGGTGCAGGCCACCGGGCACGGGCTGTCGGTGGCCGCCGACGGCGGCGTGCTGGTGAGCACCCGGCGGATGACGGACGTCCACGTCGACCCCGCCACCCGGACGGCGCGCGTCGCCGCCGGGGCACGGTGGGGCACGGTGATCGAGGCGGCGGCCCCGCACGGATTGGCGCCCCTGGCCGGTTCCTCCCCGACCGTCGGCGCCGTCGGCTACACGCTCGGCGGCGGCATCGGTCTGTCGGCCCGCCGGTTCGGCTACGCCGCCGACCACGTCCGCGCGCTCGAGGTCGTCACCGCCGACGGGCGCCTCCACCGCACCGGGCCCGGCGACGAACTGTTCGGCGCGCTGCTGGGCAGCGGCGACAACCTGGGGATCGTGACCGCCATGGAGGTGGACCTCTTCCCCGTGCCCTCGATCTACGGCGGCCAACTGGTCTTCGACGCCCCACTGGCACAGGAGGCCGTGGAGACCTGGCGGCAGTGGACCGCCGAGGCGCCCGAGGAACTGACCTCCACCGCCGTCCTGTTCCGCTTCCCCGACCTCCCCGCCGTACCCGCCCCGCTGCGCGGCCGGTACACCGCCTCCCTCCGGATCGCCCTCGACGGACCGGCCGAGCGGGGCGAGCGGCTGGTGGCGCCGCTACGGGCGGTCGGCGAACGGCTCGTGGACGACCTGCGGGAGATGCCGTACGCCGAGTCCGACACCATCCATCGGGAACCCGCCACCCCGCACGCCTACACCGCCGACAACGCCCTGCTCCGCGCGTTCCCGCCCGAGGCGCTGCGCGCCGTGTTCGACACCGTGGGGCCGCGGTCGCCCGTCGACTGCGTGGTGGACGTCCGCCACCTCGGCGGGGCGCTGCGCCGGCGCGGCCCGGCGCGGGTGGCCGTGGACCACCGGGAGGCGGAGTACGTCGTCCGCGTCATCTCCTTCCCCGGCCCCGGCACCGACCCGGACGAGATCCGCGAGCGGCACGCCCTGCTGCGCGGGGCCCTGGAGCCGTGGACGGTGGGCCACAGCCTCGCCTTCCTCTACGGGGACGGCGAGCGGGCCGACGAGGCCCGGACCCGCGCCGGGTTCGAGCCCGACACCTACGAGCGGCTCGCCGCCCTCAAGGCCGTCCACGACCCGCACAACCTCTTCCGCCTCAACCGCAACGTCCGACCGGCCGGCGCAGGGCCAGCCACGCGGTGACCGTCCCGTCGCCGTGCCGCACGAGGTCGGCGCCCGCCGCCGTGAGCATGCGCCGGGCGGCGGCGTTGACCGCGCCGGTACGGGCGAACAGGCGGGCGGCGCCACCCGCCCCGGCCGTCTCGACGAGCCGGGCGAAGACCGCCGTGCCCACCCCTCGGCCCCGGTAGGAGCGTCCGAGCCACAGCCCCGCCTCGACCGTGTCCGGCTCCGGGCCCGGAGCCAGCCGGGCCGCTCCCGCGACCGCCTCCGTCGGCCGTCCCGTCCCGTCCGTCTCGGTCACGACGACGGCGTACACGTCCTCCGCCGGCGCGGCGCCCAGGGAGCGCGACCGGTGGAAGGCCAGGAACGCCTCCCGGCGCCGCTGTGTCCACCCGGCCGGTCCGTCCTCCTCGACCGGCGGCATCACCTCACGGGGATCGGCCTCGGCGACGGCCGTGGCCGACAGCGCGCGCAGCAGCTCCTCGTCCAGGGGGCGCAGGGTGACGAGGTCGGGCACAACGGTTTCCATGGGGGCACCATGCCCCGCGCGCCCGCCTCCGAACCAACGCTTTTCGCGCCGAACGGGCGTCCCGTACGAGCGAATTCGACGGTTCCTCCCGTGTGCCGACGGTCCGCCGGGGCGGCGCCGCCGTAGGCAGGTGATCATGCACCAGGACCACCACACCCCCGACACGCGCCTGTCGCGACGGCGGTTCACCGCGGGCGCCGGGACGGTCGCCGCCGTCGCCGGGCTCGGCGCCGGCGCCCCCGCGCCACCGGCGCGCTCCGCGCCCGAGCCCGTCCCCGCCGCCGTTCCCACCACTGCCTCCGCCCCCGCCTCCGCCGACAAGGGCACCGCCGACTGGGAGACCTGTCTGGCCGTGGCCCGCGCCATCCTCCTCCTGGACGAGGAGAACAACGAACTGGTCCCCCGGTACGCCGAAATCCTGCACCACCAGGGCCTGCCCCGCGTCCGCCCCGGAACCGCCCGCTCCCCCAAGAAGGTGCTGGTCGTGGGGGCGGGTCCGGCGGGCTTGGCCGCCGCGGTGCTGCTCAACCAGGCCGGGCACCGCGTCACCGTCGTCGAGGCCAACGGCAACCGGGTCGGCGGGCGCGTCAAGACCTTCCGCTCCGGCGGCCACGAGCGCGCCGGGCAGCCCTTCGCCGACGCCCGGCAGTACGCGGAGGCCGGCCCCACCCACATCCCCGGCCACCACAAGCTGACCATGGGCCTGGTCGACCGGCTCGGGTTGAAGCGCCGACGCTTCCACCACGTGGACGTGGACGGCCGGGGCAGGCCCGCGCACCGCTCGTGGATCGACGTCAACGGCATCCGGGTCCGCCGCGCCGACTATCTGAGGTCGCCTCGGGCGGTGAATCGTTCCTTCGGAGTGCCCGAGGAGTACTGGGACGTCCCCGCCCCGACGATCCTGCTCAACGCCCTGGACCCGATCCGTGACGAGTACAGCCTGCGCACCTCCGGCGGGCGACGCCTGGACAAGCCGGTGCGGGAGCGCCTGGAGGGCTGGGCCCGGATCGTCCGGCGGTTCGGGCACTGGTCGATGCACCGCTTCCTGGCCGAGCACGCCGGACTCGACGAACGCACCATCGACCTGGTCGGCACCCTGGAGAACCTCACCGCCCGTCTCCCCCTGTCCTTCCTCCACAGCTTCGTCGGCTGGTCCCTGATCAGCCCCGGACCCACCTACTGGGAGCTGGAGGGCGGCACCGCCGCGCTGACCGACGCCCTGTTGGAACGCGTCCACCACCACGTCCGGCTCGACCGGCGCGTGACCCGCGTCGAGTACCGCGCGGACGGGGAGGGCGTCCGCGAGGACACCCCGCACCTCACCCCCGACGGGCCGCGGGTGTGGATCGACACCGTCTCCGAGGGGCGCGACGGCATGGTGGTGCGCGAGCAGTTCACCGCCGACTGCGCGATCCTCACGGTGCCCCTCCCCGGGCTGCGGCACGTGCAGATCGCCCCGCCGCTGTCGTACGGCAAGCGCCGCGCGGTGGCCGAGCTGCACTACGACAGCGCCACCAAGGTGCTGCTGGAGTTCAGCCGCCGCTGGTGGGAGTTCTCCGAGGCCGACTGGAAGCGCGAGTTGGAGAAGGTGCGGCCGGGGCTGTACGACGCCTACCGCACGGGCCGCGCGCCCGACGACGGCAGCCTGCTGGGGGCGCACCCGTCCGTGCCGCGGGGCCGCGTCTCCCAGGCGCAGCGCGTCCACTACACCGCGCACCGCTGGGTCTCCCGGAATCAGCCGGAGGCGGTGGGCGTCACCGGCGGCGGCTCGGTCTCCGACAACCCCAACCGGCTCGTGCTCCACCCCTCGCACCCCGTCGAGGGCAGCGAGGGCGGGGTGATCCTGGCCTCCTACAGTTGGGCCGACGACGCGCGGCGCTGGGACGCGCTCGACGACGAGGCCCGCTACCCGTACGCGCTGCGCGGGGTGCAGCAGGTGTACGGGCAGCGCGTCGAGGTGTTCTACACCGGTGCCGGGCAGACCCAGAGCTGGCAGCGGAGCCCGTACGCGGGCGGTGAGGCGGCCGTCCCGCTGCCCGGGCAGCACACCGAGCTCTTCCCGCACGTCGGCACGGCCGAGGGGCCGCTGTTCTTCGCCGGGGACCACACCTCGATCAGGACCGCCTGGATCGAGGGCGCGCTGGAGTCGGCCGTCCGGGCGGCGCTGGAGGTGCACCTGTCGTAGGTCGGCCGGCGTCACCGGGGAGGGCGGTCCGTTCCGCCCTCCCCGTCCGCCGGGGCGCTTCCCGGTGCCGGACGCCGCGTCAGGCGCCGGCGCGCAGCTTGCCCGCGGTCGTCACGACGCGCCGGGCCATGTGGTCGAGCGCGTTGTACTCCGCCTCGGTGAGCGGGTCGGTGTTCTCGGGGCCGGTGACGTGGGAGACGCCGTAGGGGTTGCCGTCGACGAACTTCAGCGGGTCGGTGTAGCCCGGCGGGACGAGGATGCCGCCGAAGTGGATGATGACGTTGTAGAGCGTCAGCAGGGTGGACTCCTGGCCGCCGTGGGTGGTCTGGGAGGCGGTGAAGCCGGCGTACACCTTGTCCGCGAGGAGGCCCTGCTGCCACTGCGGGCCCAGGGTGTCGATGAACTGCTTGAGCTGGCTGCAGACGTTGCCGTACCGGGTGGGGGTGCCGAACAGCACGGCGTCGGCCCAAACGACGTCGTCGGCGGTGGCCTTCGGCTGGTCCTTGATCTGTTCGTAGTGCCGCAGCCACGCGTCGTTGGAGGAGATGGCCGCCATGGGGGCGAGTTCCTCGACGTGCCGCAACCGCACGTCCGCGCCGGCCTGCCGCCCGGCCTCGACCAGGCGGTCGGCCATCTTCTGGATGGTGCCGGTCGCCGAGTAGTAGATGATGGACAGCTTTACGGTGCCGTTGGCCATGGTGTTTCCGACTCCTCGCTCTTGCCCGGCGGCGTGGACACCGACGTGTCGCGGTTCGCCGCCCCGTTCATCGCCCTGTGTGGCGTTGTGTTCCATCAGTCCCTTTTGCATGTCACGGTGGACACGGGTCCGCGCACGAGGCGCCGCGGGACAAGGGGCACGGGTTCCGTGATCGGAGGAGGTCAAACGTTCCGCGGCCGTCACGACCGGCGTCACGACCGGCGTCACGACCGGAGAGCCGCGAGGAACGCCTCCTCGGACCGCTCTCCCTCCAGGACCGTTCCGTCGTCGAACCGGAAGACCGGTACCGAGCGGACGCCGAGTTCCCGCACGCGGTCGAGTTCGGCCCGCAGCTCGGCCTCCCCGCCCGCGCCCGGCACCACCCCGACCTCGGCCGCCAGTCGGTCCAGGACGGTCCGGTCGGCGATGTGCAGCCCGTCGGTGAAGTACGCCCGGAACAACCGCTCGGCCATCTCCTCGCCCCGCCCCGCGCCGGACGCCCTCGCGAGAAGCCGGTGGGCCTCGAAGGTGTTGACGAACACGGCGCGCCCGAGGTTCACCTCCAGGCCGTCGGCGGCACCGAGCGACGTGTCGGCCGCGATCGCGCGGGCGACGGCCTCTCCCCTGTCCCGTTTGTGGACCTCGAACAGCGGCTCCCCGGTGAACGACGCCTCGGGCGCCAGCCGGAACGGGCGGAGCACCGTCTCCACCTCGCCCCCGTCGGCCCGGTGGCGCCGGGCGGCGCGGAGGAACCGGACGAACCCGCGGTAGGAGTGGACGCACACGAAGTCCAGGACGACCTCGACCCGACGCGCCGTCACCACGGGACCACCCCGTTCGCCGAGAAGTACCCGCCGCTCGGGCCGTCGGCGCCGATCGTGGCCATCCGCACGATGATCTCGGCGCCCTCCTCCACGGTCCGGGTCCCGGCGTGGCCGTTGAAGTCGGTGGCGGTGAGCCCGGGGTCCACGACGTTGATCCTGACCGTCGGGCAGGCGTGGGCGTACTGCACGGTGACCATGTTCAGCGCGGCCTTGGAGGAGCCGTAGGCCGGCGCCGGAATCCAGTCGGGCACGACCGACGCGTGCCCCGCGGGGTCGGCGGCGACGGCCAGCGATCCCAGTCCGCTGCCGACGTTCACCACCACGGGCGCGTCGCTCTCCTCCAACAGCGGGAGGAAGGCGTGCAGGACGCGGACGGCGCCGAACACGTTGGTGTCGTAGACCTCCAGCATCTCGGCCGCGGTGACCTCGCCCGCCGGACGGGCGGGCCCGGCGATGCCCGCGTTGTTGACCAGGACGTCCAGCCGCCCCGCCCGCTCCCGAAGGAGCCGGGCGGCCTCCCGCACGGACGCGTCGCTGGTGACGTCGATGCGCAGCGGGTGGGCGCCGATCCGCCGCGCGGCCTCCTCCCCGCGCCGGAGGTCGCGCGCTCCCAGGTGGACGGTGTGCCCGGCGTCGACCAACCGGCGGGCGGTCTCCAGCCCCAGCCCCCGGTTGGCCCCGGTGATGAGTGTGACGGTCATGGAGTCAGCCTCGGCGGGCGGTGGACGGGGGTGAAGTGCCCTCCGTATCCCGGGACCGGCGGTACCAGGGAAACCGGCCGGATACTGGAGGGGTGAGCGACGGCACGGGCACACACGGCACCGGACGGGACAGTGGGCGGAACGGCGGTCCGGGCAGCGGTCCGGGCAGCGGTCTGGGGGAGGCGTTGCGCCGCTGGCGCGACCGGACGGACCCGGCCTCGGTCGGCCTGCCCACCGGACGCCGTCGGCGGGCGGTCGGGCTGCGGCGCGAGGAGCTCGCCCTGCTCGCAGGGGTGTCCGTCGACTACGTCACGCGCCTGGAGCAGGGGCGGGCTGTCTCCCCGTCCGCGCAGGTCCTCGCCGCGCTGGCGCGGGCGCTGCGACTGTCGGGACCCGAGTCCCGGCACCTGTTCCTGCTGGCGGGTCAGGCGCCCCCCGCCCACGGCCGGATGGCCACGCGCCCCACACCGGGAGTACGGCGCCTGCTCGACCGGCTGGCGGACACGCCCGTCGGCGTGTACGACGCGTCCTGGACCCTGATCGCGTGGAACCGTCCGCACACCGCGCTGCTGGGCGACCCGTCCGAACTGACGGACCGCGAGCGCAACGTGCCGTGGTGTCACTTCGCCGGCCCGCCCGGCCGAGTGCGCCACACTCCCGAGCAGGAGGCCCGCTTCGAGGCGGCCGTGGTCGCCGATTTGAGGGCCGCGACCGCCCGTTACCCCTCCGAGGCGCGGCTGTGGTCGCTCGTCGACGACCTCCGGAACACCGGCGACCGCTTCGCCCGACTCTGGGACTCCCACGTGGTGGGCGTCCACGAGCGGGACACCAAGACCGTCCACCATCCCTCCGTCGGTCCGCTCGTGCTCGACTGCGACGTCCTCACCGTGCCCGACGGCGATCTGCGCGTCGTCGTCCACACCGCGGCGCCGGGCACCGAGTCCGCCGACCGGCTCGGTCTCCTCACCGCCGCCCGACCCGGAGCACGCCGGTGACGGTGCCGGTGAAAGTGCCGGTCACCGACGTCGACCACCGACGTCGACCACCGGTGTGACCGACCACACCCCCGGCGTGGCGAGGGAAGACCGGACCGGAGCGACACTCCTGCAAGCACTTGCTTGCAAAAGTTAGCGCGACAAGGCACGGTGGAGTCATGGCTTCACTGCATGTCGGCAACCTCGGCGAGTTCCTGCGGGAGCAGCGGCGCAACGCCCAACTGTCCCTGCGGCAGCTCGCCGACGCCGCCGGGGTGTCGAATCCGTACCTCAGCCAGATCGAACGAGGGCTGCGCAAACCCAGCGCGGAGATCCTCCAGCAGCTCGCCAAGGCGCTGCGGATATCCGCCGAAACGCTCTACGTCCGGGCCGGGATCCTCGACGAGAAGGACCGGACCGGGGTGGAGGTGCGCGGCGCGATCCTGGCCGACACGTCGATCAACGAGCAGCAGAAACAGGTCCTGCTGCAGATCTACGAGTCGTTCCGCAAGGAGAACGGACACACCGACGACGCTTCCAGCGCGGAGGCCGAGGACGCCCCCTCCACCGAAGCGAAGCCCACGAACCCATGACCAGGAGGGATCCTCAATGCCCACCAAGACCAACGACATTCGCAAGGTCCTGACCAGCCCCACGCCGCTGTACTTCGCCGCCGGAGTGATCGACAAGCTCCGCGAGACGGCTCCCGAGCGCCTGGCCGCGGTGAAGGAGCGGGCGGCGGACCCCAAGGCCGTACAGGAGCGCCTCGCCCAGCAGGCGAAGCAGACCCAGTCGAAGCTGACCGCCGCGCTGTCCGGCCTCGACACCGACCTCAAGAAGCTCCGCGAGCAGGCCCAGCACCTGGCCCTCCAGGGCGTCGGGCTCGCCGCCGAGTACGCCATCAAGGCGCGCGAGGGGTACGGCGAGCTGGCCGAGCGCGGGCGCGGCGCGGTGCAGACCTGGCGCGAGGAGAAGAACGGCGCCGACAAGGCGCTGGACAAGACCCACCGGCGTGCCGAGACCGTCGTGGTGGAAGAGGAGGAGAGGCCGCGGGCCAGGGCCGCCGCCGCCCGGAAGACCACCGCCCGCGGCGGGACCGCCCGGACCGGCGCCGCGAAGAAGGCGGCGGCCCGGAAGACCACCGCCGCCCGCAAGAGCACCGCCTCCTCCTCGGAGGCGGCGAAGAAGAGCGCCTCGGTGCCGACGCCGAAGGCCGTCGCGAAGAAGGAGACGGCCGCGAAGAAGACCGCCAAGCAGGCTCCGAAGTCGGAGAAGCCCGCGGAGAAGCCGCAGGCGTGAACCGGGCCGGGCCGGGCACGCCCTTCGTGTCCGGCCCCGCGGCCGGTAGCGTGGAGATCCGACGACCGACGACCGGTTCACGGACAGGATGGTGGCCAACGTGCTGTTGGAAGGTTTCTCCGAGCTGATGTCCTGGGTCCGCCTGGGCCTGTTCGTCTTCAGCATCTTCTGCTTCGTCGACGCGGTCCTGCGCCGCGAGGACGCCTACCGGGCCGCGGACAAGAACACCAAGCAGTTCTGGCTGATCATCCTCGGTCTGACCGCCGCCGTGAACCTGCTCATCCCCGGGTTCTTCCTGCTGGCCATCGCCGGCCTGATCGCCAACATCGTCTACATGGTGGACGTGCGGCCCGCACTCGTCCAGGTCGGCGGAGGCCGGGGCGGCCGGGGCGGCGGATTCCGCCGCGGCAGCAGCAGCGACGGCCCCTACGGCCCGTACAACGGCGGACGCTGACCGCGCCCGGCACCGGCCGGACGGGCGGCGGGGCGGATCGCGCCCGGGTCACCCCCGGTCGAGCAGCAGCACCGCCACGTCGTCCGTCAGCTCGTCGCCGTTGAGTTCCCGCACCTCCGCCAGCACGGCGTCCAGCAGTTCCTCGCCGCGCAGCCCGGCGGCCATCCGCTGCCCGACGATCTCGAGCATGCCGTCCTGGTCGAGCCGCCGGTCGCCCTGGCCGATCCGGCCCTCGATCAGCCCGTCGGTGTACATCATCAGGCTCCACGCCCCGCCCAACTGCACCTGCATGCGGGGCCAGCGGGCGTGCGGCAGCAGCCCCAGCGCCGGGCCGCCGCAGTCCTCGTCGGGCAGCAGCCGCGGGCCGCGCCCACCGCCCGCGACCAGCGGCGCGGGGTGGCCGGCCAGACACACCCCGGCCCGCCGCCCGTCCGGGGCGATGTCCACCGTGCACAGGGTGGCGAAGATCTCCTCGCTGGAGCGCTCGTGCTCCAGCACCCGCTGGAGGGTGCCCAGCAACTCGTCGCCGCAGAGCCCGGCGAAGGTCAGCGCCCGCCAGGCGATCCGCAGCTCCACCCCCAGCGCCGCCTCGTCCGGGCCGTGCCCGCACACGTCGCCGATCATGGCGTGGACGGTGCCGTCGGCGGTGCGCACCGTGTCGTAGAAGTCGCCGCCCAGCAGGGCCCGCGACCGTCCCGGCCGGTATCGGGCGGCGAACCGCAGCTCCGAGCCGTCCAGCAGCGGCGTCGGCAGCAGCCCGCGCTCCAGCCGGGCGTTCTCCTGGGCCCGCAGCCGTGACTCGGTGAGTTGCCGCTGGGCCAGGTCCGCCCGTTTGCGCTCGACCGCGTACCGGATGGCCCGGCTCAGCAGGCGTCCGTCCAGCTCGTCGCGGAAGAGGAAGTCCTGGGCCCCGACCCGTACGGCCTCGGCCGCGCGCTCGGCGTCGTCCTCGGCGGTGAGCGCCAGCACCGCGTGCCGGGGCGCCATGCGCAGCACTCGGTGGAGGATGGCCAGCTCGTCCTCGGCCTCCTCCCCGCTCCTCGTCCCGGCGCCGTCGGACAGGGTGAGGTCGAGCAGGATGCAGTGGACGTCGTCGGTGAGCAGCCGCTCGGCCTCGGTGAGGTTGCGGGCGGTACGGACCCGCACCCGGCCTCCGGAGGCGTCGAGCATCTCGGGGATCGCCAGGGAGCCCGCCGGGTCGTCCTCGATGACCAGCAGGGTCAGGTCGCCGCCGGGGACCGTCTCCGACTCGGCCGACCGCCGCGGCGCCGGCGCGGTCCCCAGCTCGTTGCCCATCGATACGGGCATGGCAGAAGTCCTCTTCCCTCCCCCCGAGGGCACACAGGCGTCGGGGTGAAGACGCCCCGGGCGACCTTATCGGTCCTCGGGGGTGCACGGAATGCCTTGTGGCATATGCCAAACCACCGGGGCGGCCGGTCCGGCCGCCTACTTGTCCGGCCGCACCACCCCCAGGATCGGCAGCGAGCCCGCCCCTGCCAGGGTGATCTGGCGTCCGGTCCGAGGGGCGTGGACCATCATCCCGTCCCCCACGTACATCCCGACGTGCCCGGCGTCCTTCTTGTAGACGATCAGGTCGCCGGGGCGCATGTCGGTGATCTCCACCCTCGGCAGCAACCGCCACTGCTCCTGCGAGGTCCGCGGAATCCGCTCGCCGGCCGCCTCCCAGGCGCGCAGCATCAGACCCGAGCAGTCGAAGGTGTCGGGACCCTCGGCGCCCCACTCGTAGTCCTTGCCGATCTGGGCCATGGCGTACGCGATGGCCTTCTTCCCCCGCGCCGAGGCCCTGCCGTCGATCTCGTCGAGAATGCCGGTGTCCAGCCACCGCGCCTGCCGCGCCCAGGCCGCCTCGTCCTCCAGCTCCCTCAGCCGCTCCAGCTCCTCGGCCTCGAGCTTCGACTCCAGCTTCTCGGCCTTCTCCAGCTCGGCCTCGATCTTCTTCTTCGCCGCCGCCTTCTTCTTGCGGTCCGCCTCCAGCTTCGCCCACCGGCCGGTGGCCTCGTCCGCGTACTCGTCGAGGTCCTTCCTGGCGTTCTTCAGCTTCCCCAGGAGGCCGTCGGTCGCCCGCTCGCCCTTGCGGAGCAGGTCGAGGTCGCGCAGGAACTTCTCCGGGTCGTCCTCCAGGACCAGCCGCGCCCCGGGCGGCAGCCCGCTGCCGCGGTACTGCGCGCGGGCCATCGCCCCGGCCCGGTCCGTCAGGTGCTCCAGCCGACCCCGGGTCCGCGCGATCGCCTGGGCCAGCCGCATGATCTCGTACCGCTGCTTCTCGGCCCGCTCACTGGCGGCGTTGTACTCCTCGGTGGCCGATTCCACGCCGTCGTGCAGCTTCTCGATCTTCTTGCGGATCTCCTCCAGCCGGGCGGTGCCCTCCCCGTCGGCGGACCCCTCGTCGGCGGAGGGTCCGTCGGGCGTCCCGGCGCCCGGGGCCCCTGACGTCCCGGGGCCGCCCGGGTCCGCGTACGCCGTGCCCGCGGGCACCACCAGCAGCAGGCCGAGCTGCGCGCACACAAGGGCGCACACGGCGGCGGCTCCCATCGGCGCTCCGCGGCGGGCTCCTCGTGCGCCCTCCCCCTGACGTCCCACGCGTCTTCCTCCCACACTGTGCCTACTCGTGCGTAACGAGTCACCGTCGGGGATGGTGCCACGGTCGGCGCTCCCGCAACAGACGGCACACACCGACCGCGCGCGGGGCCGCCTTCCACACCGGGACGAGCCACGCAACTACGTCGTCCGCCGAGGTTCACCTCTCGTTCACTCTCGGCCGTCGGGCACTTCACCTGTCCTGCCTAATTTCGGCCTTACGGGGAGCGCGTCCGGTCGCCGGCGGACGTGGACCGCTCCTCATCCTGAAGACACCCGGTTACACCTCACCGCTTGCCGTCCCCACCGGCGGGCCCCAGGAAGGAACTGAACGAAGTGAAGCTTCAGCCCACCCACCGGCTTCGCGCGATCGCCGTCGGCGCTGTCGCGGTCTCCAGTGCCCTGGTCCTGACCGCCTGCGGCTCGGACGACAACACCGGCGGCGCCAACGGGAACGGCAACGCCAAGACCGCGAGCAACATCGAGTGCGCGGACCAGGGCAACCTGCTCGCCTCCGGTTCCAGCGCCCAGAAGAACGCGATGGACATCTGGGTCAAGAACTACCAGGCGGCCTGCGAGGGCGTCGGCATCAACTACAAGCCCACCGGCTCCGGCGCGGGCATCCAGGAGTTCCTCCAGGGCAAGACCGGCTTCGCGGGCTCCGACTCCGCCCTGGACGAGCAGGAGATCCAGCAGTCCAAGGAGGTCTGCGAGGGCGGTCAGGGCATCAACCTGCCGATGGTCGGCGGCCCGGTGGCCGTCGGCTACAACCTCCCCGGCGTGGAGAACCTGGTCCTGGACGCCGACACCATCGCCAAGATCTTCGACTCGAAGATCACCCAGTGGGACGACGAGGCGATCAAGAAGCTGAACCCGGACGTCGACCTGCCCTCCACCAAGATTCAGGCCTTCCACCGCTCCGACGAGTCCGGCACCACCGACAACTTCACCGAGTACCTGCACGCCGCCGCCCCCGAGTCCTGGAAGTACGAGCCCTCCAAGGCCTGGGCCGGCAAGGGCGGCCAGTCGGCCGACGGCTCCTCCGGCGTCGCCACGAACGTCAAGAACAACGAGGGCGCCATCGGCTACTTCGAGCTCTCCTACGCCAGCGGCAACGGCATCCCGACCGTGAGCCTGGACACCGGCGCGGGCGAGCCGGTCGAGGCCACCGTCGAGAACGCCTCCAAGGCCATCGCCGAGGGCAAGATCGTCGGCGAGGGCAAGGACATGGCGATGGAGCTGAACTACGCCACCGACGCCGAGGGCGCCTACCCGATCGTCCTGGTGACCTACGAGATCGTCTGCGACAAGGGCAACAACAAGGAGTCCCTGGAGCTGACCAAGTCCTTCCTGAACTACACGGCCAGCGAGGACGGCCAGCAGTCCCTCGCCGAGGCGGGCTACGCCCCGATCCCCGACGAGATCATCACCAAGGTCCGCTCGACCATCGAGTCGCTCGCCTGACGCCCGAGGCGGCCGGCCCCGCACCGACAGCGGGGCCGGCCGCCCGGCCGCGTCCGCCGACCGGTCCCCGATCCCAACGCGAACGACCCATCCGGTGCACCGCCGCCAGGGGATGACACCCCTCATCAGACCGGAGAAACCATGGACATAGCACCCACCGCATCCGTTCCCCCGCCCAAGGCGCCACCCGGGAACTCCGCCACCCGGCCGGGCGACCGGATCTTCCTGGGCCTCTCCAAGGGGTCCGGCATCACCCTGCTGGTGATCATGGCCGCCATCGCGGTCTTCCTCACCTGGCGGGCCGTGGTCGCCATCGCCCACAACGAGGGCAACTTCCTCACCACCTTCGAGTGGAACCCCAACGCCAACCCGCCGGTCTTCGGCATCGCGGTCCTGGCGTACGGCACGATCGTCAGCTCGATCATCGCGATGGTGCTGGCGGTCCCGGTGGCCGTCGGCATCGCCCTGTTCATCTCGCACTACGCCCCGCGCAGGCTGGCCGCGCCGCTGGGGTACGTCGTCGACCTGCTCGCCGCGGTCCCCAGCATCATCTACGGTCTGTGGGGCGCCCTGTTCCTGGTGCCGCACCTGACCGGCCTGTACCAGTGGCTCGACGACTACCTCGGCTGGACCGGCGTCTTCGCCTACGACGGCGGCGCCGCCCGCTCGCTGTTCACCGCCGGCATCCTCCTGGCGATCATGATCCTGCCGATTGTCACCAACGTCAGCCGCGAGGTCTTCAAGCAGTCCCCGAAGATGCACGAGGAGGCCGCGCTCGCGCTCGGCGCCACCCGGTGGGAGGTCGTCAGGATGGCCGTCCTGCCGTTCGGCCGTTCCGGTGTGATCAGCGCCTCGATGCTCGGCCTGGGACGCGCCCTCGGCGAGACGATGGCGGTGGCCACCGTCCTCTCCCCGAGCTTCCTGATCAACGTCAGCCTGCTCAACCCGGGCGGCGGCACCTTCGCGCAGAACATCGCCGCGGGCTTCAAGGAGGCCGGTGACCTGGGCCGTGACGCCCTGATCGCCTCCGGACTCGTCCTGTTCGTCATCACCCTGCTGGTGAACGGCGCCGCCCGCCTGATCATTGCCCGCCGCAAGGAGTACTCGGGGGCGAACGCCTGATGAGCAACGCAGTCATGGAAAAGCCCGTGATCACCACGCCGCTCCCCGGCGGCACGCTCAAGCAGCCCCGCCTCCCGCGCTGGGCTCCCGCCGGTCTGGCCGTGCTCTCGGCCGCCGTCGGCGTCGGCATCGGACTGGCGGCCGACCTGGCCAGCCGCGTCCAGTGGGGCCTGATCGCCGCGCTCTTCTACATCGTGGCCACCCACGTCCTCGCCACGGTCGTGGAGGGCAAGCGCCAGGCGAAGGACCGGCTCGTCACCAGCCTGGTGTGGGTCAGCTTCCTGGTCGCCGTGATCCCGCTCGCCTCCCTGATCTGGGAGACGATCGTCCGCGGCGTCAAGGTGCTGGACGTCTACTTCCTCACCCACTCCATGAACGGCGTGATCACCCTCCAGCCCGGCGGAGGCATCTACCACGCCATCATCGGCACCGTGGAGCAGGTCGGCCTCGCCACGCTGATCGCGGCGCCCATCGGCCTGCTGACCGCGATCTACCTCGTCGAGTACGGGACCGGCAGGCTCGCCAAGGCCGTCACCTTCTTCGTCGACGTCATGACCGGCATCCCCTCGATCGTCGCCGGTCTGTTCATCCTGTCCTTCTGGATCATCGTCCTGGACTTCGGCTACTCCGGCTTCGCCGGCGCCATGGCGCTGGCCATCCTGATGATGCCGATCGTCGTGCGCTCCACCGAGGAGATGCTCAAGCTCGTCCCGAACGAGCTGCGCGAGGCGTCCCTGGCCCTGGGCGTGCCGAAGTGGCGCACCATCCTCAAGGTGGTGCTGCCCACCGCGATCGGCGGCATCACCACCGGCGTGATGCTCGCCGTCGCCCGCATCGCCGGCGAGAGCGCACCGATCCTGCTGCTGGTGTTCGGGTCCCAGGCGATCAACGGCAACCCCTTCGAAGGCGCCCAGTCGTCCCTGCCGTACTACATCTACGAGCAGTGGGCCAACGGCAACGAGGCCTCCTACGACCGCGCCTGGGCCGCCGCCCTCGTCCTGATCGCCTTCGTGATGATCCTGAACCTGGTGGCCCGCGGCATAGCCCGCTGGAAGGCCCCGAAGACCGGCCGCTGACCCGGCCACGCGAGCAGAAGAGAAGTGATTCCCATGGCCAAGCGCATCGACGTCAGCGGCCTCACCGCCTACTACGGTTCCCACAAGGCCATCGAGGACATCTCGATGTCCATCGAGCCCCGCTCCGTGACGGCCTTCATCGGCCCGTCCGGCTGCGGCAAGTCCACCTTCCTCCGCACCCTCAACCGCATGCACGAGGTCACCCCCGGCGGGCGCGTCGAGGGCAAGGTGATGCTCGACAACGAGGACCTGTACGCGAGCGGGGTCGACCCCGTCTCCGTGCGCCGCACCATCGGCATGGTCTTCCAGCGGCCGAACCCGTTCCCGACCATGTCGATCTACGACAACGTGGCGGCGGGCCTGCGGCTCAACGGCTCCTACAAGAAGTCCGAACTGGACGACGTCGTCGAGAAGTCGCTGAAGGGCGCCAACCTCTGGAACGAGGTCAAGGACCGCCTGAACAGGCCCGGTTCCGGCCTCTCCGGCGGTCAGCAGCAGCGTCTGTGCATCGCCCGCGCCATCGCGGTCGAGCCGAAGGTGCTGCTGATGGACGAGCCGTGCTCGGCGCTCGACCCGATCTCCACCCTCGCCATCGAGGACCTGATCGGCGAGCTGAAGGAACAGTTCACGATCGTCATCGTCACCCACAACATGCAGCAGGCCGCGCGCGTCTCGGACCGCACCGCGTTCTTCAACCTGGCCGCGATCGGTCAGCCCGGCAAGCTGGTGGAGATCGACGACACCGAGCGCATCTTCTCCAACCCCTCGGTGCAGGCCACCGAGGACTACATCTCGGGCCGCTTCGGCTGATCCGGCCGGCCCGTCACCGACCGTCTGCGGTGCTGCATGGCGGTGCCACCGCACGACGAATGCCCGCCCCCCGGCTCCCGGGGGGCGGGCACCTCACGTTCTCGCCGGTCGGCGGACCTCAGCCCAGCACCATCTTGATCAGCCAGTAGCAGATGGCCGCCGCCATCGCCGCCGCCGGCATCGTGATGAACCAGCCGAGGACGATGTTCTTGGCGACCCCCCACCGCACCGCGCTCACCCGCTTCGTGGCGCCCACGCCCATGATCGCGGACGTGATCACGTGCGTGGTGGAGATCGGCGCGTGGAACATGAACGACGCCGTGTACATCACCGACGCCGCCGTCGTCTCGGCGGCGAAGCCGTGCGGCGGGTCCAGCTCGATGATCCGGCGCCCCAGCGTCCGCATGATCCGCCAACCACCGGCGTACGTGCCCAGGGAGAGCATCACGGCGCAGGAGACCTTGACCCAGACCGGGATCTGTCCGTGGTCCTGGACGTCCGCGATCACCAAGGCCATCACCACGACGCCCATGGTCTTCTGCGCGTCCTGCAGGCCGTGTCCGAGCGCCATGCCCGCCGCCGAGACCGTCTGCGCGATGCGGAAACCGCGCTTGGCCCGGTGCGGGTTGGCCTTCCGGAACATCCACAGGATGGCCACCATCACCAGGTAGCCGAGCACGAGCCCGACCACCGGCGAGATGAACATCGGGACGACGACCTTCTCGAACACACCCGACCAGTACACCGCGATGCCGCCCGCCAGCGCCGCGCCCACCATGCCGCCGAAGAGGGCGTGCGAGGAGGACGACGGCAGGCCGAAGTACCAGGTGATCAGGTTCCAGGTGATCGCGCCGACCAGCGCCGCGAACAGGATGGCCATGCCACTGTCACCGGAGGGGGTCTCGATCAGCCCCTCGCTGACGGTCTTGGCCACACCGCTGCCCAGGAAGGCGCCGGCCAGGTTCATCACCGCGGCCATCAGCAGCGCCACCCGGGGGGTGAGCGCCCGCGTGGAGACGGACGTGGCGATGGCGTTCGCGGAGTCGTGGAAGCCGTTGGTGTAAGTGAAGAAGAGCGCGACCCCGACGGTCAGTACGAGCGCGAAGGTGTCCACGTGGTTCAGGACTCCTTGACGACGATGGTCTCCACCGTGTTCGCCACGTGCTCGAAGGCGTCGGCCGCCTCTTCCAGAACGTCCACGATCTGCTTGAGCTTGAGGACCTCGATGGCGTCGTACTTGCCGTTGAACAGGTGGGCGAGCAGCTTGCGGTGGATCTGGTCGGCCTGGTTCTCCAGCCGGTTGACCTCGATCCAGTACTCGGTGAGGTTGTCCATCGTCCGCAGGTTCGGCATGGCCTCCGCCGTCAGCTCCGCCGCGCGCGCCAGGACCTCGATCTGCTGCTCCACCCCCTTGGGCAGCTCCTCGATCTGGTAGAGGACGACCAGGTCGACGGCCTCCTCCATGAAGTCCATGATGTCGTCGAGCAACGACGCGAGCCGGTAGATGTCCTCGCGGTCGAACGGCGTGATGAACGAGGAGTTCAGTTGGTGGAAGATCGCGTGGGTGGCATCGTCACCGGCGTGCTCGGCCGCACGCATGCGCTCCGAGATCTCGGCCCGTGTCGATGTATCCGCCCCGAGCAGTTCCATCAGGAGCTTCGAACCGGTGACGATGTTGTCCGCGGATGCGGCGAACATGTCATAAAAGCTCGTCTCCCTGGGGGTCAGACGAAAGCGCACTGGGATTCCTCGGGGTGCCTCGTTGTCGGTCTCGATGATGCTAGGCGCATCACCCGGTCACAGCGAACCGGCGTTCATCAGTGTCACTCATCGTCCCGTGCCCCTCCGTACCGGGCTCATGCGTAACAGATTCCCGGAACGGAACATTCGGTACGATATACCCAGAGGGGGTATCGACCCCCACGGCGACCACGGGAGGACCGTATGACGACCGCCGACGCCCGTCCAGAGACCGTCCACGGTCCACACGGATACGCCAAGGAGAAGGACGCCCACCTCAAGCGGCTGAGGCGCATCGAGGGACAGATCCGCGGCCTCCAGCGCATGGTCGAGGAGGACGTCTACTGCATCGACATACTCACCCAGGTCTCGGCCTCCACCAAGGCGCTGCAGTCCTTCGCGCTCCAACTCCTGCAGGAGCACCTGCGCCACTGCGTCGCCCACGCGGCGGCCGAGGGCGGCGCCGAGGCCGACGCCAAGGTGGAGGAGGCCACGGCCGCCATCGCCCGTCTGCTGCGCACCTGAACCCCGGCTCACCGCTCCCAGCCCCCACTCCCGCTCCCCGGAGCCGGAGGCCGGGGCCCGGGCTCAGACCTTCCCCTCCGCGTCGCGCCCGACCCGGAGCACCTCGTCGATCCGCGCCGGGCTGAGCCGGTCCTCGGCCGCCGTCGAGGCCGCGATCATCAGCTCGCCGTAGAGTTCGATCTCGTCGAGGGCCACGTGGTCCTGGACCAGTGAGCCGCCGTTCTTGCGGGACACACGCACCACCTCCTCCAGCTCCCCTCTCGGGCACACGAACCCCCAGGGTAGGAAGGAGCGCGCCCGCCGCGCATGGCACGTACGGGCCATTTCACGCCACCGTCATCGGCCAGTACCGGCGTTCGGCGGCGCCGGCCGGAACGCACCGTCGCCCGGCCGCTACGGAACGGCGATCCTCCCGGTGTAGATGTCCTCCGGCTCGGGCAGCTCGACCTCCACCGGCACCCCGAAGCCGTACAGCGTCGTCGTCGAGACCACCGACACCTCTCCGCTCCCCTCCCGCCCGGGCGCGCCGGCCGAGGCCGGGAAGGTGAAGCGGTGCCGGACCTTCCGCAGCCGCCCCCGCTCGTCCACGTAGGCGTCGAAGGGCACGCTCCGACGGGAGAGCCCCTCCGCCGCGGCGGCCAGCCGCTTCCGCGCGCGCGGCCCGGCCTCCTCGGCCGCCACCGCCAGGTCCACGGTGCCCCGGTAGTGCCGCACCTTCTCCCCGTGCAGCCGCTCCTCGCCCCGGAAGGACACCGACCGCGCGCCGCGCAGCAGCTCGGCCGCGCTGATCGGATCGGTGGCACCCCCCGTGACCAGGTTCCCGTCCGGCAGACCGGCCGTGTCCACCCGCACCCACTTGTCGGCGGGAACACCGGCGCCCCGGTTCCTCATGTAGAGCGCGTCCGATGTGATCAGCTCGACGATGGGCCGGCGCTCGCCGTCCTCGGTGGCCTCGCCCGGCAGCACCACCTCCAGCCGCCCCGTCCCCGCCGCGTAGTCGAAGACGCCCGCGCCCCGGATGGTGACGCGGGTGCCGCCGCTGTTCATCTCCACCGCCGTGCGCGTCCGCGAGGTGCCCGACTCCACCAGCACCTCGGCCGCCTCCCGCACGGCCGCCCGCGCCTCGGCGGCACTCACGTCCGCGGCGGCGGCGCCCCACCCGGAACACCCGGCGACGGACAGGGTCATCAGCACCACTCCGGCACAGGCCACGAGAATCCCGGCCGTCCGCCCGCGCTTGACCACCATCGTCTGCCGACCCCCAAGAACAAGCCTCGCAACTCGATCCGATTAACGACGATTCCCGGCCACCGTCACGGCCGGTACCGTGGTCACGTGCGACAGGAGGAGTGCGGAGAGCGGCCGGTGCGGCCCGACGAACACCACACCTCGACAACGGAGAAGGGCGCGTTCTGCAGCGCGGTCTGCACCTGCGGGTGGCGCGGACCCGCCCGTCGCGCCCGCTCGCAGGCCCGCAGGGACGCCACGTCCCACCCCCCGGGCGGTCGGGAGGCATGAGCACGACCGGGCGGAGAACGGGCGGGTGACGGGGCGGGCAGGGAACGGGCGGAGGCCCGAAAACCCCCGGAAAACGCGGAACCCGGCCCCATCGGGGGCCGGGCTTCGAACGTTCCCGAGGAGTCCCGGACCGACCGGACGCTCCTCCGCCGCGCCTCAGGCGGCCAAGTCGCGGTCGTACGGCCGCCGCTCGGCCTCCGGCTCCTCGGCCCGTGCCGCCACCTCCGGCGTCCGCACCAGCCAACCGGCCGGGGAGGAGGCCACCGCGCGCAGCAACGGCGTCAGCAGCGCCAGCGCCGCAGGGGCCAGCAGCAGCGCCACCGCCGTCCCCAACGCCAGACCGCCGATCACGTCGGTGGGGTAGTGCACCCCCATGTAGATCCGGCAGAACCCCGCGAACACCGCCACCAGGATGCCGACGAGGCCCAGCTTCCTGTTCACCATGAAGATCCCCACGGCGAGCGCCATCGCCAGCGTCGCGTGGTCGCTGACGAACGAGAAGTCCTTCTTCCCGTCCACCAGCACCTCCAGCCCCTCGTGGGTCAGGAAGGGTCTGGGTCGCTCCACGAACTCCCGGATCGGCACGTTCACCAGCAGCGCCACCCCGGCCGCCAGCGGCGCCCAGGCCAACCCGGCCACCGCGCTCACCGCGTCCGTCCGCCGCCGCGCGACCCACCAGGCCCACACGCCCAACAGCCCCAGCGCCGCGATGGTGCCGTACTCGCCGATGTACTCCATCAAGTGATCGGCCCAACCGGGGGCGTCCTTGGCCAGTCCGTTGATGTCGTACAGCAGCTCGACGTCGGGGTTGTCCCAATCAGCCATCGCGTTGCTGCCCTTCACTCGTCGCTGCCGACCCCCGTGGTAGCGGAATGCCCTGTCCGGACAGGACAACGCCCTGTCCGAGCCGCACGTTCCGACCTCCACCGAATGATCACGCGGACGTTATCGGAGGGTGACCCGCGGTGATCCGCCGCCGCGGCTCGGGACCCACGCCCCACATCGCTCATCGGGAGCGTCCGGAACTCTGGGATCACGATGCCGTCGGCCTCGTCGCCCCGAAGTAGTCGGGGGTGTCGATCGGATCGAAGCGGATCGTCGCGCCCGTGTACGGCGCGTCGATCATATAGCCACCGCCCACGTAGATGCCCACGTGGTAGATCGATCGCGAGTCGTTCAGATCGTGCGCGAAGAAGACCAGGTCCCCCGGGAGCAGTTCGTCCCGCTTCGGGTGCGGACCGGCGTTCCACTGGTCGTTGGCGACGCGTGGCAGCTCGATCCCCACGCTCGCGTACGCCGCCTTCGTCAGACCCGAGCAGTCGAACCGCCCGCCGTCCTCCGGCGTGCCGTCGCCGCCCCACAGGTACGGCGTCCCCAGCTTCTTCTGCGCGAAGTCGATCGCCCCGGCCGCCTGCTTCGACGGGGACACGCGACCGGCCGGCGCGGCGAAGCTCTTCTCCAGCTTCCGGATGACCCGCACGTAGTTCTGCGTCTCCCGATAGGGAGGCACACCGCCGTACTTCACCACCGCGTACGGACCCGCGTTGTAGGCGGCGAGCATGTTGTCCGTCGGATCGCCGGGCACGCCCTCGACGTGCTTCGCCAACGCGCAGTCGTACTTGGCCGCCGACGGGATCGCGTCCTTCGGGTCCCACACGTCCCGGTCCCCGTCACCGTCCCCGTCGATGCCGTGCGTCGCCCAGGTGCCCGGGATGAACTGGGCGATGCCCTGCGCCTCGGCCGGGCTCTGCGCCTTCGGGTTCCACCCGCTCTCCTGGTAGAGCTGGGCGGCCAGCAGCGCCGGGTTGAGCGCCGGACAGTAGTTGCCCCACTTCTGCACCAGGGGTTGGTACGCCGCCGGCACGGCTCCCTTCGCCAACGCGACCGTCCCGCCGCGCCCCCCGAAGAGGCTCGACGCGGCGCTGTACGTACCGACCACGAGCAACGCCATGAAGCACACGACGAGCCCGATCCCGACCCCGATCGCCACCCATGCCCTACGCACCCCTCAACCATCCCCCATCAGGCCCCAGTTCACTGCCGATTCGGCCGTAACCGTGTCAGAATCCAAAGGAAGCGCATCTCCAACAACCCACCTGGGGCGGTGAGTACACCATGTTCCTGGCAGCCGACAAGGGCGACATCAACACCATCATCGGCGGAATCGCCCCTGACTGGGGCCCGTTCGGATCGTTGGGCAACGAGGCCCGCGTGATGATCGAGGTCGTGATGGCCGTGGCCATCCTTCTGTGCCTCGGCATCGCCGTCTGGGGCGCCGCCAAGCAGCGCATCGGCGCCACGGCCCTGCGCGACACCTTCAGCGCGGAGCAGGGCAAGGGCCTGATCGTGGCGGGCCTGACGGGCGTCTTCATCATCGGATCGCTCGGCACGCTCTTCACGATCGTCTACGGCATGGCCGTGTAGCGCCGCACCGACCATCCCCCACACCGACCACCCCCGACCCACCCGCGGACCGGCGGGACCTCACGGCCCGCCGACGGAACCGGCCGGCCCGGGACGACCGTCCCGGACCTCACGGACCCACGCGTCCACGGCCCCACCGCCCACCGGCGGACGGTGGGGCGCCGACGCCTGTCGCCCCGGGACGGCCCGGCACACCAGAAAAAGGCACCACGGCCATGCACCAGCCCTGTCCCGCCCCCCACGCCGTCCCGCGGCCCCTCCGACCCGGCGGATCGGAGCGAACCGCCGGCGCCGGGACCGGCGCCGACCACCCGCCGATCACCGTGCGGAAGCGATCCCGCACACACCGGCCCCACAACGGCCGCGGCGGGGTTAACGTCATGGAGAGGGCACGACGACAGCCGGGCGGCAGCCGGGCGACCGAGGGGGCACGCGCACGATGAGCATCGGCGGCGAGGACGGGTACGACGACGACGTCGTCGACGCCTACGGCGAGCCCAGGCGACCGCCGGTCCGCGTGGGCCGCAGCATGGTGACGGTGGTGGGCGTCGTCGTCCTGCTGATCGCGGCCATAGCCTTCGCCAACAGAGACGGAGGTGACGGGCCGTCGGGCGCCGACGGAGCGAACGCGGAGAACAACGCCCGCCCCACCGCCCCCACCGGCGAACGTCCCGTCACCACCCAGACCAACGGCATCCCCACGGGGTTCCCCCGCACCGAACAGGGCGCGCAGAGCGCCGCGGCCAACTACGCGGTGGCGCTGGGCGGAACCGGCATGTTCGAGACCGAGCACCGCCACATGCTCGTCGACACCCTCTACACCCCCGAGACCGCCGCCCGCATCAAGGGACCGCAGGACAGAGCGTACTCGAAGGAGTTCTTCGAGCGCCTGGGCCTCACCGCCGACGGCACGGCACCCGCGGGCATGACCTTCGTCTCCCGCACCATCCCGGTCGGCACCAAGGTGACCGAGTACGACGACGACAACGCCACCGTCGAGGTCTGGTACACGAGCCTCATCGGCATGGCGGGCGAGGACTCGACCACCCCCGTGACCACCACCTGGAAGACCTGGACCTTCGAACTGCGGTGGGACGGCTCCGACTGGAGGATCGCCGACGACTCCCAGGAGGACGGCCCCGCCCCCGTACCGGGCGGCGACCGAGCCGCCACAGCCGAGGACATCAGCAAGGCCGTCGAGGAGTACGGAGGGTTCACCTATGCCCGCTGACCGCCGCCGTGCCCTGTCGCTCGCCGCGCTCCTCGCGGGCCTGCAGGCATCCGGGCTCTGGCTGGCCGCCCGCGCGGTCGCCGACCCGACACCGACGCCGACGCCGACACCGACGCCGAGCGGCGATCAGGAGAACGACGAGTGCGAGAACGTCCCCGGCGCCGCCAGGGACGTGTGCGAACAGGGCCGGACCGACGGCGGGGGCTCCGACGGCGGCACCACCGACGCCCTGTCCTCCCTCGACCCCCTCGCCTCCCTCGCCCAGGGCTGCGCCGACGCCGCCGCGTGGATCGTCACCAAGCTCTCCGACGCCGTCACCGCCACCGCCACCGTCGACTTCACCAACCCCGCCTTCCTCCGCCAGTACGCCGTCGTCTTCGCCGCCTCGACGATCCTCACCCTCGTCCTGTGGCTGCTGGCCGTCGCCAAGCGCGCCGTGCGCGGCATCCCCCTCACCGAGGCGCTCACCGAGGCCATCGGCTTCCTGTGGCTGACGGTCCTCGCCTCGGCCTTCACCCCCCTGATCCTCTACACCCTGGTCACCGCGACCGACGCCGTCACCGAGGTGATCGCCGCGGGCACCGGCTCCAACACCGACAAGTTCTTCGGCTCCTTCTCCGAGGCGCTCGAGAAGGGCGACGACATCGGCGGCGGGCCGATCATGCTGATCGTCGTCTCCCTCGTCTCCGTCCTCGCCGCCGGCGTCCTGTGGCTCGAACTCGTCATCCGCGCCGCCCTGTTGTACGTCGGCGCCCTCCTGGGGACGGTCGTCTACGCCGGACTCGTCGACAAGAACCTGTGGGGCCACGTCCGCCGCTGGGCGGGCATCATGATCGCGGTGATCCTCGTCAAGCCGGTCATCGTCATCGTCCTCGGCCTCGCCGGGGCGCTGGCGTCCGACGAGGGCCCGAACGCCTTCTCCGCGATCGTCTCCGGCCTCGCGATCATCCTGCTCGCCATCTTCGCCAGCGCGATGATCTACCGCTTCGTCCCCGGCTTCGGCGACGAGATCGTCCGTCAGCGCAACGCCGCCGCCGACCCTGCCTCCCGCACGGCCGCCGCCGTCGTCGCCTCCCCCGCCGCCATGCTCCGCCAGGGCATCAACACCCACAGCGCCCGCGGCGGCGGCTCCGAGGGCGGCGGCGCGTCCACCGCCGGCGCCACGCCCAGGCCCGCCAACCCCGTCTCCGGCGGCGTGGCCGCCCACGCCTCACGCGGCGTCCGGCCCACCCCGCCCGCCGCACCGCCCCAGCCGCGCAGGGGCGACAGCTCCACCAGCCACCGCACCGGAGGTGATCGCGGGTGACCTCCCCGTCCCACACCGTCGCACCGCGCCGCACGTACATGATCGGGCGCGCCCGCCCCAACGCCGTCATCGGCAGGAACCGGGAGACGGGCGAGATCGCGCTGATCATCGCGGGCGCCTTCCTGGGCATGATGAGCGGACTCCTCATCCCCGTCCTGTCCCTGCGGATCGTCACCCTGGTCGGCTTCCCCCTGCTCGCCCTCGCCGCGGTGTACGTGCCGTACAAGGGGCGCACCTACTACAAGTGGTTCGAGATCAACCGCAGTTACCGCCGGCTGCTGCGCCGCGGCACCACCTACCGGTCCGCCGCCGCCGAGGCCGGCACCCGACTGGACGGCACCGAGGTGGACATCCCACCGCCGCCCGGCGTCGGCCGCATCACCTGGCTGTCCGCGCCCTTCGGGCCCGACGAGATCGCCGTCCTGCTCCACGCCGACCGGCGCACCGTCACCGCCGCCATCGAGATCGAGGGCCCCGGCGTGGGCCTGCGCGACAGCGAGGACCAAGAAGCCCTCGTCGACCGCTTCGGCACCCTCCTCAAGCACGTGGCCAACGGCGACGGCTTCGTCACCCGCCTCCAGATGCTCGCCCGCACCCTCCCCGCCGACCCCGACGCCCACGCCAAGGACGTCGCGCAGCGCGGCGACGAGCGGGCCGCGCCCTGGCTGCGGGACTCCTACGACCAACTGCTGTCGATGGTCTCCACCTCCAGCGAACAGCACCGCGCCTACCTGGTCGCCTGCATGCACTACACCCGCGACCTGGCCGCCGAGGCCGCCGCGATCGCCAAGGCCACCCGCGCCTCCACCGGCCGTCGCCTCACCCGCGACGAGGGCCTGGCCGTCGTCATGGCCCGGGAACTCACCGACATCTGCGCCCGCCTCACCGAGGCCGACATCCGAGTGCGGCAGCCGCTGGGCCAGGCCCGGATGGCATCACTGATCCACTCCATGTACGACCCGGACCACCCCATCGACCACATCCAGGCGATGACCCGACGCAACGCCTGGCCGGCCGAGCTGGACGCGGCCGAGCCGACCCACCTCCGGGCCAAGACCCGCGAGTCGGCCACCCGCGCCCCCTGGTGCCACGCCACCGCCTGGGTCAAGGAGTGGCCGATGACCCCCGTGGGCGTCAACTTCCTCGCACCCCTGCTGGTCCACACCCCCGACGTGATCCGCACCGTCGCCGTCTGCATGGACCTGGAGCCCACCGAGGTCGCCATCGAGCGGATGCTGACGGAGAAGACCAACGACGCGGCCGAGGCCAGCCGCGCCGCGAAGATGAACCGCACCGTGGACCCGCGCGACGTGGCCGCCTCCGGCCGCGTCGACCAGCGCGGCGAAGACCTGGCCTCCGGCGCCGCGGGCGTCAACCTCGTCGGCTACATCACCGTCTCCTCCCGCTCACCCGAGGCCCTGGCCCGCGACAAGCGGACGATCCGGGCATCGGCCGGAAAGAGCTACTTGAAGCTGGAGTGGTGCGACCGGGAGCATCACCGTGCGTTCGTGAACACCCTGCCGTTCGCGACCGGCATCCGCCGCTGAGGAGGCGCAACCACCATGGCCGCGTTCGATCCGCTGACCGCCGTCACCGACGCCTTCACCAGCTTCCTCTTCGGCAAGACCGAGACCACCCGGCTGCCCGTGCGCACCTCCACGGGCCAGGCACAGGCCGTCTACCTGCCCACCGCCGCCCCCGGTCTGGGCGACTCCGGGGTGATCATCGGCCGTGAGGTCTACAGCGGCAAGGGGTACATCTACGACCCCTTCCAGCTCTACGGCCAGCAGCTTCCGGCCCCCCACTGGCTGGTGCTCGGCGAGTCCGGCAACGGCAAGTCGGCCCTGGAGAAGACGTACGTCCTACGCCAGTTGCGGTTCCGCGACCGCCAAGTGGTGGTCCTGGACGCCCAGGGCGAGGACGGCGTCGGCGAGTGGAACCTCATCGCCGAGCAGATGGGCATCACCCCCATCCGCCTGGACCCGATGGCCGCGCTCGACGGCGGCATCCGCCTCAACCCGCTGGACCCGGCCATCACCACCACCGGCCAGCTCGCCCTGCTGCGCACCATCATCGAGGTCGCCATGGGGCACGGCCTCGACGAACGCGCGGGCTTCGCCCTGAAGGTGGCCCACTCCTACGTCAACGAGACCGTCACCGACCGCCAGCCCGTCCTCACCGACATCGTCGAGCAACTGCGCCACCCCAAGCAGGAGTCGGCCGAGGCGATGAACGTGGCCCTGGAGGACGTGCGCGCCTGGGGCCTGGACGTGGCGCTCGTCCTGGACCGGCTGGTCGACGGCGACCTGCGCGGCATGTTCGACGGCCCCACGACGGTGGGCATCGACCTCGACGCGCCGCTGATCGTCTTCGACCTCTCCCACATCGACCGCAACTCCATCGCCATGCCGATCCTGATGGCGATCGTCGGCGTCTGGCTGGAGCACACCTGGATCCGTCCCGACCGGAAGAAGCGCATCTTCCTGGTCGAGGAGGCCTGGCACATCATCAACAGCCCGTTCGTGGCCCAACTCTTCCAGCGCCTGCTGAAGTTCGGCCGGCGGCTGGGCCTGTCGTTCGTCGCGGTCGTCCACCACCTCTCCGACGTGGTCGACGGCGCGGCGGCCAAGGAGGCCGCCGCCATCCTCAAGATGGCCTCCACCCGCACGATCTACGCCCAGAAGGCCGACGAGGCCCGGGCCACCGGACAGGTGCTGGGCCTGCCCCGCTGGGCCGTGGAGATCATCCCCACGCTCTCGCCCGGCATCGCGGTCTGGGACGTCAACGGCAACGTACAGGTCGTCAAACACCTGGTCACCGAGATGGAACGCCCGCTGGTCTTCACCGACCGCGCCATGACGGAGTCCGCCTCCTCCCGCTCCCCCCTGGAGGACACCCTGGCCGAGGAGTTCGACGCCGAGACCGAGTCCCGCGCCGCGGCGATGGAGCGGCTCGCGCGCGCCGACGAGACGGTGGCCTGACGGTGCCGTACGGCCACGAGGGGCGCCGGACGCCGCAGGACGGCCCGCGGGGGCGCGGCATCCCGGACGGGCTGCTCGTCGGCCTCCTGGGCTTCCTGCTGGGCATCACCGCCCTCGCCTGGACCGCCACCGGGCTGGCCGGCCTCCTCGCCCACGGAGCGTGGCCGCGGGACCTGGCCTTCACCCGCACCCCCCTGGCCATGCGGGCACTGCTCACCGAGCCCGGCGACTTGGCCGCCGCCTGGCCCGACACCCCCGCCGAGACCCTGCCGGGGCCCGGCCTGTTCTGGGGCGTCCTCATCGGCCAGTCGATGGTCCTGACCGTCCTGGGAGTCTTCGTCGTCGGCACCGTCGCCCGTTGGCGTGCCCTGCGCGCGGCCCGGCGCGAGAAGGCCCGAAGCGACGTACGAGACGCCACCGCGCCCCTCCCCCGCCGGCGCCCCGCCGCCTCACGTCCAAAGACGTCCCCGGCGCCCCCGGCCTCCCCGGCACGCCACGCGCCGGTGGCGGACGCACCACCCCCGCCGGCCCCGATGCGGGCCCACCCCGTACCGGAGGCGTTCGCCGGGCCGCCCACGGGAGTGGAGTACGGCCGTGACCACGGCAGCCGCGCGGCCGACGCCCTGCGCGCCGCCTCCGGCCCCGCCCTCGTCGTGACCGCCGACCCGAACCTCTGGGCGGACACCGTGGGAGCCCGCGCCAAACTGGGCCCGGTCCACCTCTACGACCCGTCACAGCGCACCGACGCCCCCGTCCGCCTGCGCTGGGCACCCCACCACGGCTGCGAGGACCGCCGTACCGCCGCCTTCCGGGCCGCGGCCCTGCTCGCCCCCGTACGGAGCCCCGCCCGCGTGGACGCGGCCGTCCACAGCGCGGCGGAGACGCTCCTGGGGTGCTGGCTCCACGCCGCCGCCGTCGCCGGCGAGCCGTTCCGTCAGGTCCACCGCTGGGCCACGGCCACCGCGGGTTCGCCGGGCGAAGCCGTCCACATCCTGCGGACGCACCCCAAGGCCGCGTCCGGCGCGGCGGGTGAGCTGGAAGCCACTCTCATCGCCCACCCGGAACGCAGGGACGCCGCGACACACCTCGTCCGCGGCGCCCTCGCCTCCCTCGCCCAACTCCACGTCCGCAACGCCTGTACGGCGTCGCGGACGGATTCCACCGCACTGGATTCCTTCGCGGCGGAAGGGGGAACACTCTATGTCGTGGGCGAAGCCATCGAGGATCCACGCAGTGCCCCCGGCACGATGCCGCTCCTCACCGCCCTCACCGCGAGCGTGGTCGAGCACGGCCGCCGCATGGCCGCAGGGTCATCCGCCGGTCGGCTCGACCCACCAATGAGCCTGATCCTCGACAACCTCGCGGCGGTGGCCCCCATACCCCAGCTCCCCGAGCTCCTGGCGACCGGCGAGTCGATGGGCATGCCCACACTGGCGCTGCTCCGCTCCGAGGAACAGGCGTGCGCCTGGTGGCCACAGCTCACCGGGAGCGGTCCGATCGGAAGGGCCGCATCCACGCCGTGAACGCCCCATGGGAACCCGGAGCGACGGGAGTGCTGCGACTGCCCTCGGGCCGGCTCGTACGTGGACGAGGATTGAGACGCCCCCTCCCGGAGGGCCAACCGCCCACGTTCGGCCTGTATCTGCTGGGTCATGAGCCTCCCGCCGTCGACTGGGACTCCCGGTGGATTCGCTGGCCCGACTTCCGGCTTCCATCCGACCGCACGGCCGCCGCGGAGGCGCTGCTCGAGGCGTGGGAGCGCGCCGCGACCGACCGCGTGGAGGTCGCCTGCGGAGGCGGCCGAGGACGGACCGGCACGGCGCTGGCCTGCATCGCCGTACTGGACGGAGTACCCGCCGACGAGGCGGTCTCCTACGTCCGGCGGAACTACGACTCCCGTGCGGTGGAGACGCCCTGGCAGCGTCGCTTCGTCCGCCGCTTCCGCCCCTGAGAGACATCTCCGCTGTCCATCGCCGAATGCCCGGGGTCCTGAATGCCTTCGAACTGGTTTCAGACGGCGAAATGCAGGGAGGCTCCGGCCCCCGAATCCTTCGACTCGGAAACCGAAACCCCCCCTTAACAAAGGCCCGAAAACGTGAAGAGGCCCCGTCGGAACCTGCCCGACGGGGCCTCCACAACAACTCGTTCGGCGGCGTCCTACTCTCCCACACGGTCCCCCGTGCAGTACCATCGGCG
>NZ_JODL01000007.1 GCF_000718985.1 Streptomyces megasporus | reverse complement strand
AGCCATCTCGCGGTCTCCACCGTGCCAGCCATACCCGGGACCCCGGGTCCACCGATCTTACGAACGACCAGTTCAGACCCACGACCTGAAAGGTAGGGCAGCGTGCCCGCCGCCCCGCAGGCCGCTCCCGGCCGGTGGACGCGCTGGAGCTGAGGGTGGTGCGCAAGGTGTTCCCTGCGGCCTTCGCCGAGGCGCTGCGGCAGGAACTCCGCGACAGGGGACTGCCGGACGGCACACCGCAGGCGCCGGAGAGCGACCTCGCCCGCTGGGCCTGGGAGCGGGAAACGGCAGGCGACGAACCGCCGGCGCCGGCGCGTGAACTGCTGGACTGCGACGACGACGCCTTCGTCCAAGCCCTCCTGCGCGATGCCCGGGAGGAGGAGAACCCGTACCTCCCGCACGACGCGGTGGTCGAACGATGGAGCCGCCACGCCCGTACCGCGCTGGCCTGGGGCCGCTACGCGATCGGTCAGGCCGAACGGGACGTGCTCGCCTGCTCTCCCTCCGCACGGCGCGCCCGACTTGACGCTCTGGACGACGCCTACCAGGACACCGCGATCCTCGCCGCCCGCTCACGCGAAGCCCAGCTCCGGGTTATGGACCTGCACGACCGGATGCGGGCCTGCGTGACCACGGGGCCCCTCGCGGAGCTCATCGCGCAGTGCCGCGCCGCGACTCTGGCGCGCTTCGCCGACACCGAGCCCGAGGTGTGGCACAGCGTGTGCGAGCTGACGGTGAGGCACCGCGCGCACTGCCCCGAACAGGCCGACGGTTGCCCGCACTGTCACCGCGCTCTCGCCGCCGTTCTTGCCGACGCCCATCCTGCCGACCCGGGCGAGGGTGGAGACGGCGAACAGCCGACGGCAACGGTGCCGGCCGACGAGGACCGCTACGCCCTGCTCACCGACCTTCCCGACACCGCCGTCGTGGCCGTCGCCGACGCCGCCGTCGGTGACGAGTCCGCACTGTGCGGCTACGGCTGGGCCGCCGAGGACGGGGCCACCGGATACGGCCACTCCCTGGCCTCGGGCAGCGGTGAAGCCGAAGTCATCGGCATCTGCGCCGCCGCCCTCAGCCTCCTCGAACACCACGAGGACGCGCCCGTGGTCCTCCTGTGCGACAGCACCGAGGCAGTCGAGGCGGTCGACGCGGCCCTGCGCTCCGCCGACCCGACAGCCGCCCACCGCACCCTCCTCTTCCCGGAGAGCAGGCAGCTGATGGACCGCCTGCTGCGCCACCGCCACCGCGTCCGGGTCCGCTGGCTGAAGGGCCACATCGGACACGACCTCAACGAAGCCGCCGACGCCTTCGCCCGCCTCGCCCTCCGCCGCGCCGGCGGCCGAATACCTCCTTCCGTCGCCCGGAAGGAGGAGGCGCGGATCCTGCGCTCGCTCGGTTCCGGAGGCGGCTTCCTCCCGGCCGCTGCCTGAGCTCATGGCCAAAGGCGGCAGTCGACGAACCTCGCGCCTCCCCGTCCCCGTGCTGCCGAACCGATCCTCCCGTCTCCGGATGAAAGCGAGCGACGCCCCCTCATGTTCCGTCTCCGTGGCACTTCCTCCGCGGTTTCCCCGCCCGCCTGCACAGGGCCTGACGGGCAACTGCCTTACTGCCTGGGCGAATTCGGGAAACACGCGGATACGGGGGAGCGGCTGGGGATTTACCCGGCCAAAGGCTCCGGCGGTTCTTGCGCCGCCGTCACCGAGCGCTGCTCGTACAACGAAGCCTTCGGTCAATACGCCTCCACTCGGGCGTGGATAAAGAGGATCTTCGAGGAGATCGGGATGGCCGGGAAGCGCCGCGAGTTCTGCGGGGAACCGCACATGAAGACGGGACCACCGCGCAGGGGGCGTCACGTGCCCGGGCAGGTCAGACGGATGGGACGGCACACGCCGGGGCGATCGCCGAAGGAGTGCGGGCGGCAAGTGTCGCAGCGTTTCGAAGCGCGTACCCGGAATGCACCACGCGACGGCTGTCCGATTGACGGACTCCCCATCCCACTCACATCATCTGCGCGGGTAGCCTCTGGTTGCAGAGCGCATCGAGCGACGCGTCCGGATGATCGTGGTGAAAGCTGCGAGCGCTGCGAGTGCACCGCCCTCAGTGAAGCTATGACCATATCTTTGGGCGATTGCGCGAGCACCGCCGCGGACGCTTGTGGAAACGGTGGGGGACGAGTGGGGTGTCTCTGCGAGCTGCGCGCCGCGGGGTTACGGCGAGCAGTGGCAGCCGAGGACTGAGTCCGAGAGGCGTTCGGTAGTGGCCCGTCCTCAGCGGCGGGTTGAGGATGACGCGCAAGACCGTTCCATGCCGGGGAATTTCGCGAAGAGGGCATTGGAACATCTCTTTTGGGGACAGAGTGGACCATTCTTACGAGGCATGGCAGGAAGTGCTGGCCGAGGAGTTCTTCGGACGGCAGCACGCCGGCCACCCGACGCTGTTCTACGTCGACGACGACGTGGAGCAGGAGCTCAGGCACGGATACGGCATGGAGGAGCCCCTCGCCCGGTGCGTGGGCAGGTTCCTGCGGCTGGGGAGCGCGGAACCGTACAGCGCGCTGGAGGACTACCGCTGGCGCAGGCGGCAGCAGGACAAGGACGGCGTGCCCGCCTTCCTGCCGCTGCTGGCCTGCTCGGTGATGGCCGCGTCTCGGATGGTGAACGACCGGAACCACCGGGCCACCGCCTACCACGCCCGCTTCTCCGAGCTGCTGACCGGCGACGAGAAAAAACTGGGCAGCCACCACTACGAGCCCATCTCCCGCATGTGGCAGGTGCTGGCTTCCTGGCAGCACAGCCAGAAGGGCGCGCGGGGTCTGTGCACCATTCCCGCCCCCGCCGACCTGCCCTCCAACCGCAGCATGATCGGGTTCGCCCAGTCCCAGGCGCTCCTCAGCGGCGCGGACCGGTCCTTCATGCCGAAGTTCTTCCGGTCGTTGCGGGAGCACGGCACGACCTGGCCCCTGCCGGGGGAGACGCTACTGGCCCAGATCGAGATCCAGGGCATGGAGCAGCACTTCTCCAAGAGCTTCCGCAGCGCTCTGCAGGAGGAGGAGTTCCGCCCCTTCCTCGCCAGGCTGATCGGCAACTACGCCGCAGCCTGGGACGGTTCGGACGAGCTGGTGCCCACCGGTGTCACCCGGGCGGAACTCCTGGTGCGGCTGGACGCGGGGCGTCTCGGCTGGGTGGCGCGCCTGCGGGCCACGGAGCGGAAGAAGCGCATCGAGCTCGAGGGCGGCGTCGTCCTCGAGCAGCTTGGCGACACCGCCTACTACGAGGTGACGGGCCTGCCCGCCCCGAGCGCGGACACCCTCACCGGGGGCATCCGCCGCGACGGGGACAACCTGGTGCTCAGCCGCCCCTCCTGCTCCGTCCTGGTGCTCGCACGGGACGACGTACTCGGCGTCTGGACCGACACCGACGGCTTCCGCCCGGGAGAGGCACACGTGGTGCTCGCCGCCCCGACCGCGCAGCGGGACGTGCGGCGACTGCTGGACAAAGCCGCGACCACGGGCCGGAGCGCCGACACCGGCAAGCTGTCCTGGGTGCCGCAGGGCTGGTCCCTCCACAAGCCTGTCACCTTCGACGACGCGGTCACCCTGCGCCGGGCGCTGAAGGACGTCCAGGGCGCAGTCGGCCTCCTGCAACCCCCGGCCCAGTTCAAGCTCCGCCTCGAGGGCGGACTGAAGCTCGCACCCTCGCCCCATTCCCACTTGTACCTGCGGGGAGGCGAGCCCCAGGTGGTCCTCCCGGACGCCGCGGAGAGCACGAGCACCCTTCTGGTCGACGGGAAGGAGCGGCCCGAGCTCGGGAAGGCGATCGCCGCGGGCCGCCCCGTCCCCCTGGCCGGGCTCCGACTGGAGCCCGGCCGTCACACAGTGAGCTTCGCGGGCGCGGAGATCCGCTTCACCACCGCGGACCAGGTCGTCGTCGAGCCGGAGACGACCAAGGTCTGCGGCTTCACCGTCGTGGACGGCAAGGCCTCGGCGTCGCCCTCCCTCCTCGACGAGCAAACCCTGCCGACCGGCATCACCGGCGCCGACTGCACGAGCGCCACCACCCAAGACGCGGCGGTCGTCATGGAGCTGTGCCGCCGGGACGCGGACGAGGTGCTGTTCGCGGCGGCCGACGGGCGGCTGTGGACGTTGGAGGCCCCGGAGCGACCGGACTGGTGGACGGAACGTCTCCCCGACACCCCCGACCCGCTCCGCTTCGAGGCCGACTTCCACGGCATCGGCGGCTGGCTCCTGGAGCGCCGGAGCGGACGCTGGAAGGGACGCCCGGTGAACCCCGGAACGCCGAAGCCGAAGGGCGCAGGCAACCCGCGGGCATGGGCCCGCGCCGTCCTCAACGCCCAGCAGGCATCCGTCGAGCCCTCGTGGGCCGAGTACGTGCAGGCAGCGAAGGAGCTGGATCGATGACGGGATCGATGAGCAGCAGTGAGTTCGGCGGGATCCTCCTGCGCTGGCTGAGCGAGAGCCGCAGCGGCAGGGCGTCCGCACTGCGCGACGGTATCCGCAGCCAGGCCAGGGCGTGGGGTCTGGAACTGAAGGAGTACGCCGACTGGGTCTGGATGCGCAATGCCGCCGCCCTCGGCTTCATCGACGTGGACTCACGCGCCGACCGATGGTCGGTGGCCCCGCCGGTGCTGACCCGACTGCCCCACGCGGACGGCCTCGCGCTGCTGACCGGCGCGCGCACCGCGCGGATCAGCGCGCGCGTCGAGGAGGCGGCACAGGAGTGGATGGAGCTGATCACCGTCCCTCACCGGCCGGAGGCCGGTGAGGCGCCGCTGCCCGACACCCTCCTGTTCCAGTACGAGGATCTGCGGACCCTTCAGGAAGCCGCCGAGCTGCTCGGGGTCCGCTATGTGCCCTGCGCCGCCCTGCAGATGATGGAGCTGCTTCCGCAGGCGGCTCTGGGCCCCGAGGCCGCGCCGCCCGGCGGGAGCACCGCCAACACGCTGGAGAAGTACGATCTGCGCCTCCAGCGGTTCGTCCCTGTGGAGACGGACGACGAGGACGGCCTGTACCGCTGGCGCGGAGCCGACTACGCACGCCTGACCCGCGTCCGCCGCAACGGCGTCTTCCACGCGGTGGAACGCGAGACGGGGGTCTACCTGGAGCTCGCCCGCCACCGCACCGGCGCGATGCGCTGGCGGCCGGAATCCGGCAAGGGCCGTGCCGGCGTCGGCCGACTCTTCGTCGACCGGTACGCGCCCCTGCCCGCCCTGCACGAGCGCGCGGCCGTCCTGTGCAGCGGCTTCCCGCCCTCGGTGGGCAAGCAGACGCAAATCCGCGCGTACGACAACGTGCCGAGGGCGCTCGCCGAGGCGATCGCCGCCTCGCTGCAACAGAACCTGGAGATCATGCCGCGACCGGTGGCGGCCACCGGCGGGAGGACCAAGTGAGCGTCGAACAGCAGACAGCGGCGGTGACGAACACCGATGTCCAGGACGTCATGGGCACGTTCAACGACTTGCGCGGCGCGCTCTTCCGCTACTACGACACCCCGTTCGGCGTCGACGACCGTTCCGTCATGGAGGAACGGCGCAACCTGCTGGACCGGGACAACGGGGCCTGGCGCGACCCCCTGATCGAGCTGCGTCCGCAGTACGCCTCCCAGGGCATCGGCATCGCGGAGTCCTTCGCCGAAGCGGGGGCGCACCCCGACGCGGCCGAGTTCGCCCGATTCACGCTCCCCGACGGAGTGACCAGCCTCTACCAGCACCAGCACGACGCCCTGGTCGCCGCCTGCGAGGGCAAGGACTTCGTGGTCACCGCGGGCACCGGTTCCGGCAAGACGGAGTCCTTCCTGCTGCCGGTCCTCGCCGACCTGGTCGCCGAGTCCGCCCACTGGCAGGGCACCCGTGCGGTGCAGCGGGAGTGGTGGCAGGCAGACGGCGACCACGTGCCCAGCCGACAGGGCGAGCACGGGCACCCCGCCGCCCTGCGCGTGCTGATCCTCTACCCCACCAACGCCCTCGCCGACGACCAACTGGTCCGGCTCCGGAAGTCGCTGGACAGCCGCGAGGCCCACGCATGGCTGGACCGGAAGCGCAACGGTCACCGCTTCTACTTCGGCCGTTACACCGGAGCCACCCCCGTCTCCGGCAGCCGCGACTCCAGACCGGCGAACTTCCGTCTCCGGCAGTACCTGCGGGAAGTCCAGGAACGACAGCGCAAGGCCGACGAGAAGCTCGACGAGGAACTGCGGCCCTTCATCCCGCGCCTCGGCGGAGCGGAGATGCACACCCGCTGGGACATGCAGGCCGCGCCGCCGGACATCATGGTCACCAACTACTCGATGCTGAACATCATGCTGCTCCGCAAACAGGAGGAGCACATCTTCAGCGCCACGAGGAAGTGGCTGGAGGAGACCCCCGACGCCCGCTTCACCCTGATCCTCGACGAGCTCCACATGTACCGCGGCACGGCCGGCACCGAGGTGGCCTACCTGTTGCGCAACCTCCGCCACCGTCTCGGCCTCGACAACCCCGAGAAGCTGCGCGTGCTCGCCGCCTCCGCATCCCTGGAGGCCGGTCGGGACGACGAGTTCCTCGACGGGTTCTTCGCCCTGCCCGGCGCCCGGCGCGTGATCATCCCCGGAAAGGCGAAGGAGATCCGCGGCGGGGGCGACCTGGCCGCACACACCGAACGCCTCGCGCAGGCCGCGAAATCCCCCGTCACCCAGGACGAGGCCGTCGCCTTGGCCCGCGAGACCGGCCTCGGCCCGGCGCTCCAGCGCGCACTCACTCCCGGCGGCAGACCTCGTGCTCTGCCCGCCCCCGAACTGGCGAAGAACCTCTTCCCGGGCGTCCCCGAGGAACAGCGCCAGGACGCTCTCCACGGCGTGCTGCGCACACTCGGCTCCGCACAGGACCCCGAACTTCCCCAGCTCCGCGCGCACTTCTTCTTCCGGAACATCGAGGGCATCTGGGCCTGCTCCGACCCGAACTGCCCCGACATCCCCGTGGAGCACGGCCCCGAACGACGGGTCGGACGGCTCTTCGCCGAGCCCACCTCCCGCTGCACCTGCGGCGCCCGCGTACTGGAGCTCCTTTCCTGCCAGGCCTGCGGCGACCTCATGCTCGGCGGGTACGCCAGCCCCAAGGACACCCGGCGGCGTAGGTTCACCGGTGCCCTCCACACCGACTTCCCGGACCTGGACCTGCTCCCCGACGAGGCCAGTGGCGCACCCACGGCGGCGAACTACGTCGTGTACTGGCCGCGCACCAAGGGCCTCGGCCTCGACGACCCCGGCTGGCACGCGGGCCTGTCCGACGGTGGGCCGCAGGTCGAGTTCGAGTTCCGCCGCAGCGCCTACCAACCCGCCACCGGCCGCCTGGAGAACCGGGACGTCCAGCACACCGGATGGTCGTTCCACATCTCCGTGCCCTTGGACAAGGAGAGCAAGAAGCCGGCCTACGACCCGGCCCGGCTGCAGCCCTTCCCCACCCGCTGCCCCGCCTGCGGCGACGACTGGGAGATCAAGTACGACAGGGACGGCCGCTTCATCCCGCTGGAATCCCCCGACCGGCTGCGCAACGCCCCGGTCCGGCGGATGCGCACCGGTTTCTACAAGATCAACCAGGTGCTGGTGACCGAAGCCCTCGGCCACCTTCCCGACGGTCAACGCAAGGCGATCGCCTTCTCCGACAGCCGCGACGACGCCTCCGAGCTCGCCAGCGGCCTCGCCCTCCGCCACTACCAGGACCTTCTCCGCCTGCTCAGCGCCCAGGCAGTCGAGAGCCAGGGGGATCCGTTCGGAGACCTTCAGTTGGTGAAGGCCCACTACGCGGGGGAGCCGATCGACCGTGCCGGCGCCCGTGCCGCCATGGAACGGCTGCGGGACCGCGACCCGGCGGGCTGGGGGCGCCTGAAGGCGATCCTTGCCGACGACCTTGACGCGGAACCGGAACTCCTGCCCGAGCTGGAGCGGAAGTTCTCCGAACTGCCCTCCCTGGACGACCTCGCCTCCGACCTCGAAGGCATGCTGCTGAAGTACGGCACCAACCCCGCCGGTCCCGCGGCCTCGCTCCAGCAGACCTCGGCCGGGCAGCCCTGGACCACGCTCTACAACTGGGAGCGGGACCGGGAAGCGGTGGTGGACACCCAGGCGCAGGAGGAACTGCTCAACCGCATCCGCTCCCGCCTCCGCCTCGAGACCATCGGAAGCCTCTTCTCCGGCGGCGGCCGTGACTTCGAATCGCTCGGACTCGGCTGGCTCTGCCTGCGCGACGACCGCTCGCCCCTGGAGACCGGCCCGGACAGCGACCTGGCCGTGGCGCGCGCCAGTCTGCGGGTCCTCGGCCTGATGCGGCGCTTCACCCGGATCCGCGGCCCCCTGCAGGGGCCCCCCGCGCCTCTGAAGCGTTTCTGGAAACAGCTCGCCGAACGCCAGGGCACCGATGTGCGGGCGATCGAGGACCGGGTGCTCGGCGTCTGGAAGGATGCCGTGGTCGACTACGTCATCAAGCCGGAGAAGGTGGCCCTCCGCCCCGGCGAGAACAAGACCTGGACGTGCCGTTCCTGCCACCGTCCGCACCTCCACCCGGGCGCGGGGCTGTGCACCAAGTGCCTGACCCCGCTGCCCGCCGCGCCCCAGCGGTACAGCGGAGTCCTCGAAGACGACTACTACGCGTGGAAGGCCGCCCACCGCACCGGCGACTTCCCCCTGCGCACCGCGGAGCTGACCGGCCAGACGGACCGGCTGGAGGCCCAGCGCCGGCAGGGTCTCTTCCAGGACGTCTTCCTCGGTGACGACGACGTTCCGCAGGCGGACGGCCTGGAGCTGCTCTCCGTGACCACGACCATGGAGGCCGGTGTCGACATCGGTCCCCTCAACACCGTGATCATGGCCAACATGCCGCCCACCCGCTTCAACTACCAACAGCGGGTGGGGCGCGCCGGCCGACGCAACAGCCCGGTCGCCGTGGCCCTCACCGTCTGCCGCGGTCGCAGTCACGACGAGCATTACTTCGCCCGTCCGGAAGCCATCACCAACGATCCGACTCCGCCGCCCTACCTGGTCCTCGGCATGGTTTCCGTCTTCCGGCGGGTCCTGCTGGGAGAGGTCCTGCGCCAGGCCTTCGAGCCCCTGCAGCCGGAGGACCCCCGGAAGGGGCCGGACATGACGACCAACGTCCACGGGCAGTTCGGCCTCGCCGCCGACTGGCCGACGCACCGCGGCGCCGTCCGCCGCTGGATCGCCGAGCACCCGGACCGCGTCAGAGCCGCTGCCGCCGCCCTCCAGGCCGGAACACCGGAGAACATCGCAGCCATCGATCCGGTGGCCGCCGTCGACGAACTCCTCGGCCAGGTCGACGAGGTGGCAGCCCGGACGGTCGGCCACTCCGACCTCAGCCAGCGTCTGGCAGAGGCGGGTCTCCTGCCCATGTTCGGCTTCCCGACCCGCTCCCGCCTCCTCTACCGGAGCATCCCGCAGAAGACCTTCCCCTGGCCGCCGGCCGACTCCGTCAACCGCGATCTGGCCGTCGCCCTCAGCAAGTTCGCACCGGGCAGCGAAACCCCGCAGGACGGCCGCCTGCTCCGCTCCAACGGAGTGGTCTCCCTCGTCCCGAGCGGACGCGGAGTACAGGCCGTCGAGGACCCGTTCGGACCGGAGCAACTGGTCGCCATGTGCCGGATCTGCTCCCATGTGGATCCGCAGGCCGTCGTCGACCCGGAAACCGGGAGCGCCGGCACCTGCCCCGCCTGCGGCGCGGAGAGCAAGTACCACAGGGCCGTCCCCTTCCGGGAACCCGCGGGTTTCCGGGCCGCCCGCGAAGCACGGGACTACGACGGCTACCGGGAGGTCGGCTCGAACGCCACCAGCGCACGGACCGCCACCGACCTGGAGAAGACCGCCCCGCGCATTCACCGTGCCGCCGACGACTGGATGGTCGTCCACACCGGCAGCGGCGACCGCTACATCGTCAACACCAACGGCGGAAAGCTCTTCCGGTTCGTCAAGAACACCGGCTCATGGCGCGGATACCTCGCCCTGGACCACCCCAAGGCGGAAGCCGACCTGGAGATCGCCCTCGGCGCCACCCAGCACACCGACATGCTCTTCGTCGGAGCCAAGGGTGCCATCGACACGAGCCGGGGCCTCCGCTTCGACATCTCGAAGTCCCAGCAGGTCGGCGGCTTCCCCGAGGCCTACCACGGCCGGCGCGCCGCCTGGTACTCGCTGGCGGCCCTGCTGCGCCGTGCCGCCGCCCCCCACCTGGACGTGCAGCCGGAGGAACTCCTCAGCGGCATCCACGGCTCGGACGCCCCGGTGGCCGCTCCCGTCATGGCCTACCTGGCGGACAGCCTCGACAACGGTGCGGGCTTCAGCACCCACCTCGGTTCGGAGGAGCACATCGAGGAGTTCCTCCAGGCGGTCGACCGCTACGTGCACGACCTGGAGGCCGACCACCATGCGCGGAACTGCCGCAGCTCCTGCTACGCCTGCCTGCGCGACTACTCCAACATGCGCCTCCACCCGCTGTACGACTGGCGGCTCGCCCGCGACCTGACCGACGCCCTGCGCGGCCGGACACTGCGGATCGACCCGGACGAGCACGCCGTCCTGCTGAAGGGTTGGGCGGACGAGGAGCCCACCGTCAGCCTCAAGGAGACCGCCGCCGGCCCGGTGGCGCTCTTCACGTCGGACTTCACCGGCGAGCCCGTCGCGGTCGCCGTCAAGCATCCGCTGGAGTCCGCCGGCGACGAGTGCGAGAACGAACGGCTCCAGGCCCTGCGCCACGAGGTCCGCAGCAGTGATCTCGCCGCCAGGATCGCCTTCGCCGACTCCTACAGCCTGGACCGAACCCCTGCCGCGGTGATCGAGCAGGTGCGCATCTTCGCGGAGGAGTTCTGATGACGGCAGGAAACCCGCTGGGAGCGGGCCAGGACGAGCATGCCCGCCTGGAGGAACTGCGGCGGCGTGAGATCGCCCGCCGCCTCGCCCTCCGCCAGGCCCGCGCCCAGGGCCGGACCGTTGGGAAAGCTCCGCGGGCCGCTGAAACCGCCGGCGGCCCAGCTCCGGCCGTTCCGCCGCAGAGGCAGCCGGAGCAGGGACCGGTCATGCCCCGACCGGTCCCCGAAGGATTCGCCGACCGGGAGGCCTGGGAGCGCGCCCGCTCCTTCGCCGAACTCATGCTGCCCGATGCGCTGAAGGCGGAGACCGGAACGCTCTCCGCGCGGAAGCTGGCCCAGGCCGCGATCGACGCGGCGTCCCGGCAGGGCGACCCGGTCAAGGGTGTTGCCCTGCTCGTCACGGCACAGGAGCACGGGCTGGACGTCTTCGACGGCCGGCTCGACGCCCGAGCCCGCGCCCTGCTGGAGGACAAGCCGCTGCCGCTCCTGGGGGAGCCGGGCAGCATGTGGCAGATCTACCAGGACGACCGTCGCCTGACGGAGACCAACCTGCCGGCCCCTCGACAGAGGGCACTCCTGGCGAAGCTTCCCCGACCGCTTCTCGACGACTACATCGACGAGGAGTGGATCGGCGCGGTTCCCGAGCGCGACGGCACCTCCCGTGCCGCCTACTTCCGCGCCCGCCTGGACCCGGCGTCCCTCACCGACGAGGAGATGGACCTGTTGGCCTGGCCCCTGGAACGGGAGCGCCGGGAGGCCGGCCCGGGAACGGAACCCGGCCGTGACTGGCCGCAGGACTGGCGGCTGCTGGTGAGGCTGCAGGCCAACGACGCCAAGGCCATCGCCGAGGAATGGACCGACATCCTGCCGCCGACGCAGAAGCTCCTCGACGCGCTGCGCGAGGTGCGGCGGACGGGAGAGGTCCCGGACGACCTCGTCGCCGACGAGCGGTTGTGGGTCCTCCTGGAGCGGACCAACCCCTGGGTGCGCAGCACGAGCAACAAGAGGTTCAACGGCTGGATCGGCGTGCGTACCCTGATCAGGGCCGTGCGACAGATGCACCGTGCCCTCCTCCGGGGGGACGAGGAGACAGCGGAACAGCGGAGGAAGGCGGCGCTCACCGTGGCCGCGAGGCTCCGGCACCACTCGCAGCCGGTGCGCTGGGAGGCCCAGAACGTCCAGGCTTACCTGCGCGCCGGCCCGGACACGACGGAGTCCATCAAGCTCCTGGAGCAGGACGCCGAAGGCCGACCCCCCGTGCGGGACCGGCTCGGCGGAGACACCGTGGCCACGCTGCGGAGGAACCGGAGCTTTCTGGAGGACTGGTCCCGCGGAGAACGCGATCAGCCGCTCAACCCGTATATGGTGCTCGGCGTGCCCGACGGGGTGGACGACTGGAAGAAGGCCTGGCGAGCCCTGCGGAAGGAACTCGACGACAGCGGCCGCGTCCGGATCAACCGCGCCAAGGACATGATCGAGAAGGCCGAGCGCGAGCAGCAGGAAGCACCCGGCTTCGCCGTCCCGCTCGCCCCGCACCGCTGGAAGGACCCCACCGGCACGAGCCACCGGCTGGAACTCCCGCCCGAGCCCCTGCGGAGGCTCACCCAGCCGACCACGGACAGCGACCGCGAGTGGTCTCGTACCGAGGCGGCCCGAGAAATAATCACCAGGGCGACAGAACGTCTTTCCCCGGCTGCCGAGGACACCGCAGCCCTTGAAGACCCAGAGAGCAGCACATCGTGAGCAACAGAGCCGGCAAAGGCGACAGCGGTTCCGGCCCCCGTGACGGATCCCGGCACAATCAGGGACGTGGGCCGAACAGCGGAAGCGTGCGGAAGCGTGGTGAGCACGGGGAGGCCGAGGCTCCTCCCTGGCGATTCACCGAAAGCCACCTGCCCGAGCTCGCCCCGGGGACCCTGGACGCCGCCGCGATTTTGAAGTCGGTCAACGAGACACTCCTGCCTGTGGTGGAGAAGGAGCTGGAGGAGGCGGCGGAGAAACTGGGCACAGCGCTGGCCGGCAAGGAGACCGAAGCCGATCTGGCCGCCGCCTTCCGGGCCGAGCTGATGCGCCGAGTGCTTCCCCAGTTCACCGAAGCAGTGCGCAAGGGTGTGCTGGAGAGCATCCGAACGCGCCAGATGCATCTGGCCCAGCTGGCCGTCCTGCACCGCCAGGCGCTGGATGCGAAGACCATGGAGGTGGTGCTGACCCGCCTCGGCCACGAGGCAACGAAGGCCGGCCTGCAGATTGTTGACGACATCGGCGATCAGTCTCTTTTCAACGTCGTGGAAGGCCGGCCCGGCGTGATGAAGAGAGGCCCGGTCACCTTCGAGCTCGTCGCGCCGGCCTACGTCGACAAGGAGTCCGGGAAGCTCGTCGAACGCGGTTGGCTACGGGCCGTTGCCGAGACACCGCCCCCCAAGCCCAGGAAAATGACACCGGGACAGAAGCGCAGGTCCACACACGCGGAGGCAGGTGAAAAGCAGAAGAAGGGCATCAGCGAGAGGCCTGGTGATTATCCGCGCAAGAGGAAGACTCATCGAGGTCAGGCGCCTGGAATTCAACAGGATCCTGGGAATCCACCAGGCAGGGAGACTGGTAAAAGCGGCCGAGGTGTGGACGGCAACGGGAAGGGCGAGGCCGGTCGGATTGCGGGACCCGGCGGCGGGATCCCTCGCTCTCAAGCGAGGAGATCAGTGGATCGGTCTCGACAGCGGCCCAGGGACAGGCAGTCGGAGCAGCGCATCACATCTCCCCGCTCTGAGGAGAACAGTGATCGACAAGTTCCCCGGGAGGAATCGCGCGGCGATACCGGGGCTCCAGCCGGTTCGCAGGACATGACGACAGGTGGCCGTGCGCGGAAGAAGACCAGTCACAGACAATTTTTGTGGGCCGCGGCCGGTAAACGGATGAACCAGAGGGAAACCCGATGAGTTTTGGTATTGACTTCGGCACGAGCAACTCGGTTGTCGCTCGTTGGAACGGGCACACCACCGAGGTGTTGCCGATCGACAGTGACAACGTGCCCGCCCAGTGGCGGATGTCGGAGTTCGAGCAGCTCTTCCCCTCCGTGCTGTCCGTCCGCGATCTCCAGCGCACCCTCTGCTTCGGCTGGGAGGCGAAGGCCGGCACCAGCGAGCCGCTCGACGCCGTGAAGCGCATGCTCGGCACCCGCTCCAGCGCCGAGAAGGACGGCGGCATCGACGGCCTCGAGGTCGCGGCACAGCTCGAGGAACACCATGCCTGGGTCGGCTCGGAGAAGTTCCACAGCACGGTCGCGGCCGCCGCTCTCTTCAGCCGCATGAGGGAAGGCGTCTCCGCCCAGCTGCTCGACCTCTCCGACGCGGTCGTCACCGTCCCCGCCAAGGCGACAGGCGGCGCCCGCTACCGCACCCGTGCCGCGGCAGCGCTCGGTGGCGTGAAGGTCCGGGCCCTGCTCAACGAGCCCACCGCTGCTGCGATCTCGTACGCCCACGATGTCCCGATCCCCGGCCGTTTCCTCGTCTTCGACTGGGGCGGCGGCACCATCGACGTCACCGTCCTGGAATACGACGACGGCCTCTTCGAGGAGCAGACCTCCCGCGGTATCACCGCTCTCGGAGGGCTGGAGTTCGACAACGCGCTGGCCCAGCTGATCCAGCGGAAGATCGGCCTGCCCGCGGACCGGCTCACCAAGACCGAACGACGCCGGTGGCGCCGGTCGGTCGAGCTGACGAAGATCGCCCTGTCGTCCGTGCCGATGGACAGCGCACTCTTCTTCGACCTCCCGGTCGGCCTCGCCCCCGCGATCTCGAAGCGCGAGGTCAAGATCACCGCGGCCGAGTACACCGAGGCGATCGCTCCGCTCATCACCCGCGCCTTGGAGCCGGTCGAGCAGGCCCTGGAAGACCTGGCCATCGTCCCGGACGACATCGACTCCGTCCTGATGATCGGTGGCACCTCGCAAATCCCCCAGGTGCGTCACGCCCTGGGCGAACTCCTCGGCCACGACCGCATCGTCGACAGCGGTCTGTGCAGGCCCATGACCGCCGTCGCCCGAGGTGCGGCCATCTATGCGGCCTCCCTCGATGGTGAACTCGGCGACGACAGCGATTTTTCCCTGGTGACCAGCTATGACCTGGGCACGGCTGTGAGCGCGGGCGAACAGAAGGGCTTCCGCGCCATCATTCGACGCAATGCCACGCTTCCCGCGGAGGGTTCGGCCACCTTCTACCCGGACAAGCCGGGCGCCTCCTTTGTGCGTGTGCCGGTGATCGAGGGCGAGGTCGGTTACCCGGCCGACAGCGACCATGCCTTCCCCTTGGCCAACATCGAGGTGAATCTCCCGACCCGCGAACAGGACATCCGCCGGAACAAGATCGAGGTCAAGTTCCGCTACAACGAGAGCGGCCTCCTGCGCTTCACCGCCACCCATGCGGAGACCGGCGTGGTGCTCGCCGAGCGCGAGATCGATTCCTTCGGACCCGACGGCACCCCGCTGCAGCACGGCCTCGACGACGAGCTGACCCGCCTCTTGGCCCACACCGTCCGTCCGTTCGCCGATGGCTCCTCCAACGTCCGACACCCCTCGGCGGCCGAAACGGCCAACGCCCGTCCCGCACCGATCGACATGTCCGTGCGCGTGGTGGAGGCCGACCCCGCGATAACGGTCAACGGCGAGCCGCAGGGAGTGGTGACGAGAGGGCTTTGACCAGCTTCTGGACTCTGTTGCGTGATTTCCGGGTGTGCCATGGCTCGCTCCCTTGCTGCGGCAGGAGGGCGGCCGATGGATGTCGTCCATGCCACCTGCGCAGTTGGCGCGAGCGGTGCGGCGGAGTCGCCCTGAACGGCAGGAGCTCGGCGTAGTCGTGCGAGTCCCAGGAGGGCGAGTGGGAGCCGTGCGCCGCGGGGCGGCCTGCTCGGCCGTGATTGATGACGGCGTGGGCGGCCTCCGTGGTGGTCTTTCCAGTCGTGTGGTTGATACGGCGGCGCCTTGACCCGGGCGGCGTCCTCGCCGGCCTCGCGCACGGCCCGCGGGCAGGGCAGGGCGGGGGCGACGAACGCCATGATCTCGGACGGCACACGGTAGCTGGTGGTGTTCAGCTCCGCGACGCGCCAGTCACCGTGGTCGGACAGCAGAGCGCCCAGGCGGTCCCAGCGGTGTGGGGGTGGGGGCCGGTGGCCTGGGCGAGGTCGCCGAGGACGGTCATGGAGCCGTTCGCCGCAAGCGGTCGGCAGGCCAATGTCGGGACCGGCTTGCGGGCTTCCGTTCGAGGCGATTCCGGCGGAACCGTGGAGCCCCTGCGTCGAGGGGCGGCCGGACTCAGGCGGGGCTTCCGCTCGCGGACAGACTGTAGAAGCGCATCGGTGAATTCGGGGTGAAGCCGATCCGCGGGTACACCGGCGCTCCGGCGGCGGTCGCGTGCAGGGTGGCGCGGGTCAGCCCGGTGGCCCGAGCCCCCTCGTACAGCGCCTTCCGCGTTACCGCTTCGCCGTAACCCCTGCGCGCCCACGCCGGGTCCGTGGCGACAAGCGCGACGAAGAGACGGCCCTCCGCTTCCACCGTCGCGGCGCAGGTCACCGGGGTGCCGTCCCGCAGGCCCAGGTAGGCGTGCACCCGACTCCTCCACAGACGGGAGCCCATGAGTCCGTCCCGGCCGTCCTCCAAGGGGAAGCCGTAGGCGCGCGAGTTGATGTCCGCATAGGCCCGCAGATGCTCGTCGGTGGTCACGCGCACGAACGTCAGGTCGGGGTGGGCCGGCTCGGGGATGGGGAGCAGGTCCCCGGCCATACCGGTGCCGGGGAAGGCGTACGCGAGGCCCGCTCGCCCGGCCGCTGTCTCCAGCGCTGCGCGTGCGTCCTCGTCGAGGAGGTCCTCGAAAATCCACAGGAAGCCCGGGTGCCTCTTCGAGCGCATGATGTCCGCCGCCTGGTCCAGGCGTTGCCCGACAACCCTCGCGTCCGTGCCGACGTCGGTCAGCGTGACGCAGTTCCAGAAGGCGAACCGGCAGTCGGCCCAGCGGACGGCGATACCCGGAAGGTCCCGCACGTCCGCGTCCGGGGCCCGGTCGAGCACCATGGCGCGCCAGACCACGGTGAGCTGTTCCATCGATTCGACGGAATCCGCGATTCCCGTCACCGAACCCCCTTACACGGTCGAACGAGCGGAGAACCGACCGGGCAAGGGTATGCCCGTCAGTGGTCCGCCGCAGGCCCTTTCAAGCCAACTGCCCGTCCCGACCGATGCTCCGGTACTTCCGGAGCACTGAACGAGCCGCGATACGGCACCGTGCTGGACCTGCCGCCGGGACAGGGGCCGCGCCACGACGGCTGAACGCCGACGGCCGGGGCGGGTGGGAATCGAACCCATCTGCCCCGGCCGAGGTGTCCGTCTGTGTTCTTGACCGGCCGGGAGTCAGGAACGCGTGCGTCCCTTTGTCTCCTCCACGAACGCGCTCCACGCGTGCTCGGGAAAGACCAGGGCCGGGCCGTCGGGGTTCTTGCTGTCCCGGACGGGGACCGCGCCGGGGAAGCCGTCGGCGACCTCGACGCAGTCGCCGTTGCTTGCCCCGCTGTAGCTGGACTTGCGCCACGTCAGGCTGTGGTCGTTGATCATCGCTTGTACTCCTCCGACACGGTCTCCAGCAGGGTCAGTGACTCCTCCGACGACAAGGCATCGCCCAGAGCGAGATCGTAGGCCGACTGACAGGACTCGACCATCTCCGGGTCGTCCATGACGCGCCCGGTGCGCAGACCCTCAACGTAGGCCACGGGAGGGGCATCGGTGAACCGCATGAGGGTGACCATGCTCTCCAGCAGCGCATGCGCGCCCGCGGAGAAAGGGAGTACGTGGACCCTTACCCGCCCGCTGCGTCCCAGCTTGGCGATGTGTTCCAACTGCTCCGCGATCGCGTCGCGTCCACCGATGGGACGCCGGAGAATCGACTCGTCCAACAGGGTCCACAAGACCGGTGAGTTGGGGTCCTCAAGGATACGGGCACGCTCTATGCGGTTGGCCACCCGCCGCTCTACATCCTTGTGTGTGTAGACGGGGGTGCCCGCACGGAAGACCGCCCGCGCGTATGCCTCGGTCTGGAGGATGCCGGGAACGAGGAACGCCCCGTATGTCTTGATCACACTGGCCAGCTTCTCCATCTCGGCGGCAGCCGCGAAGTGGTCGGCGAAGCGGCCCTCATCCAGCGAGCGGCGCATGCGTTCGAAGAAGCCGTCCGTGCCCAGCGCCTGGTCAATCCGGCGGGCGTCCTCCGGTCGCGGTTTCCGCCGCCCGGCCTCGAAGTGGGCGATCATCTGCGGTGAGATGACGACCATCTCACCGAGTTGAGCCTGGGTGAGGCCCTTGCTCTCGCGTTTCCGCTGAAGTTCCGCCCCGTAGAACTCCTGTGGTGAGTAAGGCTGGTCGATTCCGCCACCACGACGCATGTGTGCAATGCCCCTCTCTCCAGCCCCATATGGAGAGCTGGAAACCCTGTTGAGCGTACGGCTGCGGCAGCATTCTGTGAGTGGGTGGATACAGAAAGCCACCACGCACGGCACAGGAGCGAGCATGGCGACGTACCTCATGGACACCAGGCGCAACCAGATCGGTGAGCTGATGGGCAAGAGCGGCGGACGGTACTTCCTCCGCCCGCCCGGAGGCGGCCGGGAGTGGGAGTGCCTGCCCGAGAACACCCGTCTGCCCACTCCCGAGGAGCAGTTGAGCGCGGGGGTGCGGGCGGCGAACCGGCACAGCGGGGAGCGGTACCGGTGAGGCCCCGCACCTGGATCACCGGGCGAAGAAGCACGCGAGGTACGCCCCGGCCGCACCGGGCCAGCGCACGCCCTCATGGCGGCGGGGATCCTCTCCCGGACCGGGCACCCGTCTTCGCGGCCGTGCCCAGGTCGGCGTTCCTGCCGGAGTTGAACTGGCCGTTCGACATGGACGCGGGACGCAGCGTCGCCGTGTCGAGGGCGGAGGACCCGGACGCCTGGATCTGGTACGCCGACGTGCCGATCGTCACCCAGTGGGACGACGGCCGGCACACCGGCACCGAGCCGGGACAGGTGCCCACCTCCTCGGCGTCCATGCCGTCCGTGGTGTTCCGGACGCTCCGGGATCTGGAAGTGCGGCCGGGCGACCGGGTGTTGGAGATCGGCACCGGGACGGACTGGAACGCGGCGCTCCCGGCCCACCGCCTCGGCACCGCGAACGTGGTGACGGTGGAGGTGGACGAGACCGTGGCGGACGCCGCGCGCAAAGCGCTGGACGCCCTCGACCCGCCCGTCCGGGTCGTCCACGTCGACGGCGCGCTGGGCTTCCCCGACGGCGCGCCCTACGACCGGATCATCGCCACCTGCGGCCTGCGCTCCGTCCCCCCACACCCGGGTGGAACAGAGCTGCCCCGGTGGCCGCATCGTCGCCCCGTGGGGGACGCACTACGGCAACGGCGACGCCGTGGTCCGGCTGACCGTCTCCCGCGACGGGAAGAGCGCGTCGGGTGCCTTCACGGGGCCGGTGGAGTTCACGAAGCTGCGAGCCCAGCGCCTGCCGCCCGTGGCCCACTCCGCCTACGTCACGGGCAGTGTCGCCGACGCCGACGAGTCCTCCACCACGCCGGCGGAGGAGGAGTTCGCCGGGGAACGGTTCGGTGTGCGGCGGGGGCAGGCCGGAACACGAGCGGTTCGGACTCACCGTCACGCCGGAGGGGCAGCGGCCTGGCCGGACAACCCGGCCGACTCCTGGCCCGTGTGACGCGGCCCGCCCGTCCGCCTGGGAGCGGACGGGGCGCCGACACGGCGGCGGAGCCGAATCCCGTACCCGGTGCGCACGGGCCGAACGCTCGCACCGCATACCATCACCGAAAAAGAGAAGGCACGTCCGGAAGGCTCGCGTCGCCCGACGGCGCACCGCTCTTCCGGACCCGGACGACACCGGTGGGGGAATCCACGACCATGACGGCCGAGACGTTCGAGTTCCAGGTGGAGGCGAGCCGCCTCCTCCAGATGATGGTCCACTCGATCTACTCGAACAAGGACGTGTTCCTGCGGGAACTCGTCTCCAACGCCTCCGACGCGCTCGACAAGCTCCGCATCGAGGCGCTGCGCGACGACACGCTGGATGTCGATGTCTCCGACCTGCACATCGAGATCGAGGCGGACCAGGACGCCCGCACGCTGACGATCCGCGACAACGGCATCGGCATGTCGCGCGACGACGTGGTGGGGCTCATCGGGACGATCGCCAAGTCCGGCACCGCGGAGTTCGTCCAGCAGCTCAAGGAGGCCCAGAGCTCCGGCAACGCCGACGCGGCGGAGGGGCTCATCGGGCAGTTCGGCGTCGGCTTCTACTCCGCCTTCATGGTGGCCGACGAGGTCACGCTGCTGACCCGCCGCGCCGGGGAAGCCACGGGCACCCGCTGGACGTCCACCGGCGAGGGCACGTACACCATCGAGACGGTGGACGACGCGCCCCAGGGCACGTCGGTCGTCCTGCGGCTCAAGCCGGTGGACAACGACAACCGGCTCTTCGACTACACCTCTCCCTGGAAGATCAAGGAGATCGTCAAGCGCTACTCGGACTTCATCACCTGGCCCATCAGGCTGATCACGGCGAAGACCGGTGAGGAGAAGGACGGGGACGGGGCCGAGGACGGCGAGACGCCGGAGACGATCAACTCCCGGCAGGCCCTGTGGGCGCGGCCCAGGAACGAGGTCTCCGACGAGGAGTACCACGAGCTGTACAAGCACATCAGCCACGACTGGACCGATCCGCTGGAGACCATCCGCATCCACGCGGAGGGCACCTTCGAGTACCAGGCGCTGCTTTTCCTCCCCGCGCAGCCGCCACGCGAGATGTTCTCGTCGGGCAGGCGAGGCGTGCAGCTCTATGTGAAGCGCGTGCTGATCATGGAGGACTGCGAGGAGCTGGTCCCGCCGTACCTGCGCTTCGTCAAGGGTGTCGTCGACGCCCAGGACCTGTCGCTCAACATCTCCCGCGAGATCCTCCAGCAGGACCGCCACATCCAGATGATGCGCCGGCGGCTGGCGAAGAAGGTGCTGGCCACCATCAAGGAGATGAGGGTCAAGCGGCCCGAGAAGTACACGGCGTTCTGGCGGGAGTTCGGCCCGGTCGTCAAGGAGGGGCTGCTGAACGACTTCGAGAACCGCGACGCGATCCTCGCGGCCTGCTCGTTCGCCACCACCCACGACGCGGAGAAGCCGACGACCCTCCGGGAGTACGTCGAGCGGATGAAGGAGGGGCAGGAGCACATCCTCTACCTGACGGGCCCGTCCCGGAGCGCCGTCGAGAACTCGCCGCACATGGAGGCCTACCGGGACAAGGGCCTGGAGGTGCTCGTCCTGACCGACCCGGTCGACGAGCTGTGGGTCGACGCGGTGCCCGACTTCCAGGGGAAGAAGCTGCGCTCCATCGCCAAGGGGGAGGCCGAACTCGGCACCGAGGACGAGGAGGAGAAGGAGCGGGCCGAGGCGGAGCGGGAGCGGCAGCGGCAGGAGTACGCGGACCTGCTGGCGTGGCTGGGCGAACGGCTCGGCGACAAGGTGAAGGAGGTGCGGCTGTCCTCCCGGCTCACCACCTCGCCGGCGTGTGTCGTCTCCGACGCCGACGACGTGACACCCGGCCTGCGGAACATGCTCCGCGCCATGGGCCAGGAGATGCCCGAGAGCAAGCGCATCCTGGAGATCAACCCCGACCATCCCCTGATCGTCGGCCTGCGCAAGGCCCACGCCGCCGACGCGTCCGACCCGGAGCCGGCCGCCATGGCCGAGATCGTCCACGGGATGGCGCTCCTGGCGGAAGGCGGCCGTCTCGACGACCCGGCCCGCTTCACCAAGCTCCTCGCGGAGCGTCTGGAGCGCACCCTGTGACGGTCTGAGCCGTGCGGCGGTACGGGGGCGGGGGCGGGACGGTACGGAGGCCGTACCGTCCCGCCCACCGGGTCGGGCCGGCCGGGGCTCAACCCTGGCCGGCGCCGGTCGTCCGGACTTCCTCGCTCTCCGCCTTGGCCAGTTCGTCCACCGCGATGGTCTCCGGCGGCGCGAACCCCCGCCGATAGGCGGCGCGGCTCACCATGTGCGCCGAGACCGGCGCGGTCAGGAGCTGCAACAGGGCCACCGTGATCAGCATCCCGAGCACCGCCGGGTCCCGCAGCCGGAAGCCCAACGAGACCAGGATCAGCAGCATGCCCAACGTCTGCGGCTTGGTCGCCGCGTGCATCCGGCTGAGCACGTCCGGGAAGCGGACCAGGCCGATGGCCGCGACCAGGGTCAGCAGCACGCCCGCCAGCAGGGTGATCGCGGAGACGGTGTCGGCGATGGCGGTCCAGCTCATGTGTCGCCCTCCCGTTCAGGCCCGGCCCCCATACCGAAGCGGGCCACGCTCGTCGAGCCGATGAATCCGACCAGGGACAGCACCACCAGGATGGGGATGGTGTCGGGGTGCCGGTTGAGCACCGCCTCGGCCGCCAGTCCGCCGATGGTGACGGCGGCGATGACGTCCAGGGAGACGATGCGGTCCAGCACGGTGGGGCCCAGGGCCATGCGGAGCATGGCCAGTACGGCGGCCACGGCGAGCATCACCACCGAGACGACGACCACGACGGTCATGCGACACCTCCTTCCGACACGGCCCGCTCGAAGGCGGCCAGCTCGGTGTCCGAGGCCAGCGCCCGGACCACTCGCTCCTCCTGCTTGAGCGCCGTCTCCCGGGCGCGTGCCATGCTCGCCTCGTCGTTCGCGTCGAGGACGTGCAGGTGCAGCGTCCTGGTGTTCCGGTCCGCTTCCAGCACCACGCTGCCCGGGACCAGCGTCAGCAGTTCTCCGGTCAGGGTCAGATACAGGTCGGATCGGCTGCGCAGCCGCACCGTGATGACCGAGTTGACCGGTGTGTGCCGCGGGTTGAGCGCCCGGGCCGCCACCCCGAAGCTCGCCACCACCAGGTCGTAGCAGAAGTGCAGCACCAGCCACGCCAGCCGCAGCGGGCGGACCCGCCCGGCGAAGGCGATCGGCGGCAGCGGGAACACCAGGCTGACCAGGGTGGCCACCGCCAGTCCGGAGAGCACGTTGGCGAAGGAGAGGTCTCCCCACAGCAGTACCCAGACGATCACCAGCCAGGCGACGAAGGGCCACTGGAACGACGGCCTGCGCCTCGACCGCCCCGCCCCGGCCCGGTCGGTCGGGGCGTCGGACGTGGTGCCGGTGGAGGTGTCGACGGTGGTGTCACTCATGGTTGCCCTCCCCCAGAACGGTCTCGACGTAGGAGGACGGCTCGCGCAGATCGCGTGCGGCCTCGTCGGTGAAGTGGAACAGCGGTCCGGCCACCACGGTGAGCGCGGTGCTCAGCACCACCAGCACGGCGGCCGGGAGCGTCATGGCCAGCCGGGACCGGCGGGTCAGGGAGAACGTGTCGGGCATTGGCTTGTCGTGCAGGTCGGTGCGGGTGCGGACCGATCCGGGCGCGCTCTCGGGCCGGCCGCCCTCCAGAGCGGAGGAAGCGGTCGCCCCCGTGGGGGCTCCTGTGCGGGCGGCGACGGGCACCGGCTCCGACACGACGGGGTCGACAGGGTCCTCGGGGGGCTCTCCGACCGCGTTGGGCGGCTGCCAGAAGGCCCGGTTCCACACCTTGGCCATCGCGTACAGGGTCAGCAGACTGGCCACCACCCCACCGGCGACCAGCACGTACGCCAGCCAGGACCCGTCGTCCACCCCGGCCTGGAGCAGCCCCAGCTTGCCCAGGAACCCGGAGAACGGCGGGATGCCGGCCAGGTTCATCGCGGGAATGAAGAACAGGACGGCCAGCAGCGGCGCCCGTTGCGCCAGGCGGCCGAGGTGGTCCAGCGAGGTGCTGCCGCCCAACCGGTCGATGAGGCCGGCCACCAGGAACAGGGTGGTCTGGATGGTGATGTGGTGGGCCACGTAGAAGATCGCGGACGACATCCCGGCCTCGGAGCCCAGCGCGATGCCGAACACCATGTAGCCGATGTGGCTGACCAGGGTGAAGGACAGGACTCGCTTGATGTCCGACTGGGCCACCGCGCCCAACACCCCGATGATCATGGTGAACAGGGCCGTCCACATCAACAGGCCGCTGAGCGGGCTGTCCGGGAAGAGCAGGGTCTGGAGCCGGATGATCGCGTAGATGCCCACCTTGGTGAGCAGGCCGGCGAACACCGCGGTGACCGGGGCCGGAGCGGTGGGGTAGCTGTCCGGCAGCCAGGCGGACAGCGGGAAGACCGCCGCCTTGATGGCGAAGCCGATCAGCAGCATCAGCTGGAGGACGAGCGCCACCGCGTCGGGCAGTTCGGCCAGCCGACCCCCGAGCTGGGCCATGTTCACGGTGCCGGTCGCCGCGTAGACCAGGGCGATCGCGGCGAGGAAGATCACCGAGGAGATCAGGCTGACCGTCACGTACACGGTGCCGGCCCTGATCCGCGCCCCGGTGCCGCCCAGGGTGAGCAGCACGTAGCTGGCCACCAGCAGGATCTCGAAGCCGACGTAGAGGTTGAACAGGTCGCCGGAGAGGAAGGCGTTGGAGACGCCCGCCACCAGCACCAGGTAGGTGGGGTGGTAGACCGACAGCGGGGTGTTGCTGCCGTACTCGATCATTCCCTGGCCCAGGGAGTAGACCAGCACGCACAGCGACACCACGGTGGACACCAGCAGCATCAGGACGGACAGCCGGTCGGCCACCAGCGATATGCCGATGTCGGCGGGCCAGCCGCCCACCCGCATGGCCAGGGGCCCCTCGGTGTGGACCTGGGCGACCAACACCGCGGTGATCAGGGTGGTCGTTCCCAGGACCACGAGGCTGACCACCCGCTGGGCCCGGGCCGAGCGGCCCATGGCCAACGCCAGACCGGCGCCGAACAGCGGTAGGACGACGGGCAGTGGCAGGAGAGCGGTGATCATATGCCTTTCCGGAGGGAGTCGGGGCCGTTGCCGGTGAGGGCGCCGGTGTCGGCGCTGTCCTCGCCGTTGTCGGAGGTGTCGCTTCCCTCCTCGTCCAGCGTGCCGCCGGCACTGTCGTCGTAGCTGGCCGAAGCCTCGTCGCGTTCCGCTCGCCGCCGGATCAGCGCGTCCTCCACGTCGTCCTGCGCGTCGTCGTGCCGGTTGAGCTGCCAACTGCGGTAGGCCATGGCGAGCATGAAGGCCGAGACGCCCAGGGTGATCACGATCGCGGTGAGCACCAGGGCCTGCGGCAGCGGGTCGCTGATGTCCTCCGGCGCGTTGCGTCCCAGCAGCGGTGACCGGCCGGCCGGGCCGGAGGCCACCAGGAACAGCACGTTGACGCCGTTGCTGATCAGCAGGACGCCCACCAGGATGCGGGTCAGGCTGCGCTCCAGGACGAGGTACACCCCGGAGGCGAACAGGGCGCCCACCACCACGGTGAGCAGGATGTTGACGCTCATGTCCGTCATGCCGTGCCTCCCCCGGCCCGCCCGGCGGTCTGCGCCGCGGGACCGGTCTCCTCCCGGCCGACGGGGTTCCCGGTCGGCTCGGCGAGTTCCTCGTTCGCGGTCTCGTCGTCCGTCTGGCCGGCCTCGTCGACGATGTCGCTGTCGATGCCGCCGCCGAGGCTGCGCAGCATGTCCAGCACCAGCCCGACCACCACCAGGTAGACCCCGACGTCGAAGAGGAGCGAGGTGACGAAGTGGACCTCGCCCAGCAGCGGCAGCACCAGGTCCACCTTGGCGCTCTGGAGCACGTCGGCGCCGAAGAGCACCGGGAGCAGGCCGGAGCCGGTGGCGATGAACAGGCCGGTGCCCAGCACCAGCCCGGCGTCCACCGGCGCCGCCGCGTTGAGCTCCCGCCGCCCGCCGGCCAGGTAGCGCACGCTCAGCGCCAACCCCGCGACCAGTCCGCCGGCGAAGCCGCCGCCGGGGTCGTTGTGCCCGGTGAACAGCAGGTACACCGAGAACACCAGGATGGTGTGGAACAGCAGGCGGGTGACCACCTCGATGATGATGGACCGCCGGCCCGGCTCCAGGCTCTGGGTGGTGCTCAGCCAGCCCGAGCGACTCGAGGTGCCGGGACGAGCCGGCCGGGAGTTGTCCAGGTCGGATCGCCACAGACCGGAGCGTCCGGTGATCAGGAAGATCAGCGAGGCGACTCCGGTGGCGGCCACCACCAGCACCGAGATCTCTCCCATGGTGTCCCAGGCCCGCAGGTCCACCAGGGTCACGTTGACGATGTTGTGACCGCCTCCGTAGGAGACGGACGGCTCGGCGAATCCCTCGGAGATCGGGGTGGCGGTGCGCGCCGTGCCGGCCGCGAACGCCGCCCCCGCCATCACCGTGCCCACCAGCAGGCCGATCGCCAGCCGCAGCCACCGCCCGGAGGTCAGCGGCCGGGGGGAGAAGTGCGTCGGGAGCCGTCGCAGCACCAGAACGAAGATCACCAGGGTGACGGTCTCCACCAGCATCTGGGTCAGGCTCAGGTCCGGCGCGCCGTGCATGGCGAACATCAGGGCGACGCCGTAGCCCACCACGCCGGCCAGGATGGCCGCCTCGAGCCTGCGCCGGGAGCGGGCGGCCTGGATCGCCGCCAGGATCATCACCCCGCCGACCAGCGCCTGTGCCGGGGTGTCCCACCAGTAGGTCCGCGACCAGTCGTACCGCGTGGCCAGCAGGGCGGGGCCGGGCACGATCACCAGCGTCAGCAGGATCACCCCGATGTACACCGGCAGCGAACCGCGCTGGGTGGCACCGGTGACCTCGACCGCCATCCGGTCCAGTCCGCGCATCAGTCGGCGGTAGCCGCGTTCGCTGTCCAGCGGAGGGGCGAAGCGGTCCTGTACCGCCTCCACCCGCCGCCGGGCCAGGAACAGGGCGAAACCGCCGGCCACCGAGACCACCGAGAGCAGCAGCGGCACCCCGAAACCGTGCCACAGCGCCAGCGTCGCGTGGTGCCCGCTGTCCGGGAACTCCTCCACGTAACCGCTGAGCAGCCGGCTCTCGAAGCCGCCGGAGAAGCCGACCAGCAGGCCCGCGCCGGCCAGCAGCAGCGAGGGCAGCAGGAAGCCGGACGGCGGCCGGTTCCCGCGGGGCGGCTCGACCCCGGGCTTGTCGGAGAAGGCGCCCCACAGGAAGCGCAGGGTGTACGCCGTGGTGAGCGCGGACCCCACCACCAGCGCGACCACCATCGCCACCAGGAAGGTCCCGCCGACTCCGGCGTCCCCACCGGTGAACGCCTCGTAGGCGGTCTCCTTGGCGACGAACGCGGCCAGCGGGGGCAGCCCGGCCATCGAACCGCCGGCCAGCACCGCCGCGACGAAGAGCGCGGGCACGGCCCGACGCAGTCCGCTGAGCCGGGAGATCTCCCGGGTGCCCGTGTGGCGGTCTATCACGCCCACGCACAGGAAGAGGGCCGCTTTGAACAGGGCGTGGGCCACCAGCATGGCGACGCCGGCCAGAGCGGCGGTGCGGGTTCCCGCGCCCACCAGCACCACCAGGAAGCCCAACTGGCTGACGGTGCCGTAGGCGAGCAGCAGTTTGAGGTCGGTCTGCCGCAGCGCCCGCAGCCCGCCCAGCAGCATGGTGACCGCACCGAGGGCGAACAGCACCGGCCGCCACAGCGCCACCTCCGCGAAGGCGGGCGCGAACAGCGCGATCAGATAGACTCCGGCCTTCACCATGGCGGCGGCGTGCAGATAGGCGCTCACCGGGGTGGGAGCGGCCATGGCGCCCGGCAGCCAGAAGTGGAAGGGGAACAGCGCGGACTTGGAGAGCGCACCGAGCAACAGCAGCAGCACGGCCACCGGGACGGCGCCTCCGGTGGGCGGATCGGCGAGCAGCTCGGAGATCCGGTAGGTTCCCGACGTCTGGCCCAGCATGATGATGCCGACCAGCATCGCCAGACCGCCGGCGGTGGTCACGAGCAGTGCCTGCATCGCCGCCCGACGGTTCGCCCGGCGTTCCGGGTTGTGCCCGATCAGCAGGTACGACAGGACGGTGGTCAGTTCCCAGAAGACGTACAGCAGCACCAGGTCGTCCGAGAGGACCAGACCCAGCATGGCGCCCGCGAAGGCCGTGAGCACGCCCGCGAACCGCCAGGTGCCGTCGTCACCGGGACGGAAGTAGTACCGGCAGAACATCAGGACCAGCGTGCCCACCCCGGTGACGATCACCGTCATCGTCCAGGACAGGGTGGACAGCCGGAAGGACAGCTCCAGCGAGACGGAGTCGATCCAGCGGTGGTTCTCCTGAACCGGGGCGCCGTCGCCGATGACGGTGCGCGCCTGGGTGAGGGCCCACAGCAGGGAGCCCGCCGGGACCAGCGCCAGCAGCCAGAAAGCCCTTCGGCCCAACCATCGGACCAGCAAGGGAGCCGCCACTGCCGCCGCCAGGTGGGCCATGATCAGCGTCAGCATCATTGTGGCGGCAGGCCTCCTTGTGGACGTGTGCGCGTGGTGTGCGCCTCCGGTGCCGGGTGCGGAGCGGACGCCGATCGGAGGAGGCCGGGGGGCTCCGGCCCCGGCGGGCCGCTACCCGTTCTGGGGGGAGTACTCAAGATGCGTCACGCACTTCTCTGTCGTGGTGGTCATGTAAGAGATAAGGCCGCCCCGACAGGGACGAGTAGGTTTTGCGATCAACCTTATAGGTTGCTCTGCCGGAACCGATCCATTCCGTCGGTGTCTCCGAGGGGGGTGCGGGGTGGTGTTCCACGGGTCGAAAGGGTGACGGAGAGTGGTTCGCGCCCCCGGGAAGAGTAGGCGCCGGCGGGTGGATGGTGAGGGGAATTGCGGGAAGTTGTGGGCATTTGACGGGGAGAAAGGAAGGGTGGTGGGCGTCTGTGAAGCAGGGTCCCGGTCCCGTGGTGCCTCTGTGGTGACTGTGGCGTCACCGTGGTCGATCTGTGACGCACACCACATAATTTCCGTGGTCCGCGTCGGGGTGTTCGTGTCGTGCGCCGTTTCCCCGGAACGCCCCCGCTGAGGGCCCGAGCGCCGCGGCCGGGACCCCGGGGTCGATCCGGACCGCGTACTCGGGCTCGACGCGCCGGCGCTCGGGGTCGAAACCGTCCCCGCCTCTGATGCCGCGTTCGGTGAACCGCCCGTCGCGGCGGAAGTCCCCCTCACCGCGCGCACAGGGCTCGCACGACACCGGCCCGGCGGTGGCCGCCCGTGGCCACCCTCCAACGGGGGCTCGGGCGTCTCCTCCGCCCGGACCCGGTCCGGCTCTCCGGGCATCACCGTGACCGTTTCCATGTCCCGCCTTCCTGTCTCCACCGGCGCGTCACGTGAGGCCGCGTTCCCCGTGCCGGCCCAGGGGGAAACGGGGTGCGGCGGCGCCGTGCGGCTCCGGACGCGATGATGTACGGACCAGGACCGGCGGACCACCGGGCCGGCGGGGCGCGCGAGGTGAGGGAGAGGCATGGCAGGCAAGGCGATCAAGACCGTCACGGTGCGCGGGGTGACCATCGGGGAGGGGACGCCCAAGGTCGTCGCGCCGCTCACCGGAGCCTCCCCGGAACAGCTCCGGAGCCAGGTGGACGCCCTCCTCGACGTGCGCCCCGACGTGGCCGAGTGGCGCGTCGACCACTTCGCACCCCTGACCGACACCGCCGCCGTCACGGCCACCGCGCGGGAGTTGACCGACCGGCTGAAGGGCATGCCCCTGCTGTTCACCTGCCGCACCCGGGGCGAGGGCGGGCGGGCGGACGTCGACGACGAGGCGTACGGCGAACTCAACGCCGCCGTCGCCCGCTCCGGACACGTGGACCTGGTGGACGTGGAGTACCGCCGCCGGTCCGACGTGGTGGCGCGGATCGTCGAGACGGCCCACGAGCACGGCGTGCCCGTGGTCGCCTCCCACCACGACTTCTTCGGAACCCCGGACAGGGACGAGATCGTCGCGCGGCTGCGGGAGATGCAGGAGGTGGGCGCCGACATCTGCAAGATCGCGGTGATGCCCCACTCGGCCGCCGACGTGTTGACCCTCCTGGACGCCACGCGCGTCATGCGCGAGGAGTACGCCGACCGGCCCCTGATCACGATGGCGATGGGCGGGCTGGGGCTGGTCTCGCGCCTGGCGGGCCGGGTCTTCGGGTCCGCGGCGACGTTCGGCATGGTCGGCACGGCCTCCGCGCCGGGGCAGATCGACGTGGCGGAGCTGCGTTCGGTGCTGGAGGTGCTGGACCGGGCGGTGTGAGGCCGGGCGCCGGCCCGTCCGGCGGGGATTTACGGACCCTTCCTCGGGGATGCGGAGGGGGAAAGCGCTGGTCGTGGAAGCAGAGCGGGCCGGGCGGGAGAACGGCCGCCGTCGATGGCAATTGCCCATCGTGTCCTACTCCTTGACCCTCTGAATGAAACGTTGCAATACTCGGCGCGCCTGAGAAAGCGCTTACCCTCCCCTCCGTGCCACCCGCCGTTCCACCGCTCTTCCCCTGCCCGTCGGGAACGGCCGCGACGGAGCGGGGCCGTCCGCCGGACCGCACCCACGGGACGGCGTTCGGCGGACGCACGCCCCCACACTCCTCACCCCCCCACACCCCCCCAAGGAGCCGAAGATGGGAAGCGGAGTCGCGAGATCCCCCAGGAAGCGCACGCTCACCGCCGTCGCGGCCGGTCTGCTGTCGGTGGCCACCCTGGGAGCGCTGGCGACGACCCCGGTCGAGGCCACGGAACCCCAGGCACGTCCGGAGCGGTCCGAACAGACCGTCGCGCGGGCGCCCGCACCGGTGCGGGCGGCCGACACCAAGGCGGCCGCCGCCTGCGGCGAGGGCTCGTACCAGGCGGAGGCGGTGCTCAACGGCAGCACCTGGACGGCCCGACGAGGCGGCAGCACCGTCTACACCGGCGGCAACATGCGCGACGCGATGCAGGCGGCCGTGAACAGCCTGACGCCGAACCGCACCTCCAAGGAGCGCGTGGTGGTGCGCGGCTCGGGCTCGATCAGCGCCGGCACCCGGGTGTCGCTGCCGAGCAACACCGCGATCGACGTGTGCGGCACCGTCAACGTGACCGGTTCCGGTTCCGGCGACCAGGCGCCGATCTACTCCCGCGGAACCTCGAACGTCGAGGTGGGACACCTGACCGTCACCGGCGTCCCGCGGTACGGCATCTTCATGCGCAACGTGACCAACGTGGTGCTCGGTCAGATCGACATGCGGCTGTCGGCCGGCCTGGGAATCCGGATCGACAACCACGGCGACCGCTCGGTGCGTTCGCGCAACATCCGCATCGACAACGCCTACATCTCCGGAGCCGGCGACCAGGGCGTGGAGACCTACGGGGTGGACGGGCTGACCATCGGCACGGTCACCACCCGCAACGTCGCCTACTCGGGACTGCTGCTGAACGACACCATCAACGCCACCGTGGGCAGGGTCGACGCGGAGAACACCGGCACCGGCACCGGCTACGCGGCGTTCCGCATGGCCAACCGCAACGGTCGGATCGGCAGCAGCTACCCGACCAACATCCGTGTGGGCGAGGTCATCGCCCGCGGCGGCGGACGCGGGGTGTTCTGCGTCTCCGAGAGCGGCGGCGCCGTCATCGACCGGGTGACGCTCACCAACACCGGCAACAACGCGATCCTGATCGAGAACTGCTACAACGTCACCATCGCCGGCCAGAGCGGCACGGTCAGCGGCGGCGGGGAGGTCAGGCTGGCGGCCCGCGGCGAGTTCCCCGGCAACCGTGACATCACCCTGCAGAACCTGACGCTGAGCAACACCTCGCTGCGGGAGAGCCCCTGCGGCACCAACATCACCTACCGCAACCTCACGCTCGACAACACCAACCGCAGTACCTGCTGAGTCGGGGCGAGCCGAGAGCCCGACACGGGAGGAACGTGGGCCCTTGCCCACCCGGGAGACCGGGTGGGCAAGGGCCCGATCCGTCCACCGTCGCGCCCGCACGAGCCGAAGTGCGCGGCCCGAAGTGCGCGGCACCGAGGCGTTCACCGGTCGACGCTCGCGCACCGACGCGGACATGCCCGGGCGGACACCGCGTGACCACTCGCCGATGGTCGCTCGACCACTGGCGAGCGACACCTCCTCCGCGCGGACGACACCGCGGTCCGTTCGGGTCCAGACCACCGCCGGCGGGTACCAGGCCGTAGGGAGACCCACGGTGGCTCCGCCGTGGACCTCCTGGCCGGGGAGACCGTCGGGTCGTGAACGGGCGTTGCCGACGTCCGCGAGGGGATCGTCGTGTGGAGCCGCGCGAGGTCAAGGCCGCCTGTGTCACGGTCGCCGTGGCCGGCCCGCGGTCCGTGCCGCCTTGCCGCCTTTGACCAATCGGTCGATCAGGACGAGAGCCAGGCCCAGTCCGCCCACGGCGGCGCCGGTCCACGAGGGCAGCTCGAACCAGGTCTCCGCCCAGGCCAGTAACCCCCAGTTGCCGTCCCCCAGCCAGACGGCCAGAGCCGAACCGAAGCCCTGGATCATCAGAAGTGTTCCGGTGATCAGCATGCCGAGCGCCCTCCGAAGAACATCTCAGTACAGTCGTATTGATTTACCCGGAGAGCAGCTTACCAAGTCAGGTGTATGGGATTGTGGGAGATGACGGAGTGAGCGAGCGGGCGGGCCGTGAGGGAACGCGAGGCCGGGGGCTGGGCGCACGGCATGCCGAGCGGCGACAACGGATCGCCGAGGCACTGCTGGCGATCATCGACAGTCGTGGCCTGGAGGCGGCCGGCCTGCGTGATGTCGCCCGTGAGGCGGGTGTGTCGCTGGGCGCGGTGCAGCACTACTTCCGCAGCAAGGACGAGATGGTGCTGTTCGGGCTGGAGTACATCGGCAAGCGCGGCGACGCCCGGGTACGGCGGCGTCTTGGCGCATCCCCCGATGCGCTGCCGGTACGCGCCGTGCTGCGCGACATCCTCGTCGAACTGCTGCCCGCCGACGACCGACGCGCCACCGAACTGCGGATCGCCACCGCGTTCACCGCCCGCGCCCTGGTGACGCCGGAACTCGCCGAGCACCTGCGCCGGGGGTACGAGAGCCTCCACGAGCTGCTGGCCCTGCTGGTCCGCCGAGGCCAGGTCACCGGGGAGATCGCCGGCGACCACGACCCCGACCGGACGGCGGCCGCGCTGCTCGCCCTCGCCGAGGGGCTGGGCACCCATGTGCTGGTCGGCCACCGGGACGCGCCCTTCGGGCTCGCCGTCCTCGACGCCCACCTCGACCTGCTGTTCGGCTCCGAACCATCGGCTCAGGAGCGGCCCGGTACGCGTCGTCGGGAGTGAGGGGCCCTTTGTCGGGGAGCCCCCTCGCAAGGGCGGCGAGCGGTGGTCGGGGCGTCACTCGACATGGCGCGGGACGGTCCGCGTCACGAAGGGCGTCCCGCGCCGAAAGCCCGATGCGGACCCTCGACCCGCGGGACGTCCTTGACGAACACGACCCCGTCGCTGTCCGCCAGATGGGCCGGATCGAGCGGGGCGTAACCGAACCAGGGGGACACGCGGGGCGCGGGCGGGGTGTCGCCGAGGGCGGCGGCCAGCCGTGGGGCGTCGAGGAGGCGATGGTCCTCCGGGAGTGCGTACAGGAGTCCTTCGAGGGTGTCCGGCGGCGGGGTGTCCACCCCCTGGTGCCGGATCGTGCCGAGGGCCGTGGCCAGGAAGGCGTACTCCTCGCCCAGGCGGGCGCTCACCAACGCACCGGCGCTCCACCACTTCAGCAGCGGATGGTTCCACATGCGCATCGTGCTCTTGTTCCGCTGGAGATGGGCGTTGTGGGCGTGGACCAGGACCGGACCCCGTTCGGCGAGGGCGAGGAGGTTGTCGGCCATCATCCGGTCCCGCTGGCCCAGCAGCCGCGTCATGCGGGCCGGCGAGGCGTCGGCCATCCAGTGGTGGTAGAGCAGCAGGCCGGTCGCGGTGCGTCCGTACAGACGCGCCCGCTCCCAGTCCTCCCGTGAGGTCGCCGTGATCAGATGCGGCGCCTGCGCGTCCAGCAGCGCCACCAACTCGTCGGCGAGCAGCCGCAGTCGGACGGCCTCGGCCGACCGCCCCACGGACCGGGACGGGTCCGTCATCGCGGCGGGATCGGTCCACCGGTCGTCGGAACCGAGCAGGAGGTCGAGCGTGTCCGCGGTGCAGGGGAGCAGGTCGGCGTCCACATGGGCCGCGAGGTGGCCGTGGAGCGCGGTGAGGGCCTGTCGGGGGCTCGCGGCGTGGGTGATCTCCAACGGGCCGTCGAAACTGGCGAAGCGGAGCCGTTCGGACGCGGGCCGGCCTTCGTCGTCGGCGCGGACGTTGTGGGCGCGCATCCAGCGCACCAGCTCGCGGTTGGCCGCGGACGTGCCGAACCCGTGGCTGAATCCGCGCTCCATGACCTCGTCGAGGGTGCCCGTGCCCGAGGTGACGTAGTCGTCCACGGCCAGGCCCAGCAGGCAGTCGCTCTCGATCGCGATCGTCCGGTGGCCCTCCTCCTCGACGAGCTGCCGGAAGAGTTCGTTGCGCAGGTCGAGCAGGGCGTCCTCGCCGTGGGTGGGCTCGCCCAGGGCGATCACCCGCGGCCGGGTCGGGAGCAGCCCCATGACGGCGGCGGCCTCGACGGCATGGGCGGTGTCCTTGATGTCGGTAGCCATACCTTCAACGGTATCGTTGAAGGCTTGGTTGAAACTTTTCCGCGATATCGTCGGCTCCATGGGGAGAAAGCTTCAAAACGGCAGGCGGCTCAGGCCGATCGACCTGGCGCGCGGGCACGGCCTGTCCACGCAGGCGGTCAGGAACTACGAGGAGGCGGGCATCCTCCCGGCCGCCGATCGCACCCCCCACGGCCACCGCACCTACACCCCGCTCCACGCGCGGGCCCTGCGCACATTCCTCGCCCTGGTGCCCGGCCACGGCCACCGGACGGCGACGTCGATCATGCGGGCGGTGAACGAGGGCGCGGTGGACGAGGCGTTCCGCCTCATCGACGAGAGCCACGCCCAACTCCTCGACGACCGCCGGACCCTCCGGGCCGTGGAGAGCGCCCTCCGCGATCTGGAACCCGCCCCGGCGTCCCGGCCCGCCCCGGCGTCCGAGCCCGGCGGCACGTTCATCGGGCCGCTGGCGGAGAAGCTCGGGATCCGGCCCGCGACGCTGCGCGCCTGGGAGCGCGCCGGGCTGGTGCGCCCGCGTCGCGACCCACGGACCGGGTACCGCGTCTACGACGAGGCCGCCGTGCGGGACGCCCGACTGACCCACCAGCTCAGGCGGGGCGGCCACCTGCTGGAGCAGATCGCCCCGCTGATCGACCAGGTGCGGGCGGCCGGTGGGTTGGAGCCGCTGGAGGGCGTCCTGCGCGACTGGCACGGCCGACTGTCCGCCCGCGGACGGGCGTTGCTGACCGGGGCCGCCGAACTGGAGGCGTACCTCCGCGAGCGCGGATGAGACGCCTGCCGCCGGCCGGGCGAGCGCTCACCGGAACTCGAACCCGAAACCGAAACAGAAACCCGGGACCCGGCACCCCCACCCGCGACCTTCACCCCGAACGTGGCGCCGAAATCCCGGTGCGGTCGTGATCCACTCCCGCGCATACTGCCGTGATGAGCACCGACACGCCCTCGTCTCCCCGGGAGCGGGCCCTGCGCCATGTCGCGGCCCGGTCGACGGGAGGGCCCCTCGATGCCCGACTGCGCCTGACGGTGAACTTCCACCCCGATCGCACGACGGGCGGACGTCCGATCCTCCGCGCGATGGCGGAGGACGGCGTCTACCTCTCACAGTTCGTCACCGGCACGAGCAACGGCGGTCTGACGGCCCGTCCCGGAGGGGACCGGTGGAGTTGGGAGAGCCGGATCTTCGGCGGCGCGTACGACCGCGCCGCCCCCCACGAGCGCCCGGTCTACGGCGCGTTGAACTTCCGGGGCAGGTCCGTCGGCGCGGCACCGAGGTTCGGCTCCGCGCACTTCAGGCTCACCGCCGAGACCCTCGGGCGGGCCACGTTCTGCTACCCCGACAGCGCCGCCGAGCCGACCGTCTTCGGCGTCGCGGACCGCTGCTCGCCGCTGGAGTCGGCCGAGGCCGACGACCCCGACGCCCTGGACGACTACGTCGAGGCCCACGTCCACGGCCCGGTCCGGTTCGACCGCGATGTCGAAGCCCTGGTCCTGGACCCCTCCCACCGGGGCACGGACGTGGAGGCCGCCGCCCGCGAACTTCCCTGCCCCGTCGAGTGGCACGGCGGGTTCCGGCTCACCGTGGAGGAGTTGCGGCGCCACCCGGACTACCGGGGGCCACAGTACGTCGAGTTGGGCGCGGAGATCGCGGTCGACGGCCTCCTCGATCCCCGGATCGTCGGGGACGCCGTCCGCACCGGCCGCCACGACCCCCAGGCGCTCAAGCGGGTCTGGCACTGCCTGGCGCGTTTCGGCCCACCGACCCCGTACCGCGCCGCGCGGGTCGCGGTCGCCCCGGCCGTCCACGACGGGGTATAACGGTGCAGCCGCCGGCCCCCGCCACGCTCTGTCCCCTCTGTCCCCTCTGCGTTTTCCCTCTGTGTCCCCTGTCCCCATGTCGAGGAGCACCATGACCTACACCGCCGCGGAGTCCCGGTACGACACCATGCCCTACCGTCGCGTCGGCCGCAGTGGACTGAAGCTGCCGGCGATCTCGTTGGGACTGTGGCACAACTTCGGCGACGACAAGCCGCTGGAGACCCAACGGGACATCCTGCGCCGGGCGTTCGACCTGGGCGTGACCCACTTCGACCTGGCCAACAACTACGGCCCGCCGCCCGGTGCCGCCGAGGCGAATTTCGGCCGGCACTTCGCCCGCGACTTCCGCCCCCACCGCGACGAGATCGTCATCTCCACCAAGGCCGGCTACCACATGTGGTCCGGCCCGTACGGCGAGTGGGGCTCGCGCAAGTACCTCCTGGCCAGCCTGGACCAGAGCCTGAGCCGCCTGGGCGTGGAGTACGTGGACGTCTTCTACTCCCACCGTCCCGACCCCGACACGCCCATGGAGGAGACCATGGGCGCCCTCCACAGCGCCGTGACGCAGGGCAAGGCGCTGTACGTCGGCATCTCCAACTACAGCCCCGAGCAGACCCGTGAGGCGGCCCGCGTCCTGGCGGACCTCGGCACTCCGCTGCTGATCCACCAGCCGTCGTACTCGATGTTCAACCGCTGGGTGGAGGACGGTCTGCTCGACGCCCTGGACGAGGTGGGCGCGGGCTCGATCGCCTACTCCCCGTTGGCCCAGGGGCTGTTGACCAACCGCTACCTGTCCGGCATCCCCGCCGACTCCCGGGCCGCGGGCGCCAGTCCGTTCCTGACCGCGGAGGGCATCACCGAGGAGACGCTGGCCAAGGTCCGCGCGCTCGACGAGATCGCCGGCTGGCGCGGCCAGACCCTGGCGCAGATGGCCCTCGCCTGGGTGCTGCGCGGCGAGCGGGTGACCTCCGCGCTCATCGGGGCCAGCAGCGTCGGGCAGTTGGAGGACAACGTCGCCGCCATCGGCAACCTCGACTTCACCGACGACGAACTCGCCGAGATCGACCGCCACGCCCGGTAGTCGGGGCCGGACGCGAACGGAGCGGCGCGGCCGTCACCGCGCCGCTCCACCGGGCCGTCCCGCCGGCCGGAACCCACCCCCACCGAACCGTCGACGGATACCGTCCGGGCCCATGACCGAACCCTCCTGGCTGAGCGCCACCCGAGCCTCCTACGACGCTCTCGCCGCCGACTACGCCGCGTACGCCGCCGGTGATCTGGACGACCGGCCGCTGAACCGCGCGATGCTCACCGCGTTCGCCGCGTACGTACAGGCCGCGGGCGGTGGGCGGGTCGCCGACGTCGGCTGCGGAACGGGGCGCGTCACCGCCCTCCTCCACACCCTGGGCGTGGACGCCTTCGGCGTCGACCTGTCGCCCGCGATGGTCGAGCTGGCCCGGCGGACGTACCCGGACCTGCGGTTCACCGAGGGCACGATGACGGAGCTGGACCTGGCGGACGGCTCGCTCGCCGGTCTCGTCGCCTGGTACTCCGTCATCCACCTTCCGCCCGAGCGACTGCCCGAGGCGTTCGAGGAGTTCCACCGGGTGCTGGCGCCGGGCGGCCTGCTGCTGCTCGCCTTCCAGACCGGCGACGGAGTCCTCCACCTCGACGAGGCGCTCGGCCACGAGGTCTCGCTCGACTTCCACCGCCTGCGCCCCGACCACGTGGCGGGGCTGCTGGACGAGGCCGGGTTCGAGGTGCGGGCCCGCGTGCTGCGCGAACCCGAGGAGGAGAGGACCCCGCAGGCATACCTCCTGGCCCGTGGACGCGGGAAGGCGTGACCCGTCGACCGCTCGGCGTCCGGACGGGTAGGCCCCGCTGCGTCCTACACGGCGCCGGGGGCGTCGAGGAACCGGAGCAGCACGGCGGCCTCCGCGCGGAGCCGCGCGGCCTGCTCGGCGTGGGCGGGCAGGGGCAGCCGTTCCGCGGCGTCCAGCCGCTCGGCGACCTCCGCTCGCACGATGTCCACCACGCCGCGCTCGCTCAGCTCCCGCCGGGCCACCTCGGCGGCGCCGGCGCCGACCGGCGACCACTCCAGGGCCGAGCCGCGCGGCTCGACCCCGCTCGCGGGGTCCACGGCGTCCACGGGAACCGCCTCGGCGTTGTCCAGGGCGGCGAGCGTCGCGCGCAGGGCGCTCACCGCGACCTTGTCGCGGGCGCGCATCGCTTCCGGCAGGGCTTGACGCATACGGGTACGCAAGGACATGTCGGTGACCCTAGGGCCGCGTCTTCGGCCCCACAACGGGATATCCGTACGGCGCCGGGCCCCTTTGACCGGGCCCCTTTGACCGGAGCGTGTGGGGCCGGAGCGCTACGGCGGGAGCAGGCCGCGCCGCCGCAGCAGCGGCAGCACGTGGTCGCGCAGGGCGGGGGAGAGGCGGAGCCCGTCCTCGCGGCCGGTGATCCACCGCGCGGCCGCCAGCTCGGCCGCCGGGCGGGGCTCCCCGTCGAGGCGCGCCTCGAACACCGTCAGGCGCATGGGCACCCCCTCCAGGGCGGCCACGGCCTCGACGGCGGCCAGGAAGCGGGGCTCCAGCGGCGCCACGCCGAGTTCCTCGTCCAACTCCCGCGCCAGGGTCTCCAGCGGGGTCTCACCCGGCTCGGGCTTGCCACCGGGCAGGTAGAGGACGTCCGGGGCCGCCTTCTTGCCGACGACCAGCAGACGCCCCTCCCGGACGACCACCGCGGTGACCACCGCCAGGGGCCTCTGTCCTTCGTCGGGGCCCCGGGAGACCGCCTCGTCCTCGCGCGCCATGGGGCCGATTCTGCCGGCCGGTGTCCGGCCCCGGCCCCGGTCGGCGGAGCGGCTCACCGCTCGACCGTCAGGCGTCCCGTCGCCAGGCCGTCGCTGAGGTCGCGCACCAGCCGGGAGCCGAGGTCGTCCAGCCGGGCGCGGAACTCCTCGAAGGCGGTGAGCTGCCGGAACGCCTCGCTGTGGCGCCGCTGCTCGGCCAGGGGGAGGTGGAGCACCTGGAGCCTGCGCACGTCCACCCGTGAGGCGCTGGAGGCGTGGGTGCCGGCCTGACGCCCGTTGGACGGAGCCCGCAGGCAGCCGGCCAGGAACCAGGCGTCCAGCTTCTCCGGGTCCACGCGCAGGGAGTACAACTGGGCGCCGAGCACCGTGGGCGGGCCCTGGTGGACCCAGGCGGTGAAGGCGCGGATCACCCCGGCCACCACGATGTCGCCGGGTTCCGCCACCAGCATCCTGCGGTCCGCCACCTCGGCTCTGCGCAGCCAACCCGTCGGGTCGCCGCCCTGCACCAGGTCCGCGACGGTCAGCAGGGGCACCCCGTCGTCGGCCATGTCGCCGCTCATGACCGTCCCGTCCGGCGGCTGCTGTCCGCCGCGCAGGGTGAGCGCTCCGGCACGGGCGAGCTCCCCCACCGTCGTCGTCGGGCGCCTGCCCCCGTCGGCGTCGACCGGTTTCAGGGCGGCCAGTGCCCTGCCGGCGGTCCGCAGTCCGGTGACGGTCTCGGTGAACTCCCGCCAGGCGTCGTCCAGTCGCAGTTCCTCGCCCTCCGAGGCGGGCGTGACGTGCCGGCCCGGAGTGAGGTCGACCTCCTCGTCCAGCAGGTCGATGACGGCCATGCGCCGTGCGCCGTCCGGCAACTCGGCCTCGTCCCGGTCGTACGCCGCGATGGCGGAGTGCACGAAGTCGCCCAGCGCCTCCCAGTCCACGCCGCTCTCGCGGCCCGCCGGCTGCGGACGGTCGGACGCGTCGGCCAGCAGCACGCCGGAGGCCCGGACCGGTTCGGCGCCGTCCGGGGCGCGCAGCACCCACAGGTGCAGCGACACGCTGTGCGGTTGGGCGGAGCCGGGGGGCAGGGCGATCACGGCGCGGAGCAGCCCGGCGCGCAGCAGCGCCCCGCGAATCCGACGCCCGGCCTTGCGGGAGGCGACGGCGGGCGGCAGCAGCAGGACGGCGGTGCCGCCGGGCCGCAGCCGGGCCAGGACGTGCTGCACCCAGGCGAGTTCGGACTCGGTGCGCGGGGGCAGGCCGTGGACCCAACGCGGGTCGGTGGAGAGCTCCTCGTACCCCCAGTCCCGCTCGTTGAACGGCGGGTTGCACAGGACGACGTCCGCGGTCGCCCGCGCGTGCGGGTCGGCGCGCAGGGAGTCGCCCTCGCGCACGTCCACCGTCACCGCGTCGGCCTCGTTCGCGGTGAACGCCAGCCGCGCGGCGGCCAGCGCGGCCGGCGCCGGGTCGTTGTCGCACCCCAGCAGCGTGATCGGGTCCGCGCCCGCCGCCGTGGCGGCGTGGGCGGCGGCCTCCAGCAGGTGCCCCGCGCCGCAGGCCGGGTCGAGGACGGTCAGCGGAGCGCCGGCGCGCGGCGGCAGGGTGGTGAAGGCGATCCGGGCCATCAGCGCCGCCAGGGGACGGGGGCTGGCGCTGACTTGCCGGACGTGGGCGTCCAACCAGCGTTGCAGCAGGAACTCGAAGGTGTCCCGGGTCCCTTCGCGCCGGCCCAGCGCCACGGCCTCGCCGACCAGTTCGCGGGCCTCGTCCGACAGCCGCGGGTCGAAGGAGCGGACCCGTTTGCCGAGCATTCGCCGTCCGGCCTCGGCGATGGCCAGGCCCGTCTCGTCCCGGCTGCCGAGGGCCTCGAAGCCGGGCCAGAGCAGTTCGCGGTCCCCGACGTCCTTGAGTTTGCCGTTCTCCCGCAGCCACTTCTCCACCTCGGCGAGGGAGAACAGGGGGCCGGCGTCGGTTCCGCCGATCCGGTCGGGGAACGAGTCGTGGCGGCGCCGCCAGTTGCTGACGGCGGCCCGCCCCACCCCGGCGATTCGCGCGATCTCCGCGAGAGTGACCGGGACTGCGCGTGGTGTGGGCATCGAGATCTCCGAGGGTCGGCGGGCTGTCGCGGGCGGCTGTTCGAATTCGAAGGAGCCAGGTCAGTGGCCAGGATTCGAACAACCCGCGTTACTGGGCAGATTACTACGCTCGTTGACTGGGTTCACACGGTGAGGATGTGCGCTTACATGCGGAAACGCGGTGAAGGGGGAGGAGGTGACGGGCCGGGAAGCGATCGGGCGAGAGAAGTGTGCCGGACGGGCTCGGTCCGTGGATCGTTGATCGACTTGAATCTTTCGTGAACTCAGTCAATGATTTACGCGAGCGGTGACGGTCGCTCCCCGGGGGCGACCGTCGTCCCCGTCGCGCCCTTCCCGCGCGTCGCGCTCCAGAACCACCATCCCGCCGTCCTGGTCGCAGGGCGCTGTCATCCGCTCCAGGAGGGTCCATGGCGCCGGTCACCGGGAGGAACGGCAACCGCCTGATCGACCGGAAGGACCTGAGGCTGGGGTGCGTCTGCCTGGTGGTCGCCGTCCTGCTGCTGGGACTGCTCGGAAGCTGCTTCGGCGGCGACGGGAGCGGGGGCGCCCACGGCGGCGGGGCCGGTGAACCGACCGGCGCGGCGCCCGTCCGCGCGGGGGAGTCCGGCCACGGCGGGCACCTCGACCGGGACGGCGCCGGCCGCGATCGCCGGCCGCCGCCCCCTGTACGGGCCGGCCACCGCGTGGAGGGGGCGCGGTGGCCGGCCACCCCCTGAACCGGCCGGCGGCCCGGAGGGTCAGCCGTTCACCGGGAGCGGGTCGGCGAAGTCCCAACCACGGGCGAGGAGTTCGTCGACGGCCGCCGCGGCGGCGCGCAACCGTTCCTCGTGGGGGCCGGTGAGGACCAGGTGGGGCAGACCGCGGCGGGACAGCTCGGTCCGGAAGCGGTCGGTCATCCAGGCGCGCAGGTGCTCCCCGTCGCGCAGCCCGTCGTCCTCGAAGGGCACGCCCTCGTGGTCGGTGAGCAACCACAGGTGGTGCCGGCCGCGGGCGGCGACCGCCTCGACCGCTCGACTGCGGCCACCGACGTAGCGCTCGTGCCAGACGGTGGTGGCCAGGGCGTCGGTGTCGCAGAACAGCACGGGCGAGCCGACACGGGCGGCGGCGTCCTCGGCGGCGAGTTGACGCTCGGCGATCAGCTCGAACTCGGCCGACTCCCAGACGAGTTCCTCCAACCCCGCGCCGGGTCTCTCCGCCCGCAGCCGCGCGTACTTCTCCTCGGTGCGCAACCGCCCGTACTCGGGCACCCAGCGGGTGTCGGCCCACACCCCGCCCCGTGAGCGGTGGTGCTCGGCCAGGGCGCGGGCCAGGGTGGTGGTCCCGGTGGACTCCGCGCCGACCACGACCACCCGGCGGGCCAGGGCCGCCCGCACCGGGGCCGCCAGGTGGTTCCAGCAACCGACGGGGTCCTTGCGGACGGCGGTGCCGGAGACCGGGTACGCGGTGCGGTCGACGTCGACGGTGATCGGCACCGCGCCGAACCGGCGGCCGAGTTCGACGCCGTACGCCTCGGAGGTGAAGACGGCGTCGACCGGTTCGGGGACGGCGGCCCGGAAGACGGCCATGTGGGCGTCCCAGACGTCGGGGTCGGAGTAGTCGACGGGGACGTCGTCCACCGTGCCGACCACCTCCACGCCCTCCTCGGGGTGCGCCTCGCGCATCCACGCCACCCGGTCGTCCAGGGGGATCGACTCCACGGACGAGGCGCACACCAGCACCGTGAGCCGGCGGCAGCGCGCGGCGGCGGTGCGGACCAGGTGGTGGTGGCCGGCGTGCGGCGGATAGAACTTGCCCAGCACCAGCCCGTGCCCGAACTCCCTTCCGGCTTCGTCGATCCCGCTCATGCCACCGCCTCCACCACGGGCCCCCGCCCCTCGCGCTCGGCCAGTTCGCGCCGCCAGCCCAGCAGCCCGACCACGCACAGGGCCATGAAACCGAGGTAGAGGAGCGCGGTGAGGTGGAGGCCCTTGTGGACGTAGAGGGGCACGTAGACGACGTCGGCGGCGATCCACAGGTACCAGGACTCGACCTTCTTGCGGCACTGGCCGTAGGTGGCGGCCAGCGACAGCGCGGTGGTCAGGGCGTCCCAGAAGGGCACGGTGGAGTCGGTGGCCCTCGCCAACAGCAGGGTCAGGCCCGCGGTGACGGCCGCGGTCGCCGGCGCCAGCACCCACCAGACGCGGGCGTCGGTGCGGGTGACCGGCAGACGCCCCGACGCGGCCTGCTGCCCGCCGGCCACCCACGACCACCAGCCGTATGCCGCCAGCGCGATGTAGACGACCTGGAGCCCGGCGTCCGCGTACAGGCCGGCGCCGGTGAACAGCAGGATGAAGAACAGGTTGTTGGCGATGCCGATGGGCCAGTTGGCGATGTGCTGACGGGCGACGAGCCACACGCACAGCGCCCCGCTGCCGAAGCCCAGCACCTCCGTCCAACTGACGGGGGTGCCCAGCAGGGTGAACAGGGGCTCTTGCAGGGGAGCGAGCAGGTCCGCGATGCCGTTCATGCGACGGCCTCCTTAAATGTCAAAGTGACGATAAGGGAGGCCGGCGCGGAACGGCAAGCGGGAATCGGCGGCGGACAGGCCCGGCCACGGAGGGCCGTCACCCTCGCGGGTAGCCGATGCGGGCGATGTCGTCGGCGAGGTCGGCCAGGCTGACCTCGGGGTTCAGCGCGGCGACCACCTCGTCGGTCAGCGGCCGCAGGGCGAGGACGTGACGGACGGCCGCCGCATCGACCGGCCTCTCGTAGTAGTCCTCGGCGAAGCCCCGGAACGCCTCCGGCGAGCGGTCCACCAGGAGCTCGAACAGGTACCCGGAGCCGTCGGGGTCGTCCGCGCCCTCGGGGAAGCGGATCGTCCCCGCGCGCCAGGCGTCGTCCGCCGACTCCCGCCACAGGCAGGCGGTGACGCAGGGCAGCCCCTCCACCTCCGAGAACGCCGGCTCGGTGACGTACGGCCGGAAGACCTCCGGGACCTCGTCGAGCACGCCGGGCCATGGCCGGTCGTCCACGTAGGGACTCATGGGCGACTCGTGGTCGAACCCGCGTATGTACGCCCCGGCCGCGGAGAAGACGATCGAGTAGTCGTCCCCCGCGCCGTTGTCCATCGAGGCCAACTCCTCGGTGTCGGACCAGTGGGCGTCGAAGCGGTGCCGGCGGTAGGCCTCCTCCGGGTTGACGACGGCCTCCGCCATGGCCAGGGCACGGCAGTGGTCACGGAGGGCGGGAATCCCCGGCAGGCGGCGGGCGATGTCGTGAACGGTCATGCGTCCATCCAAGCGCCTGCCTCCGACAACCGGCCGCTCACCGCAGGGTCGGCACCGCGCCGCCCTCCATCACCTCGACCCCCACCCCCGGCAGCCCCCGACACCACCGCTCGGCGATCCCGGCGACCACCTCCCGGTCGGGCGGGGTGCGGCCGAGGCCGATGGCGTACCGGGTCAGGGCCGGGCCGGTCTCGAAGGGACGGGGCCAGGCGTGGACGTCCACCGCCCCGGCGTCCTCCAGCGCGGCGAGCAGCGCCCGCAGCCGGCCCCGCGCGGCCCCCAGCACCTCCTCGAACTCCCCCTCGCCGGGCGGGTTCACGGTCAGCACCGCCCAGGCCGTGTGGCGGCGGTGCAGAGGCGGCGGGGCGAGCAGTTCCGGCCACGGGTCGGCGCCGGTCCGGTCGGCCGCCTCCAGGATCTCCCAGGCCCGGTAGAACTCCCGGACCAGCAGGTCGCGGAAGCCGGGCCCGACCTGCGCGGTGCAGGAACGGATCGGCGCGGTGGGCGTCAGGACCGTCACCGGCGCCGCCCCGAAGCCCTCGACGGCCCCGGCGAGGGCGACCGGCTCCCGCCAGTCCCAGGCGGCCCAGGTGCCGTGGAAGTGCCGGAGGAGGTCGTTCCCGGACAGGTCCCCCGCCTCGCGGACCACCACCGCCGCCTGCACCGCCCAGGCCAGGCCCGGCAGCCCGCCGAACGGCGCCGAGTCCAGGCCGCGCGCCCTCGCCCACGCCTTCACCCGCCGGGCCAGGGCGGCGAAGGCGGCGTGCCGGTCGCCGACCGCCTCCCGCACGGCGTCCGCGTCGGTCACCGCGCCGAGCGCGACCGCCGCCGCCTCGCCCAGTTCGGCACGGCGCTCCACCGCCTCGGCCGGGTCGAGCGGGCCGCCGGCGACGACGGCCAGGTCCACGTCCAGACCGTCCACGGCGAACTTCACCCCCGGCACCCGGGCGCCGGTCACCTCCCGCATCCGGACGGCCCCGGGCAGCGCCGCCGCCACCCGGGCCCGCACCCCGGCGAGGGCGGCCGCATCGGCGTCCCCCGGCAACACGGCCACCAAGTCCACGTCCGCGCCGTCCGGGGCGCAGCCCATGCGCCGCGAACCGACGGTGTGGACGACGCCCTCGGGCAGCGCCTCGGCGACGCGCCGGACGATCCGCTCGACCCGTTCGCCGTCGTGGGGTTCGGCGACGGACCCGCCGGCACCGTCCTCGGGAAGCCACCGCACCTCGCCCGTGCCCAAGGCGACCGTGGCGCGGGGCCGCATCGGCTCGCGGCCCCGACGCGAGAGCAGCACCAGTTCCCCGACCCGCGCGCAGACGCCCTCCAGACGGGCGGCGCACTCGGCCGCGACCCGCCGGGGATCGGCGGCGCGACCCAGCGTCAGGTGCGGGGTGAAGCCCTCGCGCCGCCCCCGGCAGCGCGGGAACCGCCGCACCAGCGCGCGGTGCAGCGCCGCCCACGGCTCCTCGCCGCCGTCCGCCGCCGGGTCGAGCCAGACGGTCGCGTCCTCCCGGTGCCCGAAGGTGTGGACGCCCTCCAGCCGCGCGGTGAACGGCGACACCTCGGCCACCGCGTCGGCCAGCAGCGGGACGGCCCGCTCGAACTCCGCCTCCGGGACGAACCCGAAGAGCACGTTGACGTGCGGCGGCCAGCGGTGGATCCGCGGGTCGTGCTCCCGCCGCAGCGCCTGGATCGGCGGCCACAGCTCCTCGGGAGGCAGCCACGCCAACGCCGTGCGGGCCGTCGGCCGGACGTCGAGAACATCGGGGACGCCGGGGGAGCCGGGGGTGCCGTCGGGGCCCAGCCGCAGCTCCACCTCCACGCCGTAGTGGTCCGACACGTACAGCCCCCGCGGTGTGGGCGTGTCGCCCCGCAGCGCCGCCCCGACGACGTGCGGGGCGCCGCGCAGCAGGACCCGGTCCAGACGGGAGGCCCGGCCGGAGAGGGAGGAGACGGCGGCCAGCGGGTTGACGCCCGGATCGAAGGTGGGGGTGCGGTCATCGGGGCCGTGGACCTCCGTCCAGGCGTCGCGCAGGCCGAGCGCGGCGGCCGGTCCCTCCGCGCCATCGCGGCCGTCGTTGAAGTCGCCGAGCAGCACCAGATCGCCCTCCACCCCGGCCAGCCCCTCGGCGAGCCGCGCCAACTCCTCCTCCCGCCGGGCCGGACCGTTCTCGGAGTGGTCGCTGGTGAGGTGAGTGGCGGCCACCGTGAGCGGCCCGGAGGCGGTCTCGACGGTGACGGCGGCGACGGCCTTGTGCGGACCGAGGGCGTGCACGGCCGCCTCCCGCACGGGCAGCCGGCTGAGCAGCACCACCCCGTGCTCGTCGACGTCCCCGCCGCGCGGGTCGGTGCCCAGGGTGTAACCGGCGCGGACCCAGGGGGCGTCCAGCAGCATGGCCAGCAGTCCGGCCTCGACCTCCTGGAGCGCGATGACGTCCGCGTCGGCATCCTCCAGGGCGGCCAGCAGCAGAGGACGGCGACGGGCGGTGTCGATGCGGTCGGCGTCGTACCGGTCCCACAGGGTGTTCCAGGTCAGCACGCGCACGCTCGACGCGGCGGACGCGGGCACGTCCCGCACGGGGCGCCACCCGGCGGACACATCCCAGACATGGGGCGTGCGAGCCGTGAAGAACGGCGCGCGCAGGCGACGCGGGTCGCGCACGCGTCCGGCGTCCGAGGAGCCGACGCGGTCCACGCCGGTGGCGCGGTCCCAGACCACCTCGCCGTCCGCCTCCACGAACAGCACCCGGTGCCAGGGAATGTCGCCGCCGGGCGTGAACGCCGGCAGCGGAATCCGCGCCGGCCCGGCGCCGCGCCGGCGGACGCCCAGCACGAACCGGGCCGGGTCGAGGCGCGGGTCCCAGCGGACCTGGTGGTAGACCTCCTCGCTGGTGCGCATCACCACTCCTCCCCGTCCGGGGCGCCGTGCAGGTGCCCGTCGGTGTCCTCCACCGTCCCGTCGCCCCCGACGTACCACGTGCGGTGCGCCTGACCCGGATACGGCGGGGTGAAACGGCGCGACTGCGCGGCGAGCACGCCCGGCGGCACCGGATGCGGCCGGACGGCGTTGCGCCGCGCCAACTCCTCCTCGTCGACCAGCGCGACCACATGCGTGACCAGCGCGTCCCGGCGCCGCGCGACAGCGTGCACCGTGGCGCGCTGTCGCGGGGTGAGGGAGGTGGCGTCCCACACCACCGTCGTCCGCCCACCGACGGCCAGGGCGGCGTCGAGCCGGGCCAGGCCCTCCCGCAGGACGTCGTCGTTGGCGCGCTGGTCCGCGCGGGAGCCACGGGCCCGACGCAGGTCGTCCAGCGACACGCACGCGTCGACACCCGGAAGCCGCTCGGCGAAGGTGCTCTTGCCGCTGCCCGCCGGCCCGACCAACTGGATCAGCCGGGGGAACTCCCCGGACCGCCACCGCCAGGTCGCCGCCACGGCCTCCGCCGCGTCCGTGCCGGCGATCCGCCCCAGCGCGTACGCCCGGCGCGCCTCCGTCCAGCACCGGTCGGCCGCCTCGCCGTCCACCCCCGCCGCACGGAGCACTCGACGCAGCTCCGCCCGCAACCGGCGCAGGGGAGCCCCGCCCGACAACCCGGCGTCCTCGGCGTGCAGCGCGGACCAGTCGACCTGCTCGCGCGCCTCCTTCGCCTCCGCACCGTCGCGTCCGGCCAGGATCGCGGCGGCGACCGCGTGCAGCACCCCCAGGTCGACGGCGAACGACATCCGCACCAGCCCCGCCCGGCGCTCCTCGTCGGGATGGGGACGGTGCAGGAGCGGGGCGAGCCCGACGAGGTCGGCGACGCGCCGCGCCCACGCCATGCCCAGCGGCGCGACCAGCCGGGACGCCACCCGGGCCCGCGGCACGCCGTACAGCAGCGCGGCCAGCACACCGGCCAACCGCGCGTCCCCCGTCCGCCCCGGCACGTCCAGCCGGGCGGACACCTCGGCCACGGCCGCCTCGGCGGCTTCCCGTTCGGCGGCTTCCCGTTCGACGGGTTCCAGGCCGACGGCGGTGAGCAGGGCGGACACGTCGGGGACGACCCCGGAGCGGACGGCCCACAGCGCGGCGGCCGGACCCAGCCCGTTGGCCACGACCGCCGCGCGCATCCAGTGGGTGTCCGTCCGCACATGGCCCGGACGCACCCACTTGGCGACCCGACGCCCGAACTCCTCCCGCGCGAACCCCTCGACGGTCCGCACGACGTACCCCTCCTGCCGTTCGAGGTCCAACCGCAGCGCGCGCAGGGACCGTTCGTCGTACACGCCCCGCCACAGCACACGCGGCACCGGCACGCCCAGCCGCCTCAGGAACCGGACGGTGTCGTCCCAGCCCAGACAGCGATCGCGGTCGTCCCAGACGGAGAACCCGTAGAACCAGCCCTCCAGGTCCTCGTAGGGGATCGAGTGCCGGGCGAAGACGTTCTCCCCACACACCCGCCAACCCGGCGGTATCGCCGCGCCGATCCGTCCCTGCAACGCCTTGACCCAGGCGCGCGAGGGGTGGTGCGCGGAGTCGAGCGAGCGGGCGTGCGTTCCGTCGCGGTAGAGGGTGGTGTTCTCCCCGTCGAGCTTCTCGGTGACGACCACCTCGACGCCCCGCAGCCCCGACGGATCCCCCACCCGCACGTCGTCCGACGACGCCCCTGGCGACCACGGCAGGTGCGGCGTACGGGGGTAGGGCACACGCATGATCCGCTCCTGAACGGGGCCGGGGACGCCGGTCACTGTAGGAGCGACAAAGGAGTGGACTCCAACGAATAACCGCCGGTCGACTCCCCGCCGATGTGTGCCGACGTGTCCCCGACCCGCCGTCAGGGGGCCTGGGACAGTGCCTTGGACAGTGCCTGAGACAGAGTCTTGGACAGGGCCTCGGGGCCGATGAGCGCGGCGGAGCCGCCGGCCGTGCAGGCGTGGGCGCCGGCCACCGTGCCCAGACGGACGCACTCCGCCACGTCCCGGCCGGCGAGCCTGCCGTACAGGAAGCCGCAGACGAACGCGTCACCCGCGCCGTTGGAGTCCACCACCGGCGCCGGCGGGACGGCCGCCGGGACGTGGCGCGGGGTGGAGCGGCCGCCCCGGACGAGGAAGTACGCGCCGTCCGCGCCCGCCGTGGCGATCACCGCCTCCGCCCGGCCCTCGCGGAGGATCTCCCGCATCAGCACGGGCGTTCTCTCGCCCGCGCCCGCCGCGCTGAGGAAGACGAGGTCGGAGCGGAGGGCGAACTCCCGGTGGTGATCGGCCAGTCCGTCCCAGTCGTGCAGGTCGGTGGAGACGGGCACGCCCAGCTCCTCGATGTCGTCGTAGAGGAAGCGGGCGAAGTGCGAGATGGCCAGGTGGACGTGGCGGGCGCGCCGCAGCGGGGGGAGGTGGGAGTCGCGGGGCATCCGCAGGTCGGCCGGATCGCGGCCGTCGTAGAAGGACATCCGGCGGCCGGTCGCGTCGACGAGGTTCACCGCACGGCGGGTGCCCGTGGGGGAGTGGACCGGGAGGAACTCCACGTCTCCCTCGGCCATCCGCTCGCGCAGCAGGGCGCCGGGCGGATCGTCGCCGACGAAGTCCAGCAACGCCACCCGCAGGCCGAGTGCCCGGGCGCCGAGGGCCACGTATCCGCCGGTCTGGCCGGGGTGTTCCTCGATGGGTCCGACGTGGACCGAGTCGGCGAACGGCACGGGCAGGGAGTCGACGCGGACGACGGTGTCCACCCCGCTGCCCCCGACCACCAGGACGTCGTACTCCGTGTGGTGCCGGCTCACCGTGGTCCGCCTCCCGCCTCTCTCGTTCTCCCGCTTCCCCGCGCGGCGTCCGGGCCAGTATGGTCGCGCGGTCCGAGGCGCGCCCTCGGTTCGTCCGGATCGGTCGCCCTCGGCTTCGGGGACATCCCTCAAGGGCGGTTGTGGGGGTATCGGATATCGGTCTCTGATGACCGGTCATTGCAAAGAGATTGTCAAGCACCTGCCAATAGGCCCGCGGGCATCTGTCGGTGACGCCTCGGAGGTGACAGTCTCTCGAACGAGTCGACCCACCTCGAAAGTGCGAGCGACTTCGCGTGCTCCGGCCTGCCCGCAACAGGTTCCTCGGCACGGTCAGGGCGCCACCCCCCGACGAACGGACCGCCACCCGTGGTCCTGTCCCCAGGAGACCGAGTGACCCTTCCCCCCACCACCCGGAAGACCACCCTGCGCCTCGCGATACCCGTGGCCCTGGCCGCCCTGGCACTCACCGGGATGCAGGCCGGATCGGCCGGCGCCCGACCGGCGCCGGAACCCGGCACCGGCATCGTCCAGATGACCCCCACTCAGCGGGCCTCCGCCATCAAGGCCGCCCAGGCCGAGGCCACCGACCAGGCCCGCGCGCTCGACCTGGGCGCCAAGGAGAGACTCGTCGCCCGCGATGTCGTCAAGGACGCCGACGGCACCGTCCACACCCGCTACGAGCGCACCTACGACGGCCTGCCCGTCCTCGGCGGCGATCTGGTCGTCCACGAGAGGAAGGACGGCACCCGCAAGGTCACCAAGGCCACCGCGGCCCGCATCGCGGTGGCGAGCACCACAGCGGACGTGTCCGCCACGACCGCGGAGAAGTCCGCACTGCGGGCCGCCTCCGCGCAGGAGACGACGGAGGCCGAGACCGAGAACGCCCCCCGCAAGGTGATCTGGGCCGCCGACGGCAAGCCCACCCTCGCCTGGGAGACGGTGGTGACCGGCGTCCAGGAGGACGGCACCCCCAGCGAACTCCACGTCGTCACCGACGCCCGCACCGGAGAGAAGCTCGCCGAGTGGGAAGGCATCCACACCGGCGTCGGCGAGAGCATGTACAGCGGGCGCGTCACCCTCGGCACCAGCGGCTCGGGCAGCTCGTACTCGCTGACCGACGCCGCTCGCGGCGGCCACAGGACCTACGACCTGAACGGCCGCACCTCCGGCACCGGCACGCTCTTCACCGACGCCGACGACGTCTGGGGCAACGGCTTGCCGAGCAACCGCCAGACCGCCGGTGTGGACGCCCACTACGGCGCGGCCCTGACCTGGGACTACTACAAGAACGTCCACGGCCGCAACGGCATCCGCAACGACGGGAGAGCCGCCCACACCCGCGTCCACTACGGCAACGCCTACGTCAACGCCTTCTGGAGCGACTCCTGCTTCTGCATGACCTACGGCGACGGCGCGGGCAACGCCAAGCCGCTGACCTCCATCGACGTCGCCGCGCACGAGATGACCCACGGCGTCACCTCCAACACGGCACGTCTCGTCTACAGCGGCGAGTCCGGCGGCCTGAACGAGGCGACCTCCGACATCTTCGCCGCGGCCGTGGAGTTCCGGGCCGCCAACCCCTCGGACGTCGGTGACTACCTGGTCGGCGAGAAGATCGACATCCGCGGCAACGGCACCCCGCTGCGCTACATGGACCGGCCCAGCAGGGACGGCAACTCCAAGGACTACTGGTCCTCCACCCTGGGCAGCGTGGACGTCCACTACTCCTCGGGGCCGGCCAACCACTTCTTCTACCTGCTCAGCGAGGGCAGCGGCGCCAAGACCATCAACGGCGTGAGCTACGACTCGCCCACCTACGACGGCAAGCCGGTCACCGGGATCGGCCGCGCCAAGGCGGAGAAGATCTGGTACCGGGCCCTGACCGTCTACATGACCTCCACCACCAAGTACGCGGGCGCCCGCACCGCCACCCTGTCGGCCACGGCCGACCTGTACGGCAGCGGAAGCGCCGAACACCAGGCCGTGAACGCCGCCTGGGCAGCGGTCAACGTCAAATAGCACGGGCGACACGGGAGAGGGGCCGCGCCGTCCCGGGACGGCGCGGCCCCTCTCCCGTCCGGGGCCCGGAAGCGCCACGGCGCTCTTGCGGGGGGAGGGTTCCCTCGTTAGGTTCCGCGTCGATCCGTCGTTGATTCGTTTCAGCAACCGGCGGTGCCTTGAGGGAAGGGCGCACACATGACGCACACAGGCGAGCGGGCCCCCACCACCCGGACGGCGGGGCCGCCGCCGCCCGACGCCACCCCCGAACCCCCTGCCTTCGGACCTTCGGCCTTCGAGTCCCCGGCCGTGTTGGGCGACAACCTCCCGGCCTTTTACGAACGGCTCAAGGAGGAGCTGACCTTCCCGCTCGCCTGGGGCACGTCCCCGATCCGGGACTTCCCCACCTGGCGCGGAACGGCCCGCGCCACGGTCGAGGCACACCTCGTCCACCCGGCGGACGACTCCCCGTTCGACGCCGAGACCGTCGACGAACGGACGGAGGAGGGTCTCCGTCGGCGGATCGTCCACGTCAACCTGACACGTTTCAGCCGGGTGCGGGCGACGATGCTCCTCCCGGAGGGCGGGGGGCCGTTCCCGGCGGTGCTCCTGCTGCACGACCACGGCTCGAAGTTCGACATCGGCAAGGAGAAACTCGTCCGGCCCTGGTACGACGAGACGAGACTGTCCTCGGCGCGGGCCTGGACGGACCGGCACTTCGACGGACGCTTCGTCGGCGATGAACTCGCCCGACGCGGCTACGCGGTGCTCGCCGTCGACGCCCTCGGCTGGGGCGACCGCTCCGGACTCGTCTACGAGGGCCAACAGGCCCTCGCGAGCAACCTGTTCAACCTCGGCTCCTCCTCGGCCGGACTCATGGCGCGGGAGGACCAGCGCGCGGCGGCCTTCCTCGCGTCCCTGCCCGAGATCGACGGCGAGCGGATCGCGGCACTGGGCTTCTCCGTGGGCGCCTGGCGGGCCTGGCAGGTGGCGGCGCTGTCGGACCACGTCCGCGCGGCGGTCTCCATCTGCTGGATGACCGGTTTGAGGGAGATGATGGTGCCGGGCAACAACACCCTGCGCGGCCAGTCCGCCTACACCATGCTCCACCCCGGCCTCTCCCGCCACCTGGACATCCCCGACGTGGCGAGCATCGCCGCCCCCAAACCGATGCTGTTCTTCAACGGCGGGCGGGACGGGCTGTTCACCGCCGCCGGTGTGGAGACGGCGTACCGGAAGCTACGGGCCGTCTGGCGCTCGCAGGGCGCGGACGACCGGCTCCGGACGAAGGTGTGGCCGGAGTCGGGGCACGTCTTCACCCACGAGATGCAGGACGAGGCGTTCGCCTGGCTGGACACGTGGGTGGCGCGCGTCTGCCGTTGAACCGAGCACCACCACGATGTTTACTGCGAAAACACAGTCAACGCCTACCGCTGGCGTGAACTCGCGATTATCCTGGTGGCGGTCGGCGCACCGCCGGCCCGAGAGACTCTCAGGGGGTGGGGTCTGTATGAGCGGAACCAGGTGCAAGCGGTGTGACCTCCTCATCGGCATGGGGTGTGCCTGCCCTTCCCGCAGGAACGGCGGGCAGGGAGAGGCGAGGAACGACGTCGGGGGAAGGCGCCGCCAAGAGCAGCCGGTGACGGTCCGGCGGATCGCGAAGACCAAGGCCCGACGGAACGGGGAGCGCCGGAACCCCGCGCCCGCGCCCTGGGCCGACGCGCTCGCGTACGACGACGACCGCGAGGCCGAGGCGTTCCGGGAGGAACTCCGCGACATCACGGAGCTCGGCACCAGCGTGTGGACGGTCTCGGGCGGACTGCCCATCCTCGGCCGCCGACGCTGACCCTGGCCCGGCCGCCCCGGCTGCCCCTCACGATCCGGGGCGGCCGGGGCCCGGTAGTCACTCCACAGCGAGCGGATCGGCTCCGTCGAACAGGACCGACGCACGCCGCCCGAGCGCCGGGGTCGGCGTCGCGGCTCCGCCGGGGGCGCTCACGCGGGCCGTCCGGGCTCGCCCCAGGTGAAGACGTACCGGTTCTCCTCGGCGTCGAACCGCACGGTGTGGTCGATGCCGGGAACACCGGTGTTCTCCCGCAGCCACTCGATCATGGCCGCGGCGGCGGCCTCCGCCTGGTGGTCGGTGAGAACGGGCGTCTCAAGGGCGTGGACGGTCACGATCGCGTGCTCGTCCCGGGCGTCGGGTCGGAGCTGGTCGGCGACCAGGGAGAGACCGTGCGCGAGCCAACGGACGTCCCGCGCCGCGAGGTTGTCCGGCACGCTCAGCCAGACGTTCGGCTGCCCCGTGCGGACCGCTCCGGCCGGAGGTTCCCGCGTGACGGAGTGCTCCGCCGCCAGGCGCACGACCATGCCCCAGGCGGCGCCGGGCCGCCTCCGGTACTCGTACACGGATCTCACCGATCGCCGAACCTCCCACGGGGACTTGGGCAGAGGAAGGACCCCGCCGGTCACCTGAGGATGTCGGTGTTGGCGTCGAAGCCGTGGGACTCGCCGGAAGACTCGGGCAGGACCTCCGAACGGATCTCCCCGGCCATGAAGGACAGCAGGAACCGCGCGCAGGACACGGCGTGGCTCTCCCACTCCGGGCCGCGCCCCTCGTTGATCGTCACCGTCCATTCCTTGGGGGCCTGGTCGGGCCCGGCGAGCCAGTAGAGGTACTGCCCGCCGTCCTCCACATAGGCCCAGGGCAGTAGGCGCGTGCCGTCCTCCGTCAGCCCGGTGGGCTTCGGCTCGCCGATCGCCCACAGCCTGGGCAGGATCTCTTCCCGCTCCCGGGTGATGGCGAGCAGGTCGTAGTCCTCGACCGGGCATCCCGGCTCCAGGAGCCAGACGACCTCGTCGAACACTCCCCCGCCGTAGAGGTCGACGAGTTGCTTGTAGTCCTCCGGCAGCGGCGTGCCCAGTTGGGCCTCCACGGTTTCCCAGTCGCGGGGTCGCGGGGGAGCGGGAGGAGGGACGAGTTCGGTGATGCGGGCCACCGTGGGGTTCACGCTCTTCTCCATGTCGGGTGCGGCAATCCGGGGAGGCCGCGTCTACGGCCCCGCCGGGAACTCCCCGTCCGTCTCCGTCATGCCGACCTCTCTCCCGCCCAGACGTCACGGTTTTGGACGGCGGGGCCGTCGACGTGCCGGGCGCCGGCAGTGTACGCGGCCCAGCGCAACTCTTGGCAGCCGAAGAAGGACTCTCCCCAACCGTCCACCCAGATCCGTACCCGGGACGGTCCGGTCCGGGTGATGTCCCACCACTGCCATCCCCGGGAATCGTCGTCGGGGTCGAACCGGTGGAGCCAGTTCCGCAGCGGCCACGGTCGGCTTTCCGTATGGGCCTGGTACGCGGCGCGGCCGTCCCGCGCGAAGTCGGGTGCCCCGTCCCCGTCTTGGGAGCAGGCCGCGACGAACCAGTCCGGTACGCCGTCGGTGGGCAGGTCGTCCTCGGTGAAGTCCTCGGTGATCCCCAGGCCCATCGCCGCCGAGAGCACCGAGCGCAGCCGCTCGGCGTACGGCTCGGGGTCGCCGGGGAGATCCACGGTGAACTCGCAGAGGACCGGTGGGGCCGACTCGGCGTCCGGCCGGCGCCGCAGGCGCTCGAACTCCGCTGCCAGGCTTTCCTCGCTGTGCATCATCGAATGGTCGCTGTCGTTCCTTCGTGGCCGGGGAGAATCATGGGCTCGGGGGGACGTCACAGAATTCGAGGGCACTGACCGTCCAAGGGGATTGACACACGCGGCACGACCTCTCGAAGGAGTGCGTACGTGAGCGCCTCACCGCGTCGGCGCCGAAGAGGAGACTCGTGACCACGTTCTCATACGCGACGACTCGCAGGATGCCATGGCATTCGAGGCAGGTGATACCGCGCATCTCGCCCACCACGGCCCCCGAGAAGTAAGCGGGATCTCCTTGGCCGGTGGTGATCAGTTCATCGAGGACGGAGAGGTCGCTGCCGTCGCTCCAGTGCAGGAGGTAGTAGGCGGCCTGCCGCCATCGCGGAAGCAGGAGCAGCACCCTGCGCATGCGCTCGTGGCGGGCCAGGAAGCGATCCTCCGATTCGCCGAAGTTCCCCGCCGGCCGAAACGACAGAGGAGCGCCGGCCGGAAAGTAGCGGACCTCCCACTCGCCGAACCGCAGATTTTGTCCGTCCACTCCTCCACCTTGATCGCATGAGGAATCGGAGCTTCACGCTCACCCGCTCTTGGCAAGTGCTCTGCGGAGGCGGCCGCCTCGGTGCGTGGGCCACTCGGGCTTCGGAGGCCCCCGGCCATCGCTGCTTCATAATGCCCGACCGACCCGCGCGGTCGGGCGCACGCCCAGGCAAGCGATGACCTGTGTTGCCTCCGAGTCGAGGAAAACTTGAAAATAGAAGCCGTTCTGGGGGCGATCGTCCACATAACCGATGAGAACGTGTTCGCCCGTATGGGCACGCAAGTCGGCGACCGCTTCGGGGAAACCAAGGGAAGGTTGTCCGACTTTACGTGTACGACGCTCCCGCCTGGTGTAGACGGCAGTGACGCGGTCGGTTCTGGTCGCCTCTTCCCAGATCATGAATGTCGCGCCCCTCGACAGCGCCTCCGCGCAGAGAAGTTCGACCTCCCTGCCCCCGGCCCGCAACAGCCGCTCCAAATCCTCCCTGATCCTCGTCACGAGACCACCGGGCCCGAGTTCGTCCGCGGCGTCCAAGGCGACATCCTCGTAGTCATGGGTCCATGAGGCGAACACGCTATCGGTGTTGCCGCCGGCGTGCCGCCCCGGGGCATCGTGTCCCCGACGGTCGCCGGGTGGGCCGGGGGCCTGAGGCGGCCGGCGGGCGAGGACGACGGTGCGATGTCGGCGAGTTGGCCCGGAGTGGTGGGGATGAGCGGTGATGAGCGGGCAGGCACGGTCTTCGTTGTGGTGATCAGGGATGTGACATCTCGTGATCACTGGAGGTCGTGCCTGCCTCCGTTCCGCCTCGAGGCACCTGGGCGCGAAGCATCCCGAACCACCCGATCATCCATCAAGCCGGTTGTTCTGCGAGGACGACGCAACCCTGGCCTGCCTCCACCAAGCGATGGGCGGAAAGGTCGGTTCTTCCATGCTCACGTCACGCAGGGTGAAGGCCACATCAGAGGAAGTCGGCGCTCGCCCGGAAATCGTGTTCTTCGAAGGGCATGTCGAAGAAGATGTCGGACTCGACTCCTCCGGTCAAGAGGATGGACCTGAGAAATTCGGAACACGACATCGGGTGACTTTCCCATTCGGGGCCGCGTCCTTCATTGATCATGATCGTCCAGTCGCCAGGTTGCCATCCGGGGTGGGCGAGCCAGAAGAGGTACTCGCCATTCTCCGTGACCGCCCATGCGACGAGCTTGCTCCCTTCTTCATGGAGTTCCGCAGGATTGGGTTCTCCTGACTCCCACAGGGACTCCAGTTCCCCCGGACGGTTCTTGTTCTTTGTCAGCAGGTCGTAGTGGATGTTGGCGCAGTCGGGTTCCAGAAGCCAGATGGTGTCGTCGAAGACACCTCCGCCGTAGATGTCGACGAGCTGCTTGTAGTCCGCCGGGAGGACGGTGCCGAGCCGGCTTTCGACCTGTGTCCAGTCCTTGGGCCGGACACCGGTGGGAGGAGGGATTTCCTCCACGATCCGTGCGACGTCGGGGTTCACTCCTGCTCCTTCTCCGTTGTCAGTGAGGTTTTCTCAGCGCTTTTCGTGCCATGCATTGTTGAGGACGAGGGCGGCCTGGGCGACGGCTCCGATCCGGCTGGGACTGATCGTCACGTGCTGGAGGGCCCGCCAGCGCTGCTTGAGTTCGGCGGCGGCGCGTTCTCCCCGGGCACGGATGCCGCGCAGGAGCCGGTTGTGGGTCCGGTTGTCCGCTGCCAGCGGCGAGGAGATGTCCGGATGCGGGCGGAAGGGTGTGTGCACGCCGATGCCGGCGCCGGTGTAGCCGACATCGGCCAGGGTCGGCAGTCCGGCGCGGGCCGCGGCGTACAGCGCGGGCAGCGCATGGATGCGGGCGGCGCGCAGGTCGTGCACCGAGCCGGGCTCAACGTCGGAGACCCGTCCCCAAGCTCTGCGAGCAGGGGATGCCCCATGCAGCGAGCCGTCGGGAGCCGCTATGAACTGCAGGTTTCCGGCGAAGTGCCGCCCCTTGCCGGAGTACCACAGGTCGTTGCCCTTCTCGGTGGTCCCGGCCACGCGATCGCAGGGAATGAGCGTGCCGTCCAGCACCACATGGCTCAGACCCCGCGCCCGGCAGCGCTCCAGCACCTGGTGCAGGTCAGGGGCACACTCGGCGAGGACGTCGATGCCCTCGTGGAGATACCGGTAGCCGGTGGCCTGGGAGATTCCGGCGTCGCGGGCCAGGCAGTGCACGCAGGTGCGGTGGCGGAACCAGCGCAGCACCAGCACGGCCTGGCGGAACGGGCCCGGCGCCCGCGAACCGTGCGGGGTGCCGATCTTCCGCCGGTGGGCAGCCGGCAGGCGCGCGAGGAAAGCCACCACCGGGCGCGGGACGTCGAGCATGGCAACATGGGGGACCAACGTGAAGCCTCTGGTGTCGCAGGACGATCTTGTGAGAGAGGACCGTCCTACCAGGGGCTTTACGTCTGCCGCCACCGGGGCAGGGCTGCCCGAATCGTCCGGACACCAGAGCCTCATCCGACTTCGCGCAGATCATTTCGCTGAGAAAACCTCAGTGGACATGTGACCGTGCACTCCCCCCGGAGCCCGTGGGACGGGAGACCACCGCGTGCACCATGGAGGTCAATTCGAGCGGATCTCCCACCCGCGGAGTTCGGCCACCTCCTTGGCCGCGTGTGTAATCCGTTCACGGACATCGAGGCAGGAGTCGCGCATCTCCTCGATTGTCGCGTTGCGGAGGAGGTCGCCGGTTCCGTTGACGTAGGATGCCAGGAATCGAGTCTGGGCTTCTTGCTCCAGCCGTTGCAGGTTTCCGACTGGGGAGGGTTCCCCGGCTCTGATGATTACCGCACGTTCTCCGCCGAGCTTGAAATCGAAACCGGCCAGGAAGGTCTCCATGGTCTGCCCCGACATCTCGGCCCGCCCAGGAGAGGGATTGGCGTAGACGGAAAGGGTGTTGACGGCAAGTAGCAGCGACTGGGTAGCGTGAAACTCCTGACTCTCGGTGTCGTCTTCCTCGTCGCTGTTTTGGGCCAGTAGATCTTCCGCTTCTTCAAGGAGCCCGATCACGGCCTCGTCGTCGACCGCACCGTGGGCGGCGTCCCACCCGAGGGACAGTGCCTCCTCGAACAGCGCGGCCCCTTCCGATGCCCCCAGGAGCTTGTGGATGCCGCTGCCCCGTTCGGCGCATGCGGCGCAGAAGGCCACGAGTTCCGGATGGGCCGCGGTCTGCAGAGTGCGGTACAGCTCACTGTTGCGCGCCATGGTCGAAATTATTCCCTTTCTGCCCAGAAGAGAGTTTAAGGAAGAGAGTGTAAGGCGAATTTTGTGGCTTGTGTCCGCGCATTCCTACGCCGCCCAATTCTATGTCACGAGTATTCACCAGTGGGAGGCATCTGTCGTTGCAGAAGTTCCGTGAAGCTGTTCCGAAAACTGCGTGTTAATTTTCTCTGAGGGAATTGAAAATGCCCTCCTCTGCGTGACCGGGAGCCTGGACGAATTCTTCGCCCGGTCGCAGTTGCCAGGTACTCGGCATGGGGCCGTCTCCATTGATGCCTATCCTGATCACGTACTCCTTCGACTCCGAGTTGAACACGCCGATGACAGCGGTAGTGCCCTTGACATCCGTCATGAAGTAGTCGTTCCGGAGGGATTGCAGCTCCTCCGCACGGTTCAGGGCGAGGCGCGCGTCGTCCTCGGTTCCGGGTGAGCAGGGTGCGAGGCCGAGTACATCGGTCCAGGTATGGGGGTTGTGGACGTAGGCGACCGGGTTGGGCGCGGGGGCGAGGCCGAGGGGGTCGGGGGTGGTGTAGCGGGCGGTGTCGGGGTCGTAGTGGCGGAAGTAGTTGTAGTGGAGGCCGGTTTCGGGGTCGGCGTACTGGCCGGGGAAGCGCAGTGGGGTGTGGGTGGTGGCGCCGGTGTTCCAGGTGGTGGTGCCCCACAGCGTGGTGCGGGCGTGCCAGGCGATCTCGCCCGTGGCGTCGATGAGTTCGGTGGGGGTGCCGACCAGGTCGGTGACGATGGCGAAGATCCGGCGGTCGACCTCGGCCTGAGTCGCCTGATGGGTGAGGCGCTCGGTCTGGGCGACCGGGGTGAAGCCGGTGTGGTCCCAGGTGAGGGTGACCGGGTGGGGCAGGTCGGGGGCGGTGGTGGTTTGTTCGATGAGGACCGGGCCGTCCCAGGTGAAGTCCACCTGTTCCACGACGGTCTCACCGTCCGGGGGCAGGCGTTTCCGACGATCGTGTGACCCAGTGGACCACCGACCCAGTACGACGAACCGAGCATCGAGCCGGCCTGGCCACCATGTCTCGCTCCGCCAGGGTCCGATGCCGCACCTTCTGAAGGGCACCTCCCTCCGGGAGAGCCCGGAGGGATGGCTTCTCCTGCTGCTGGCTCCCATGGCGCAGAAGCACACCGGCCGAGTATCAGGCGACGTCTCCAAGCCGGTCCGGCGCACGCCCTACAGGCGGTCCGGTGACGACACGGCGCTGCGGAGCTGTAAGCCGGAGGGCCTGGCAGGGCACGGCGCCGGTCGCTGACTCCCGCTCGGTGGTTCCTGTCCGTGCGGGCAGGAACCACCGAGCGGATCCGGCTGGGCCACGGGCAGGGCATGCCCGCACCTCAAGGGTGATCGTGTTGCAACCCGTCCTCGGGCTCCGCGTTCCCGGCGACCTCTTCCCTCGGCCGGTGGCCGGGACAAGCCGTATGGCTCCACGCCGATCAGCGGCGCGCCGACCGCCCCCCGTACTAAGGCTGTTCCTCCAGCACGACGACAACCTGGACCGGGAGATCGGTGTCCTGCTGAACGACACCGGCGACCAACGTCCGGCCGTTCAGGGACCACTTCCGGAACGCAATGTACTCGTCGGTGTCCTCCGCCGTCCCCTCGACGTCGACCAGATGGGCCGAGAGCGCGGAGGACTCGATCTCCGGGAGGAAGTCGGCCAAGACCCGCTCCCCCTCCGCGTAGACTGCCTCCAGATCCTCGAAGTAGCCCGTGTCCTCGTCCACGTCCCGCATCCAGACGGTGAACTCGACTCGAATTCCGCCCGAATAGAGGTGGATCCAGCCGAGAATGCCGTTCTTGCGCCATGACGTCTCGAAGCCGTTCTTCGGCCGCCCCTCGGCCTCCCAGCCCTGGGCCTCGAACTGCGCCGCCACACCCTCGCCGGTCAGCGGAGAGAGACTCCGGATTCCCTCCAGCAACTCAACTACTTCAGCCATTCGCTCATTCCACTCATGCCATTGCCAGGTACGTGGTACGCCCTGATCTTTCCACTGGCGAACGCTTCGGGGAACGTATCGGCCAGAACCTTGTTCACATGCGCGGCACCCCACTCATTGGACACCATGTAGCGCACTCCCTTGCCGCCCAGCGCCTCGTCCAGCGCGAGCAGCTTCTCCGCCTGATTGGTGATCCTCGATTCGCTGTAGTGCCTGTGTCCGGGGTTGTACTGCGACTTCTCCCACTCCGTGGGCCGGTCACCGCCGGTCCATTTCGCCTCCGTGATCCACCCATCCGCCGGACCTCCGTCGACGTGGACCTCCCGTCCGTCCGGCAGGATCCACTGCTGTTCGTAGTCCTGGTTGGTAACGGTTCGCTGATACCGAAATGAGGGGCGTTCGAGCAGTCTGTCCGTGAGCCACCCCAACCCCTTGAACCGAGGGCAGGGGGACAGCCCGAAGGGATCGCAAAAGGTGTACGGGTTGTGGACGTAGGCGACCGGGTTGGGCGCCGGGGTCAGGCCGAGGGGGTCGGGGCTGGTGTAGCGGCCGGTGTCGGGGTCGTAGTGGCGGAAGTAGTTGTAGTGCAGGCCGGTCTCGGGGTCGGCGTACTGGCCGGGGAAGCGCAGCGGGGTGTAGGCGGTGGCGTTCCGGTTCCAAGTGGTGGTGCCCCACAGCGTGGTGCGGGCGTGCCAGGCGATCTCGCCTGTCTCGTCGATGAGTTCGGTGGGGGTGCCGACCAGGTCGGTGACGATGGCGAAGAACCGGCGATCGACCTCGGACTGGTCGTCGGGGTCGAGGAGGCGCTCGGTCTGGGCCAGCGGGCGGTGGCCGTCGTGGTCCCAGGTCAGGACGGTGTGGGCGGTGGTGTTGGTCTCCTCGGCCAGGCGGGTGCCGTCCCAGGTGAACCGGATCTCCTCGGCGACCTCGCCGTCGGCGGTGAGGCGTTGCTTGGCGGTGCGGCGGCCCAGCGGGTCGTAGCGGTAGCGCCAGACGGTGCCGTCCGGGGTGGTGACGGAGGTCAGACGGTCCTCGGCGTCCCATTCGTAGTGCCAGGTATCGGGCTTGCGGGACAGGCGGGTCTTCTGCCGCAACACGATGCGGCCGGCTCCGTCGTACTCGTAGCGCACGCGACCGGCTCGCATCAGGCGGGTGCCGTCGTAGGTGCGGGTGCCGCGGGCCTCGGGGTGCGGGGCGGCGTCGGGCCAGTGGGCGGATGTCTGGTTGCCCGCCGCGTCGTAGGCGTAGGACTCGCTCCAGCCCTCGGCGGTGACGGTCAGTGGGCGACCTACTGAGTCGAGACCGAAGTTCCGAGTGGTGCCGGTGAGGTGATCGGTGGTCGAGGTGAGATAGCCGTCGGGCCGGTAGGCGTAGCCGCGGGACAGCAGAGTTCGCCCCTGCGTGGTGAGGGTCTGCACGGTCGGGCGGCCGAGGGGATCGAAGACGGTGGCCAGGGTGACCGGCTGGCCGGCGGCGCCGAAGGAACGTTCCAGCTCACGCCCGAGCGCGTCGTGGGCGAAGGTCAGGGTGTGGCCGGAGGCGGTCAGGGCGGTGCGGTGGCCTGCCGCGTCGTAGGTCAGCTCGGTGACCGCGCCGCCGGGGGTGGTGCGGGAGATGCGGCGACCGAGGAGGTCGTAGGTGTAGCGGACGGTGCGGCCGTCGACGGTCTCGGCCAGGACGCGGCCGAGGGCGTCGCGTTCCATGGTGAGGGTGGAGGTGGGTGAGGCGGCACGTATCAAGTGGCCCGCCTCGTTGTAGATGTACTCGGTACGCGCCCCCTCGACGTCTTTGGTCACCAGGCGGCCGAGGACGTCGTGTTCGTAGCGGATCTCGTGGCCGAGTGCGGTGGTGCGGGCGGTCAGGCGGCCGGCCGCGTCGTGGGTGTAGCCGATGGTGCGGCCGTCGAAGTCGGTCTCGGATATCAGCCGGCCGAGCCGGTCGTAGGCGTAAGTCCAGGTCAGGCCCTGGGGGTTGGTGACCTGGGTGAGGCGCAGCTCGGGGTCGTAGGCGAATTCGTAGCGTGCCCCGTCCGGGTCGGTGCGGGCGGCAAGCTTGTCGAAGTGGGTGTGCTCGAAGCGGGTGGTGCCGCCGCACGGATCGGTGTGGGAGGTGCAGTTGCCCTCGCCGTCCCACGTCCAGGACTCGGTGCTGCCGTCCGGCGCGGTGCGGCGGGCCGGGTGCCCCTCGACCGTCCACTCCAGGCGGGTGACCGCGCCGATAGGGGTCTCCCCGCCGGAGGCAGGGGAAGGGTCGGTGACGGTGACGGGGCGACCGAACGCGTCACGGGTGACGGTCGCGGTGTGGCCGCTCGGGTCGGTGACCGCCAGCGGCAGCCCGGCGGCGTCGTTGGTCACGTACTGGACCGTTCCGGTCGGGTCGGTGACGGCCACCACCGCGCCGCGATCGTCGTGGGCGAAGGTGGTGGTCGCCCCGTCCGGGGCGGTGACGGAGGTGAGGTTGCCGCGCTCGTCGTACTCGTGCCGCCAGGTGGCGCCGTCCGGACCGGTGATCTCCACCGGCAGGTTGAGGTCGTTGTAACGGGCCGTGGCGGTACTGCCGTCGGGCAGCGTGATCGCGGTGACGTTGCCCGCGTCGTCGTATGTCCAGCTCGTGGTGCGGCCGAGCGCGTCGGTGCGGGACAGCAGGTTGTCCCACCGGTCCCACTCCTGCCGGGTGGTGTGGCCGAGGGCGTCGGTCCGCGCGACGACCTGGCGCAGCCCGTTGATCTCCAAGGCGGTGACCGCGCCGGTGGCGTCGGTGTAGCGGGTGACCTGGTTCCCGGCCTCGTTTGTGCCGTAGTCGAAGGTGGAGGACAGGAAGCCGTCGGGCCCGACCGTCTCCACCACCCGGCCGGCGTCGTCGTAGACGTACCGATAGGTGGAGTCGTTGCGGTCGGTCCAGGAGGTGATGCGGGCCGCGTCGTCGTAGGTGAAGCGCAGCGGGAGGCCGGAGGAGTTGACCACCGCGTCCAGATGCCCGGCCGGGTCGTAGCCGTAGGAGAGGACCGGCACCGAGCCGCCCGGGGCGTCGGGGTCGTGCAGGGCCAGGCCCGTCACCCGCACCGGACCATCCCCGCCCAGGCGGGCGGTGGCGATCTGAACCTGGTAGCCGCCGGAGTGGACCACCGCCGTCGGCGTGCCGTCCGGGTCGCGGACGACGTCCACCCGGTTGCCGTTGCGGTCCTCGACCGCGACCAGCCGGCAGAACGCCGGAGCGTCGAAGACGCCGCCGGGCAGCTCGGCCGCGGCGAAGCACCGGGTGACGCCGGTGTGCGGGTCGGTGACCGCGAACGCCACCCCCGGCTCGTCCACGACACGGGCCAGCGGCAGCCGCGGCCCCTCCACCGGCCGCACCGGCTCCCCACCGACCTCCGGCACCGCGGGGTAGGTCAGCAGCGAGCCGTCCTCGCGCGCCCAGATCACCGTGCCGTCGCCGTCCACGTGCAGCCGCTCGTCCAGCGTGGAGGCCCAGGAGCGGCCGAACCAGTGCCCCCACCGATAGTTGGACAGATGGGTGCGGCGCAGCACCAGCGGCAGGATGCCGGGCAGCTCCAGATCGGTCTGGGCCAGGATCATCTCGCCGGTGGCCACGTCGACGGGGTCGGTCGCGCACTCGGTCTTGTTCAGCGGGATGCTGTTGGTGCGCGGATCGGACTTCACGGTGCGCAGCGAGTCGGGCCTGGTGTGCGGATTTCTCCCGTCGCCGTCGCGCCGGGAGGAGGAACCGTTCGGGCCGCCGCCCTTCCCGCCGTCGCCGGTGTCGGGCTTGGTGAGTGCGTCGAACTTGTCCTTGGTGTGCTTCTCGTTGGTCTTGTGGGAGTCGGAGATGTTCCGCACGCCCTTGGGCAGCGCCCCGCCCAGGTGGTCGCCGAGCTGTTTGGTGGCCTTCTCCAGGGAGCCCATCATCTTGTCGGCGACCGCGTCGATGGCCTGGGCAATGTCGTCCCGGCCGCGGGTGCGGTTGTGGCTGGCCTTGGCCTTCGTCAGCTTGCCGGTGGTACGGCCGTTGAGCGAGGTGCTGACGCCGTTGAGCTTGACCGCGGCCCGGTCGTGTTCGGCCTCGTCGACGTCCAGGGTGCCGATCACCCCGCCCAGGTGCGGGACGCCGTCGGCGGAGGCCAGGTTGAGGCCGTCCTTGAGCCCCTCCTTGCCCGCCTCGCCCACCTTGTTCAGGTCCACGCCGTCCTGCAGGCCCAGCCCGTCGGCGGCGAGCTGGACCACCAGCTCGGCGGCCATGTTCTCCAGCGCGGCCGCCGCCGGTTCGGTCATCGCGGTGACGATCTCCTGCACCGCCAGGTCCAGCATCTCCTTGATGGCCCGCTTGACCGCGATCCGGCAGGCTTGGATGGCGCCCGCGCCGATCAGGGTGGACAGGCCGGCGGTGAACGGGGCGGCGGCCAGCGAGATCCCGGCCGAGGCCGCGCACGCGGTCAGCTCGCCGATGGCCACCCACTTGCGGGCCTCGATGATGTCGGCGGCGGCGTCCATCGCGCCGGCGAAGATCCGGGCGGCGTCGGCCAGGTCGGTGAGGTGTTTGTCCTTGACCTTGCCCCAGTAGCCGTTCAGGGCGGTGAGTGCCTCGCTGTCGCCCGAGGAGATCAGCCGCTGCATGCTCTGGTGGGCGGCGTGCGCGTCCTCGTCGACGTCGTCGGCGAAGTCCCGCAGATCGGTGGCCATGTCGCGGTAGGCGTCCTCGTCGACGTTGGGCCAGCCCACCCCGATCAGATCCAGGATGGCATCCACACCGTCGGGCAGCACCACAGCCACGAGACGTCCCCCCTCGCCGTCCGAACCAGCCCCGCAACGGTCAGCCAACTACTGTTCCACAGACGCGAGTTGGCCATCGAACGGTTTCCGAACACCCGACGCACGGAGCCTGCGGCAGACCACGACAGGTGCTTCACGGCGTCAGGCTCGAATCGGTGCGGACGGAAGGCGGGGGTACCGCTGACGGCAGCGGTACCCCCGTGTGAACAGCCGGGTCAGCGCTCCCTGGCGTGGGCGACGAACGCGGCCCACCCCTCGGCGGGGAAGCGGAGCACAGGGCCGTGGGTGTTCTTGGAGTCGCGTACGTGGACGGTGCCGGGGACGGCGGCCACCTCGACGCACTCGCCACCGCTGGTGCCGCTGTAGCTGCTCTTGAACCATGGCAGATCGGCGAGACGGTTCATGGAGTGTTCGTTGCTCATAGCTCTCCCGCTGCGCGCTCGATGAGACAGACCGACTCCTCAAGGTTGAGGGCCTGCGATCGCAGCATTCCATAGCGCAGCCAGAAGTCGCTGACCTGATCCGGTTCGGAAGCAAGCGAGCCGATGTCCTGTGATTCGGTGTACGCGATCCTGCGGTGATCGGTGGTCTCCAGCAGCACCATCGAGCCATTGAGGCCGGAGTGCGCGCCGAACGAGGTCGGCATGACCTGGAGTTGGACGTTGGGACGCTTCGCCTGTTCCAGCAGCTTGTGAAGTTGTGCTTTCATCACCTCCCGGCCGCCCACTGATCGGTGCAGCACGACCTCCTCGATCAGGAAGGTGGCCACAAGTGGAGGGCAGGTTCGGGACAGGAGCGCTTGGCGGTCCATCCGGGCGGCGACCCGTTCCTCGACCGTCCGCTCGTCCAGCGGTGGGAAGTGAGCATTGAGCAGGGCCCTGGCGTAGTCCTCGGTCTGGAGCAGGCCCGGAATGACGTAGCCGCCGTACCAGCAGAAGCTGATGGCGTCCGCTTCCAGGCTTGCGAAGTCGTGGAAGAAAGTCGGCAGCCGGGCCATGTCGACCTGATCCTGAAGGGCGAGGAGGGTGCCACCCGCCTCCAGGGCGTGTTCGACGGCTCGGGTGAAGGCGAGTTTGGCCGGGCGCCGCCCCTGTTCGACGGAGGCGACCTGCTCGGTGGAGTAGCTGATGGCAGCGGCCAGTTGCTCCTGGGTCATCCCGGCTCGTCTGCGGTGGAGCCTGAGCAGTTGGCCGTAGCCGAGCCAGATGCCGGGCGGATCGTCGTGGTTGGCGGCGCCCCGCCGCCGTCGCGGCTTGTCGGTCATGCGTTCCGTACCCCCTCGCGGTTGGTCCACCCGGACCAACCGCGAGGCCCACCCCTGGTCACGGCCCCGACCCGTACAGAACCGCGCCCGCCCCGTACACGAACCCGGCGGCGGGTCATCCCTTGGCGGGACGGATGCGGGCGAGTGGTCGTCGGTGCGCTGACACGCCCGGAGGCGCGGACCGTGGTGGACGGCCGGCCCGAGGTGGGAAGGTGGGTCGTCAGCGGTGAGGTGCCGGCCGACGGGCCGGAACCGGGGCCGGGCGGGGGAGGGTTTCGAGGGACGCTGGACGGGGAATCGCCGCGCGTTGATGGAACGTTGATGGTTCGTTGATCGCCGGTGGGCAGGGTGGTCGTATGGCGATCGATTTCTCCGGCCCAGTCAGGCAACTCCCCGGATGGTGGGAGCGCGCGCTGTGCGCGCAGATCGGCTCCGAGCCGTTCTTCCCGGAGCCGGGCAGGACACCCGCCGAGGCCAAACGGATCTGCCAGTCGTGCGAGGGACGTGTCGAGTGCCTGGAGTACGCCCTCACCAACGACGAGCGCTACGGCGTGTGGGGCGGGCTCTCCGAGGAGGAGCGCCGCAGACTCAAGCGCGCCTGACGCGGCCGCCGGCCGCGTCAGGCGGCGCGGTAGCCGTCGACGGCCTCCGCGTAGGGCCGCAGGTGCGGGGCGAGTTCGCGCCCGATCAGCTCGGCGTCCGCCGGGGGAAGCGTCAGAACGGTCCGACGCAGGCGGACGCTCCACGAGGCGGGATCGGGGAAGACCGACAGACGCCGCACCAGGTCGCGCAACACCAGCCCCTGGCGGAAGGGAGCCAGGGCCTCGATACGCAGCTCGCAGCCCTCGGTGAACTCGCGCTCGCCGAACCGCACCGGCTCGGGCAGAGCGCGGACGGGACCGGCGACGCGCGCCCGCGCCATGATCCGCCCCAGGTCACGGGTCGGATTGCGGAAGCAGCCACGGGTCGTGTAGATCAGCAGCTCGTCGCCCTCGGCGAGGGAGGACGGGGCCCGGCCCCGGGGGAAGGCCATGCGCTGAGCCGTGAGCACCCAGGTGAGCGGCTCCCGGTCGCCGATGATCAGAAGGTGCGTAGCTGCCACGGGCAAACCCTGGCGCGGGCCCGACCGCCCCGTCCGCACCCGTCGCGCGCCACTCACGACCGCCCTGGTGGACGCGGACGAGCGCCACGCCGGTCTCGGTGTGGTGTTCCGGCCCCGACTTCCCCTGAGCGGCTCCGCGACGTGGCTCGTGCCGCCGACGCCGCCCGCCGTGCTCGCCGGGGCGATGGGGCCGCGTTCGCCACGGCTGTCCGGCGACTGGCGGAGGAGGGGAAACCCTAGTCGCAGGGTTCGCCGCCGACGTGGAACGTGCCGCCTCGGTGTCGGGGGACCAGCTCGACCTGGACGCGGTGGGTGGCGCCTCCTCCGTCCCCTCCGCCCCCACCGTCCCGGCCGGCCGGGACGACGCCGATGCGCAGGCCCGTGCCGTCGGTGCCCTCCCGGTGGACCCGGACGGTCATCTCCAGGTTCACCCGGCCCACGACGAAGCGCGGATCACCGCCCCGGGCCTCGCTCTCACGCTGTGCCGCCGCCAGATCCGCGCGGACCTGGCGGATCACGTCGATCAGCCCGATGTCCCCGATGTCGCCGTCGTCCGAGTTGGAGCGTGCGTCGGTCACGGCCGTTCCCCCTGCCTTGTGGGCGAGTTGACGGCAGAGAGGCTACCGAGGGGGACGGGCGGCGCGGTATGCCGCCGGGGCGCGCTCACGCCGGTTCCGCGCCCTCCCGGGCCCGCAGTGCCTTCGACAGGGCGACCAACTGCCGGACGTCGGCGTCCAGGTCGCCCTCGTCCGGTACGACGACGGCCACGGCGGAGGTGGACACCGGGCGGCCCTCGGCGTGTGCGCGCAGCGCCTGCCGCAGTCGCGACGCCAGCTCCTCCGGGGCGGCGTCCGTCAGGCGGGCGCTTCCGCCGCCGTCCGCGTCGAGCGCGGCGAGGTAGGGGCTGACGCGGACCAGACCGTCCCGGCACTCGATGGCTCGGCGGTAATAGCGGCGGTGCACCCCGCGCAGGCTCAGCGCGTCGCGCCAGGGCCGCACGGGCAGCCGGTGGAGCGCGTCCTCGGGGAAGTGCCGATGGAGGGTCGTCCACAGTGGTTCCAGGTCGCGGTACGCCCGCAGGTGCCGCCACCACACGCGCAGCGCGGTCAGCCGCATGGCCGCGGCCGGGTAGATGATGCCGACCAGGATCAGCACGATGCCCGGCAGGAGGAAGAAGACCGCGCCGAACCAGCCCAGCGTCGTCTCGGCCGCCCCGGCCGTGTCCAGCGACTCGGACGCCCGGTCGCCGCCGGCCCAGCGCATCACCACCGCGGGGACGAACAGCGCGTTGGCCACGACGATCGCCGCCATGCCGACGGAGGTGGTCCGCAACCCCCGCGCCAGGCGGGGCTCCGCGCCGCGTGCGAGCCGTCGGGTCCACACCCAGCCGAGGGCGAAGCCCACGGCGAGGTAGAGGTCGGCCGTCACGAAGAACACCGCCACGCCGGTGACGGTGTGGTCCCGGGTGCGGACCCCGTCGGGCGTCGCGGCGGTCGCCGCGGTCAGGACGGTGACCGCGAGCAGCAGCGCCAACCCGTACCAGGCCGCGCGCCCGCGGGCCTCGGCCGGTCGCAGCGCCGAGAAGAGGTAGAAGTAGACCATGCAGTTCACCGCGGCCAGCACCAGCAGGTGTTGGAGCAGCCGGGACGTCATGGGGGCCAGACCCAGGAAGATCTCGTTCCGGTCGGCCGCCAGCCCGAAGGGGTACGCGGTGGCCCAGCAGGCGACCAGGCCGGTGACGGCCCACAGGGGCAGGTCGCGCGGCGCCCGCGCCAGCCGGTGGGCCAGCCACGCCAGCACCAGGAGCGATCCCGCGCCGTACAACGTCAACAACAGGCTCACAGCCACCCCAGACGGTCGCCGAGGGAGGTGCCGATGCGCTGCGCCGCGGCGTCGGCGGACGCGCGGGGAGCGACGTGGTCCAGGACGGCGGCCCACTCCAGGATGATCGTGGCCACCGTCTCGGCCTCCCTTTCCTGTTCGCTGTCGTAGGCCGTGCGCCGCAGGGCCCGCCGGACGACGTCCGGGTCGAGGTCGAAGAATCCCGCTTCGGGCGGTAAGCCCTCGGTGCCGCGGCGCAGTTCGGTCAGCAGTTCGTCGCCGTGCTCGTCGCCGCGGTGGTCGGCCAGGATGTGTCCGAGCTCGTGCAGGATGATGTGCCGCTGGTGGGCGCGGCTGGTCTCCTTCTGGAAGACGATGTAGTCGGCCGTGGGGGCGCCCACCCACATGCCGAACGGTCCCGGAACGGGGATCGGGTAGGGCACCAGCCTCAGGGGCCGGCCGCGTCGTTCCTCCACTCGGCGGCAGAGTTCGGCCACGTCCAGGGGCGGCCTGATGCCCAGTTCGTTCAACAGCCGCCGGCACCGCCGGCGCAGTTCCCGTTCCCTCACGGTGTCCGCTTTCCCTCCTCCGGCCGGTGCGGTCCGCGTGCCGCCGCCCCATGATCCGCCCCGGCTTCCTCCGTGGGGACCGAGGGTGGCAGGAGCGGGAAGACGAGTCCAGTGACGTGGCGGGGTGGGTCGGTGGTGGTGATGTGTCCGAGGTGTGCGGTCGTGGCGGACGGGCCTGATCGGCGTGTCGGGGGCAGACGAACGCCTTCCCGAAACAGGACCGACAGACCTGACAAGAAGTGAAGCGAACCACCGTCGTTTGGCCGGTTTTCGGGTGAGCGCGCGCCGGAGGCGCCCTCTGTCCAAGGGCGGTGCGACCCGCTCCGGAATTGGTTTGGGTCAACGCCGACGCGTGGGAGGACTTCCGGCCCGACCGCGACGCCTACCCGCCCTCCGTCCTGGGCCGCGGCAACGGCCGGCCCGGCGAACGCCGGGTGGACATCCGCCGCCTGGACGTGCTGCGTCCGATCCTGGCCGCCCGGATGGACATGTGCGCGGAGAAGGGCTTCGACGCCGTCGACCCCGACCTGTTGAAGAACGACCTCGACCAGATCCCGGCGCCGGTGGACGACTTCGACTTTGCCGTCAACGAGAAGTGCGCCGAGTTCGACGAGTGCGCCAAGCTCGTCCCGTTCGTGGCGAGCGGCAAGGCCGGCCTCCACGCCGAGTGCTCCTTTTCCGCCGACGAACCCTGTGGCACCGCAGAGGAGTTGGTCCTCGACGCGATCCGCAAACGCCTCGACCTCGATGTCTGGCGCCGCACCTGCTGACGGATCAGCTTCCGGAGACGATCGGAGTGGGCAGGGGACTCACGCTCGGTTCGATGGTCGACCGCAGGTGGATCGGGTGCTGCCCGGTTCGGAGCCATGTGTTCAGTCGCTTCCCGCGAGATAGACGCGGCTGGTGTTGTCATCGAGCCGGTGTACTGCCACTCGCAGGAAGTTCAGTCCTCCATTGCAGGGCGCGCATACCTGCGCTTCCCGGACGTCAGGCAGAGCATCGGGTTCCTCAAGCCCCAGATGGGAGAACGGTGTCATGGGGGTGGGGACCTCCGGACGGGGTGCGGCACGGTACCGGAGTTCTTCCTCGGACTCGAGTTGCTCGACGAATGCGTTCACTTCCTTGGTGGGGAGGACGAAAGTCAGCAGCAGCCCATCGTCCTGAAAACCATGCTGGTACGCGGCCCTGCGATCGGTGGCCTCGGTGGGGATTTTCACATACAACTGTTTGGCGACTGATGCCGGAGTGGCGTTCTCGTCCCACCGGGGCACCTGTGTGAGCCTGTCCGCCGATGTGCTCTCGGCGGACGACGAGCACGCTGCCAGGAGACCGATGCACAGTGTCAGCGCGCCGGCAGCCAGGGTGGTGCTCATCGCTCGGGTTCGAGGCCTGCTCCGCATTATCGTGCGTCTCCGTTGCGTCCGATGTCTGTACGCGTTCCATCACGGCCGGGGTCGACCGGATCGGGTGGGCCGCTGCTCGAATTCATGTCGTGGTGCTGTACCGATCCGCTGCCGCGCATGTCGAATTCCTGAGCCAGCCCGGTGACGTGCAGACGAGCTAGGTCGGCGTCGGTCACTTCGGTCGGACCGATCGGGGTCTTCTTGCCCGGATCCCAGTTGTACCGGTCCCACACGTTCACCTGGTAGTCGAGGCTCACGCGCGGCTCGCCGTCTTCGCCGGGTGTGACCGTGACGACGCCCGTCGTGTTCGCCATACCGCTGCCGATGGCCAGATACCAATTTCGATCACCGTGAGTATAGCTCTGTGGAGAGGTCTCCACCGGAATGGCGACTGGTTTTCCTCCGGACTCCTCGAACGCTTTCAGCGCTTGCAGTCGCCACTTTTCCTGTTCGTCCGCCACCGCGTTTTTCATAGTCGTCCTCAGCACGGAGTCATCCGTCAGCATGCGATCCACGTCCAGGTCCAGCGGAGTTCCGAGCCCCCGCAGGTAGTGGTCCATATGGCGGGCGGCATCGACGTGTCCGATGAAATCTCCCGTGTTCGACATGGCCAGGGCCTGCACCTGAACCCAGTGGTCGCGTGCTCCGGGCGACTCTGTGTCGTACGTTCCCGCCCCGCGGTCTGCGGAGACGCGTTTCGACTGTGGGGTAAGGATCCCCGCCGCCAGCAGGTCGTCCTTGTGCTTCGTCCACAACTGGGCCCGTGCCTCGGGGCTGAGCGACTGCCACAGCCGTCGCAACTCGGCCCGTTGCTTGTCGTTCGCGTCGTCACCGAGCGAGGCGAGCTTCATGGCACGCGGCAGTTGGTCCTCGTCGAGCGAGGTGTACCTGGAGTGTCCGGCGTTGTACGGGTCGCCGCCGTGGCTTCTCTTCAGGGCCCGGGTGACGGCGGCGTCCACCTCGGCGGCGTGGGTGACCAGGCCCGTGAGCGTGTCGGCGTACCACCGCATCCGGTCCTTGATGCGCTGGGAGGGGCCCTTCGCGTCGCAGACGGCCTCCATCACTTTCACGGTGCCGTCGCCGCCGTCCATCACCAGCAGGGGCGGGTCCGGCTCGGGAGACCGGTTCGGCTCCCCTCGGCGGGCCTCGTCGGTCAGGTCCATGGCTCGTTTCTGGATGTGCGAGAGTTCGGTATGCGCGTCGGCCAGGACGCTGTGGATGCTCTGCGCCTCCAGGTGCAGGTCGTCGAACTCCTTGGTGGTCTTGCGGACGAACTCCCTGGTCACGGTGGCGTCGACGCCTTCCCACCGGGCTTTTTCGGACTTCTTCAACAGGCCGTCGCGGGCGTCGTCCTTGAGCTTGGCGAGTTCGCCGACCATGGTATTCCAGTCGGTGACCGCGGCGTTCAGCTTGCCGAGGTCCAGGGTGATGAGGTCGGAGTACGTGAAAGCTCCCACGGTCTGATCGCTCCTCCGGTCACTTCACGTATCGGGAGATCTCGGAGACCGACATGGCCGAGCCGTCCCGGTGCCTCATCGAAGCCTCGATCCGCTCCTCGTTCCGCGCGTGGGACTTCTTCGAGTAGTCAAGGTGGTTGGAGATGTGCGCACACATCTGCAGGACCGTCTTGACCTGCGAGTCCCAGATCGAGAGCGTGGTGGACAGTTCGCCACCCATGGTCATGTTGTGGCTTGACAGCTCCTTGGCGGCCTGCGCCGTCGACCCTGCTCCGCCCTTGTCGCCACCCGCGCCGGCGATGTCCGCGCCCTTCCGTAACCGGCCGTGCAGCCGGAACGCTTCACTGCCGACGGCGCCCAGGTCGTCCTGGGTGACCACCAGATCGTGATCGGAGCCGCCCGGCCCCGGGGCGGCCTGGTTGAGCCGCACCCCGACCTGTTGCCTCTCCCTGGCCGCGGAGACCAGTCCCGTCCACTCCTCGTCGAAGGTCATGCGCGCCCCCGTTCCGCGGTTCCTCGTGGACTACCCGCTCTGACAGCGGAATTGGTGCCACCATGTCAGGACGAGGAAGAGTGAGGGCGCGGTTGGGTTCGAAACCGGCCAAGGGCGTGTGCACGGCGGGTGGCGCGTTCCTCGGGACGCGCCGTGCCGACCCTCGTCCGCGACGAAGCGGGCCGCGCGGGAGGTGCGAACCGGGTTCGGGCGGGACCGGGTCCGCGAGTCGCGGCGGTGGCGGCGCTGGTCCTGGGCACGATCGCGCTGCTGATCGGGGTTTGACGGACCCGTCCGCCGGAGCCGACCGCTCTGGCGGACGGGCGCGCCGTTACTCGGTGCGGGCGCGGGTCAGGATCGCGTCGAGGTCCGCGCCGGGCGGGAGGGTGCCGAAGGCGTGGCCCCACTCGCCGCCGAGCCGGGAGGCGCAGAAGGCGTCGGCGACGGCCGGGTGGCTGTGGCGCACCAGCAGGCTGCCCTGGAGGACCAGCGCCAGCCGCTCGGCCAGGACCCGGGCGCGGAGCTGGGCGGTCACCGGGTCCTTCAACTCCGGCAGCATGGTCCGCACCCCGGCGACGGCCGCGTCCAGCCGGGCGTCGGCGCCGGAGGCGGCGTCCGCCTCGGCCAGGACGGCGTCCAGGGAGGCCGGCTCCTTGGTCAGGGCGCGTAGCACGTCGAGGGCGACGACGTTGCCCGAGCCCTCCCAGATCGACAGCAGCGGCGCCTCGCGGTACAGGCGCGGCATGCCCGACTCCTCGACGTAGCCGTTGCCGCCCAGGCACTCCAGCGCCTCGGCGGTGTGCGTGCTGCCGCGCTTGCACACCCAGTACTTGGCCACGGCCAAGGCCAGGCGGCGGAAGGCCGCCTCCGTCTCGTCGCCGGCCTGGGCGGCGTCCACGGCCGCTGCCAGCCGGAGCCCCAGGGTGGTGGCGGCCTCCGACTCGATCACCAGGTCGGCCAGGACGGAGCGCATCAGCGGCTGGTCGATCAGCGCGGCGCCGAAGGCCCGTCGGTGGGTGGCGTGGTGGAGAGCCTGCCGCAGCGCGGCGCGCATGCCCGCCGCGCTGCCCAGGACGCAGTCCAGGCGGGTCATGTTGACCATCTCCACGATGGTGCGCACCCCGCGGCCCGGCTCGCCGACCGGCCAGGCCAGGGCGCCGTCGTACTCCACCTCGGAGGAGGCGTTGGAGCGGTTGCCCAGCTTGTCCTTCAGCCGCTGGAGGTGCATGGCGTTGCGGGTGCCGTCGGGCAGGACGCGCGGCAGCAGGAAGCAGGACGGGCCCTCCTCCGTCCGCGCCAGCACCAGGAAGACGTCGCTCATCGGCGCGGAGGTGAACCACTTGTGGCCGGTGAGCCGGTAGCTGCCGTCGCCCGCCGGAACCGCGCGGGTGGTGTTGGCCCGCACGTCCGAGCCGCCCTGCTTCTCCGTCATCGACATGCCCGCGATCAGGCCCGTCTTCTCCAGCGGCGGACGCAGCCCGAAGTCGTAGGAGCGGGCGGTCAGCAGCGGCTCGTGGACGGCCGCCAGTTCGGGCTGGGCGCGCAGCGCGGGGACGGCGGCGTACGTCATGGAGATCGGGCAGCCGTGCCCGGCCTCGGCCTGGGACCACAGGTGGAACTTGGCGGCGCGCACCAGGTGGGCGCCGGGGCGGTCGTCGGCCCAGGGGGCGGCGTGCAGTCCGTGCTCCACGGCGGTCGTCATGAGGTGGTGCCAGGCGGGGTGGAACTCCACCTCGTCCACGCGGTGGCCGTAGCGGTCGTGGGTGCGCAGGCGGGGCGGGGTCTCCTCCGCCATCCGGGCCCACTCCTGGACCTCGGGGGAGCCGGCCAGCGCGCCCAGCTCCCGCACCTCCGGCTCGGCCCACTCGGCGCCGTGGCGGCGCAGCGCCTCCACCACGGCGGGGTCGTCGGCGGCGGTGAAGGACGTCAGCGGCGGGGGCTGGTTGATCACGTCGTGGGTGGCGCTCACGGCGACCTCCGGCGGCAGAAGCGATGGGGAGAAGCGATGGGAACTGCGGTGTCCGTGCTCCGAACTCCGACATTACAGTTCTCGGACGCGCGGCGGAAGGCTGTAACAGCGTCGCCGGCTAGGATGGTGTCGCTCATGAACGGCACAGACGGCACCGACCGCACAGACGACCCCGGCCCGCTCGCCCTGCGGCCCCTGACGGCCCGCTCGATCGTGCTGAGCACCCTGCTCGGCCACCACCCGCCCGCCCTGCCCGCCAAGGCCCTGATCAGGGTGGGCGAACTCTTCGGAGTCGCGGAGGGCACCGTGCGGGTGGCGCTGTCGCGGATGGTCGCGTCCGGCGACCTCGCCCAGCGCGCCGACGGCACCTACGCCCTCACCGAACGGCTGCTCGCCCGCCAGGCCCGCCAGGACGACAGCCGTACCCCCCGCAGCCGCGACTGGCACGGCGAGTGGGAGATCGCCGTCGTCACCGCCGAACGCCGCGCCGCCGCCGACCGGGGCGCGCTGCGCCAGGCCATGACCGCCCTGCGCCTGGCCGAACTGCGCGAGGGCACCTGGCTGCGCCCCGCCAACCTGGTGCGCCCCCGCCCGCCCGTCGTGACCGAACAGTGCACCCTGCTCACCGGGGCCCCCGAGGGGGACCCGGCCGCCCTCGCCGCCACCCTGTGGGACCTGGCCGGCTGGGCCGCTCGGGCCCGCGCCCTGGTGGCCGCCGCCGACGCCGCCGAGGAGGCCGGTGACCTGGCCCGACGCTTCACCGTCGCGGCAGCCGCCCTGCGCCACCTGCTCACCGACCCCCTGCTGCCGGCCGAACTGCTGCCCGACGACTGGCCGGGCGCGGCACTGCGCGGACGCTACGACGCCTTCGAGACCGACCTCCGCACCGTCCTGCGGCGCCACACCACGCCCTGACCGACCGGCCGGAGAAGCCGGAGAAGCCGGTGCGCCGGGACGTCGGACCACCGGGGACGCGACCGCGTGGCGGTCGGCGCGTGGCGGTCAGCGCGGGGCGAGGACCACCCACACCGGCCCCTCGGCGAAGTTCACCGCCCCGCCCTCCGGCGTGGTGAACTCCGTGTCGCCCTCCGGCGCCGGCCGCGACCAGCGCGCCTCGTACGCCCGCCCGCCGCGCAGCACCGTCGCCTCGCCGGAGCCGACGGTCTCGGAGTAGGGGGTGATGTTGCCGCCGCTGTCCCGGAAGCGGGAGTCGCGGATCGTCACGTGCTGGACGACGACCGTCGGGGCGCCCAGCCGGTCGCCGTCGGAGGTGGCCGCCGCCGTGCCGTCCATGGACACCAGCCAGCGGTCCTCCTTGTCGGACCAGGTGAAGGAGACGGTGGCGTTCGGGAAGCGGACGGTCTCCTCGCCGGTGGCCCGGCCGCCCTCCGGCGCGGCCCCGAAGCGGAAGCCGATGTCGTCGGCGCCGCTCACCCCGTCGGGCGCGGCGTCCAGCGCGGCCTTGGGATTCACGTAGAGGTTGTGCGGGGCGGGACGGTCCGCGCCGCGCGAGTACGCGTCGGGGGCCGCGCTCGGCGACAGCAGGTGGAGCGGGGAGTCCTCCAGCACGGGGATCAGTTTGGACTGCACCCCGGAGTAGGCCAGTGCCGGTTCGCCGAACTGCCGCAGCAGTTCGATGTCGGACTCCCGGGCACTGCGCACCGGCCCCACCGAGGGCGGCAGGTCGGAGGAGTACACGGCCAGCAGCCGGGTCAGCCCCGCCTCGACCTGCTCCACGTACACGATGTCGGCCCGCTCCAGCCCCGTGGGCGGTCGCGCGGCCGGCACGTTGTCGACCTTCACCACGAGCACCGGCGCCGTCGGGTCCTCGACCCGCTCGCCGGTGAACGGCGAGCGGCCCTCCCGCGTGCCGTCGCCGTCCCCGCCCAGGCAGCCCGTCACCACGGCGATCAGCGCCAACAGCACCACCGAGAGCCACACGGTCCGTTTCCCGGCCCTCTTCCCGGTCCGTTCGCCCACCATCGCTCGCCGCCCTTCCGGCCGGACCCGCCGCGCGGCCCGGCCCCTCTCTTCTCATCCCTTGACCACGACGGGCGGTTTCATGTGCGTTCGTTCCGACTTGGCGACGGCGTTCCGGGGCGGGGTGGGGCGTGTGTTCAGACGGCGCACACCCCGGCTCCCCGAAGCGGTCACGCGGACGCCGTCCGGCGCGGCGATGAAGGAGGGGAGCCGGGCGGCGCGAGCGGCGGCCCGGCGAACCGTCCGCCGTTCGGACCAGGAGGACCCGCCGTGTCCGTCCCCACCGCCCCCGTTCCCGTCCCCGCCGTACCCGCCGTCCCTCCGCCCGCGCCCGCCCCGGCCGCCGAGCGGGACACCGGCGGCTACACCGTCCACCTGGCACGCGACGAGGCCGAGGTGCGGGCCGCGCAGCGCCTGCGCCACGAGGTCTTCGCCGGCGAGCTGGGCGCCCGGCTCACCGGCCCCGAACCGGGCCTGGACGTCGACCCCTTCGACGCCTACTGCGACCACCTGCTGGTCCGCGAGCGGGCGACCGGCGCGGTGGTGGGCACCTACCGGCTGCTGCCGCCGGAACGGGCCCGCGTCGCCGGGCGGCTGTACTCCGAGGGCGAGTTCGAGATGGACGGGCTGCTGGACGGCGCCGGGCTCCGCGACGACCTGGTGGAGGCGGGCCGCTCCTGCGTCCACCCCGACCACCGCGACGGAGCCGTCATCGCCCTGATGTGGGCCGGCATCGCCCGCTACCTGGTGAGCACCGGACACAACTGGCTGGGCGGCTGCTGCTCCCTGCCGCTGGCCGACGGCGGGGCGCTGGCCGCCGGGGTGTGGGAGACCGTCGCCGAACGTCACCTCGCGCCCGCCGAGCACCGGGTGCGGCCCCGGCTGCCCTGGCGCCCCGAGGAGGCGCCGCGCGCCGCCCACCGCCCCGGGCTGCCGCCGCTGCTCCGCGGCTACCTGCGGCTGGGCGCCAAGGTCTGCGGCGAACCCGCCCACGACCCGGAGTTCGGCGTCGCCGACCTGTACGTGCTGCTCTCGCTGCGCGACACCAACCCCCGCTACCTCCGCCACTTCCTCTCCCTCCTCCCGGAGTGACGGACGCATGGGACACCCGGGGGGAGGAGCGGCGGGCGCCGGGCCGTGGTCCCCGATCTCGCCGTGCACCGTCGCCGGCTGCCTGCCCGACCGTCCGGCGGTGGTGGGGCCGCTGCGGCGCGCGGCACGTTGGGCGGCCCTGACCGCCGTGCTGGCGGCGGGGGTGGCGCCGGCGCCCGCCGTGCGCCGCTCGGCGCCGGCCCGGCGGGAGCGGTGGGTGCGGCGCTGGGCCGGCGCGATCACCGTCGCGCTCGGCGTGCGGGTCCACGTCACGGGCGCGCCCGAGGCGGGGACGGAGGGCGCGGCGCTGGTGGTCGCCAACCACGTCTCCTGGCTGGACGTGCCGCTGCTGGCCTCCGTCACGCCCGGCCGGATGCTGGCCAAACGGGAGATCGGCGACCAGCCGGTGCTGGGCCGGCTCGTCGCCCGCGGCGGCACCCTGTTCATCGACCGGGAGCGGCTGAGAGCCCTGCCGGGGACGGTCGGCGCGATCACCGAGGCCCTGCGCGCCGGGTCGACGGTGGTGGCCTTCCCCGAGGGCAGCACCTGGTGCGGCCGGCGACAGGGCGTGTTCCGGCGGGCGGTGTTCCAGGCCGCGATGGACGCCGGGGTGCCCGTCCGGCCGATGGCGATCCGCTACCGGACGCGCGACGGGCGGCCGGCGGCGACCGCGTCGAGCACCCCGGCCGGCACCCCGGCCGCCTTCGTCGGCGACGACACCCTGGTGGCCTCGCTGCGCCGGGTGGTCGCCGCCCGCGGTCTGGTCGCCGAGGTGACCGTCCTGCCGCCGCTGCCGCCCGGCGCCCACCCCGACCGACGCGCGCTGGCCCGCGCGGCTCAGGAGGCGGTGGCGGGGGCGGCGGCCCCGACGACCCCGACGACCCCGGTGGACCCGGCGGACCCGACGGAGCGGAAGAGGGCGCCGGCCGGCACCCCCCGATGCCCGCCGGCGCCCTCACCGGACCTCTCGCCCCGTCAGCCCTCGGCGGCCCGTCGGGTGAGGCGGACGGTGTCCCGGTACCACAGCCCGCTGTCCTTGACCGTGCGGCGCTGGGTGGCGTAGTCGACGTGAACCAGGCCGAAGCGCTTGGCGTACCCGTAGGCCCACTCGAAGTTGTCCATCAGCGACCAGGCGAAGTAGCCGCGCACGTCGGCCCCGGCGGCGCGGGCCGCCGCCACCGCGCGGATGTGGTCGGCCAGGTAGGCGGCCCGGTCCGCGTCGTGGACCGCGCCGTCGGCCGCCGGCACGTCGTCGAAGGCGGCGCCGTTCTCGGTGACCACCGTCGGCAGGCCGTAGTCCTTCTCCAGCCGCACCAGCAGCTCGGTCAGGCGCTCGGGGACGATCTCCCAGTCCATCGCCGTGCGCGGCCGGCCCTGCGGGACGATCCGCGCCACCGGCAGGCCGTCCTCGCCGGTGGTCGAGCCGTCCTCGGTGACCCCGGAGAAGACGTGACCGGTGTAGAAGTTGACCCCCAGCACGTCCAGCGGTGTGGAGATCGCCTCCAGATCGCCGTCCTCCACAGGGAGGGTCACCCCCCTGGCGGACAGGTCGTCCAGCACGTCCTGTGGATAACGTCCCCGCACCAGCGGGTCCAGGTAGATCCGGGCGCCCAGCCCGTCGGCGCGGCGGGCGGCCTCCCGGTCGGCCTCGCTGTCGCCGGCCGGGGTGGAGGTGCCCAGGTTGAGCGTGATGCCCAGCTCCTCGGGGGCGTTCGCCGCGGCCCGCAGCCGCCGCGCGGCCAGCCCGTGGCCCAGCAGCAGGTGGTGGACGGCCCGCATGGCGTCGCCGAAGTCGCGGCGGCCGGGCGCGTGCACCCCCTGCTCGTAGCCGAGCATCGCCGAGCACCACGGCTCGTTCAGCGTCGTCCAGTGCCCGATGCGGTCGCCGAGGGCGTCGTGGGCGATCTCGGCGTAGTCGGCGAAGCGGTACGCGGTGTCCCGCTCCGGCCAGCCGCCGGCGTCCTCCAGCTCCTGGGGCAGGTCCCAGTGGTAGAGGGTCACCCACGGGGTGATGCCGCGCTCCAGCAGCTCGTCGGTCAGCCGGTCGTAGAAGGCGATGCCGCGTGGGTTGGGCTTCCCGCGCCCGCCCGGCTGGATGCGCGGCCAGGCCAGCGAGAAGCGGTAGGTGTCGACGCCGAGGGAGGCGATGAGCTCCACGTCCTGCGGCATCCGGTGGTAGTGGTCGCAGGCCGTGTCGCCGTTCTCCCCGCCGACCACGGCGCCGGGGACGCGACAGAAGGTGTCCCAGATGGAGGCGGTGCGGCCGTCCTCGGCGACGGCGCCCTCGATCTGGTACGAGGAGGTGGCCACCCCCCAGCGGAAGTCCGCGGGCAGTCCGGTGATCGGCGCCACGGCGGGCGTGGGGATGGTGGTCATGCTTCTCCAGATCGACGGTCGTCGTTCAACCAACAGGCGACGCTGCGGTCGGTGTCCGTGCCCACGGGCGCCAGGCGGGGCACCCGCCGGTCGCAGGGGTCGAAGGCCTTGGGACAGCGGGGGTGGAAGGCGCAGCCGGGCGGCATGGCCTTCAGGTCGGGCGGGGAGCCGGGGATGCCGGTCAGCTCGCGGCGCGGGCCGCGCAGCGCGGGGAAGGAGTGCAGCAGGCCGTCGCTGTACGGGTGGCGGGGATCGCGGTAGATCTCGGCGGCCCCGGCCTGCTCCACGATCCGGCCGCCGTACATGATGGCGATCCGGTCGGAGAACTCGATCAGCAGCGAGATGTCGTGGGTGATGAAGACGACCGAGAAGCCCAGCTCCTCGCGGAGCCGCACCAACTGCCGCAGGATCTGACGCTGCATCACCACGTCCAGCGCGGTGGTCGGCTCGTCCATGATGACGACCTCCGGCTCCAGGGCCAGCGCCATCGCGATCATCACCCGCTGCCGCATCCCGCCCGAGAGCTGGTGCGGATAGGCGCTCAGCCGGTCGGGGGAGATCCCCACCAGCGACAGCAGCTCCCGCGCGCGCTCGACGCGCTCGGTCCGGGACATCCCCGGCCGGTGGGCCTTGAGCACGTCGGTGAGCTGGGTGCGGACGGTGTGGACGGGGTTGAGGGAGTTCATCGCCCCCTGGAAGACGATGGAGATCTCCTGCCAGCGGAAGGCGCGCAGCTCCTGCGGGGTCATGGCCAGGACGTCCACCGGCTCGCCGCCGCGCGGGTGGTAGCGGACGTCCCCGCCGGTGATCACCCCGGGCGGGGAGAGCAGCCGGGTGACGGCGTAGGCGAGGGTGGACTTGCCCGAACCGGACTCGCCCGCCAGGCCCAGCACCTCGCCGCGGCGCAGGGTCAGGTCCACGTCGTGGAGGGCGCGGACGGCGCCCTGACCGACGCCGTAGTCGACGCACAGGGAGGAGATCTCCAGCACCGGGGGCGCGGTCGCCACGTCGGTGGTCACCGGAGTGGTCTCGGGCGTGCTCATGCGGGGGTGCCCTCCGTCCTCTCGGAGCCCTCGGAATCCTCGGGGGCCTTGGATCCCTCGGAAGCCCCGGCGCCCTTCGGGACCGGGCGCGGCGCGCGGGCGACGGGGGTGAAGCCCACCCGCATCCGGATCGCGCCGCGGACGCGGGCGGCGGTGCGCAGCCGGGGGTTGACGAACTCGTCGATGCCGAAGTTGATCAGGGACAGCGCCGTGCCGAGCAGCGCGATGCACAGTCCGGCGGGCACGAACCACCACCACGCGCCCTGGCCGAGCGCCTGGTTGCTCTGCGCCCAGAACAGGATGGTCCCCCAGTTCCAGTGGGAGATGTCCGCGACGCCGATGAAGGCCAGGGTGATCTCGGACAGCACCGCGAAGATCACCGTTCCGACGAAGCCGGAGGCGATGACGGCGGTCAGGTTCGGCAGGATCTCGAAGACGATGATCCGCCAGGTGGACTCGCCCGTGGCACGGGCGGCCTGGACATAGTCCCGGCCGCGCAGCGACAGCGTCTGCGCGCGCAGCACCCGGGCTCCCCAGGCCCACGCGGTGAGGCTGATGACCACCGCGATCACCACGTCGCCGGAGTCCGGCAGGAAGCTGGCGATGATGATGATCAGCGGCAGGCCGGGGATGACCAGGAAGATGTTGGTGAACGCGGAGAGCAGCTCGTCGGCGATCCCGCCGAGGAAACCGGCGCTCACCCCGATCAGCACGGACAGCAGCGTGGCGAAGAAGCCCGCGATGAAGCCCACCACCAGCACCCCTCGGGTGCCGACCAGGACCTGGGAGAAGATGTCCTGCCCGGTCTGGGTGGTGCCGAACGGGTGCTCCAGGGAAGGCGGTTGGAGGACATCGTCGCTCATCGCGGACGGATCGTGAGGAGCCAGCCACTGCCCGGCGACGGCGAGCAGGACGAACAGGCCCAGGATCGCCAGCCCGGTCGCGGTCTTGCCGTTGCGCAGGAAGCGCAGCCGGTCGCGGCGGGCCGCGGGGGGCGCGGCGGTCTCCGCGGGGACGCCCCCGGCGGGGTCGGTCGCCTGGACGGTCATCGGGTCAGCCCTCCTTTCGGGTGCGCGGGTCGAGGAGCACGTAGAGCAGGTCGGCGAGGAGGTTCGCGGCCAGGACGGCGAGCGTGATGATCAGGAACACGCCCTGCATCAGCGGGTAGTCCTTGGCGTTGACGCCCTGGAAGAGGACGTAGCCGATGCCGGGGTAGGAGAAGACCATCTCCACCAGCAGCGTGCCGCCGACGATGAAACCGAGGGAGAGGGCGAAGCCGGAGACGTTCGGCAGGATCGCGTTGCGGGCGGCGTAGGAGAACATCACCCGACGCTCCGGCAGGCCCTTGGCCTGGGCGACCATCACGTAGTCCTCGGAGGAGACGGTCACCATCATGTTCCGCATCCCCAGGATCCAGCCGGCCATCGCGCTGAGCACGATGGTCACGCCGGGCAGCACCGCGTGGTACAGCGCGCTGGAGAGGAACGCCGCGTCGAGACCGGGGACCAGGCTGGTGTCGTAGCCGCCGGCCGCCGGGAAGATCGGCCACTGCACGGCGAACAGGGAGATGGCGATCAGGCCCAGCCAGAAGTAGGGGATGGCCGAGATGAAGGTGGTCACCGGCAGCAGCCCGTCCAGCCAGGAACCGCGCCGCCAGCCGGCGAAGATGCCGATGCCGGTGCCGATCAGGAAGCTGATCAGGGTCGTGGTGCCGACCAGGGCCAGCGTCCACGGCAGGCTCTGGGCCATGACCTCCGAGACGGGGGTGGGGAAGAAGGTGAACGACAGCCCCAGGTCGCCGCGGGCCAGGTTCGCCCAGTAGTCCAGGTACTGCTGCCACAGCGACCGGTCCTGGTCGAGCCCGAAGAGGGTCTCCAGGGAGGCGATGGACTTGCTGGAGAGCTGGCCCTGGTAACGGGCGATCAGCGACTGCACCGGGTCGCCCGGCATCAGACGGGGGATCAGGAAATTGATGGTGATGGCCGCCCACGCGGTCAGCAGGTAGAAGGCCAGGCGCTGGAGGACGAACTTCACGACGCGGCCTCCGATCCGGTCCCCGGTGCCTCGGCCGTCCCGCCCGTTCTCCCGGCGGGGACGGCGGACGGGGTGTCGTACAGCCAGCAGGCCGCCCACTGGCCGTCGTCGAGGTCGAAGCGCGGCGGCGTCTGGGTGCGGCAGCGCTCCATCGCCATCGGGCAGCGCGGGTGGAAGCGGCAGCCGGGAGGCGGCGAGATCAGGCTGGGCGGCTCGCCGCCGGCCGGGTCGGCGTCCTCGGTCGGCTCGTCGGCCCGGCCCTCGCCGCCGTCCTCGCCGTCCTCGCCGTCCGTGACGCGGTCCGGGTCGGGGGCGGAGGCCAGCAGCAGCCGGGTGTAGGGGTGGGCGGGACGCTGGGTGACGGTCTCGCTGTCGCCGCCCTCGACCATCCGGCCCGCGTACATCACCAGGGTGGTGTCCGCGAAGTAGCGGGCGGAGGCGATGTCGTGGGTGATGTAGAGGATCGCCAGGTCCAGCCGCTCCTTGAGGTCGCGCAGCAGGTTGAGGACCCCCAGACGGATGGAGACGTCCAGCATCGAGACGGGTTCGTCGGCCAGCAGCACCCGGGGGTCGGCGGCCAGGGCGCGGGCGATGGCCACCCGCTGGCGCTGGCCGCCGGACAGCTCGTGCGGGAAGGAGTCCAGGTAGCGCCCGGCGGGGGTGAGCTGGACACGGCCCAGCAGCTCGGTGAGCGCCTCCTCCAGCTCCTGCCGGCTGTTCCCGGCCCGGTTGTGGATGCGCAGCGCCCGGGTCAGGTGGTAGCGGACGGTGTGCACGGGGTTGAGGGAGGCGAAGGGGTCCTGGAAGACCATCTGGACGTGCCGGCAGTACGCGCGGAACGCCCGCCCCCGGCCCGCCCGCGCGGGCTCGCCGTCCAGCAGGATCTCCCCGGAGGTCAGCGGGTAGAGCTGGGCGAGCAGCCGGGCGACGGTGGACTTCCCGGAACCGGACTCGCCCACCAGCGCGGTGACGGAGCCGCGGCGCAGCCGCAGCGAGACGTCGTCCACGGCGTGGACCGCCGGGCGGGGGCCGCCGAGCAGCGAGCGTGGACCGCGCCGTACGGGGAAGTGCTTGCTCACCCCTCGGGCTTCCAGCACCACGCGCTCGTCGGCGGGTCGTGCGGTGTGTTCTTCGGACATTGCTGGTTCTTCCTGCCGGTGGCTGTCGTTCCTGCGTCCTGGGTGGTCGCTCGGTGGCCCTCGGGCGTGGTCGTCGTCGCCGAGGGCCGCCGGCGGCGGGGTGTGGTCCGCCCCGCCGCCGGTGCGGGGATGGGATCGGATCGCGCGGCGGGGCGGACGGCTCTGTCGCTTCCGGTCGTCAGGAAGCGGGCCGCAGGTGCAGGACGACGTCCAGCGAGTTGGGCTGGGTGGGCTGCGGCGGGGCGTACGGGTCGGACTCCGACGGCCAGCCGACCCAGTTGCGGGTGGTGTACTCGGCGCCGATCGGGGCGGCGGCGGTGGCCACGAGCGGGACTTCCTCGACCATGATCCGCTGGAGTTCGTTCAGCGCCTCGGTGCGGGTCTTCTCGTCGCTGGCGTTCGCGTACTCCTTGAGAGCCTTGGTGGCGTCCTCGTTGCGGAAGCGGCCGAAGTTGCCGCCGGGGGAGGCCTTGCCCAGCGGCTGGTACAGCTCGCCGTCCATGATCTGCTGGTACATGTCGTACGGGGTGGCGCCGCTGTTGGTCCAGCGCAGGGTGGCGTCGAAGTCGCCCTCGTTGAGCGCGGTGGCCCAGGCGTCCGCCGTCTGGGTCTTCACCTTGGCCTCGATGCCGATCCGCTTGACGTTGTCCTTGATGATCGACAGGCCGGTGAGGTAGTCGGACCAGCCCGCGGGGTCGGTGAGCGTCATCGTCACCGGCTTGCCCGAGGGGTCCTTCAGGACGCCGCCGGAGAGGGTGTAGCCGGCCTCCTTCAGCTCCTTCTTGGCCGCCTCGACGTCCACGGTCTGCTTGACGCCCTTGTACTCGGGCGCGAGGAAGGGCTCACCGGCCGGCAGCGGCATGCCCGTGACGCTCTCGATCTTCGGGTAGAGCGTGGCCTGCGCCCGCACGTGGATGGCCTCGCGGTCGATCACGTGGTTGATCGCGCGGCGCAGCGCCGGGTCGTCGAAGGGCTTCTTGGCGGTGTTGAACCACAGTCCGTGGACGCCCAGCCCGGAGGGGAACCAGAGCTTGTTGTGCTTGGGGTCCTTGTCGACGTAGATCTTCTTGTAGTCCGGGGTGAAGACGAAGGACCACTCGCAGGTGCCGTTGGCCAGGGCCGTGGTCTGCGCGTTGTTGTCGTTGTAGGAGGTGTAGCGCAGCTCCTTGACCTTCGGTTCCTCCTGCCAGTAGGTGTCGCGGGCGGTGAGGGTGACGGTCTGCGGCGTGAAGCTCTTGAGCGTGTAGGGACCGGTGCCGACGGGCTCCTTGTTGGGCCAGGTCTCCGGGTTCTTCACCTTCGACCAGATGTGCTCGGGCACCACGAGGGTGGTCAGGATCTTGCTCTGGTTGACGAACTGCGGTTCGGGGAAGGTCAGTTCGACGGTGTCGCCCTTGCGGCTGATGCCGTCGTAGGGGACGGCGTGGAGGTTCAGCGTCTGGTTCTTCTTGAGCAGTTCGAAGGTGAACGCCACGTCCTCGGCGGTGAACTTCTCGCCATCGGACCAGGTGGGCCCGGACCGGACGGTGAGCGTGAGCTTCTTGTAGTTGTCCGACCACTTCCACTCGCTGGCCAGCCAGGGCGTGCCCTTCTCGGCCGGGCGGACGCCGTTCACCATGACCAGCGGCTCGTACATCATGTAGCGGTAGCCCAGGGAGGCGCCCGCGGAGGTCTCCAGGAACGGGTTGCTGTTGTTGGTCTGCGGGCCGTTGGGCATGCCGACGGTCAGCACGCCCTTCTCCCCCTTGGCCTGCGTGCCGGCCTGGCCTGCGCCGGCGCCGCAGCCGGCGAGCAGGACGGTGGTGCTCAGAGCCGCCGCGGCGGCGGCTCTGGCCCGGTTTCCGGTCCGGTTGGGGACTCTCATGGCGTCTCCTCCATGGGCTTTTCCGGTTGTCGCGGTGTGTGTCCGCTTTGGCGCCCTCGGTCCTGAGAGCGCTCTCACGAAGGGGTGGAGCGGTGGATCTCGTTCTTCGAGGACGGGGGTGGGGCTGTTACGGATGGGGGGCCGAGGCCCGGACCACCAGTTCGGTGGGCAGGACGACGGGGTCGTGGGTCGGCGGGTCTCCGCCGATGTGGGCGAGCAGCAGGTTCGCCGCCGCTTCGCCGATCGCCCGCAGGGGTTGGCGGACGGTGGTCAGGGGAGGGGTGGTGTGGGTGGCGAGCGGGATGTCGTCGAACCCGATCACGGCGACGTCCTCGGGCACCCGCCGGCCGGCGGCGCGCAGGGCCCGCAGGGCGCCCGCCGCGCTGAGGTCGTTGTGCGCGAAGACGGCGTCGACGTCGAGGCCGTCGGCGAGGAACTTCTCCACCGCCTCCTCGCCGGACCGTTCGGTGAAGTCGCCCTCCACCGTGCGGCGCGGGTCGTGCTCGACGCCGTGCCCGTCCAGGGCGCGGACGAAGCCCGCCAGCCGCTCGCTCACGCAGCCGAAGTGCGGTGGGCCGGTGATCACCACGGGCGCGCGGCGTCCCAGCGCCAACAGGTGACGCGCCGCCAGCTCGCCGCCGAGGTCGTTGGTGGTGGACACGGACGGGAACGAGAGGTGGCGGGCGCGGTCGTCGACCAGCACCACGGGCAGGCCCGCCCGGCGCATCGGGACGACGGCGTCGATCTCGTCCTCCGGCTCCACCACCAGCAGTCCGTCGAACGCCCGCGCCGAGACCTGCTCGGCGAACTGGACCATCGACTCCCTGCCGCGGTGGCAGGTGAACAGCAGCAGTCCGTACCCGGCCGTCTCCACGGCGTCCACCGCGCCCTGGAGGACCTCGGACATCCAGGGCCAGGTGAGGGAGGGCGCGAGCATGCCGACCGTGCGGGTGCTGCCCCGGGCCAGACCGACCGCGCGTGAACTGGGCACGTAGCCCAGGCGCGCGATGATCCCGCGCACCCGGTCGGCGGTGCCCGGGTCCACCTCGCCCTTGGCGTTGAGCACCCGGGAGACGGTCGACTTGCTGACCCCGGCCGCACGGGCGACATCGGCGATGGTGACGCGCATGGGCACTCCTCACTCGGGTTCGACGCGGACAGGCGGACGGGTGGGCGGGCAGATGGGCAGGCGGGGGTGGGGACACGGGTGGTGCGGGGAAGAAGCGGAACCGGTTCCGGGACCGGTACCGGACATGGGCAGGGAGTCAAACGGCCTTGAGCGGCTACGTCAAGACTTCACGCCAGAATTGAAGCAGATGTTCTGAGAGCGCTCTCAAGAGCGCTCTCGTGTTCAAGACTTGAAGCGGATTGGTCTCGTCCAAGCCCTTGACGGGCCGCTCACCGTGGGAGTTGACTCACGGCTTGAACTGAGCCTGGGGAGCGGGCGGTTGACGCACGAGCGCTGACCGTCCGTCCTCACCGGCGCACGCCCCCACCGTGGACGAGGCGGGCCCGCGCCCCCGCACGGCACCCGGCCCGTCCCGCCTCCCCGCGGACCCGGCCACGCCGTGACCGGGCGGCCGTGGACGCCTCGCCACCGGTGGACGGCGCACCCCCACCCGGAACTCCCGGCCGACAGACGGAAGTGAGCTCCATGAGACCCACCCCCCACACCGACGGACCCCCGCCCCGCAGACGGCGCTCGTGGGCGTCGGCGGCGGCCCTGCTGGGCCTGACCCTGACCCTGGCGGTCACCGGCACGGCCGCGGCCGGACCCGTGACCGACCGCGCCACCCCGGCGAAGGCCACCGAGACCAGGACCGCCGAGGCCGGGACCACCGAGACCCGGCCCATGGCGGTGCTGTTCGAGGACACCTTCGACGGTCCCGCCGGATCGGCCGTCGACGGCCGCAAGTGGCAGATGGAGATCGGCGACAACAGCGGCAACAACCACGAGCGGCAGTACTACACCCCGGGCAACGCCAACGCCGCGCTCGACGGCAACGGCAACCTGGTGATCACCGCCCGCAAGGAGAACCCGGGCAACTACCAGTGCTGGTACGGGCGGTGCGAGTACACCTCCGCCCGGATGAACACCGCCGGGAAGTTCACCACGACCTACGGGCGCATCGAGGCCCGCATCAAGATCCCGCGCGGCCAGGGCATGTGGCCCGCGTTCTGGATGCTCGGCGCGGACATCCACAACCCCGGTGTCGGATGGCCCAACAGCGGCGAGATCGACATCATGGAGAACGTCGGCTACGCGCCCGGCACGGTGCACGGCACCATCCACGGCCCCGGCTACTCCGGCGGCGAGGGCATCGGCGCCGCGTACACCCTGCCGAACGGCCGGGCGTTCGCCGACGACTTCCACACCTTCGCCGTCGACTGGGCGCCGAACTCCATCACCTGGTCGGTGGACGGCCAGGTCTACCAGCGCCGCACCCCGGCCGACCTGGGCGGCAAGCGCTGGGTGTTCGACAAGCCGTTCTTCCTGATCCTCAACCTCGCCGTGGGCGGCGACTGGCCGGGCCTGCCCGACAACAGCACCGTCTTCCCGCAGCGGATGGTCGTCGACCACGTCCGCGTCACCGGCGGCGACAGCGGCGGCGGGAGCGGACGCACCGGCACGATCACCGGCCTGGCGGGCAAGTGCCTGGACGTGGCCTGGGCGAACAACGCCAACGGCACCCCGGTGCAGATCCACGACTGCAACGGCAACGCCGCGCAGCAGTGGACGGTCGGCGGGGACGGCACCATCCGGGCGCTGGGCAAGTGCCTGGACGTCTCCGGGGCCGGAAAGGCGGACGGCACACCCGTCCAGCTCTGGGACTGCAACGGCACGCCCGCCCAACAGTGGGTCGTCACCCCGGCGCGGGACATCGTCAACCCCAATGCCGACAAGTGCCTGGACGTGAAGGACAACAACTCCGCCAACGGCACCAAGACCCAGATCTGGACCTGCTCCGGAACGGCCAACCAGAAGTGGAACACACCGTGACCCGGTCCTGACGGTCCCGATCCCGGTCCCGGTTCCTTCGGAACCGAACGGAACACGCTCCGGCCGCGGCCGGCGGGGGCGGCGCACCGGCGCCGACCACCCGCCGGCCGCGGCCGTTCACGTGTCTCACACGTGTCTCACGTGCCGCCCGGGCTCGCCGCGTCCACCGGGACCAGCTCCCGGTACTCGGGGTGCAACTCGATCCACCGCTCCACGAAGGCACAGGCCGGACGGACCCGCAGGCCGCGTCGCCGCGTGTCCTCCAGGGCGACGTGGACGAGCAGGTCGCCGATGCCCCGGCCCAGGAAGGGCCGGGACACCACGACCCTCGGACAGGTCACCAGACCGTCGGCGCGGCGGTAGTCCGCGAAACCGACGAGTGTCACGCCGATCCGCGCCTCGAACCGGCCGCGGGTCGGCGCGTCGACGATCGTGACCGGGCTGTTGAGGGCTGCCGTGGGCATGCCGCGTTCCTCCCGGAATGACCGAAACACGGGGTGTTCCGGTCGGCCGAGTGCCACGCGACGGTGCTTCTACCCCTTCGCCCACGGGGCCGAGGGCGTGAATCCGGGCCCGGAGGGGCCGGACGGATCAGCCCTCCGTGTCCTCCAGCCGGAAACCGACCTTCAGGCCGACCTGATAGTGCTCGATCCGGCCGTCCGTGATGTTGCCGCGGACCTGTGTCACCTCGAACCAGTCCAGGTGCCGCAGGGTCTGCGAGGCGCGCTCGATCCCGTTGCGGATCGCCTGGTCGACACCCTCGTGCGAACTGCCGACGATCTCGGTCACCCGGTAGACGTGGTTGGTCACGGTGGCCTCCTGTGAGGGATGGGTCACGAAGGGTTCTCTCCCGTCCACCGTGCCCCAGGCCGGTCGGGCGCGCGAGTGCTAGGCTCCGACCGGGCCGTGACTGGCGCGTAGAGATGGGATCGACCATCGGGGAGCGGCCCTCGCCACGTGCGACACCACGTGCGACAAAGAGCCGCGCGCCTGGGCCGCCACACCGTCGTCGAGGACGTCAAGGAGCGGCCCCATGGCCACCGAAGCCACCCCGAACGCCACCGCCTCCACCGCCTTCAACAGCGCCTTGGAGGTGATCCGGGGCGTCGAACCGCGCATCGCCGACGCCATCGGCGCCGAGATCACCGACCAGCGCGCCTCCCTCAAGCTGATCGCCAGCGAGAACTACGCCTCCCCGGCCGTGCTGCTGGCCATGGGCAACTGGCTCAGCGACAAGTACGCCGAGGGCACCGTCGGCCGCCGCTTCTACGCCGGGTGCCGCAACGTCGACACCGTCGAGGGGCTCGCCGCCGAGCACGCCCGCGAGCTGTTCGGCGCCTCCCACGCCTACGTCCAGCCGCACTCCGGCATCGACGCCAACCTGGTCGCCTTCTGGGCCGTCCTCGCCCAGCGGGTGGAGAGCCCGGCCCTGGAGCGCGCCGGGGCCAGGCACGTCAACGACCTGACCGAGGAGGACTGGGCGGCGCTCCGGCGCGAATTGGGCGAGCAGCGGATGCTGGGCATGTCCCTGGACGCGGGCGGCCACCTCACCCACGGTTTCCGTCCCAACATCTCCGGCAAGATGTTCGCCCAGCGCAGCTACGGCACCGACCCGGCCACCGGCCTGCTCGACTACGACGCGGTGCGCGCCGCCGCCCGCGAGTTCCGCCCGCTCATCCTGATGGCCGGTTACTCCGCCTACCCCCGGAAGGTGAACTTCCGGATCATGCGGGAGATCGCCGACGAGGTCGGCGCCACCCTGATGGTCGACATGGCCCACTTCGCCGGCCTGGTCGCGGGCAAGGTCTTCACCGGTGACTTCGACCCCGTGCCGCACGCCAACATCGTCACCACCACCACCCACAAGTCCCTGCGCGGCCCGCGCGGCGGCATGGTGCTGTGCGACGAGACGCTGGCCGAACACGTCGACCGCGGCTGCCCCATGGTCCTCGGCGGCCCGCTGCCCAACGTCATGGCCGCCAAGGCCGTGGCACTGGCCGAGGCCCGCCGGCCCGCCTTCCGCGACTACGCCCGCCGGGTGGTGGAGAACGCCGCCGCGCTCGCCGAGGGCCTGATGCGCCGCGGCGCGACCCTCGTCACCGGCGGCACCGACAACCACCTGGCGCTCATCGACGTCACCGGCTACGGACTCACCGGCCGGCAGGCCGAGGACGCCCTGCTGGCCTCGGGCATCGTCACCAACCGCAACGCCGTGCCGCGCGACCCCAACGGCGCCTGGTACACCTCCGGCATCCGCATCGGCACCCCCGCGCTGACCACGCGCGGCCTGGGCACGGCGGAGATGGACGAGGTCGCCGACCTCATCCACACCGTCCTCACCGCCGCCGAGCCGGGCACCACCGCGGCCGGAACCCCCTCCAAGGCGCGGTACGCCTTGGAGGAGAAGGTCGCCGAGTCCGTCGCCGGACGCGCCGCCGACCTGCTGGCCGGACACCCCCTCTACCCGGGGATCGACCTGGCCTGAGGGAGCGCCACGGAGCGCCGCCCGGTCCCCGGACGGAAGGCGGCGGCCCGGTCGGGTCCGTCGGCTTCAACGCCCGGGTCGCTCCGGAACCACCGATGCGGGGACGGGCACGGCCGCCGCGGGCCGGCGGCCGTGCCCGGAAGGGAGGAGGAGGCACCCCGGCGCCACGGACGGGGTGCCGCCCCTCCGCACGGAAACCACGCAGAACAGGAACTCCCGTGAAGCCGAAAGAGAAGCCCGGCCGCATCGTGTCGGAGGCCACCGGCAACCGGACGTCGCGCGTCTACCTCGCCGTGGTCGCCGTCCTGGCGCTCTGGGCGTCGGCCGACGCGCTGGGCGTGGTGGACGACCCCGACTCGACGGCCCGGTTCCTGGCCGTCGTCCTGTGCATGCCCTGGACACTCGTGGTGTACCTGGTGGTGTGGGTCGTCCGGGTCGACCTCTGGCTCGGGTACAACGTCTACTTCGAGTCGCCCACCTGGCTCTTCGAGCCGCTGTGGACGGTGTTCTGGCTGCTGGCCGCCCTGGCGAACGCGAGGATCATCGCGGCCCTGTCCCGGTCCGCCTCGCGGTCCGGGCGCTCTTCCTGGGCCGTTCCCCTCGGCGTACCGGTGTTCTTCACCCTGATCATCGTGATCTGGCGCGTCTGAGCGACAGGAACCGCCGCGTCCTTCCGGCGGTACTGGTGACGGGCGCCCAGGCCTGTTCCGAATCGTCTCCGGGCCGGTGGCCGGTGGCCGGCGCGATCGGCCCGCGGGCGGGCCCGGCCGGTAGCCTGCCGTCATGACCGACGACCTGCCCGAGATGAGGGCCTCCGACGCGGACCGGGAGCGTGTGGCCGAGGTGCTGCGGGACGCGGTGGCCGAGGGGCGACTCGACATGGAGGAGTTCCAGGAGCGGCTGGACTCCGCCTACCGAGCGCGCACCCAGGGGGAACTGGTGCCGCTGGTGAGAGACCTGCCCCGGACCGCCGAGCAGCGGGAGCCCGAGAGGCCGGGCCGCCGCCGGTGGGCCGGCCGCTTCGGCGGCACGCCCACCTCCCGAGGCGGAGTCGCGATCATGGGGGCCTTCATCCGCAAGGGACCGTGGACGGCGCCCCGCCGCTTCACCGGGTTCGCCTTCTGGGGCGGCGGGGAGATCGACCTGCGCGAGGCTCGCTTCGAGGACCGCGAGGTGGAGATCCGCTGCTTCCCGATCATGGGCGGCATCCACGTCACCGTTCCGCCGGAGGCCGAGGTCGAGGTGCGGGGCATCGGCATCATGGGCGGCTTCGACCACAGCGCCGCCGGCTCGGGCGAGCCGGGAGCGCCGCGCGTGGTGATCACCGGCCTCGCCTTCTGGGGCGGGGTCGGGGTCGAACGCAAGCCAGACGAGCGGGAGTTGGAGCGGCGCAGGCGGGAGGGGAAGGAACTGCGGCGCGGGGGGACGGACGGCGAGGACGACTGAGCCGCCCCGCCTGCCCGCCCGCCCCGCCCGTCCCGCTCACCGCCAGACGGGTTCGTCCCCGCCCGGCCGCCCCGGCGGGCGGGACCAGCCCTCGGGCCCGCCCTCGTAGGACACCGGGGGGACGGCGTGGCGCAGCCGCCCCAGCGGGCCGTCCGTCTCGGTGAGCCAGTCGGCGGGGTCGTACGGCTCCCACGGCCCGCCCCTCCCCTCCGGCCCCTCGGAACCCTCGGGCGCCGCCGACTCGTGCACCAGCCAGTGCGCGGTGCGGGCCAGCGTCAGACGGACGCGCCGGGTTCCGCCGTCCCGGTGCCGCTCGACGAGCGACCGCAGCACCGCGGCGGCCAGCAGGTGGCCCGTGCCGTGGTCGAGCGCCTGGGCGGGCAGCGCGCCCGGCCGGCCGTCCTCGCCCGCCTCGATCACCGCGATGCCGCTCGCGGCCTGCACCAGGCTGTCGAAGCCCCGCCGATCGCCCCACGGTCCGTTCCCCGCCCCGCCCCAGGCGTTCAACTCCGCCACCACCAGCCCCGGTCGCCGCACGGCCAACTCCCGGGCCGACAACCCGAAGCGGTCCAGGGCGCCGGGGCGGTAGCCGGTGATCACCACATGGGCGGCCGAGAGCAACTCCTCGAAGGTCCGACGGCCGGAGCGGGAGGCGAGGTCCAGCAGCGCCGACCGCTTGCCGAAGCCGGTGTCGGCGTGGGCGTCCACACTCTCGGGCAGGTTCGGCGAGTCGATCCGCAGCACGTCGGCGCCCAGCAGCGCGAGGGTGCGGCCGGCCACGGGGCCGGCGATGACCCGGGTGAGGTCCAGCACCCTCGGGCCGGTCGGGGGCAGCGGCAGCGGCGGGGTCTCGTCCAGCCGCTCGCGTCCCACCAGGGGGAGCCGCGCCACGGCCGCGCCCTGCGGGTGCGCCGCCCACCGCCGGGGGGTGCGGACGGCGACGGCGAGACCGCCCGCGGCGTACACCGCCTCCTCCACGTCCTCGGCACGGCGACCGGCGAGTTCGGCGGCGACCGCCTCGACCAGGGCTTCCTCGCCCCCGTTGCCGTCCCCGCCGTCGGACAGGCCGAGGACGGACAGCAGCCGGGCGCGGTGGTGCGGATAGTTGGCGTGGGTGCGCAGCCATCCGCCGTCGGTGCGCCAGAAACGGGACAGCGGCGCGAACGTGCCGGCCGGACGGCCGTCGATCCGCAGGTGCCGCTCACTGGTGAACGCGGTGGCCACCGCTCCGTCGTCGACCCGTACGGCCGGGACGCCGCCACCCGAGCGCAGGGCCGCCGCCTCGGCCGCCGCCAGGGCGCACACCGCGACGGTGGACCGGGCGAGTTCCCGCACCGGCAGCCGCGCGGGCAGCACGGTCGCCGGGTCGCGGGGGTGAAGGCGGACGCGTTCGAGGAGTGCGGGCTCGCCGCCCAGCGCGGCCCACATCCGGGCCCAGGACCGTTGCTCCATGCACGCATTGTGCCGCCCGAAGTTTCGAACCGCGCTGTCAGTGGAGGCAACTAGCTTGATCGACAACGCATCTGAGTAGACGTACGGATGTTTGAAAGCCGTTGTGGACGGCACCATGAGGACATGGAGAGGATCATGCAGAACGCACACCGCACCACGGCCCCGACCCCCGGCCTGACCTCGGACTTCGGGCGCGGTCCCGCGCTGGCGTTCGGGTTCGCGGGCACACTCGCCCTGGGCTGGCTGATCGCCATGATCTGGGTCATAGCGTCCTGGGTGACGGGCGCCTGACGGCCCGCCCGGCCCGTCCGCCCCCTCAGCCGCGCCCCGGGACGGCGACGACGCGGAAGCCGATCCCCGCCCGGCTCAGCCGCTCGATCAGCGCGTCGCCCATCGCGACCGCCGTGGTGACCTGCCCCGAGGTCTCGGGCAGCTCGTCCAGAGCCAGGCACAGCGCCGACTCCGCCAGCATCTTCGCCGTCTCGCCGTACCCCGGATCGCCGCCGGAGACCTCGGTGATCACCCGCCGACCACCGCCCTCCCCGAAGAAGCGGACGGCGAACCAACTCTTCGCGCGCCGCTCCGGACTCGGGCCCTCGCCCGGCGCCAACCGGGCCGACAGCGCGCGGCGGGCGGCCGGCACCAGACCGAGAGCGAGGAACGCCCCGGCCACGGCGATGCCTCCCACGGCGACGGGCAGCCGACGGACGGCCGCGTAGTGGCGGTAGCGGAAGTCCGGTCCATAGCGCTCCAGGGCGGCGGCCGACCGGGCGACGACCTGCGGGTCGAGCGTGGGCAGCGGCACCGCCCACGCCCCGGCCTTGGCGCTGCGACGCGGCAGGTCCGACGGCGTGCTGATCCGACGCCCGGCCGGTCGGGGCTCGACGCGCCGCCGCTCCCGGGCCACGGCCCCCGTCTGCCGCTGCCGGGAGGCGACGGTCAGCACGGAGGCGAGCGTTCCGCCGGAGATGGTGCCGGACGCGCGGACGTAACCGTCGATCCGCAGCGGCACCCCCTCGGGCAGGTGCTCGACGGTGTACAGCACACCCAGGTCGTGCGGCACCGAGTCGAAGCCGCACGAGTGCACCAGCCGCGCACCGGTCTCCCGGGCCCGCTCGTGGTGGCGCAGGTACATCAGGTCCACGAACTCCGGCTCGCCGGCCAGGTCCACGTAGTCCGTCCCGGCCTCGGCGCAGGCGGCCACCAGCGGCTCACCGTGCCGGATGTACGGGCCGACGGTGGTGGCGACCACACGGGTGCTCTCGGCGACCGCGCGCAGCGAGGCGGGGTCGTCGGCGTCGGCGTGCACCAGCGGCAGATCGGCGCAGGACGGATCGGTTTCCGCCAGCCGCTCGCGCAGCCGCAGCAGCTTGTCGCGGTTGCGTCCGGCCAGCGCCCAGCGGCAACCGTCGGGGGCGTGGGCGGCCAGGTACTCGGCCGTCAGCCCGCCGGTGAAACCGGTCGCGCCGAACAGCACCACGTCGTACTCGCGGCCGTGTTCGCGGTCGTTGCGGGACACTCTGCGCCTCCTGGGAACGGAAGGGGGAGCGGGTCGAATCCCCGTGTCGGTACCCGACCCTACGGTGGGGGCATGGACGAGCGCGCGAGGAAACGGGAGGCGTCGGCGGTGCGCGAGCGGGTGCGGCGGTTCGCGCTGGGGCTGCCGGGCGCGTACGAGGACTTCCCCTGGAACGAGTGCGTGATCAAGGTCAACCGGAAGATCTTCGTCTTCCTCTTCCTCGGGCACCTCGTCGCCGGGCGGGGCGACTCCCCGCCCACCGTCACGGTGAAACTCGCCGATCCCCAGGCGCACGCCCACGCGCTGTCCGCCCCGGGTGCCATGCCGACGGGGTACGGGCTCGGCCGGGCGGGCTGGGTGACGGTCCCGCTGGGCGAGCCGGGCGCACCGGGCGCCGAGCCGCTGTGCGACTGGGTGGAGGAGAGCTACCGCACGATCGCCCCCAAACGGCTGGTCGCACAGCTCGACACCGAACGCACTCCGCCGCCTGGCACCTGAACGGCGGCGAGCGGCGGCGGGGCGGCGACGGTAGGGCGGGCGGGAGCGCGCGGCGGGGGTCAGCCGCCGATGGCGCAGGCGTCCCCGTTGAGAGTGAACCTCTCGGGCGGGGACGTGTCACCGGTGTGGCGGGCCACGAAGCCGACGGTGACACTGCCGCCCGGGGGGATCGTCTCGTTGTACGGGGCGTTGGACACCTCGACGGTGTCGGCCTCGGCGAAGGTGCCGTTCCAACCCGAGATGATGTCCTGGCCGGCGGGGAGGGCGAAGGAGAGCGTCCAGCCGGTGACCGGCTCGGCGCCGGTGTTGGTGATGGTGATGTCGGCGGTCAGGCCGGTGCCCCAGACGGTCGTCTCGTAGTCGACCCGGCAGGTGGGGACGGACTCCTCGGCCTCCTCGAAGACCACCCGGTGCAGCCCGCCGGGCAGGTCGTTGACGGCGTAGAGCTCGCCCTCCGGCGTGGTGCCGATCGCCGTCACCTGGGTGGCCGTCTTCCCGATCCGGGCGTGGAGATAGCCGCCGTCGCCGTCCTCACGGAGTGCCCACACGGTGGACGAGCAGTAGTCGGTGGCGATGTAGGTGCCTCCCACCAGGTCGGCGAACTCCTCGCCGCGGTAGACGTGTCCGCCGATGACCGCGCAGTTGCCGTCGACGCTCAGGGGGTAGGTGAAGACCGGCTCGGTGTACTCCGTGTCGGGCAGACAGTGCTCCTGCTCGAACACCTCCAGGCCCTCGTAGCAGGACCAGCCGAGGTTCGCCCCGCCCTGTCCGGGCGTGAGGTGGTTGATCTCCTCCCAGCGGCCTTGGCCGACGTCGCCGATCCACAGCGAGCCGTCCGCGCTGTCGAAGGAGAACCGCCAGGGGTTGCGCAGCCCGTACAGCCAGATTTCCTCACGGGCGCCCTCGACGCCGACGAACGGGTTGTCCTCCGGTACGCAGTACGGAAGATCCCCGCAGCTCCTGCCGACGTCGATGCGCAGGATCTTGCCCAGCAGGGTGTCCAGCCGCTGTCCGCTGCGGAAGGGGTCCCCGGACCCGCCGCCGTCGCCGATGCTCCAGTAGAGGTGGCCGTCGGGACCGAAGGCGAGCTGGCCGCCGTTGTGGTTGCTGTACTCGGCGTGCTCCTGGGACAGCAGCACGTCGAGTTCGCCGCCGTCGAGCCGGTAGCGGGCCAGGGTCACCGCGCCGTCCGGCAGCGCGGTGTACGCCAGGTACAGCTCCTGGCTGTCGACGAAGTCGGGCGGGAGGGCGATGCCGAGCAGCCCGCGCTCGTTGCCCGAGGCGTCCACCACCTCGCCGATGTCGAGCAGCGGGTCCGCCGCGAGGCCGGTGTCCGGATGGTAGACGCGGACGCGGCCGAGCTTCTCGGTGACGAACAGCCGCCCCGTCCCGTCGTCGGGCGCGACGAGGGCGGTGGGGCGGCGCAGCCCGGAGGCGACCTGGACGGTGGACGCGGTGACGTCCTCCAGGGGCACCGAGGCGGTGCCGGTCCGCCGCGCTCCGCCGTCCGCTGCCCCGTCCGCCGTGGCGGCGGGCTGTGGAGGCGGTGCGGGCGGAGCGGCGGACGCGGCCGGGGGAGCGGCCAGGGCCAGGGAGAGCGCGAGCAATAACGGACCGATCCAGCGGCGTCTCGACATGGGATCTCCAGGGTGTGGGGGTGTGGGGCAGACCGGAACCGGTGGAGTCGACGCGAACTCCACGTTCCGATGCGCCTGTTGGGACCGTACCGACTCCCCTCGGCCCCCACCAGGTTCCACCGCGACATCCGGCCTTCCGGACGGCGGGCGGAGATCAGGCCCCCGGCGCCAGGTCGGACGGCAGGAGCTGCTCGGTCAGCAGCCGCCGCACCCGCTCGTTCCGGTCGGGGGCGGCGAGCCAGCCGTCCAACAGCCGCCGGCCGTGGAAGTAGGCGAAGATGTACAGCGCCATGCCCGTCGCCTTCAGCGAACCGAGCGCCGCCGCCGTCTCGGCGCCGGACATCAGCGCCCAGCGGGACAGGTAGGCGGCGACCTCGCCGTCCGGTCGGCCCTCGGCGGCCAGCAGCGCGGCATTGGCCCACACCCCGAACAGCAGGTTCTGCACCCGGTGGATCGCGGCGAAGTCGCTGCCGTCCGGGGCCATGCCCTCCCCGGCCAGGACGTGATCGGTCAGCCACCGCTGGGCCTCGTCGCCGGGGAAGACGATCTCCTGCGCGTGCAGCCCGAGCCCCTCGCTGATCACGAAGGCGGGCGCCAGCATGAACCGCACCTGCTGGTCGAGGAATCCTCTCCCCTCCACCAGCGCGCGTTCCTTGAGCAGCGACTCGGCGATGTGGCCGGGGTGGCCCTCGTGCGCGACGACGTACAACAGATCGGCCAGGTTGAACGGCCGGCCGCCGCCGATGTAGAGCGTCGACCGCAGCCCGCCCTCGTAGTCCCCGGCACCCCGGAACAGCGCGTCGGGCACGATCCGGCAGCGCACCTCCTCGCCGTCCGGCAGGGGCACGATGGCGCTGGTCCGCCGCCGGGTCTCGGCGACGGCTCGGTCCACCAGAGGCGGCAGCCGCCGCTCCAACCGCTCCGGCGGCAGCGAGTGGGCCGCCTTCCACGCCGCCAGCCGCTCGGCCACCGAGCCGGTGCCGCGCGGCAGCGCGGCGTCCAGGCGAGCGTGTGCCTCCTCGAACAGCTCCTCCGGCAGCCACCCCACCGACACGTCCAGGCACTCGCGGGCGTGCTCCGGCAGCGGCAGCTCCTCCCCGGCCAGGCGCCGGGCGACCGCTCGCATGGCCCGCACCTGGGCGGTCAGGTAGCGGACGCGTTCGGGCGGGAGCGGGCCGCCGTCCAGCCCGTCCAGCAGCGCCTCGGCGTCCTCGGCCAGCCGCCCGGGCGGGACCGGCTCCTCGGCCTCGACCCGCTCGCTCCACTGACGCGGCCCCCGGTAGACGAGCACCGTCCCCGTGGCGGCCCCCGCCATGTGCCGGTTGACGCGCAGGGCGAGCAACGCGTACTCCCTCAACCACTCCTGTCGCGGCGTCATGGCCACCCGTGTCTCCCGTCTCGTCGTCGCGTACGGCTTCCTGTACGGCGTACGGACGGGAGGCGGAAGAGGTGCCCGCCCCGGACGCGTTCCGGGGCGGACGCTTACGCGTGCGGCGGGTTCAGCCCTGGGCCGCGTACGAGAGGAAGCGGCTCCAGGCGTCCGGCGCGATGGTGAGGTGCGGGCCTTCTTCGTCCTTGGAGTCACGGACACGGACGGTGTCGGGGCAGGAGGCCACCTCGACGCAGTCGCCGTCGCCACTGCTGCTGTAGCTGCTCTTGAACCAGGTCAGGTCGCTCATGCTCACTGTGCTCCTCGCATCCGCTGCAACAGGCTCACGGAATCTTCGAGGGGGAGAGCCTGTGAGCGCATCCTGGCATACCGCATCTGGAGAACGCTCAACTCCTTCGAGTCGCTTACGAAGAGGCCGCCACGTTGGGTCTCGTTGTACGCGAACCACCGATGATCGGCGGTCTCCAGCAGCTGCATCGGGCCCGCGAGCCCAGCATGGGCTCCCCTCGCCTGCGGCATCACTTGTACCTCGACGTTCCGCAGCTCCGCGGCCTCCAACACGTGGTCGATCAGCTCGCGCGTCACCTCCGGGCCGCCCGTCTGCCGCAGGAACAGGTGTTCCTCCAGGATGAAGCTGAACGCCGTGTTGGGGCGCTCCCGCAGCAACCGCTGCCTGTCCGCTCGCGCCATCCACTGGGCCTCGATCTGGTCGTCGCCCAAGGGCGGGAGCCGGTTCACGAACAACGTGCGCGCGTGCGCCTCCGTCTGCAACAGGCCCGGCACCAGTCGGCACTCGTAGGTGTAGAGGTTGATCGCCTCTTCCTCCAACTGGGCCCAGTGTTGGAACCACTTCGCCAACCCCGGCTTGCGCGACAGGTGACGGGCCGCGCCTCGGATCGCGCCGAACGCGTCCAGGACCTCCTCGGCGCGATCGACGAAGGCGTGCGGTGGGAAGCGGCGGCCCTGTTCGATGGAGGCGACCGTCTCCGGCGAGTACTGCACCTTCGGGGCCAGTGACTCCTGCGTCAAGCCGGCCCGTTTGCGGAGCGCCTTGACGACCTCGCCGAACGCCTTGAGGCCCTCCGACGTCTCCGGTTCGCCGACACCCGACCGCTGGGCCGGGGGCTGGGGCCGGGCTTGGTTCCCCACCCCGCCGCTTCCGGTGACCGTACCGTCCGTCATGTTCGTCATCCCTCCCGTACGCCGACCGCCGTACCCGGTCGGTCTCTCCATGCTCACGAGAGGTAACGAGCACTTCCCACCGCACGTACTCGTACGCTGACCCAGCGTAGGAGTTTCCGATCTGACGACCGGATCCAGGACCGACCTTCCACGGCCGACGGTGAGGATGTGCGCGAGCGTTCCCCGGTGGGGCCGACCCGGCAACCGACCGCCCCGGGGACCTCGACGGGATCTGTCAGCTCCGGCCGGGGGAACGCTCACGCACATCCGTCGCACCGGGGACATGACTCCACAAGCGGGGCCGTGCGGGGCCGTGCGCTTCGGAACGGTGTCAGTCGCCGGGCTGGAAGAGGCGGGTCTCGGTCTCGCGTTCGTAGGCCATCCCCGGGGGCATTCTGATGAGTTCGAGCTGCATTCCCCAGGGCGTGAGGAAGTAGACCCAACTGTCGCCCCTGGTCGATCCCGCGTCCAGCGGCTGCGGTTCCCCCAGTACTCTCACCCCGGGCCGGGCGCGCAGATATTCCACCGCCTCGGCCATGTCCTCGACGTAGATGGCCAGGTGGTGGCCGCCCCAGTCACTGTTGCGGGGCAGGTGCCTTCTCTGGTCGGGGGCGGAGTACTCGAACAGTTCGCAGTTGGTCACCGGACCGAGCCTGAGCATCGCCAGGTGCAGCGTCGCGTCCGGGTGGACGCCGAGCTGTCGTCGCATCCAGTCGCTGTCCGGAAACGCCACAGGTCCGAGGCGGTAGGCGAGTTCCGCTCCGAGCACGTCGACGAAGAAGTCGACCGCCTGGTCCAGATCCGGAACGGTGTACGCGACGTGGTGCACTCCTCGTGCGCTGGGAATTCCTCGTGAACGGCCGTGCACGGTTCCTCCGGTCTTCCTCCGGTTCTTCTTCCGGTCTTCTTCCGGGCGCGCCGGTCCTTGCCGGGGCGGGCGAACGGTCATCGTCCGACGACGGCTTCCGCGGTGTGCCGGAACCTGTCGCCCCACAGTCGGGTGGCGGACGGGGAGGGCGCGTCGATCTCCTCGTCCAGGGTCTGCCCCGTGGCGAGCCGGATGCTCACATCGAGGATGTGGAGCGAATACTCCGCGCTCAGCAGTGGCCGGTCCCCCTCCAGCACGGCCCTGGCCAGGTCGGCGACGCCGGCGGCCACCGTCAGGTCGTGCGCGTCGTCGTCGTACCGGTGCTCCAGCGGCGGAAGGACGAAGGGGAGTTGCTCGGGCTCGGCCAGGTACCCGGTGTCCCTGCCGCGTGTTCGCACCCGGCGCCGCAGCGTCACGGGGCTCGACGCCTGCCAGACGTCCTCGACGGACAGCACGCCCTCGTCGCCGACGACGAGCAGGGATTTGTCGGCGGGAGCCACCCAGCCGAGCGTGAGACGGCACACGGTGCCGTCGGCGAAGCGCAGGCAGCCGAGGGAGAAGTCGGGTGCGGCGTCGTCGACGATGCCCGCCCAGTGGTTCGAGAAGGGCGTGACGGCCTGGCTCGACATGCGGACGACGGGGCCGAACATCGCCGTCAGCCAGGTGAGTTGGTAGCCGGCGTGCTCCAGTACGCAGCCGTTGCGCACCTCGTCCTCGTACGGCCAGGGCACCCCGCGCCTGCTCCGCCAGTCCCGGTAGGCCATGAAGGCGAGCGGCCCCATGTCGAGCGAGGCGTACGCCAGCCGTGGTGTGCCGATGAGCCCGTCGTGGACGGCGCGGACGAGGGTCTGCGCCGACCGGCTGAAGACCGTGGCCGGAGCGCTGGACAGCAGAAGCCCCCGCTCCTCGGCGAGCGCGGCCAGTTCCTCCGCTTCCGTCATTTTCGTGGTCAGTGGTTTCTCGCAGTACACATGCTTGCCGGCGAGTAAGGCCGCCTTGTTCACCGAGTAGTGCTCGGCGACCGGGGTGAGGTTCACCACGATGTCGACGGTTGGGTCGGACTACACCTCTTCCATGCTGTGGAAGACTCTTCCGCCGTACTCGGCGGTAAAGCTTTCCGCCCTTTCCCTCCTGGGATCGTAGGCCCCCAGAAGTCTCACCGCGGGGTGGTTTTTCAGGGTGGGTCCGTAGAAATCCGCAGCGTAGCCGCAGCCGAGGAAAGCGACACCGGCCTGCCTGCGGTCCGTGATGGCAGTGGACATGCGTCCTCCGTGGCTTCTGTTGCCCGGTTCGATATGGGATCGGTTCACGCTGACGATGCGCGGGGCAGAAATTAGCAGGCGTCGGAGAGGACCACCAAGGACCGAAAAGTTTTCGGCTGGTTCCGTTCCCTCGTCGGATAAGCCGGTCGGCCGGTTTCCCCTCCGTTCACGGAAAAGGCCTTGCGCGGACAAGAAACGGTGTGTTCAATGACGCCGGCCGTCCATGCGGAGGGCCTGCCTCGCGGTCGCCGGGCAGGCCCGGGAAAGAAAGGAACCAATTGTGACAGCGCATTCCAAGGCCGGGGCGACCTTACGCACCCCGGCCGCGGTGGCCGTGGTCGTGGCGCTGGCGGTGGCGTTGTTCTCCCTGAGCACGGTGGAGACCCTGCCGGTCGGTCTGCTCCCGGTCATCGCGGCCGATCTGGACGTCTCCAGATCGGCGGTGGGCCTGCTGGTGACCGGTTACGGGGTGGTCGTGGCCGTCGCCTCGGTCCCCCTGACCCACCTGGCCCGCCGAGCGCCGCGCCGCGCCCTGCTCATCGGGCTGCTGGTCCTGTTCGTCCTGGCGAACCTGGTCTCCGCCGCGGCCCCGGGCTACTGGGTGCTGCTCGCCGCGCGGATCACGGTCGCGCTGACCCACGCGGTGTTCTGGTCGATCGTCGCCGCCACCGCCGCCGGGCTGTTCCCTCCCGAGGTGCGGGGCCGGGTGGTCGCCGGGCTGTTCTCCGGGCTCTCCCTGGCCGGTGTGGTGGGCGTCCCGGCGGGCACCTGGCTGGGCCAGCAGTTCGGTTGGCGGGTTCCTTTCGTGGTGATGAGCGCCTTCGGGTTCCTCGCCCTGGTCACGGTCACCGCCCTGCTGCCGTCCACGGCCCTGGGGGGCGGTCACGCATCGGTCGGGGCCGAGCCGAGCGCGCGCCGGTTCGCCGTCCTGATGGTGACCACCGCTCTGGTGATCTGCGGGGTGTTCACCGGATACACCTACATCACCGCCTTCCTCACCGACGTGACCGGCTTCTCGCAGGGAGCCGTCGCCCCACTGCTGCTGGCGTCGGGCATCGCGGGCATCGCGGGCACCTATGTGGCCGGCGCCTTCGTGGACCGCCACCCCCGACACACCATGGTGCTGGCCGTGGGGCTGCTGACGGCGACGATGCTGGGGCTGTACCTGTTCGGCGGCGCGCGTCCCGCCGCGGTCTGCCTGGTCGCCCTGCTCGGGTTCTCCATGGCGTCGATGACCACTTCGCTGCAGAGCAGAATCCTCCAAGTGGCGCCCGGCAGCACCGAGATCGCCTCGGCCGTCGGCTCGGCGGTCTTCAACGTCGGCATCGCCGGCGGTTCCCTCCTCGGCGGCCTGCTGCTGCCCACCGCTCTCGGTGTGGAAGGCGCGGTGCTCGTCGGCGGTGTCCTCGCCGTCGGTGCGCTGGCGGTCCTGCTCGGCGAGCCCTGGGTGGCGCGCCGCGAGAAGCCGCGGGCCGACCGTCGGCCGTCGCCGGTGTCCGCGGCGTAGGGCACGGTCCGCGCCACGTCGGCCCACTTCGGACACCGGGGAAGACGCGGGGAGGACCGGAGCACGCGTCCTCCCCGCGGAGCACCGGTCGGACGTGTGAGCTCCGGCGACGGCCTTGTCCGAGTCATTCCGAATCAGTCCCGGGCCGATCCTCGCAGGGCCTTCCAGGTGTGCGGTCCGACGATGCCGTCCACGACCGGGTCGGCCCGTTTCCGCGAACGCTCCACCGCGTGCTGTGTCAGCGGGCCGTGGATTCCGTCGACCTCGCCCGGATCGATGCCCGCCCTGTGGAGCAGGCACCGCACCTCGGCCACCTCCGGCCCCGCGTGGCCCTCCGCCACGAGAAGGCGTCCGGAGTGCGGCCGTTGCCCGTGTACCAGTGGCCGTCGACCCGCTCCACACGGCAGGTGTACGCGGTCGCCGACCACGACGTCGACGGGTCGGCGAGACGAGAGAGGACGCCGTCGCCTCGTCGTCGCCGTCCGTGAGCCACGAGAGCGGGAAGGCCGCCAAGGAGGCGGCCAACACCAGGGCCACCACCCCCGCCACAAGCGCGACGCGCGGTGAACGTTCCCGTGATCGCGTCTCGCGGGAGCCGGGCGGCGGGTCCTCCGGTTCCGCGGCGAGCGTTCCGGGGCGACCGGCTGTGAGGCGCCGTCGTGTGACGTGGGTCGCCCGTCTCCTTCATCGACCGGCTCGGTGCCGGGTCCAGCGGACAGCCGACACGGAAAAGTGACGGATGTTCACCTTTCGGCAACCTATTGACTAGGGACATCCCTGTACCTACGCTCACGGTTGTTCATGGTTGTCCACAGACAAAGCGTGGTGCGTCGATGAAGATCGCAGTTGTCGGGAGTTACGGGGCCGGCCTCACCATGCGGGTACCGAAGGCTCCCGCGGCGGGGGAGACCGTCTCGGGCGGAGCGTTCGACCCCGGCCCCGGCGGCAAGGGGAGCAACCAGGCCATCGGCGCCGCCCGGCTGGGCGCGGAGGTCTCCCTGCTGACCGCGGTGGGCGACGACGACTTCGGCCGGTCCGCACGCGAACTGTGGCGGCGCGAGGGAGTCGGCGCCGACCACGTGCTGACGGCCCAGGCCCCCACGATGGTCGGCTTCATCCTGGTCGAACCGTCCGGGGAGAACCGCATCGCCATCGCCCCGGGCGCCCTGGACGAACTGGACGCCGCCGCCGTCGAACCGTTCCGCGCGGAGATCGCCTCGGCCGACGTCCTGGTCGTCTCGATGGAGATCCCCGAGGAAGCCGTCGTGGCCGCGCTGCGCGCGGGCCGCGAGTCGGGCACGACGACCCTGCTCAACCCCGCGCCCGCCCGGCCGCTGCCCGAGGACGCCTGGCCGCTCATCGACGTGATCACACCGAACCAGACCGAGGCCCCCGTACTCCTGGGACTCGGAGACGGGCACGGGCTCGGGGACGAGGACCTCGTCCGGGCCCTGCGGGAACGCACCGGAGGCGCCGTCCTGCTGACCCGAGGCGGCGAAGGGGCCCTGATCGCACGGGAGTCCGGCGTGACGGCGATACCGCCGCACCCGGCCGGAACCGTCGTCGACACCACGGGCGCGGGCGACTCCTTCACCGCGGCCCTCGCCGTCGCCCTCGCCGAGGGACGCGACCTCGACCAGGCGGCGAGGTTCGCCGCCGCGGCGGGCGCCCACACCGTCACGATCGCCGGCGTCGTCCCCGCCCTGCCCACCAGAGACCAGTTGAACGCCTGGATTGGAAACGCTCCATGACCTCGATCACCGCACCGGCGCGGGAGTCCTCCCTCCCGTTCCGCAGACTGCTCCACGCCCGTGAGTCCGGCGTCTTCGCCGCCCTCGTCCTGCTCTTCCTGCTGGGCGTCGTCCTCTCGCCGAGCTTCGCCCAGTCCGACAACCTGCTCTCGGTCGGCCAGCAGATCGCGCAGATCGGCATCATGGCCGTCGGTGTGACCTTCGTGATCGTCAACGGCGAGATCGACCTGTCGGTGGGCTCCACCTACGCGCTGTCGGCGATCTCGACCGGCATGCTGATCTCGGACGGCTGGAGCTGGTCCCTGGCGATGTTCGTCGGGCTCGCCGTGGGGGCGCTGGCCGGGCTGCTCAACGGGCTGGCCGTCGTGGCGCTCGGCGTGCCGTCGTTCATCGTCACCCTCGGCACGCTCAGCGTCTTCCGCGGCGTCGCCCTGCTCATCTCCGACGGCGCCCCGATCTCCCTCAGCTCCTCCCAGCCCGGAGTCGCGGAGTTCAACCTCCTCGGCCAGGGACGGCTGTTCGGCCTGATACCGATGCAGTTCGTCTTCTTCGTCGTCGTCGCCGCGATCGGCGTGGTGCTGCTGTCCCGCTCGCGCCTCGGCTTCAACACCTACGCCGTCGGCGGCAACCAGGAGGCCGCCCGGCTGGTCGGCGTCAACGTCAAGCGGGTCAAGCTGACCGCGTTCGTCCTCTCCGGCTTCACCGCCGGCCTCGCCGGTGTGCTCGGCCTGTCCTTCCTCTCCTACGTGCAGGGCGTCACCGGCCAGGGGCTGGAACTCACCGTGATCTCCGCCGTCATCATCGGCGGTGCGGCCCTGTTCGGCGGCTCCGGCACCATGTGGGGCACCGTCATCGGCGTCGCCTTCATCGGCCTGCTCCAGAACATCCTCAACATCAAGGGGATCTCCTCCTTCTGGCAGACCGTCGTCACCGGCCTGGTGATCGTCGCCGCCGTCGCGGCCGACACCTGGCAGCGCAAGCGCAAGACCCGGGCCTGAGCCACCCGCTCCCCACCCTCTCCCACGGGAGCGAACGACCGAGCCGACCCGCGGCACGCCCCTTCCGCGGGTCTTCCCCCAGCCACCGGACCACGACGAAGGAACACCGATGTCCCCTCGCACCATCCTCAGAAGCCTCGTCGCCGCGACGGCCGCCGCCGCCACCCTCAGCCTCAGCGCGTGCGGCGCCATCACCCCCGCCGACTCCGGCGGTTCCGCCGACGGCTCCTTCGAACTCGCCCCCCACATCCAGCAGCGCATCGACGACGGCAAGCCGATGCGGATCAAGCTCAGCTACCACGACCCGTCCCTGGCCTTCGCCACGCCGATCGGCGCGGGCATGGAGAAGGCGGGCAAGGAACTCGGCGCCGAGGTCGCCCTCATCGGCCCCACCGGCGGCGACGCGGCCCAGCAGGTCTCCGAGATACAGACGCTGATCCAGCAGAAGGCCGTGGACGGCCTCGCCGTCTCCTCCGCCTCCAGCGACGCGTTGAAGCCGGTCATCAGCCAGGCCCACGACGCGGGCATCCCCATCATCTCCTTCAACACCGACAACCCCGACTCGAAGCAGATGGGCTTCGTCGGCCAGGACCTCAAGGGCTCGGGCAAGGCCCAGGCCGAGCGGCTGCTCGAGGAGCTGGGCGAGACGAACAAGGGCAAGGTCGTCGTCTTCTCCGTGGACACCGGAGCCGGTTGGTCGCACGACCGGTTCGGCGGCTTCAAGGAGGGGCTGGACGGCAGCGGCCTGGAGATCGTCGGACCGGTGAACGTCGGCAACGAGCCCAACGCCGCCTACAACACCGTCGAGTCCACCATGTCCGGCCAGTCCGGCGTCGTGGCCGTCGCCGGCCTCGACTGCTGCTCGACGACCGCCGCCGCCAAGTGGGTGGCGCAGTCCGGCAAGGCGGACGACATCGCCATGGGCGGCTTCGACCTCCTCACCCAGACCGCCGAGTACATCGACCGCGGAGTCCTGAACTTCACGATCAGCCAGAACCCGACCGAGCAGGGCTACCAGGCCGTCAAGGTGCTGCACGACTTCCTCACCGAGGGCACCGAGATCAAGGGCCTGGACACCGGGTCGCAGTTCATCACCCGCGACAACCTCGACGAAGCGACCGTGGAGGACTGATGGCCGCCACCCCCCGCGACACCCTCCGCGCCACTCCCCGCGACACCCCCCGCGGCACCGTCCCGGCCATCAGCGTCCGTGGCCTGTCCCGCAACTTCGGTCCGGTGCGCGCCCTGACCGACGTCTCCTTCGACGTCCCCGCGGGCGAGGTCACCGCACTGCTCGGGGAGAACGGCGCCGGCAAGTCGACCCTGCTCAAGATCCTGGCCGGCCTCCAGCCGCCCAGCGCCGGCAGCGTCACCGTGTTCGGCGAGGAGGTCGCCTCCTTCGACCCGAGCACGGTGCTCGGCCGGCACGGCGTCGCGATCGTCCCCCAGGAACTGTCGCTCCTGCCCGACCGCAGCGTCGCGGAGAACGTCCTCAGCGGCGTCGAGCCGGGGAACCGCTGGTTCCCCTCCCGGCGCCGGATGCTGGAGCGCACCACCGAACTCCTCGCCGAGCTGGACCTCCGGTTGGACCCGACCGCCCCCGTGCGGTCGCTGGACCTCGCCACCCAGCAGCTCATCGTGGTGGCCCGCTCCGTCGCCCGGGGCTGCCGCGTCCTGATCCTGGACGAACCGACGGCGATGCTCACCCCGGCCGAGGCCGAGCGGCTGTTCGCCCTGATGGCGAAGCTCAAGGCGGACGGGACGACCATGCTCTACGTCTCGCACCGCATGCCCGAGGTCTTCCGGCTGGCCGACCGCATCGAGGTGCTGCGGGACGGCGCCCACGTCGCCTCCTGGAAGAGCACGGAGACCACCCCCGACCAGGCGGTCGCCGCCATGGTCGGCCGCGAGCTGGGACAGCTCGCCCGCCGCGCGGAGCGCCGCGCGCACCCCACCGGGGAACCGGCCCTGCGCGTGCGGGAGTTGAGCGGACGGCGGCACTCCGGCGTCTCCTTCGAGCTGCGCCCCGGCGAGATCCTGGGCGTGGCCGGACTCCCGGACTCCGGCCGTGTGGAGATGCTGCACAACATCTTCGGCGGCGACCGGGGGACCGGCGGCACGGTGGAGCTGCTGGGCAGGCCCTACGAGCGGCGCGACCCCATCGCCAGCGTCGAGCGCCGGCTGGCGTTCGTCCCCGGCGAGCGCCGCGCCCAGGGCCTGCTGACCACCATGAGCGTCGGCGAGAACGTCGGCGCGCTGATGACGAAGCCGCTCAGCCGCCTCGGCCTCGTCCGCCGTCGGGCCTTCGACCGGCGGGCCGCCGAACAGGCGAAGCGGCTGAGGGTGAAGACCGCCACCATGACCCAGCCCATCACCAGCCTCTCCGGCGGCAACCAGCAGAAGGCCGTGCTCGGCCGCTGGCTGGCGATCGATCCCGGGGTGCTGATCCTCGACGAGCCCACGCGCGGCGTGGACGTCGGGGCGAAGGCCGAGATCTACGAGCAACTGTTCGAGCTGGCGGAGAAGGGCCTGGCGATCCTGTGCTCCTCCTCCGACCTGCCCGAACTGCTCACCCTGACCGACCGGATCGCGGTGATGAGCGAAGGCCGCCTGGTCGACGTCGTCGAGACCGCGGAGGCGACCGAGGAATCGATCATGACCCTGGCCACCGGGGCCGCGTCGGCCGCCTGACGCCCGCCCCGGCACCCGCTCGGGGCCGATCCCGCACTCTTCCCACCTCCTTCTCCATGGAAAGGAACCCACCATGAAGCGCTCCGGCATCCTGAACGCCGAACTGAGCGGGGCCCTGGCCACGCTCGGCCACACCGACCTGCTGCTGGTCGTGGACGCGGGCTTCCCCATCCCCCGTGACGCGCACCGCGTCGACCTCGCCCTCGCCGAGAACCTGCCGGACCTGCGGACCGTGCTCGGCCTGATCGCCGACGAACTGGTCGTCGAGGGCGTGGTGCGCGCCGAGGACGTCCCCTCCAACAACCCGCGGCTCGACGAGTGGCTGCGCGACCGCTTCGCCGACGCCGAGTTCACCACGCGCCCGCACGCCGACGTGCTGGGCGAACTGGCCCGACAGGCCAAGGTCATCGTGCGCACCGGCGCCTTCGAGCCCTGGGGCAACGTCGGCCTGTACTGCGGCGTCGACGTCCCCCGGTGGTTCGGGGGAGAGGGCGTCGTCGCCCCGGACTACTACGCGTCCAAGCTCTGACCCTCGTGCGGCGGGCCGACCGCCGCGCCATCCGTCCAACGCCTCCACCACAGGGAGACCCTCACATGTCCGACACCACCGCCACCACCGCCGAGCCGACACTCGGTCCGGCCGAACTGGCACCCTACATCCAGCACACCAAGATCGAGTCGGACGCGACCCGCGACGACATGATCGCCCACGCCCGGGAGGCCGTCACCCACGGCTTCAACGCCGCGATGGTCCCCGCCTCCTGGGTGTCCGTGGTGGCCGCCGAGCTGAGCGGCACCGGGATCGAGGTGGCCTCGGCCCTGGACTTCCCGACCGTCGGCGTCATGACCAGCGCGGGCAAGGCGGCCGAGGCCGCCGAGATAGCCCGGCGGGGTGCGACCCAGCTCGACATGGGCGTGCAGATCGGCTGGCTCAAGAGCGGGATGTACGACGAGTTCCGGGAGGACATCGCCGGCGTCGTGCGGGCCTCGGGCCTGCCCGTCAAGGTCATGCTGGAGCTGCCGCTGCTCACCGACAGCGAGAAGGAGGCCGCCGTCGAACTGGCCATGGAGGCCGGCGCGGCCTTCCTGAAGAACGCCAGCAGCGGGCAGATCGAGACCGCGAATCCGACGAGTGTTCGCTACCTTGTCGACCGGGCACGGGACGGCGTTCGGGTGAAGGCCTCCGGGTCCATCAAGAACTACCGTCAGGCCCTGGAACTCCTGCGCGCCGGAGCCTCGTTGCTCGGCACCAGCGCGGGGGTGGCGATCGTCACCGACACCGCCGACGATTCGACCACCAGCTACTGACGACCGCGGCTCCGCCCGCTCCGCCCCGCGTGGGCGGGGCGGGCGGAGCGCCCACACCCAGGGAACCGGAGAGGAGACGCGTGACCGTGACAGCCGACGAGGGAGGGCTTCCGGACATCAAACGCAACGTCCCCACCGCGATCCACGCCCAGATCTCGGAACACATCCGGTTGCGCATCGCGAGCGGCGAGTGGCCCGCGCACTACCGCCTCAAGAGCGAGCCCGAACTGGCCCAGGAGTTCGGCGTCAGCCGCGGCACCGTACGGCGGGCCCTGGCGACCCTCATCGAGGAGGGACTGCTGCGGCAGGTGCGGGGGCGCGGCACGTTCGTCACCTCCACGGTGATCGAGCCGGCCATCGCCCAGAAGCTCAGCACCCTCTCCGAGGACTTCGCCAGCCAGGGCATCGTCACCTCCACGCAAGTGCGCGAGAGCTCCCTGATCACCCCGCCCCGGCCCGTCGCCGCCCTGCTGGACGTGGACCCCGGCACGCAGGTGCTGCGTCTGGTGCGCGTGCGCAGCACCGAGGAAGGGCCGGTTGCCCTGCTGTTCAACTTCGTGCGGACCGACCTCGCGCCCGGCATCGAGCGGATGGACTTCACCGCCTCCAGCCTCTTCGGCGTCCTGGAGGGCACCTACGGCCTGAAGATCGCCACGGCCCGCCGCACCTTCAGCGCGGAGGCCGCCTCCCGAGAGGTCGCGGACTCCCTGGCGCTGGCGGAGGGCGCCCCCGTGCAGTACCTCCAGCAGGTCACCTACCTCGCCGACGACCGACCGGTGGAGTACTCGGACGTGTGGATCCACAGCGGCCGGCTGCGCGTCACCTCGCTCCTGCTGCGCAGGTGAGGACGGCCGCGGGCCCGTGACGCCCCGCACGGGCCCGCGGGGTTGTGGAAAGAGGAACGCGTTCTTAGCATCCCTGGTGTTACATCATTGGTGTCATACGGTCGTGACGGAGCGGCCGGGACGGCTGGGGGTCCACATGACGGCGGCGGAGAGCGGGCCCGGCCCGCTCGCCGGAGTGCGGGTGGTGGAGCTGGCGGGCATCGGCCCCGGCCCGTTCGCCGCCATGCTCCTGGGCGACCTCGGCGCCGACGTCGTCCGCGTCGACCGGCCCGGCGGACAGGCGCTGGGCATCGACCCGACGAAGGACGTCACGGGCCGCAACAAGCGCTCGGTGCTGGTCGACCTCAAGTCCGAGGACGGCCCCGCCACCGTCCTGGACCTCGCCGAACGCGCCGACGTGCTGATCGAGGGCTACCGCCCCGGCGTCGCCGAACGCCTCGGAGTCGGCCCGAAGGAGTGCCTGGCCCGCAACCCGAGGCTGGTCTACGGACGGATGACGGGCTGGGGCCAGGACGGTCCCCTCGCGCGCAGCGCCGGACACGACATCGGCTACACCGCGATCACCGGCGCGCTCGGCATGATCGGCCCGGCCGGAGGGCCGCCCTCGATCCCCGCCAACCTCCTCGGCGACTACGCGGGCGGATCGCTCTACCTGGTCGTCGGCGTCCTCGCCGCGCTCCACCACGCCCGCGCCGAGGGCGGGCGCGGCCAGGTCGTCGACGCCGCGGTCGTGGACGGCACCGGCCACCTGACGGCGATGATCCACGGCATGCTGGCCGCCGGCGCCTGGCAGGACCGGCGCGGCGCCAACCTGCTGGACGGCGGCCACCCCTGCTACGGCGTCTACGAGACCGCCGACGGCGGCTGGATGGCCGTCGGCGCGCTGGAACGCCCCTTCCACGAAGAATTCGTCCGACTGCTCGGCCTGGAGGGGGACGTGCCCGACCGCGACGACCCCGCCCGCTGGGGCGAACTGCGCGAGACCATCGCCGCCCGCTTCCGCACCCGCACCCGCACGGAGTGGACGGAGGTCTTCGACGGCTCCGACGCCTGCGTGGCCCCCGTGCTCTCCCTGCGCGAGGCCCCCGCCCACCCGCACCTGGCCGCCCGCGGCACCTACGTCGACCACGCGGGGATCACCCAGCCCGCCCCCGCCCCCCGTTTCTCCGCCACCCCCGGCGCGCTGCGCCGCCCGCCCGCCGTCCCCGGCGCGGACGCCGCCGAGGTGGCCCGCGACTGGGACCTGCCGTCCCTCACCCCCGCGACCGCCCCCGAGGAGGGCTCACGTTGAAGCGTCGCATCTTCACCGAGGACCACGAGGCCTTCCGCGAGGCGGTCGGGGCCTTCCTGACCAAGGAGGTGCTGCCGCACTACGAGAGGTGGGAACGCGAGGGCGTCGTGGACCGCTCCGCCTGGCTCGCCGCCGGACGGCAGGGACTGCTGGGCATGGCCGTCCCCGAGGAGTACGGAGGCGGTGGGCAGGACGACTTCCGCTACGGCGTCGTGCTCGCCGAGGAGTTCACCAAGGCGGGCGCGCCCGGCCTGGCGATCGGCCTCCACAACGACGTCATCGGCCCGTACCTGACCTCCCTGGGCACCGAGGAGCAGAAGAGGCGCTGGCTGCCCGGCTTCTGCTCCGGCGAGACGATCACCGCCATCGCCATGACCGAACCCGGCGCCGGCTCCGACCTCCAGGGCATCCGCACCGTCGCCGAGGACCGCGGCGACCACTGGCTGCTCAACGGCTCCAAGACCTTCATCTCCAACGGCATCCTCGCCGACCTGGTGATCGTGGTCGCCAGGACGACCCGCCAGGGCGGCGCGAAGGGGCTCAGCCTGCTGGTCGTCGAGCGCGGCACGGAGGGCTTCGAACGCGGCCGCAACCTCGACAAGATCGGCCAGAAGTCCCAGGACACCGCCGAACTGTTCTTCCGCGACGCGCACGTGCCCAAGGAGAACCTGCTGGGCGAGCTCCACGGCGCCTTCGGCCACCTGATGGCCAACCTCGTCCAGGAGCGGCTGACCATCGCGGTGTCCGCCGTCGCCGGGGCCGAACACCTGCTTCGGATCACCCGCGAGTACGTCACCGGGCGCGAGGCGTTCGGCCGCTCCCTGGCCCGCTTCCAGCACATCCGCTTCGAGGTCGCCGAGATGGCCACCGAGTGCGCGGTCACCCGCGCCTTCGTCGACCGCTGCGTCGAGGACCACCTCCGCGGGGAGTTGGACGCCGTCCACGCCTCGATGGCCAAGTGGTGGGCGACCGAACTGCACAAGCGCGTCGCCGACCGATGCCTCCAACTCCACGGCGGGTACGGCTACATGACCGAGTACCCCGTCGCCAGAGCGTTCACCGACGGACGCATCCAGACCATCTACGGCGGCACGACCGAGATCATGAAGGAGATCATCGGCCGCGCGCTGCTGCCCTGACCCGTGCCCCGACCCGTGCCCTGAATCGCCTCGCCGAAAGCTCCCGAAAGGCCCTTGAGACCGTGACAACCGACGCGTACCTCTACGACGCCATCCGCACTCCGCGCGGGCGCGGCAAGGCAACCGGCGCCCTGCACGGCACCAAGCCGATCGACCTCGTCGTCGGCCTGATCCACGAGATGCGCCGCCGCTTCCCCGACCTGGACCCGGCCGCCATCGACGACATCGTGCTCGGCGTCGTCACCCCCGTCGGCGACCAGGGCTCGGACATCGCCCGGATCGCCGCCATCGCCGCCGGACTGCCCGACACGGTGGCCGGCGTCCAGGAGAACCGGTTCTGCGCCTCGGGCCTGGAGGCGGTCAACCTGGCCGCCGCCAAGGTCCGCTCCGGCTGGGAGGACCTGATCCTGGCCGGTGGCGTGGAGTCGATGTCGCGGGTGCCGATGGGCTCCGACGGCGGCGCCTGGGCCATGGACCCCATGACCAGCTTCGAGAGCGGCTTCGTCCCCCAGGGCATCGGCGCCGACCTCATCGCCACCATCGAGGGCTTCAGCCGCCGCGACGTGGACGAGTACGCCGCCCTGTCGCAGGAGCGCGCCGCGACGGCGTGGAAGGAGGGCCGCTTCGACCGCTCGGTGGTGCCCGTCACCGACCGCAACGGCCTGGTCGTCCTCGACCGCGACGAGCACATGCGCCCCGGCACCACCGCCGACTCGCTCGCCGCCCTCAAGCCCTCCTTCGCCACCATCGGCGAGGCGGGCGGCTTCGACGCGGTGGCGCTGCAGAAGTACCACTGGGTGGAGCGGATCGACCACGTCCACCACGCGGGCAACTCCTCCGGCATCGTGGACGGCGCGGCGCTGGTGGCCATCGGCAGCCGCGAGGTGGGGGAGCGGTACGGGCTGACGCCGCGCGCCCGGATCGTCTCCGCGGCCGTCTCCGGCTCCGAGCCGACCATCATGCTCACCGGCCCCGCCCCGGCCTCCCGCAAGGCGCTGGCCAAGGCGGGCCTGACGATCGACGACATCGACCTGGTGGAGATCAACGAGGCGTTCGCGGCCGTCGTCCTGCGCTTCGTGAAGGACATGGGACTGTCCCTGGACAAGGTCAACGTCAACGGCGGCGCCATCGCCATGGGCCACCCGCTGGGCGCCACCGGCGCGATGATCCTGGGCACCCTCGTCGACGAACTCGAACGCCGCGAGAAGCGCTACGGCCTGGCCACCCTCTGCGTCGGCGGCGGCATGGGCATCGCCACCGTCGTCGAGCGGCTCTGACCCGTCCCGGCGGCACCGCGCGCCCACCCTCGAACGTCCCGACGCAGCAGCCCTCAACGAGAGATCGAGAACCCACCATGGCAGCCCCCTCCACCATCCGCTGGGAGCAGGACGACACCGGCGTCGTCACCCTCACCCTGGACGACCCGAACCAGTCCGCCAACACCATGAACGCCGCGTTCGCCGCCTCGCTCGCGGCCACCGCCGACCGACTGGAGGCGGAGCGGGAGAGCGTCCGCGGCGTCATCGTCACCTCCGCCAAGAAGACGTTCTTCGCCGGCGGCGACCTCAACGACCTGCTCGCCGTGCGGCCCGAACAGGCCCAGGAGCTCTTCGAGCGCGGCATGGCCATCAAACACGACCTGCGCCGCATCGAGACCCTCGGCAAGCCCGTCGTCGCCGCGATCAACGGCGCCGCCCTCGGCGGCGGCCTGGAGATCGCGCTGGCCTGCCACCACCGGATCGCCCTCGACGCCAAGGGGTCGAGGATCGGCCTGCCCGAGGCCACCTTGGGCCTGCTGCCCGGCAGCGGCGGCGTGGTGCGCACCGTGCGGCTGCTGGGCATCACCGACGCCCTGCTGAACGTGCTGCTCCAGGGCCGGCAGTACCGCCCCCGCGCGGCACGGGAGAAGGGCCTGGTCCACGAGGTCGTGGACACCCCCGAGGAGATGCTCGCGCGGGCGAGGGCGTTCATCGACGCCCACCCCGATTCCGTCCAGCCCTGGGACGTCAAGGGCTACAAGATCCCCGGCGGCACCCCCGCCCACCCGAAGTTCGCCGCCAACCTCCCGGCCTTCCCCGCCAACCTCGCCAAGCAGCTCGGCGGCGCCCCCTACCCGGCCCAGCGCAACATCCTGGCCGCGGCCGTCGAGGGCGCCCAGGTCGACTTCGAAACCGCCCAGGCCATCGAGTCCCGCTACTTCACCGAGCTGGCGACCGGGCAGACCGCCAAGAACATGATCCAGGCGTTCTTCTTCGACCTCCAGGCGGTCAACTCCGGCCGCAGCCGCCCCCGGGGCCACGAACCCCGGAAGGTGACGAAGGTCGCGGTGCTGGGCGCGGGCATGATGGGCGCCGGCATCGCCTACGCCTGCGCGAAGGCCGGCATCGAGGTCGTCCTCAAGGACGTGAGCGTGGCGGCCGCCGAGAAGGGCAAGGCGTACTCGGCCGGCCTCCTCGACAAGGCGCTCGCCAAGGGCCGCACCACGCCGGAGCAGCGCGACGCGCTGCTGGCGCGCATCACCCCCACCGCCGACCCGTCCGCCCTGGCCGGATGCGACGCGGTGATCGAGGCGGTCTTCGAGGACACCGCCCTCAAGCACAAGGTCTTCGCCGAGATCCAGGACATCGTCGCGCCCGACGCGCTGCTGTGCTCCAACACCTCCACCATCCCCATCACCACGCTGGCCGAGGGCGCGGACCGGCAGCGGGACTTCATCGGGCTGCACTTCTTCTCGCCGGTCGACAAGATGCCGCTGGTGGAGATCATCCGCGGCGAGCGGACCGGGGACGAGGCGGTCGCCCGCGCCTTCGACCTGGTGCGGCAGATCAACAAGACCCCGATCGTGGTGGGCGACTCCCGCGGCTTCTTCACCTCCCGGGTGATCGGGCGGTTCATCAACGAGGGCGTGGCGATGGTCGCCGAGGGCGTGGAGCCGGCCTCGGTGGAGCAGGCCGCCGCCCAGGCCGGCTACCCGGCCAAGGTGCTGTCCCTGACGGACGAGTTGACCCTCACCCTGATCCGGAGAATCCGCGAGGAGGCCCGGCAGGCCACGGAGGCGGCGGGCGGCACCTGGCAGCCGCACCCGGCCGACACCGTCATCGACCGGATGGTCGAGGAGTTCGGCCGCACCGGCCGCGCCGGCGGCGCGGGCTTCTACGACTACGACGCCGACGGCAGGCGCGCGGGCCTGTGGCCGGGACTGCGGGAGCACTTCACCCGCTCCGGCGCCGAGACCCCGCTGACGGACATGAAGGAGCGGATGCTCTTCTCCGAGGCCCTCGACAGCGTCCGCTGCCTCCAGGAAGGCGTCCTGACCTCGGTGGCGGACGCCAACATCGGCTCCATCCTGGGCATCGGCTTCCCCGGCTGGACCGGCGGCGTCCTCCAGTACGTCAACGGCTACCCCGGCGGCCTGCCCGGTTTCGTCGCGCGCGCCCGTGAGCTCCAGGCCCGCTACGGCGACCGGTTCGCGCCGCCGGAGCTGCTGCTGGAGAAGGCGGAGAAGGGCGAGACCTTCACCGACACCCCCGCCGGCGAGTGACCCCGCCGGGTCCGTCCGGTTCCGGGAGGGAGCGGACGGACCCGGCCCCGTCGGGCTCAGCCCTCGTCGGGGAAGGAGGCCCGCAGCTCCTCGCGCATCGACCGCTGGAAGGCGGTCACCAGCGCCTGCACCACCATGGGCTGCATGTGGGCCGACAACTCCCGCATGGTCTCCACCTGCTCCGGGTCGTCCTCCTGCCGCCGGTAGGGGTCCCAGACCTCCTCCTTGAACAGCCGGCTCAGCTCGCGGGCCGCCTGACGGCTGTGGTCGAGGACGACCGCACGCGCGGCGAGGAGCGTCTCGAGCGTGACGGGCACCTCCAGCAGCCGCACCCCCAGGTGGAGGATGACGGGGTCGACCCGGAAGACGTCCGGATCGTCGGTCCGGGTGAGGACGTTCATCGCCTCCAGCCGGTCGACGTCGTCCTCCGTCAACTCCCGTCCCGCCCGCCGCTCCAACGCCCCGCGGGTGGTCTCCTCCTCGACGTCCGGCGCCCAGGAGGCCACCAGGGCGCGGTGGAGGGCGAGGTCCTCCGGGCTGAGGTCGGGGGGAAGCTGTCGCAGGTAGCGCTCGATGGCCGCCAGGGTCATCCCCTGGTGCTGCAACTCCTCGATCAGCGCGAGCCGGGACAGGTGCTCGGGCCCGTACCGCCCCACGCGCCGGGGACCGATCTCCGGCGGCGGCAGCAGCCCCCGCGTGGAGTAGAAGCGGATCGTGCGGACGGTCACGCCGGCGCGCGCCGCCAGCTCGTCGACGGTCAGGGAGCCGGCCGGGTCCTTCATGTCGGACAGTATCGCTGTCTCACCAACGGTGTGAAACCGTGCGGTCGCACCCGGACCCGGACTCGGGGGATCAGGGACGGACGGCGGTGATCCAGTGCGCCACGGGCCGCACCCGGCCCCGGGCGAGGTCCGTGAAGCCGGCCGCGGAGATCATCTCCGAGTGCCGCTCGGCGTGGCCGCGGAAGTCGGCCACCATCAGCCGCCCGCCGGGGCGCAGCACCCGGAACATCTCGGCGAACGCCCGCTCGCGTCCGTCCTCCCGGACGTGGTGGACGGCGAAGCTGGTGACGACGGCGTCGAACGAGCCGTCCGGGACGTCGATCTCCTGGGCCGTGCCCACGGCGAACTCGCTGTTCTCGCCGCGCCGCCTCGCGCGGTCACGGGCGTACCCGACCATCCGGGACGACGGGTCGATCCCCAGCACGCCGCCGCCGGGGGCGACGGTCGCGGCGACCGCGCGGGTCAGCGCGCCCGTACCGCAGCCGATGTCCAGGACGCGGTCGCCGGGCCGGGTCCCGGCCCGCTCGGCGAGCCGCGCGAACATCCGGCGACGTACTCCGGGGAGGGCGAGCGAGCTGAACAGCTCGTAACGCCGGGGGTGGTCGATGACGATGCCGGGGCCGTTCCCCTTGGCGCCGTCCGCGGTCTCGGTCATGGTGATCCCCCAAAGAAACTTAGTGACGACTAAGAACACCGTCGAGCTTAGTCGCCACTAAGTTGCTGGGCAAGGCGGCGACGTCGGTGGGTGGCCGGTGGGTAGCATGGGCCGATGCCCCAGCAGGAACCGACTGCCGCCGCCACGTGCCGTGTCCGGCTGAGCGCGGCCGACCGCAGGACGTCGATCCTGGACGCCGCCACCGAGGTCTTCGCCGAAGCCGGTTACCGCCGCGGCCGGGCGGCCGAGATCGCCGCCCGCATCGGGGTGAGCGAACCGGTGGTCTTCCAGAACTTCGGCTCCAAGGCGGCGCTGTACGCGGCCGTGCTCGACCGGGCCGCGGAGCAGGTCGGCGCGACCATGCGCGAGGAGCTGGCGACCTGCTGCCACGGCTCGGCGGCCGTCTTCCTGGAGCACGTCACGACCCCCGGCCACGTCGACCGGATGCACGAGCGCGGCACTCTGGGCGCCCTGCTGGCCGACGCCGCCGCTCTCACCGACGAACCCCGCATCGCCGAGGCGTATCGGCGCGGCACCCGGCGCATCGCCGAGGAGCTGACGGCGGTCCTGGCCCAGGGGCAGCGCGCCGGGGAGATCACATCGGAGATCGACCCGGCCGCCGGCGCCTGGTGGCTGCTGTCGTTGCTCGCCTCGCACCGCTTCCGCCGCACCGCCGTCCCCGAGGAGATCCGGGCGGAGACGGAGGACCGGCTCGCGGAGATGACCCATCGCCTGCTCGTGGTGCCCGCAAATCCCCCGAATCCCTGATCGCGCCCGCCCGGCGCGTTCGTCCGCATAGGCTTTCGCCGGACCCCTGACGGGCCGTCGGCCCCGTTCCCCGATCCGACGAGGAGACACCATGACGGGTACGGCATCCCCGGGCAGCGACGCACGCCCCCGGATCGACACGACCATTCCGCACTCGGCCCGGATGTGGGACTACTGGCTGGGCGGCAAGAACCACTACGAGGTCGACCGGGCAGCCGGTGACCAGGTGCGCCGCATCCACCCCGGCATCCTCGACTACGCCCGAGCCGACCGGGCGTTCCTGGGCCGCGCGGTGACCCACCTGACCCGCGAGGTGGGCATCCGGCAGTTCCTGGACATCGGCACCGGCCTGCCGACCTCCGACAACACCCACGAGGTCGCCCAGCGCATCGCCCCCGAGGCGAGGATCGTCTACGCCGACAACGACCCCATCGTGCTGGCCCACGCCCGCGCCCTGCTCACCTCCACCCCCGAAGGCGCCACCGACTACCTCGACGCCGACCTCCACGACCCCGACGCCATCTTGCGCGACGCGGCCCGGACGCTCGACTTCACCGAACCGATCGCGGTCATGCTGCTGGGCATCGTGATGTTCGTCCAGGACACCGAGCGGGCCCGCGCCATCGTGAAGCGGCTCATGGACGCGGTGCCCCCCGGCAGCCACCTGGTGCTGTCGCACACCATCACCGCTCCGGGACTGGCGGACGTGGACGCCGCGGTGGAGTACTGGAACAGCGTCGGCACGCCGAAGCTCCACCAGCGCACCCCCGAGGAGGTCGCGCGGTTCTTCGACGGCCTGGACCTGCTGGAGCCGGGCGTGGTGTCGTGCTCGCGGTGGCGCCCGGAGCCCTCCCCGACGGGCGAGGAAGCCGACGAGCCCGACGAGCCCGACGAGGTGGCCTTCTACTGCGGCGTGGGCCGCAAGCCGTAGAGGTCACCCCGTCCGGGAGGCCCACCCCGGCTCGGACGGTGGCCCGGACGGACAGCGGCCCGGACGGTGCGGGCGGGCCGGCCGCCGGCCCGCCCCCGGCCCTCACAACGGTTCGGCGTCGGTCAACTCGCCGTCCAGCGACAGCCAGCGCGTGATCTTGATGTCCCGCAGGAACGGGATGTCGTGGCTCGCCACGATCAACGCGCCCTCGTAGGCCGCCAGCGCACCGGTGAGCTGCCGAACACTGGCCATGTCCAGGTTGTTCGTCGGCTCGTCCAGCATCAGCAGCCGCGGCGCCGGTTCGGCCAGCATCAGCGCCGCCAGCGCCGCCCGGAACCGCTCGCCGCCGGAGAGGGTCCCGGCCGGCCGATCCGCCCGCGCGCCCCGGAACAGGAAGCGGGCCAGCCGCGCCCGGATCAGGTTCTCGGTCGCCCCCGGAGCGAACCGGGCGACGTTCCGCGCGACGCTCAGCCCGTCGTCCAGCACGTCCAGTCGTTGCGGCAGGTACCGCATCGGAACGTGGACCACCGCCTCGCCCGCCACCGGCTCCACCTCCCCGGCGACCGTGCGCAGCAGCGTGGTCTTGCCCGCCCCGTTCCGGCCCACCAGCGCCACCCGCTCCGGCCCGTGCAGGTGCAGCTCGGCACGGACCCCGTTGCGCAGTTCCACCCCGCGCAGGGCCAGCACGGTACGGCCGCGCGGCACGGTGGTGTGCGGCAGGTCGACACGGATCTCGTCGTCGTCCCGGACCGCCTCGGCGGCCTCGTCCAGCCGCTCCCTCGCCTCCTTCAACCGCTCCTCGTGAAGGACGCGGTGCTTCCCCGCCGACTCCTGGGCGGCGCGCTTGCGCGCACCCGCCACGATCCTCGGCAGGCCCGCGGTCGCGGCGGCCTTCCTGCCTTGGCGCGCCCGCCTGGCCAGCTTCTCGTGCGCCTCCGCCAACTCGCGCTTCTGACGCCTGACATCGGCCTCGGCCGCGCGGACCGTCCGCTCGGCCGCCTCCTGCTCCACGGCCAGGGCCGCCTCGTAGGCGTCGATGTTCCCGCCGTACCAGCGGACCTCGCCACCGCGCAGGTCGGCGATCCGGTCGACGCGCCGCAGCAGCTCGCGGTCGTGACTGACCACGACCAACACCCCGTTCCAGGAGTCGACGGCGTCGTACAGGCGGCGGCGCGCGGCCAGGTCGAGGTTGTTGGTGGGCTCGTCCAGCAGCAGGATCTCCGGCCGGGCCAACAGCAGCGCGGCCAGCCGCAGCAGGACGGACTCCCCGCCGGAGACCTCGCCGATGGTGCGGTCCAGACCGATGTGCTCCAGACCGAGCTGGTCCAGGACGGCCCGGGAGCGCTCCTCGACGTCCCAGTCGTCGCCGACCGCGGTGAAGTTCTCCTCGCTCGCGTCCCCGTTCTCGATGGCGTGCAGGGCGGCACGGGCCTTCGCGACGCCCAGGGCCTCGTCCACCCGCAGGGCGGTGTCCAGGTGGACCGCCTGCGGCAGGTGGCCGACCTCGCCCGCGGTGCGCACGGACCCTCGGGACGGGCTCAGCTCACCGGCGATCAGTCTGAGCAGAGTGGACTTCCCGGAGCCGTTGAGCCCCACCAGACCGGTGCGGCCGGGGCCGGCCGTGAAGTGGAAGTCCTCCAACACGGGGGTGCCGTCCGGCCAGGCGAAACGCACTCCGGAACAGACGATGGACGCGGCGGACGGTGCGGAAAGCGGCATGGGGCCTCCGGTTGCTCTCGTGGTGTGGGGAAGGGGGCGACACACGAAGGCACCGGCGGACGCCGTGCGACGACGCCACGGAGACGGAGGGCGGGAGAAACACGAAGGCCCTGGACACGTCCGGTCCGAAAGGGCGGCTCACGGCCCGAGGTCGTCGCACACACGGAGAACCACGCGGAACACTTCCGCGGATCCGGTGCCTCATGACCTCAGGCGAGCAACGGCCTCTCCGATCGACGACGACAGGGCCGTGAAAAACGGTACGGCACCCCCCGGAGGGCCGCAAACGGTTTTCCCACCCGCCCCGGCGGCGGCTACCGCCTCCCCGGGGAAGTGTGCTGTGCTGCGGACCATGACCGACCGTGCCCGCCGCGACGTCCGTCCCGTCACCTGGTCCCGCCTGACGGACGCGGTCGCCGACCGTCTCGCCGCCGCGGACACCCACGACGGCTCGCCCTGGGTGCGCGCGGCGATCGACGGCGCCCCGGCCGCCCGACCGGGGGAGTGGGCGGACGACCTCGCCGAGGCGCTGCGGCTGCGCGGTCGCCCCGTGCGGCGGGTGAGCGCGGACGGCTTCCTGCGCCCGGCGTCGCTGCGGCTGGAGTACGGACACCGCGACCCGGACGCGTATCACGACCTGTGGCTGGACACCGGCGCCCTGTGGCGGGAGGTGTTCGGGCCGCTCGGCCCCGACGGCACCGGACGGATCCTGCCCGACCTGTGGGACCCGGTCACCGACCGCGCCACCCGCAGCCCCTACGTCACCCTCCCGCCCGGCGGCGTGCTGCTGCTGGACGGGCCGCTGCTGCTCGGCCGCGGCTTCCCGCTGGACCTCACCGTCCACCTGCGTCTCTCCCCGGCCGCCCTGGCCCGCCGCACCCCCGAGGAGGAGCACTGGACGCTGCCGGCCTTCGCCCGCTACGCGGAGGAGACGCGCCCGGAGGAGACGGCCGACGTGGTGGTCCGCGCCGACGACCCCCGCCACCCGGCCTGGACCGGCTGACCCGCCCACGTGCCCGGAGCGGATGAGTACGAGCGCCCATGCCGGCGGGCGCCGTCCGTCCGTAGCGTCACGGCCATGACGGTGGACGCGCGGGGACGGGGCACGGGACGGAAGCGGACCCGGTGGGTGGTGGGAGGCGGCGTGGCGCTGTACCTCGCCGTGGTGCTCACCGTGGTGGTCGCCCTCCTCGTTCCCACGGCCCGCCGGATGTGGTACGGCGAGCCGTATCCGACGGCCACCCCGGACGTCACCGCCGAACGCCTCCAGGACCGCTCCCGGTGGGCGTACGACCTCCTCGACCTGCCCGAGCCGGTCACCGAGGCGTGGAACTTCCTCGAGGACGGGTCCTGCCACCACCGCGGATACCAGTACCTCGCCCACTGGGACGAGCCCGTGGAGGGCGTCATCGACCTCGAACACTCCTGGGGAGTGGACGGGATCGAGGAGAGCACGGCCAGGGCCGCCCTGGGACGGTTGCGCGGGCGGCTGGAGTCCGAGGGCTGGAAGCTCACCCACGACCTCGGACGGGAGAGCGCCCGCTCCACGTCCCTCAATTTCCGGTACCTGCACCCGAAGAGCGGCCTGAAGGTCAACGCGCGGTGGCACGACTCCCGCAAGGGGCTCTTCGTGTCCTTCCACGCCCCCTGCGCACGCATCCCGGACGGGCACCCCCGAAAAGACGAGCCGACGCACTTCTGGCACCCCGACGGACCGTTCTGACAGACCGTCAAAGCGGCCGAACGCGCCGCTCCTCGCCGTTGGACGGCGGGAGGACGAGGCCGGTGATCCGGCCCGTGCGCTCCGGTCGCGCCGTCACCGAACGGGCAGGGTAGCATCCCTGCCAATGCCCGGACGTAGCGCAGAGGCAGACGCGCTCGCATGGCGTGCGAGGGGACGCCGGTTCGAATCCGGCCGTCCGGGCAGGTTCGGCACGGTCCCGTAGCGCAGAGGCGGACGCGCCCGCATGCCATGCGGGAGGACGCCGGTTCGAATCCGGTCGGGGCCACCGGGGGAGCGGGAGTCACGGGGGCATGGGCGAGGCCGACGGGACCGAGGAGATCACCGACGACGAACTCGCGGCGTTCGACCGCACCGTGGCCAAGCTGCGCACCCTGCCCGCCGACGATCCGGTGCGGCTGCGCGCCGAACAGGTCGCCGCGTCCTTCGCCCGCGACGGACGACTGCGCCGCCGGAAGGACCGCCACCGCCACCGGATCGCCGCCGACGCGGCCACCATCGCAGCCACCGCCACCGGATCGACCGCCCGACGCGAGGACGCCCCGCTGGACGGACCGGGGAAACCCGGTGTCTTCGCCCGCCCCCGCCGCTGCTATGTGTGCAAGCGCCGCTACCACCGGGCCGACGCCTTCTACCACCTGCTGTGCCCGGAGTGCGCCGCCGACAACTCGGCTCGTCGACGGATGCGCACCGACCTCACCGGCCGCCGTGTCCTCCTCACCGGAGGCCGGGTGAAGATCGGTTTCCACCTCGCCCTGATGATGCTCCGCGACGGCGCCGAACTGATCGTCACCACCCGCTTCCCCCACGACGCGCTGCGCCGCTTCGAGGCCGCCGAGGGAAGCGGCCGGTGGCTGGACCGCCTCACGGTCGTCGGGATCGACCTGCGCGACCCACGGCAGGTCATCGGCCTGTGCGAACGGCTCCACGCCGACGGCCGCCCGCTGGACATCCTGGTCAACAACGCCGCGCAGACGGTGCGACGCCCGCCCGAGGCGTACGCCGTCCTCGCAGAGGGGGAGCGGCACGCCGCCGCCCGCGAACTGTCCGCCGGGATGCTGTACGCGCCCGGCTACCGACCGCTGCCCGGCGCGTCCCTGCCGCAGGCCGCGCTCGCCCCGGCCCTGCCCGGACAGCGCCCCTCCGCCGGGCCGGACGCCCTGCCCGCGGTGGACGAGGCCGGACTGCTGCCGGACACCGCCCCGCACAACTCCTGGTCCGCCCGCCTCGGCGAGCTCGATCCGACCGAGGTGCTGGAGACCCACCTCGTCAACGCCCTCGCCCCCACCCTGCTCTGCGACCGCCTGCTGCCCCTTCTGCTGGCCTCCCCGCACCCGCGCCGTTACATCGTCAACGTCACGGCGGTGGAAGGTCGGTTCGCCGTGCGGAACAAGACCGCCGGCCACCCGCACACCAACATGGCCAAAGCCGCCCTCAACATGCTCACCCGCACCAGCGGACCCGAACTCGCCGCCCACGGCGTCCACATGTGCGCGGTGGACACCGGCTGGATCACCGACGAGAACCCGGCCCCGAAGAAGGCCCGACTCGCCGGACGCGGCTTCCGCACCCCGCTCGACGTCGTCGACGGCGCGGCCCGCGTCTACGACCCCATCGTGCGCGGCGAGGCCGGAGCACCGGTCTCCGGCGTCTTCCTCAAGGACTACCGGGAGGCCGAATGGTGACCACCGACGGGCGGACGGACACCGGCTTCGCGGGCATCGGCCCCGTCACACCCCGACCGGCGGACGACCTCGCGCCCCTGCTGAACTGGCTGCGCACCGGACGGACCCCGGCCGAACGCCTGGACTTCACCGCCGGCACGGCCCTGCCCGACGGACGGCTCGACCTGTGCAAACAGGCTCTCGGCCCGGACGGCGCGGCGGCCGTCGCCGATGCCCTGCGCCCCGGACCCGTACGGCACCTGCTGCTGGGCACCGACGGGCTCGGCGACCAAGGAGCCTCCACGGTCACGGAGAAGGCCGCCGAAACCGGTGTCGAAACGCTCTACCTGGGCTGCAACGGCATCACCGCGGGCGGCGTCTGCCGCATCGCCGATGGCCTGCGCGCCTCCCCGCAGGCCGTCACCGGCGTCTGGCTCAAGCGCAACCCCCTGGGCACGAACGGCGGGGGAGGGCGGGCCGTGGCGGACCTGATCGAGTCGGCGCGCTCCCTGCGCACCCTCGACCTCGTCCAGACCGGCCTGGACGCCACCGAACTCGACCTCCTCACCGGGGCGTTGACCGTGGCCGACCGACAGGGCCGGCGGATCGAGAGGCTCTATGTCGGCGGCAACCCCCTCGGAGCCGAGGGCGCGCGCCCACTGGCCGCGCTCCTGGCCTCCGGAGCGGTCGGCGAACTGTACGTCGCGGCCGCCCGGCTGGGGGACGAGGGAGCGCTCCTCCTCGCCGACGCCCTGACCACCGCGCCGCACGGCAGGCTGCGCCGGCTGTCCGTCGCGAGCAACGGCATCGGTCCGCGGGCCGTGGCGGCCCTGGTGTCCGCGGCCGTCGCGGCGGGCGTGGAGGTGTGCGATCTGGGCCGGGTGAAGGCGGCGGGAGTGCTCGGCGCCCGCGACAACCACGTGGACGAGGACGCCGCCCGCGCGATCGCCGGGGCGCTGACGGAGAGACCGCACCGGATGACGCACCTGGTGCTGGCCCACACCGGGATGCGCAGCCGCGAGGCGCACCGTCTCCTCGACACGGCCCCGCGCGCCGTCACCGCCACCCGGTTCGTCCTGGGCAAGGGCATCGCGACCAGCGTGCGCCGTCGCCTCGACGCGCTCGCCACCCACCTTCCGCCGCTGCCGCCCGTCCCCGCCGACGTCGCCGCCATCCGCAGCGTCCACCGCCAACCGCCGCCCGGCGCCTGAACCCTCCGGTCCCGCCCCGGTCAGCCCTCGTCCGGACCGTTGGACGGCACGGGTGTCCGTGCGGACCAGAAGTCGGAGTGCTTGTTCGGCAGAGGCGGTTTCTCCTCGGTGTACTCCGGACCTCCGATCGCCGACTTGGGTGGCGCGACCTCGGACTGCTCGGCGCAGGGAGTGGAGGCCTGAAAGTGTGCTTGCCCCTTGTATCCGAACTTCAGCCGGATACGGAACCCCTCGGGCGTTTCCGCGTAGATCGCAGGGAAGGTCTCGCTCTCATTGACCGAGATGATGCGGTAGCCGCTGTTCTTCCAATGGCGCTCGACGACGCCAAGGAAGCTGCCGCGCCGTTCATCCGAGATGATGGTCAGTACCGAACGACGGCGAGATACGGCTCCGGCCTCCGTTGCCTCGCCTTTCCAGTCGGTACATGCCTGGCTTGTCGTTGCGCTATAGGACCATTCCACCTCGGGGTGTATGGCTTTGATGGTCCCGTCCAAGAGGGCGTCGGCTTGGTCGGCGGCTTCCTGCATGTTCACGGTGAGGACTCGATCTTTCGCAATTGAATCGGGTTTTGTCTTCGGAGGGTCTCCGCAAGAGGAAAGGAGTATCGCGATACCCAGCACGCCGATCACGCGGGACTTCACCGGTGCTCCTCTGCCTTTGCTTCTTCCGGGTGGCCCGAGACAATCGCTGCGATATTGTCTGCGGAGACCTGGTCTTTCTCCGGGTTGAAATAGTTGGAGTGTGCCGGTGTGGGGTTTGTGGGGTCGTCGGGGTCCATGAAGGGAGGGTACCCGTCGTCCACCAGAAAGCGTTTCGCTCCGAATGCCTCGCTGGCCGGGTCCTTGCCGAACCAGATGTCGTCGTTTCCGATGTCCGACAGTTCATAGCCGAGGTAGGAGCCGAGAGGGCCGAGGTTCGACCAGATGAGGGCGCCGCCGAGCTCCTTCTTGGAAGGGAGCATCGTCACCGGGTCGTTGTCGGCGGAGCCGACGTAGACGTGGTCCTTGCCGACGCCCAACTCGTCGGCTTTCTGGGCATCCACTCCCGGGCTTCCCAGCAGAATGATGTCGTCGACGCCCGGAATTCCCCCGCGCTCCTGTGCGGCGAGGCCGACGGTGAGGGAACCGTAGGAGTGGCCGATCGCGACGAGGTGGGGGTCGGCGTGCCGGTTGGTCGCCGCCAGCCCGTCCATGAAGCTGTTGTACGCCGGTGCTCCCGCCGCGGCGTGGTCCTTGTGCATGACATCGAGGTTGTCCAGAGGGCGGTCGGCGGGAAGTTGCGGCGCGTCGTAGCCGAGCCAGACGATCGAGGCGCTCGAAGGGTCGTACTCCCGGGCACCGACGGCGGTATGACGGGCCCGCTCCAAGTCGTTCTTGGCGAAGTGCTCGTCCAGCGCCGTCCCGAGGCCGGGAACGTAGGCGGACACGTTCCTCGACGTGTCGGGGTTTCCGTAGCTGACGATCGCGCGGCCGTTGCCCTCGTCGCCGATGCCGAGGAGGAAGATCGGCGGATCGCCGCCCGCGCGCAGCTTTCTGTCGATTTCCCGAAGACCCGCGAGTTTGGTCTCCGCCTGTGGGGTCCCCTCCGCCTCCAACTTCCCCATCAACAACGGTAGGTAGGCCCTGTTGGCGGCGTCGCGGGTCTCCGCGGGGATGCCGTCCATGGAGCCGATCTCATGGGGGTGGAGGGCCAGGTACTGCTCCCGCTCCTCCTGGTCGAGGCTTGCCCACCACTCCTTGCGCTGGGCCGGTGTGAGGTCGTGGGGGAGGTCCTTTCCGAGGTGGTCGTCGGCTGCCTTGCGCGTCACCGCGGCATCGCGGTAGGCGTCCGCCCACATCGCGTCGTTGACGTCGAGCCCCGGTTTGGTCCGCAGCCTGCGGATGGCGGTCGCGTAGCCGTCGTCCACCGATCTCGCGTCGTCCACGGCGCGGAAGATCCGGTCGGCGATGTCCTGGGCCTTGGCGCGGTTGGGGTTGGCCTCCGACAAGGTGGGCCGTTGAAGGGCGGGGCCCAGGAGAGGGCCGGATCCCGTGACGGTTCCGCCTGGTGGTGTGAGGCCGCCCACCTCCTCGCCGCCGGCCGGATAGCTCACCGAACCATCCGCGTGGACGGTGAACCTCAGGGCCGCCGCATCGTCGAGGGCGTCTCTCAACTTCCGCTGGAGCGGCCTGAGTTCCCGCGCCAAGCCGTCCAGGGCGGTGCGCACGAGCCCGCACTCCGTGTGGATGTACCGGAAGTTCTCGCTCAGCCTCCGCAGCCTGCGGACCGCGGCCTTCTCGGCTTCCCCTTCCTGGGTCCTGCCCAGCCTGCCCGTCATCTCGTCGTCGACACGGGGACGGGCCGCGCTCGCCCGGTTGCCGACGTCGGCCCACCCGTCGGCGGCGTCCTCGATCCCGGAGAGCCTGAGATCACGGAGTTCCTGCCAGGTCAGTCCGCTCGCCACGGTCACTTCCCCCGCTGCTCGAAGGAGGACGTGGTGGCGGCCTCGTTCTCCTCGTGGTCCTCGGCCACCTTCCGCAGCTTGCCGGCGAGGCTCTCGCACTCCTTGCGGGCGTCCTCCAGGCGCTGTTCCCAGGAGTCGCGGACGGCGCCCAGGGCCGCGATGCTCGACAGACCGCTCCCTTCGGAGGCGACGCCCTCGTGGGAGGTGACGAGCTTGTCCTTGGCGGCCCTCATGCTGCTTCGGAGGTCGTCGGCCACCGTGGCGGCGGACGTCCACGGGCCCGAGCTCTGCCGCAGCCGTCCGGAGCCGCCGCCTTCCTGTCCGTTCGCGGAGGCCAGTGTCGTCCTCGGGCTTCCGGCGGTCGGGGCATCGGCCCCGGACCGCGGTCGTTCCGTGAGGTCGATCAACTGCCGCCACACGTCCGTCTGCTGACCGGTCACCACCGCGCCGTCCCACCCTCGACCGTGCCGATGCCGAACCGCGCCCCGCGATCCCGGGTTCGGAGCATCGGGAGAGCACGGGCGCCGCACTGGGGTTCAGTGCCCGGCGATGCTATCCGCGCACGGCGGGCCGGCCCCATGAGTACGCGTACTCATATCCGGACGGCCCGGTCCGTCGGTGCCGGGGAATCACCGCTCGGACCGCGATGTCCCGCCCGGCTCCCGACCGACGTTCGGCGCTCCCGGCAGGGTGAAGGAAAGGGGGAGGAAGTTGACGTACCCCCGGACGGTCCGGCCTCACACCCTGTGTGCGCGGGCCGATGCGAACAGGAACAGGCCGTACAGCATCAGCCCGACGGCGACAGCAGCCAACAGCCACGGCCCCACCGGCGTCCCGGCGAGGACGCGCAGGGAGTCGTCCAGCCCCTTCGCCTCGTTCGGGTCGTACCGCACCGCCGCCTGCACCACGAAGCCGCCCGCCACCGTGAAGACCAGCCCGCGCGAGACGCCGCCCGCCACCCCCAGGACGTCCACGGCACGCCGCAGACGCGCGGGCACCGGCCCCAACTCCTCGCGGAACGTGCGCCGAAGCGCCCGCACCGCGCTCCACACGCCGATGCCGACCACCGCCAGGCCCAGCGCCCCCGCCAACCAGCGGCCCACCGGGAGGTCCAGCACCCGGGAGGTGAGGTCGCGGGACTGCTCGTCGCTCGAACCGCCGCCCCCGGAACCGGCGGCGAAGGCGATCGCGGACGTCGACAGGACGGCGAGCACCGCGAACCGCGCGGCGGACCGCAGCCGCTCCCGCGGCCTGTGGCCGTTCGGACGCGCCGCCCCCGACAACGCCTCCGACAGCCGCCACAGGGCCAGTCCGGCGAGTCCGATGCCGATCGCCCACACCAGGAACCCACCGAGCGGCTGTCGGGCCAACTCCCGCAGCGCGCCGCCGCTGTCCGCCTGGTGTTCCCGGTCGCCGAAGGCGATTCGCAGGGCCAACAGACCGATCAGCAGGTAGACCACGCCGTAGGCGACCAGCCCCCAGCGGGCGGCGGCCTCCATGGCGGGACTGTTCGCGGCCCGTCTCGTGTTTCCGCGCACCGACGCCGGCGCGGTCGTCGTGGTTCTCATGCCGCGCCGTCTGCCCCGTACGGGCGAGGTGACGCGCCACGGGGAAGCGCCGTCCGGGACGGCCGGCACGCGAACGAGGCGCGCGAACCAGACGCGCGAACGAGACGAGCGGGCCGAGAAAACACCCGAAAGGGGCATGGCGGGCGGAACGGTTATAGCCTGGAAATGCCTTCGTACGTCTCCGCCAGGGAAGGCGACATCATGACATTCGTCCAGGTCATCGACTGCAAGACCCACCAGGCCGACAAGCTGGACAGGCTGATGGACAACTGGGTCAAGGCGACCCAGGGCAAGCGAACGGCCACCCACTCGATCGTCGGACGGGACCGCTCCGACTCCGCGCACGTGGTGGAGATCGTGGAGTTCCCCTCCTACGAGGAGGCGATGAAGAACTCGCGGCTGCCCGAGACGGACCGGATCTTCCAGGAGCTGCTGGAGGTCTGCGACGAGGCGCCCACGTTCACGGACCTGGACGTCTCCCGGGACGAGCAGCTCAACACCGGTGTGGCCCGCACCTTCGTCGAAGAGGTGATCAACCGGAGGAACTACGACGTGGCGGACGCGCTGTGCACTCCCGACTACCGGGAGCACGACCCCGCCCTGTCGTCCTACGGCATCGGGCTCGCGCGGGCCAAGGAGGAGAACCGGGAGGTCCTGGAGGCGTTCCGGCCGACGATCACCGTCGAGAGCATGATCGCCGAGGGTGATCTGGTGTGTGCGCGGCTGTCCTACACGGGCCGCCACGTCGGTCCGTTCAAGGGTGTGGAGCCCACGGACCGAGAGGTCATGGGGACCGGGCACGTCACCTTCCGCTGCGAGAACGGGAAGATCGCGGAGGGTTGGTGGAACTGGGACGACCTCGGCCTGCTGCGGCAGATCGGTGCCGTCGAGATGTAGGGCCCGCCACCGGGGTGAATCCGCCGTGATGTGACACAGCGTCAGCGAGTTGTCACCCACATGGGTTCACTTCGCCCCTTTCTGTGGTGAAGCGTCCGCCGGGGCCGCGAGGATGACGGCGACCGTTCTCACCGAGCCGCCGTTCCCTCTCGGGGCGAGCGGCGGTGACCAGAAGGGGGAAATCATGCGCACACGCGTGGCGCACTTCGTCGGTGCCGCGGCCATGGCGGCGGGACTGCTGGCGGCCGTACCGTCCAACGCCACCGCGGAGCCCGCGGCGGCCGGAGCCGAGGCCCGCTACGAAGGACAGCGGATCAACCTGCGGGAGGAGGGTTGGCGGGGGGCGCACACCTGTGTGGTCACCACCCCGCAGGACATCGACTGCTACGGCAAGGGCAGCGAGGCCGACGCCGCCCTCGGGTACGACAGGTCCGCGGACGCGAAGGCCCTCCCGGCCTGTGCCCGGGGCTGGCTGTGCCTCTACGAGCACGTCAACGGGGGCGGACGCCGGCTGATCTTCAACGACGAGTACTGGCACGACCTCAACGAGTACGGCTTCGCCAACAAGGCCAGCTCGTGGCGGAACCGTCAGAGCCGGGGCGACACCGGTGGTCTGAAGATGGGCAACGGGCAGCAGATCTGGATCGGCGCGCCGGAGTACAGCTCCAACCTCGGCGGCTACAACGACCGCGCGCGGTGGGTCCACGGCTGACGGGCCGGTGGCGCGACGACGGAAGGCCGGGCCCCTGGTGAGCGCTCACCAGGGGCCCGGCCCTTGTGCTGTTCGGGTCCGGACGCCTCGGACGCCGGGCGGGTGCCGGGGGTGCCGGGCTGCCGGGCGGGGCGGGGTGGGCGGAGGCTCAGGAGAAGGGCGACGCCATCTCGTCGAGGATCTCGCCGATCACCTCGGCGAGTTCGCGTGACTGGTCCTCCTCCGTCCACAGGTGCGTGCCGATCCGCAGGGCGGTGAGGAACGCCGCCGCCACGACCTGGGGGCGCACTCCTTCCGGGCCGGGCCGTTCCGACACGGCGAGGGCGAGGTCCCGTTCGAGTGCCGCGTGGTTGGCGAGCTGTCGGGCGAGGAGGGAGGGGTGCCTCTTGGCCAGGCGGCTGCGCACCGCCCACTCGGGGTCGGGGTGGCCGTACCGGTGGGCCAGGGCGCGCAGCGCGTTGCGGAGGGCGGTCCAGGCGGGCTCGTCGGCGGGCCGGTCGCGCACGCCCTGGACGAGTTCGCGGATGCGCTCCTCCTCGCCGTACAGGAGGGCGTCCTCCTTGCCGGCGAAGTAGTTGGAGAACGTTCTGCGGGAGATCCCGGCCGCGTCGGCGATGGCCTCGATGGTGACCTTGTCGAAGCCGTGCTCGACGGTGAGGCGCAGTGCCGCCTCGTGCACTGCCTGCCGGGTGGCGGCCTTCTTGCGCTCGCGCAGTCCCACGGTGTGTTCCATGAGGCCATCATCTTACGGAAGGTAAAGATTTCCCAATGGGCAAGTTTGCCCATTGGGCATGTATGGTGAGTGGGTTCCCCGCCGTACCCGTACCCTCCGGAGGTTGCGCGTGAGCGCACGAACGGCCGCGCCCGCGGACGCCGCGCCGATGGACCACCGCCCTGTGATGCGCGCGTTGAGCGGGCTGCTCCTCGTGCTCTTCGTGGCGATGACCAGCAGCACCGTCGTCTCGGTGGCGCTCCCGCAGATCGTCGGCTCGTTGCGGGGCTCCCAGTCGCAGTACACCTGGGTGGTCACCGCGACCCTGCTGGCGTCCACGGCGTCCACCCCGATCTGGGGCAGGCTCGCCGATCTGTTCAGCAAGAAGCTGCTGCTCCAGATCGCGATCGGTATGTTCGTCGTCTCCTCACTGGCCTGCGGGTTCGCCCAGAACACCGGCCAGCTCATCGCCTTCCGCGCCGTCCAGGGGCTGGGCATGGGAGCCCTCCAGACCCTGGTGCAGGTGATCATCGCCGCGATGATCAGCCCCAGGGAGCGCGGCAGGTACAACGGCTACCTCGGCGGTGTCATGGCCGTCGCCACCGTCGGCGGACCGCTCCTCGGCGGCGCCATCGCCGACGTCTCCTGGCTCGGCTGGCGCTGGTGCTTCTTCATCGCCGTCCCCTTCACCCTGATCGCCATGGTGATGCTCGCCCGGACCCTGCACCTGACCGAGGTCCGCCGCCCCGACGTGAGGATCGACTACGTCGGCGCCGTCCTCATCGCCGCCGGTGTCGGCCTGTTGCTGCTGTGGGTCACCTTCGTCGGCGGTCACTTCGACTGGATCTCCTGGCAGACCGGCGTCATGGCCGGCGGCAGCGTGGTCCTCCTGGGCGCCGCGGTCGCGGTGGAGGCCAGGGTCGCGCAGCCGGTCGTGCCGCTGCACGTCGTCAAACGCCGCGATCCGGCCCTCGCCATCCTCGCCAGTCTCGCCGTCGGCATGGCCATGTTCGGGGGCGCGGTCTTCCTGGGCCAGTACTTCCAGATCGGCCGGGGCCACTCGCCCACCGAGGCGGGCCTGCTCACCATCCCGATGATGCTCGGCGTGCTGATCTCCTCGACCGTCTCCGGGCGCATGGTCTCCAGGAACGGCGTGGTCAAGCCGTACATCGTCGTCGGCGCGGTGATCCTCACCCTGGGCTTCCTGGGCCTGTCCACCATCGACCACGAGACCTCGCCGGCGATCGTCTCGCTCGGCATGTTCGCGGTCGGCGTCGGCGTCGGCATGTCGATGCAGAACCTGGTGCTGGTCGTCCAGAACACCGTTCCCCTGAGCGAACTGGGCGCGGCCAGCGGCGCGATCACCTTCTTCCGCTCTCTGGGCGGCACCGTCGGCGTCTCGGTGCTCGGCGCGGTCCTCGCCAACCGGGTCGCCACGGACATCGCGGGCGGGCTCGCCAGGATGGGCGTGGACTCCGGCGACGAGGCGGCGAGCGGGACCACGCTCGACCTGGCGGGCATGCCGCCCGCCGTCGTGGAGGTCGTCCGCGCCGCCTACGGGGACGGCACCGGCCACGTCTTCCTGATCTCCGCGTGCATCGCCGTGATCGGCGTGATCGCCACGCTGTTCCTCACCCCGGTGAGGCTGCGCGACAGCGTCGACCTGGCGCCCGCCGCCGACGAGGGCGCCGGGGCCCGGAAGGAGACGGTCGGCGGGACCACGGCCGGCTGACACCGCGTCGACGGCGCGCACGGCGGGGGAGGCGCACGGCGGAGAAGAGGGGCCGGGCCCCGGCGAGCGGACCGCTCGCGGGGGCCCGGCCCCTTTCGGTGTTCCCGGACGTCAGCGGGGAAGCGTGGTGGAGTCGACGTGGGCGGAGATCGCCGTCCGCGGCTGTTCGCGAGCCGGTCCGTCGAGCGGGTCCCAGGCGTCGGTGTGCCAGACGTTCTGCAGGAAGGCCGACGGCTTGTCCGGGATGCGGGAGGCCGGGCCGCGGTACTCCCAGAGCACGTTCTTCCGGCCGCTGTCGTCGTAGCCCCAGAAGGTCACCGAATCCGGCTGCCAGTCGAACATGAAGGTGCGGAACTGCTTCGAGGAGTCGAAGCCGGGGACGGGCGTGACGCTCGCCGGGCTGTTCTCACCGGGCAGTTCGGGTTGGCAGGGGCCGCCGAGCACGTGCATGTAGCAGTTGTGGAGGACCTTCCCGGTGCGCATGTCGATCGCGCGGGAGATCTTGCGGACGGCCCCCGTGGCGCCGTCGTAGTCCGTCCAGATGGTCAGCCAGACGACGTGCGGTTGGGCGCAGAGCACCTCGATGTCGATCTCGTCGTTGTCGGGCAGGCCGTTGCCGTTCTCGTCCGCGTGGTTCGACGAGTAGGTGAAGGTGCCGGTGACGACGCCGAGTCGGCCCTGCCCGGTGCAGTCCGCGGTCCGGATGCGGGTTCCGTAGGTGCCGTAGCGGTACGTCCTGTCGTTGCTGATGATCTCCACGCCGTTGCCCGGGCCGACGCCGGGACGGGCGTCGAGCGTGAGCCGCAGCGCCCGGCCGTCGTCGGCGCCGCTCGTCGACACGGTGCCGACGGTGCCGCCGGGCGCCGACGTCTGCGAGAAGTGGGGCGACTCTCCCGTCCAGTTCTCCGTGACGGGCGCCGCCGCGGCCGAGTTGGCGAAGAGGACGCCGGCCATGACGGCCGCCGTGCCGGCCGCGAGCCATCGCGGACGGAGGACTCTCCGGCGGCGGGACGAGGGTGGGGGTGGGGGTGGCGTGTGGGGCACGGGTCTCTCCCTGGTGCGGGCTCGTGTGGAAGGCGCCCGGCGCGACTCCCGTGACACGGCGTGGGGCACGAATCCGGGAGGGACGACAGGCGCTCTGAGAGCGCTCTCAGGATTGACCGCCGGACGGTGCGTGTCAACGGCGGAGGGCCCGCGCCGGAACGGACGGCGCGGGCCCGAGAGGGAGACCGACAGGGGAAGATGAGGGAGAGGGGTCAGGAACCGGCCGCCGCCTCGCGGGCCGCGAGGCGGGCGCGGCGCGCGGCCAGCCGCTCGTCCAGCTTGCGGGCCTCGCCGTCCAGACCCTCCAGGAACAGACCCAGCTCCTCCTGCGCCTTCAGACCCTCCGGACCGAGCCCGCCGATCTCCAGGACCTTCAGGAAACGCAGCACCGGCTGGAGCACGTCGTCGTGGTGGATGCGCAGGTTGTAGACGCCGCCGAGGGCCATCCGCGCGGCGGCCCGCTCGAAGCCGGGAATGCCGTGACCGGGCATCCGGAAGCCCGACACCACGTCGCACACCGCCCGCATGGTCTGGTCCGGGGCCAGCTCGAAGGCCGCCCGCAGCAGGTTCCGGTAGAAGACCATGTGCAGGTTCTCGTCGGTGGCGATCCGGGCCAGTATCCGGTCGCAGACCGGATCGCCGGACAACCGGCCGGTGTTGCGGTGCGAGATGCGGGTGGCCAGCTCCTGGAAGGCGACGTAGGCCACCGAGTGGAGCATCGAGTGCCCGTTGTCGGACTCGAATCCCTCCGACATGTGCGCCATCCGGAACCTCTCCAGCTCCACCGGGTCCACGGCGCGCGAGGTCAGCAGGTAGTCGCGCATCACGGTGCCGTGCCGTCCCTCCTCGGCGGTCCACCGGTGGACCCAGGTGCCCCAGGCGCCGTCGCGGCCGAAGAGGGTGGCGATCTCGTGGTGGTAGCTGGGGAGGTTGTCCTCGGTCAACAGGTTGACCACCAGGGCCGTCCGGCCTATCTCCGAGACCTTCGACTGCCCCGGCTCCCAGGGCTCGCCGCCCAGCGGGCCGTCGAAGTTCCGGCCGTCGCTCCACGGCACGTACTCGTGGGGCATCCACTCCTTGGCGACCTTCAGGTGCCGGTCGAGTTCCTTCTCCACCACCTCTTCCAGGGCGTACAGCAGACGTGCGTCCGTCCACCGCTCGGTGCCGTGGGCAGGGGGGAGAGCGAGGGTCATGAGGGCTCCAGGGGAGGGGGGCAGGTGGAATTACCTACGGAGACGTAGGTTACGAAACCGTAGGTTACCGGCCCCGGTGATGGCAAGGTCGGTGCCCTGAACAGCGGGTATGTCGGACATCGGCCGTTCGTGCGAACGTTTCCGGGCGTACGGCGCGGGAGGCGTGCGCCTCACCCTGATCGCCGTTCCCCGGACGCGGGGGAATCCCCGCGGGCGCGGGCGGTGGCCGCGGGCCCCGAGCCGGACGGGCCGTGGTGACGGGCGCCCGGAACGCCGGTGGGGACGGCGCCCGGCGCCGTCCCCACCACGCTCCGCCGGCCGGTGCGACCGGCCGGCGTCGCCTCAGCGACCGCCGGAGCCGAGCAGGCCCGCGCGGCGCAGCGCCTCGGCCATCTCGCTGTTGACCGGCGCGGCCTCACGGCCCCGGCCGCCGCCCCGCCGGTCGCCCCCCTGCCGTTCGCCCTGACGCTGGCGCGGGGCGGCACCGCGCCGCTCACGCGCCGGGCGGGCGCCCCGATCGCCGCCGGCCGCCGGACGGGCGTCGTCGTCCAGCCGCATCGTCAGCGAGATCCGCTTGCGCTGTACGTCCACGTCCAGCACCTTGACCTTCACGATGTCGCCCGGCTTGGCCACGTCGCGCGGGTCCTTCACGAAGGTCCTCGACATCGCCGAGACGTGGACCAGGCCGTCCTGGTGGACGCCGATGTCCACGAAGGCGCCGAACGCGGCGACGTTGGTCACCACGCCCTCCAGGACCATCCCCGGGGACAGGTCGCCGATCTTCTCCACGTCCTCCCGGAAGGTGGCCGTGCGGAAGGCCGGGCGCGGGTCGCGGCCGGGCTTCTCCAACTCCTTGAGGATGTCGGTGACCGTGGGCAGACCGAAGGTGTCGTCCACGAAGTCCTTGGGCCGCAGCGTGCGCAGCACCGTGGTGTTGCCGATGAGCGCCGCCACCTCCTCGCCCGTCGCCTTCACCATCCGGCGCACCACCGGGTACGCCTCGGGGTGCACGGCGGAGGCGTCCAGCGGGTCGTCGCCGCCGCGGATGCGCAGGAAGCCCGCGCACTGCTCGTACGCCTTGGGGCCCAGCCGCGGGACGTCCCGCAGCGCCTTGCGGCTGCGGAAGGGGCCGTTGGCGTCACGGTGGGCGACGATGTTCTCGGCCAGCCCCGGACCGATGCCCGACACCCGCGACAGCAGCGGCGCCGAGGCGGTGTTGACGTCCACGCCGACGCCGTTCACACAGTCCTCGACGACCGCGTCCAGCGAGCGCGACAGCTTCACCTCGGACACGTCGTGCTGGTACTGGCCGACGCCGATCGACTTGGGGTCGATCTTGACCAGTTCGGCCAGCGGGTCCTGGAGGCGCCGGGCGATGGAGACCGCGCCGCGCAGCGAGACGTCCAGGTCCGGCAGTTCGCGGGAGGCGAAGGCCGAGGCGGAGTACACCGAGGCGCCCGCCTCGGAGACCATCACCTTGGTGAGCTTCAACTCCGGGTGTGCCGCGCACAGTTCGGCGGCCAGCCTGTCCGTCTCCCGGGAGGCGGTGCCGTTGCCGATGGCGATCAGTTCGACCCGGTGCTCCTTCGCCAGCCGCGCCAGGGTCGCCAGCGACTCCTTCCAGCGGTTCTGGGGGACGTGCGGGTGGATGGTGTCGGTGGCGGCGACCTTGCCGGTGGCGTCGACGACGGCCACCTTCACGCCCGTGCGGTAGCCCGGGTCCAGGCCCATCGTGGCGCGGGTGCCGGCCGGGGCGGCCAGCAGCAGGTCGCGCAGGTTGGCGGCGAACACGGCGACCGCGTCGTCCTCGGCGGCCGTGCGCAGCCGCAGCCGCAGGTCGATGCCCAGGTGCACCAGGACGCGGGTCCGCCAGGCCCAGCGCACGGTGTCGGCCAGCCACTTGTCGGCGGGACGGCCGCGGTCCTCGATGCCGAACCGGCGGGCGATGGCGCGCTCGTACTCGGACGGGCCGGCGGGCGCGCTCTCCTCGGCGCCCTCCGGCTCCGGGTCCATGGTGAGGTCGAGGATCTCCTCCTTCTCGCCCCGGAACATCGCCAGCACCCGGTGCGAGGGGAGTTCGACGAGGGGCTCGGCGAAGTCGAAGTAGTCGGCGAACTTGGCGCCCTGCTCCTCCTTGCCCTCCCGCACCCTGGAGACCAACCGGCCGCGCCGCCACATCGTCTCGCGCAGTTCGCCGATGAGGTCGGCGTCCTCGCCGAAGCGTTCGGTGAGGATCGCCCGCGCGCCGTCCAGCGCGGCGGAGGCGTCCGCGACGCCCTTGTCCGGGTCCACGAACGCCGCCGCGGCGGTGGTCGGTTCCACGGTCGGGTCGTTCAGGAGGCCGTCGGCCAGCGGCTCCAGGCCCGCCTCGCGGGCGATCTGCGCCTTGGTGCGCCGCTTGGGCTTGTAGGGCAGGTAGATGTCCTCCAGGCGGGCCTTGGAGTCGGCGGCGCGGATCCGGGCCTCCAACTCGGCATCGAGCTTGCCCTGGGAGCGCACGGACTCCAGGATCGCCGTCCGCCGCTCCTCCAGCTCCCGCAGGTAGCGCAGCCGCTCCTCGAGGGTGCGCAACTGTGCGTCGTCGAGGCCGCCGGTGGCCTCCTTGCGGTAGCGCGCGATGAACGGCACGGACGAGCCGCCGTCGAGCAAGTCGACGGCGGCCCTGACCTGCCGTTCCCGTACGCCGAGTTCCTCGGCGATCCTGCCCTCGACGGACGCCGCGCCGGTCGTCTCGCCGGCCGCGCCCTCGACGGGCATCTCTCCGATGGACTGTGTCACGATCCGTTCCGCCTTCTCGGTGCTGGGTGTTCCCCCGGTAGCCCGCATTGTTACAGGCGGCACCGACGGGCGGCCGGTCAGACGCGGCGACCGGCGCGTGAAGCTCCGCCGAAGAGACGGGCCAGGAGACGGAAGGGCAGCGTCACCACGGTCGCGATGGCGCCGCCGACGGTACGGAGGGCGTCTGCTATGGCTTTGAACATGTCATAACGGATGACCGCCGACGACCCGGACAAACCAACCCGGTTCGTTTCGATTCCGGCCCGCCCGATACCCGCCCCGGGCCGCTCAGTCCTTGCCGAACAGACCGTCGGGGAAGGCGCCCGCGCCGAGCGCGGCGGTGGTGAAGGCGCCGCACAGCTCGGTCAGCCGCAGGGTGCCCGCCGCGCCCAGGTGCTCGTACGGGGGGCGGTCGAGCCGGTCGGTCTCCTCCTCCAGCTCCTTGCGCAGGGCCACCCCGGCCTCGGTCAACTCGCCCTCGGCATCGAGCAGTCCGCGCCCGCGCAGCCGCTCCTGGGCCTCCTCCCAGTCCCGCCGGCGGTAGCCGCGGGTGGCGAGCACCCACGTCGGGGACATGCCCCGGCCACTGGCGGTGTGGCTGACCAGCGCCTCCAGCGGGTCCAGCCCGGCGCGCTGGAGGAGGGCCACGTGGGCGTCGCCGCGGTGTTCGCGCAGCAGCGTGGCCGCGTGCCACAGGGCCAGGTGCGGGGCCTCGGGCACGGGGAGGTCGGCGTGCGCGGCGTACAGCGGACGGCCGGGGCGGACGCACCCCTCCGCGGCGCGCAGCGCCAACTCGGCGGCCTCGGCCATCTCCTTCGAGGCCACCGCCTCCTCGCCCAGCAGCCGCCGCAGCATGGAGTCGACGGCCCGCAGCCGCGCGGCGAGCACGGTCTCGGGGGAGGCCAGCTCCCACACGCCCGGCAGGTGGCGGGCGACGAGGTCGTGGTGGAAGTTGTGGAAGGTGGCGGTGACGACCCCCGGGCCGACCCGGCCGAGCGCCGCGGCGCGGGCGGCGAAGTAGACCGCGGAGGGGTCCTCGATGCCGTAGGGGGCGAGCTCCCGAGGCAGGTCGGGGGCGAAGTACAGGGCCGAGTGCAGGGGATTGAGGACGTTGTGGCAGCGCCGTCCGGCACGTGTGGGAAGCGAGGTCATGCCCGGCACGCTACTCGCCGGTAAGGGGCCAGGTGAAGACCGGGGGACGCCGTTCCAGGAAGGCGGAGACCCCCTCGGCGGCCTCGTCGCTCTCCCGCGCCACGCGGTCCCAGTACGCGATCCGCTCCGGGTCCGGCGGGACGTCCGCGCCGGCGGCGAACTCCTTGGCCGCGGCCTGGGTGAGCCGCGAGCGCGAGAGCAGCAGACGCGCGAACTCCGCCACCCGTCCGTCGAGTTCCCCGGCCGGGTGCACCTCGTCGACCAGGCCGGTGCGCAGGGCGCGCTCGGTGTCGATCAGCTCGCCGGAGAACAACAGGTACTTGGCGGTGGCCGGACCGACCAGGGACGCCAACCGTCGGGTGCTGGAGGCCGCGTAGACGATGCCGAGCCTCGCCGGGGTGATCCCGAAGAGGGCTCCCTCGGCGGCGAACCGCAGGTCGCAGGCGACGGCGAGCTGACAGCCGCCTCCCACACAGTGGCCGCGCACGGCCGCCAGAGTGGGGCGGGGGAAGGCCGCCAGGGCCTCCTCGGCGGCCACCGCCAGGCCCCGGGAGTCCTCGTCGCGGGCCCGCAGCGAGCCGATGTCGGCGCCCGCGCAGAAGGTGTCCCCCTCGCCGGTGAGGACGAGGACCCCCACCTCGGGATCGGCCGCGAGCCGCTCCAGCAGGGTGGGCACCCGGCGCCACATCTCCGGTGTCATCGCGTTCCGTTTGCTCGGATTGCGGATGGTGAGGGTGGCGACACCGTCCTCGACGGTGGCGAGCACGGCCGGCTCGGTGCGCTGGGACATGCTCGGATCGTAACGACCGGGGGCACACCGGGGGACTTCGGGGGACACCGGAGGCTCCGGGGGAAGCCGAGGGACGGGCCTCCCCGGGGCCGCAGAAACGATCGCGCAGGGTCGGTCACCGGTGCGAACGGCGCGTAAGTCTTCTGTCAATTGCCATCGATAAGTGCCGACTTGCAGTCACCCCGCCGGACGGTCCGTCCCACCGCCCAACACTCGACGGAGCGACCGGCCCGGTCCGGGCCGGAGGACACGCGGCGGACGAGCCGGAAGCGGGGTGCGGGCAGATGGAGATCCGTGGGGACACCTTCCCCGAGCCGAGCGGGCGGGCGCCGACGGCGGCCCCGGACGGACCGGCGGTGAGGCCACGACCGTACGAGGGCACGTGGCGGTTCACAGCCCCGGTGCGGGACTCCTCGGTGCCCCGGGCACGCCACACCGTGCGCGACCTCCTGAGACGCGGAGGCGTCCCCCTCTCCGAGGAACTGCTCCACAGCCTGCTGCTGATCCTCTCGGAACTGGTCACCAACGCCGTGCGGCACGCCGCCCTGCTCTCGACGGAGATCGGGGTGGAGGTCGTCGTCGGCGCGGACCGGGTGTGGATCGGGGTCGAGGACGGCCACCCCTACCGGCCCTCGGCACTGGCCGCCGACCCGGACCGGGAGCACACCGGGGGACGCGGCCTGCTCCTGGTCACGGCCATCGTCGCCGAGGCGGGCGGGAGCTGCGAGGTCCTGCAGACCGCGTCCGGCGGCAAGGTGGTCCGGGCCGTCCTGCCCCTGTGGCCGACGTCACCAGCCGGCTGAGACCCCGGCCACCTCGCGGATGCCCGCGCGCGCCGCGTCCAGCACCGTCGTGAACCAGGCCGAGAACGGCTCCTCCTCGTGCCGCTTGGTCAGCTCCTCGGGCGTCACGAACGCCGTCTCGGCGATCTCCTCCGGGTCCGGGCGCGGGGTGTCCCGCACCAGCCCCGCGAAGAGGTGGTTGTACTCCTGCTCGACCAGGCCGGAGACCGGGTCCGGGTGGTTGTAGCGCACCGTGCCCGCCTCCCGCATCAGCCAGGGCGCCACGCCCAACTCCTCGCCCACCCGGCGCGCGGCGGCGGCGAAGGGCGTCTCACCGGGGTAGGGGTGGCCGCAGCAGGTGTTGGACCACACGCCGGGGGAGTGGTACTTCCCCAGCGCCCGGCGCTGGAGCAGCAACCGGCCCATGTCGTCGAAGAGGAAGACGGAGAAGGCCCGGTGCAGGCGGCCCGGGGCCTGATGGGCGGACAGCTTCTCCGCGGTCCCGACGGTCGCGCCGTTCTCGTCGACCAGTTCGAGCATGATCGGGTCCGCCGTGCCGTTCGTCATGTCCGCCCTTCGTCAGAATGTGTCGGAACGGAACCCCTCCGATGTTCCGACTTTTTCCGTCCCAGTGTGCCCCACACCGCCGGACGTCGCGCGCCGGCCGGGGCCGGAGCGGGGACCGGCCGACCTCCTCAGTGGCACAACCCGCTCTCGTACGCCGCGTGACCGCGGGGTTCGAGCTGGAAGGTGCAGTGCTCGACGTCGAAGTGCCGGTCCAGACAGTTCCGGAGGTCGTGCAGGATCCTGTCGTGGCCGGCCGACTCCAGCTCCTCCCGGTCGACCACCACGTGCGCGGAGAGCACCGGCATGCCGGAGGTGATCGTCCACACGTGCAGGTCGTGGACGTCCTCCACGCCCGGCACGTCCAGGATGTGCTCCCGCACCCGGGCCATGTCCACGTGCCGGGGCGCGGCCTCCAACAGGACGTCGATCGCCTCGCGCGCCAGCTTCACCGTGCGCGGCACGATCAGCACCGCGATCAGCAGCGAGGCGATGGCGTCGGCCCCCTCCCAGCCGGTCACCACGATCACCAGCGCGGCGATGATCACGGCGAGGGAGCCCAGGGCGTCCGCCGCCACCTCCAGGAAGGCGCCGCGCACGTTCAGGCTCTCCCGCTGCCCCTTCATCAGCAGCAGCATGGACAGGCCGTTGAGGGCCAGACCGACCACACCGAACAGGACCGTCAGCCCGCCGGGGACCTCCTGCGGATGACGCAGCCGGTCCAGGGCCTCCACCAGGATGTAGCCGCCCACCCCGAGCAGCAGCACGCAGTTGAGCAGCGCGGCGAGGATCTCGACCCGGGCGAAGCCGAAGGTGCGGCGCTCGCTGCCGGGCCGGTTGGCGACGTGGATCGCCAGCAGCGCCATCCCGACCCCCACCACGTCGGTCGCCACGTGACCGGCGTCCGCCAACAGCGCCAGCGAACCGGTCAGGGCGGCGCCCACGGACTCGGCGAGCAACAGCACGATCGCGATGACCAGGGCGGCACGCAGCCGTCCCCGGTACGCGGCCGCCGCCGTGCCCGGACCGCCGGGAGGCGGTCCGCCGTGGTTGTGCCCTGCGCCCATGGTCGATGCCTCCGTCAGTCGTGGTCGATCGGCGGACGATCTCAGTGAACTACGGGAGGGGGGTATGGGGCAACGCGGCACTGAACACCGTTGTCATCCCCTGTGACCTGCGTCTTCTCGGCCGGTCTCAGCGGGCCTCGGGGCGACGCAGGCGCCAGCCCTCCCATGCCGAGGCCACCATTCGACGTACCCCGTGCCGGGGAGACCAGCCCAGCTCCGCGCCGATCCGCTCGGCCGAGGCCACCACCCCGGCCGGATCGCCCGGACGGCGGGCGACGACCAGCGGCGCGGGCTCGTGGATGCCGGTGACCTCGGCGACCAGATCGGCCAGCTCCCGCACGGACACGCCCCGACCGGTCCCGACGTTCACGGTCAGGTCCTCGCCGGCCGGGAGCTCCGTCAATCGGCGGGCGACGGCCAGATGGGCGTCGGCCAGGTCCGCCACGTGGATGTAGTCGCGGACGCAGGTGCCGTCGGGCGTGGGGTAGTCGTCACCGAAGATCCGCGGGGGCTCGCCGCGGGTGAGGGCGTCGAAGAACATCGGGATGACATTGGACACACCTGTGTCGGCCAGCTCCGGCCGGGCCGCCCCCGCCACGTTGAAGTAGCGCAGGCACGCGGTGGACAGTCCGTGCGCCCGCCCGGCGGAGCGCACCAGCCACTCGCCCGCGAGCTTGGTCTCGCCATAGGGGTTGATCGGGCGGCACGGGGTGTCCTCCGTGACCGGGTCCTCCTCCGGCACACCGTAGACGGCGGCGGAGGAGGAGAAGAGGAAGCGCCGCACTCCCGCCGCGACCACCGCCTCCAGCAGCACCGTCAGACCGTGCACGTTCTCCCGGTAGTACTCCAGCGGCCGCTCCATGGACTCGCCGACCTGCTTCTTCGCCGCCAGGTGGACCACACCGGCGACACCGTGATCGACGATCACGCGGTCGAGCACGGCACGGTCGCGCACCGTGCCCCGCACCAACGGCACGTCGGACGGGAGCCGCTCCGGCACGCCGCCGGAGAGGTCGTCCAGCACGACGACCCGCTCTCCGGCCCCGGTCAGGGCCCACACCACGTGCGCGCCGATGTATCCCGCTCCACCTGTGACCAGCCATGTCATGCCCGCAGCCTAGCCACTGCCGTGGACGGCCCCGGTTCTTGTGCGGGCCGCCGCGATCGACGATGCTGTGCGACGGGCGCGACGGGTGCGACGGCGGTGCAACCCCTCTCCGGTGAATCCGCGGTGAACTGCCGCTTCCGCCGATCCGATAACCTCTGGCCACGTGCCGCCCGCCCCGAACGGGCGATGGCGCACGGTGACCGCTGCCCGGATGCCGCCCGTACGGACCGCGCCGCGGACAGCACGGCTTCCAAGGAGTGAGTTCGTTCTTGTCGACCGCCATTCTCACCGGTCCACCGGTCGCGGGGGCGCCCCTGGAGGGCGATCTGCGGTCGCTGGGCTTCGACGTGCGGGTGGCGTCCGACGCCGCCGGGGTGGAGGCGGAGCTGGCCGCCGTCCCGGCGGGTGAACGCGTCGCCCTCGTCGACCCCCGCTTCGTCGGCCACCGGCACAGCCTGCGGCTGGCCCTGACCGACCCCCGCTTCCCCGCCGCCGCCGTGCCGGGCGCCCTCACGGCCCGCCCCGAGGCCCGCGCCGCCCTGGCCCGGGCCGTGGCGACCGCGGTGGCCGCCGCGCCGCGGGAGAACGCGCCGGTCACCGCCGAACGAGGCGCCGCCGCCGACACCGCCACAGCCGACGTCGCCGCGCCGGCGGTCCCGGAACCCGCCACCCTGCCCGACCGGGTGGCCGCCGCCCTGGAGCGGGACGCGGACGCCCCCGCCGTCCACCGGCCCGAGCTGGGGGTGCTCGTCGCCGGCGTGCCCGCCGACGAGGCGGCACGGGAGGAGGCCCGGCGGGCCGTGGCGGCCGTGGACGAGGAGAACGTGCGGCTGCGCTCGGCCGTGAAGTCCCGTGACGGTTTCTTCACCACCTTCTTCATCAGCCCCTACTCCCGTTACGTCGCCCGCTGGTGCGCCCGGCGCGGACTCACCCCCAACCAGGTGACGACCGCCTCGCTGCTCACCGCGCTGATCGCCGCGGCCTGCGCCGCCACCGGCACCCGAGGCGGCTTCGTGGCCGCCGGGGTGCTGCTGATCGCCTCGTTCGTGCTGGACTGCGCCGACGGGCAGCTCGCCCGCTACTCGCTGAAGTACTCCACGCTCGGCGCCTGGCTGGACGCCACCTTCGACCGCGTCAAGGAGTACGCCTACTACGCGGGCCTGGCGCTCGGCGCGGCCCGCGGCGGCGACGACGTGTGGGCCCTGGCCCTGGGCGCGATGGTGCTCCAGACCTGCCGCCACGTGGTGGACTTCTCCTTCAACGAGGCCGACCGGCACGAGGACGGGGCGACCGGCAACGCCGGCCCCACCGCCGCCCTCTCCGGACGGCTCGACCGCGTCGGTTGGACGGTCTGGGCCCGCCGCATGATCGTGCTGCCCATCGGCGAGCGCTGGGCGCTCATCGCCGTCCTCACCGCGCTCACCACCCCCCGCACCACCTTCGTCGTGCTGCTGATCGGCTGCGCGTTCGCCGCCTGCTACACCACCGCCGGACGGGTGCTGCGCTCGCTCGCCCGCAAGGGGAGGCGCACCGACCGGGCCACCCGGGCCCTGGCCGAGCTGGCCGACTCCGGTGCCCTCGCCGAGGGCCTGTCCGTCGTGTTCCGGGGCGTGCGACGGCCCCCGTTCGCCGCGCCGGCCCTCGCCCTGGTGGGCTCGGCCGTTCCGGTGGCCTGCGCGCTGTGGACGCCCGTGGGAAGCCCGTGGCCGATCGTGGGCGCGGCGGTGTACGCCGTCCTGGCCTCGGCAGCCGTCGCCCGCCCCCTGGGGGGCGCGCTGGACTGGCTGGTGCCGCCCCTCTTCCGCGCGGCGGAGTACACCACGATCCTGGTGCTGGCCGCCCGATCGGAGACGAACGGGGCCCTGCCCGCCGCGTTCGGGCTGGTCGCGGCGGTCGCCTACCATCACTACGACACGGTGTACCGCATCCGCGGTGGCACCGGAGCCCCTCCGCACTGGTTGGTGCGGGCGATCGGCGGACACGAGGGACGCGTCCTGGTGGTCACGACCGCCGCCGCCCTCTGGGCCGGGAGCCAGGGCTTCACGATCGCGCTCACGGTCCTGGCCGGGGCCCTGGCGCTCACGGTGCTCGCCGAGAGCGTCCGTTTCTGGGTGTCCTCGCAAGCACCCGCCGTACACGACGAAACAGGAGAACCCGCATGATCGGCCTCGTGCTGGCCGCCGGCGCCGGACGGCGTCTGCGTCCCTACACCGACACCCTCCCCAAGGCACTGGTGCCGGTGGACCCGGACGGCGAGGGCACCACGACCGTGCTCGACCTCACCCTCGGCAACTTCCGCGAGGTCGGCCTGACCGACGTCGCCGTGGTCGTGGGATACCGCAAGGAGGCCGTGTACGAGCGCAAGGCCGCCCTGGAGAAGAAGTACGGCGTCACCCTCCACCTGGTGGAGAACGACAAGGCCGAGGAGTGGAACAACGCCTACTCCCTGTGGTGCGCCCGCGAGGTCATCAAGGAGGGCGTGATCCTCGCCAACGGCGACACCGTCCACCCCGTCTCCGTGGAGCGGACGCTGCTGGACGCCCGCGGGGAGGGCCGCAGGATCATCCTCGCCCTCGACACGGTCAAGAAGCTCGCCGACGAGGAGATGAAGGTCGTCGCCGAGCCCGGCAAGGGCGTGCGGCGGATCACCAAGCTGATGGACCCCGCCGACGCCACCGGCGAGTACATCGGCGTGACCCTCATCGAGGGCGAGGCGGCCGTCGACCTGGCCGACGCCCTGAAGGCCACCTACGAGCGCGACCCGCAGTTGTACTACGAGGACGGCTACCAGGAGATGGTGGACCGCGGCCTCACCGTCGACGTCGCCCCGATCGGCGAGGTGAGCTGGGTCGAGATCGACAACCACGACGACCTGAACAAGGCGCGGGAGATCGCGTGCCGGTACTGACCCGACTCATTCCGTCGCCGGTCGTCGTCGACATCAGGCCCGGCGCGCTGGACGGCCTGGCGGGCCTCCTCGTCGACCAGCGCATCTCGGCCTCCGGCAAGCTCGCGATCGCCATCAGCGGCGGCTCGGGGGCGGCACTGCGCGAGCGGTTCGCCCCCGCCCTGCCGGGGGCCGACTGGTACGAGGTCGGCGGCGGCACCCTGGACGACGCCATCAAGCTCGCCGACGGCATCAAGTCCGGCCGTTACGACGCGGTCGTCGGCATGGGCGGCGGCAAGATCATCGACTGCGCCAAGTTCGCCGCGGCGCGCGTCGGCCTGCCGCTGGTCGCCGTCGCCACGAACCTCAGCCACGACGGGCTGTGCTCCCCGGTCGCCACGCTCGACAACGACGCCGGACGCGGCTCGTACGGCGTGCCGAACCCGATCGCGATCGTCATCGACCTCGACGTCATCCGCGAGGCCCCGATCCGCTTCATCCGCTCGGGCGTCGGGGACGTGATCTCCAACATCTCCGCCGTCGCCGACTGGGAGCTGTCCCACCGGGTGACCGGCGAGCAGATCGACGGCCTGGCCGCCGCCATGGCCCGCCAGGCCGGCGAGGCGGTGCTGCGCCACCCGGGCGGCTGCGGCGACGACGAGTTCCTCACCGTGCTGGCCGAGGGGCTGGTGCTGACCGGCATCTCCATGTCGGTGGCCGGCGACAGCCGCCCCGCCTCGGGCGCCTGCCACGAGATCAACCACGCCTTCGACCTGCTCTACCCCAAGCGCGCCGCCGCGCACGGCGAGCAGTGCGGGCTCGGCGCCGCCTTCGCGATGCACCTGCGGGGCGCGGAGGAGCAGACGGAGCTGATGGTCCAGGTGCTGCGCCGGCACGGCCTGCCCGTGCTGCCCGGCGAGATCGGCTTCAGCGAGGACGAGTTCGTCAAGGTGGTGGAGTACGCGCCGCAGACCCGGCCCGGGCGCTACACGATCATCGAGCACCTGGACCTGTCCACCGACCAGATCAGGGACGCGTACGCCGACTATGTCAAAGCTGTCAAAGCCATCGGTGGCTGAACTCCGCCCGGTCGTCCACCCCGTGGGGGTGAAGGACCGGCGGAGCGGTGAGCACTGGGCCGGGCGCCTGTACATGCGGGAGATCTCGCTGCGCTGGACCCGGCACCTGGTGAACACCCGGATAACGCCCAACCAGCTCACCCACCTGATGGTCGTCGCGGGTGTGGCCGCCGGCGCGGCGCTGCTGGTGCCGGGCCCGGTCGGGGCGATCGTCGCCGCCCTCCTCATCCAGCTCTACCTGTTGCTGGACTGTGTGGACGGCGAGGTCGCCCGCTGGCGCAAGCAGACGTCCATCACCGGTGTCTACCTGGACCGGGTGGGCCACTACCTGGCCGAGGCCGCCCTCCTGGTCGGCTTCGGCCTGCGGGCGGCGGACGTCTTCCGCGTCGAGGGCGCCTCGGTGAACTGGATGTGGGCCTTCCTGGGAACCGTGGCCGCGCTGGGCGCGATCCTGATCAAGGCCGAGACGGACCTGGTGGACGTGGCACGCTCCCGCAGCGGCCTGCCCGCGGTCAAGGAGGAGGCGGCGGTTCCCCGCTCCGCCAAGCTGGCGCTGGCCCGCCGGGCGGCGGCGGCGCTGAAGTTCCACCGGCTGGTCGGCGGGGTCGAGGCGTCCCTGGTGATCCTGGCGGTGGCCGTGGCGGACACGGTGCGCGGCGACCTCTTCTTCACCCGTCTGGGTGTCGCCGTCCTGGCGGCGATCGCCGTGGTGCAGACGCTGCTGCACCTGGTGTCCATCCTGGCGTCGAGCAGGCTGCGGTGACGTGGACGGCGCGGGGCCGGGGCCGGGGAGCGTCGGCGAGCGGCGGTGCGAGGGACGGTGAGTGAGATGACGGACACGGACGGCACGGACGGCACGGACGGCGGGGAGGACAAGCCCCTGACCCTGGGCGCGGTCATCCTGACCATGGGCAACCGCCCCGAGGAGCTGCGCGCCCTGCTGGACTCGGTCGCCAAGCAGGACGGCGATCCCATCCAGGTCGTGGTCGTCGGCAACGGCGCCCCGCTGCCCGAGCTGCCCGACGGCGTGCGGACCGTGGAGCTGCCGGAGAACCTGGGCATCCCCGGCGGCCGCAACGTCGGGATCGAGGCGTTCGGACCCGGCGGGCGCGAGGTGGACGTCCTGCTCTTCCTCGACGACGACGGGCTGCTGCCCAACACCGACACCGCCGAGCTGGTCCGGCGGGCGTTCGCGGCCGATCCGAGGCTGGGCATCGTCAGCTTCCGCATCGCCGACCCGGTCACCGGCGCCACCCAGCGCCGCCACGTGCCCAGACTGCGGGCGTCGGACCCGCTGCGCTCCTCGCGCGTGACGACCTTCCTCGGAGGCGCCAACGCCGTGCGCACCAAGGTCTTCCAGGAGGTCGGCGGGCTGCCGGACGAGTTCTTCTACGCCCACGAGGAGACCGACCTGGCGTGGCGGGCACTGGACGCCGGGTGGATGATCGACTACCGCTCGGACATGGTGCTCCACCACCCCACCACCCTCCCCAGCCGCCACGCGGTCTACCACCGGATGGTCGCCCGCAACCGGGTGTGGTTGGCCCGCCGCAACCTCCCCCTCCCCCTCGTCCCCCTCTACCTGGGCGTCTGGTTGCTGCTGACGCTCCTGAGGAGGCCCTCGCGGCCCGCGCTGCGCGCCTGGATGGGCGGCTTCAAGGAGGGCTGGACCACTCCCTGCGGTCCACGCCGACCCATGAAGTGGCGTACGGTGTGGCGTCTGACCAGACTCGGTCGCCCTCCCGTCATCTGAATCTGACAAGCTCTGTTTCGAGGGCATCGGGTCCGGCTGACAGGGACCGGGGTCCCGCTGTACTCATCCCCATCCCGGCTTGTGCACTGTGAGGACGAAAGTTTCAACGTGAGCGAGACAACGCACGACGGTGCGATCGCGACGAGCGAGCCCCCGCGTTCCCCCGACGACGGCCTGTCCCCGGCCGAGCTCGCCGCCAAGTACGGTCTGACGGCGAGCGGGGCGCGGCCCTCCCTGGTGGAGTACGTCCGCCGGCTCTGGGCGCGGCGGCACTTCATCCTCGCCTTCTCCCGGGCCAAGCTCGTGGCGCAGTACAGCCAGGCCAAACTCGGCCAACTGTGGCAGGTCGCCACACCGCTGCTGAACGCGGCGGTGTACTTCTTCGTCTTCGGCGTCCTGCTGGGCGGCCGTGAGGGAGTGCCGGGCGGCAGGGAGAACTACGTCCCGTTCCTGGTCACGGGCGTCTTCGTGTTCACCTTCACCCAGACCTCGGTCCTCTCCGGGGTCCGCTCCATCTCCGGGAACCTGGGGCTGGTGCGCGCCCTGCACTTCCCGCGCGCCGCCCTGCCGATCTCCTTCTCGCTGCAGCAGCTCCAACAACTGCTGTACTCGATGATCGTCCTGGCGGTCATCCTCCTCGGTTTCGGGCACTTCCCGGACTGGACCTGGCTGCTGGTGGCGCCGATCCTGGCGATGCAACTGCTCTTCAACACCGGGCTGGCGATGGTCATGGCCCGGCTGGGGAGCAAGACCCCGGACCTGGCCCAACTGATGCCCTTCGTGATGCGGACCTGGATGTACGCGTCCGGCGTGATGTTCTCCCTGGAGTACATGCTCAGGGAGCGGGCCGGCGCCCCGGAGTGGCTGGTGAGCGTGGCCCAGGCCAACCCGGCGGCCGTCTACATGGACCTCATGCGCTTCGCGCTCATCGACGGGTACACCGTTTCCGACCTCCCGCCGTACGGGTGGGCGCTCGCCGTGGGCTGGGCAGTCCTGATCGGGTTCGGCGGTTTCGTATTCTTCTGGAAGGCGGAGGAGCGTTATGGCCGTGGCTGAGAAGAGCCCGGAGAAGAACGCCACGGCCGCGTCGGCGGGGGAGGGCGAGCGCCGCCCGACCGTGATCGCCGACGACGTGCACATCGTCTACCGCGTCTACGGCGGCGCCCGGGGCAGGGGCAGCGCCACCGCGGCCCTCAACCGGATCATCCGCCGCAGGCCGGGCGGGAACGTGCGCGAGGTGCACGCGGTGAAGGGCGTGAGCTTCACCGCCTACCGCGGCGAGGCGATCGGCCTGATCGGCTCCAACGGCTCGGGCAAGTCGACCCTGCTGCGCGCCATCGCGGGGCTGCTGCCCGTCGAGCGGGGCAAGGTCTACACCGACGGGCAGCCCTCGCTGCTGGGCGTCAACGCGGCGCTGATGAACGACCTGACCGGCGAGCGCAACGTCATACTGGGCGGCCTGGCGATGGGCATGACCAAGGACCAGATCGAGGAGCGCTACCAGGACATCGTCGACTTCTCCGGCATCAACGAGAAGGGCGACTTCATCAGCCTGCCGATGCGCACGTACTCCTCCGGCATGGCGGCCCGCCTGCGGTTCTCCATCGCCGCCGCCAAGGACCACGACGTGCTGATGATCGACGAGGCGCTGGCGACGGGCGACAAGAAGTTCCAGAAGCGCTCGGAGGCCCGCATCCGCGAACTGCGCAAGGAGGCCGGGACGGTCTTCCTCGTCAGCCACAACAACAAGTCGATCCGGGACACCTGCAACCGGGTGCTGTGGCTGGAGCACGGGGTGCTGCGGATGGACGGTCCGACGGACGAGGTGCTCAAGGAGTACGAGGAGTTCACCCGCAAGTAGCCGCGCGGCGGCGCGGCGACGGAGGGGACGGCCCTCACCACCCGGGACCGGGTGGTGAGGGCCGTCCCCTCTCGTCCGTCGGACCCGGGCGGAGGGCCGCCGGAGCACGACGTAAGCTGGGCCGGAGCCGGTGATCGGCGCGCCGGGCGGCAGTGCCCCGGACGGCCGAGCAGCGGGGCGTCCGCGAGACATGCCCGAAATAGGATGTTCTGCGTGACAGGTGCCGCAGACACCGCGGACGGGAGGTCGCCGATGTCACCGACACCCCGCCGCCGTCGGTGTTCCCGGACTGTCCCCGGATGCCGACGGACGCCGACGGACGCCGATGGACGCCGACGGGTGCCGCGGAAGGCCGCGGAAGCGGTCGGGTGGGAGGAACGGAGAGGTGACGGCGATGGCTACGGGCGGTCCACGGTGACCCCGCCCACGGACGTACGGGCGCGCGCCGTCCTCGACAAGGCCGCCCATGAGAACTTCCCCGTGGCACCCCGCTTCCTCCCCCGCGCCTGGCGGAACGATCTGCTGGCCGTCTACGGCTGCGTCCGCCTCCTGGACGACATCGGCGACGGGGACCTCGCCCCCGGCGGCGCCGACGCCGCCGCCCTGGGGGTGGAACCCGACCTGGCCGACGACCGCCCGGCCCTGCTCGACGCCTTCGAGGCCGAACTGCGCCGCGTCTTCCACGCCGCCGCCGACCCCGGGGCGGGGCACCGGGACGGGCCCGGCCACCCCCTGCTGAGCGCCCTGGTGCCGACCGTCCGCCGCCACGCCCTGACGCCCGAGCCGTTCCTCGCCCTGATCGAGGCCAACCGGCGCGACCAGAAGGTCCGCCGGTACGGCACCTGGGAGGAACTGCTGGGGTACTGCGAACTGTCCGCGAACCCCATCGGCCGGCTCGTCCTGGCCGTCACCGGCACCACCACCCCCGAACGCGTCCGCCGCTCCGACGCCGTCTGCACCGCCCTGCAGATCGTCGAACACCTCCAGGACGTCGCCGAGGACCTGACGCAGCGCGACAGGATCTACCTCCCCGCCGAGGACCTGGAGCGCTTCCGCGTCACCGAGGCCGACCTCGCCGCCCCCACCGCGAACGCGTCGGTGCGTGCCCTGGTGGCCTGGGAGGCGCGGCGCGCACACGACCTGCTGAACGAAGGAGATCCACTGGTGGCAAGCGTCCCCGGGGTGCTGAAAGTCCTCCTCGCCGGGTTCGTCGGCGGCGGCCGGGCGGCCCTGCGCGCCATCCGGTCCGCCCGGTACGACGTCCTGTCCGCCACGCCGCGCCCCACCCGGGTCGGTGTGCTGCGCGACGCGGTCGCGGCCCTGGGGAGGGCACGGTGAGCCGGACCCTGGATCCGCCCGGCCGGGCGCTGCCCCTCTCCCCGCAGGTCTTCGCGGCCTACCGCTACTGCGAGGCCGTCACCGGGCGGCAGGCCCGCAACTTCGCCTACGGCATCCGGCTGCTGCCCACGGCGCAGCGGCAGGCGATGTCCGCCCTGTACGCCTTCTCGCGGCGCGTCGACGACATCGGCGACGGCCCGCTGGAGCCGGAGGTCAAGCGGGCCCGGCTGGAGGAGACCCGCGAACTGCTCGGCCACGTCCGTGACGGGAAGGTGCCCGACGACGCCACCGACCCGGTCGCCGTGGCCCTGGCCGACGCCGCGCGCCGCTTCCCGATCCCGCTCGGCGGGCTCGACGAGCTGATCGACGGCGTCCTGATGGACGTCCGCGGCCGGACGTACGAGACCTGGGAGGACCTCAAGGAGTACTGCCGCTGCGTCGCGGGCGCGATCGGCCGGCTCTCCCTCGGGGTCTTCGGCACCGTGCCGGGTGCCCCCGGCGCCGAGCGCGCCCCCCACTACGCCGACACCCTGGGCCTCGCCCTGCAGGTGACCAACATCCTCCGCGACGTGCGGGAGGACGCCGCGGAGGGCCGCACCTACCTGCCCCGCGCCGAACTGGCCGCGTTCGGCTGCACCGACGCCCTCCGCCACGACGCGCCGCCGCCCGGCGCCGACTTCACCGGACTCGTCCGCTTCGAGGTGCGCCGCGCCCGCGAACTGTTCGCCGAGGGACTGAGACTGCTGCCGCTGCTCGACCGACGCTCCGCCGCCTGCGTGTCGGCCATGGCCGGCATCTACCACCGCCTGCTGACCCGCATCGCCCGCGACCCCCACGCCGTGCTGCGCGGCCGGATCTCCCTGCCGGCGCGCGAGAAGGCCTGGGTCGCCGTGCGCGGTCTGTCCGGACTGGACGCCCGGCGGGTCGGCCGCCTCGCCGCCCGAGGAAACGCCCGGTGACCGCCCCGGCGACCTTCGACCGGCGTGACGAGGCCCCCCGTGACGAGGCTCCCGGAGCCTCCCGCGCCGTCGTCGTCGGCGGCGGACTGGCGGGGGTCACCGCGGCGCTGCGCCTGGCCGACGCGGGGCTCGGCGTCACCCTGGTGGAGGCCAGGCCGCGACTGGGCGGGCTCGCCTTCTCCTTCCACCGCTCCGGCGCGGCCGGCGAGCTGACCGTCGACAACGGCCACCACGTCTACCTGCGCTGCTGCACCGCCTACCGCTGGTTCCTGGAGCGCATCGGCGCGAGCGCGCTCGCGCCCCTCCAGCGGCGTCTGGACGTTCCCGTCTACGACGCCGACCGGCGCCGCCTCGGACGGCTGCGCCGCACCGGCCTGCCCGTACCGCTGCATCTGGCACCCGGCCTGGCGACCTACCCCCACCTGAGCCCGGTCGAGCGCGTCCGGGCCGGACAGGCCGCCTTCGCCCTCAAGCGGCTGGGAGAGATCGACCCGGCCGACCCCGCCCTGGACGGGGTGGACTTCGCGAGCTGGCTGCGCCGGCACGGCCAGTCGCCGCGCGCGGTGCGTGCGCTGTGGGACCTCGTCGGCGTGGCCACCCTCAACGCCCGTGCCCAGGACGTCTCGTTGGGGCTGGCGGCGATGGTCTTCTCCACCGGCCTGCTCAGCGATCCCGGCGCCGCGGACATCGGCTGGTCCCGGGTGCCGCTGGGCCGGCTGCACGACGAGCTGGCCGGCGCCGTGCTGGAGAAGGCGGGCGTGCGCGTGGTCCGGCAGGGCCGCGTCCGGACGCTGCGCGCGGAACCGGACGGCACCTGGCGGGTCGCGGTGGACACCGGCGCGCACCGCGCGGGCGCGGACGGCGAGACGCTGACGGCGAGGACGGTCGTCCTCGCCGTCCCCCAGCGGGAGGCCCACCGGCTGCTGCCCGAGGGGGCGCTGCCCCACCCGGAGCGACTGCTGGAGATCGACGACGCGCCGATCCTCAACGTCCACGTGGTGTACGACCGCACGGTGCTGCGGCGGCCGTTCCTCGCCACGGTCGGCACCCCCGTGCAGTGGATCTTCGACCGCACCGAGGCCTCCGGGCTCCACGGCCCCGCCGAGGCGGGGCGGGAAGCGGGGGAGGTCGGGGCGGCGGGACCGGGGACGGGCGGCGGAGGCCAGTACCTGGTGGTCTCCCAGTCCGCCGCGCAGAAGGAGATAGGACTGCCCGTCGCCACCCTGCGCGAGCGCTACCTTCCCGAGCTGGCCCGTCTGCTGCCCGCCGCCTGCGGGGCACGGGTGCGCGACTTCTTCGTCACCCGCGAGCGGGCCGCCACCTTCGCTCCCGTGCCCGGGGTGGGGCGGCTGCGCCCCGCCGCGCGCACCGACGCGCCGGGGATCTGGCTGGCGGGCGCGTGGACGGCCACCGGCTGGCCCGCGACGATGGAGGGCGCCGTGCGCAGCGGCCTGACCGCCGCCCGCGGAGCGCTGACGGCCCTCGGACGCCCGCACGACGACGTCTTCCCGGAGGCGGCGTGAGCACGACAACAAAAGCAGAGGAGACCCCGTGACCCCGCCGATCCCGAGGACCTTGCCGGACACGGCCATCGACACCGAGAGTGTCGTCGCGCTGCTGGAGCGCGGTCGCACGCTCGCCACGCCGATGCTGCGCGCCGCCGTGGCGCGGCTCGCCCCGCCCATGGACACCGTCGCCGCCTACCACTTCGGCTGGATCGACGCCGAGGGCAACCCCGCGCGCGGCGACGGCGGCAAGGCGGTGCGTCCGGCGCTGGCCCTGCTGTCGGCCGAGGCCGCGGGCGCCGAGCCGGAGGCCGGCGTCCCCGGAGCGGTGGCCGTCGAGCTGGTCCACAACTTCTCCCTCCTCCACGACGACCTCATGGACGGCGACGAGCAGCGACGCCACCGCGACACCGTGTGGAAGGTGCACGGCCCGGCGCAGGCCATCCTGGTCGGGGACGCCCTGTTCGCGCTGGCCAACGAGGTGCTGCTGGAGATGGGCACGGCCGAGGCCGCGCGGGCCACCCGCCGTCTGACCCTGGCCACCCGCAAACTCATCGACGGCCAGGCGCAGGACATCTCCTATGAGCACCGCGAGAAGGTCACCGTCGCCGAGTGCCTGGAGATGGAGGGCAACAAGACCGGCGCGCTGCTGGCCTGCTCCGCCTCCATCGGAGCGGTGCTGGGAGGCGCCGACGAGGCCACCGCCGACGCCCTGGAGGCGTACGGCCACCACCTGGGCCTGGCGTTCCAGGCCGTCGACGACCTGTTGGGCATCTGGGGCGACCCGGAGGCGACCGGCAAGAAGACCTGGAGCGACCTGCGGCAGCGCAAGAAGTCCCTCCCCGTCGTCGCCGCCCTGGCCGAGGACGGCCCGGCCGCACGCCGGCTCGGGGAGCTGCTGGCCGAGGACGCCACCAAGAGCCAGGAGGAGTTCGAGGACTTCAGCGAGGAGGAGTTCGCGGCGCGGGCCGAGCTGATCGAGCGGGCCGGCGGACGCGAGTGGACCCTCCGGGAGGCCCGCCGCCGGCACGCCACCGCGCTGGAGGCGCTGGAGCGCGTCGAGATGCCCGGCCTGGTCCGGGAGCGGTTCGCGGCCTTGGCGGACTTCGTCGTCGTCCGCGAGGGCTGAGCACCGCTTCGCCCCTCTTCCGCGAGGCGCCCCCGGACCGGCGGTCCGGGGGCGCCTCGTGTTCCGTGGGCCTTCCCAACTTCCGTGTCCCGTGGTTCCGGCGCCGGACCGGGAACGGGGGCGGGGACGGGACCGGGCCGGTCGGTCAGGACTCCAGGAGGCGGTCGCGCAGGCGTTCGCGGAGCTCCGGGGTGAGGCCGAGCCCTCTGGTGAAGTAGCCCTCCACCCCGCCCCAGTGGTCGTCGATGGTGTCGAACGCCGTGTGGAGATAGGCGGGACGGACATCGAAGAGAGGGGCGAGCAACTCCATGACCTCCGGCGACATTCCCTCGGCGGCCTCGGGGGAGCGGTACACCCGGTAGCGGTGGTGGGGGGCGTTGGACTCCAGGTAGTCCGCCTCGATCGCCTCCCGTTCCACGTTCAGGGCCAGCAGCGTCACGGCGATCGACAGCCCGGCCCGGTCCTTGCCCGCCGCGCAGTGCATCAGCGCGGGCACGCTGTCCTCGGCCAGCGCGCGCAGCACCCGGCCGTGCTCGGCCGCACGGTCCGTGATCATCTCCCGGTAGGTGGCGATCATCCGGGCCTCCGCCAGACCGTCGCCCAGCGCGGCCCGCAGCTCCGTCAGATCGCCCTCGCGGACCATTGTCCAGAACTCGGCGCCGTGGGCGGGGTCCGACAACGGAACATTCACGTTTCTCACACCGGGCAACTCCACATCCGGCCCCTCCAGGGCCTGGTCGGCGGAGTTGCGGAAGTCGAAGACCGTGTGCAGCCCGAGCCGGGAGAGGAAGGCGGCGTCCTCCTCGGTCGCGTGGGCCAGGTGCCCGCTGCGGTAGAGCACGCCCCGCCGCACCCGTCGTCCGTCGACGGTCGGCAGCCCGCCGACCTCACGGAAGTTGCGCACCCCGGTCAGCAGGGGCTCCACGGTCTCGGACGTCACGGTCACTCCTTTGTCTCGGGGCTGTCTCGGGGCGTCTCCGGGTTCGTTCCCCGCGGTGTACCGGACGCTCCGACCGGGAGCGGCCCGACCTCGGAACGCCCGCTGTGGACGGATCGGTGCCGACCATACGGCATGGGCGACGAGTGGGACCGGAACGTGCGGTGGACGACCCGTGGAACAGTGGTGCCATGAGCGGTGTCACACGAGGCCCCCGAGGCGAGACGGGAGGCGGAACCGGGGCCGAGGCCGGGGTCGAGGCCGGGGGCGACGGGCTGTTCGCGCTCCCCGCGGTGGAGGTCGCGCCGGGCGCGATGCACCTGCCCGGGCACCTGGACCCGAAGGCGCAGCGGGAGCTGTTGGACGCCTGCCGGGTGTGGGCGCGTCCGCCCGCCGGACTGCGCACGGTGCGGATGCCCGGCGGCGGGGAGATGTCGGTGCGTCAGTTCTCCCTCGGTTGGCACTGGTACCCCTACGGCTACGCCCGTACGGCGGTGGACGGGGACGGGGCGCCGGTCAAGCCGTTCCCCGAGTGGTTGGGGGAGTGGGCGCGGCGGGCGGTGGAGGAGGCGTACGGCGACGGGGCGGGTGCCGTCCGGTACGACGTCGCGCTCGTCAACTTCTACGACGGGAAGGCGCGGATGGGCATGCACCGCGACCGCGACGAGCGGTCGGACGCCCCCGTGGTCTCCTTCAGCCTCGGGGACGCCTGCGTCTTCCGGTTCGGCAACACCGAGGGACGCGGTCGGCCGTGGACGGACGTCGAACTGCGCAGCGGCGACGCCTTCGTGTTCGGCGGCCCCTCCCGCCTGGCCCACCACGGGGTTCCGCGCGTGCGTCCCGGCACCGCCCCACCGGCCCTCGAACTGCGGGGTCGGGTCAACATCACGGTCCGGGCACGGTAACTTGCCCCTGGCACACGAGGGTTATGATCGGTGCCACCCGTCCACGAGGCGTGCTTCCTTCACTCGTTGGGGGGCTGGCGAAGGGTGGCGAATATGTCAACCGCGCCTGCGCTTCCTCTGGGTGACGACTAGCGTTGCGGCGGTGCCGAGAGTCGGTGCGCCCACCGGCCCGCCGAGACGACCTCAACCATTTCCGAGGACTGCGATGCCTGAACCCCCGAGCTACGCGGTGCAAACAGGAAGGGGAAGTTCCGCTCCCATGCCCGCACCCACTCTGCCCGGCTCCTCCGGTCCCGCCGTCTTCGACGGCGCTCCGAGCGCCCCGCCCGCACCGGGCAGGGGGCGGCGGAGGAAGAACGGAGGGGGAGGCACCGCGCGGGAGGGGGGACGGCGCGCCAGGCGTCCGGCCGGAGAGTCGTCCCTCGACGCCGCCCTGCGACGTCGGATGGTCCGCCTCGCCGTTCTGCCCGCCGCCCTGATAGCGGTCGCCGCCGCCGCGGTCATCGCCTACGTGCTGCGTGCCGTGGGCGGCGTCCAGGCCGACAGCGCCACCGTCTGGGGAGTGCTCGGCGGAGCGCTGCTGCTCGGCTGCGCCGTGGTGGTCGGGGCCGCGCTCTTCGCCTCCTCCGAGGCGCGCGCCGTCCTCGAACGCTACGCCGCGCTGCGGCACGCCGCCGCCCACCACCAGGCCGAGATCCAGGGCATGATGCACCGGCTCGAACAGGGCGAGTGGCCGCGACCGCCCGTCCACGGTCCGCTCCCCGAACCGGACGACGACCCCCTGAGTCTCCTCGTCCGCGACGTCGTCCAGGCCCAGCGCACCGCCGAACTGTCCCTGGTCCAGGCGGTCGCCCTGGTGCGCAGCAACTCCAGCGGCAGCGAGGAGAAGGTCGAGGTCTTCGTCAACCTCGCCCGCAGGCTCCAGTCCCTGGTGCACCGCGAGATCGAGCTGCTGGACGAACTGGAGAACGAGGTCGAGGACCCGGACCTGCTCAAGGGCCTCTTCCACGTCGACCACCTGGCCACCCGCATCCGGCGGCACGCCGAGAACCTCGCCGTCCTGGGCGGCGCGGTCTCCCGCCGTCAGTGGAGCCGTCCGGTCACCATGACCGAGGTGCTGCGCTCCGCCATCGCCGAGGTCGAGCAGTACCCCAGGGTCAAGCTGGTGCCGCCCATCGAGGGCACCCTGCGCGGCCACGCCGTCGCCGACGTCATCCACCTGCTCGCCGAGCTGGTGGAGAACGCCACGGAGTTCTCCGCCCCCAACACCCAGGTCCTGCTGCGCGCCCAGCGGGTCACCGCCGGTCTGGCCGTCGAGGTCGAGGACCGCGGTCTGGGCATGACGCCCGCCGAGCAGAACCGGATGAACGGACTGCTGGCGGACCCCGAACGGGTCGATGTCGCCGAGCTCCTCCAGGACGGGCGGATCGGTCTCTTCGTGGTCTCCGCGCTCGCCCGACGGCACAACATCACCGTCCAGCTCCAGACCAACATCTACGGCGGCACCCAGGCGGTGCTCATCCTGCCCGACGTCCTCCTGGGCGACGGAGCGGAGAACGCGCCGCGGCCGACGGCCGCGGAGCCGGCCGGCGGATACCGACCGCTTCCCCCCGAGGCGGCGCGGGCCGTGCCCCCCGCGACCCCGGCGCCGCCCCCCGCCGTGACGCGCGCCCCGGAGCCCGTCGCGCCCGAGCGCCGCCCCACGCCCCCTCCCACTCCCCGACCCGTGCCGTCCGCGGCGACACCGGCCGCGGAGCCGGCGTCGGCCGGGGCACCGCACGCCGCTTTGGCCCCGCACTCGAACCCCCCGGTCGGGGTGGGCGACGGCGACCGGCCGCAACTCCCGCGTCGCCGCCGCCAGGAGCACCTCGTTCCCGAACTGCGCCAACCCCAACGGGTCGCCGGGACGCCGGACGGCTCCGAGGCCGAGCACAACCCCGGCCTGATGGCCGCCTTCCGTCGGGGAGCCAGCCTCGCCGAGGAAGCCGACGACAACCACCCCCGATAGCCCACCTCCCGGCCTGTCACCCCAAGGAGAAGAACGCGATCATGGTGAGCGATGCCCACATCGGCCAGACGTCGGACCTGTCCTGGCTGCTGACCGGTCTCGTCCAGCAGCGGCGGCGAGGTGCGGCAGGTGGTCGCCGAGCTCGACACCGCCCTGCTGTTCGTCTCGACCGCCGGGTCCGGCGCCTGCCTGGCCGTCCTCGCCGACACCGAGGCGGACGCGGCCGTGCTCGGCTACGAGATGGCGATGCTCGTCAAACAGGTCCGCACCCACCTGGCCACCCCCGCACGCCACCCCCTCACCACATCCCCTGAAGGAGACCTCTCGTGACCTCTACGGCAACCGCCACCGCCCTGGTGAAGACGACGTTCCTGGAGCTGGAGATCACCGGCCGGTGCCAGCTCGCCTGCACCCACTGCTACGCACAGTCCGGACCCACCGGCGACCACGGCACCATGACCGCCGACGACTGGCTGTCGGTCATCGACCAGGCCGCCGACCTGGGCGTGACCGAGGTGCAGTTCATCGGCGGCGAGCCCACCCTGCACCCGGACTTCACCAAGCTGCTGGACCACGCCATCGACCGCGGCCTGCGCGTCCAGGTGTTCTCCAACCTCATCCACGTCCGCGAGGAGGTGTGGGACCGCCTGCGCTGCCCGGCAGTGTCGCTGGCGACCTCCTACTACAGCGACTGCGCCGACGAGCACGGCCGCGTCACCCGGCGCCCGGCCTCCCACACCCGCACCCGCAACAACATCGCCCGCGCGGTGACGCTCGGCATCCCGATCAAGGTCGGGGTCATCGACGTCCTCGACGGCCAGCGTGTCGAGGAGGCCCGCCGCGAGCTGGAGGCCCTCGGGGTGCAGCGCATCCACATCGACCGGCAGCGCGGCGTCGGCCGGGCCGCCACCACCGCCGCGCCCACCGTCACCGAGCTGTGCGGCCGGTGCGGTATCGGCCGGGCCGCGATCGGCCCCGACGGTCAGGTCTGGCCGTGCGTGCTGTCCCGCTTCCTGCCCGCGGCCGGTAACGTCCTCACCACCCCGCTGCGGAACATTCTGGAGGGCCCGCGCCTGGCGGCCCTGGTCGAACAGATCCCCAAGCGGCCGGGCGCGACCGCATGCAAGCCCAACAGCGACGGCTCGGACTGCTCCCCGGCCGAGACGACCGCCTGCAACCCCGCCTACTGAGAAGGGAGCCGGCTGTGAACTGGACGCCGCACGCCGAGCGCCTGGCCGCCGACGTGACCCACCCGATCTCGCGGTGGCGGCCTGCCGTGGCGGCCACTCCCAGGCACCTGTTCGTGCCCCGCTGGTGGCATCCCAACGGCGACGGCTGGGAGCTGCGCAATGGCCCCGCCGACCTCGAGGCATGGGCGGCCGCAGCCTACAGCGACGCCGGATCGCTGGTGACCCGTGTCGGGCACCTGCACGCCGACCACGCCCGCCTCGGCGACCAGCCCACCGGCCTGCCCACCTCCTCGTCCACCCACCCGTCGCTGGTGGTGCGGATGCTGCGCCACGGCATGCTCACCGACACCAGCGATCTGCTGATCGTCGGGACCGGCAGCGGCTACTCCACCGCCCTCGCCTGCGCCCGGCTCGGCCAGCACCGGGTGGCCAGCGTGGACGTGGACGGCTACCTGGTGCACGCCGCCACCGAGCGCTTGGCCGCGGCCGGGTGGGCGCCGACCGTGGCTGCGGTGGACGCCACCGGGCTGCTGCCCGGCGCCTACGACCGCATCGTGTCGATGGTCGCCGTCCGGCCCGTCCCGGCCTCGTGGCTGGCCGCACTGCGACCCGGCGGCCGGCTGGTGACCACGCTGGAGAACATGCCCGTCATCATCACTGCCGACAAGACCGACGACGGCGGCGCGGCCGGGCGGGTGGAGTGGGACCGCGCCGGGTTCATGCGCGTCCGCCACGGCCACGACTACCCACCCGGCCTCGCCGCCCGCCTCACCACGCTCCGAGACCGCGAGGGCGAGCACGTCAGCACCGGCCGCTACCCCGTCCTCGACGTGATGGAGGCGTGGGACGTGTGGTCCATGCTGGAACTGGACGAGCCCGGCATCGAGCACCACTTCGAGATCGGACCCGACCGGCGCCGCACCGCCTGGATGCTGCACCCCGACGGCTCCTGGGCCAGGGCCACCGCCATCTGGACCGACCCGCCACAGGTCTACCAGAGCGGCCCCCGCCGCCTATGGGACACCCTGGAGAAGATCCGGACCCGCCTCAACACCGAGGGCGGCCTACCTGTCTATGGCGCCCAGGTCAGGATCGACCCGGACGGCACCGTGCACTTCTCCCGTGGCCGGTGGCACGCCCAGCTCACCGCCCGATAACCCCGGCACCACTCCTGACCGGGCCCTGTCCGCGCGGCTCCCCACGACGCGCGGACAGGGCCCTTCCCCTGCCCAGTCCCAAGTACGCAAGGAACACCACGCACTCCCCATGACCGACCAGCCACTGACCTCCCTGCCCCACCCCGCCCCCTCCGGGCAGATCGACGCCGAGGACGCCGCCCGGTGCCTGGGCCGCCAGATCAAAGCACTCAGAACCCGCGCCCGCCTCACCCGAGAAGAGCTGGGACACAAGATCGGCTACGGCAGCGAGACCGTCGCCGCAGTGGAACGGGGACGACGCATCCCGCAGGAACAGTTCCTCGCCGCCGCCGACAGCGTGCTGGACGCCGCCGGAGCCCTGGCCACCGCCACCAACCTGGTGGACCAGATCCGCGCCAGCACCCTGCTACGGCAGCGCGGCGGCCCCCTGGACGTCACCGCCTGGCACACCTACGCCCCGCTGCTGGTGCCCGACGTACTCCAGACCACCGACTACGCGCGAGCCGTCCTCACCGGCCTCTGCCCACCTCTGGGCGAGGAGGCCGTCGAAGAGCGCCTGACCGCCCAGGCCGCCCGCCAAAACGCTCTGCTCGACCGCCGCCCCGCACCGCTGGTCACCTGCGTCCTGGAGGAGACCGTGCTGCACCGGCCGTACGGCGGCCCGGCCGCGCTGCGCGGGCAGCTCGCCCACCTGCTGGACCTGGCCCAGCGCCGGCACGTCACCCTTCAAGTGCTGCCCACCGCCGTCGTGGAGCACCCCGGCGCTGATGGCCCCTTCACCCTGCTGGACCCCACCGGCACCCGCCCGGCCGCCGCGGTGTACGGCGGCCGGACCACCACCCGCCGCGAAGAGGTCCGCGCGCTGGAGCAGCGGTACGGAGCCCTACGAGCCGCCGCCCTCACCCCCGCCGCCTCCATGGCACGTATCGGGGAGCTGCTGGAGCAGTCCGCGGACGCCTCGCTCACTGGTCCGGCATGAGCGCTGACGGCGGCACATCCAGCGCCAAGGCGATCTGCAAGATGCGATCCAGCGGCGGGGAGGTGATGCCCAGTTCGATCCGGACGATGGTCCGCCGCTCCACTCCGACCCGCTCGGCCAACCCCTCTTGAGTGAGGTTGCGCCACAGCCGTTGTTCTCGAATCCGGTTCCCGACCTCTCTGCGCCACGCCAGGAGCTGGGCGGGTGGTGGATCAGAGGACGGCGGCACATGCTCACGCTGGGGGGCGCATGATCATTTGTCAGTGCCTTCAGGCGTGACACTTTCCGATCACTACTGGTGCGTAATGCAACAGATCCTTGGGGAGACACCCGAAGTGGTTACCGAGGGTTTCACCCCTTGCACCCTGCCGTAGCCGCGACAAGAAGGGACGGGAACTTGCGCATGTCCACCGAGGGAACTGAAGCTAACCGCCCGAACATGACTCCTCACCAGCGCAGGCTGGAGCTGGCCGAACGGGACCTCGCCGAAGCGCGAGCCCTGGACCTCGCCCACGCGGACCCGACCGCGCTGACGCTGACCGTAGAGCGCCTGCGGGCCGCGCTGCACGACACGATCCGCCTGGCTCGCGAGCTGATGGAGACCAGAGCATCCGAGCCCTGATGCTTGCTCGCCCGCAAACAGCCACCCCACCAACGACAAGTGACTCTAAGGAACATTGTCGCTGGCCAACGAGCGGACGTTCCTGGCCTGGATTCGCACCGCCCTGGCGCTGGTCGGCGGCGGGCTCGCGGTGAACCAGTTCCTGACCGGGATACGCCCG
>NZ_JODL01000006.1 GCF_000718985.1 Streptomyces megasporus | reverse complement strand
GAGCGACTCCACCGCCGCCCGGGCCCTGAAGGCGTTGGCCGACCAGAGTCCCTACGGTTTCTCCGGCGCCTCCTACGCCGACCGCGACGCCGCCGCCGACGCGCTGAAGGCGGCCGACCGGGCGGCGGAACTCGCCGACGACCCCGAGGACATGTCCCCGAAGGAGTTCGACGAACTCAACGGACTCCTGAAGGAGCACAACGGGGACCCCCTGTTCGCCGAGCAGTTCGCGACGAAGCTCGGCCCCAAGGGCGTGCTGGAGTTCTGGACCGGCATCAACGACCCCCATCTGAACATGGAGTTGGGTCAGGCCCGCGTGAAGCAGTACGGCGACCTGCAGGAGCACCTCGGCCTGACCCTGGCCACCGCCACCCAGTCCGACAGCGTCGGGATGCAGCGGTGGGAACGGGACATGGTCAACCTGGGCGGCGAGTTCCTCCCCGACAAGAACAACCCGCGGGCCATGGGCGTCCAGGTCATGAGCAACCTCATGCGCTGGGGGGACTTCGACGACAAGTTCCTGACCGACTACGGCAACGAACTCATGCGGATCGAGAAGGAACGCAGCGGCAACGGCAGGAACGCGGCCGCCGCCTGGCTCCAGCTCCCCATGGACCCCATGCTCAACCGGACGGGCACCGACGGCGGTTCGGACCCGATGACCGGTTACATGATGGCCCTGGGCAAGAGCCCGGACGCCGCCACCGAGTTCTTCAACGGCACCTTCGTCACCAAGGACGAGGACCACGACTTCCTGCGGGACACCGACGGCAACGGCAAGAAGGGCAAGGTCGGCCTGACCAACTTCCAGTACCTCTTCGAGGAGCGCGACTGGCCCAGGGAGTACGACTCCGAGATGAAGGAGAGCATCGCCGGCCGGAACGCCCTCGGCTGGGCCCTGGAGGCCGCCGCCACCGGCCACCCGGCCGGCCAACAGCCCACCCCGGACCTGCCCCCGCACTCGCCGGAGCAGGCGAAGCTGGTGGAGAGCATCGTCTCCTCCATCGCCGACGATCCCGAGCGCCTGACCAAGCGCGGCTACCTGTCCGACAGCATGGGACAGATCGCGGCGGAATACCTGCCCGACATCAACCGGGCCACGGCCGACGACAAGTACGGCAACTCGGAGAAGCTCTTCCCGATAGCCGGGACGGCGGCGGAGATGAGCCACTCCGACGTCACGCGCTTCCTGGTCAGCGTGGGACAGAACCCGGAGGGCTACGCGGCCGTCGAGGCGGGCCAGAAGGCCTATATGGCCAACCTGCTGGACTACCACCTCAACCCCGACCTTCCCGAGGACAAACGCTACCCGCACTCCACGGAGGAGCTGGTCAAGGAGGTGTCGCGGAGGTCCGCCGAGGTCGGCGGCACCTTGGCCATCGGCCGTCAGGAAGCGGTGCTGGGAGACGCCCAGCAGAAGGACGAGGACTTCCAGAAGGCGATGGGCCAGGTGAAGAGCGCGGTCTCCGGCACGGTGGGCATAGGCATCGGGGTGGGGACGAGCTTCATCGCGTCCCCGGTCGGGGGTGTCGTGGCCGGTGGGACCGCAAGCACGGTCAGCGGCGTCGTCCTGGACGAGCTCTTCGGAATGGCCGAGGCGGACAACCTCAAGAACTCCGGCCAGGAGGCCGCGGCCCGGTGGGAGGACACCAAGGACGCGAACGTGGAGCTGAGCCAGGTGGCCGCCCTGGAGGCGGCGAAGGCCCACGGTTCGCCGGACGTCGACAGGGTCGCGGAGTGGGCGCGCATCGGGACGGCGGACGGCTTCAACGACGCCTCGACGAACGCCGCTCAGATGGCGGACGACCTCGAGACCGAGATTCCCAACTGACGGTCACCGGAGTGCCCCCGGCACCCGCGACCCACACCCGACACAGAGGTCAAGAAGTGCAGCTTCGTACAGTACGTGCAGGTGTCCGGCTCCGGCCGGGCCGCACGCTCGCCGCAGCCGCGGTACTCGGCCTGTGCGTCTCCGCCTGCTCGACGCCGCCGGAGAAGGAGTACGCCACCCCCGACGCGCTGTGCGGCACCTCGGTGCCGGCCGACCGGCTGGAGCCGTTCCTGCCCGCGGGGAAGGAAGTCTCCACCCGGCCCGGCGCGGGCGGGGTCGACGGCATCGAGCGGTGCAGGCTCCACGTGGACGGCAGGGAAGTGCTGTCGGTCACCACGGAGTGGTGGGAGAAGGGAACCGGGGTACGCGAGGCAGCCGCCTCGATGGCCGGCTTGAGCGGACGCGACGCGATCGGCCTGAACGGCGACGAGAAGGTGACCGAGGAGCCTCCTCACCTGTACTCCAGGACGGGAGCGATCACCGAAGTCGTCTGCGTGAAACCGCGCAAGCCCGATCAGGAGCTGTTCGCGTCCGTGAGGATCAGCGGGGGAAGGACCCCCGGCGCGACCGAGGTGAAGGAGTTCATCGCCGCCTACGCCGAGGCCGTCGGGAAGTCCGACGAGTGCGCCTGAGCACCCGAGCGGCCGGTGGGGTCCTCGGCGCGAACCGGGGACCCTACCGGGCCTCCTCCTCCAGGGTGTTGAGGCGGGAGTGGCGGATGCCGTAGGCGAAGTAGACCACCAGCCCCGCGGCCAGCCAGAGACCGAAGACCGTCCAGGTGATCAGGTCGAGGCCGGCCATCGTCCACAGGCAGAACCCGAAGCCCAGCAGGGGCAGCAGGGGTGAGAGCGGGACGCGGAAGCCGCGGGGCGTCTCCGGGTGGGTGCGGCGCAGCACGATGACGGAGAGGTTGACCAGCGCGAAGGCGAAGAGCGTGCCGATGCTGGTGGCGTCCGCGAGTCGGCCGAGCGGCACCACGGCGGCCAGGAGGCCGCAGAAGGCGGAGACGATCAGGGTGTTGGCGCGCGGGGTGCCGGTGCGCGGGTGCACCCTGGAGAACACCGTGGGGATCAGCCCGTCGCGGGCCATGGAGAACAGGATGCGGGTCTGTCCGTAGAGGACGGCCAGGACGACGCTGGCGATGGCGACGACGGCGCCGAGGGCCAGCAGGATGGACCAGAAGGCGTGGCCGGTGACGTCCTGGAGGATGCCGGCGAGGGCGGCCTCGGAGCCGGTGAAGTCCTGCCAGGGCATGGCGCCGACCGCGATGACCGCGACCAGGCAGTACAGCACGGTGACGACGATCAGCGAGAGGATGATGGCGCGCGGCAGGTCGCGCCGGGGGTTCTTCGCCTCCTCCCCGGCGGTGGAGGCGGCGTCGAAGCCGATGTAGGAGAAGAACAGCGTCGCGGCCGCCGCGTTGACGCCGGCCAGTCCCAAGGGGGCGAACGGGGTGTAGTTGCCGGCGCGCACGCCGCCGGCGGCGACGGCGCAGAACATCAGCAGCGCGGCGATCTTCACCACGACCATGACGGCGTTGGCGGTGGCGCTCTCCCGGGCGCCGCCGAGCAGGAAGACCATGGCCAGCAGGACGACCAGCAGGGCGGGGAGGTTGACCACTCCCCCGTCGCCGGGCGGTGCGGACAGGGCCGCCGGGAGGGTGGCGCCGATGGTGCCGTCGAGGAGTTCGTTGAGGTACTCGCCCCAGCCGACGGCGACGGCGGCCACCGAGACGCCGTACTCCAGGATCAGGCACCAGCCGATCACCCAGCCGGCCAGTTCGCCCATGGTGGCGTAGGTGTAGCTGTAGGAGGAGCCGGAGACGGGGATGGTGCCGGCCAGTTCCGCGTAGGACAGGGCGGAGAACAGGGCGGTGATCCCGGCCAGCGCGAAGGAGAGGACGACGGCCGGGCCCGCCTCGGGCACGGCCTCTCCCAGTACGACGAAGATGCCGGTGCCCAGGGTCGCCCCGATGCTGATCGTGGTCAGCCGCCACACCCCGAGCGAGCGCCGCAGTGTGCCGCCCTCCCCCCGGCCGCCCTCGGCGACGAGCCTCCCAACGGGTTTGCGGCGCACCAGGCGGGCTCCGAGTCCGGTGTGCGGCGGGGGTGCGGGGGACGCCGTGCCCTGGTCCATCGGGGGTGGCTCCTTGTGGATGATTCGCATACGAGGCTTTCGTCCATGAGCTTCGCATGTCCGTCCACGGTGGACGCCGTCCGGCGTGCCCGTGTGCCGGTCCCGTTCCGAGCACGGCGCCCCGGCGCCTCCCGGGGATCACCGCAGGGGCAGCGCCCGCACCCAGGTCCGGTCGGCGGTGAGGTAGGTGTCGACGACGAGGCCCGCGTCGGCCAGCGCACGCTCGAACCGCTCCTTCCCCAGCCGTCGCGAGAGGAACGTCTGGGTCCACGTCCCGTCCGGGAAGACGTACTCGGTGCGGAAGGAGGTCACCTCGGGGTCGTCGGTGGGGTCGGCGGAGGCGATCCGGATCAGGGCGTCCCCGGCCCGGCGCTCCCTCGGCACCCGGTCGTGCCAGTCCTCGCCCTCGCGCTGGATCAGGACGCAGCCGTCGTCCGCGACGTGGCGCCGGCAGGTGCGCAGCAGCGCGTCGCGCACCCGGGGATCGCCCGCGTGGACGAGGAAGGAGGAGAGGAGGACGGCGTCGAAGCGCTCGTCCAACTCCAGCGTCTCGATGGACGAGCGGACCGTGCGGGCGCCTCGCACCCGCTCCAGCATCTCCGGGGACTCGTCGACGGCCGTCACCGTGAAACCGCGCTCCAGCAGCGGGTGGGTCACCCGGCCGGCGCCGCAGCCCAGTTCGAGCAGGCGCGCCCCGGCGGGGACGGCCGAGGCGACGACGTCCGGCTCGTCCCCGACGGGCAGTCTCGTGTACACCTCCACCGCGCAGCCGTCGGGGGTGATCGCCCCGGGCCCGGTACCGCCGTACCCTTCACGCGCCCATCCGCCCATGCGCCCCATCCAAGCGCCCGCGGCCCGTCCCCGGAAAGGGGGACGGGCCGCGGTGTGCGCGTGGTGCGGCGCTTTCCGGCCTCACGCCCAACTGGCGTGCAGGGGCTTGCCCTCGGCGTAGCCCGCGGCGCTCTGGACGCCGATGACGGCCTTCTCGGCGAACTCCTCCAGGGTGGCCGCGCCGGCGTAGGTGCAGGCGGAGCGGACGCCCGCGACGATGGAGTCGATCAGGTCCTCCACCCCCGGCCGGTCCGGGTCGAGGAACATCCGGGAGGTGGAGATGCCCTCCTCGAACAGCGCCTTGCGGGCCCGGTCGTAGGGGGATTCGTCGGCGGTGCGGTTGAGCACGGCGCGGGCGGAGGCCATGCCGAAGCTCTCCTTGTACAGGCGCCCGTCGGCGCTCTGCTGGAGGTCGCCCGGGGACTCGTACGTCCCGGCGAACCACGAGCCGATCATGACGTTGGAGGCGCCGGCGGCCAGGGCCATGGCCACGTCGCGCGGGTGCCGCACGCCGCCGTCGGCCCAGACGTGCCTGCCGAGTCTGCGCGCCTCGGCGGCGCACTCCAGGACGGCGGAGAACTGCGGGCGGCCCACCCCGGTCATCATGCGGGTGGTGCACATGGCGCCCGGTCCGACGCCGACCTTGACGATGTCGGCGCCCGCCTCGACCAGGTCGCGCACGCCCTGGGCGGAGACGACGTTGCCCGCGACGACGGGGACGTGCGGGTCCAGGCCGCGGATCGTCCGCAGAGCGGAGAGCATCGACTCCTGGTGTCCGTGCGCGGTGTCCACGACCAGGGTGTCCGCACCGGCGTCGAGCAGCCCCTTGGCCCGGCCCGCGACGTCGCCGTTGACCCCGACGGCGGCGGCGACGCGCAGCCGGCCCGAGGCGTCGGTCGCCGGGGTGTAGAGGGTGGCGCGCAGGGCTCCCTTGCGGGTGAGGATGCCGACCAGCCGGCCGTTGGCGTCGACGGCGGGGGCGAGCTTGCGGTGCGCGGCGTCCAGGCGGGTGAACGCCTCGCGCGGGTCGGTGTCGGCGGGGAGCAGCAGCAGGTCGCGGGACATGACCCGGTTGAGCTGGGTGAAGCGGTCCACGCCCGTCAGGTCGGTCTCGGTGACCACTCCGACCGGTCGGCCGTCCTCGACGACGACGCCCGCGCCGTGCGCCCGCTTGGGCAGCAGGGCCAGCGCGTCGGCGACGGTCGCGGTGGGTTCGAGGACGATGGGGGTGTCCAGCACCAGGTGGCGCCGCTTGACCCAGGAGACGACGTCGGCGACGACGTCCAGGGGGATGTCCTGGGGGATGACGACGAGGCCGCCGCGGCGGGCGACCGTCTCGGCCATCCGGCGTCCCGCGATCGCGGTCATGTTGGCGACCACGATCGGGATGGTGGTGCCGGTTCCGTCGGGCGTCGAGAGGTCCACGCCGTGTCGGGAGCCGACCGCGGAGCGGTTGGGCACCATGAAGACATCGTCGTACGTCAGGTCGTACGGTGGCCGCTGGTCGTTGAGAAATCGCACGTACTTCATTGTTGCACGGCCCCGCTCGCCCCGACCTTGGAGGAAGGTCCGGGTGAGCGGGGCCGTCGTCGTGCGTTCGCACGAGCCCGGCGGCTCCGGCCCGGCGGCTCCGTCAGGGGGCGACGCCCTCGTCCGGGTCCATCCGCTCCAGCGCGGGCCGGGGGCCCGGCCCGGTCTCGTGGAGCAGGAAGTCGGCGGCGGCGGTGTCGGTGACCAGGCTGGTCACCAGACCGGAGCGGAGCACCGCGCCGATCGCCGCGGCCTTGCGGCGGCCACCGGCGATGGCGATGACCTCCGGGATGCGGCGCAGTCGGTCCGCCTCGACCGTGATGCAGCGCTCCCCCAGGTCCCGACCGATGCGGCGGCCCTCGGCGTCGAAGAGGTGCGCGGACATCTCCGCGGCCACCCCGAGGGAGGCGTAGTGGGCCCGCTCCTCCTCGCTGAGCATGTCGTGGACGGTGGAGACGCCCGGCTCCCAGGAGCCGATGGACACCGCGGCCACCGTCACCTTGTCGAAGTACTCGAACGCCGCGGCGATGCTCGTCTGGCCGCGCAGCGCCGCCGCGGTGGCCGCGTCCGGCAGCAGCATCGGCGCGTAGATGGGGTGGGCCTCGCCGCCGGAGACGGTGGCGGCCCGCCGGACGGCCTCCACCGAGCCGCGTTCGGCGGTGCCCGCGTCGTAGACGCCGGTGAGCTGCACGACGGTGCACTGCGGCAGGCGGTGCAGCGCCGTGGCCATGTGGATGGTCGAGCGGCCCCAGGCCAGGCCCAGGACATCGCCCTCGGTCACCAGCTCACCGAGCAGATCGGCGGCGACCTCACCGAGGTTCTCCGGGTCGGCGGCGTCCTCGGCCGCGTCCGAGGGCGACTCGACGACCACGGCGTGCCGCAGCCCGTACCGGGCGCGCAGCGCGTCGGACCGCTCGGCGTCCAGTTCGGCGGGGACGCGGATCTCGATGCGGACGAGATCGCGCTCCAGGGCGGTCTCCAGCACCCGGGCCACCTTGAACCGGCTCACCCCGAACTCGTCGGCGATCTGGATCTTGGACTTGCCCTCCAGGTAGAACCGGCGCGCCATGGCCGCCGCCTGCATCAGCTCGGCGGGACCCATTCTCGTGGCTGACCGCCCGGTCGACACCGCACTCACCTCGCTACCGTTCCGCCGTACTGTCGTACGTGCCGTACGCACCCTGCGCGTTCATCCTCGCAGATCCGTGGTGGCCTTGATTCACTCCGTGCACGGTGCACCCATGCCGGGCGCCGGTCGTCCGCCTCAGTGGGGGCACCCTCCTCCGGCCGCCTTGGCCTTCTCCGCGCTCTCGCGCAGCGCCCGCACCGCCGCGGCCGGGTCGTCCGCGCCGTAGACCGCCGAGCCCGCCACGAAGACGTCCGCGCCCGCCTCGGCGCACCTCTCGATGGTGGAGGCCGACACCCCGCCGTCCACCTGGAGCCACAGTTGCAGGCCGTGCTTGTCGATGAGCCGGCGGGTGCGGCGGATCTTGGGCAGCATGATGTCGAGGAACGCCTGCCCGCCGAAGCCCGGTTCGACGGTCATCACCAGCAGCATGTCCAGCTCGGGCAGCAGGTCCTCGTACGGCTCGATGGGCGTGGCGGGCTTGAGCGCCATCGAGGCGCGGGCGCCCTTGGCCCGGATCTCGCGGGCCAGCCGCACGGGAGCGGCGGCGGCCTCGACGTGGAAGGTGACCGATCCGGCGCCGGCCTCCACGTACTGCGGCGCCCAGCGGTCGGGGTCCTCGATCATCAGATGGCAGTCCAGCGGGGTGTCGGTCGCCTTGCGCAGCGACTCGACGACCGGGACGCCGAGTGTGAGGTTGGGGACGAAGTGGTTGTCCATCACGTCCACGTGGAGCCAGTCGGCGCCCTCGGGTCCTCCGACGCGTCGCGCCTCGTCGGCCAGGCGCGCGAAGTCGGCGGACAGGATGCTGGGGTTGATCTGAACCATGGCCCCAGTATGTCGTGACCTCGCCGTTCCCGGCCCCTCGCCCCCGAGCCGCCCGCTCGCCGCCCTCTCGTGGCCGTCCGGTGTTCGCTGGACGTTCGCGGGGGGTGCGCGGGTGCGCGGCGTGTCCTCGCGGCCCGCTCCCCGCCGTCCCTCCCGACGGTGTGTCAGGTCCGGCGCAGCAGGGCGAGGTACATCGCGTCGGTGCCGTGCAGGTGCGGCCAGAGCTGGACGTCGGGGCCGTCGCCGAGGGAGGGCACGCCGGGCATCAGGGGGCGGACGTCGATCGGTTCGGCGCTCTCGCGCTTCAGCACGTCCTCGACGACCGCGCGGGTCTCGGCCGGGTGCGGCGAGCAGGTGGCGTAGCCGACGACACCGCCGGGGCGGGCGGCCCGCAGCGCCTCGGTGAGCAGGCCGCGCTGGAGCGGGGCGAAGCCGGCCAGGTCCTCGGGACGGCGGCGCCAGCGGGCCTCGGGACGGCGGCGCAGCGCGCCGAGCCCGGTGCAGGGCACGTCGACCAGGACCCGGTCGAAGGAGCCGGCTCGCCAGGCGGGACGGGTGCCGTCGGCGGTGATCACCTGGTACGGGCCGGGGTTGCCGTGCAGGGCGCGGGCGACCAGGCGGGCGCGGTGCGGCTGCTTCTCAGAGGCGACCAGGGCGGCTCCCCGCTCGGCCGCCAGCGCGCCCAGCAGGGCGGCCTTGCCGCCCGGTCCGGCGCAGCCGTCGAGCCAGCGGCGGTCGTCACCTTCCAGGGGGGCGTTCGCCAGCGCGAGCGCCACGAGCTGGCTGCCCTCGTCCTGCACCCCGGCGCGTCCCTCGCGCACGGCGTCGATCGCGCCCGGATCGCCGCCCTCGGCGAGGCGGACGGCGTAGGGGGACCAGCGACCGGGCGCGGCGTCGTCGGTGAGCAGCTCCTCGGGGCGGGCCCGGCCGGGGCGGGCCACCAGGGTCACCTCGGGGCGGGCGTTGTCGGCCTCCAGCAGGGCCTCGACGCCCTTCCGTCCGCCGCCGAGCGCGTCCCACAGGGCGGAGACGATCCAGCGCGGGTGGGCGTGGACGATCCCCAGGTGCTCCTCGGGGTCCTCGTCGTAGGGCGGGGCCACCCTCCGCAGCCAGCCGTCCAGGTCGTCGCCGGCGATCCTCCGCAGCACGGCGTTGACGAACTTCGCCCGTCCCTCGCCGAGGACGGTCCGGGCCAGTTCCACGGTGGCGCCGACCGCGGCGTGGGCGGGGACGCGGGTGTTCAGCAGTTGGTGGGCGCCGAGCGAGAGCACGTCCAGCACGGGCGGGTCCACCTCGCGCAGCGGCCGGTCGACGCAGGCGGCGATGATCGCGTCGTAGGTGCCCTGCCACCGCAGGGTGCCGTAGACCAGCTCGGTGGCCAGCGCCGCGTCCCGTCCGTCGAGGTCTCCGCGCTCGCGCCCCTCGCGCAGCAGTGGAGGCAGGACGAGGTTGGCGTACGCGTCGCGTTCGTCGACCGCCCGCAGCGCCTCGAAGGCGATCAGACGTGCGGGGTCCTTCTTGGGGCGGCGGGAGGGCCTGGCGGGGCGACGGGGCCGACTGCTCACGGGAAAAGTGCTCCGGTTGGTTCTCGGGAAAGGCGCGCGGTGGGGCGCGTTCACCAGCCTACGTCGCCGGTCGGCCGCCCCCGGCGGTCACCGGATGAACCGGAGGATGCCTCGGCCTTCAGGCCGGGGAGGAATCCAGCTTCCCCCGTAGCGGGGCAGGGGCAGCCGAATCGCCGCCGGGTGATTCGGCGTCCACTCCCATGGCGCGGAGGCCGACCTCGAGCACGTACACCAGCTCGGAGTTGAGGGACCGCCGCTCGGACTTCGCGTGATCGCGCAACCGGTCGCGGAGGTCTTCGGGGAGACGGAGGGTCATGCGCACCTCATTGATCATGGTGCTATTATGAGCGCATGGTGACACCAAAGGAAACCGGGGACGCCGGGCATGCCCGGTGGACTTTCCGGCTTCGCGTGTCGCCCACCGCACTCAAAGCGCTGACCGGCGAGTGGGACCGCTGCCGCTGGGTCTGGAACGAGTGCGTGGCCAAGTCCCAGCAAATCCACCAGTGGAACAAGACCCGTCCGGAGAGAACCGACAAGCGAACCTGCGGCCCGGCTCGGCTTGACAAGATGTTGACCGAGGCCCGCAAGCGCACGCCATGGCTGGCCGAGGGAGCCTCGGTTCCGCAGCAGCAGATCATCCGCGACTTCGGCAAGTCCCGCGCCAAGGCGCAGAAAGACATCAAGGAACGCCTGCCGATGCGGCAGCGAGCCGGGATGCCGACGTGGAAGAAGAAGCGCGACGCCCGGCCAAGCCTGAACTACACCAAGCGCGGCTTCCGCCTCAAGGAAGGGAAGCTGCATCTGGCCGGCGGGATCGCCCTGACCGTCGTGTGGTCGCGGGACCTGCCCGCCGCACCGTCGTCGGTGCGCGTGTACCAGGACTCCCTGGGGCACTGGTATGCCTCGTTCGTCGTCCCGGCCCGGGTCGAACCGCTGCCGGAGACCGGGCGTGTGATCGGCGTGGACTGGGGCGTGAAGGAGACCGCGACCACCACGAGCGACGCGCACGACCTGCCCCACCCGCAGCACGGGAGGACGGCCGCGCAGAAGCTCGCGAAGTACCAGCGGATGATGGCCCGCCGGAAGCCCCCGAAGGGCAAGCCCGGTTCCAAGGGCTACCAGGCCGCGAAGCGCCAGGTGGTGAGGCTGCACAAGAAGGTCGCCCGACAGCGGCAGGACACCGGCCGCAAGTGGGCCAAGGCCGTCAACCGGGACCACGACCGGATTGCGGTCGAGGACTTCCGCCCGAAGTTCCTCGCCAAGACCACCATGGCCAAGAAGGCCGCGGACGGAGCCATCTTTGCCACCAAGGCGGCCCTGATCGAGATGGGCCGCAAGCACGGACGCACCGTCCGGCTCGTACATCCCGCGCACACCACGATGGACTGCGCGCACTGCGGGGCGAGAGCCAAGCACCGCATGCCGCTGGGTGAGCGCACCTACACCTGCACCGCGTGCAAAACCGTGACACCGCGGGACAAGAACAGCGCGAAGGTGATGGTTGTCCGGGCGGGTTGGAACCCGGATGGTGCCGAGGGTGGAAGTCCTCCGGGAGCGCCGCTCCCGGAGGCGGCCTGAGCCATGAATCCCCGCGCACGCCCGAAGGTGCCCCCGTCAGGGGGCGTCCGGCCGCAGGTCGGGCGGGAATCCCCCGCCTTCAGGCGGGGGAGCCTTCAATCCTCCAGCCGCTCCCCGGCCGCGATGCGCACCCCGCGCGCCCAGTCGGCGGCGGACATCGGCTTCTTGCCCTGCGGTTGGACCCACAGCAGCTCGACCGCGTGCGAGCCCGTCCCCACGTGCACGGTGTTCTTGCCGACGACCAACTCGCCGGGGGCCGGGTCGGTGCGGTCGGGCGCGAGGGCGACCTGTCGCAGCTTGAGCCGCTCGCCGCGGAAGAGGGTCCAGGCGCCGGGCGCCGGCGAGCAGCCGCGCACCACCCGGTCCACGCGCAGCGCGGGGGCTGACCAGTCGACGCGGGCGTCCTCGACCGTGATCTTGGGGGCGAGGCTGACGCCCTCCTCGGGCTGGGGGACGGCCCGCAGCGTGCCGTCCTCGATCCCGTCCATGGTGGCGGCCAGCAGCCCGGCGCCGGCGAAGGCGAGCCGGGTCAGCAGGTCCCCGCTGGTGTCGGTGGGCCGGATCTCCTCGGTGACCACCCCGTAGACCGGCCCGGAGTCGAGCCCCTCCTCGATCAGGAAGGTGGAGGCGCCGGTGACCTCGTCCCCGGCCATGATCGCGTGCTGGACGGGGGCCGCGCCGCGCCAGGCGGGCAGCAGCGAGAAGTGCAGGTTGACCCAGCCCTTGGCCGGGACGTCGAGGGCGACCTTGGGCAGCAGCGCGCCGTAGGCGACGACCGGGCAGCAGTCCGGGGCGATCTCGCGCAGCCGGGCGAGGAAGTCCTCGTCGCGGGGGCGGGCGGGCTTGAGGACCTCGATGCCGGCCTCCTCGGCCCGCTGGGCCACCGGGGAGGCCACCACGCGCCGGCCGCGCCCGGCCGGCGCGTCGGGCCGGGTGACGACGGCCACGACCTCGTGCCTCTCCGACGCGATCAGGGCGTCGAGGGCGGGGACGGCCACCTCGGGGGTGCCGGCGAAGACGAGCCTCATCTGTGGGGAACCACCTCTCGCGGACGGCGGAACCGCGGCACACCGCGGCGGTACGCGGGCACGCACGGAAAGCGCACGGCGTGCGCGGAACGGCGCACCAGTCTACGGGCCGTCAAGGTCCCCCACCGTGGGGGCGTACGGCGTCCGGCGTGCCGCCCTCCCCGCCCTCGCACGCCCCCGCAGCGTGACCCCGGCGGCCGGTGCGGCGTTGGTCAATGCAGCTTGACCGAAACGGACCGCCGACAGCGGCCGATCCTTCCACGCCGGTTCCGAGAGGCTTGTTCATGGCCGACCATGCCACCCCCGACGCCCGGACACGGGCCAGTCTGCACCTGCTGGTGCGGGACATCGAGCGGGTCCGCCGGCAGGTGGACGCGCTGCGCACGCTCACCGCGCAGCTCGGCAACGTCTACCGGCCGCGCCGCACGGGCCCCGCCACGGGCTTCGTCGTCTACGGCAGGGCTCCGGCGCCCACCGTACGGCTCGCCCAGGAGCTGCGCGACAGCGTGGAGGCGCTGGTGACGGCGGCGGTGGAGTTCGACCGCTCGCTGGGGTTCTCCTGGGACGCGGTGGGCTCGGCGCTCGGCGTGACCAAGCAGGCCGTCCACCGCCGCTACGGTTCGCGGCGGGCCGCGGCGTCGGCCGCCCCGGACGGGGCCGAGGCGCCGCGGCGGGTCCCGTCCGGCGAGGAGCCTCCCGCGACGCCCCCGCACACCGTGGTCGTGGGACAGGGCGCGGCCCCGGCGCCCGCCGCGCCCTCCCTGCCCGGCAGGCCGGCGCAGCCGCCGTCGGACTCCCGTCCGGGCGCGTTCCCCGGCCCCCGCAACGGCTGACCCCTCCTCGGCCGTTGCCCACCGCCCGGCGTCCGTCCCGACCGCGCCCCGTCGGCCGGACGCCGGGCGGTTCCGTGTCCGCTGCCGGCGGAGCCCCGGCCCGCCGCGCCGTCAACCGATGTCGTCGGGATCGACGCGGACCCGCACGAGCCCCTTCGCCCGGCGGGCGAGCCGGGCCGCCTGCGCGGTCTTGAGGGCGCCGGCGAGCGCCGCGCCGCTGCCCGGCGGCACCCGTACCAGGGCCCGCTCCCACCGCTCCCCCTCGGGCGGGCCACCGGGTCGCCGGGGCCGTCCGGGCGGGGCCTCGGGGAGCGGCACCGGCCCCAGGACCTCGGCGTCGGCGGGCAGGTCGGCCGACGCCAGCAGTTCGGCGACGGCCTCGGGCGGCCCGGTCACGGCGGCCATCCGGGACACCGGCGGGAAGCCCAGTTCGGCGCGCTCGGCCAGCTCGCGTCGGGCGTGGCCGGCCGGGTCCCAGCGCACCAGGGCCTGCACGGGGCGGAGCGTCGGCTCGGCCATGACGACCACCGTGCCGCCCTCGGCGCGGGGACGGACCAGCGCGGCGGCGTCCAGCCAGCGGCGCAGCGCCTCCTCCGCCGCCCGCAGGTCGGGGCGGGAGAGCAGTGCCCAGCCGTCCAGCAGCAGCGCCGCCGCGTAACCCGCTCCCTCGGCGACCGGTTCGGCGCCGGGGGTGCTGACCACCAGCGCCGGCCGGTCGGGCACCGTCCCCAGGACGTGGTCGCGGCCGGAGGTGCGGACGGGGACGGCCGGGAAGGCCCGGCCCAGCTCCTCCGCGGTGCGGCGGGCGCCGAAGACCCGGCCCCGCAGCCTGTGGCCGCCGCACTCCGCGCACACCCAGGCCGGGGCGGCGTCGCCGCACCAGCCGCAGGTGGGCGGGGCGTCGCCGCCGGTGGCCTCCAGGGGGCCCGCGCAGCGGGCGCACCGCGCGGGCTCTCGGCAGCGCGCGCAGGCCAGCCGGGGGACGTAGCCGCGGCGCGGCACCTGTACCAGTACCGGGCCCAGCCGGAGGGCGTCGCGCACCGTGTTCCAGGCGAGGGTGGGCAGTCGGGCGGCGCGCGCGGCGGGGTCGCGGGCCTCGTCGCCGTCGCCGACGGTGCGGACCAGGGGCGCGGTGGCGCGCACCGCGTCCCGGTCGGCGGTCAGCGGGCGGGCCCAGCCCGTCTCGACCAGTTGGGCGGCCTCCACGGTGCGGCCGTGCGCGCCCAGCAGGAAGCCGCACTTCTCCCGGGCGGCGCGCAGCAGCAGCACCTCGCGGGCGTGCGGCATCGGCTCGTGGGGGTCGCGGTGGCTGGAGTCCCCGTCGTCCCAGATCGCGACCAGACCCAGGTCGCGCACGGGTGCGAACATCGCGGCCCGGGTGCCGACGACGCAGCGCACCGCTCCGCGGTTGACGGCGAGCCAGCGGCGGTAGCGGGTCTCGGCCCCGGCGTCGGCGGTGAGCACCACGTGCCGGCCGTCGCCGATCAGGGCGGTGAGGGCGGCGTCCACGCGGGCGGCGGACCGTCCGTCGGGCAGGACGGCGAGCGCGCCGCGACCGGAGGCCAGGGTGGCGGCCAGGGCTCGGGCCAGTTCCTCGGGCCAGTGCGGTCCGGGCAGGGCCGTCCACACCGCGCGGGGGGACTCGCCGCCGGCGAGCGCCCGCAGGTAGCCGGGGCCCGCGGGGTAGCGCGTCCAGGAGCCCGGTCCGGGCGGCGGTGGCGGCGTAGGCCGGGCGGCGTCCGGGGCGGCCTTCTCGGCCCGGGCCATGCGCGGGGGCACGGCGAGTTGGACGACGTCGGCGAGAGCGCCGGCGTAGCGGTCGGCGACGGCCCGGCACAGCCGCAGCAGTTCCGGGCCGAGGACGGGTTCCGGGGAGAGCACCTGGGCGATGGGGGCGAGGACGCCGGGGAAGTCGGACTCCGCGCGGCGTTCGACGATGAAGCCGTTGACCAGTCCGCCGCCTTCGCGCCGTCCGCCGCGTTCGCCGGCTCCGAAGCGCACCCGCACCCGCACTCCGGGTCGGGCCTCGGCGTCCATGGCGGCGGGAACGGCGTAGTCGAAGAAGCGGTCGAGGTGGACCAGCCCCTTGTCGACCAGGACGCGGGCGACGGGATCGCGCGCGGCGAGTTCGGCGCCGCGCCAGGTGCGCGGGCGGGCGCGGGGCGGCTTGGCGCGACGGACGGTCTCCCGGATGAGCGCGAGTTGCTCGCCTCCCGACGGCTCCCCCGCCGGGGGCTTTCCAGGCTGTCCGTTCTCGCCGTTCTCGCTGCTCACAGCCCCCAGTCCTACCAGAGAGCACCGACACGGCCCGATCCCGCGGCGAGCGAGCCGCGGGATCGGGCCGTGTCGGTGTCCCGTGTCCTTACAGGCCGGCGGCCTTGCGGAGGGCGTCGGTGCGGTCGGTGCGCTCCCAGGTGAAGTCCGGCAGCTCCCGACCGAAGTGCCCATAGGCGGCCGTCTGCGCGTAGATCGGACGGAGCAGGTCCAGATCGCGGATGATCGCGGCCGGCCGCAGGTCGAAGACCTCGGAGATGGCCTGCTGGATCCTCTCCACCTCCACCGTGTGGGTGCCGAAGGTCTCCACGAACAGCCCCACCGGCTCGGCCTTGCCGATCGCGTACGCCACCTGCACCTCGCACCGGGCGGCCAGCCCGGCGGCCACCACGTTCTTGGCCACCCAGCGCATCGCGTAGGCCGCCGACCGGTCCACCTTGGAGGGGTCCTTGCCGGAGAACGCCCCGCCACCGTGCCGGGCCATGCCGCCGTAGGTGTCGATGATGATCTTCCGGCCGGTCAGCCCGGCGTCGCCCATCGGGCCGCCGATCTCGAACCGCCCGGTGGGGTTGACCAGCAGCCGGTAGCCGTCGGTGTCCAGCTTGATGCCCTCCGCCTCCAGCTCGGAGAGCACGTGCTCCACCACGAACTCGCGGATGTCGGGGGCCAGCAGCGAGTCCAGGTCGATGTCGGAGGCGTGCTGGGAGGAGACCACCACGGTGTCCAGCCGCACCGCCTTGTCACCGGCGTACTCGATGGTCACCTGCGTCTTGCCGTCCGGGCGCAGATAGGGGACGGTGCCGTTCTTGCGGACCTCCGACAGCCGGCGGGAGAGCCGGTGCGCCAGGTGTATCGGCAGCGGCATCAGCTCCGGCGTCTCGTCGCAGGCGTAGCCGAACATCAGGCCCTGGTCGCCGGCGCCCTGCCGGTCCAGCTCGTCCTCGTCGCCCTCCACTCGGGCCTCGTAGGCGGCGTCCACGCCCTGGGCGATGTCCGGGGACTGCGCCCCGATGGACACCGACACCCCGCAGGAGGCGCCGTCGAAGCCCTTCTTGGAGGAGTCGTAGCCGATGGCCAGGATCTTCTCCCGCACCAGGGTGGGGATGTCCGCGTACGCGGCGGTGGTGACCTCGCCGGCCACGTGCACCAGGCCGGTGGTGATCATCGTCTCCACGGCGACCCGGGAGGTGGGGTCCTGGGCGAGCAGGGCGTCGAGAATGGCGTCGCTGATCTGATCGGCGATCTTATCCGGGTGGCCCTCGGTCACGGACTCCGAGGTGAAGAGGCGGCGGGACACATCGCTCCCTGGGGTTGCAGCGGCTGCTGGCTGATGTCGTCTGCGGACCGGTCGCCGGGGCTCGCCCGGGCACGGTCCGCGATCAGTTTATCCGTAGCCCTCCGGGATGCGACCACGGCGTCTCGCACTCCGACATTTCACATCGCACGCCATGGGTGCGCGGAGCGGGGATTCGACCCCCTTCGCCCGAAAGGCACTCCCGAGGGGAGCCGTCCGGCGGACCGCTCCGGGCGGCTCCCCTCGGGTCTTCAGTCCCGGTTCCTCAACAGGTGGACGACCCGGTCCCACACCGTGTCGGCGAGGGCCTCCTTGGGGCCGTGCGGCACGGGCGTCTCGCTGCCGTCGGCGCCCAGGACGACGGCCTCGTTCTCCTGGGAGCCGAATGTCCTGTCCTCTCCGACCTCGTTGACGACCAGCAGGTCGCACCCCTTGCGGGCGAGCTTGGCGCGGCCGTTGGCCAGCACGTCGTCGGTCTCCGCGGCGAAGCCGACGACCACCTGTCCGGGACGGGCCCGCGTCGAGGAGAGCTCCGCCAGGACGTCGGGGTTGCGGACCAGGGCGATGGGCTCCGGTTCCCGGCCGTCCTGCTTCTTGATCTTCCCCTGGGCGTAGTGGGCGGGCCGGAAGTCGGCCACGGCGGCGGCCATGACCACCGCGTCCGCGTCCGCCGCGGCCTCCAGCACGGCCTCCCGCAGGTGGCGGGCCGTCCCCACCCGCACCACGTCCGCGCCGGCGGGGTCGGGCAGGGCGGTGTTGGCGGCGACCAGGGTCACCCGCGCGCCGCGCGCCACCGCGGTGCGGGCCAGGGCGTACCCCTGGAGGCCCGAGGAGCGGTTGCCCAGGAAGCGCACCGGGTCCAGCGGCTCGCGGGTGCCGCCGGCGCTGACCACGACGTGGTGTCCGGCCAGGTCGCGCTCCTGTCCGGCGCCGCGGGCGAGGACGCGGCGGCAGACCTCGAAGATCTCGCCGGGGTCCGGCAGCCGCCCCTTGCCGGTGTCCTTGCCCGTCAGCCGGCCGACCGCGGGTTCGATGACGACCGCGCCACGGCGGCGCAGCGTGGCCACGTTCTCGGCGGTGGCGGGGTGCTCCCACATCTCGGTGTGCATGGCGGGTGCGAAGATCACCGGGCAGCGGGCGGTGAGCAGGGTGTTGGTCAGCAGGTCGTCGGCGAGGCCGTGGGCGGCCCGGGCGAGGGTGTCGGCGGTGGCGGGCGCGACGACGACCAGATCGGCCTCCTGGCCGATGCGAACGTGCGGGACCTCGTGGACGCTCTCCCACACCCCGGTCGCCACGGGGTTCCCGGAGAGCGCCGACCAGGTGGCCTCGCCGACGAAGTTCAACGCCGACTCGGTCGGCACCACCCGTACGTCGTGACCGGACTCGGTCAGCCTGCGCAGCAGCTCGCACGCCTTGTAGGCGGCGATGCCGCCGCTGACCCCCAGGACCACCCTGGGCTTGCCGGTGTTGTCCATCCTCTGCCTCTCCCCGCTCTCCGTGGCCTCGCCCCTCCGCACCGCCCGGCGGGAACGCGGGGCGGTGCGGACGTGCCGTCGGCCTCCCATGACACACCACGGGCCCGGCAGTCGTACTGCCGGGCCCGTGGTGTGGTGTGTGCCGATGCGGCCGCCCGTGGCGGCCCGAGCGCTTACTGCGCCGGGACGTCGGTGGACTCGGCGGTCAGCAGGCCCGCGTTGATCTCGCGGAGCGCGATCGACAGGGGCTTCTCGTGGACGTGGGTGTCCACCAGCGGGCCGACGTACTCCAGCAGGCCCTCGCCGAGCTGCGAGTAGTAGGCGTTGATCTGACGCGCGCGCTTGGCGGCGTAGATCACCAGGCTGTACTTGGAGTCGGTGGCCTCGAGCAGCTCATCGATCGGCGGGTTGATGATGCCCTCGGGCGTGGTCATGGGAGAGGACACACTCTACCTTCCGCTGCGGTGGACAAGACGGTCAGTGATCGAAACGACCGGATCCGGTGGTGTCCGGTGCCGTTGTGACGAGACCCCGCGCCGGGTGTCCCTGGGCCGGGAGCCCACCGCCGGTGCTCCGGGGCCCGGGCGGCCGGCTGCGATCACGAATCCTTCATCAAGGCTAGCAGCTCGCGGCCGACGTCCTCGACCGAGGTGTTGACCAGGGTCACGTCGAACTCGGCCTCGGCTGCCAGTTCGACCCTGGCCGCCTCCAGCCGCCGCTCGATGACCTCCGGGGGCTCGGTGCCCCGGCCGGTGAGCCGCCGGACCAGCTCCTCCCAGCTCGGCGGGGCGAGGAAGACGAGCCGGGCCTCGGGCATCGACGCGCGCACCTGGCGCGCGCCCTGGAGGTCGATCTCCAGGAGCACCGGTTCGCCCGCCTCCAGCCGTTCCAGGACGGCCTTGCGGGGGGTTCCGTACCGGTTGCCCGCGAACTCGGCCCACTCCAGCAGCTCGCCGTTGGCGACCAGCTTGTCGAACTCCTCGTCCTCGACGAAGAAGTACTGGACGCCGTGCCGCTCCCCCGGGCGGGGCTTGCGGGTGGTGACGGACACCGAGAGCCAGACCTCGGGGTGGACCTTGCGCAGATGGGCGACGACCGTGCTCTTGCCGACCCCGGAGGGGCCGGAGAGCACGGTCAGCCGCGGACGTTCACTCATAACGGCGATTATCCCGGTTCCCGGAGAGGCCCGGAAACGTCAGGAGGCGGAACCGCCGCCGAATTCGCGCTCGAGGGAGGCGATCTGGTTGGAGCCCAGGCCGCGCACCCGACGGCTCTCGGAGATCCCGAGCCGCTCCATGATCTGACGGGCCCGGACCTTGCCGACGCCGGGCAGGGACTCCAGGAGGGCGGAGACCTTCATCTTGCCGATGACGTCGTTCTCCTGGCCCTGCTTGATGACCTCGTGGAGCGAGGCGCCGGAGTGCTTCAGTCGGTTCTTGACCTCGGCGCGCTCCCGGCGAGCCGCGGCGGCCTTCTCGAGCGCGGCTGCGCGCTGTTCAGGGGTAAGGGGCGGAAGAGCCACGCCTACGTCACCTCGGAGATAGAACTGGTCGGATATTGGTCGGTGAGGAACCTAGTAGCCCCGCTTCCGCGGAGCAAAGAGCAACACGTCCCCCGAACCTCCCGGCCTGGGAGAACCCCGGGTTCCGCGGTGCTCTTCGTCGGAGACTAGCGGCCCTGAGCGTCTGAGTCAGCGAGAACAGATGAAAAGTCCAGGTCAGACTCAAGTCGACTGGGGCATTTCCGGACAAAACACCAGAGAGAAATTCGTCGACGCACCCTCCTCGTCACCCCCGGACCCCACCGGACGTCCGGAGGATCACCCCAGAACCTTCACCAGGCGGTCCGTCTCCCGCGCCGCGGACTCCCGCAGGGCCTTCGGCGAGGGCCCGTGCCCGAGGACCCCCCTGCTGACGCTCGGCAGGACGTCGCGCACGGCGTCCCCGAAGACCGCGGGAAGATCCTCGGCCGTGGCGCCCTGGGCCCCCAACCCCGGGGCCAGCAGCGGGCCGTTCACCGCCAGGTCGACGCCCGCCCGGCCCAGGGTGGCGCCCACCACCGCGCCCACCGAGCCCAGCGGCCGTGCCCCGAGGTTCTCCCGGGCGATGTGGTCCAGCATCGTCTGCGCGACCGACGCCCCGCCCGCCGCGGTGGCGCGCTGCACCTCGGCGCCCTCCGGGTTGGAGGTGAGCGCCAGCACGAAGACGCCCGCGCCCGCCGCCCGCGCTGCGTCCAGGGCGGGACGCAGCGAGCCGAACCCCAGGTAGGGGCTGACGGTCACCGCGTCGGAGAACAGCGGGCTACCCGGGTCGAGGTAGGCGGCGGCGTAGGCGGCCATGGTGGAGCCGATGTCGCCGCGCTTGACATCGGCGAGCACCAGCGCCCCGGCCGAGCGGGCGTCGGCGATCGCCCGCTCCAGCACGGCGACGCCGCGCGAGCCGAAGCGCTCGAAGAAGGCGGACTGCGGCTTGAGGACGGCCACCCGGTCGGCGAGGGCGTCCACGACCGTGCGCGTGAACCGCTCCAGGCCCGCCACGTCGTCGTCCAGCCCCCAGGAGGCGAGCAGCGAGGCGTGCGGGTCGATGCCCACGCACAGCGGGCCTCGGGCGTCCATGGCGCGGCGCAGCCGGGCGCCGAAGGGCTCGGGGGACGGCTGCGGGGAGGCGGGGGTGCTCATCGGGAGGTCACCTTCCGGGTGTCGGCGCCGACGGCCTCGGCGAGGGTGGCGTACGGGCTCGCGGCCAGCTTCGCGGCCAGGCCCCGGTGGACGCGACGGCACCACGTGGGGCCCTCGTAGACGAAGGCGCTGTAGCCCTGGACGAGGGTGGCGCCGGCCAGGATGCGCTCCCAGACGTCGTCGGCGGTGCGCACCCCGCCGACCCCGACCAGGGTGATGCGGTCGCCGACGCGCGCGTACAGCCGGCGCAGCACCGCCAGGGAGCGGTCCTTCAGCGGCGCGCCGGACAGCCCGCCCGCGCCGATGGCCTCGATCTCCGCGCGGTCGGTGGTCAGGCCCAGACCGTCGCGGGCGATGGTGGTGTTGGTGGCGATGATGCCGTCCAGGCCCAGCTCGACGGCGAGGTCGGCGACCGCGTCGACGTCCTCGTCGGCCAGGTCGGGGGCGATCTTGACCAGCAGCGGCACCCGGCGGTCGGGCACCGCGGCGTCGGCGGCGGCGCGCACGGCCGTCAGCAGCGGGCGCAGGTGCTCGGTGGCCTGGAGGTTCCGCAGGCCGGGGGTGTTGGGCGAGGAGACGTTGACGACGAGGTAGTCGGCGTACGGCGCCAGTCGCCCGGCGGAGACCGTGTAGTCGTCCGCGGCCTCGCTCTCCGGGACGACCTTGGTCTTCCCGATGTTGACGCCGACGGTGGCGGGGAAGACGGCCCGGCGCCTCGCGAGGCGGGCGGCCACGGCGGCGGAGCCGTCGTTGTTGAAGCCCATGCGGTTGATCAGGGCGCGGTCGGCGACCAGCCGGAACAGCCGCTTGGGCGGGTTGCCGGGCTGGGCGCGGGCGGTGACGGTGCCGATCTCGACGTGGTCGAAGCCGAGCATGGTCAGTCCGTCGATGCCGGCCGCGTTCTTGTCGAAGCCGGCGGCGAGCCCGAAGGGGCCGCGCATGGTCAGGCCGAAGGCCTCGGTGCGCAGGGCGCGCGCCTGGCTCCGGGAGGGGGCGAGGACGGCCGCGACGAGCGCTCGCAGGCCGGGGACGCGGGCGACGGACCGGATCAGGGCGAACGCCAGGTGGTGCGCCCGCTCGGGGTCGAGGCGCGTGAGGAGCAGGCGGAACAGCAGGGAGTACATGCGGAGGGTCTTCCGGGCGGCGGGACGGGGGCTCCTGCGGCGATCCCCGAAAGGGCGGGGATCTCGTGGCGGAGGGGGACACCGGACGTCCGGTGTCCCCCTCCGTGTCTCGGCTCAGCCCTCGCGGGCGGCGGTGAGGTGCCGCGCGTGCTCCTGGAGGGAGCGGACGCCCACGTCGCCGCGGGTGAGGGCCTCGATGCCCTGGACGGCGGCGGCCAGGGCCTGGACGGTGGTCAGCAGGGGCACGCCCCGGGCGACGGCCGCGGTGCGGATGTCGTAGCCGTCCAGGCGCCCACCGGTGCCGTAGGGGGTGTTGACGATGAGGTCGACCTCGCCGTCGTGGATGAGTTGGACGATGGTCCTCTCGCCGTTCGGGCCGGGGCCCTCGTTGTGCTTGCGCACCACGGTGGCGTCGATGCCGTTGCGCCGGAGGATCTCGGCGGTGCCGGAGGTGGCCAGCAGCTCGAAGCCCATCGCGACCAGCTCGCGGGCCGGGAAGATCATCGAGCGCTTGTCGCGGTTGGCGACCGAGACGAAGGCCCGGCCCTTGGTGGGCAGCGCGCCGTACGCCCCGGCCTGCGACTTGGCGTAGGCCGTGCCGAAGACCGCGTCGATGCCCATGACCTCGCCGGTGGAGCGCATCTCCGGGCCCAGCACGGTGTCCACGCCGCGGCCGTGGACGTCGCGGAAACGGGTCCAGGGCAGCACGGCCTCCTTCACCGAGATCGGCGCGTCCAGCGGCAGGGTGCCGCCGTCCCCGTCCGCCGGCAGCAGCCCCTCGGCGCGCAGCTCGGCGATGGTGGCGCCCAGCGAGATCCGGGCGGCGGCCTTGGCCAGCGGGACGGCCGTGGCCTTGGAGGTGAAGGGGACGGTGCGGGAGGCGCGGGGGTTGGCCTCCAGGACGTAGAGGATGTCCCCGGCCAGCGCGAACTGGATGTTGATCAGTCCGCGCACGCCCACACCGCGCGCGATGGCCTCGGTGGAGGCCCGCAGCCGCTTGATGTCGTACCCGCCCAGGGTGATCGGCGGCAGCGCGCAGGCGGAGTCGCCGGAGTGGACGCCCGCCTCCTCGATGTGCTCCATCACGCCGCCGAGGTAGAGCTCGGCGCCGTCGTAGAGCGCGTCGACGTCGATCTCGACGGCGTCGTCGAGGAACCGGTCGATCAGCACCGGGTGCTCGGAGATCAGGCCCGCGTGGCGGGTGAGGTACTCCGCCAGCGAGGACTCGTCGTAGACGATCTCCATGCCGCGCCCGCCGAGCACGTAGGAGGGGCGGACCATGACCGGGTAGCCGATCCCGGCGGCGATCTCCTTGGCCTCCGCGAAGGAGAAGGCGGTGCCGTACTTGGGCGCCGGCAGCCCGGCCTCGGCCAGGACGCGGCCGAAGGCGCCGCGGTCCTCGGCGAGGTGGATGGCCTCCGGGGAGGTGCCCACGATGGGCACCCCGTTGTCCTTGAGCGCCTGGGCCAGGCCGAGCGGCGTCTGGCCGCCGAGCTGGACGATCACGCCCGCCACAGGGCCGGCCTGCGCTTCCGCGTGGACGATCTCCAGGACGTCCTCCAGGGTGAGCGGCTCGAAGTACAGCCGGTCGGAGGTGTCGTAGTCGGTGGAGACCGTCTCGGGGTTGCAGTTGACCATCACGGTCTCGTAGCCCGCCTCGCGCAGGGCGAAGGAGGCGTGGACGCAGGAGTAGTCGAACTCGACGCCCTGGCCGATGCGGTTGGGGCCCGAGCCGAGGATGATCACGGCGGGCTTCTCGCGCGGCGCGACCTCGCTCTCCTCGTCGTAGGAGGAGTAGAAGTACGGGGTCCTCGCCGCGAACTCCGCCGCGCAGGTGTCGACGGTCTTGTAGACCGGGCGCACGCCCAGGGTGTGGCGGACCTCGCGGACGACGTCCTCGCGCAGCCCCCGGATCGCGGCGATCTGGGCGTCGGAGAGGCCGTACCGCTTGGCCTCGGCCAGCAGTTCGGGGTCGAGCCGGTCGGCGGCGGCCAGCTCGTCGGCGATCTCCTTGATCAGGAAGAGCTGGTCGACGAACCAGGGGTCGATCGCCGTGGCCTCGAAGACCTCCTCGGGGCTCGCCCCGGCCCGGATGGCGGCCATCACGGCGTTGAGCCGCCCGTCGGTGGGGCGGCGGGCGGCGGCGAGCAGCTCGTCCTTGTCCCCGACCTCGCCGGTGAAGTCGAACTGGCTGCCCTTCCTCTCCAGCGAGCGCAGCGCCTTGTTCAGCGCCTCGGGGAAGTTGCGGCCGATCGCCATGGCCTCGCCCACCGACTTCATCGTGGTGGTGAGCGTGGCGTCCGCGCCCGGGAACTTCTCGAACGCGAACCGCGGCACCTTGACCACCACGTAGTCGAGGGTGGGCTCGAAGGAGGCCGGGGTCTGCTCGGTGATGTCGTTGGGGATCTCGTCCAGGGTGTAGCCCACGGCCAGCTTGGCGGCGATCTTGGCGATCGGGAAGCCGGTGGCCTTGGACGCCAGGGCCGAGGACCGCGAGACCCGCGGGTTCATCTCGATGACGATGACCCGGCCGTCGGCGGGGTTGACGGCGAACTGGATGTTGCAGCCGCCGGTGTCCACCCCGACCTCGCGGATGACGGCGATGCCGATGTCGCGCAGCACCTGGTACTCGCGGTCGGTGAGCGTCATCGCCGGGGCGACGGTGATGGAGTCGCCGGTGTGGACGCCCATCGGGTCGAGGTTCTCGATGGAGCAGACGACCACCACGTTGTCGTTGCGGTCGCGCATCAGCTCCAGCTCGTACTCCTTCCAGCCGAGGATGGACTCCTCCAGGAGCACCTCGGTGGTCGGGGAGAGCGCCAGGCCCTGTCCGGCGATGCGGCGCAGCTCGTCCTCGTCGTGGGCGAAGCCGGAGCCCGCGCCGCCCATGGTGAAGGAGGGGCGGACGACCACCGGGTAGCCGCCGAGTTCCTCGACGCCCGCCAGGACCTCCTCCATGGAGTGGCAGATGACCGAGCGGGCGGACTCGCCGTGCCCGATCCTGGCGCGGACCGCCTCCACGACCTCCTTGAACTGGTCGCGGTCCTCGCCCTTGCGGATCGCGTCGACGTTGGCGCCGATCAGCTCGACCCCGTGCTCCTCCAGGACGCCGGACTCGTGGAGGGCGATCGCGGTGTTCAGGGCGGTCTGGCCGCCGAGGGTGGGCAGCAGCGCGTCGGGGCGCTCCTTGGCGATGATCTTCTCGACGAACTCCGGGGTGATCGGCTCGACGTAGGTGGCGTCGGCGATCTCCGGGTCGGTCATGATCGTGGCGGGGTTGGAGTTGACCAGGATCACCCGCATGCCCTCGGCCTTCAGCACGCGGCACGCCTGGGTCCCGGAGTAGTCGAACTCGGCGGCCTGGCCGATGACGATCGGGCCGGAGCCGATGACCAGGACGGACTGGATATCGGTGCGCTTAGGCACGCTGGCCCTCCATCAGGGAGACGAACCGGTCGAACAGGTGGGAGGCGTCGTGCGGGCCGGCCGCGGCCTCGGGGTGGTACTGGACGCCGAACGCGGGGCGGTCGAGCAGGCGCAGGCCCTCGACCACGCCGTCGTTGAGGCAGACGTGGGAGACCTCGGCGCGCCCGTAGGGGGTGTCGCTGGGCGCGTCGACGGGGGCGTCCACGGCGAAGCCGTGGTTGTGCGCGGTGATCTCGACCTTGCCCGTGAGGCGGTCCCGCACCGGCTGGTTGACGCCGCGGTGGCCGTACTTGAGCTTGTAGGTGTCGAAGCCGAGGGCCCGGCCGAGGAGCTGGTGGCCGAAGCAGATGCCGAACAGCGGCGTGGACCGCTCCAGGACGCCGCGCATGACGGAGACGGGGTGCTCGGCGGTCGCGGGGTCGCCGGGGCCGTTGGAGAAGAACACGCCGTCCGGGTCGACGGCGTAGACGTCCTCGATCGTGGCGGTGGCGGGGAGCACGTGGACCTCGATGCCGCGCTCGGCCATCCGGCGCGGGGTCATGCCCTTCACTCCCAGGTCCACGGTCGCGACCGTGAACCGCTTGGTGCCGACGGCGGGGACGACGCACGGCTCGGTGGCGGCGACCTCGGCCCACAGGGCGGCACCGGCCATCTGGGGCGCGGACCGCACCTTGGCCAGCATGGCCGCCTCGTCGGCGATCGCGTCGCCGGAGAAGATGCCCACCCGCATCGCGCCGCGCTCGCGCAGGTGGCGGGTGAGCGCCCGGGTGTCGACGCCGCTGATGCCGACGACGCCCTGGTCGGTCAGCTCCTCCTCCAGGCCGCGTACCGAGCGCCAGTTGGAGGGCGTCCGGGCGGGGTCGCGCACGACGTAGCCGGCCACCCAGATCCGGTCCGACTCGCGGTCCTCGTCGTTGACGCCGGTGTTGCCGACGTGCGGGGCCGTCATGACGACCACCTGGCGGTGGTAGGACGGGTCGGTCAGGGTCTCCTGGTAGCCGGTCATCCCGGTGGAGAACACGGCCTCGCCGAGGGTCTCGCCCACGGCCCCGTAGGCACGGCCGCGGAAGGTCCGGCCGTCCTCCAGGACGAGTACGGCGGGCACCCTGGCGGCTTTGCGGGTGAAGGTCGTCATCGTGCGCCTTCCTCATGATGCGTGGTGGCGGCAGCGTCGGTGGTGCCGTGAGGGTCTTCTGTGGAGCCGGCGGGCCCGGCGGACGGCCCGGTGGACATCGCTCGGAGCGCGTCCCGCCAGGCGACGTGTTCGGCGGCGCGGTCGGAGCGGAAGCCGGAGTCCAGCAGTTTCCCGCCGTGCTCCCAGGTGATCACCAGCAGGCCGTCCTCGGTGAGCACCTTGCCCGCGATGCCCTTGTCGAGCCGGGCGTCGCGCAGCCGGTCGGCCGGGATGAAGAAGTCGGTCGCGCCGGGACGCACGACGTCCACGCCGCGCTCGGTGAGGGTCAGCTCGACCCGGCTGCGGGCGCCCAGGCCGTGGGCGACGATCCGGTCGAGCCACTGCCCCGCCGTGGTGGAGCCGTGGTAGCGGCCGGTCATGGTCAGCCTCGGCTCGCCCGGTTCGGCGGGGGCCTGCGGGAGTTCGGGCAGGTCGGACTGGAGGACCGCCCGCCACTTCCAGCCCTCGCGCATCAGCCAGTACAGCAGCGCGACGAACAGCGCGAGTCCGATCACCCAGGCGATGCGTTCTCCCCAGTCCGTCACCTGCTGTGACTCGGGGGCGGCGGTGTACCGGGCGGCGTAAGACGCCGGTGTGAGGTTCATACGAGCTTTCCGTCCATGACTGTCGCCCTGCCGCGCAGGAAGGTGTGCGTGACGCGGCCCGGCAGTTCGCGGCCCTGGTAAGGGGTGTTGCGGCTGCGGGACGCGAAGCGCGCGGAATCCACCGCTCCACGGTAAGACGGATCGACCAGGGTGAGATTGGCGGGCTCGCCCACCGAGACGGGCCGTCCGTGGCCGGCGAGACGGCCGATGGCCGCGGGCCGGAAGGACATCCGGTCGGCGACGCCCGCCCAGTCCAGCAGGCCGGTGTCGACCATGGTGTGCTGGACGACGGAGAGGGCGGTCTCCAGGCCGAGCATGCCCATGGCGGCGGCGCCCCACTCGCAGTCCTTGTCCTCGTGCGGGTGCGGGGCGTGGTCGGTGGCGACGCAGTCGATGGTGCCGTCGGCCAGCGCCTCGCGCAGGGCCATGACGTCGGCTTCGGTGCGCAGCGGCGGGTTCACCTTGTAGACGGGGTCGTAGGAGCGCACCAGCTCGTCGGTGAGCAGCAGGTGGTGCGGGGTGACCTCGGCGGTGACGTTCCAGCCCTTGGACTTGGCCCAGCGCACGATCTCCACCGATCCGGCGGTGGACAGGTGGCAGATGTGCAGCCGGGAGTCGACGTGCGCGGCCAGCAGCACGTCACGGGCGATGATGGCCTCCTCGGCGACGGCGGGCCAGCCGCCCAGCCCCAGTTCGGCGGAGACCACGCCCTCGTTCATCTGCGCGCCCTCGGTGAGCCGGGGCTCCTGGGCGTGCTGGGCGACGACGCCGTCGAAGGCTTTGACGTACTCCAGCGCCCGGCGCATGATCACCGCGTCGTCCACGCACTTGCCGTCGTCGGAGAAGACCCGCACCGAGGCGGCCGAGTCGTGCATCGCGCCCAGTTCGGCGAGCTGCTTGCCCTCCAGGCCGATGGTGACGGCGCCCACGGGCTGTACGTCGCAGTAGCCGGACTCCTTCCCCAGCCGCCAGACCTGCTCGACCACACCGGCGGTGTCGGCCACGGGGAAGGTGTTGGCCATGGCGTGGACGGCGGTGTAGCCGCCGGCCGCGGCGGCGCGGGTGCCGGTCAGGACGGTCTCGGAGTCCTCGCGGCCGGGTTCGCGCAGGTGGGTGTGGAGATCCACCAGGCCCGGCAGCAGGATCTGCCCGTCGGCCTCGATCACCTCGGCCCCGTCGGGCGTCAGGCCGGTGCCGATCTCGGCGACGGTCCCGTCGGCGATCCGTACGTCGGCGGGCTCGCCGCCGAGGATCCTCGCGCCGCGGATCAGGTGGGTGTCGGTGCTCACTCGGTCTCCTCGGAGCGGGTGGGGGTGGGTGCGGGGGTGCCGACGGCGGACTCGGCGCCGCTCAGCAGCAGGTAGAGGACGGCCATCCGGATGCTGACGCCGTTGGCCACCTGCTCCACCGCCGTGCAGCGGTCGGAGTCGGCGACCTCGGCGGTGATCTCCATGCCGCGGTTCATCGGGCCGGGGTGCATCACGACGGCGTGGTCGGGCATCCGCGCCATGCGCCGGCCGTCCAGGCCGTAGCGGCGGGCGTACTCGCGCTCGGTGGGGAAGAAGGCCGCCTGCATCCGCTCGCGCTGGACGCGCAGCATCATCACCGCGTCGGACTTGGGCAGCACCGCGTCCAGGTCGTAGGAGACCTCGCACGGCCACCTCCCCGCGCCGATCGGCACCAGGGTGGGCGGGGCGACCAGGGTGACCTCGGCGCCGAGCGTGGTGAGCAGGTGGACGCCGGAGCGGGCGACGCGGCTGTGCAGGATGTCGCCGACGATGGTGACCCGGCGTCCCGCCAGGTCCCGTCCCACTCCCCCGTCGGCTCCGCCGACCAGCCGGCGGCGCAGGGTGAAGGCGTCCAGCAGTGCCTGGGTGGGGTGCTCGTGGGTGCCGTCGCCGGCGTTGACGACCGAGCCGCCGATCCAGCCGGAGGTGGCCAGCCGGTGCGGGGCCCCGGAGTCGTGGTGCCGTATCACGACGGCGTCGGCGCCCATCGCCTCCAGGGTCAGCGCGGTGTCCTTGAGGGACTCGCCCTTGGAGACCGACGAGCCCTTGGCGGAGAAGTTGATGACGTCGGCGGAGAGCCTCTTGGCGGCGGCCTCGAACGAGATCCGGGTGCGGGTGGAGTCCTCGAAGAAGAGGTTGACGACGGTGCGACCGCGCAGGGTCGGCAGCTTCCTGATCGTCCGGTCGGCGACCCGGGCCAGCTCCTCGGCGGTGTCCAGGATCAGGACGGCGTCGTCGCGGGTGAGGTCGGCGGCCGAGATGAGGTGGCGCTTCATCTGTTGCCTTCCGTGGATGGTGGGGCGGGCGGCGCCCGCGCACGTGGGTGCGCCGGGTCCCGCGCGGGCGGGATCCGGGGCGCCCGGGCGCGGGCCCGGGCGGGGTGTGCGAGGGGCGCTACCGCTCGCCGGCCGGGGTGGTCCCGCGGACGCCCAGGAGCACGCCGTCGCGGCCGTCCTCCTCGGTGAGCCGGACCTTGACCGTCTCCCGCAGCGAGGTGGGGAGGTTCTTGCCGACGTAGTCGGCGCGGATCGGCAGTTCGCGGTGGCCGCGGTCGACGAGAACCGCGAGCTGCACGGCGCGGGGGCGGCCGATGTCGTTCAGCGCGTCGAGGGCGGCCCGGATGGTGCGGCCCGAGAAGAGGACGTCGTCGACCAGGACGACCAGTCGCCCGTCGATGCCCTCGGCCGGGATCTCGGTGCGGGCCAGGGCGCGGGCCGGGCGCATCCGCAGATCGTCGCGGTACATGGTGATGTCGAGCGAGCCGACCGGCAGGGGGCGCCCGGTGATCTCCTCCAGCTTGGCGCCCAGCCGCCGGGCCAGGTGCGTGCCGCGGGTGGGGATGCCGAGGAGGACCACGTCGTCGGCGCCCTTGGCGCGCTCGACGATCTCGTGGGCGATGCGGGTCAGGACCCGGGCGATGTCCGGCGCCTCCAGAACGGGGCGTGCCGGAGCGGTTTCGCCGGTGTTGTCGTCGTCGGTGCTGTTGTCGCCGTTCATGCGGAACGGACCTCCTTCCCCGCCTCACGGGACGGGCCTTAAAGGAGTCGGACTGGTGCGTCGCCAACGGTACCAGGCCCGTCCGGGTGCGCCCGCCGGGGCTCGGTGCGGAACGGGCGCGTCCGGTGCTCCCGCCCGGTGCCCCCGGTATGGCTCCGTTCGGCTTGACGCCCGACATTACGCTGCGTAACATCACAATGAGTTACGAAGACGTCCCCCGGGGAGCCATATGTCCAGCGAATACGCCAAACAGCTCGGAGCCAAGCTCCGGGCCATCCGCACCCAGCAGGGCCTCTCCCTCCACGGTGTCGAGGAGAAGTCCCAGGGCCGTTGGAAGGCGGTCGTGGTGGGCTCGTACGAGCGCGGTGACCGTGCCGTGACCGTGCAGCGCCTCGCCGAGTTGGCGGACTTCTACGGCGTCCCGGTGCAGGAGCTCCTGCCGGGCAGCACGCCCGGCGGGGCCGCCGAGCCGCCGCCGAAACTCGTCCTGGACCTGGAGCGTCTGGCCCACGTGCCCTCCGAGAAGGCGGGCCCGCTGCAGCGGTACGCCGCGACGATCCAGAGCCAGCGCGGCGACTACAACGGCAAGGTGCTGTCGATCCGCCAGGACGACCTGCGCACTCTCGCCGTCATCTACGACCAGTCGCCGTCGGTGCTGACCGAGCAGCTCATCAGTTGGGGCGTGCTCGGCGCCGACGCGCGACGCGCGGTCCAGCACGAGGAGGCCTGAGGGCTCTCGGCCGAGCGGCCGCGGAGTCCGTCACACACTTTCGAAGAACCGCAGAAACGTACCGCCACCGGCCGGGTCCCGAGAGAGGGCCCGGCCGGTGGCGGTTCGCCGTGGCCCACGGAGTTCCCCCACGGCCCTGGGGAAGTCCGGGGGCTCGAAGGACCCCCGACAGACGCGGTGGGGTCCGGGACACCTCGTGTCCCGGACCCCACCGTGTTTCGGTTTTCGCGCGTGTGCGTGCCGGACGCTCAGACGTGCCTCAGCGAGGGCTTGAGCTCCTTCAGGCGCCCCAACAGACCATTGACGAAGGACGGGGAGTCGTCCGTGGAGAACTCCTTGGCCAACTGCACCGCCTCGTCGATCACCACGGCGTCGGGAACCCCGTCCTCCCAGATCAACTCGTACGTGGCGAGGCGCAGCAGGTTGCGGTCCACGGCCGGCATCCGGTCCAGGGTCCAGCCGACGGAGTAGGTGGAGATCAGCTCGTCAATCCGGTCGGCGTGTTCCGCGTACCCCTCGACCAACTGCATCGTGTACTCGCCGACCGGCGGCTGCCGGCTGTCGGTTCGAGCGTGCCGGATCCAGTCCGCCAGCACGGCCGTCACGGCGCTGTCGCGCTGGTCGGCCTCGAACAGGATCTGGAAGGCCCGTTTACGGGCCTTGGTGCGAGCTGCCACGGTTAGCTGTTCACCCGGCCGAGGTACTCACCGGTGCGGGTGTCGACCTTGATCTTCTCACCGGTGGTGATGAAGAGCGGAACGCCGATCTCGTAACCCGTCTCCAGGCGGGCGGGCTTGGTGCCGCCGGTGGAGCGGTCGCCCTGGACACCCGGCTCGGTGTACTCGACGACCAGCTCGACGGCGGCCGGGAGCTCGATGTACAGCGGGTTGTCCTCGTGGATGGCGACCGTGCAGTCCTGGCCCTCCAGCAGGTAGTTGGCGGCGTCGCCGACCGTCTCCGGGGAGATGGTCAGTTGGTCGTACGTCTGGGTGTCCATGAAGACGAAGTCGGCACCGTCCTTGTACGAGAACTGCATGCCCCGCCGGTCGACCGTGGCCGTGTCCACCTTGGTGCCGGCGTTGAAGGTCTTGTCGACCACCTTGCCCGAGATCACGTTCTTGAGCTTGGTGCGGACGAAGGCGCCGCCCTTGCCGGGCTTGACGTGCTGGAACTCGACTACGGACCAGAGTTGGCCCCCGTCGAGCTTGAGCACCATGCCGTTCTTGAGGTCGTTCGTGGTGGCCACGGTCGCGGAATCTCCTGAGACTGCTGCTGCGGGAACCAGGAACCACGGCCTTCCGATCGGAGTTCGGTCAGAGGGCGAGCAGTTCCTTGGTCGTGATGGTGAGTAGCTCGGGTCCGCCATCCGCCTGCGGGCGGACGACGAGCGTGTCGTCGATCCGGACGCCGCCCCGCCCCGGGATGTGGACCCCCGGTTCGACGGTGACCGGCACGCAAGCGTCCAGTTTACCCATGGCCACGGGCGACAGCCGAGGGTCCTCGCCGATTTCCAGCCCCACTCCGTGCCCGGTGTGGGGTTCCAGCGCCTCCCCGTATCCGGCCGCCTCCAGCGGTTGACGGGCCGCTCGGTCGACTTCACGGTACTCCGTGCCGGGGGCCAGTGCCTCCCGTCCGGCGCGCTGCGCGGCGAAGACCAGCTCGTACAGCTCGATCTGCCATTCGGCCGGAGCGGGGCCGATCACGAACGTCCGACCGAGCTGGCAGCGGTAGCCGCGGTAGCGGGCGCCCAGCCGCACGGTGAGGAAGTCGCCCTCCTCCACCCTCCGGTCGGTGGGCCGGTGGCCCGGCAGGCCGGAGTTGCGGCCCGTGGCGACGGAGGTGGGGAAGGCGGGTCCGTCGGCCCCGTGGTCCATCAGGCGTCGTTCCAACTCCAGCGCCAGATGGCGTTCGGTGCGGCCGACCAGGATGGACTCCAGCAGCTCGCCGAGGGCGTGGTCGGCGATCTCGGCGGCGATCCGCAGGGCCGCCAGCTCCTCCTCGTCCTTGACCAGGCGCTGCTGCTCCACCGCGCAGCCCAGGTCGCTCAGGCCCAGTTTCGGCGCGGCCGCGGCCAGGGACCGGTGTCGGGCCACGGTGAGGTCGTGCTCCTCCACCGCCAGCGTCGTCGCCCCTTCCGAGGCCGCGAGTTCGGCGGCGGCGACGGCCGCGTCGGAAGCGGCGCCGGGAAGGGTGAGGCGGCGCAGGCCGTCGGTGTCCCCCGGTGGCCCCGCGCGTCCGTCGACGGCCGGTTCCCGGGGGCTGAGCAGGGTGTCCCGGTCGCCGGGCCCGAGCAGCAGGACGGCGCCGGGGACGGCACGGCCGGTCAGATAGCGGATGTTGGCGGGCCGTGAGACCAGGGCGGCCTCGTTGCCTGCCGCCACCCATCGGTCGCGCAGTCGTGAACGGCGGGCCACGTGCACCTCGGACATGCTTCCGAGCCTACGCAGAGCGGCGGGCGGAAGCCGTTCCGACACGTCCGGACGGGCGGTGCGGACCCGTCCCCGGGCACCGCCGCGCCGTTCGCGGGACCGCCGGGAGGGCTACCAGCTCGGCGGGCTGGCGAGGCTGCGGGCCACCGCCTCGTCCAGCAGCCGGGCGGTGGTCGCCACGTCCTGTCGGGAGTTGTCGATGATCGGCAGGCCGGAGCCGTACCAGCCCGCCATCCGCCCGTGGATGCGGGCGACCTCCTCGTCGGAGAGCCGACGGTTGCCGGTGCGCTCGGCGTTGCGCTCCAGGACGACCTCCAGGCCGGGCAGCAGCACGATGGGGATCAGCCCCGGCCCGACGTGGCGCTTCCAGCCACCGAGGCCGATGGCGGGCCGGTCGGGGAAGACGGCGTCGTCGAGGATGCAGGAGATGCCGTTGGCCAGGAAGTTCCGGGCGGCGAAGCCGCAGGTGCGGCGGGCCAGGCGGTACTGCGCCTCGGAGTGCTCGTTCCAGCCGGACTGGGGGTCGGCGAAGCCGGAGCGCACCCATTCGCGGACGTCGTCCAGGCTGATGTGCGCGGTGGGCACCCGGCGGTGGTCGGCCCAGTACCGGGCCACGGTGGTCTTGCCGGCGCCGGCCGGGCCGATGAGCAGGACGGCGACGGCGGCGGTGTGCGCGGCCTCGACCGTGACGGGGCCCACGGCCCGGTCGGTGCCGCCCGGTATCTGCACCGGAGCCCCGGACGGGAGCCGGATGTGCCCGGTGGCCTCGGGCGTCGGTCGGGGCGGCGCGGCCGTCGGCGCGGGCGGGTGGGGAGGCGGCGGGACGGGAGCCGGGGACGGTGCCCGGTGCGGGGTCTGCGGAGGAGGGGCCTGCGGAGGGGGCGCCTGGGGCGGCGTCCAACCGGGGTGGACGCCGGACTGCGGGTGCCGCGGGTGCGCCTGGGGATGAGGGTGCGGGGGGTGTCCCTGGGGGTGCCCCTGGGCGGAGCCCGAGGGCGGGACGGGCCGCTGCGTCCCGTACTGCTGCATCCGGTCCCAACTCCGTTTCCGTACGGGTGTCCCGCGCGGGCCCGGTCGGGCTCGGTCGGGGTCACCGTCTGTCCGGCACCGAACGGTACCTTCCCCGGCCGGCCCAGTGTGAACGGCCGGGGACGTGGCGGAGTGCCCGGGCGGGCGGGGACGGCGTCCGACCGGAAACCGGCCGGACCATCGGTCGGTTGTCGCGGTCGGCTACCGGTCGGCGGTCAGTCGGCGATCTCCGCGTGCGCGGCCAGCAGCATCGCCGGGTCCGGCCCCTCCAGAACGGTGGGCTTGGCCAGACCGTCCAGCACGATGAACCGCAGCCGGTCCCCGCGGGTCTTCTTGTCCACCTTCATCGTCTCCAGCAGCCTGGGCCACTGATCGCCGCGGTAGGTGACCGGCAGTCCGACGGAGGTGAGGATCGCGCGATGCCGGTCGGCGGTGGCATCGTCCAACCGGCCCGCGATCCGGCCGAGTTCGGCGGCGAAGACCATGCCGACGGAGACGGCCGCGCCGTGCCGCCAGTTGTACCGCTCGTTCTTCTCGATGGCGTGGGCCAGGGTGTGCCCGTAGTTGAGGATCTCCCGCAGGCCCGCCTCCCGCAGATCGGCGGAGACCACCTCGGCCTTGACCTTGACGGACCGCTCGATCAGCTCGGCGGTGTGCGGACCGGCCGGGGTACGGGCGGCCTCCGGGTCGGCCTCGATCAGCTCCAGGATCGCCGGGTCGGCGATGAAGCCCGCCTTGATCACCTCCGCCAGGCCGCTGACGTAGTCGTGGACCGACAGCGACTCCAGCGCGGCCAGGTCGCACAGCACGCCGGCCGGCGGGTGGAAGGCGCCCACCAGGTTCTTGCCCTCGGCGGTGTTGATGCCGGTCTTGCCGCCGACCGCCGCGTCCACCATGCCCAGCACGGTGGTGGGCACCGCGATCCAGCGCACCCCGCGCAGCCAGGTCGCGGCGACGAACCCCGCCAGGTCGGTGGTGGCTCCCCCGCCGACGCCGACGATGACGTCGGTGCGGGTGAAACCGGACTGGCCGAGCGCCTTCCAGCAGTACGCGGCGACCTCGGCGGTCTTGGCCTCCTCGGCGTTGGGCACCTGGATGGCGATGGCCTCGTAGCCCTGGTCGGCCAGGTCCGCTCGGAGCACCTCGCCGGTCTCGGTCAGCGCCTCGGGGTGGATCACGGCGACGCGGCGGACGTCGGCGCCGATCAGGCCGGGCAGCTCGCCCAGCAGTCGCCGGCCGACCAGGACGTCGTAGGGGGCGGTGCCGACGGTGCCGCCGACGGTGATGCGGGTGGGAGGTGTGGTGGTCATGCGTCCTTCAACTCGAGTGCGTCCAGGACCGCCTGGGCGACCTGTTCCGGGTCGCGGCCGGCTGTGTCGACGACCGCGCGGGCCACCTCGACATACAGCGGCCGGCGCTGCTCCATCAGGGTGCGCCACTGCTTGCGGGGGTTGACCGCCAGCAACGGGCGCGGGGCGTCCAAGCCGACGCGCCGGACCGCGTCGGCGAGCGCCACGTCCAGAAAGACCACCGGCAGCCCGGCCAGCCGGGCGCGGGTGCCGGCGTCCAGGATGGCGCCGCCGCCGAGCGAGACCACCCCGGCGTGCTCGGCCAGCGCCGCGCGCACCGCCTCCCGCTCCAGCTCACGGAAGTGCGGCTCGCCGTCCTCGATGAAGATCTCCGCAATCGGCCGGCCGGCGGCGGCCTCGACGTCCGCGTCGGTGTCGCGCAGGGTGACCCCGAGCCGCCGGGCGAGCACGGTGCCCACCGTGGTCTTGCCCGCGCCGGGCGGGCCCACCAGCACCACCGCCGGGCCCGGAGCGACACCCCGGGACGCGGTGCTCACCGGATCTCCAGGTGGTCCAGGTAGCCGGCGACGTTGCGGCGGGTCTCGGCCACGTGGTCGCCGCCGAACTTCTCCGCCACCGCGTCGGCCAGCACCAGCGCGACCATCGCCTCGGCCACGATCCCGGCCGCCGGCACCGCGCACACGTCCGAGCGCTGGTGGTGGGCGCGGGCCGGCTCGCCACTGGCCACGTCCACCGTGGCCAGCGCCCGCGGCACGGTGGCGATGGGCTTCATCGCCGCCCGCACCCGCAGCAGCTCACCGGTGGACAACCCGCCCTCGGTGCCGCCCGACCGGCCCGAGGACCGGCGGATCCCGTCCCCGGTCGGCACGATCTCGTCGTGCGCCCGGGAGCCCGGCACCCGCGCCAGCTCGAAGCCGTCGCCGACCTCCACCCCCTTGATGGCCTGGATGCCCATCAGCGCCGCGGCCAGCCGGGCGTCCAACCGGCGGTCCCAGTGCACATGGCTGCCCAGCCCGACCGGCACCCCGTGCACCACCACCTCGACGACGCCGCCCAGGGTGTCACCGTCCTTGTGTGCCTGGTCGATCTCGGCGACCATCGCCTCGCTCGCGTCCGGATCCAGGCAGCGGACCGGGTCGGCGTCCAGCCGCGTCACGTCCTCCGGGCTCGGCAGCAGGCCGGCCGGCGCCTTGGCTCCGCCCAGTTCGACGACATGGCTGACGATCTCGATGCCGGCCGTCTCCTTCAGGTAGGAGCGCGCCACCGTGCCCAGCGCCACCCGGGCCGCGGTCTCCCGGGCGGAGGCCCGCTCCAGGATCGGGCGGGCGTCCCCCACCCCGTACTTCTGCATCCCCGCCAGGTCCGCGTGGCCGGGCCGGGGCCGGGTCAGCGGCGCGTTGCGGGCCAGTCCGGCCAGCTCGGCCTCGTCCACCGGGTCGGCCGCCATCACCTTCTCCCACTTGGGCCACTCGGTGTTCCCGATCATGATCGCCACCGGGGAGCCCAGCGTCAGCCCGTGCCGGACGCCGCCGAGGAAGGTGACCTCGTCCCGCTCGAACTTCATCCGGGCACCGCGGCCATAGCCCAGTCGCCGCCGCGCCAGCGCGTCCGCCACCATGTCGGTGGTGATCGGCACGCCGTAGGGCAGTCCCTCCAGCGTCGCCACCAGTGCGGGACCGTGCGACTCCCCCGCGGTCAGCCAGCGCAACCTGCTCAACGGTGCTCCTCAGTCCAGGCCCGTACGTGCTCTTCTTCGAATCTTTTCACGACCGTGCCACGGGGCCGGTCGCCCGTCCAGCAGACGGAACGTCTCCGCCGGGGCGGGGCTCAGGCCGTGCGGGCGGCCAGCGCCGCCTCGCCCGCCGCGCGCATGGCAGCCAGCGGGGCCGGGGTTCGGCCGGTCATCGCCTCGACCTGGAGGACGGCTTGGTGCACCAGGAGGTCCAGTCCGCCGAGGACCCGCCCGCCACGGGCCGCCCAGGCCGCGGCCAGCGGGGTCGGCCAGGGCTCGTACAGGACGTCGAAGAGGGTGCCGGGCCGCTCGGGCACGGCCGCCGTCAGGTCGTCGGTGGCGCCCGCCGGAGTGGTGGCGATCACCAGGGGCGCGGTCAGCGCCCGCGGCGCGTCCGCCCAATCGGCGGTGGTCACCGCCACGCCCAGCCGCGCGCCCCAGCCGCGCATCTCCTCGGCCCTCGCCCGGCTGCGGACGTACGCGGTGACCTCGCCGGAGCAGATCCGGGCGAGCGCGGCCAGCGCCGAGGAGGCGGTGGCCCCGGCGCCCAGCACGGCGGCGCGCGGAACGCTCTCGACGCCGCGTTCGCGCAGGGCGGCGACCATGCCGGGGATGTCGGTGTTGTCGCCCAGGCGACGTCCGTCGTCGGTGAAGACCACCGTGTTGACGGCCTCGACCGACGCCGCGGTGTCGCCGATCTCGTCCAGCAGCGGGATGACGGCCCGCTTGAGGGGCATGGTCAGCGACAGCCCGGCCCAGTCCTCCCCGCGTCCCGCCAGTTCCTCCAGGAAGGGTCCGATGCCGTTCTCGTCGACCTCGAAACGGTCGTAGGACCAGCCGATCAGCCCCAGTTCCGCGTAGGCGGCCCGGTGGAGCACCGGGGAGAGCGAGTGGGCGATGGGCGATCCGAGGACCGCCGCCCGCCTCCCGGGCTCAGTGACGCCGTTACCCACCGTTGTGCTCCCTCTCCGGCTCCGGCCGCATCGTCCGGCACTTCTCCACGGAGACGGACAGTACCCGCCCCGCGCCCCGCGGTGGAGGCGTCCCCGGTGATCGGGTTTCCGGCCACACCGTCCGTGGGACGCCGCCACTCGCTCACTGCTGGGTCTTGTTGTACTCCTCCACGTACTTCTGGTGCTCCTCGTAGGTCTCGGTGAACACCGTGTTGTCCGCCGTGATCGACACGAAGTAGTACCAGCCGCCCTCGGCCGGTTCGACCGAGGCGTGCAGCGCCTCCGCGCCCGGGCTGTTGATCGGCCCCGGGGGCAGGCCCTTCTTGGCGTAGGTGTTGTACGGGTGGTCGAACTTGGCCATGGTGCTGGGAGAGGGCACGTCCAGCGTGTACTGGTTCTTCGCGTAGTTGTACGTGGAGTCGAACTGCAGGTACCCGTTGGTCTCGGTGTTGCCCGGCTTGAGCCGGTTGTAGACGACCCGGGCGACCTTCTCGAAGTCGTGCTTGTACTTGCCCTCCGCCTGCACCAGGCTGGCGACGGTGAGCACCTCCAGCGGCGATTCGAGTCCGAGTTGCTCCACCTGGGACTCCAGGTCGATCCTGGCGAACTCCTTCTCGGCCCGCTTCACCATCTCCTTGAGCAGACCCTCGGGCGTGGTCTTCTCCCCCACGGTGTACTTGGCGGGGAAGAGGAAGCCCTCGGGGTTGCCCTCGGCCCACTCGGGCAGACCGAGATCGGCCTCCTTCGCGGCCTCGGCGGTGGCGCCGTCCTCCAGGCCGAGCTTCTCGTCGATCAGCGCGTAGATCTCCGAGGCCCGCTTCCCCTCGGCGATGATCAGGGCGTTCTGGCTGGACGGGTCGAGCATCATCTCCAGGGCCGCCTCCGCGGACATCTCCTTGCGGAGCATGTAGACGCCGGCCTGGATGCCCTGTGCCTTGATGTTGGCGTTGGACGCCTCGATGAACGCGCCCTGGCTCTTGACCACTCCCGCCTTCTCCAGGATCGCCCCCATCTGCGCCAGGCTGCTGCCCTCGGGGATCTCGACCTGGACCTCGCCACTGCCCTCGCCGGAGAAATCGGGCGCGGCGGCGAAGTGACTCTGGTAGAAGTCGTAGGCGAAGTAGCCCGCGCCGCCGACGCCGCCCACGAGGACGACCGCGACGACGAGGCAGGCGACGCCGTTCCTGCCCTTCTTGTTGTCGCGGCGGCCTCGGCCGCGACCGCGGCCGGCGCGGCCGGACCGGCCGTCGTCACCGTCGTGGTCGTCACCGTCGTCGTGATCGTCGCCGTCGTCCGAGAAGAAGGCGTGCTCGCCCTGGTCGGGGCCAGGGTCCCAGCCCGTCTCCTCGTCGGGCCCGGGGTCCGGGGCCGGCTCGTCACGGCGCCGGCCCCGCGGCGGGTGCTGCTGTCCCTGCGGAGGCTGACCGTGCGGGGGCGGTGGGGGGCCGTGCTGCTGGTCCGGGTGGGCGTGGTGTCCGTACTGGTCGGAGTGCCCCTGGTGCTCCTGGTGTCCCTGGTAGGGATCCTGGTGCCGCGCGCCCCCGCCCTGGGTGTCCCAGCCCTGTCCGCCGTGGGGATCGTCGTGCTGTCCGTGGCCCTGTCCGCCGTACGGGTCCTGGTGCCGCTGTCCGGCGTAGGGGTCGCCGTACGGGTCCTGGTGCTGCCCGCTGTAGGGCCCACCGCCGCCCCGGGTGTCCCAGCCCTGCCCGCCGCCGTACGGGTCCTGGTGCCGCTGTCCGGCGTAGGGGTCGCCGTACGGGTCCTGGTGCTGCTGCCCGCCGTAGGGCCCACCGCCGCCCTGGGTGTCCCAGCCCTGCCCGTCATAGGGGGATGTCAGGGGGTCGTGGGACTGTTGCGCCTGCTGGGGCTGCTGCTGGTACTGCTGCTGCTGTCCGCTGTACGGGTCCCAGCCTCCGTGCTGGGACCCGTCCCATCCCCGGTCCCCGTAGAGAGGGTCATCGGGATGCCACGGTTCGGAGCCGGGGCCCCGGCCATACTCAGTCATCGATCCCCTAGAGCCGCGAGGCGGCAGCCGGTGGTGTCACACGCGGGCACTGGTGTCCGAACCACCGTCCGCCGTACCGGCTGGTATTCGAACAGCGCCGTCCGGGCGGAACGTTACCGTACCGCGATCAGGCCGCTGTCTCGACGCACTCGCCAGGGGGTTCACCCGACACCCGCTCGGTCTCCAGGGCGCTCTGGAGGATGACCACGGCCGCCGCCTGGTCGATGCGGCTCCGGCCCTTCTTCGACGACACGCCCGAGGCCCGCATGGACTGGGCGGCGGTGACGGTGCTCATCCGCTCGTCGACCAGGCGCACGGGCACGGGGGCGATCGTCCCGGCCAGCTTCCGCGCGAAGGCCCTCACCCGGGCCGCGGCCGGGCCCTCGCGTCCGCTGAGGGAGCGCGGGAGCCCGACCACGACCTCCAGGGGCTCGTACTCGGCCACGAGTTCGGCCAACCGCCGGTGGGCGGCCGGGACGTCGCGTCCCGGCACGGTCTCCACCGGGGTGGCCAGCAGCCCGTCGGGGTCGCAGGAGGCGACCCCGATCCGGGCGTCCCCGACGTCGACGGCGAGCCGCCTGCCGCGCCGCATCAGGAAGCCGCCACCAGGCGCTCGACGGCGGCGACGGCGTCCTCGATCGCGTCCGGGTTCTGGCCGCCGCCCTGGGCGACGTCCGGCTTGCCGCCGCCTCCGCCACCGAGGGTCTTGGCGGCGGTGCGGACCAGGTCGCCGGCCTTCAGACCGCGGTCGCGGGCGGCGTCGTCGGTGGCGATGACGGTCAGCGGACGGCCGTTCACCACCGTGAACAGGGCCACCACGGCCGGGCGTCCGCCCTGGACGCGGCCCCGGACGTCGAGGACCAGCTTGCGCAGGTCGTCGGCGCTCGTGCCGTCGGGGACCCGGCCCCCGACGAAGGCGATCCCGTTCACGTCCCGGGCGGAGGAGGCCAGTCCGGCGGCGGCGGCGAGGACCTTCTCGGCGCGGAAGCGCTCGATCTCCTTCTCGGCGTCCCTGAGCCTGGAGAGCATCCCGGAGATCTTCTCCGGCAGCTCCTCGGGACGGCCCTTGACCAGCTCGGTGAGCTGGGAGACCACCGTGTGCTCGCGGGCGAGGAACTGGTAGGCGTCCACCCCGACCAGGGCCTCCACACGGCGCACGCCGGAGCCGATGGAGGACTCGCCCAGCAGCTTCACCAGACCGAGCTGGGCGGTGTTGTGCACGTGGGTTCCACCGCACAGCTCCTTGGAGAAGTCGCCGATGGTCACCACACGCACCCGGTCGCCGTACTTCTCGCCGAACTCGGCGATGGCGCCCTGCTTCTTGGCTTCCTCCATGCTCATGACCTCGGCGGTGACGTCGAGTTCGCGAGCGAGAATCTCGTTGATCTTCTGCTCGACGTCGTTGAGGACCGTGCCAGGGACGGCGGTCGGCGAGCCGAAGTCGAAGCGGAAGCGTCCGGGGGCGTTCTCGGAACCGGCCTGGGCGGCCGTCGGGCCCAGCGCGTCGCGCAGCGCCTGGTGGGTGAGGTGGGTGGCGCTGTGGGCCCGGGCGATGGCCCGGCGGCGCTTGACGTCGATGACGGCGTACGCCGAGGCCCCGACGGTGACCTCGCCGACCTGGACGGTGCCCTTGTGCACGGTGACACCGGGCACCGGCTGCTGGACGTCGCGGACCTCGACGACGGCGCCGTTGTCCAGGCGGATGCGTCCGGTGTCGGGCTGCTGCCCGCCGCCCTCGGCGTAGAAGGGGGTGCGGTCGAGCACGACCTCGACGTCGTCGCCCTCGGTGGCGGCCGGCGAGGGCAGGCCGCCCACGAGCAGGCCGACGACGGTGGCCTCGCCCTCGGTGTCGGTGTAGCCGGTGAAGACGGTGGTCCCGGCGGTGTCGGCGACCTCCCGGTAGGAGCTCAGGTCGGCGTGGCCGGTCTTCTTGGCCCTGGCGTCGGCCTTGGCGCGCTCCCGCTGCTCCGTCATCAGGCGGCGGAAGCCCTCCTCGTCCACGGACAGGCCCTGCTCGGCGGCCATCTCCAGGGTGAGGTCGATGGGGAAGCCCCAGGTGTCGTGGAGCAGGAACGCCTTCTCCCCCGGCAGGACGTTGCCGCCGGCGGCCTTGGCCTCGGTGACGGCGGCGTCGAGGATGTTGGTGCCGGCCTTGAGGGTCTTGAGGAAGGCGGCCTCCTCGGCGAGCGCGACGGTCTCGATGCGCCGGCGGTCGGTGATCAGCTCGGGGTACTGCTGCCCCATCGTGCCGATCACGACGTCGACCAACTCGCCGACGACCGGCCCCTCGGCGCCCAGGATCCGCATGTTGCGGATGGCGCGGCGCATGATGCGGCGCAGCACGTAGCCGCGGCCCTCGTTGCCGGGGGTGACGCCGTCGCCGATGAGCATCACGGAGGTGCGCATGTGGTCGGCGACCACGCGCAGGGAGACGTCGGAGTCCTCGGCGTCGCCGTAGGCCACCCCGGTCAGCCCGCCGGCCTTGTCGATGACCGCGCGCAGGGTGTCGGTCTCGTACATGTTGTGCACGCCCTGGAGGATCATCGCCAGGCGTTCGAGACCGAGGCCGGTGTCGATGTTCTTGCTGGGCAGGTCGCCGACGATCGGGTAGTCCTTGCCCTCGCCCGGCCCGCGCTCGTACTGCATGAAGACCAGGTTCCAGATCTCCACGTAGCGCTCGTCGTTGACGGCGGGGCCGCCCTCGGGGCCGAACTCCGGACCGCGGTCGTAGTTGATCTCGGAGCAGGGACCGCAGGGACCGGGCACGCCCATGTCCCAGTAGTTCTCCTCCTTGCCCAGGCGCTGGATCCGCTCGGCGGGGACGCCGACGACGTCGCGCCAGACGCGCTCGGCCTCGTCGTCCTCCTCGTAGACGGTGATCCACAGTCGCTCCGGGTCCAGCCCGTAACCGCCCTTGTCCTGCGGCGTGGTGAGCAGCTCCCAGGCGAGCTCGGCGGCGCCCTCCTTGAAGTAGTCGCCGAACGAGAAGTTGCCGCACATCTGGAAGAAGGTGCCGTGCCGGGTGGTCTTGCCGACCTCCTCGATGTCCGGGGTGCGCACGCACTTCTGCACGCTGGTGGCGCGCTTGTACGGCGGGGTGGCCTCCCCCAGGAAGTACGGCTTGAAGGGCACCATGCCCGCGGGAACCAGCAGCAGCGTCGGGTCGTCCGCGATCAGCGACGCCGACGGCACGACGGTGTGCCCCCGCTCCTCGAAGAAGCGCAGCCAGCGGCGGCGGATTTCAGCCGACTCCATCAGTGGTCCTCATTCCGGTCGTACGGGTGGGTGGTGCCGAGTCCGCGACGGGGGCCGCCGGGCAGTGTCCGGGGCGTCGCCCGCGCGGGGAGCTCGGGGTGGTGGGGGGCGGGGTCGACGGGCGCCGTCAGCCCCAGTGCCTCGTTCAACTCGCTCTCCCGTTGCGCCATTCCGGCGCGGACGTCGAGCGCGAAGTCCCTCAGCCGGTATCCGGCCGCCACGGCCTGGTCGGCCGCCTTGGCGGCGAGGCTTTCGGGGGTGAGGCTGCGCAGCTTGCGGTTGACCTTGGTGGTGGCCCAGACGCCGGCGGCGGCGCCGGCCCCGAACCAGAAGGCGCGGCGGAACACGGGCTCAGTCCTCTCCCTCGCGTCCGTCGCGGCGCGCGCGTCCCGCTCGGCGCGCGGCCGGTACGGACCGGCCCACGACGACGGTGCTCCTCGGTCGTGGCGGTCCGTTCCTGCGGCCGAGGGCGCGGCGCACGCCGTAGCCGAACGCGGCGACCTTCACCAACGGGCCGCCGAGGGCGGTGGAGACGGTGGAGGAGAGCGCCGAGGCGTTGGCGGTGACCTCCTGGACGTCGGCGGCGATGGCGTCCACCCGGCTGAGCTGGCTCTGCGCCGAGCGGACGGTCTCGGAGGCCTCGGTGAGGAGGGGGACCGCCTGCTCCGTCACGCCCGTCACCAGCCTGGTCGCCGCCCTGAGCGTCTGCGCGAGCCTCACCAGCACCACGGCGAGGAACGACACCAGGATCGCCCAGAAGACGGCCACCAGGAGGCCGGCCACCTCTCCACCGGACACGCTGCACCGCTTCCCTCGGATGTATGGGGTCGGCCGCCGCGCCGTGGCTCGTGAAGGGACCTGCGCCCACCGATCCCACGGGTGCGACGGCGGTTACCGACCTTATCGCGCCGGCACCCCTCGTCCGTACCGCATTCCCCCCGGTCCACGTGCGGCACACGCGCGACGGCCCTCCCGCCGTCCTTCCCGCGGAAGGTCGGTGGGAGGGCCGGGAACCGGGAGGTCCGGGCGTGCTCGACGCGCCCGGCCGGCGCCTCGCGGGCGCTCAGCGTGCGTAGTACTCGACGACGAGCTGCTCGTCGCAGACGACCGGGATCTCCTTGCGGTTCGGGTCGCGGTCCAGGCGGAACGCCAGCGCCTTGAGGTTGACCTCCAGGTAGCGCGGGGTCTCGCCGTCGGGCGCGTAGCCGCCCTCGCGGGCCACCTGGAAGGGGTGCTTCTCGCGGCTGCGCTCGCGGACCATCACCACGTCGCCCGGGCGGACCCGGAAGGAGGGCTTGTCGACCTTGCGGCCGTTGACCTCGATGTGGCCGTGGACGACCATCTGGCGCGCCTGGTAGATGGTGCGGGCGAGTCCCGAGCGGAGCACGAGCGCGTCCAGCCTGCGCTCCAGCTCGACGATGAGCGCCTCGCCGGTCTTGCCCTCGACCTTGCGGGCGCGCTCGTAGGCGCGGGCCATCTGGCGCTCGCTGATGTCGTACTGGGCGCGCAGCCGCTGCTTCTCCAGCAGCCGGACCTTGTAGTCGCTGTTCTGCTTGCGGCCCCGGCCGTGCTCGCCCGGCGGGTAGGGACGCTGCTCGAAGTACTTGACGGCCTTCGGGGTCAGCGCGATGCCGAGGGCACGCGACTTCTTGACCTTGGGACGCGACTGGTTCACGTTGAACGGACCTCCGTGTAACTTAGGTGAGCCTTACCTTAGCGGAGGAGAACGCATGTTTCGACCTGGGAGTCCCCTGTCCGGCGCCGGTTCCGCGCACGGCGCCGACCGTGCGGACGGCACCAAAGGCACGGAGGACGTGGACAGGAGTCAGCCGCGTCCCGAGGAGGAATCGGACGTCCGACGGCCCGACGCCGCCGAACGGTTGCGCACTCTCGCCGAGGCGAACGCATCGGCCTCCCTGGTCATTCCCGGGGTCGAGCTCCACGGCTTGGGACACGACCCGGGACAGGGCGCCGCCGAGGCCCGCGCCGTCACCCCCCAAGGAGACGTGATCCTGCTGGTCCCGGCCGGTTCCCCGGCCGCCGGGGCCGCCGCGCACGCCCGGGGCGACGACCTCGCCGCTGTGGTGGAGATCACCGATGTGGCACCCGTCGCGGTCCCCCACCGCATCCGCGGCCGGGCCCGGCTGGCCGGCTGGCTCACCCCCGTGACCGGCGCCGAGCGCGCCGAGTGCGCCACGCTGCTCGCCGCGCGACACCCACACGGCCCGTTCCCGGGCGACGCGTGGACGCAGCTGCGGCTGGAGGTCGGCGAGGGCTGGATCGACGACCTGTGGGGCACCGAGTCCGTCGAACCCGAGGAGTTCGCCGCCGCCGAGCCCGATCCCCTGGCCCGCCACGAGACCGAACTCCTCCAACACCTCGCCGCGGCCCACGACGACCTGATGCGCGGGCTGTGCGGGCTGCTGGGAGAGCGCGAACGGACCTGCGACGCCGGTGCCTGGGAGCGGGTGGCGCCGCTGGCGCTGGACCGCTTCGGGCTGCGGGTGCGGTTCTGGGCGGACGGACACGGCTTCGACGCGCGCTTCGACTTCCCCCGCCCGGTGCGGACCGTCCGGGAACTGCGACAGGCCGTGCGCGCCCTGTTCGAAGCGGCGTCCGAAGCGACCTCGGAGTGATCCGGGAGCGACCCCTCACCCCTCGCCCCTCGGCTCCTCCCGCGGCCCGTCCCCGCCCCGCAGCCGGGCCCGCACCCGCTCCGCCACCTCGGCGTACCGGGCCTCGGCGCCGTACCGCGTGGGCTCGTAGTAGCGCTTGCCGTGGACGCCGTCCGGGGCGTACCGCTGCGCGGCGATGCCGCCCGGCACGTCGTGCGGGTACAGGTACCCCTCGCCGTGGCCCATCTTCCTCGCGCCCTTGTAGTGGCTGTCGCGCAGATGCGCCGGCACGGGGCCGGCCAGCCCGGCCCGCACGTCCGCCAGGGCCGCGTCGATCGCCAGGTAGGCGGCGTTGGACTTCGGCGCGAGGGCGAGGGCGATGGTCGCCTGGGCCAGGGTGATGCGTGCCTCGGGGAAGCCGATCATCGCCACCGCCTGCGCGGCGGCCACGGCCGTCTGCAGCGCGGTGGGGTCGGCCAGGCCGATGTCCTCGCTGGCGGAGATCATCAGTCGCCGGGCGATGAACCTCGGGTCCTCCCCCGCCTCGATCATCCGGGCCAGGTAGTGGAGCGCCGCGTCCACGTCCGAGCCGCGGATGGACTTGATGAGCGCGCTGGCCACGTCGTAGTGCTGGTCGCCGTCCCGGTCGTACTTCACCGCGGCCCGGTCGACGGCCTCCTCCAGCGTCGCCAGGGAGATCGTCTCCTCGCCCTTGGCCAGGGCCGCGCCCGCGCCCGCCTCCAGCGCGGTGAGCGCCCGGCGCGCGTCGCCGCCCGCGATGCGCAGCAGGTGCGCCTCGGAGTCCTCGGGCAGGCTCACCGCGCCGGCCAGCCCGCGCTCGTCGGCGACGGCGCGACGCAGCAGACCGCGCAGGTCGTCGTCGGTCAGCGGCTCCAGGGTGAGCAGCAGCGAGCGGGACAGCAGCGGGGAGATCACCGAGAAGTACGGGTTCTCCGTCGTCGCCGCGATGAGGGTGACCCAGCGGTTCTCCACGGCCGGCAGCAGGGAGTCCTGCTGCGCCTTGCTGAACCGGTGGATCTCGTCCAGGAACAGCACCGTCTCCTTGCCGTAGGCGCCCGCCGAGCGTCGGGCGCCGTCGATCACGGCCCGGACCTCCTTCACCCCGGCGGTGATCGCCGACAGTTCCGTGAAGCGCTTGTCGGTGGCCCGGCTGACGACGTACGCCAGGGTCGTCTTGCCGGTGCCGGGCGGTCCCCACAGGATCACCGACGAGGGCCCCACGGGCCCCTTCCCGCCCTCGCCGACCAGTCGGCGCAGCGGGGAACCGGGACGCAGCAGGTGCCGCTGGCCGACGACCTCGTCCAGAGTGCGCGGGCGCATCCGGACCGCCAGCGGACTGCCGGTGGGGTCCTTCTCCCGGCGTTCCTCTGCGGCGGCGGTGAACAGATCGTCTTCCACGGAACGAAACCCTAAGCCACCCCGCCGACAGCGCCCCCGGTGGCGCCGACGAACGGCGAGGGGCCGCCCCGCGGTACGGGACGGCCCCTCGCCGTTCGTCGTGCGGCCGGCCGGTCAGCCGATCCAGAAGTTCCACCAGCGGGTCAGGACCAGCATGCCGATGACGCCGATGTGGACCGCCGGGATCGCCCAGTGGAACTCCGCCACCCCCTCGCGGAGCCAGGTCGGGGCGGGCAGGAAGCCGTTGTGGATGTTGCGGAAGGTCGTGTACCAGAACATCAGCAGCGTGGCCACCCAGGCCAGGTTGCACCACAGGCACAGCGCGCCGATGTTGTACAGCGACTGGTACATCAGCCAGGTGCAGAACCCGACGCCGAAGAGCATCCCGGCGTTCATCGTCAGCCAGTACCAGCGGGGGAAGGCCGCCCCGGCCAGCAGGCTCATCCCGACGCAGACGATGATCCCGTAGGTGACCAGGCCGAGCACCGGGTTGGGGAAGCCGAACACCTCGGCCTGCGCGCTCTCCATCACGCTGCCGCAGGAGACGATCGGGTTCAGGTCGCACGCCATGTTGAGCGTGTCGCCGGAGATCTCGGCCTCCAGCAGCCGGTACTTGTCGACCGTGATCACCCACGACGCGAGCACCCCGGCCAGGCCGGTGATCACCAGCAGCAGGGCGTAGGCGCGTCCGGCGCCCACGGCACCACGTCGTACGGGCGTGCCCCCGTCGGCACGGGCCAGGTCTTCTCGTGGTGCCGTGGTCGTCGTCATGGCTGCCATCCTGTCGTCTCAGGCGGGATTCTCATTCTGCACAACGCTCAACGACTCAGGCGAGCTTCCGTCGCAACTCCTCCACCACACCGTCCAGCGGAACCGGGGTCTGCTCGCCGCTGTCGAGGTCCTTGACCTGGACGACGCCCTCGGCCAGGTCCCGCTCCCCCGCCACGACGGCGTAGGCCGCGCCGGAGCGGTTGGCCGACTTCATGGCGTTCTTCAGGCCCTTGCCGCCGTACGCGAAGTCCGTCGCGACCCCCTGCCGACGCAGCTCGGTGACGACGCCGAACAGCGTCCGCCGCGCCTGCTCGCCGAGCGGGACGGCGAACACCCGCGTGCGCGAGGGCTCGGGCAGCGCCACGCCCTCGGCCCGCAGGGCCAGCACCGTGCGGTCCACGCCCAGCGCCCAGCCCACCGAGGGCAGCGGGGGCCCGCCGAGCATCTCCGACAGGCCGTCGTAGCGACCGCCGCCGCCGACCGCGGACTGCGAGCCGAGCCCGTCGTGGACGAACTCGAAGGTGGTGCGGGTGTAGTAGTCCAGACCGCGCACCAGCTTCTCGTCGTCGACGAACGCGACCTCGGCCGCCGTCAGCAGTTCACGCACCTGCTCGTGGTACTCCTTGCACGCCTCGCACAGGTGGTCGCGCATCATCGGGGCGCCGGTGAGCTGCTTCTGGACGGACTCGCGCTTGTCGTCCAGCACCCGCAGCGGGTTGATCTCGATCCGGGCGCGGGTGGCCTCGTCCAGGTCGAGTCCGCGCAGGAAGTCCTGGAGGGTGGCGCGGTAGGCCGGGCGGCACTCGCGGTCGCCGAGGGAGTTCAGCAGCAGCCGGAAGTTCCTCAGCCCCAGCGAGCGGTACGCGTCCACGGCCAGGATGATCAGCTCGGCGTCCAGGGCCGGGTCCTCGGCGCCCAGCGCCTCCGCGCCCACCTGGGAGAAGTGCCGGTAGCGGCCGGCCTGGGGGCGCTCGTAGCGGTACTGCGAGCCGGAGTACCAGACCTTGATCGGCAGGGCGCCGCGGTGCAGGTTGTGCTCCAGGACCGCGCGGACGACCGGCGCGGTGCCCTCGGGCCGCAGCGCCAGGCGGCTGCCGCCCTTGGTGGTCAGGGTGTACATCTCCTTGGTGACGATGTCCGTGGACTCGCCCACGCCGCGGGCGAACAGTTCCACGTCCTCGAAACCGGGGGTCTCGATGTAGCCGTATCCGGCGCGCTTCAGCGGCGCGGCGATCGCCTCCCGGACCGCCAGGTAGTCCGCGGACTCCGGGGGAAGCAGGTCGTAGGTGCCCCTGGGGGCGGTGAAGGTGCTCACGTTCTGCGTCGTCACATTCCTCGTCGCGGGGCGGCGGTGCCGTCTCCCGTCAGGTGCCGGCCGGCGGCCACCTCCCGCAGGAACGGGTTGGTGGCGCGCTCGCGGCCGATGGTGGTCTGGGGGCCGTGGCCGGACAGCACCACGGTCGAGTCGTCCAGGGGCAGGCACACGCGTGCCAGCGACCTCAGGATCTCGTCGTGGTCGCCGCCGGGCAGGTCGGTGCGTCCGATGGAGCCGGCGAACAACAGGTCGCCCGAGAACAGCACCGGCGGGACGTCGGCCTGCTCGGGCATCCGGAAGGTCACCGACCCCCTGGTATGGCCCGGCGCGTGCGCGACGGTCAGCTCCAGACCCGCCAGGGAGAGCGAGGACCCGTCCGTCAGCTCCCGGACGTCGTCGGGCTCCCCGATCGTGAGCTCGCCCATCAGGGGTTGTCCGATGGAGCGCCCGAGCCACTTCTCGGGGTCGCTCATCATCTCCCGGTCCTCCGAGTGGATCCAGGCGGGCACGTCGTGCGCGCCGCACACCGGGACCACGGAGGCGACGTGGTCGATGTGGCCGTGGGTGAGGAGGACGGCGACGGGCTTGAGCCGGTGTCTGGCGATGGCCTCCTCGACGCCCTCGGCGGCCCGGTGGCCCGGGTCGATGATCACGCACTCCTCACCGGCGGCGGGGGCGACCAGATAACAATTGGTCCCCCAGGCCCCGGCGGGGAACCCGGCAATGAGCACGATCGTCCTTCAATCGTCCGTCAGGGATGTTGCGGCCGTCGCCGGTCGAAACCGGCGATCACAGAGCCTACCGGCGACGGGACGGAGGTCGCGAACCCGTATCCCGTATACGGTACGGCCCTGGCTGTGGCACACACGTGCGTACGCACGCCTCGAAGCACTCGAAGGAGACGACCCGTGGTCAGCAGTGAGCAGCGGCGCAAGCAGCTCGCCCGCGAGAAGTACCTGCGGCAGCAGCAGCGGCGGGCGGAGGCACGGCGCAAGGCTCGGATCCGCAACGCGTCCATAGCGGGTGGTCTGGCCCTGGCACTGGCGGCCGGCGGGGCCTACGCGGCTGCCGGCGGACTGGCCGCGGACGACGAGAAGAAGTCGGACAACGCGGCGGCGGAGCCCTCGGCCACGGCGACCAGCAAGGCCCCGGACCCCTGTGAGAAGCCGGCGAAGGGCGAGCCGGGCGACAAGCAGTGGAAGAAGGAACCGAAGATGTCGATCGACACCTCGGCCACCTACACGATGAAGCTGGACACCACCTGCGGCGACATCGAGATCGAGATGGACGCCGCCAAGGCGCCGCGCACCGTGAACTCCTTCGAGTTCCTGGTGGGCGAGGGCTACCTGGACCACACCAAGTGCCACCGTCTGGTCACCGAGGGCATCCACGTGCTGCAGTGCGGCGACCCCACGGGCACCGGCCAGGGCGGCCCCGGCTACACCATCCCGGACGAGAACCTCGACGACCCCAGGGTCGAGAAGGGCACCTACCCGGCGGGCACGGTCGCCATGGCCAACCGGTACAACGCCCAGACCAAGGAGAACCGGGACAGCGGCGGCAGCCAGTTCTTCCTCGTCTACGAGGACAGCCCGCTGCCCCCGGACTACACCCCCTTCGGCACCGTCACCAAGGGCATGGACGTGCTGAAGAAGATCGCCGACGCCGGCTCGACGATGGACCCGCAGACGGGCAACACCCCGCCGAACGCGACCGTCGTGATCGACAAGGCGACCGTGCGCAAGGAGTGACGGCCGGGACCGTCGGGTTCGAGGGCCGCGTCGCCCCGCGATTTCGGCCGCGCGGAATGCGGACAGCGCGGGCACCGGTCGCCTATGTTGGGCGTTGGTAGGGTGCCTGCGCCGACGGCCCGGCGAAACCCTGGTCCGACCAGCCCAAATCTGGTTCGACCGGTCAAATCCAACTGTCGGCCGGATGACAACTGTGGACGACGCCCGGGAGTGCACGCCTCCCGTCGGCGTCATGTGGAGGAGGCGCTGTGAGCAGCGACCCGTGGGGCCGCGTCGACGAGACGGGGACCGTGTACGTGCGTACCGCCGACGGCGAGAGGGTCGTCGGATCGTGGCAGGCGGGCTCCCCCGAGGAAGCCCTCGCCTACTTCGAGCGCAAGTACGACGGCCTGGTCGTGGAGATCGACCTCCTTGAACGCCGGGTGAAGACCACCGATCTGTCGGCCAAGGACGCGCTGACGGCCGTCGAGCACCTGCGCGGGCAGGTCGACGAGGCGCACGCGGTGGGCGATCTGGAGGCGCTGAGCAGGCGCCTCGACCAGCTCACCGAACTGATCGAGGCCCGCAAGGAGGAGCGCAAGGCCGCCAGGGCCCGGCAGGCCGAAGAGGCCCGCAGGGCCAAGGAGGAGTTGGTCGCCGAGGCCGAGGAACTGGCCCGCAGCGACCAGTGGCGGGCCGCCGGGGAGCGGCTGCGCGCCCTGGTGGACACCTGGAAGGGCCTGCCCCGGCTCGACCGCAAGTCCGACGACGAGCTGTGGCACCGCTTCTCACACGCCCGCTCGGCCTTCTCCAAGCGGCGCAAGGCGCACTTCGCGTCGCTGGACGCCCAGCGCGAGGAGGCGCGGCGCCGCAAGGAGAAGCTGGTCGCCGAGGCGGAGGCGCTGTCCGGCTCCACGGACTGGGGTCCGACGGCCGCGCGGTACCGCGAGCTGATGCAGGAGTGGAAGGCCGCGGGCCGGGCCCAGCGCGAGCACGAGGACGACCTGTGGCAGCGCTTCCGCGGCGCCCAGGACGTGTTCTTCGCCGCCCGCGGCGAGGCCTTCGCCGAGCGGGACGCCGAGCAGCGGGAGAACCTGGCCCGCAAGGAGGAGCTGGTCGCCGAGGCGGAGAAGCTGCTCCCGATCACCGATCTCAAGGCCGCCCGGGCCGCCTTCCGCTCCGTCAACGAGCGCTGGGACGCCATCGGTCACGTGCCGCGGGACGCCCGGGCGCGGATCGAGGGTCGGCTGCACGCGGTGGAGCGGGCCATCCAGGAGGCCGAGGAGGCCGAGTGGCGCCGCACCAACCCCGAGGTCCGGGCCCGGGCGGAGGGGCTGACCGGCCAGTTGCAGGACGCGGTGGACAAGCTCCGCGCGCAGATCGACAAGGCGCGCGAGGCGGGCAACACCGCCAAGGCGGAGAAGCTGGAGAAGGAGCTGGAGGGCCGCCAGGCCCTGCTGGAGCAGGCGCTCAAGGGCCTGCGCGAGTTCTCCGGCTGACCGGCCGAACCGCCCCGGGGAACCGGGAGGAAAACCGTGACGGGGAGGGCCCCGGCGCCGTACGGCGCCGGGGCCCTCCCTTTTCGTCTTCTCGTTTCGTCTTCCCGTTTCGTCCGTGGGGCCGGCCGACTACGGGCCGGCTACGACCGGCGGGCCGAGGTGACGCGGTAGACGTCGTAGACGCCCTCCACCCCGCGCACCGCCTTCAGCACGTGCCCCAGGTGCTTGGGGTCGCCCATCTCGAAGGTGAAGCGGGAGGTGGCCACCCGGTCCCGGGAGGTCTGGACGGCCGCCGAGAGGATGTTGACGTGCTGGTCGGAGAGCACGCGGGTGACGTCCGACAGCAGCCGGGAGCGGTCCAGCGCCTCGACCTGGATGGCGACCAGGAAGACGGAGGACTGGGTCGGGGCCCACTCGACGTCGAGGATGCGCTCCGGCTCCCGCGAGAGCGACTCGACGTTGACGCAGTCGGCGCGGTGGACGGACACCCCGTTGCCGCGGGTGACGAAGCCGATGATCGGGTCGCCGGGCACGGGCGTGCAGCAGCGGGCCAGTTTGACCCACACGTCGTCCACGCCCTTGACGACCACGCCCGGGTCGGCGCCGGCGCGCCGCTTGGAGCGCCGGCGCAGCGGCGGGGAGGTCTCCGCGATGTCCTCGTTGGCCGCCTCCTCGCCGCCGATGGCCTGGATGAGCTTCTGGACGACGTTCTGCGCTGAGACGTGCCCCTCGCCGATCGCGGCGTAGAGCGCCGAGATGTCGGGGTAGCGCATCTCGTGCGCGAGGGTGACCAGGGAGTCGCCGGTCAGGATGCGCTGGATCGGCAGATTCTGCTTGCGCATGGCCCGCACGATGGCGTCCTTGCCCTGCTCGATGGCCTCCTCGCGGCGTTCCTTGGAGAACCACGCGCGGATCTTGTTGCGGGCCCTGGGCGACTTGACGAAGCTCAGCCAGTCGCGGGACGGCCCGGCACCGGGCGACTTGGAGGTGAAGACCTCCACTAGGTCCCCGTTGTCGAGCGTGGACTCCAGCGGGACGAGCCGTCCGTTGACCCGCGCGCCGATGGTGCGGTGGCCGACCTCGGTGTGGACCGCGTAGGCGAAGTCCACGGGGGTGGCGCCCGCCGGAAGCGCTATGACGTCGCCCTTGGGCGTGAAGACGAAGACCTCGTTGCGGGAGAGGTCGAAGCGCAGCGACTCCAGGAACTCGCCCGGGTCCTCCGTCTCCTTCTGCCAGTCCAGCAACTGCCGCAGCCACGCCATGTCGTTGACGGCGTCGCCGCCTTTCCGCGCGGGCGCGTCGGTGCGGACCTTGGAGGCGCCGGCCACGGCGTCCTGCTTGTACTTCCAGTGGGCGGCGATGCCGTACTCGGCGCGGCGGTGCATGTCGTAGGTGCGGATCTGCAACTCGACCGGCTTGCCGTCGGGCCCGATGACCGTCGTGTGCAACGACTGGTACATGTTGAACTTGGGCATCGCGATGTAGTCCTTGAACCGCCCCGGCACCGGGTTCCACCGGGCGTGGACGGTCCCCAGCGCCGCGTAGCAGTCGCGGACGGTGTCGACCAGGACGCGGATGCCCACCAGGTCGTAGATCTCGGCGAAGTCGCGGCCCCGCACGATCATCTTCTGGTAGACGCTGTAGTAGTGCTTGGGGCGGCCGGTGACGGTCGCCTTGATGCGGGCCCCGCGCAGGTCGGCCTGCACCTCGTCGATGACCTTCGCCAGGTACTCGTCCCGCTTGGGCGCACGTTCGGCCACCAGCCGCACGATCTCGTCGTACATCTTGGGGTAGAGGATCGCGAAGGCGAGGTCCTCCAGCTCCCACTTGATGGTGTTCATGCCCAGGCGGTGGGCGAGCGGCGCGTAGATCTCCAGCGTCTCGCGCGCCTTCTGCTCCTGCTTCTCCCGCTTGAGGTAGCGCATGGTGCGCATGTTGTGCAGGCGGTCGGCCAGCTTGATGACCAGCACACGCGGGTCCTTGGCCATGGCGACGACCATCTTGCGGACCGTCTCCGCCTGCGCGGCCTCGCCGAACTTGACCTTGTCCAGCTTGGTGACGCCGTCGACGAGGAGGGCCACCTGGTCGCCGAAGTCGCGACGCAGGGTGTCCAGGCCGTACTCGGTGTCCTCGACCGTGTCGTGCAGCAGGCCCGCCATCAGCGTGGCCGGGTCCATGCCCAGCTCGGCGAGGATGGTGGTGACGGCCAGCGGATGGGTGATGTACGGGTCGCCGCTCTTGCGCTTCTGCCCGCGGTGCCAGCGCTCGGCGACCTGGTAGGCGCGCTCGATCTGGCGCAGCGCGGAGGTGTCGGCCTTGGGATCGTTGCCGCGCACGATCCGCAGCAGCGGCTCCAGGACGGGGTTGTACGGGTTGGAGCGCTGGACGCCCAGTCGGGCCAGCCGGGCGCGGACGCGGTTGGAGGAACCGGAACGGCCGGAGACGCCCGAGATGGCGCGCGTCGCCGGGCTCCGGTCGCGCGCGCCGGAGTCGTCGCGCCGCCCACTCGGCTGCGAGGACGCACCCGTGCGGCCCGGCGACGCGGCGGACGGCTGCGGCTTCGTCGGGGCGCCGCCGGGCCCGGCGGCCGTGCCGTTCGCCTTGGAGGGCTTCGCCGGCCTGGCGTCCTGGTGCTGCGCTGTGGTGAGCGGCTGGGCCTCGTCTGGCAAGGGCAACTCCTCGGTGGGCCCCTCCTCGCCGGTGGCGGGGGAAGAGGGAGGTTCCGGCCGGACCGGCCGGACTCTGCCATGGTATCCACCCGGACCCCGGAACGGTCCGGTCGTCCGCCGGGGACGCGACCGAGGGCGTCACGGCCGACGGGGCCCGCGCGACGGAAACGCGGCGGAAACGCGACGGAACCGCGATGGGGCCACGACGGGGAGGGGCCGCCCGGAGCGGTCCGGACGGCCCCGGCGGACCGGTCGCTCGTGTGAGCCCGCGGTCCGACCGCTCTCAGATGGTGATCAGGACGTCCAGCGGGGCGCCCTCCAGGGCGGGTTCCAGCCGGATCCGTCCCGGCAGGAAGCTCAGCTCCATCAGGACGGCCACCCCCGCGACCTGGGCCCCGGAGCGGCGGATGAGCCGCAGCGACGCCTCGGCGGTGCCGCCGGTGGCCAGCACGTCGTCGATCACCAGCACCCGGTCCTCGGGGGTGAGGTCCTCGGCGTGGATCTCGATCTCGGCGCTGCCGTACTCCAGCTCGTACGCCTGGGCCAGGGTGGCGCCGGGCAGCTTGCCCGCCTTGCGCACGGGGACGAAGCCGACCCCTGCCTCCACCGCCACCGGGGCGGCGAGGATGAAGCCGCGCGCCTCCAGGCCCACCACCTTGGTGGCCCCGCGTTCCCGGCACAGTCCGGCCAGCACGCCGGTGAGCGCGCCGAAGGCCTCGGGGTCCGCCAGCAGCGGGGTGATGTCCTTGAACAGCACACCCGGCTTGGGATAGTCGGGCACGTCACGGATCCGGCTGAGCAGCAGGCTGCGCAGCTCGTCGGAGTAGGGGGTCACGGATGTCACCGGATCACCCTACCGCCGACGCCCGGAGGGGCGACCCCGTCCCCCGGCCGCCCGGCGAGGAACGCCCCGACGGCGCCCCGGCGTTCCGACGGCGTTCGGGGCGGCGCGCGGCGCGGTCGCGGACAAGACGACGCCGCCGGGCCCTCGACAGGGACCCGGCGGCGGAGCGGCTGCCCGGTTACTCGGCGTCGTCGCCGTTCCGCTTGGCGTCCTTGGACTCCGCGTCGTCGGCGGAGGCGCCGTCCTTCTTGCCCTGGTCGGTCTTGCTCAGGTCGGTCTTGGCCACGGGACCGTCCTCACCGGAGATCAGGGAGGAGGCGTCGTCGGGGACCACGGGAGCGTCACCGTCGTACTCCGAGTCGCCGTGGACGATGCGCTCGTACTCCTCGTCCTCCAGGACGGCGCCCACGGCGTTCTTGGCGTAGACGGCATGCACACCCGGGGCGACCTCGAGGAGAACCGTGTCGGAGCGAACCTCCTTCACCTGCGCGTACATGCCGCCGATGGTCCGGACACCGGTGCCCGGCTGCATCTGGTCGCGCATCTGCATGGCCTGCTGCTGCTTCTTCTTGGCAGACCGCGTCATCAGGAACATGGCCCCGATGAGCACGATGAAGGGGAAGAGAGTGAGGATATCCACGGCGGAAGGTTTCCTTCGCACGACCGCCCACTGGGGCGGCCTGGTCTTCGGGGTGGTCATGCCGTCCGGGACGGAAGGCATCGGCGGAGTCTAAGCGAGTCCGCGCTTGGGGAACAACGTCAAGCATCGCACCGGGGTTCCGTTCCGGGCGACCTCACCCTCCGTCACGACCCCCCGTCACGTTCGAAGAGCCCCTGTTGCCCCGGTGTGCCCGGGGCGGGCTGCCGGGGCGGGGTGAGGCCCAGGTGCTCCCAGGCGGCGGGGGTGGCGATCCGGCCCCGGGGGGTGCGGGCGAGGAGCCCCTCGCGGACCAGGAACGGCTCGGCCACCTCTTCGACGGTCTCGCGTTCCTCGCCCACCGCGACGGCCAGGGTGGACAGCCCCACCGGCCCGCCGCCGAAGAGCTTGAGCAGCGCCGTCAGCACCGCCCGGTCCAGCCGGTCCAGGCCCCGCTCGTCCACCTCGTAGACCGCCAGGGCCCGTGCGGCGACCTCCCGGGTGATCACCCCGTCCGCCCGCACCTGGGCGTAGTCGCGCACCCGGCGCAGCAGCCGGTTGGCGATCCGGGGGGTGCCGCGGGAGCGGCCGGCGATCTCCGCGGCGCCGGCGGCGTCGATCTCCACCGCCAGCAGCCGGGCGGAGCGGTGCACCACCCGCTCCAGCTCGGTCGGCTCGTAGAACTCCATGTGGGCGGTGAAGCCGAAGCGGTCGCGCAGCGGCGGCGGCAGCAGTCCGGCCCGGGTGGTGGCGCCGACCAGGGTGAACGGCGGCAGCTCCAGGGGGATGGCGGTGGCTCCGGGGCCCTTGCCGACGATGACGTCGACCCGGAAGTCCTCCATCGCCATGTAGAGCATCTCCTCGGCGGGGCGGGACATCCGGTGGATCTCGTCGAGGAAGAGCACCTCCCCCTCGGTGAGGGAGGAGAGGATCGCGGCGAGGTCGCCGGCGTGCTGGATGGCCGGGCCGGAGGTGATCCGGATGGGGGCGCCCATCTCCGCGGCGATGATCATGGACAGGGTGGTCTTGCCTAGCCCGGGGGCGCCGGAGAGCAGCACGTGGTCGGCGGTGCCGCCGCGGGCTCGGGCGGCGCGGAGGACCAGGTCGAGCTGTTCGCGGACCTTGGGCTGGCCGATGAACTCCGCCAGGTCCTTGGGGCGCAGGGCCGCCTCGATGGCGGTGTCCTCGGAGTCGGCGGAGGCGCCGACGAGACGCTCCGCCCCGGCGGCCGTACCGGTCGGGCCGTACGCCTCCTCCACGGCGCCCTCCGCGTGGTGGTCGTCGTGGGCCATGTCGTGGGTCATACGGCCTCCCTCCCGATGCCGGCCGTCCAGGCGTGGGACGGTGCCCGGTCGGCGGGGAGGGCGGTGGGCGGGAGGTGCGGCGTCATGGTCGGTCTCTCGTCGGTCGTCTCGTCCACGGCGGCTGTCGGGAAGCGTCTCAGCGCGCGCGGTTCAGGGTCTGCAGGGCGGCACGCAGCAGTTGCGGCACCGGCGGCCGACCGCCCTCGGCGAGGGCGGCCTCGGCCTGCGGGGCGACGGCGTCGAGCGCCTCCTCGGCCTCGCGGGCGGCGTAGCCGAGTCCGACCAGGGCGGTGTGCACCTGCTCCCGCCAGTCGGGCGGTGCGGCGGCTCCGCCCCGCCCGGCCGGCGCGGCGCCGGTGCCGACCGGTTCGCCGAGTCGGCCCGCGAGCTCCAGCAGCAGTTTCTGCGCGCCCTTCTTCCCGATGCCGGGGACGGCGGTGAGCGCCTTCTCGTCCCCCTGGGCGACCGCGCGCCGCAGGGCGTCGGGACTGTGCACGGCGAGCATCGCCTGGGCCAGTCGCGGCCCGACACCACTGGCCGTCTGGAGCAGCTCGAAGACCTGCCGCTCGTCGTCGTCGGCGAAGCCGTACAGGGTGAGCGAGTCCTCCCGGACGACCAAGGAGGTGGCCAGCCGTGCGTGGTGGCCCACCCGCAGGTCGGCGAGGGTGCCGGGGGTGCAGTGGACCGCCACGCCGACGCCGCCGACCTCGATCACGGCGGTGTCCGGGGAGAGGGCGGCGACCGGTCCGGAGACGAAGGCGATCATCGGGTGCCCTTCGGGGTGGGTGCTGCGGGTGTGTGAGCGGCGCCGGCGCGGCGGGCGGCGAGGGCCTGGATGCGGGCCTGCTGGAGCCGGCTCTGGGCGGGCGCGCGCCAGATGTGGCAGATGGCCAGCGCCAGGGCGTCGGCGGCGTCGGCCGGCTTGGGCGGGGCGTCCAGCCGCAGGAGTCTGGTCACCATGGCGCCCACCTGGGCCTTGCCCGCGCGTCCGCTGCCGGTGATGGCGGCCTTGACCTCGCTGGGGGTGTGCAGCGCCACGGGCAGCCCGCGCCGGGCCGCGCAGAGCATGGCGACCGCGCTGGCCTGGGCGGTGCCCATCACCGTGCGGACGTTGTGCTGGCTGAACACCCGCTCCACGGCGACGACGTCGGGCCGGTGTTCCTCCAGCCACTCCTCGACGCCGCGCTCGACGAGCACCAGTCGCTCGGCCACCTCGCTGTCGGCGGGCGTGCGGACGACGCCGACCCCGATCATCCGCAGCGGACGCCCCGGAGTCCCCTCCACCACGCCGATGCCGCAGCGGGTCAGGCCCGGATCCACGCCGAGCACGCGCACGGCGGCCCCCTCTCGTCCACCTCATCGTTCGATCATGTGTTCCCGCAGGCTATCGGCTCCCACCGACAACGTCTTCGGGGACACGGGAAGGGGCGTGCCGGGCCGTTCGGAACCGGACGGATCAGGCGTCGACCTTCGCCATGACCTCGTCGGACACGTCGAAGTTGGCGAAGACGTTCTGCACGTCGTCGCTGTCCTCCAGGGCGTCGATCAGCTTGAAGACCTTGCGCGCGCCCTCCTCGTCCAGCTCCACCTGCATGGTGGGGACGAAGTTGGCGTCCGCCGAGTCGTAGTCGATGCCCGCGTCCTGCAGGGCGGTGCGCACCGCGACGAGGTCGCCGGGCTCGCTGACGACCTCGAAGTTCTCGCCGAGGTCGTTGACCTCCTCGGCGCCCGCGTCCAGGACGGCGGCCAGCACGTCGTCCTCGGTCAGGTCGTTCTTGGGCACGATGACGATGCCCTTGCGGTTGAACAGGTACGACACCGAGCCGGGGTCGGCCATGGAGCCGCCGTTGCGGGTCATGGCGACGCGCACGTCGGAGGCGGCGCGGTTCCGGTTGTCGGTGAGGCACTCGATCAGGAGTGCGACGCCGTTGGGGCCGTACCCCTCGTACATGATCGTCTGGTAGTCGGCGCCGCCCGCCTCCAGACCTGCGCCGCGCTTGACCGCGCGGTCGATGTTGTTATTGGGGACCGAGCTCTTCTTCGCCTTCTGGATGGCGTCGTACAGCGTGGGGTTCCCCTCGGGATCGGGACCCCCCATCCGGGCCGCGACCTCGATGTTCTTGATCAGCTTGGCGAAGAGCTTGCCGCGCTTGGCATCGATCACGGCCTTCTTGTGCTTGGTGGTTGCCCACTTGGAGTGGCCGGCCACGCCCTCGCTCCTTCGATGTCACCAACAGGAAATCAACGCGTCGATCCTACCGTCGATCTCACATCGCCCTCACATCACCGATGCGCGCACCATGTCGACGAAGAGCCGGTGCACCCGGTGGTCGCCGGTGAGTTCGGGGTGGAAGGCGGTGGCCAGCAGCCGCCCCTGGCGCACGGCGACGGCACGGCCGTCGACGACCGCCAACTCCTCCACCTCCGCGCCCGTGGACTCCACCCAGGGGGCGCGGATGAAGACGCCCTCGACCGGGCCGCCCTCGACGCCCGCCACCTCCACGGCCGCCTCGAAGGACTCGTTCTGCCGTCCGAAGGCGTTGCGGCGCACGATCATGTCGATGCCGCCGATGGTCTCCTGGCCGGCCCTGGGATCGAGGATCTTGTCGGCGAGCATGATCATGCCCGCGCAGGAGCCGTAGGCGGGCATGCCCGAGCGGACCCGCTCGCGCAGTGGCTCCAGCAGTCCGAAGGCCGTGGCCAGTTTGGAGATGGTGGTGGACTCCCCGCCGGGGATCACCAGGCCGTCGGCCTCGGCGAGTTCCTCGGGGCGGCGGACCGGACGGGCCTCGGCGCCGGCCGCGGTCAGCGCGGCGAGGTGCTCCCGCACGTCGCCCTGGAGGGCGAGGACTCCGACGGTGACGTCGGCTCCGCCTCCGGTGGCGCCTCCGATGTCGGGTGTGGTCACAGGGTCACCTCGTTCCTGGACGTTCCGGGCCCGGGCGTTCCGGGCTCTTCCCCGAACGGTGACGGGCGGCCCGCGGCGCGCGGGCCGCCCGTCACGGGGTTCGTGGTCACCAACCCCGGCCGGCGAACCGCTCCGAGTCCGTCAGGGTGTCGCAGTTGATGCCGACCATGGCCTCGCCCAGACCGCGGGAGACGTCCGCGATGACCTTGGGGTCGTCGTAGAAGGTGGTGGCCTTCACGATGGCGGCGGCGCGCTTGGCCGGGTCGCCGGACTTGAAGATGCCCGAGCCGACGAAGACGCCCTCGGCGCCGAGCTGACGCATCAGCGCGGCGTCGGCAGGGGTGGCCACGCCACCGGCGGAGAACAGCACGACCGGGAGCCTGCCCAGCTCGGCGACCTCCTTGACCAGCTCGTAGGGGGCGCGCAGCTCCTTGGCGGCGGCGTACAGCTCGTTGTTGTCCAGGCCCCTCAGCCGGGCGATGTCGCCCCGGATCTGGCGCAGGTGACGGACGGCCTCGACGACGTTGCCGGTGCCGGCCTCGCCCTTGGAGCGGATCATGGCCGCGCCCTCGGCGATCCGGCGCAGGGCCTCGCCCAGGTTGGTGGCGCCGCAGACGAAGGGCGTGGTGAAGGCCCACTTGTCGCTGTGGTTGACCTCGTCGGCCGGGGTGAGGACCTCGGACTCGTCGATGTAGTCCACACCGAGCGCCTGGAGCACCTGGGCCTCGACGAAGTGGCCGATGCGGGACTTGGCCATCACCGGGATGGAGACGGCGTTGATGATCCCCTCGATCATGTCGGGGTCGGACATGCGGGCGACGCCGCCGTCCTTGCGGATGTCGGCGGGCACCCGCTCCAGGGCCATGACCGCGACGGCGCCCGCGTCCTCGGCGATCTTCGCCTGCTCCGGGGTGACGACGTCCATGATCACGCCGCCCTTGAGCTGCTCGGCCATGCCGCGCTTGACGCGCGCGGTGCCGGTCTCGGGCGTCGGTGCGCCGGCGGTTTCGGACGTGCTGGGAGACGTGCTGGACAAGGTGTGACCTCACTCGACGACGGTATGAACGGTGGACGGCGACGGACATCGCGGACGGCACCGAACGGCGGCGAGCGCGGACACGGGCGGTGCCCGCGCGGAAGAACCGATGGGACCATCGTAGGCCCGTTCGATCCACTTCCGGATCTGCCGATCGGTCCACTTCACAGTGATCCGTGCTACAGGAGTGATGAAAAAGGGCGACTGGCCTTTGCGCAAGGGCCAATCAAAAGTCAGTGGCCTTCTCTGTCCGGTTCCGTGCGGTCCGCGAGGATGGCCGGTGGCTCGTCGTCCATCTCGAACGCCAAGGGGAAGGGCGCGTGTCCGGCCAGCCGGAACCAGCGCACCGTCCGGTGGCGGCGCAGGGCGCGGGCGGCCCGCACCGCGTCGTTGTGGAAGCGTCGCGCCATCGGCACCCGGCGCACCGCGGCGGCCAGTTCCCTCACGGACTCCTCGCCCCCCGGCGCCGACCGCACCGCCTCCAGTTGCGCGCTCTCGGCGAACACCGCCCGCAACGCCTGGCTGAGTTCGCTCTCGGCGACCTCCCGCTGGTCCTCCTCGGCCTGCCGGGCGTCGTGGGCCGCCTGGTAGAGGACGATCGACGCGGCCGGGTCGAGCACCCCCGCGGTGGCCACCTCCTGGGTGACGGAGGCGCGTCGCAGCAGTTGCGCGTCCAGGGCGGCGCGGGCCGCGTCGATCCGGGCGTGCAGCCGGTCCAGCCGCCCGGCGGTCCAGCTCAGGTAGACGGCGGCCAACAGCAGCGCCGCCGCGATCCAGACGATCGTGGTGATCACGGTTGGTTCCCCTCGGTCGCTCGGTCGCCCCGGCCGTCCCGGTCGTCCGGGTCGTCAGTCACGGGCCAGTCCGAGGCGGGCGCGCAGCCCGACGCGCTCGTCCGGCGCGACCGCGGCGGCGCCGTCGGTGACGGTCTCGTAGACGGCGAGGATGTCGGCCCCGACGGTGGACCAGTCGAAGCGGCGGACGTGACGGCCGCCGCGGTCGCGCAGTTCGGCGCGGCGCTCCGGGTCGCCCAGCAGGCGCACCGCGGCGGCGGCCAGCGCGTCCGCGTCCTCGTTGGCGTACAGCTCCCCGGCCTCTCCCCCGTCCAACACCTGGGCGAAGGCGTCCAGGTCGCTGGCGAGCACCGGCGCCCCGGCGGACATCGCCTCGACGAGGATGATGCCGAAGGACTCGCCGCCGGTGTTGGGAGCGATGTAGAGGTCCACGCTGCGCAGCAGCCGCGCCTTGTCCTCGTCGCTGACCATGCCGAGGAACTCCACCTGTCCGCGCAGTTCGCGCGGCAGGTCGGCGACGGCCTCCTCCTCGTCCCCGCGCCCGGCCACCAGCAGTCGGGTGCCGGGGCGTTCGGCAAGGATGCGGGGCAGCGCCCGGATCAGGACGGGCAGGCCCTTGCGGGGCTCGTCGATGCGGCCTATGAAGCCGATCGTGTTCTCCCCCTCGCGCCCCTGCCATTCGGCCTTGGGTTCGGCGTCGGCGAAGAAGGAGACGTCCACCCCGTTGGGGATGACGACCGCGTCCCCGCCCAGGTGCTCCACCAGGGTGCGGCGGGCGTACTCGCTGACGGCGATCCGCGCGCTGATCTTCTCCAGCGCGGGCTGGAGGATCGGGTACGCGGCGATCATCGCCCGCGAGCGCGGGTTGGAGGTGTGGAAGGTGGCCACGATCGGGCCCTGGGCCGACCAGCAGGCGAGCAGGGAGAGCGAGGGCGTGGCCGGCTCGTGGATGTGCAGGACGTCGAAGTTGCCCTCGTGCACCCAGCGGCGGACGCGCGCGGCGGAGAGGAAGCCGAAGTTCAGCCGGGCCACCGAGCCGTTGTAGGGGACGGGCACGGCCCGGCCGGCGGGAACGACGTACGGGGGGAGGGGGGTGGGGGCGCCACCCCGGCCGCCGGGCCGAGGGGTGGGGGCACCACCCCGGCCGCCGGGCCGAGGGGGATCGTCGGCCGGGGCGAGGACGGACACCTCGTGCCCGAGCCCGATGAGGTGCTGGGCCAGGTCGCGGATGTGGAACTGGACGCCGCCGGGGACGTCCCAGGAGTACGGGCAGACGATGCCGATCCTCAACGCTTCTCCGTTTCCGGACTCGCCTCGTGGCGCGTCCCGGCCCGCGGATCCAGGTCCGCCGACCACAGCCGTTGCAGCATGTGCCAGTCCTGCGGGTGTTCGGCGATGCCCGCGGCGAAGCCGTCGGCCACCGCCTGGGTCATGGCGGCGGCCTTCTGCCGCCGGTCGCCCTCGGCGGGCACCGCGACGGGCTCCAGGACGCGGCCCTTCATCACGGGCGTGGAGTCGAACCACAGGTGGGCCGGGAGCAGCGTGGCCCCGGTCTGGAGGGCCAGCATGGCGGGGCCGGCCGGCATCCGGGCCGGTTCGCCGAAGAACGTGACCTCCACGCCGGAGGCGGACAGGTCACGGTCGGCCACCAGGGCCACCAGGCCGCCGGCCCGCAGCCGCCGGGCCAGGGTGCCGAAGGCGGCGCCGCCGGTGTGCGGCAGGACCTCCATGCCCAGGCCCTCGCGGTAGGCGACGAAGCGGTCGTACAGGCTCTCGGGCTTCAGTCGTTCGGCGACGGTGGTGAACGGGATGCCCAGGCCGGCGGTGAGGTAGGCGCCGGCCAGGTCCCAGTTGGCCATGTGGGGCAGGGCCAGTATCACGCCGCGGCCGGTGTCGAGGGCGTCGGTGAGCCGGTGCAGGTTCTCGACCTCGACGCTGTCCCGGATGCGCTGCGGGCTCCACCTCGGCAGCCGGAAGGACTCCATCCAGTAGCGCAGGTAGGAGCGCATGCCCGCGCGGGACAGCTCCGCCAGGCGCTCGGGGCCGGCGTCGGGGACGACCCTGGCGTAGTTGGCCTCCAGGCGCCGCACCCCTTGACCGCGCCGCCGCCAGGCGGCGTCGGCGACGGTGCGGCCCAGGGCCTTGGCGGCGGGTTCGGGGAGGTACTTGACCACGCTCCAGCCGAGCCCGTACAGGCCGTCGGTCAACCGGTCCTTCACGACGAGGCCTCGCTTCCCCGTCCGGTCGTGCCGGCCCCGTTCCCCTCGGACGCCCCGCCCTCCGCCGCCGCGGCGTCCGCCTCGGCCGCCTCGCGGCGGACGGTCACCATCCGCTGGAGGATCGTCACCAGGCTGCCCACGGCCACCGCCCACAGGGCGACGGGCAGCAGGATCCCGATGTGGGGGACGCCGAAGGTCGTCTCGAACCCGGCGAGCCCGGCGCACACCAAGGTGATCACCAGCCGTTCGGCCCTCTCGACCAGGCCGTTGACGTTCACCGGCAGCCCGATGCTCTCGCCGCGGGCCTTGGTGTACGACACCACCTGCCCACTGGCCAGGCAGAAGATCGCCACCGCGCACAGCACGGGGTCCGCGCCTCCGCCCGCGTACCACAGCGCGATGCCGCCGAAGACCGCCGCGTCCGCGATGCGGTCGAGCGTGGAGTCGAGGAAGGCGCCCCAGCGGCTGGAGCGGCCCGACTGGCGGGCCATGGTGCCGTCGACCAGATCGGAGAAGACGAACAGGGTGATGACGACGGTGCCCCAGAAGAACTCGCCCCGGGGGAAGAAGACCAGCGCTCCCGCCATGACGCCGCCGGTGCCGATGAGCGTGACCGTGTCGGGGCTGACCCCCAGCCGGAGGAGCAGAGCGGCGAACGGCGTGAGGACACGCGTGAAGAACGCACGCGCGTACTTGTTCAGCATGGCCTTCCCGGAGGTCGAGGTGGGCCGGTGGTCAACGGGCCATCGGCGCGCCCATCGTAGCCGGCCCCCGCCCGCCGGCCGCCGAGACGTCGAACGACCACGGCCGTTCGCCTCCGGCACGGAAGCGGAGCGATGCCCGCTTGGTGCCCCTCATGCGACTACATCCTGAAATACGCCATATGTCATGAGTCACCCCCATCGCCCCGTATGGACGGACTCGGCTCCCGGTGGAAAGCTCGGAGACGGCGCACCGTGTGCGATCCACCATCCGACCCAGCGGCGATCGACCCGGGAGGCGGGAGACATGGGCGACAGGACGAGCACACAGACAGGGGCCGCGGGCAGGGCACCGGCGGCCGACCGTCCCGGTTCCATACGGAACGTGGTCCTGGTCGGCCACAGCGGCTCGGGGAAGACGACGCTGGTGGATGCCCTGGCCCTGGCGTCGGGCGCGGTCAACCGCGCGGGGCGGGTCGAGGACGGCGGCAGCCTCTCCGACTACGAGGAGGTGGAGCACCGGCAACAGCGTTCGGTGCAGTTGTCGCTGGTCCCCGTGGAGTGGGACGGCGTCAAGATCAACCTGTTGGACACACCGGGCTACGCCGACTTCGTCGGGGAGCTGAGGGCCGGTCTGCGGGCGGCGGACGCGGCCCTCTTCGTCGTCTCGGCCGCCGACGAACTGGACGGCTCGACCCGGCTGGTGTGGGAGGAGTGCGCGGCGGTCGGCATGCCGCGCGCCCTGGTCATCACCCATTTGGAGGCGTCCCGCGCGGACTTCGACGAGATGGCCGAGGTCTGCCGCCGGACCTTCGGCCGCGACGACCCCGACGCGGTGCTCCCCCTCTACCTCCCCCTGCGCGGAGGGACGGGCGGTGACGGGCACGCGCCGGTGGACGGGCTGATCGGGCTGTTGACCGAGCGCGTCCTCGACTACTCCTCCGGCGAGCGCGTGGAGCGTGCCCCGGACCCCGCGCACCGGCCGCTGATCGAGGAGGCCCGCAACCGGCTCATCGAGGGCGTCATCGCCGAGAGCGAGGACGAGACCCTCATGGACCGCTACCTCGGCGGTGAGCCCGTCGAGGTCGAGACCCTGGTCCGGGACTTGGAGAAGGCCATCGCCCGCGGCACCTTCCACCCCGTGCTGGCCGCCGCGCCCGCGCCGGAGGACGCCCGACAGGGCCTGGGCACCGTGGAGGTGCTGGACCTGATCGCCCGCGCCTTCCCCGACCCCACCGAACGGGAGATCCCCGCGGTCACCACCCCCGACGGCCGCCCCCACTCCCCGTTGACCTGCGACGTCGACGGCCCCTTGGCGGCCGAGGTCGTCAAGACCTTCTCCGATCCTTATGTCGGCCGGATGTCGCTGGTGCGGGTCTTCTCCGGCACCCTGCGTCCGGACGCGGGCGTGCACGTGTGCGGTCGCGGCGCGGCACGGCGCGGCAACGCCTCCGGCGACGGACAGGGCTCGTTGCCCGGTGGCTTCGTCGAGCGGCGGGAGACCCACGAGGAGGACGAGCGCGTCGGCGCCCTGTCGTCCCCCTTCGGCAGCCGGCAGCGGCACCTGTCCCGGGCCGTCGCGGGCGACATCGCCTGTGTCGCCAGGCTCTCCCGCGCCGAGACCGGCGACACCCTCTCCGACCCGGACGACCCGCTGCTGATGGAGCCCTGGGTGATGCCCGATCCCCTGCTGCCGGTCGCCGTCGAGGCCCACGGCAGGGCGGACGAGGACAGGCTCTCCCACGGGCTGGCCCGGCTGGTCGCCGAGGACCCCACCCTGCGCCTGGAGCAGAACACGGACACCCATCAGGTGGTGCTGTGGTGCATGGGGGAGGCGCACCGGGACGTGACGCTGGAGCGACTGCGCACCCGCGGCGGCGTCCGCGTCGACGCCGTGCCCCACAAGGTGGCCCTGCGCGAGACCTTCGCCGAACCGGCCGCCGGACGCGGCCGGCACGTCAAGCAGTCCGGCGGCCACGGCCAGTACGCCATCTGCGAGATCACCGTGGAGCCGCTGCCGGTCGGCTCCGGCATCGAGTTCGTCGACCGGGTGGTGGGCGGCGCCGTGCCGCGCCAGTTCGTCCCGTCGGTGGAGAAGGGCGTGCGGGCCCAGGCGGAGCGCGGCGTGGCCGGCGGGCATCCGCTGGTGGACGTCCGGGTCACCCTCGTCGACGGCAAGGCGCACTCGGTGGACTCCTCCGACGCGGCCTTCCAGACGGCGGGCGCGCTGGCCCTGCGCGAGGCGGCCTCCCAGGCGCGGATCCACCTGCTGGAGCCGGTCGCCGAGGTGCGGGTGCTGGTCGCCGACGAGTACGTGGGGGCGGTGCTCGGCGATCTGTCCGGGCGGCGCGGCCGGGTCGTGGGCACCGAGCAGGTCCCCGGCGGCGGAACCCTGATCCGCGCGGAGGTTCCGGAGGCGGAACTCGACCGCTACGCGGTGGACCTGCGCTCCCTGTCGCACGGCACGGGACGGTTCGCGCGCTCCTATCTCCGTCACGAGCCGGTGCCGCGACAGGTGGAGGGCAGGATACGCGAACAGGCCGAAACCGGCGTGGCGTGACCCCGGGATGAGGATACGCTGAACGTCACGGCGACGGGCTCCGCGGCGCCGCAACAGGTGTGCGGCGGGCCGCTGTTGGGAACGGGTGGGAACGAGTCCGTCGTCGGACGGCGCGAACGGAGTGGGGGCACCATTGGCGGGGTTCGATGACCTCGAAGGCGCGTACGACTTCAGTCCCGGCGCGCAGATCCCGTTGACCGGGGCGGGCAGCGGGCAGACCGCGGCCACCCATGCGCTCGCCTCGGCCGCCTACCGCGACGGTCCCGTGACGGACCTGATCGCGGCGAACGGCGACGTCAAGGTCTCGGCGCCCAGGTTCTCGCTCTTCGAACCGAACCTGGGCGAGGCGTTCGCCCGCGCGGTCCAGGTCCGGACGCTCGGCGGCGGGCGCAAGCCGCTGATCCAGTCCTTCGGCTGCGAGCCGCAGACCGTGGTCGAGCACTGCCTGGCGGCCGGCCGCATCCGCCGGCAGCGCGACGCCCGGCTCACCGTCGTGATGGTGCTCTTCGGGCTGCTCTTCCTGCCCGGGGTGCTGCTGTGGCTCGGCGGCTTCCAGTTGCGCCGGACCTTGGCGGGCGCGCAGGACAAGAGGACCGGGGCCCTGGGCACCGTCGCGCTCGCCGCGCTCGGCGTCCTCGCGGTGATCTTCGTGATCCAGTTGCCGTTCACCGGTTTCTGGGCGATCTACCTGCGCGTGATGCTGGTCGCCCCGGTCGTCGGCTGGCTGTGGGCGAAGCAGATCTGCGAGCGCTACGCCAAGGACCTGCGATCGCGCTGGGAGGGGCTGCTCACCGGCGGCGGGGTCGGCGCCAAGATCCCCGAGGCCGTGCCGCACGCCCCCGGCGACGCGGGCGCCGAGAACATCCGGCTGAACCTGGCCAAACTGACGGCCGAGCAGCGCAGCAACCTCGTCTTCTACGCCGGCTCCAAGGGCATACTCGGCATGGGCACCCGCTGGGGGAGCTGGCAGCTCGCCGAGGAGCTGACGCCCGCCACCCCGGGCACCGAGATCAACCCCTTCCGTAGCTGGGACGTCATCCGCGCCATCCACGACCGGCTGCGGATGCTGGAGCGCGGCCCGCTCCACACCGGCGGTTTCCCGACCCCCTCCGTCCGGCACTGGATCGTCGCCCCCGTCGGGGAGGGCGCCTCGGAGGTGGCCCGGCCCGAGGGGCAGGAGGTCGAGGCGTACCGGATCAAGGACTTCGAGGTCCAGCGGATCTGCAACGAGCAGCAGTTCGACAGTGGGAACCGGCACTACCTGGGCGTCCAGTTCGTGCTGTGGGACGGCCAGTTGGTGATCACCATGCTGGTCAACGTGACCGTGCTCCACCACACCCTGCGCATCGAGGTCACCGGCCACGCGCTGGGGCCGGTGCACTCGCTGTTCAGCACCAAGCCGTCCCCGAAGACCAAGACGGTCTCCAAGCCGGTCAGGTTCTGGGAGACCAAGGACATCACGCTGCCCCTGATCGACGCCCCCGAGGTGGTGCGACTGACGGCGCGCGCCCCGCTCACGTGGTTCCCGCCGGTGCTGGACCACCTGGGCGGCAAGCTGACCCTTCCCGAGCCCTTCGGCCTGCGGCACGTGTGGGCCGACAAGCCGTGGCGCCACCGCTTCATGGCCGACGACGTCCTGCGCACGGCCACGCCGGTGCTGCGGGCGGTGCACGCGGCGGCCCTGAAGGTGCTGGAGGAGAACGGCGTGGACACCGAGAAGTTCGGCGCCCGCTCGGGGGCGCTCAGCGGCTCGGTACAGGCTCCCGATCCGGGCCAGGCGGACGTGTACAACGCCTGAGGTCCCCGGCCGACGGCTTCGGCCCCTTCCGCCCGGGCGGAAGGGGCCGAAGCCGTCGGCCGGACACCACTCGGTGCCGGCGGACGTCTCAGGCGGCGGGCCAGACCTCGGCGAGCATCCGGCGGGTGTCGGCCAGCAACTGCGGCAGCACCTTGGTGTGTCCCACCACCGGCATGAAGTTGGTGTCCCCTCCCCAGCGGGGGACGATGTGCTGGTGGAGGTGGGCGGCGATGCCGGCGCCCGCGACGGCGCCCTGGTTCATGCCGATGTTGAACCCCTGCGCCCCGGAGGCGGCGCGCAGCGCCCCCATGGCCCGCTTGGTGTAGTCGGCCAGCTCCGCCGTCTCCTCGTCGGTGAGGTCGGTGTAGTCGGCGACGTGCCGGAAGGGCACGACCATCAGGTGGCCGCCGTTGTACGGGTAGAGGTTGAGCACCGCGTACACCTGCTCGCCGCGGGCGACCACCAGCCCGTCCTCGTCGGACTTGGCCGGGATGGCGCAGAACGGACAGTTGTCGCCGGCGCCCGGGCCGCTCGGCTTGTTCTCCCCCTGGATGTAGGCCATCCGGTGGGGCGTCCACAGGCGCTGGAAGGCGTCCGGCGACCCCACTCCGATCTGCTGTTCCGGCTCGCTGCTCATGCGGGCCAGCATAGGACTTCGCCGGTGCTCGGCGTGCCGCCGGGGCGGGAACGGGGCGGAGCGCACCGGGCCCCGGAGCGGTCTCGCTCCGGGGCCCGGTGACCGACCGCGGCGGGGCCGTCAGACCTGGATGCGGGACTCGACGGCCTTGGCCATCTCCGCGATGGCCTCCTCGCGCGGCACCCCGTTCTTCTGCGAGCCGTCGCGGTAGCGGAAGCTCACCGCCCCGTTCGCCATGTCGTCGTCACCGGCGATGATCATGAACGGCACCTTGCTCTTCTGCGCGTTCCTGATCTTCTTCTGCATCCGGTCCGAGGAGGAGTCCACCTCCATCCGCAGCCCGGCGGCCTTCGCCTGGGCGGCGAACTCCTCCAGGTACGGCACGTGGGTGTCGCCGATGGGGATGCCGACCGCCTGGACCGGGGCCAGCCAGGCCGGGAAGGCGCCCGCGTAGTGCTCCAGCAGGACGGCGAAGAACCGCTCGATGGAGCCGAACAGCGCGCGGTGGATCATCACCGGCCGCTGCCGGGAGCCGTCGGCGGCGGTGTACTCCAGCTCGAACCGCTTGGGCTGCTGGAAGTCCACCTGGATCGTGGACATCTGCCAGGTGCGGCCGATGGCGTCACGGGCCTGGACGGAGATCTTGGGACCGTAGTAGGCCGCGCCGCCCGGGTCCATCACCAGTTCCAGACCCTGCTTGCCGGCGGCCTGCCGCAGCGCCTCGGTGGCCTCCTCCCACTCCTGGGGCTCGCCGATGAACTTCTCGGAGTCGTCGCGGGTGGAGAGCTCCAGGTAGAAGTCGCTCAGGCCGTAGTCGCGGAGCAGGTCCAGCACGAAGGTGAGCAGGTTGTCCAGCTCGTCGGGCATCTGCTCCTTGGTGCAGTAGATGTGCGAGTCGTCCTGGGTGAAACCGCGGGCCCGGGTCAGGCCATGCACCACACCGGACTTCTCGTAGCGGTAGACCGTGCCGAACTCGAACAGCCGCAGCGGCAGCTCCCGGTAGGACCGCCCGCGCGCCTTGAAGATCAGGTTGTGCATCGGGCAGTTCATCGCCTTGAGGCGGTAGTTCTGCCCCTCGAACTCCAGCGGCGGGAACATCGACTCCGCGTAGTTCGGCAGGTGCCCGGAGGTCTCGAAGAGGCCCTCCTTGGTGATGTGCGGGGTGTTGACGAACTCGTACCCCGACTGCTCGTGCCGCCTGCGGGAGTACTCCTCCATCACCCGGCGGACGGTGCCGCCCTTGGGGTGGAAGACCGCCAGGCCCGACCCCAGCTCCTCGGGGATGGAGAACAGGTCCAGCTCGGCGCCGAGCCTGCGGTGGTCGCGCTTCTCGGCCTCCGCCAGGAACTCCAGGTGCGCCTTCAGCTCGTCCTTCGACGGCCAGGCGGTGCCGTAGATCCGCTGGAGCTGGGGGTTCTTCTCACTGCCGCGCCAGTACGCGGCGGCCGAGCGCATCAGCTTGAACGCCGGGATGGTGCGGGTGGTCGGCAGGTGCGGGCCGCGGCACAGGTCCTTCCAGCACAGCTCGCCCGTCTTGGCGTCGAGGTTGTCGTAGATGGTCAGCTCGCCCGCGCCGACCTCCGCGGAGGCGCCTTCGGCGGCCTCGGCGGCGTTCCCCTTGAGTCCGATCAGCTCCAGCTTGTAGGGCTCCGCGGCCAGCTCCTCGCGGGCCTCCTCGTCGCTGGTCACGCGGCGGGAGAAGCGCTGACCGCGCTTGACGATCTCCTGCATCCGCTTCTCGATGCGCTTGAGGTCGTCCGGGGTGAACGGCTCGGGGACGTCGAAGTCGTAGTAGAAGCCGTCCCGGATGGGCGGGCCGATGCCGAGCTTGGCCTCCGGGAAGAGGTCCTGCACGGCCTGGGCCATCACGTGGGCGGTGGAGTGCCGCAGGATGTCCAGGCCGTCGGGGCTGGAGATCTCCACCGGCTCGACCTCGTCGCCGTCGGCGAGTTCGTGGGCCAGGTCCCTGAGCTGCCCGCCGACGCGCGCGGCGATGACCGAGCGGTCGCCGTCGAAGAGGTCGGCGGCCGTGGTGCCCGTGGTCACCACGCGCTCTTCCCGCTCGGAATCGCGTTGGATGATCACACGGACGTCCGTCACCGGTCTCTCCTGACTGCTCATCTGTCTCGGTGCGCGCCGGCGATCGCGGCGCACCGTGAATCGTACCGATCCCGGCGCCCGGACCGCGAAACGGTCGCGGATCGGCACGGGCCGGCGCGGAGGGGGCGGGGTTGGCCGCGCGCCGGGTGCGGTATCAACCGGGGCGACGCCCCGCGGTCGGCGCGGCGCCGGGAAGGACACGGAGGGGATACGGGACATGACGGTGTGGTACGAGGGACCGCTCGCCGCCTTCGACACCGAGACCACGGGGGTGGACCCGGAGCGGGACCGGATCGTCTCGGCCGCACTGGTGCTCCAGGACGCCCCGGACGCGCCGGTACGGGCCACGCGCTGGTTGGTCGATCCGGGGGTGCCCGTGCCGGAGGCCGCGACGGCCGTGCACGGACTGACCGGGGAGCACCTGCGCGAGCACGGCCGCCGCCCGGCGGAGGTACTGGAGGAGATCGTCCGGGCCCTGGCCGCCCAGGGGTCCGCGGGGAGACCGCTGGTGGTGATGAACGCGCCGTTCGACCTGACGCTGCTGGACCGGGAGTTGCGGCGGCACCGCGACACCTCCCTGGAGCGTTCCGCGGGGTCCGCGCCGATGTGCGTGCTCGACCCCAAGGTCCTGGACAAGCACCTGGACCGCTACCGCAAGGGCCGTCGGACGCTGACCGACCTGTGCGGGCACTACGGGGTGGAGGCGGACGGGGCCCACGACGCCGCGGCCGACGCCACGGCGGCGCTGCGGGTCGTCCGGGAGGTGGGACGTCGTTTCGCGCGGCGGTTGTCGTCGCTGTCGCCGACCGAACTGCACACCCTGCAGGCGGTCTGGCACGCCGCGCAGGCGCGAGGGCTCCAGGCGTGGTTCACGCGCAACGGGTCGGACGAGGTCGTCGATCCCGCGTGGCCGCTGCGTCCGCGGGTCCCGGCCACGGCCTGAGAGGTGAGGCCGTGCACGGCCCCACGCGACGAGGCCGGTTCCGTCGTCGGACGGAACCGGCCTCGTCGGGCGGTGGGCGATACTGGGTTCGAACCAGTGACCTCTTCGGTGTGAACGAAGCGCTCTCCCACTGAGCTAATCGCCCGGGTGTCGTGCCCCTCGGCACGACGAGAACCATACAGGGCGGCCGGGGGATCATCCAAACCGTTCGCCCTCGGGCCCTCGTCCCGACCGGTCGGCGGGGCCGCCCGTCCTGCTCCGGCCCCGGTGCCGTCCTTCCAGCCGGCGCCGCAGTCCGCGGCGCCCGGCGCGCATCATCAGGGTGTGGTTGGCCTTGAACAGGGGGCGTCCGGGCAGCGCCAGCCGCCGCAGGAGGGGGCTGCGGACCTCCACCTCCTGCTCGAAGAGGACTCGGGTGCCGCCGGTCGTGCCGCCGTCGCGTGGCGCCGTCCGCCAGCGGGCCCAGCCGTCCAGGTCCCCGGACAGGGCGATCGCCAGGACGCGCGCGGCGGGGTCGCGGTGCGTGGCCCGGGCGGTGACCCGCAGGTCGTAGGGCAGGAGGGAGCGGAAGACGGCGGTCCCGGTGTGCCCGTCGTCCCACCGGTGGACCTCGCGCACCTGCGGCCACCAGAGGGGGTACTCCTCGACCCGTTCCAGCACGGCGTGGACGGTGTCCGCCGGCGCGTCCAGGGTCCACACGCTGCGGAAGCGGTAGTGGTTCAGTCCCACGGTGGCCGATCCCTCTCCCCGGGCGCCTCGCGCGCCGTGCGCGTCGAACGTTCTCCGTCCCACCGATGCCCCCCGGTCGCCGTCGCCATGCGCCGCCGGTTCCCCGGTGACGGTTCCGTCCCCGGCGCGTTCCTCCGCCCCGCCGGCGGGAGTTGACGACCGCTCGACGCACGACGGCGGGTGGAGGGGCGGCTCCCCGCGCTCCCTCCGCCCGCCGGTCGTCGGGTCACTCGGGGATGCGGTCCCCGATCAGGGCGAGGTTCTGGATGGCGGCCAGCCCGTACAGGGCGGTGGTGTTGGTGTCCACCCAGGGGGCTCCGCTGCCCTCGACCAGCGCCATGGGACCGGTGATCCTCTCCGTCTTCCACGGGGAGGACTCGGCGTAGCCCCACTGGTCCTTGGTGTGGAACTCCCGCCAGGCGCGGGTGGCGTACTTGTCCCGTTCGTCCTTCAGCCGGGAGGCCGCGTAGGCGGTGAGGCGGGAGTGTCCCTGTTGGAGGATGAGGTTGGTCGCGTACCCGCCCAGTTCGGCCCGCTGTTCCTCCCGGGTGGCGCCGTAGAGGCGGCAGTACTGGAGCCACGCCTCCTCGAAGCCCTCGACGTCGGTGATGTGGATCAGTTCGGCGCAGATCTCCACCTGACCGAACATCGCGCTCAGGTGACTCATCGAGACCTTCTTCTCCGCCTCGGCGAACTCCCCGGTCTCGATGTCGTAGAGGCCCTCGCCGGTGCAGAAGCCGTTGGGCATCCGCGCGATGGTGCGCATGGTGGCCTTGAGCTTCCTCTCGGCCTTCTCCGCCTTGGGGCCGCGGCGTTCCCACTCGGTGAGCCAGGCGGCGGCCAGTCCGCTCCAGTCGGTGCCCAGTCCGATGGCCAGCGCGCGCGGATCGGGCTCGTAGGGCTCGGTGCGGATCTTGCGCAGCGGGTCCAGGGCGAGGAAGGTCTCGTCGGAGTCGACGAGGGCGTGCATGAGGTCGCCGCAGCGCTCGTCGGCGGTGAGGAAGTAGTACGGGCGTCGGTAGACGGCGGTGGAGATGCGCTGCTGCTTGGCGCTGTCGGCGTAGTGCTGGACGCCGTGGCGGGTGCCGAGCCCGGCCCACTCGCCGATGTGGTAGACGTCGACCTCGCCGGTGTGGCGGGTCATGGCCTCGGCGAAGCGGAAGACGTCGGCGCGACCGGAGCGCAGGTAGGCGTACCACAGCCACAGGTCCGGGGAGAGCTCGGAGTTGTCCCAGGCGTAGCCGCCGACGTCGTACCGCCACTGGTGCCGGTCCGGGTCGTAGGTGTGCATGATGTCGCCGTAGTCCCAGAAGCCGTACCAACGGCGCTGCTCCACCTGGTCCTTGTAGTAGGCGAAGAGGAAGTCCAGGTGGTCCTCCAGCCTCGCCTTGGCGGGCGTGGAGCGGTCGACGGGGGCGAACAGCCCGCCGAAGACCCCTGTGGCGGCGAGGTGTTCGGGGGGCGCGACGAGCTGCGGCGGGGTCTGGACGGCCTTGGCCTGGCGGGCGAGGGTCTCGGCGTCGGGGGTGGCGGCGTTGGCCCAGAACATCAACTCGCTGGTGCGGGCGATGCCGTAGGGGGTGCCGAAGCCCGGCTCGTGGTCCTCGTAGGTGATGTTGAGGCCCTCCAACTGCTCGGCGTGGGTGTCCTGGCCGAGCCCGTCGTGGTAGAAGCGCAGGTCCATCGGCTGGGCCTCGGGTGACCAGAGCCACAGGGTGACCTCGGCCTCGTCGCCCGCGGCGTCCCGGACGTCGAGCTGGGTGGGGTGCTTGCGCCAGAAGTCGCGCAGCCCGAAGGAGAGTCCGCCGCTCGCCCCGCCGACGTAGCCGAAGCCCGAGGCCCGGCGTCCGCCGCCCGCGGGAATCCAGCCGTGGCCGGGCTTGGTGCGCTTGCGGACGGTGAAGCCGTCGGCGGACAGTTGGCCGAGGGTGTAGTCGCCCCAGGTGGGGATGAGGTGGAGTCGGCTGGTGACGCGCTGGTCCCAGGTGGCGGGGTCGGGCAGTCTCTCGCCCCTGACCTGTTTGGCGCGCACCTCGGCGCCGGGGTCGCGGCGCAGGCCGGTGATGCCCCTGACGGCCTCCGAGAGCATGCCCTCGCCCTCGCCGCCGAGGCGGATGTGCCGGTCGTGGAACTCGTCGCGCATCGGGACGGTGAAGCGCACGCCGAGACCGCGGATGAAGTCCTCGTGCTCGTCCCCGTCGTAGGTGATGGTGTGCACCATCCGGAAGGACTCGGCGCCCGCGTGGAAGTACAGGCGGATGCCGAACGGCAGCCAACCACGGCCGCCCTTGCGGTGTTTGCCGTCGACGCGGATCACCGCCCGCACGGGGCCGTCCTGTTCGACGGTGACCTTCTCGATGTCGCTGTCGAAGCGCTGCCACTTCTGTGATCCCTGGTCGCCGTCGTCGATCTCCTCTTGGCGGAGGAGGACGAGGCGGCCGTCCTTGGCGATCTCGGTGCCGCCCCTGCGGACGGACTTCACCAGGGCCTTGCCGGCCTTGCCGATGCGGGCGGTGATGACGCCGGTGTCCACCTCCACGGTGCCGCCCTTGCGTTCGACGGTGACGGTCTTGGCGGGCGCGGCCGGAGCGGCGCCCGGGGTGAGCCGGTAGGAGGAGGCGTTCCCGGCCTCGGGGCCGACGGCGTGCGCGGTCCATTTGACGGTGCCGTCGGGCCAGTAGGCGGTGGTCCAGGTCTGGACGGGGACCTTCTCGCCGTCGGCGGTGGCGAGCGAGAACTCGGTGCCGGCCTTGACCCCGCCCTTGGGCCAGGGCACTCCGAAGGTGTTGCCGGGCGCCTCGCCGAGGCCGCCGTCCTCCAACCAGGTGATCTTCACCGGGCCGTCCGCGTCCTTGGGGCCCGCGGTGGTTCCGGTGGTGTGGGCCGCGTGGGCGGGGGCGTTGCCGAGCAGCCAGGACGCCTGGGCGGCGGCACCGGCCACGGCTGCCGCCCGGAGCACGCCGCGTCGAGGGATCGGGGGCATGGACACTCCTGTTCCTATGTCAAGTGCATGACAGATAGAGGTGTCGCCCGTCCGTGTCGGGCCCGTTTCCGGCCCGGCACGGACGGTGTGAGGGGAGGTGGGGAAGGGGGAGTCAGCGGCGGACGGACCGCCGCTCGACGGCCACCGCGCAGGCGGCCAGGGCGCCGAGCGCCGGCGCGACCAGCGGCGCCAGCATCCAGGCGGCGACGGCGACCACGGCCAGTCCCCCGGCGAGCAGCAGCGAACCGCCCGGATCGGCGCGCCAGGCGTGGCGCGCGACACGGCGACCGGTGCGCAGCCAGTCCTCGCCGGGCCGCCATGCGGCGGCCGTGCGCAGGCCCGTGACCACCACGGCCACCGCGCAGGCGGCCGTGACGGCCCCGACGGCGGTCACCGCCGGGCCGCCGGGCAGGACCCCGGAGGAGACCACCCGCAGGTCGAAGGCGAGCAGCGCCAGGGCCGCCCACCACAGCAGCGAGAACCGCAGGCCCTCGCGGAGGGCCGTCCACAGGTCGGCGCCGAACTCCCGCCACCCGGCCCGCTCGGCGTCCAGGTACCTCCGCAGGTGCCCGCAGGCCGCGGCGAACGCGGGCAGCGCGGTGATCAGCAGGAGCCCGGCGAGCAGCAGCCAGACACCGGTGAGCAGGCACTCGGCGAAGAGGGCGAACCGGTTCGCCAGGGGCCCGCGCCCCGCGGGGTCCGCGGCCGGGCGCTCCCCGTCCGCGGTCTCCGCGTCCGGGGAGTGCCGGACGGTTCCGGCGGGTGCCTCGGTCCTCGTCGTCATCGTGCCCGCCTCACCCCTTGAGCCCGGAGGTGGCCGCGCCCTCGACGAGGTGGCGCTGGAAGGCGAGGAAGAACAGCAGCACCGGCAGCAGGGCCGCCATCGACATGGCGACCATGCCTCCGTAGTCGGCGAGGCTGTCCTGGTCCATGAACATCTTCAGACCGAGCGAGACGGTGTACTTCTCGGGCTCGTTGAGGTAGATCAGCGGTCCGAGGAAGTCGTTCCAGGCCCAGATGAAGCTGAAGATGGAGCTGGTGATCAGCGCGGGGCGGCACAGCGGCAGCACGATGGTCCAGTAGATGCGCCAGTGTCCGCAGCCGTCGATGCGGGCCGCCTCGTCCAACTCCTTGGGCAAGTTCCGCATGAACTGCACCATCAGGAAGACGAAGAAGGCGTCCACCGCGAGGAACTTGCCCAGCAGCAGCGGCACGTAGGTGTTGACCAGCTCCATCTTCTGGAACAGCACGTACTGCGGCACCAGCAGGACGTGGACGGGCAGCAGCAGGGTGCCGATCATCAGCGTGAACAGCAGGTTGCGGCCCGCGAAGCGGACACGGGCGAAGGCGTAGGCGGCCAGGGAGCAGGAGAACAGCACCCCGATCACCGACCCCAGCGCCACGATCAGGGAGTTGACGAAGAAGGTCTCGATGCCGATGCCCGCGATGCCGTCGGCGAGCCGCTCGTAGTTGTCGGTGATGGGGTCGGTGGGCAGCAGTTGGAGGCTGCCCACGATCTCGTCGCCCGGCTTGAGGGAGGCGCCGATCACCCAGATCACGGGGTAGAGCACGACGACCAGGACGGCCAGGGCACCGGCGTGCCACAGGACCGACCTCGGCCGGCGCCGCGGCGCGGCGGTGGCCTGGGCGGGACGGACGGTTCCGGCGGGGGCGCTCATCGGCCTCCCTCCTCGTAGTGCACCCAGCGGCGCTGGGACCAGAACAGCACGGCGGTCACCACGGCGATCCCGGCCAGCAGCATCCACGCCATCGCGGAGGCGTAGCCCATGCGGAGGTTGGAGAAGCCCTGCTCGTACAGGTACCAGGTGTAGACGAGCAGCGAGTCACCGGGGCCGCCCGCGCGTCCGCCGCCGGGGCCGGCGATCACGAGCGCGGAGGTGAAGATCTGGAAGGAGTGGATGATCTCCAGCAGGAGGTTGAAGAAGACCACCGGGGAGATCATGGGCAGGGTGATGGAGCGGAACCGCCGCCAGGCGCCGGCCCCGTCCACCTCGGCCGCCTCGTACAGCTCGCGCGGCACCTGTTTGAGTCCGGCCAGGAAGATGACCATCGGTGCGCCGAACTGCCAGGCGGAGAGGGCGATCAGCGTGGGCATCGACCAGTCGGGGTCGCCGATCCAGCCGCCGCCGGACCAGCCGAACAGGCTCAGGGACCGGTCCACCACCGCGTCGTCCTGGAACAGGGCCCGCCAGACGATGCCGATGCTCACGCTCGCCCCGATCAGCGAGGGGGCGTAGAAGGCCGAGCGGTAGAAGCCCTGTCCCTTGCGGGGCTTGACCAGCAGCATCGCCACGCCGAGCGCGATGGCGAGCTTGAGCGGGGTGGCGATCAGCACGAACAGCCCGGTGACCTTCACCGACTGCCACCAGCGGTCGTCGGAGAACATCTCGGAGAAGTTCCGCAGACCGACCCAGCGGGGCGAGTCGAAGAGGTTGTAGTCGGTGAACGCCAGGTAGAGCGAGACGAGCATGGGCCCGAGGGTGAGCAGCAGGATGCCGACGCACCACGGGGAGAGGAACAGATAGCCGGCCAGGGTCTCCCGCCGGGCCCGCCGCCGGGCGGAGGCGGCGGGCCCGGGGGACGGCGCGGGACGCCGGGTCTTCCGGTCGTCCCGCTCCTCGCCGTCCACGGACGGGGCGGAGATGTCGGTGCTTGTCACGGAGCTTTCCTCTGAAGTCAGGAGCCGAGCGCGGTCTTCGCCTCGCCGAAGAACTGGGCGACTCCGTCGTCGACCGAGGTGGTGCCCTGGGCGACCGAGCCGTAGATGCTCAGGAAAGCCGCCTCCACGGTGTCGGTGCCCGCCGGGTGCGGCGTGATGGGCTCCAGGTACTCGGTGACGCTGTTCTCGTACTCGGCGATCATGGCGTCGGGGCCCTCGGGCTTGTACGCCTCGAACTGGGCGTTGGTGGGCAGGACGCCGCGGTTGTAGCCCATGATCTTCCCGACCTCGGGGTCGTTGACCATGAAGTCGATGAACGTGGCGACCTCCTCCGGGTGCTTGGTGCGGGCGGAGGCGCTGAGCATCAGCGAGGAGAGGTACTGCCCGGTCTTCTTCCCGTCCATGGTCGGGATCGGCGCCAGGGCGAGTTCCTTGTCCGTCTCGGAGGTGTAGCGGACCAGGAAGTTGTCCCAGGTGAACTCGGCGGCCGACAGTTCCGCGCTGACCGAGGACTTGGGCTTGACCTGCTCGGACTGCTTGGCCGGGACGAGCAGGCCCTCCTTGCTCTTCTCGCGGTGGTCGCCCCACCACTTCCTCAGGTCGGCCTCGGTGAAGCCGAGCCCCTTCTCGGTGAAGAACGCCTTGCCCTGCTGGCGCAGGTACAGGTCGTACAGGTACATCACGCCACCGTTGTCGCTGGCGCCCCAGAAGTCCTTCTTCGAACCGCTGATCTTCTCGACGGCCTTGTCGAAGTCCTCCCAGGTCCAGCCGGGCTCGGGGGTGACGCCGACCTTCTTGAACGCCTCCACGTCGTAGACGACCGTGAAGGTGTTGGCGCCCACCGGCACGCCCAGGAGCTTCCCGTCGACCTCACCGGCCTTCTCCAGACCCTGCCGGAAGTCGCTCAGGTCCAGGTTGCCGGCCTTCACCTGGGCGTTGAGGTCCAGCAGCAGGTTCTTCTGCCCGTACTTGCGCAGGAAGGCGTGGGAGTTCTGGAAGACGTCCGGGGGGTTGCCGCCCGCGGCCTGGGTGTTGAACTTCGTCCAGAAGTCCCCGTACTCCTGGAAGTCGGTCTTGACCTCGATGTTCGGGTGTTCCTTCTCGAACAGCTCGATGGTCTTGTTGATCAGGTCGGCCCGGTCCTGCGCGCCCCACCAGGAGTAGCGGATCGTCACCTTGCCGTCTCCGCTGTCACCGCCGCCACCGCATCCGGAGGCGAGCAGCCCCAGCGCGACAAGACCGGCGCCCAGCGCCCGCAGGCCTGTGGTCCTGCTCAGTCGAGAACTCATGACACGCCCCTCCCGGGCGGGTTCGTCCCGCCGTACCGAGTGCTTGAAACGTTTTAGGCAAGCGCTTGCCGGGCTAACCTAAGGACGTGCGACAGGGGCGTCAACGGTTCGGACGGAATTCACCGACCGCCGTGCGCGATTCACCGTCGGTGACCCGCGCACCACACGGGCCGACTGACGAAAGGGCCGGGGTCCCGGAAGGCTGTTCCGCCTTCCGGGACCCCGGCCCGTCGGTGGGCGATACTGGGTTCGAACCAGTGACCTCTTCGGTGTGAACGAAGCGCTCTCCCACTGAGCTAATCGCCCGGGTGCGACGCCAACATTACCGCATGTCAGCGACTGCTCGTGACCCCGCGCGCCCCCGGAGGCCGGCGGCTCTCAGCCCTTGAGCTCCCACGGCATGACGACCCCGTACAGCGCCAGGTAGACGCCCAGCAGACTCGCGGCGATGACCATGCCCAGCGCCGTGATGAGCATGTTGCGCCGCCGCACCTTGGGGTCGAGCGCGCGCTTGGCCGCCTCGGAGACCTTGCGCCGCGTCCAGCGCAGGACGATCTGCGCCCAGACGAACTCCGTCGCCCAGATCGCCAGCCCCGCGAAGATCACCAGCCAGCCCGGCCCGGGGAACACGAGCATCAGCACCCCGGCGATCACGACGGCGAGCCCGACGAAGAAGACGCCCACCTGCCAACTCAGGTGGAGCGCGCGGGAGGACCTGATGAAGCGCGGTGCCCGCGAACCGAGGGCCCGTTCCTTACTCTCGGTTTCCACCCGCCCCACACTACCCGAGCCCCTTGACCGCTCACCCGAACAGTGGGCTCCATAAATCACCATTCCTCCATCTGAATGATATGAAGCCCAGCAAAAAGGGCAGAGGTGTTTACAACCCTCTCGTAGGTGGCATGTCGACCTCGCCGACGTGCGAATCCCCGAGCGCACACTGAGCGAAAGGCCCTGGCGCTTATGAACACCACGGTCAGCTGCGAGCTGCACCTGCGCCTCGTTGTATCGAGCGAGTCCTCCCTGCCCGTCCCCGCGGGCCTGCGGTATGACACGGCCGACCCGTACGCCGTCCACGCCACCTTCCACACCGGCGCCGAAGAGACCGTCGAATGGGTGTTCGCCCGCGATCTCCTCGCCGAGGGTCTGCACCGCCCCACCGGAACGGGCGACGTCCGCGTCTGGCCGTCCCGCAGCCACGGTCAAGGCGTCGTCTGCATCGCTCTCAGCTCCCCGGAGGGCGAGGCGCTGCTGGAGGCCCCGGCGCGGGCCCTGGAGTCCTTCCTCAAGCGGACCGACGCCGCGGTTCCGCCCGGCACCGAACACCGGCACTTCGACCTCGACACGGAGCTCTCCCACATCCTCGCGGAGAGCTGACGACCCCCGGCTGCCCCGCTGCCGTCCGACTCGGGGCGACGGCTCGGGGTCCGGCTCCCGGCCGCCGGCGACGGCCGTGCCGCCACCACGGTGATGCGTGGTGGCGGCCTCGTCGTGTCCGGCGAGCGGCTAGAGTCTCACCGCAGCAGGGCCTGCGGGGCCGCCGCCGAGAGACCGGCCAGGGAGCGACGACCGTGCTGATCAACCACGACACCCGGTGCGCGCTCGACTGCGTCGTCGATCTGTTGAACACCGCCCCCGACGAGCACACGCCCGACACCCTCACGGACGTCGACGCACTGCGCGCCTTCATCGTCCGCAACACCATCAGCGGTGTGGACGCCCTGGACGAGACGGACCTGGCCGCCGTACGGAACGTGCGCGAGCGGTTCGGGGAGGTGTTCGCCGCCCCCGACGAGCGCGGCGCCGCCGAGCTGGTGAACACGCTGGTCGCCTCGGCCGGGACGACGCCGCAACTCACCGACCACGACGGCTACGACTGGCACATCCACTACTTCGCGCCGGGCGCCTCCGTCGCCGACCACCTCGCCGCGGACGGCGGGATGGCCCTGGCCTTCCTCCTCGTGGCCGGGGAGCTCGAGCGACTGCGCCGCTGCGCGGCCCCCGACTGCCACCGCGCCTTCATCGACCTGTCCCGGAACCGCTCGCGCCGCTACTGCGACAGCCGCACCTGCGGCAACCGCCTGCACGTGGCCGCCTACCGGGCGCGGCAGCGCGAGTCCGCCGAGAACCGGCCCTGACATCCGACGACATCCGACGCGCCGGAGAGCGGCCGGCCACGGCCCGCGCCGGGCCCACGTCCGCGGGGACTCACGACAGGCGGGGACTCACAACAGGAACAGGTCGTGCACCGCGGCCAGGAGGATCAGCGTGCCGACGACGGTCAGGAAGACCATCAGCGGAGGCTGGGAGAGAGCGAACAGGCAGCCGTGGACCTCCACCGGGCCGTCGGGCGGGCGGTCGTGCCGGGAGTCGGGCCGTGTGCCCGTGTCGGCGCCCGTGTCGCTGCCGGGGCCGCTGTGGGGGGCGCTGTCGAGGGCGCTGTCGGTGTCACTGTCGGTGCTGGGGAAGCGATCCCCGGTGATGTGCTGCATCGTGCCGCGATCATGACGCAGAACTCCCCGCCGAACGGCGCAACACACCCGTCCGGCAACGGGGTTCACCGATATCAGATGCCGTGCTTCTTCAGAATCGCCTCGATCTCCGAGAAGTCGTCCGCGTCGCCGCCGCCCGCCGTGGGACGCCCGCGGCCGTCCCCGTCCAGGGCGGTCCGCGACGCACCGGGCTCCGCCGCGCGCCGCTCCCCCCGCTCGGGTCGGGCGCCCGCGCGTCCGCGGGACCGCTTCCCGGCCACACGACCCACCACGTAGAGCACCACGGCCAGGGCGAGCACCCCGAAGCCCGCCCAGACCATGGGTTCGAGCACCAGGTCGGAGGCCCAGGTCGCCACCGCACCGCCCACCTCGCCGAACAGCCCCACCAGGCCGGACATCGCCAGCCCGACGGGTACCAGGGAGACGGCGGCGATACGTGTGGCGGCGGCGAAACGGCGGCGGAAGGCCGTCAGGAAGGCGACGGCCAGACCCGCCGCGGAGAGCGCGGCACAGATGGTCGTGGTCAGCATCTCTCCATCCTGCCGCGCTTCGCCCCGTATGTGCCATGCCTCACGGAACGGTTCGGGGGGATCTCCGGGGTCCTCTCCTCCCCCGGACCGAGGCGGCGGGCCCCGACGGCCCTCCCGGCGGCGGGGGCGCCGATGCTGGGAGACTGACCCCATGAACGACACCCTCTCCGCCCGCACCGCCCGTCCCGTCCTGGACGTCTGGTGCGAGTTGCAGTGCCCCGACTGCCACCGGGCCCTGGCCGACCTGCGCGCGCTGCGCGAGCGCTACGGGTACGCCCTGGAGATCCGGCTGCGCCACTTCCCCCTCGAGAAGCACCGGCACGCCTACGCCGCCGCGCAGGCCGCCGAGGAGGCGTACGCGCAGGGGCACGGCGACCGGTACGTCGCGGCGGTCCTGGCCCGCGCCGAGGAGCTGGGCAGGCGCGGTGAGGCGCTGCTGCTGGAGGTGGCCCGCGAGTTGGGGCTGGACGTCGAGGAGATGGAGCTCGCGCTGATCGACGGACGGCACATGCTGCTCGTCGACGCCGACCAGGCCGAGGGCAAGGCGATCGGGGTCACCGGCACCCCGACCTATGTGATCGGCGGCGAGCGGCTGGACGGCGGGAAGAGCCAGGAGGGCCTGCTGGAGCGGATCGCGGAGATCGCCGACCGTCTGCTGGCCGAGGGGGGCGACCGCGGCTAGAGCAGCCGTTTGCGGACGTGGTGGACGGTCGTGCGGTAGCCGAGCGACTCGTACAGCCGGAGGGCCACGGCGTTGTCGGTGAAGACGTTCAGGCCCAGCGCGCGGGCCCCCGCCGCCAGGCACTCGCGTTCGGCGGCGAGCATCAGGGCCCGGCCGTGGCCCCGACCTCGGTGAGCCGGGTCGACCTCGACGTCGAAGACGTGGGCGGACGACGTCGGCGAACCGTTCAGCACGAGCCAGAGAGTGCCGACGTCCGTGCCCCGGTGGACCAGGACGCGCAGGACGGCGCCGGCCGTGTCGGGCCCCTGGGGCAGCAGCGTGGCCTGGGCCTCCCCGGCGCGGCGCGCGGCCTCCTCGGGCGACAGTCCGTACTCGGTCCAGATGCGGGCGGCCCCGGCCCGGCGGGCCGCCAGCCACGCCGGGTACTCCGCCGCCGCCACCGGGCGCACCACGCTGTCGGCGGGGAGCGCCGGGAGGTCGGACGGCTCCTTGCCCATCGTCCGGTTGTACTCGGTGTAGCCCAGGGCGGCGGCGAGTCGCAGGGCGGGGCCCGCGTCCGCCGGGACGCTCGCCTCGATCCGCCGGCAGCCCCAGCCGCGCAGCACCTCCTCCGCGGCGAGCGCGGCGACGGTGGCCCGTCCCCGGCGGCGGTCGGGTCCGTCGACGGCGAGTTCCTCGATCCGGCCGACGGACGGGCCGAAGCGCTCGTCCGCGGCCAGCCGCACGCTGCCGACGGGCCGGCCGTTGACGCAGATGTCGTACGAGCGGGAGCGGGCGCCGTCCTCGGCGTGCCGCTCCGGTCCGGTGGGGCGCAGGGTGGTGGTCATCGCCCGGTTCCTACCCGCTCGGCGCGTCCCTGTCACCGGGGCGTCACCGGTGCTGTCACCGGGCCGTCGGGCGCGCGCCCCCTCACGGATCGACGTCGGCCGCGGAACGCTCGGCGAAGACCCGCATCGCCTCGGTGGTGACCGGTCCCGGAGCGGGCAGCTCGCGGTCGTCGATCCGGTGGACGGCCTGGACGTCGCGCGTGCTGGAGGTGAGGAAGACCTCCTCGGCCCGCGTCAGCGCGTCCAGCGGCAGGTCGGTCTCCTTCGCCCCCAGCCACTCCAGCACCAGGGCGCGGGTGATGCCGGCGAGGCAGCCGGAGTCCAGTGGCGGGGTGTGGAGCTCCCCGTCGAGGACGACGAACACGTTGGTGCCGGTGCCCTCGCAGAGCCGGCCGCGCGTGTTGGCGAACAGGGCCTCGGAGGCGCCCTGCCGGTGGGCGCGGGCGAGGGCGACGACGTTCTCCGCGTAGGAGGTGGTCTTCAGGCCGGTCAGCGCGCCGCGCTCGTTGCGGACCCACGGCACGGTGATCACGGCGGTGGTGTCGGGACGCCGCTCGATCCCGCTCACGGCCACGATCAGGGTGGGCGGGGCGTCGCCGCGGTCGGAGCCGAGCGGTGACGGCCCGCCGGTGTAGGTGATCCGCAGCCGTCCCAGCGGAACGGGGTCGGCCTCGACGACGGCGGCGCAGGCACGGCGCACCTCGTCCACGTCGGGCTCGGGCAGGCCCAGGCCGCGGGCGGAGGCGACGAGCCGGTCCAGGTGGCGGGTGAGGGCGAAGGGGCGTCCGTCGACGACCTTGGCCGTCTCGAAGATCCCGTCGCCGACGGTCAGTCCGTGATCGAGCACGGACACCCGCGCGTCGTCCGCGTCGCGCAGCTTCCCGTCCACCCAGATCAGCGTCATGGTGTTGCTCCTCCGGTCCTGCCTGCCGTCCCCGTCGCACGGCCCGCGGCAGGCCCCGGGACCGCCGCGCCGTGCTCCCCCGACGCTACCGCGAGCGGCCGGAGCGCCTTGGATTCGGCCCCCGTCGGCGGCCGGCCCCGGACCGGGGCGCGGCGGCCGGCCGTGTGTCGCCGAAGCGGGCGAAGGGGGCCGGACCGCGCACGCGGCGAGCCCATGGCGGGCGCACTGGGGAAACGGAATTTGAGCTGGCCGGGGAATCCGCTAAAGTTCATGACGTCACCGAGCGCGCGAGCGTTCGGGGGCGGCAGCTCTCGGGCGCGATCCCGAGGGAAGCACTGCGGACGTAGCTCAGTTGGTAGAGCACCACCTTGCCAAGGTGGATGTCGCGAGTTCGAATCTCGTCGTCCGCTCGATGGGGGTCTCCCGGCCCCCGCGTTGGTGGAGTGGCCGAGAGGCGAGGCAACGGCCTGCAAAGCCGTCTACACGGGTTCAAATCCCGTCTCCACCTCGGACGATTAGCTCAGCGGGAGAGCGCTTCCCTGACACGGAAGAGGTCACTGGTTCAATCCCAGTATCGTCCACTGAGGGCCCCACAGGGTCCTTGCCGGCGCGATTAGCTCAGCGGGAGAGCGCTTCCCTGACACGGAAGAGGTCACTGGTTCAATCCCAGTATCGCGCACGCGGAACAACCGCCTCGCGGACGATTAGCTCAGCGGGAGAGCGCTTCCCTGACACGGAAGAGGTCACTGGTTCAATCCCAGTATCGTCCACACCGACCAAGGGCCGGAGCCGTCAGGCTCCGGCCCTTGGTCGTTTTCGGTGTTCGCCGGCTCCCGGTGCTCGGAGGGGAGTTCAGGAGGAGAACAGCATCCGGCCGAAGCCTCTGCGGTGGCCGTGATGACCATGGTGGCCGTGGTGCGGGGCGCCCCAGGCGGGCGCGCTCGGGTAGGACCCGCCGGCGGGGCCCGGCGGAGGCGGGGTGGGCTGCGACCACTGCGCCTCGAGGCGGGTGAGCGCCTCCAACTCGCCGTAGTCGAGGAAGATCCCCCGGCAGCCGCTGCACTGCTCGATCTGGACTCCGTTGCGGTTGTACGTCTGCATGGGCGCTCGGCACTTGGGGCACTGCATCCTGCGGCCTCTCCTCGGGTGTCTGTTCCGCTGTGTGACCGTACGTCCCCTCAGACGCGCGCAAGGCGCCTTCCGGATGCGTTCTCGGCGCGCCGATCTCCCGGCGTTCGTCCCGGCGTTCGTCGGCGTCCGTCCAACGTCGGTGTCACGGTGTTCGCGCGTCGGGGCCGCGGCCGGCGTCGGGCGCCGCCTCACGCGGTCCCGGCGATGCGCGAGCAGGTGTCGACCAACGCCTGCTCGACCTCGTCCGGAGGACGTCCCGCCGCGGCGGCCTTGGCGAGCGCCCGGGCCGCCATCTGGACGGTCAGGGCCCGCGCGGGCCCGTCCAGCCAGGGCCAGGGGTCCTCGGCGCCGTCGGGGAGGGCGGGACCGCCCGCGCCCCGGTAGGCGTCCAGGAAACGGCCGAAGGCGGCGGGCGGGAGCAGGCCGACGGCGAACCAGGCGGCGGGCCGGGCCAGGTCCCAGGCCGGATCGCCCAGGCCCAGGTCGTCGACGTCGATGAGGAGCCAGGGTCCGTGGGGCGCCGGATGACGGACGAGCTGCCCCAGGTGCGGATCGCCGTGGCAGAGAGCGCCGGCGCCCGGTTCCGATCCCGCGTCGCGCACTCGGTCGGGCAGGGACGTCCAGGCCGCCTCGACGGTGCGGGAGGCGGCCGTGCGACGGGCGTCGCGACGCAACAGCTCCACCGCGCGGGCCGCCTTGGCGGGGCCGCGCGCCGGGGGGATCGGGCCGGGCAGTTCGGCGACGGGCACGGTGTGGAGGCGGGCCAGCAACGCGCCGACCGCCTCCCAGGGGGCGGCCTCGGGCGCCTCGGGGTCGACGGGCTCGCCGTACGGCCACAGGCTGACCGGACGGCCGTCGGGCAGGACGTCCAGCAGCGGCCCCTCCGGTTCCGCGGCGGGTTCCGCGGCGGGTTCGACGGCGGGTTCGGCAGGGGGCCCGGAGTCGCTGTTCGGGGCGGCGGGACGGGGGTGGGGCAGGGGCGCGAGCAGGACGTGACGCAGCAGGGGGTGCGCGGCGACGCGCAGCCGGGCGGCGAGATGGGCCGGATCTCCGTCCGGGGCGTGTGCCTTGGCCACGGTGCTCCCGCCGCGGACGACGGTGGCGTCGGACCGCCGGGCGAGGACCTCCGGCCGACAGGCGGCGCCGGCGTCGGCGTCCACGGCGCGGGCGGCCATGGCCCGACGCGCCAGTCGTTCGGTGAGCGGTGTGTCCATGGCCTCCCCCGGACGTGGCTCGCGCACCGGAGCGCGGGCCGTCCACGGGATCGTACGGCCCGGGTCGTGGCGCGTGGGCGTCCGTGAACGGCGCGATGCCCGGGCGGCTCCCCAGCCGCCCGGGCTCCACGCCGTCCGCCGTACCCCCGTCCCCACGGGGTGAGTGTCCGGATGTCCTCGACTCGGGCCGCTCTCCCGAGCCCGAGGCCCTGTCTGTCTCAGAGCCCCAGCAGTCCGGCCACGGACGACGCCTGCGTGATCACCGCCTCCACACCGCCGAAGACGACGGCCAGGAGGACGGCCAACGGAAGGACCATGGCGGCGGCCACCAGCGGGTGACGTCGATTGCCCGGTCGGGCGCCGAGGGCGGAGAGTTCCGCCAGGCGTCCCCGCGCACGGGCTGTCGGACGCCCTGCCGTGTGCGTCATGGTTCCGCTCCTGTCGTGTACGGGGCGGCGGGTGTCCTGTACCTCGGGGGACGAGTTCCGCACCCGCCGCTTGACTTCAACGCTAGGCGCGGCGAGGCCCCTCGGCGTCATGCCCGCGTACCGACTCGGGGCCTCCCGCAGGATGACTCCGCCCCGCTCCGTGTACTCCCCAGGGTGGAGAACCACCCCTGTGACACCGGGACTTCCCGGAGGGGTCGGCCCGATCCGAAGGTCAGCGCGCCGTCTCCGCCGTGCCCTCCTCGCGGGGTATCGGGTGCCCCACCAGGGCCAGCACCCGGTTGGCCATGAAGCGCGCGGTGCGTACGACCGATCCGTTGCGGGTCACCTCGCTCACCTCCACCACTCCCCTGCGCACCTGCGTCTCGACCCTCCGACCCGCACGTGTGGCCGCCATCTCGTAGGTACGAGTGGTGTCCCCGGCGTCCACCACGATCTCCACCCAGTCGCCCTTCATAGCGCGATCCCCCTTCTGCGAAGGCTTGTTGAACGCCTCTGAACAGGACTTCTTCCTTGGTGAGCCCCCGTTCGCCCACCTTTCGAGTGTCCCACTCGGCACTGACAATCGGCATGGCGCGGCGTGCGCGGCCTATCGGCGTCCAAGGGCCGCAGTCCGTAAGCTGTGGCACGTCAGAGGGACCGGGCAGTGTGGGCCGACCCGCCCAAGGGCGGGGACGGGCCCGTCGGCCGGAGGCAGGGGAAGGACATGGCGATGATGCGGCTCCGACGCGAGGACCCGCGAGTCGTCGGCTCGTTCAGGCTCCACCGGCGGCTGGGCGCGGGCGGCATGGGCGTGGTGTACCTGGGGTCCGACCGACGCGGGCAGCGGGTGGCCCTGAAGGTGATCCGACCGGATCTCGCGGAGGACCCGGAGTTCCGCTCGCGCTTCGCGCGCGAGGTGTCGGCCGCGCGGCGGATTCGCGGCGGGTGCACGGCCCGGCTGGTGGCGGCGGACCTGGAGGCGGACCGCCCGTGGTTCGCCACACAGTACGTGCCGGGGCCGTCACTGCACGACAAGGTGAACGAGGTGGGCCCACTGCCCGTGGCGCAGGTCGCCTCGATCGGCGCGGCGCTGGCCGAGGGGCTGGTGGCGGTCCACGAGGCCGGTGTGGTGCACCGGGACCTGAAGCCGTCGAACATCCTGCTGTCGCCCAAGGGGCCGCGCATCATCGACTTCGGCATCGCCTGGGCGACGGGGGCCAGCACCCTCACGCACGTCGGCACGGCGGTGGGCTCGCCGGGTTTCCTCGCGCCCGAGCAGGTGCGCGGGGCAGCGGTGACCCCGGCGACGGACGTGTTCTCGCTGGGCGCGACGCTGGCGTACGCGGCGACCGCGGATTCCCCGTTCGGGCAGGGCAGTTCGGAGGTGATGCTGTACCGGGTGGTGCACGAGGAGCCTCAACTGCATGGTGTGCACGCGGCGTTGGCGCCCCTGGTGCGGGCCTGCCTCGCGAAGGACCCGGAGGACCGGCCGAGCACCGTGCAACTGTCGCTACGGCTGCGGGAGATCGCCGCCCGGGAGGCACGCGGGCTGCCGGAGGGCGCCGCCACGGGGGCGGCCGTGCGTCCGACGCGGCCGGCGGTGGGTCGGCGTGCGGAGCAGTACGCGCGGCAGCGCACCGCGCGCGACGGCGACCGCCCCTCGTCGGGGAGCCGCGCCTCCCGTGGGGCGCCCGGACGTCGGGGGCGGGGCGGGCCGGACGCGGCCAAGGGGGCCGTCTCGCGCACCCCTTCCCGGAACACGCCTTCCCGGAACACTCCTTCTCGGGGCACGCCTCCTCGGAACACACCGCCCCGGAGCGCGCGTCCGGCCGGCGGGGGGCGGGCCGCGGACGGTGGGCGCACACCCGCGCGTCCGACTCCTCGACACCCGGCACGTGCCGCGGGAGCTCCCCGGACCGGGGGGCGACGCCCCGCGCCCAACCGGCATCTGCTCCGCCAACGCCTGGTGGTGTTCGTGACGGTGACGCTGCTGGTGGCGCTGGGCATCGCGGCGGCCCAGGGCTGCCAGGGGCCGGCGCGTGGACTGGAGCGGCCCACGGCTCCCGTCGTCCCCGACCCCTCCCCGGAGGAGCCCTCGAAGCCCCCGCACGGCTGACGGGTGGTCACCGGCGGCCTCGTGGCGCCACGGTCGGAGCGGGGCCGGGGTGCGATCCGGACGCAATCCGGGCGCGGTCCGGGCGCGGTCAGAGCACGGAGAGCGCGGAGAGCACGGCCAGGCACAGGGGAAGGGTCATGGCGAAGGCGCCTCCCGCCTGCAGCACGGCATCGGGGAGGGATCTGCCCGTCACGGTGGCGAGGATGCCCGCCACCAGGGCGACCAGGACGGAGAACAGGACGGTCACCAGGACCCACAGGGCCTTGACCGTACGGGGGTGCGGGATGGGCTCGGTGCTCACCGGTCGTCTTCCTTCCCTTCGGGAGGACGATCGGACCGGGCGTGATCACTCTCGACCCGACCATCCTCTGGATGGGGCAAAGCCGAGGTCTGCGCCCCCTGGACAGACCTTGTTGTCGTCGACGCTTCCGTCGACACGAGCGGGTGGGCGCGCGTCCTTCTCATCGCCGGCCGACCCGCCGACCGAGTGCGGATGAACTCATTTTATCACGGAGTGTAACCAAATGTCGGTTTTAGGGTGAATCGGTGTCGTCGGTTCGGCCGTGACCGGTCTCAACCCGCTGCGGGACCGGTGGCGTAGAAGGCCACGGCGGCGGCCGCGGCGACGTTGAGCGAGTCCACTCCCGCGCTCATGGGGATGCGCACGCTCACGTCGGCCGCCGCGATGGTGGACGGACGCAGGCCGTTCCCCTCCGAGCCGAGGATCAGCGCGAGCCTGGGGTGCCGGCGGGCCACCAGTTCGGCGAGGTCGATCGACTCCTCGCCCAGGGCGAGCGCCGCCGTGACGTATCCGGCCTCGCGCAGCGTCGCGACACCCCCGGGCCAGGGCTCCAGGCGCGTCCACGGCACCTGGAGGACCGCGCCCATGGAGACCTTGACCGAACGGCGGTAGAGGGGGTCGGCACAGTCCGGGGAGAGCAGCACCGCGTCCATGCCGAGCGCGGCGGCACTCCGGAAGAGGGCGCCGATGTTGGTGTGGTCGTTCACGGCCTCCAGGACCACGACGCGGCGCGCGTCGGCCAGCAGGTCCGCCGGCGCGGGCAGGGGCCTGCGGTGCATCGAGGCCAGGGCCCCGCGGTGGACGTGGTAGCCCGTCACCCGCTCGGCCACGTCCGGGCTGACGGTGTAGACGGGCGCCGGGACCTCCTCGATCACGTCGCGCATCGCCTCGACCCACTTGGGCGTCAGCAGCATCGACCGCATCGCGTACCCGGCGCCGAGGGCGCGCCGGACGACCTTCTCGCCCTCGGCTATGAACAGCCCCTCCGCCGGCTCGCGTCTGCGCCGCAGTTGGACGTCGGTCAGGTCGGTGTAGTCGGCCAGGCGCGGGTCGCCGGGGTCGTCGACGGCGATGAGTGGCTTCGTCACGGTCGCCCCTGTTCTCCCGTCCGTCTTCCCGTCCGTTCCCTCGTCGAGTCCCGCCCCGCCGTCACCGGGCGGCCGGGGCGGCCGGCCCCACGCCCACCACCTCGCCGACGACGATCACCGCGGGCGGTCGTACGTCCTGTGCCTCGACCGCCTCCGCCACGGTCGCCAGGGTGGCGTCCACCCGACGTTGGGCCGCCATGGTGCCCTCCTGGACGACGGCGACGGGCGTCCCCGGGTCCCGTCCGTGCTCGACGAGGACCCGGGCGATGGCGCCGATCCGCTCCACGGCCATCAGCATCACCAGTGTGCCGCGCAGTCGGGCCAGCGCCTCCCAGTCCACCAGCGAACGCGGGTCGTCGGGGGCGACATGGCCGCTGACGACGGTGAACTCGTGGGCCACCCCGCGGTGGGTGACCGGGATCCCGGCGGCCCCGGGCACGCTGATGGAGCTGGAGATGCCGGGCACCACGGTGACCGGGATCCCGGCCTCGGCGAGCGCCTGGGCCTCCTCCATGCCGCGACCGAAGACGAAGGGGTCGCCGCCCTTGAGCCGGACGACGAACTTCCCGGCCTTCGCCCGTTCCACGAGGGCGTCGTTGATGGCCTCCTGGGCCATCGCCCGGCCGTAGGGGATCTTGGCCGCGTCGATCACCTCGACGTGCGGCGGCAGTTCGTCCAGCAGGTCGCGCGGGCCGAGCCGGTCGGCGATCACCACGTCCGCCTCGGCGAGCAGCCGGCGACCGCGCACGGTGATCAGGTCCGGGTCGCCGGGGCCGCCGCCGACCAGGGCGACGCCCGCCCCGCGCGTCCGGTGCCGGGGGGCGGCCAGGGTGCCGTCGCGCAGCCCCTCCACCACCGCGTCCCGCACGGCGGCCGAGCGGCGCGGGTCACGGCCGGTGAGGACCGCGACGGTGACGCCCTCGCTGCGCCCGGTGGCCGGGGTCCAGGCGGTGGCGGCCTCCGCGTCGTCGCTGCGGACGCACCACACGCGGCGCTCCTCGGCCTCGGCGGAGGCGGCGGCGTTGGCCTCCGGGTCGTCGGTGGCGACGACCGCGTACCAGGCACCGTCCAGATCGCCGGGGCGGTAGGCACGGCGCTCCCAGCGCAGCTCCCCCGCTTCGGCCATGGCCTCCACCGAGGGGGTGGCCGAGGGGGCGATCAGCAGCACGTCGGCGCCCGCCGCCAACAGCGCCGGCAGCCGGCGTTGGGCGACGGTGCCGCCGCCGAGGACGACCACGCGGCGCCCGGTCAGGCGCAGTCCCACGGGATAGGCGGGGTGCTCGGGGCGGTCGGACATGGCTGTGCGGCTCCTTGGACGTGATCCCCCGGCCCGAGGGCGGGGACGGTGAGGGGCGCCCCGTCACGGCCTGACCGGCCGGGAGGGGGCCCGCGCCGCTGCGGCGGTGGAGCGGCGGGGACGGGAGTGGCGAACACGGGCAGCCTACGACGTGGCCGCCCCGACACGCTGTGCCGCGGATCACCGGGACGACGGTGCTCCCCCGGTGATCCGCGGTCGACCTGTGGGCGTCAGCTCTTCTCGGTGACGCCGGCCGAGTCGAAGGTGGCCACCTCGTGCATGGCCCGGGCCGCGCTCTGCACCACGGGCAGGGCGAGCAGCGCGCCCGTGCCCTCGCCGAGCCTCAGATCGAGGTCGATCAGCGGGCGCAGACCCAGTTTGGTCAGCGCGGCGACATGGCCGGGCTCCGCGCTGCGGTGGCCCGCGATGCAGGCCGCCAGGGCCTCCGGGGCGATGGCCCGGGCGACCAGCGCCGCCGCTCCCGCGCTCACTCCGTCCAGGATCACGGGAGTGCGCAGCGAGGCGCCGCCGAGGATCAGGCCGACCATCGCGGCGTGCTCCAGGCCGCCGACCGCGGCGAGGACGCCGAGGGGATCGGCGGGGTCGGGCCGGTGCTTCTCCAGCGCGCGGCGGACGACGTCGATCTTGTGGGCGTGCATCTCGTCGTTGACGCCGGTGCCGCGCCCGGTGACCTCGGCCGGATCGGCGTCGGTGAACACGGAGATCAGCGCGGCGGAGGCGGTGGTGTTGGCGATGCCCATCTCACCGGTGAGCAGCGCCTTGTTGCCCGCCGCGACCAGGTCGCGGGCGGTCTCGATGCCCACCTCGACCGCGCGCACCACCTCTTCCCGCGTGAGCGCGGGGCCGACGGTGAAGTCCGCCGTGCCGGGCCGCACCTTGCGCGGCAACAGGCCGGGCATGCTGGGCAGTTCGCCCGCCACGCCCACGTCCACGACGCACACCTCGGCGCCGACCTGGTTGGCGAAGGCGTTGCAGACCGCGCCACCGGCGAGGAAGTTGGCGACCATCTGCGCCGTGACCTCCTGCGGCCACGCGGTGACGCCCTGGGCGTGCACCCCGTGGTCGCCGGCGAAGACGGCGACGGCCGCGGGCTCGGGGATCGGCGGGGGGCACTGCCGGGCCAACCCGCTGAGCTGCGCGGAGATGATCTCCAGCACGCCGAGCGCGCCGGACGGCTTGGTCATCCGCTTCTGCCGCTCCCACGCCTCGCCGAGCGCCTTGGCGTCCAAAGGGCGGATGCCGCCCAGCGTCTCGGTGAGGAGGTCGTGCGGCTCCTCCGCGCCGGGCAGCACACGGCGGCCGTAGGCCTCCTCGTGGACGACCCACGACAGCGGGCGGCGCTTGGACCAGCCCGCCTGCACCAACTCGGGCTCGTCGGGGAAGGCGTCCACGTACCCGATGCACAGGTAGGCGACGACCTCCAGGTGTTCGGGGAGGCCCAGCACCCGGACCAGTTCACGCTCGTCGAAGAAGCTGACCCAGCCCACGCCCAGGCCCTCGGCACGGGCGGCGAGCCACAGGTTCTCCACGGCGAGCGCGGAGGAGTACGGCGCCATCTGCGGCTGGGTGTGGCGACCGAGGGTGTGGCGACCGCCGCGGGTGGGGTCGGCGGTGACGACGATGTTGACCGGGGTGTCGAGGATCGCCTCGACCTTCATCTCCTTGAACTGCTTGGCGCGGGCCCGGGGCAACGACCGGGCGTACGCGTCCCGCTGGCGCATGGCCAGCTCGTGCATCGTCCTGCGGGTCTCCTCGGAGCGGATGAGGACGAAGTCCCACGGCTGGGAGTGGCCGACGCTGGGGGCGGTGTGAGCCGCCTCCAGGACGCGCAGCAGCACCTCGTCGGGGATCGGGTCGGGACGGAAGCCGTTGCGGATGTCGCGCCGCTCGCGCATGACGCGGTGGAGCGCCTCGCGTTCGGCCTCGCCGTAGGCGGGGGCGGGACCGTTGTCGACGGCGGCCGGGGCGGGGGCCTCGGCCGCGGGCTCGCCGGCCTCCTCGGCCTCGCCGGGCTCCACGGGCTCGTCGGTCTTCTCGGCCTCGTCGGTTCCCTCGGGCTCGTCGCTCCCCTGGGCCTCGCCGGCGGATTCCTGCCCGGCGGGCGCGGGCCGCTCGTCGTTCTCGGCGTTTTCGGCGGGCTCGGCGTTCTCGGCGGGCCCGTCGTTCTCGGTGGGCTCGGTGTCGCCGTCCGCCTCCGGGGCGGGGGTCTCGACGGCGGACTGCGCGGACGCGGCGGCGGCCGGGACGGCCTCCATCACCTGCGGTCCGGCTCCGGGCACCGCCGCCATGGCGAGCTGCTCGGGCGCGGCGGCGGGTTCCGGGGCGGGCGTGGTCGGTTCCGCCTCGGAGGGTTCCGCCTCGGCCGGGGCGGGAGCATCGACGGGGGCCTCGACCGGTGCGGCAGCATCGGCCGGGGCCGGGGCCGGGGCGGGGGCCTCGGTCGGAGTCTCGACCGGCGCCGTCTCGGCCACGGGCTCGGTCGGCGCCTCGTCCGTGGGCTCGGTCGGGGCCTCGGCGGACTCCTGGCGGGGGGCGGGCACGGTGGCGGATCCCTCCGCCTCCTCCGGTTCCCCGTCCGCGACCGGCGGGGCCACGGGCGCCGTGCCGTCCTCCGGCGTCCCGGGCCCGACCGGCGGCTCGACCGGACCCTGCTGCTCGGGCACGGCCGGAGTCACGGGGTCGGCCGGCGCCTCGACCGGCGTCTCGGCCACGGGCACGCTCTGAGAGGCCTCGGGCACCACGGGGTGCGTCGGCTCGGGTGCCGGAGCGACGGTCGGCGACTGGGCCTGTTCCCACGCCTCCGCCTGCTCAGGGATCGCCTGGTCCGGGGTCGCCTGCTCCGGGGCCTCCGGCGCGAACGCCTCCCCGCCGTCCTGGGGCGGGAGCGCGGCGAGGTCGGGGCCGGGCAGCGGAGCGTCGGCCCGCTGTCCGTCCGCCTCCGCGGGGGCCGGCGCCCAGGCGCCCGGCCGCACGGGTTCCTGGGGGAACGCGGCGAGTTGGGGACCGGGCAGCGAGGAGGGGTCCGGGGCGGCGGGCGCCGCGGGCTCCTCGTGGGCCACGTCGAAGTACTCGGGGCCCATGGTGGGCGGCCCCGACTGCCGCACGGGCATGGCGTGCGGAGGCGTGTGCATCGGGCCGACCGGGGTGACCGGGACGCCCGCTCCGGGAGGCGGCGTCGGGGTCGGGCCGCGGTCGGCGAGGGAGCGCACCGTGCCCGACTGCTCCGGCACGGGCGGCCCCAGGTGCGGCGGGCGGTGCGGGACCTGCCCGCTCCGGGGCATCTGGACGTGGGTGGCCTGCGGGTCGCCGGTCGGGGGCTGCGGCGGTCCCTGCTGCGCGGGAGGCGTCGGGTGGCCGGCCGCGGTCTGCGGATGTCCGGCCGCGTCGTGGCCGACCGGGGCCGAACCGCGCCCGTCCGTCCCGTGCGGGCCCGGTCCGTGCGCGGACTGCGCGGTCACCGCCGCCTCGCTCCACGCGCCCTGGGCGCCGGGCAGCAGCAGGTCGTCCTCGTCGCCCGCCGCCACACCGTCGACCGGGCCCGCGAAGGTGTACGTGCCGGGTGCCGGTGCGACCGGCTGCTCCGGCTGTCCGCCTGCGTTCTCCGGCTGTCCCTCGACCGGGACCTGGCCGGTGTCAGTCATGCGTACCCCTCGCCCATCGATAGTGCTCCTTCCAGCCCCAGCGGGTGCCGCGCCCTCCCGTTGGAGAACAACGAGCGTGGACACGGTGCGGTGCTCACCCCGCCTGAACCATCCGGACATTGACGGACGAAGCGTCAACCCCGGTGGCGGCACAACAATCCATCAGCCTACCCGGCACCGCGCGCCGCGGAGGCCGGGGGTGGGCGACTGGCCCCGGTTGGTCACGGTTCTTCCGGGGAGAGATCACATCCGGCTGCCGGACAGCAGGAAAACGACCGAACGTTCCCGCTCCGTCCAGGCCCGGGTGTCCAGTTCGACGGACTGCAGCAGCGCGCACTCCACGGTGTATCCGGCCCCCGTCAGGACCCGGCCGACGGCCTCGGCCTCGTCACGGGTGGCGGCGTGCGTGACGATCCGCTCGGGCCTGCGGTCGGCGCACGCGGCGACCGTGCGCACTCCCCCGCCGCCGACGCGCACCAGGTCGGGCTCGGGGAGATCCTCCAGAGCCAGGGGCGCCACCCCTTGTACGACCTGGAGTTGGACGCCGAAACGCCGCGCGGCGGCGGTCATCCGGCCACAGGCGGCCACGTCGCGCTCGACGGCGAGGACGGCGGCGCCGAACCGGGCCGCCTCCACGGCGACGGCGCCGCTGCCCGCGCCGATGTCCCACAGCAGGTCGCCGGGGCGCGGTCCGAGACGGGCGAGTTGGGCGGCGCGGAGCTGGGCGGAGTCCCGGCCGCCGGACGGCGGCGACACGGCGGGGTCCTGTCCGGTGTACTCGGCGACGGGCAGCGCCCAACCACGCACGGGAGGCGGATAGGCGGGCCCGTGTCCGGCCAGCCAGCCGACCCGGTCGGTGCCGGTCTCGGCCCCGGTGCCCGAACCCCCCACGACGATCACGACGTTGGGGTCGCGCCAGATGTGGTCGGCGACCTTGTCGGAGGTCAGGACGGTGACCCGTTCGCGTTCGGTGCCCAGGGCCTCGCAGATGACGAAGGTGCGGTGCACGCCCTCCAACAGCAGGGCCAGTTCGGCCGGTCCGGCGCCGGGCGAGGTGAGGACGGCGACCTTGGGGTGCGCGCGGCAGACGTTGACGGCGCGGCGCAGCGTACGGCCGTGGGCGACGACGACCTGGGCGTCGTCCCAGGGCATCCCGGCGCGGGCGAAGGCGGCGGCGACGGAGGAGACCGCGGGGACGACCTCGACCTCCAGGCCGTACTCGGGTGCGCGCAGGGTGCGGACGACGCCGAAGAAGCCGGGGTCCCCGTCGGCGAGGACGACCGCGGTGCCGCGGTGTCCGGCGATGCGCCGGGCGGCCTGCGCCACGCTGCCCAGACGGATGCGTTCGGCGTCGGGCGGGACCTCGGGCAGGGCCAGGTGGTGGGCGGCGCCGGCGACGAGGGTCGCCGCGCCGAGGGCGGCCCGGGCGGCCTCGGTCAGCGGCGAGCCGTCCCACCCGATCACGGTGACACGGTCGGCCATCGGCGGGTCTCCTGGGCGCGTCGCGGGGTGGGGTGGGGGACGGAGCGGGGCGGACCCGGGGCCCGCGGTGGTGGAACGGGGCTGTGGGTCGCCGCAGTGAGATTACCGCGCCCGCGCGGGGGCTCTCCCGGGGGAGGGTCGGACGGTCAGCGCCACTCCGCGTAGGAGGGGTAGTCGGCCTCGTTCGTCTCGCCGGGGATTCCGTCCAGGTCCTCCGGCAGCAGGCTCCACACGATGAGGTCGGTGCGGAGGTCGGTCCAGTCGCCGTCCTCGGTGCGGTTGCGGACCATCCAGGCGTTGCGCAGCACGCCCTCGCTGACGCAGCCGATCTTCTGGGCCACCTGTTGGGAAGCGGTGTTGTCGGCGGGGGTGCGGATCTCCAGCCGTTCGAACCCCCGGTCCTGGAACAGCCACTGGGCCGCGGCCAGCACCGACTCGGCGGCGTATCCCTCGCCGCGCGCCCAGGGGGCGATCACATAGGCCGCCTCGGCGGACCGCACCCGCCAGTTCACCCTGCACAGGTGGACGGTGCCGACCAGGCGCTGGGTGAGGAACTCGGTGACGGCGAAGACGATGCCGCGTCCCTCGGTCCGCTCCGCGGGCGCCCCGCGGGTGATCCACTCCCGGGCGTCGTCCTCGGTGTAGGGGACGGGTACGGAGGTCCAGGCGGTGACGAGCTCGTCGTTCATCATCTCCGTGAACGCGGGGACGTCCGCCTCCTCGAGTGGACGCAGCACGAGCCGCTCCGTACTGATCGAGATCTCCGGGAAGTTGGATGTCATGCGCCGCTCCAGCCTGAAGGGGTCGAGTGCCCAGCATGCAGCATCGTCCGGACAGTGTGCAGCGCCGGGCCCCGGCCGTTCGGCCGGGGCCCGGCGCACCGGTGCGTCGTGTCAGGACTCGTCGCCCTCGGCGGGGACGACCGAGCCCCGGTACTCGTCCTCGATGAACTTCTTGACCTCGTCGGAGGTGAGGAGTTCGGCGAGCTTCTTCACCCGCGGGTCGTCCTCGTTGCCCTCCTTGACCGCGAGGAAGTTGGCGTAGGGGTTGCCCTCCGCGCTCTCCAGGGCGAGGGCGTCCTTCGAGGGCTCCAGGTCGGCCTCGATGGCGTAGTTGCCGTTGATGACGGCGGCGTCCACGTCCTCCAGGGAGCGGGGCAGGGCGGCGGCCTCCAGCTCCTTGAACTTCAGCCCCTTGGCGTCGGCGATGTCGGCGAGGGTGGCGTCGTTGCCGGTGCCCTTCTTCAGCTCGATCAGCCCCTGCTCTTCCAGGAGCTTCAGGGCGCGGCCCTCGTTGGTGGTGTCGTTGGGCACCGCGACGGTGTCGCCGGCGCCGAGGTCGGAGGCCTTCTTCAGGGTGGAGGAGTACAGGCCCAGCGGCTCCAGGTGCACGTCCACCACCGGAACGATGTGGGTGCCCTGCTTGGCGTTGAAGTCGTCCAGGTAGGGCTTGTGCTGGAAGTAGTTGGCGTCGACCTCGCCGTTCTCGGTGGCGGTGTTCGGCAGGACGTAGTCGGTGAACTCCTTGACCTCCAGCTTCAGTCCCGCCTCCTCGGCCAGGTTCTCCTTGACGAAGTTGAGGATGTCGGCGTGCGGGACGGGGGAGGCGGCGACGGTCAGCCGCGCCTCGGCGTCCTTCTTGCCGGTGGAGGCCGCGGGGTCGGAGTCGGTGCCGCAGGCGGACAGCCCCAGGGTGAGGGCGGCGGCGACCGCGGCGGCGGCGGTGGTCTTGGCGATGGTGTGCACGAAGAGTGCCTCTTTCTCGGTTCTCCCGGCTTCCCGGGTTCTCGGTTTCCCGGGTTCTCGGGTTTCTCGGTCTCTCGGCGCTGCCGAGTTCTTGCGTGGTCGCCGGACAAGGTGTCCGGCTTCGTGGGGGGTTCTCCGCCGGGGGGCGGAAGCTTTCAGGAGGCGGTGCGTTCGCGGCGGGAGAGCAGCCGCACCACGCCGTCGCCCAGGAGCTGCACGACGGTGACGATGGCGAGCAGCACCACGACCGTGGCGATCATGAAGCCGGTCTCGAAACGCTGGTAGCCGTAGGTGATGGCCTTGCTGCCCAGCCCCTCGGCGCCCACCGCCCCGGCCATCGCGGAGTAGCTGACGAGGGTGATGACGGTGGTGGTCAGACCGGCCACCAGCGACGGGAGCGCCTGCGGCAGCAGTGCCTTGAAGACGACCGTGCCGGTGCCGCCGCCCATGGACAGGACGGCCTCCACCAGACCGTGGTCCACCTCGCGCACGGCGGTCTCCACCAGCCGGGCGAAGAAGGGGATGGCGCCGATGGACAGCGGCACCACGGCGGCCGTCGGGCCGATGGAGGTGCCGATCAGCAGCCGGGTGAAGGGGATCAGGGCGACGACGAGGACGATGAAGGGCAGGGAGCGTCCGACGTTGACCACGGCGCCCAGCGCCTTGTTGACCGTCTTGTTGGCCAGGAGGCCGCCCCGGTCGGTGAGGACCAGCAGCACGCCCAGCGGGAGTCCGCCGAGGACGGTGACGAGGGTGGACCACCCGACCATGTAGAGCGTGTCGATGGTGCCCTGGATCAGAATGGGCTGCATCTCCGGCCAGGTCATCGGGCCTCCTCCACGGTCTTCTCGACGAACTCGACGGGCTTGACGGACTCGGCGGACCCGGTGGTCCCGGCGGCCTCGGTGCTCCCGGCGAGTTCCACGGTCAGGCCCCGCTCGCGCAGGAAGCCGATCGGCACGACGTTGTCCTCGAAGCGACCGGGGAGTTCGATCCGCATCCGACCCACCTGACGGCCGGCGATGGTGTCCATCGCGGCGCCGAGGATCGACACGTCGATGTCATAGGTGCGCGAGAGCTGGGAGATCAGCGGTCGGGCCGCGCTGTCGCCGTGGAAGGTGACGTCCACGACGGTGTGGTCACCCTCGGGGGGCGGGCCGCCGAGGGGGAACAGCTCGCGGGCCAGTTCCGAGCCGGGGGTGGCCAGCAGTCCGGAGAGGGTGCCGGATTCGACGACCTTCCCGTCGCGCATCAGCGCGGCCGAGTCGCAGATCGACTTCACGACGTCCATCTCGTGCGTGATGAGCAGGATGGTCAGGCCGAGTTGTCGGTTGAGGTCGCGCAGCAGGTCCAGCACCGAGCGGGTGGTCTCCGGGTCGAGGGCTGAGGTGGCCTCGTCCGACAGCAGCACCTTGGGGTCGCCGGCGAGCGCCCGGGCGATGCCGACGCGCTGCTTCTGTCCGCCCGACAACTGCGCGGGCCAGGCGCGGGCGTGGTCGGCGAGGCCGACCAGGCCGAGCAGTTCCCGCGCCTTGCGGGCGCGTTCCCGGCCGGGCACCCCCAGGATCTCCAGGGGCAGCTCGACGTTGCCCTGGACGGTCCGGGAGGACAGCAGGTTGAAGTGTTGGAAGACCATGCCGATGCGGCTGCGTGCCCGGCGCAGTGCGGCGCCGGCCCGCGGTCCGCGTCCGGCCAGCGCGGTGAGGTCCTGTCCGTCGACGACGACCGTGCCGGAGGTGGGTCTCTCCAGCAGGTTGACGCAGCGGATGAGGGAGGACTTCCCCGCTCCGCTGCGTCCGACGACGCCGAATATCTCGCCTTCGCGGACGTGCAGGTCGACGCCGTCGAGCGCGGTCACGTCGCGGCCTCGGGAGCGGTAGACCTTGGTGAGTCCCGTGGTGGTGATCACTGGGTGTCCATCACTGTCGAGTGCGCGGCGCGCGGTGGCGGCGCCGGGCACGGGATGTTCCTGACGAAAGGGGGCCGGCAGTCCGGGACGACGGGACTGCGGATGAGCGGGGGCCGAGCTCGTCCGTTCCGCGTCGATCGGGACGTGGCCGGGGCTCGGGGCTCGCTTCGGGGCGCGAGGCGGCTCGGGCGGGGGCCCTCAGCGGTCACACATTCGACACATGCGGCGAGCACCGGGCGTCATCGTCGCCTCGGTCGCGGGGGTGCGGTGGCTCGTCGCGGTCATGCGGACGAGTAAACCAGATACCTGGGCGATGCACGTAAAAATGCGGACACCGTGTCCGCATAGTGGACAGCATGGCGGGGCGGACAACAGGGCGGACCGATCGTTCACTCTCCTGCGACGATCTCCAGTCCACCGGCCGTGACCTGCACGGACACCGCCGAGAGGTCCTTGATCACGACATCCGCGTCCAGCTCGTCGGGCCGGTGGGTTGTGGCCAAGGCCACGGTTGTCATGCCTGCGGCGCGACCGGCCGCCACGCCGGCCGGGGCGTCCTCGAAGACCACGCACCGGGCCGGATCGACCCCCAGTTCGGCGGCGGCCAACAGGTAGGGCTCGGGGTCGGGCTTGCCTCGGGTGATGTCCTCGGCCGCGACGACCAGGGGCGCGCTCAGACCGGCCCGGGCCAGCCGGGCCTCGGCCAGCCGGCGGGTCGCGGAGGTGACGACGGCCCAGCGGTCGGCGGGCAGCGCGCCGGTCAGCTCGACCGAGCCGGGCAGCGGCGCCACCCCTCCCCCGTCCGGGCCCGTCACGTCCTCCAGCTCCAGCTCGTCGATGCGCCGCAGCGCCTCGGGCACCCGGTCGGCGGGCAACAGGTCGGCGACGATCTCCGCGGCGGGACGGCCGTGCAGCCCGATCCGGGCGAAGTCCTCGGCGGTGACGCCGTACTCACCCGCCCAGCGGGTCCAGCAGCGGACGACCGAGTCCAGGGACGACAGCAGGGTTCCGTCGTTGTCGAAGAGCGCGGCGGCGGCGAAGATCCTCACCCCGTCAGCCTATGAGGCGATCCGGGAACCGCGGACGGGGGGCCTTTCCGCCCGTGATGTCTCCCCGTAATACAGTCTCGACATGTTCACCCCGCTGACGGTCGCGGTCGCCGTGGCCGCGCTCGCCCTGGCCGCCTGGTGCGGCTTCGCGGCATACCGGGACCAGCCGACCAAGGACTGGCACTTCGCCGGGATGGCCGTGGTGACCGCGCTCGCCCTGGTCCAACTGATCGTCGGGGTCGTGCGGCTCGCGCGCGGCGAACAGCCGGACGGCGGCACGGTGGTCTTCGTCGGCTACCTGCTGGGCGTCGTGGCCTGTGTGCCGGCCGTCGGTTTCATGTCGCTGGCCGAGCGCACCCGCTGGGGCTCGGCGACGGTCGCCGCGGGCGCGGTGGTGATGGCGGTGCTCCAGGTTCGGCTGTACGACGTGTGGGGAGGCGGCGGCCATGTCTGAGACGCCCTCCGGAAAGCCCCCCGAGAAGCCCTCCGGGACGTCCTCGCCGTCCGCCGCGCGGGGCTCCTCCCCAGGGCTCGGGCACGGTCCGGGCCGGCTGCTGCTCACGGTGTACGCGGTCTTCGCCGTCGGCGCCACGTCCCGCTCGGTCTACCAGCTCGCCACCCGCTTCGAGGAGGCGCCGCTGGCCTACGTGCTCTCGGCGATCGCCGCGGTGGTGTACGTGGTGATCACCGTCGCCCTGGCCCGCGGCGGCGAGAGCGCCCGCGGGGTGGCGACGGTCGGCTGCGCGGCGGAACTGTTCGGGGTGCTGACGATCGGCACCTGGACCGTGCTGGATCCGTCGGCCTTCCCGGATTCGACCGTCTGGTCGAACTACGGCCTGGGCTACCTGTTGCTCCCCTTGGTCCTGCCCGTCGTCGGCCTGGTGTGGCTGCGGCGCTCGCGGACGGCCGAGCGGGCCGCGTAGCCGCGGGGCGCCGCTCCCGGGCCACGCCTCTCGCCCACACGGAGCCACCCGACCCACGCACCCCCCGCACACACCCCGCGCGACACGACCACACGCGCTCACGACCGGCGAGTGTGGGGACGCGGGCGCCCTGCCGCGTCCCCACGCTCGCGTTCGCGTTCCGTCCGGCGTCCGCCGTCCCGGTCAGGCGCTGGCGGCGAGGTCCTGTCGGACGACCTCGCGCGCGGCCTCCTTCTCCAGGACGACCGTGTTCAGCCGGGGAGAGACCCGCTCGGTGGAGACGGGGGCGTAACCGAGTCCGCGGTAGAGGCGGAGGTCTCCCCCACCGCGCCGGCCGACGGAGAGCCGGTAGCGCTTGGCGGACCGCTCCTCCGCCAGCTTCTCCTCGATCGCCGTCAGCAGCCGCCTGCCGAGGCCGTGCCGTTGCAGGCGGGGGTGCACGATCAGTTTGGCGATGGTGGCCGTGCCGTCCTCGTCGACGCCGCCGCGCACCGAGCCGACGACCTCCTCGCCGAGCCGGGCCACGAGCACGCAGCCGCGGGCCAGTTCGGCGCGCAGGTCGTCCAGGGACTGGGTGAGCGGTTCGATGCCGTAGTCGCCGTACAGCGCGGCCTCCGACTGGTAGCACAGGTACTGCAGTTTGAGGATCTGCTCGGCGTCGCCGTCCCCCGCCGCAGAGATGGTCACGCTCGTTCCCATGTGCGCACGTCTCCTGATCGTCGCGTCCGGGCCCGCGCGGAGTGAGGGTCGCGCGCCCGAACTGTCTGCCCTGATGACGCCGGTTGTCTACCGCACCCTTCCCCCGGGTCCGGGAGCCGCAACCTCCGCCGGGAGCATTCTGCGCAGGCAATCGATGCATCGGGAACGAACCGGACCGAGACTGCCCTGTGAGATTCCCAACTCGCGGGCGATCTCGGGGTAGGTGGGGTCCCGCCGCGACAGCAGGGCGGTGAGCACCGCCGGGCAGCGGCCGGGCAGTTTCGCGATCGTCTCGCGCAGGACCCGCCGCCGTTCCCGGCCGAGGGCCCGGTTCTCGGCGCTCTCGGTCTCCTCGGCGCCGTCCACGGGCCCGACCGCCGCCGGGTCGTAGGCCACCTCGCGCCGCGCCCGGCGGCGGGCGGCCCGCACCTCGGCCCGTACGGCCGCCCGCAGCCAGTGGTCCGGGCGGGGCGGCGGCCCCTCCGCCCGACCGCGTTCCAGCCACCGCAACCAGACGGCCTGTTCGAGGTCGGCGGGTTCGACGCCGTGGCCCGCCGCCTCCGCGGCGCACTCGGCCTCCAGCAGGGAACGCAGCGGCGGCGGGAGAGGGGGCGGGGAATCGTCCGGCGTCACGGCTGCCGTGACGGTCGGAGCCGGCGGGCCGGTTGCGCGGACGGCCGGTGATCACCCGTCCGGGTGGCTCGCCGCGGGACGGCGCGGCCCCGGCGCCGGAAACCGGCGCCGGGGCCGGGGGTTCAGCCTCGACGGAAGTCCTCGGCTGCCAGCAGCGCCGTGTCCGGGTGGTCGGAGAAGATGCCGTCGATCCCGGTGGCGAAGTACGCCCGCAGGGCGCCGAAGGCGTCTCCGTAGGCGTCGGGGTCGGTGCCGCGGTGGAAGTCGGCGGGCAGGAACCGGTTCTCGTTGCGCTGGGTGTACGGGTGGAGCAACAGGCCGTGGGCGTGGGCGTCGCGCACCAGGGTGGTGGGCTCCCCCAGCCGGCCGTCGGCCGTCCTGGGGACGACCAGATCGAGCGTGGGGCCGATGCCCTGGGCGAAGCCGGAGATCCACTTCAGGCCCTCGGGGGTGATCAGGTCGGCCACGGTGCGCGGGTCGCCGGACTCCACGAAGTCCCAGGGGCGGGAGGAGGCGGAGGAGAGCAGCACCACGCGCGGGGTCTCCACCAGCCTCGCCAGCCGCCGCATGCTGCCCGGCTCGAAGGACTGCAGGAACGTCGGGGAGTTCGCGCGGTGCCGCCCGTGGGCACGCAGCAGCCTCGCCAACGGCTCCTCCAGGCCCAGCCCCAGCTCGCGGAAGTAGGTGGGGTGCTTGGTCTCGACGTGCAGCCAGACCGGACGTCCGCGCCGGCGGCCCTCGCGCTCGGCCCAGCGCAGCACCTCCTCGAAGGTCGGCACCTCCCAACGGCCGTCGTAGAGGGTGTTGTTGGGCCGGGTCTGCGGAATGCGCTCGGTGGCGCGCAGCGTCTTGAGCTCGGCGAGGGTGAAGTCCTCGGTGAACCAGCCGGTCAGCTCCGTGCCGTCCACCGTCTTGGTGGTCCTCCGGTCGGCGAACTCCGGGTGGTCGGCGACGTCCGTGGTGCCGGTGATGTCGTTCTCGTGGCGGCACACCAGCCGGCCGTCCTTGGTGGGGACGAGGTCCTGCTCGATGACGTCCGCCCCCATGTCGAGGGCGAGTTGGTACGCGCCGAGGGTGTGCTCGGGGCGGTGGCCACTGGCGCCCCGGTGGGCGATCACGGTGGGCACCGGCAGCTTCGAGCGCCCCCGGCCCGCGCCGCTCCCGCCGGCGGCCACGGCCGTGGCCGCCGGCCCCAGTGCCGCCGCTCCGGTCCCCAGCACCGCCGCGCCCAGCACCGTCCTGCGCCCCGGCCGCTGCACCTGTCCCATGGACACTCCTCTCCCACGTCCGCTCATGGCTGTCCCGCACCTGACAAGCGACGGAACCCGCGCATGGTAGGCGCGCGCCGCCGTCCGCCGGGAGGCCGCGGGGGGAACATGACGCAAACGGCTGACAAAGCACCCCGACACCGGGTATCCGTCGTTCGAACCCGGCGCACGTTTCGCCCTGGAGCGCGGGTACCGTACTGACTCGCGCGGGTGTGCGCGCTGACCGTCACGACCGGAGGACATGTTGTCCCGCTTCCAGTTCATCAAAGCGCTGCTCGGCCCGCTCCTGCGCGTGCTGTTCCGTCCGCGGGTGGAGGGCGTCGAGCGCATTCCGGGCAGCGGACCGGTGATCCTGGCCGGAAACCACCTCACGTTCATCGACTCGATGATCCTCCCGCTCGTCGTCGACCGGCAGGTCTTCTTCATCGGCAAGGACGAGTACGTCACCGGCAAGAGCCTCAAGGGCCGCCTGATGGCCTGGTTCTTCACCGGCGTCGGCATGATCCCCGTCGACCGCGACGGCGGGCGCGGCGGCGTGGCCGCGCTGATGACCGGCCGCCGGGTGCTGGAGGAGGGCAAGGTCTTCGGCATCTACCCGGAGGGCACCCGCTCCCCCGACGGCCGCCTCTACCGGGGGCGCACCGGCATCGCCCGGCTGACGCTGATGACCGGGGCGCCGGTGGTTCCGTTCGCGATGATCGGCACCGACCGCGTGCAGCCGGGCGGGCGCGGCCTGCCCCGGATCGGTCCGGGCCGCCGGGTCACGGTCCGCTTCGGCGAGCCGCTGGACTTCTCCCGCTACGACGGCATGGACCGCGACCGCTACGTGCTGCGGGCCGTGACGGACGAGGTGATGAGCCACGTGATGCGACTGTCGGGCCAGGAGTACGTGGACGTGTACGCCACCAAGGCCAAGGCGGCCTGACTCCTTCTCCCCGGGTCCCCGGGACGCCCCCCGACGCCCCCCGAGGCCACGGGGCCGGCGTCGCCGGGCGCGTGGCGTCGGCCCGCCCGGCGCTGCGTTCGCGGACGAACGCCCGAGGGGACGCCCGGGGCGCTCACTCGTGCGGGTGACCACGTCTCATCCGGGACGTCCTGATTCACCCCTTCCGGCGGCATGAGCCGGTGCGGTGCGGTCGATGCTCCCCGAGGACCGAAAGCACCAGGGAGGAACGACGTGCCGCGCTCGCCGAGGAATCACCGCTGGACACTGCGCGGGGCCGCGCTCGGCGCCGCCGGGCTGATCGGCGCCGTACCGCGCCAGGGCGGTGCCCCGAAGGGCGGCGACGGTGACGGGGGAGAGCGGATCGCTCCCCGCGCGGCGCTGCGGCTGCTGAGGGAGGGCAACCGTCGGGCCGTCGGGGGCGGTGCCCGGGGCGCGGGGAGAGCGGGAAGGGTCGGGGCCGCCCGCGTCGGACGTCCGCTCGCCACCGTCCTGGCCTGCGTGGACTGCCGGGTGCCGCCGGAGGAGCTGTTCGCTCTGGGGCCGGGCGCGCTGCTGGTGATCCGCACGGCCGCGCACACCCTGGACGCGATGGTCGAGGGCAGCGTCGAGTACGGGCCGGTGGAGTTGGAGGTGCCGCTGGTGGTGGTGCTGGGGCACTCCGGGTGCGAGACGGTGGCCGCGGCGGTTCGGGCACGGACGGAGGGCGCCCGGCCGCCGGCCCACCTCGCCGTGGCGTCGGCCCGGCTGGCGCAGGCCTGCCGGGAGGGCGCGCGGCGGCCGGGCGACGCCGTGGAGAACACCGTCCGCGCGCAGACCGACCGGGTCGTCGCGCGGCTGCGCGACGACCCGGTCCTGCTGCCTCTGCTGCGTCGGGGCGCCCTGGAGGTGGTGGGGGCCCACCACCGGGCGGAGACCGGCGAGGTGGAGTTCCTCAGCGACCTCCCGGAGCGGTCCGCGCCCACTCCCGCTGCCGGGCCAGGTCGTCCTTGACCTCGGCGAGTTGGACGGCGACCGCCGACGGCGCGGTGCCGCCGCGTCCGTCGCGGGAGGCCAGCGCCCCCGCGACGCTCAGCACGGTGCGGACCTCGCCGGTCAGGTGCGGGGAGATCTTCGCGAACTGCTCGTCGGTGAGCTGGTCCAGCTCGATCCCGGCGGCCTCGCAGACCTTGACGCACTCCCCCGCGATCTCGTGCGCCTCGCGGAACGGCACGCCCCGCTTCACCAGCCACTCGGCGACATCGGTGGCCAGGGAGAAGCCGGCCGGGGCCAGCTCCTCCATCCGCTCGCGGTTGACGGTGAGGGTGGCCATCATCCCGGTGAACGCCGGGAGCAGGATCTCCAGTTGGTCGCAGGAGTCGAAGACGGGCTCCTTGTCCTCCTGCAGATCGCGGTTGTACGCCAGCGGCAGCGCCTTGAGGGTGGCCAGCAGGCCGGTGAGGTTGCCGATGAGCCGCCCGGACTTGCCGCGCGCCAGCTCGGCGATGTCCGGATTCTTCTTCTGCGGCATGATCGACGAGCCGGTGGAGAAGGCGTCGTGGAGGGTGACGAAGGAGAACTCCTTGGTGTTCCAGATGATCACCTCCTCCGCGAGCCGGGAGAGGTCGACGCCGATCATCGCGGTGATGAAGGCGAACTCGGCGACGAAGTCGCGGGAGGCGGTGCCGTCGATGGAGTTGGCCGCCGAGCCGCGTTCGAAGCCGAGGTCGGCGGCGACCGCCCGCGGGTCCAGGCCCAGCGAGGAGCCGGCCAGCGCGCCGGACCCGTAGGGCGAGACGGCGGTGCGCTCGTCCCACTGCCGCAGTCGCTCGGCGTCCCGTGAGAAGGCCTGGACGTGGGCGAGGAGGTGGTGGGCGAAGAGCACCGGCTGGGCGTGCTGGAGGTGGGTGCGGCCGGGCATCGCCACGTCCGGGTGCGCCTCGGCGAGGGAGACCAGGGCCTCGTTCAGATCGGCGAGCAGACCGCCGATGATCCGGGCGTGGTCGCGCAGGTACATCCGGAACAGCGTGGCGACCTGGTCATTGCGGGAGCGGCCGGCGCGGAGCTTGCCGCCCAGCTCGGGGCCGAGGCGCTCCAGCAGCCCGCGCTCCAGGGCGGTGTGGACGTCCTCGTCGGCGACGGTGCCGGTGAACGAGCCGTCGGCGACGTCGGCCGCCAGCCGGTCGAGTCCGGCGAGCATCCGCTCCAGCTCGTCGTCGGTGAGCAGCCCGGCCTTGTTCAGCACCCGGGCGTGCGCCCGCGACCCGGCGATGTCGTAGGGGGCCAGCCGCCAGTCGAAGTGGACGGAGGCCGAGAGCTTCGCCAGGGCCTCGGCCGGTCCGTCGGCGAACCGGCCGCCCCACAGGCGTACGTCACCGCCTGCGGAGGGGGCGGGGGTCTGCGGGGCGTTGGTCATCGATGCTCCTCGTGCGCGTGCCGGTGGGTCGTACTGGGGTGCTGGGGTGTGGCTGGTGGGAAGACGCCGTGAGAAGACGCCCGCCTCCCCGCCGCGGGGCGGAGGAAGGCGGGCGGTGCGGCGGCTGCCGTGGAGGGCAGGTTACTGCCCGAGGTCCCGCTTGGCGGCGATCCTGCTGCTCATGCCGAAGATCTCGATGAAACCCTTGGCCATCGACTGGTCGAAGGTGTCGCCGGTGTCGTAGGTGGCCAGGTTGAAGTCGTACAGCGACTCCTGGGAGCGCCGGCCGGTGACGACGGCCCGGCCGCCGTGCAGGGTCATCCGGATGTCGCCGGAGACGTGCTCGTTGGCCTCGGCGACGAACCCGTCCAGGGCCCGCTTGAGCGGGGAGAACCACAGGCCGTCGTAGACCAGTTCGCTCCACCGCTGCTCGACCTGCCGCTTGTAGCGGGCCAGTTCGCGCTCCAGGGTGACGTTCTCCAGTTCCTGGTGGGCGGTGATCAGCGCGATGGCGCCCGGGGCCTCGTAGACCTCGCGGGACTTGATGCCGACGAGTCGGTCCTCGACCATGTCGATCCGGCCGATGCCCTGGGCTCCGGCGCGCTCGTTGAGCTGCTGGATGGCCTGCAGGACGGTGACGGGCCGGCCGTCGACGGCGACGGGGACGCCCTTGTCGAAGGTGATGACCACCTCGTCGGCCTCGCGCGGGGTGGCCGGGTTCTCGGTGTAGTCGTAGACGTCCTCGATCGGCGCGTTCCAGATGTCCTCCAGGAAGCCGGTCTCCACGGCGCGTCCGAAGACGTTCTGGTCGATGGAGTACGGCGACTTCCTGGTGGTCTCGATCGGCAGGCCCTTGCTCTCGGCGAAGGCGATGGCCGCGTCGCGGGTCATGGCGTAGTCCCGCACGGGCGCGATGCAGTTCAGGTCGGGCGCGAGGGAGGCGATGCCCGCCTCGAACCGCACCTGGTCGTTGCCCTTGCCGGTGCAGCCGTGGGCGACGGTGTCGGCGCCGTGCTTCCGCGCAGCGGCCACCAGGTGCTTGACGATGACCGGCCGGGAGAGGGCGGAGACCAGCGGGTAGCGGTCCATGTAGAGCGCGTTGGCCTTGATCGCCGGGAGGCAGTACTCGTCGGCGAACTCGTCCTTGGCGTCGGCGACCTCGGCCTCCACCGCACCGCAGGCGAGCGCGCGCTTGCGGATGACGTCCAGGTCCTCCCCGCCCTGGCCGACGTCCACGGCGACGGCGATGACCTCGGCGCCCGTCTCCTCGGCGATCCAGCCGATGCAGACGGAGGTGTCCAGACCACCGGAGTAGGCGAGTACGACGCGCTCGGTCACGGAGGGCTCCTTACGATGCATACGGCGACTGGCATAAGTATGCACTCCACCGTATGGTTCGTCAAAGGACGGCCTCGCCGGCGCGGGACCGCCGGTCGGCGCGGTGAGCGCGCCGGGGCGGAACGCGGCCCGACCCGTGCCGCTCGGGCGCCGGTCCGGCTCAGCCGGTCGGGTCCGGGGTGTTCCGCAGCACCTCGGCCAGGACCGGGAGGTGGCTGCGGTCCACCTCCCTGGTCGCCGTCAGCAGGGTCAGCGGCGCGTCCCCGGCCAGTTCCCGCAGCCGCTCCACCGCCTCGTGCCGCTCGGGCTCGGCCAGCTCCGCCCGGTAGCGCTCGACGAACTCCGCGTGGCGATCGGAGTCGTGCCCGTACCAGCGGCGCAGTCCGTCCGAGGGGGCGACGTCCTTGACCCACTCGTCCAGCTCGGCCCTCTCCTTCGCCAGACCGCGCGGCCACAGCCGGTCCACCAGCACCCGTTTCCCGTCGTCGGGCGCGGCCTCCTCGTACACCCGGCGCACCCGTACCTCGAAGCGTTCTCCCGTGACTCCCATGACCCCAGCCTGCGTCCGAATCCCCCACCGCGCACGCGCACGCCCGGACATGATGTGGACATGGGAAAGACACACGACCGCATAGAGGGCCGCCTGCGGAAGTTCATCGAGGCACAGCCCGTCTTCTTCACCGCCACCGCGCCCCTGTCCGAGGACGGCACGATCAACCTCTCCCCCAAGGGGCTGACGGGCTCCCTCGCCGTCCTCGACGAGCGCACCGTCGCCTACCTGGACTTCGCCGGCTCCAACGCCGAGACCATCGCCCACCTGCGGGAGAACGGTCGGATCACCCTGATGTGGTGCGCCTTCTCCGGGCCGCCCGACATCGTGCGCGTCCACGGCCGCGGCGAGCCCGTCTTCCGCGACGACCCGCGGTGGAACGAGCTGCTCGCCCACTTCCCCGACATCGACCACAGCCGGCACGGCCTGCGCGCGATCGTCGTCGTCACCGCCGAGCTGATCCGCGACACCTGCGGGTACGCCGTCCCCCTGATGACCTACGAAGGCGACCGTCCGCTCCACGGCTCCCGCTTCGCGCGTGAGACGGACGAGACCCTGGACGCCTACTTCCACAAGAAGGAGCACATCGCCACCAGCATCGACGGCCTCCCCGGCCTACCCCTGCCCCTGCCGCCCACCCCCGCGTGACCATCCGACGGGACTCCCCCGCGCGGCGGGACGGACGGGCGTGGGGAAACCTTCCACCGGACGGCGCGGACGAGCACACGGACGGCGCCGCTCCGGTGCTCACCCGGCTGCCGACGCGCCGTCCGGGGCGGCGCCCGGAGCAGCGCCGTTCGGACCGAGACGTCCGGACCGGGACGGGCACGGCCGTACCCGATGGTGCCGCACGGCGGAGGTGGTTACCGTGACAGCGCACCGATCACCGCACCCCGACCGCGCCCCGGTCGCCACGGCCGCCGACGGCGGTGCCCACCGCGACCCCGAGGAGTCCCCATGCTCAGCACCCCGCTCGGCGACGGGGCGGAACTGCGCCCCCTGGAGCCCTGGCAGGCGGCGGAGTTCGCCGCGCACACCGACCGGGCGCGCGACCACCTCGCCCCCTGGCTGCCGTGGGCGCGCTCCGTCGTCGACACCGAGTCCGCGCGGGCCTTCCTCCAGCGCTACGCCGACAAGCAGGCCGCCGACCAGGGTCGCCTCTACGGCATCCGGCTCGACGGCGCGCTGGTCGGCGGCATGATGTTCCGGCTGTTCGACGCCGAGGGGGGCTCCTGCGAACTGGGGGCCTGGCTCGCCCCCGAGGCGCGGGGACGCGGTCTGGTCACCACCGCCGCCCGTCGCATGATCGACTGGGCGGTCGGCGCCCGCGGCATGCACCGGGTGGAGTGGTTGGTCTCCCCCGAGAACACCCCGAGCATCGCGGTGGCCCAGCGGCTGGGCATGACGCACGAGGGCACCCTGCGTGGCGTGTTCGCCCTGGGCGGGCGGCGTCACGACCTCCAGGTCTGGGCGCTGCTGGCCGAGGAGTGGAAGACCGCGTCCTGAGAGAACGCCGGACGGCGTGCCCCGGAGCCGGCCGGAGAGGCTCCGCCCGATTCCCGTGCCCCGCCGGCTAGTTGGCGTTCCGCTGCGGGGAGTTCCGCTGCGCCAGGCGCAGCAGGTGGTCGGCCAGGGCCTGGCCGCCGGTGGGGTGACGGCTGATCAGCAGCACGGTGTCGTCGCCCGCGATGGTGCCGATGATCTCGTGGACCTCCGCCTGGTCGATGGCCGAGGCGAGGAACTGGGCGGCGCCGGGCGGAGTGCGCAGGACCACGAGGTTGGCCGAGGCCTCGGCGGAGATGAGCAGTTCGCCCGCCAGCCGCGCCATCCGGGCCTCGCTCGCGGACTCCCCCAGCGGGGCCCGGGGGGTGCGGTCGCCGCCCTCGCCGGGCACGGCGTAGATCAGCTCGCCGCCGGTGTTGCGGATCTTCACCGCGCCCAGTTCGTCGAGGTCCCGGCTGAGCGTCGCCTGGGTGACGCTCAGCCCGTCGTCGGCGAGGAGCTTGGCGAGCTGGCTCTGGGAGCGGACCGGCTCACGGCCGAGGATCTCCACGATCCGGCGGTGCCGGGCCGTACGCGTGTGGGGTACGGCCGGTCCCCCGTGGTTGTTCTCCTGCGCCTCGGTCATCGTCTCGTCAATCTCCGGCTCGTCGGATCCCGTGGGCGGCGTCGAGGACGTCGGGGAGGGCACGGACCAGCGCGTCCACCTCGTCCTCGCCGATGATCAGGGGCGGGGCGAGCCGAACGACGTCCGGGGCGCACGCGTTCACCAGGAAGCCCGCGTCCTGGGCCGCCTGCTGCACCCGAGGCGCGACGGGTTCGGTCAGTACGATACCCAGCAGCAGCCCCGCGCCGCGGACCTGGTCCACCAACGGGTGGCCCAACGCCCGGACGGCCTCGCGCAGCCGGCCGCCGACACGCTTGACGTGGTCGAGGAGGCCCTCGTCGGCGATGGTGTCCAGGACGGCGAGCGCCGCCGCGCAGGACACCGGGTTGCCGCCGAAGGTGGAGCCGTGCTGGCCGGGCGCCAGCAGCTCGGCCGCCGCCCCGAAGGCGACCGTGGCGCCGATGGGCAGTCCGGCTCCCAGCCCCTTGGCGAGGGTGACGACGTCCGGCTCGACGCCCTGTTCCTGGCAGGCGAACCAGTGGCCGGTGCGTCCGATGCCCGTCTGGATCTCGTCGAGCACCAGCAGGGTGCCGGTGGCGGCGGTGATCTCGCGGGCCGCGGCCAGATAGCCCTCGGGCGGGACGACGACGCCCATCTCGCCCTGGATCGGTTCCAGGATCACCAGGGCCGTCTCCTCGGTGACGGCCTCGCGCAGCGCGGCGACGTCGCCGTAGGGGACGTGGGTGACCTCGCCCGGCAGCGGCAGGAAGGGGTCGCGCTTGGCGGACTGGCCGGTCAGCGCCAGGGCGCCCATGGTGCGGCCGTGGAAGCCGCCGACGGTGGCGACCATGTGCGTGCGTCCGGTCCGGCGGCCGATCTTGAAGGCGGCCTCGACGGCCTCCGCGCCGGAGTTGGAGAAGTAGACGCGGCCCGGCCGGCCGAAGAGGCCCAGCAGCCGTTCGGCCAGGGCGACCGGGGGCTCGGCGATGAACAGGTTGGAGACGTGGCCGAGCGTGGCGATCTGCTCGGAGACGGCCCGCACGACCGCCGGGTGCCCGGTGCCCAGGGAGTTGACGGCGATGCCGCCGACGAAGTCCAGGTACTCCCTGCCGTCGGCGTCCCACAGCCGGGCGCCCTCCCCGCGGGTGATCGGGACGCTGGGGGTGCCGTAGTTGTCCATCAGCGCGCCCCGCCAGCGCCGGGTGAGGCGCGCGTTGGCGGTCTCGCCGGTGCCGTCGGCGGTGTCAGCGGTATCGGCGGTGCTGTCGGCGGTGCTCATTCCCGTTCCCCCTCGTCCGGCACGATCATGGTTCCGATGCCCTCGTCGGTGAAGATCTCCAGCAGGATGGAGTGCTGGACGCGCCCGTCGAGGACGCGGGCGGTGTTGACGCCGTTGCGCACGGCGTGCAGACAGCCCTCCATCTTGGGGACCATTCCGCTGGCCAGGTCCGGCAGCAGCTTCTCCAGCTCGCTCGCGGTGAGTCGGCTGATCACCTCGTCGCTGTTCGGCCAGTCCGCGTACAGCCCCTCGACGTCGGTGAGGACGATCAGCGTCTCGGCACCGAGGGCGGCGGCGAGCGCGGCGGCGGCGAGGTCGGCGTTGATGTTGTAGACCCCGTTGCCGTCGCCGTCGTCGGCGCTGCGGGCGATGGAGGAGATCACCGGGATGCGGCCGTCGTCCAGCAGCGCCTGGACGGCGCCCGTGTCGACCTCGGTGATCTCCCCGACCCGGCCGATGTCCACCCGTTCGCCGTCCATCTCGGCGTAGCGCTTGGTGGCGGTCATGGTGTGCGCGTCCTCGCCGGTCATGCCGACGGCGATGGGGCCGTGCCGGTTGAGGAGGCCGACCAGCTCGCGCTGCACCTGACCGGCCAGCACCATCCGCACGACGTCCATCGCCTCGTCGGTGGTGACCCGCAGGCCGGCCTTGAACTCCGAGACCAGCCCCAGCTTGTCGAGGTGGGCGTTGATCTGCGGGCCGCCGCCGTGGACGACGACCGGCTTGAGTCCGGCGTGCCGCAAAAAGACCACGTCCTGGGCGAAGGCGGCTTTCAGCTCCTCGTCGACCATGGCGTTGCCGCCGAACTTGACGACGACCGTCTTTCCGTGGTGGCGGGTCAGCCAGGGCAGGGCCTCGATGAGGGTCTCGGCCTTGGGCAGGACCTTGTGTTTACGGGTGCTCATGAGGAATAGGCGCTGTTCTCGTGGACGTAGTCGGCGGTGAGGTCGTTGGTCCAGACGACGGCGGAGGCGTCGCCCGCGGCCAGGTCGGCGGTGATGCGCACCTCGCGGTAGCGCATGTCCACCAGTTCGCGGTCCTCGCCGACGGAGCCGTTCCGGCACACCCACACGCCGTTGATGGCGACGTTCAGCCGGTCGGGTTCGAAGGCGGCGGAGGTGGTGCCGATGGCGGAGAGCACCCGGCCCCAGTTGGGGTCCTCTCCGTGGACGGCGCACTTGAGGAGGTTGTTGCGGGCGATGCTGCGGCCGACCTCCACGGCGTCGTCCTCGGTGGCCGCGTTGATCACCTCGATGCGGATGTCCTTGGAGGCTCCCTCGGCGTCGCCGATGAGCTGCCGTGCCAGGTCGGCGCAGACGGTGCGGACGGCCTCGGCGAACTCCGTCTCCTGCGGGGTCACGCCGGAGGCGCCGGAGGCCAGCAGCAGCACGGTGTCGTTGGTGGACATGCAGCCGTCGGAGTCGATCCGGTCGAAGGTGGTGCGGGTCGCGCCGCGCAGCGTCCTGTCGAGCGTGGGGCCGTCCACGTCGGCGTCGGTGGTGAGGACGACCAGCATGGTGGCCAGGCCGGGGGCGAGCATGCCCGCGCCCTTGGCCATGCCGCCCACGACCCAGCCGTTGCCCTCGGCGACGGCGGTCTTGTGGACGGTGTCGGTGGTCTTGATGGCGATGGCGGCCTTCTCTCCCCCGTGCGCGGAGAGCGCCTTCGCGGCCTGCTCGACCCCCGGCAGCAGCTTGTCCATCGGCAGCCGGACCCCGATCAGGCCGGTGGAGCAGACCGCCACCTCGCCGGCGCTGTGGCCGAGGACCTCGGCCGCTTTCTCGGCGGTCGCGTGGGTGTCCTGGAAGCCGGCCGGCCCGGTGCAGGCGTTGGCGCCGCCGGAGTTGAGGACGACCGCCGAGACCAGGCCGCCCTTGAGGACCTGCTCGGACCACAGCACCGGGGCGGCCTTGACGCGGTTGGAGGTGAACACGCCGGCGGCGGCCAGACGCGGCCCGTTGTTGACGACCAGGGCCAGGTCGGGGTTGCCGTTCTCCTTGATCCCGGCGGCGATGCCCGCCGCCGTGAATCCCTTCGCCGCGGTCACGCTCACAGTTTCTCTCCGTTCGTCGTCTCGCCGTTCCCCGCGTGCGGGGCGCTCACGGGGCGACCCCGGTCACGGGAAGTCCGGTCTCCTCGGGGATGCCCAGGGCGATGTTCATGCTCTGCACCGCGCCGCCCGCGGTGCCCTTGGTGAGGTTGTCGAGGGCGCCGATGGCGACGACCCGGTTCGCCGCCTCGTCGTACGCGACCTGGACCAGCACCGCGTTGGAGCCGTACACGGCCGCGGTGGACGGCCACTGCCCTTCCGGCAGGAGGTGGACGAACGGCTCGTCGGCCAGCGCCTTGTCGTACACCTCGCGCAGTCGGTCGCCGGTCAGCCCGGGACGGGCCTTGGCGGTGCAGGTGGCGAGGATGCCGCGCGGCATCGGGGCGAGGGTCGGGGTGAAGGAGACGGTCACCGGCTCGCCCGCCACGGACGACAGGTTCTGGACCATCTCCGGGGTGTGTCGGTGGACGCCGCCGACGCCGTAGGGGCTCATCGAGCCCATCACCTCGCTGCCCAGCAGGTGGGGCTTGAGCGACTTGCCCGCGCCGGAGGTCCCGGAGGCGGCGACGACCACCACGTCGGGTTCGATCAGGGAGGCGGCGAACGCCGGGAACAGCGTCAGCGAGACGGTCGTCGGGTAGCAACCGGGGACCGCGACGCGCCGGGACCCCGTCAGCGCGTCGCGGGCCCCCGGCAGTTCGGGGAGGCCGTACGGCCAGGTGCCGGCGTGCGGTGTGCCGTAGAAGCGCTCCCAGTCCTCCGCGTCCCTCAGACGGAAGTCGGCGCCGCAGTCGACGACCAGCACCTCGTCCCCGAGTCGCTCGGCGATGGCCGCGGACCGGCCGTGCGGCAGGGCGAGGAAGACCACGTCGTGCCCGGCCAGCGTCTCGACGGACGTCGGCTCCAGCACGCGGTCGGCCAGCGGCGTCAGGTGCGGCTGGAGTTCGCCCAGCCGTCGGCCCGCGTTGGAGTTGCCCGTCACCGCCCCGATCTCGACCTCGGGGTGCCCGGTCAGCAGGCGCAGGATCTCGCCGCCCGCGTATCCGCTCGCACCGGCCACTGCCGCTCGTACCGCCATCGGTTCCCTCCTCGTCGATGGCATGACTATACGTAGCTCGGCAGTTTTATGCAATCGACCGCCCGGAGAGTCCCCCCGGAACGCGGGAGCCGCACCCTCAGTGGTCCATGCTGAGCGTCCAGTCCCCCGCCCGCCCGGCCAGGGTGACCGACGACAGGGGTCGAACGTCGACGCGCCAGTAGGTGTGCGGCGGCGCCTTCAGCGCGTAGACCGTGGCCGCGCGGAGCACCGTCGGCTCGACGACCGCGGCGATCGGACCGCCGCCGCCCGGCCGGGTGTCCAGCCAGGAACCGATCCGCAGGATGAAGGAGAGCAGCGACTCCCCGCCGTGCGGGGTCGCCTGGGGGTCGGCGAGCCAGACGCCCACGGCCCGCGGCTCGTACGCGGTCACCTCCTGGAAGGTGCGACCGCGCCAACGCCCCATGTCGCACTCGCGCAGCGCGGGCTGCGCGATGGGCCGCAGCCCCAGGACCTCACCGGTCTCCCTGCACCGCAGGGTCGGCGAACAGTAGCGCAGCTCCGCGTCCGCCAGGTGCGCGTACGCCGGGACGGCCCGTTCGGCCTCCCGCCATCCGGCGGCGTCCAGGGGTCGGTCGTCCTCGAACCGCACATCCAGCAGGGAGGAGCTGCGAGCGGCGGCGAGCAGCGTGATCCGGAGGTGCATCACCGGATGGTAGAGCCGTGGAGCCGTTTTGTCGGCGGTCCGGCGGCGCCTCTTTCCGGCCCTTTTCCCGACTCTTCCTCCAGCCCGTTCCCCTGCTCTTTCCCCGACTCCCTCCCCGGTTCTCCTCGCGCCCCCGCGGGCTCACCGCGCCCCCAGGACCATCCACTTCCCCGGCTCGTCCATCGGACGGAAACCGACCCGCTCGTACAGGCCGTGCGCGTCGTCGGTCGCCAGCATCACGCGGCGCAGCCCGTGGGGCTCCAGATGGTCGAGGACGGCGTCGACCAGCGCCTCCCCCAGGCCCCGGCCACGTGCGGCGGGGGCGACGTAGACGTCGCAGAGCCAGGCGAACGTGGCGCGGTCGGTGACCACGCGCGCGTAGCCGACCTGCTCGCCGGAGTCGGTGTCGTACGCCCCGAAGTTGAGCGACCCGGCGATGGCCCGGTCCTGCTTCTCCCGGCTGCGGCCGAGCGCCCAGTAGGCGTCGGTGGACAGCCAGTGGTGGACGCGGGCGGCGTCGAGGCGGGCGGGGTCGGTGGAGATCTCGTACGGCACGTGCATGGGGCGAGTCTGACATCCGGCGGAGGACGCGTCGAACGGTTCCCGCGGGTCGGTCCCTCGCACCCCGCACCGTTCCGTGAAGCGCCGGAACCGCCCATCGGACCTAGAATCGGTACCTACACGGGCATACACCACATAAAGCCGCAGAAAGGGGCGTTCAATGCAGGCGAACGAGGGTGACCTGCTGCTGGTCCACGGCAGGACGGTGGGCCGGCCCGACAGGATCGCGGAGATCGTCGAGGTGCTGGGGACGAACGGCGAGCCGCCGTACCGGGTCCGCTTCGAGGACGGCCACGAGACCGTGATGTCGCCCGGACCCGACTCCGTGGTGCGCCACCACACCGCCGAGCCCCGACGTCCGTGACGACGGGACTCGGCGAACCGGCGAGGACCGACGACTAGCGAGGCGGCCGGACCCGGTCCTGGTAGTGCTCCTCCACCACCCGGGTCATCGCCCCGATCGGGTCCGCGGCGACGTGCTTCGCCGAGAAGTAGACGTTGCCGCGCACCTCGGGGTACCGCCGGCAGAGCGTCAGGTGCCGGGAGAGTTCGGCCGGATCGTGCCAGGCCGGACCCTGGGCCGGGTCGGCCACCTTGTACAGCGCCTCGCCGATGTACAACTCCACGCCGGTGCCCCGCACCACGTCGACCCACCAGGGCACGAGCTTGGCGTAGTCGGCGGCGGTGAAGCCGATGTTCCAGTAGACCTGCGGCACGATGTAGTCGATCCAGCGCTCACGCACCCACTTGCGGGTGTTGGCGTACAGGTCGTCGTAGGTCTCCACTCCCGCGCGGGTGTCGGAGCCCTCCGGATCGGTGCCCTTGTTGCGCCACACGGCGAACGGGCTGATCCCGAAGCGCACGCGCGGTTTGGTCTTCCTCAACCGCTCGGCCGTCTCGCTCACCAGCAGGTCGATGTTGTGCCGCCGCCAGTCGGCCCGGTCCGCGAAGCCCCCGCCGTACCGCTCGTACGCCTCGTCGTCGTCGAAGGTCTCCCCGGCCACCGGGTACGGGTAGTAGTAGTCGTCCCAGTGCACGGCGTCGATGTCGTAGCGCTCCACCGCGTCGAACATCGCGTCCTGGACGAAGCGGCGGACCTCGGGCAGCCCCGGGTTGTAGTAGAGCTTCCCCCCGTAGGGGACCACCCAGTCGGGGTTCCGTCGCGCCGGGTGGCTCGCGATCAGCCGTTCGGGGTCGGCGTGGTTGGCCACGCGGTACGGGTTGAACCAGGCGTGCAGCTCCAGCTCGCGGCGGTGCGCCTCGCGCACCGCGAAGTCCAGCGGGTCCCAGCCGGGGTCCTTGCCCTGGGTTCCGGTGAGGTACTGCGCCCAGGGCTCGTGACGCGAGGGCCACAGCGCGTCCGCCGTGGGCCGCACCTGGAGGATCACGGTGTTGAGGCGGCGCTCGACCGCCGTGTCCAGATGGGCCAGCAACTGGGCCTGCTGCTCGGCGACGCTCAGTCCGGGCCTCGCCGGCCAGTCGATGTTGGAGACGGTGGCCACCCACATGCCACGCAGTTCGGGGCGCTGCCCGTACCGATCGCTCACGCCCCGCCCCTCCCGCGCCACCGCGGCCCCGCTTCCGGTCAGCAGCGTGCCGGAGAGCACTCCGGCCGCCACCGCGCTGAAGGTCCTTCGAGAGAGCTGCCCCATCCTGCCTGCCTCCTGCCGACGACACCTCACCCGATCATGAGCGCTGAGCGACCGAGTGGCAACTCCACGTAGTGGAGGCGCGGACGCTCCCTCCGTGCCGTCGCGTCCTCTTGACACCCTCGTGCGCGAACACCGTCCGGCTCCTCCACCGACGACGGCGCCGGCCGGTTCGCCGGCAGGGGTCGGGCCTCGCGCCCCCGGTCGGTCCCCCTCCCCGCGCGGCGGGGTAACGTCGGACGCCGAGGCGCCGTGGCCGAAACCGTACGGGGGCGGCGTCACGGACCCGTAGATCAGCGAAAGGCACGATGTGACCGACATCGAACGCGTCGGAGTTGTGGGCTGCGGCCAGATGGGCTCGGGGATCGCCGAAGTGTGCGCGCGGTCCGGCCTGGAGGTCAAGGTCGCCGAGACCACCGGCGAGGCCCTGGAGATAGGGCGCACCCGCCTGGTGAACTCCCTCGACAAGGCCGCCGCACGCGGCAAGATCAGCGAGGCCGAGCGCGACGCCGCCCTGGAGCGGCTCTCCTTCACCACCGACCTCGGCGAGTTCGCCGACCGCGACCTGGTGATCGAGGCGGTCGTGGAGAACGAGCAGGTCAAGACCGAGATCTTTCAGATCCTCGACCAGGTGGTGACCCGCCCGGACGCCATCCTGGCCTCCAACACCTCCTCCATCCCGCTGGTGAAGCTGGCCGTGGCGACCTCCCGCCCGGACCAGGTGATCGGCATCCACTTCTTCAACCCGGCGCCGGTGCAGAAGCTCGTCGAGCTGATCCCCGCGCTGACCACCTCCGACGAGACCATCGCCCGCGCCGAGGCCACGGTCACCAAGCTGCTGGGCAAGCACGCCATCCGCGCCCAGGACCGCTCGGGCTTCGTGGTCAACGCGCTGCTGATCCCGTACCTGCTCTCCGCGATCCGGATGTTCGAGTCGGGCGTGGCCGGCCGCGAGGACATCGACAACGGCATGGAGATGGGCTGCGCCCACCCCATGGGCCCGCTCAAGCTCTCCGACCTCATCGGCCTGGACACCGTCGCCTCGGTCGCGCGCTCGATGTACGAGGAGTACAAGGAGCCGCTGTACGCCGCCCCGCCGCTGCTCCAGCGGATGGTCGACGCCGGGCGGCTGGGCCGCAAGACGGGCGCGGGCTTCTACACCTACGACTGACGCCCGGCCGGTGGCCGACGTCGGGGCCCCCTGACCGTCCGACGCCCACCACCGGACCGCACGGCGCGGACCGCACGACGACGGCGGGGTGCCCCGGAAGGCTCCGGGGCACCCCGCCGTGGTGTTCTTCCGCGGGCGGTGGGCGTCACACCCCGCGCAGCACCGCGCCCGTCCGCTCGACCGCCGCCGCCACGGCGGCCCCGCGCGCGGCGCCGGCCTCCTCCGCGGTCAGCGTGCGGTCGGGAGCGCGGAACCGCAGCGCGTACGCCAGGGACTTCTTCCCCTCGCCGATCTGCTCGCCGGTGAAGACGTCGAACAGCCGCAGCGACTCCAGCAGGTCGCCCGCGCCCGCGCGCAGCGCCGCCTCGACCTCGGCGGCCGGGACGGAGGCGTCCACCACCAGCGCGACGTCCTGGGTGGCCGGCGGGAAGGCGGACACGTGCGGGGCCTGCACCGGCCCGGCGGAGGCCCGCTCCAGCAGATCGAGGTCGATCTCCATCGCGCAGGTGCGGGCGGGCAGGTGCATCGCCTTGACGACGCGCGGGTGGAGTTCGCCGGCGTGTCCGACGAGCGTGCGCTCGCCGTCGATCTCGACGTGGAGCGCGGCGCAGCGACCGGGGTGCCAGGGGGCGTGCCGGTCGGCCGTCACGAACAGCTCCACGCCGGCCTCGCGGGCGACGGTGCGGGCGGCCTCGACGGCGTCGGCCCAGTCGGCCGGGCGTCCCTTGCCCCACCAGCCGTCCTGCTCGCGCGCTCCGGCCAGGACCACCGCGACCCGGCGCGGCTGCTCGGGCAGCGCGGCGCCCAGCGAGGCGAGTTCCTCGTCCGTGGGACGGCGGTCCACCGGCAGCCGGACGGCGGGGACCTCCTGGCCGGTGGGCCGGAAGACCAGGCCGGTCTCGAACAGGGCCAGCGCCCCCTGGCTGCCGCGTCCGTCGTTGCGCCGCAGCGCGGTGAGCAGCCCCGGCAGCAGCGTGGTGCGCAGCGCCGGCTCCTCGTCGGAGAGCGGGTTGGTCAGCCGCACGACGCGGCGACGGGGGTCGTCCTTCTCCAGACCGAGCTGGTCGAGGACGGTGTCGCCGACGAACGGGTAGTTCGGCGTCTCGACGTAGCCCGCCCCGGCCAGGGCACGTCCGACCCGACGGTGCAGCCGCTGCCGCTCGGTCAGGCCCCGGCCCGACGGCAGGCGCGGCAGGGTGGCGGGCAGGTTCTCGTAGCCCTCCAGCCGGATGACCTCCTCGGCCAGGTCGTTGGGGTCGGTGAGGTCGGGACGCCAGGAGGGGACGGTCACGGTCAGCTCGTCGGTGCCGTAGACGTCGCAGCCCACGTCCTGGAGCCGGCGCGCGACGGTCTCCCGCCCGTAGACCACGCCCGCGACCTTGTCCGGGTGGTCGGCGCGCATCTTGACGGTGTGCGGGCCGCCGGCCGAGACGATCTCGGTGACGCCCGCCTCGGCGGTGCCGCCCGCCAGCAGCACCAGCAGGTCGACGGTGCGCTGGGCGGCGGCGGAGGTGGCCAGCGGGTCCACGCCGCGCTCGAAGCGCCGGGAGGCCTCGGAGGACAGCTTGTGGCGGCGGGCGGTGCGGGCGATGGAGACCGGGTCGAAGTGGGCCGCCTCGACGACGATCTCGCTGGTGCCCGTGGCGCCCTGCGCGTCGGCGATCTCGGTGTCGGCGCCGCCCATCACCCCGGCCAGGCCGATCGGCCCGCTGTCGTCGGTGATGACCAGGTCCTCGGGGTGCAGCTCGCGCTTGGTGCCGTCGAGGGTGGTGAGCTTCTCCCCCGGCCGGGCGCGGCGCACGCCGATGGCCCCGTTGACGCGGGAGCGGTCGTAGGCGTGCAGCGGCTGGCCGAGTTCGAGCATCACGTAGTTGGTGATGTCCACGGCCAGGGAGATCGGGCGCATCCCGGCCTTCTGCAGCCGCCGCTGGAGCCAGATCGGGGAGCGCGCCTCGGGGCGCACCCCGGTGACGGTGCGGGCGGTGAAGCGGTCGCAGCCGAGCCGGTCCTCGATCGTCACCGGGTGACCGTGCTCGTTGGGCGCGGGGACGTCCAGCAGCGCCGGGTCGCGCAGCGGCAGGCCGTAGGCGGTGGCCGTCTCGCGGGCGATGCCGCGCATGGACAGGCAGTAGCCGCGGTCGGGCGTGACGGCGATGTCGAGCACCTCGTCCACCAGCTCCAGCAGCTCGATGGCGTCGGTGCCGACCTCGTGCTCCGGCGGGAGCACGATGATGCCCGAGTGGTCGTCGCCCATGCCCAGCTCGGCGGCCGAGCAGATCATGCCCTCCGACAGCTTGCCGTAGGTCTTGCGGGCGCCGATCCGGAAGCCGCCGGGCAGGCTGCCGCCGGGCAGGATCACCACGACCTTGTCGCCGACGGCGAAGTTGGTGGCGCCGCAGACGATGTTCTGCGGCTCGCCGGTGCCGTTGGCCTGTCCGACGTCGACCTGGCAGTACCGGATCGGCTTCTTGAAGCCCGGCAGCTCCTCGATCGCCAGCACCCGCCCGACGACGATCGGGCCCTCGAGCCCGGCGCCGAGCCGTTCGACGGTCTCGACCTCCAGTCCGGCGGCGATCAGCTTCGCCGCGACGTCGCGGCCGGTCTCACCGGCCGGCAGGTCGACGTACTCCCGCAGCCACGAAAGCGGGGCCCGCATCAGATCTCCATCCCGAACGGCCGGGTGAACCGGACGTCACCTTCGACCATGTCTCGCATGTCCTCGACGTTGTGGCGGAACATCAGCATCCGTTCGATGCCGAAACCGAAGGCGAAGCCGCTGTAGCGCTCCGGGTCCACGCCGCACGCGGTCAGCACCCGCGGGTTGACCATGCCGCAGCCGCCCAGCTCGATCCAGCCCTCGGAGGAGCAGGTGCGGCAGGGGCGGTCGGGGTTGCCGACGGACTCGCCCCGGCAGACGAAGCACACCATGTCCACCTCGGCGGACGGCTCGGTGAACGGGAAGTACGACGGGCGCATCCGGGTGCCCAGGCCCTCGCCGAACAACGAGCGGACCATGTGCTCGATGGTGCCCTTGAGGTCGGTCATGGTCAGGCCCTCGTCCACCGCGAGGAGCTCGACCTGGTGGAAGACCGGGGTGTGGGTCGCGTCCAGCTCGTCCGTGCGGTAGACCCGGCCGGGGCAGATCACGTACACCGGCGGCTCGCGGTCCAGCAGGGAGCGGATCTGCACCGGCGAGGTGTGGGTGCGCAGCACCACGCCGGAGTCGGCGAGGTCGCGGTCCTCCCCGTCCTCGGCGCCCCGGACGAAGAAGGTGTCCTGCATCGTGCGGGCCGGGTGGTCCGGGGCGATGTTGAGGGCGTCGAAGTTGAACCACTCGGCCTCGACCTCGGGCCCTTCGGCGACCTCGTAGCCCATCGCGACGAAGACGTCCTCGATGCGCTCCATGAGCGTGGTCAGCGGGTGACGGGCACCGGCCGGAACGCGGTCGTAGGGCAGCGTGACGTCCACCGCCTCCTCGACCAGCACGCGCTCGTCCCGCTCGGCCTCCAGCTCCTCCTGGCGCTTCTTGAGGGCCTGGCCCACCGCTCCGCGGGCCTGGCCGACGCGCTTGCCCGCCTCGGCCCGGGCGTGTGGCGGCAGAGCGCCGATCTCACGGTTGGCCAGGGCCAGCGGGGAGCGGTCGCCGGCATGGGCGGCCTTCACCTCGCGCAGCGCCTCCAGATCCCCCGCGGCCGCGATCGCGGCGAGGGCCGCGTCCCGTGCCCGGTCGATCTCTTCCGGTTTCAGTGCCTCGACCTCGACAGGGTCGTACGACTTGTTGGGTGCCGACATCTCTTCCCGTGCTTTTCGGTTGGCCCGTGCTTTCGGTTGGCTGCTTTCGCGCTCCGCCTCGGCGCTCGGCACCTCGTCCGGGCGGAGCCGGATACCGGGCCGCTCGCAGGTGCCGAATGTCGAGTCTACGGCGCGTGACGGTCTCGCCATGACGCGGAGGCGCCCGTGGGTTCTCAGGCCAGGAAGGCCGGGGTCCCCACGGGCAGGGTAAATCGGAACTCGGCGCCGCCCGCGGACGAGCGGCCGACCGTGATCGTCCCGCCGTGGGCTTCGACGATGCCCTTGACGATGTACAGGCCCAGTCCGGTCCCGCCGCGTCTGTTGCCGCGCCAGAAGCGGGTGAAGACGCGGCTCATCGACTCCTCGGGGATGCCGGGGCCTTCGTCGCTCACCGTGACCGCCGTTCCCTCGTCGCCGCTCTCCGTCCGTGCCGGCGTCACTTCCATGGTGATGGTTCCCTCGCCGTGGCGCACGGCGTTTTCCAGGAGGTTGCCGAGGACCTGGTCGATCTTGTCGGGGTCCGCCCACAGCGCGGGCAGCGGCCGGGTGATCCGGACGACGAAGCGGTCGGGGTCCTGGCCGGCGGCGATGTGCGCCCGCAGGTGGCGGTCGACGGCGGCGGCCATGTCCATGGGACGGCGGTGGATCTCCAGCCGTCCGGAGTCGATGCGCGAGATGTCCAGCAGCTCGGTGATGAGCCGGGTGACGCGGTCGGCGTCGGCGTCCACGGTCTCCAGCATCAGCCGCTTCTGGTCGTCGGTGAACCTCTCCCACTTGGCGAGCAGGGTCGCGGTGAAGCCCTTGACGGAGGTGAGCGGCGAGCGCAGTTCGTGCGCGACGGTGGCGATCAGTTCGGCGTGGCTGCGCTCGGTGCGGCGCCGGGCCTCGGTGCCGCGCAGGCTGACCACGAGCCGGTGGACCGGCCCGGTGGGGTACGGGCGGACGTACCGCGCGGAGACCAGGACCTCCCGACCGCCGGGCAGTAAGAGGTTCCGTTCGGGCTGGCCGGTGCGTATGGCGAGGCCGCCGTAGGGGTCGGTCACCCGCCACCAGCGGCGCCCGTCGAGATCCTCCAGCGGCAGGACCTGCTCGATGGGACGGCCCAGCGCCTCGGCCGGGGACAGGGCGGTGACGCGGGCGGCGGCGGCGTTGAAGCAGACGACCAGGCCCCGGGCGTCGGCGACGACCAGTCCGTCCGGGAGGTCGTCGGGGAGCAGGCCGAGACCGTCCGGGACGTCCGCGGCGTGCCGCGGGCCCTCGGGCGCGCTCCGGGGCACACCGCCGTCCCGTTCGCCGGGAGTCCTCACGTCCATTCCCGCTCACCCCCCTTGGGCTCCGGGCACGCCACCCTACTAGCTCGGCGTGACGGAGCGGCACCCTCCGGACGCGCGCTGCGCACGGGCCGACGCGTAGAGGCACACGGCCGCGGCGGTCGCGAGGTTCAGGCTCTCGGCCCGGCCGTGGATCGGGACGCGCACCACCTCGTCGGCCAGCGCGCGGGTCTCCTCGGGAAGTCCCCACGCCTCGTTGCCGAAGACCCAGGCGGTGGGGTCGCCCATGCGCCCCTCGTCGAGTTCGGTGTCCAGGTCGCGCTCGCCCGCGCCGTCGGCCGCCAGCACTCGCACCCCGGCCTCGCGCAGTCCGGCCACGGCCCGCTCCACGGGGACGCCGACGACGACGGGCAGGTGGAAGATGCTGCCGACGGAGGCGCGTACGGCCTTGGGGTTGTACAGGTCCACCGAGGCGTCGGTGAGCACCACGGCGTCGGCTCCGGCCGCGTCCGCGCAGCGCAGCACGGTTCCGGCGTTCCCGGGGTCGCGGACGTGGGCGAGGACGGCCACCAGGCGGGGGCGGGCGGCCAGGACGCGGTCGAAGGGCAGGTCGAGGAAGCGGCAGACGCCGACCAGGCCCTGCGGGGTGACCGTCTGCGAGAGTTCCGCGATCACCTCGTCGGTGGCGGTGCGGATCCGGGCGCCCGCGTCCCGGGCCGCCGCGACGACGTCGGCGTGCCGTTCGGCGGCCTCCAGGGTGGTGAACAGCTCGGTGAGCGTGGGCTCGCCGCCGCTGCGGTGTCCGGCCGCCTCGCGTACGGCCTGGGGCCCCTCGGCGAGGAAGCGGCGCTCCTTGCCTCGGGTGTTGCGACGGGCCAGCCGCCGGACGGCGGTGACGCGGGAGGAGCGCGGGGAGGTCAGTTCCGGGGCGGCGGCCATGGCGCGGCGTTCTCGCTTCTGGGGCGGGGTGGGCTTCTCGGCGGGACAGCGGGGCGGGACGGACGGCGGGGACGGCCGGGTGGGCAAACGTCGGACCCGCGGGCGCCGGCGCCCGCGGGTCCGATGACGTCCCGTGCCGTCGTCAGGCGGCCTTCGGGGCGTTGACGTCGCTCGGCAGCGCCTTCTGGGCCACCTCGACCAGCGCGGCGAACGCGTTCGGGTCGTTGACCGCGAGGTCGGCCAGGATCTTGCGGTCCACCTCGATCTCGGCGGCCTTCAGGCCCTGGATGAAGCGGTTGTAGGTGATGCCGTTGGCGCGGGCCGCGGCGTTGATCCGCTGGATCCAAAGCTGCCGGAAGTCGCCCTTGCGGCGCTTGCGGTCGTTGTAGTTGTAGACGAGGGAGTGGGTGACCTGCTCCTTCGCCTTGCGGTACAGACGGGAACGCTGACCGCGGTAGCCGCTGGCCTGCTCGAGGATCGCCCGGCGCTTCTTGTGGGCGTTGAGCGCCCGCTTGACGCGTGCCACGTGATTACTCCTTGTCGCGGGGCCGGCGTGGTGGTCCGTCCGTCGTTGTCACGGCGCCGCCGGCCCGGGGTTCGATGGGGTCCCGGTCTTCGAAGTCCTCGCCCGCCGGATCGGGGATCGGCGGACGGCGGGGCTCACTTGCCCAGAAGCTTCTTGACCTTCTTGGCGTCGGCCGGAGCCATCTCGACCTTGCCGGCGAGGCGGCGCGTCAGCGTGGACGGCTTGTGCTCGAGAAGGTGGCGGCGGCCGGCGCGCTGGCGCATCACCTTGCCGGAGCCGGTGATCTTGAAGCGCTTGCGTGCACCACTGTGCGTCTTGTTCTTCGGCATGTCGCCGTTCTCTCCTCGTCGGTGCCTCCCCCCGGAACGGTTCGTTCCGGGGGGTGCCCCAGCATCGCCGACCATGGAGTGGATCGGCGTGCGGAAGCGTCAGCTGTTTCGGTTGCTTCCGGGATCCGGGGATCCCGCTGTGACCGGCGGCCGGCGCGGCGGCCACCGGGTCATGCCTCGGCGCTCTCCTGCGAGGGGGCCTCGGCCTCCTGCCGGCGGCCGGCCTTGCGGGCGGCCTGCGCCTCACGGGCTTCGGCCATCGCCTCGGTCTTCTTCTTGTGCGGACCGAGAACCATGATCATGTTCCGGCCGTCCTGCTTCGGGCTGGACTCCACGAAGCCCAGTTCCTGGACGTCCTCCGCGAGCCGCTGGAGCAGCCGGTAGCCCAGTTCGGGACGGGACTGCTCACGACCACGGAACATGATCGTGATCTTGACCTTGTCCCCTTGCTTGAGGAACCGGACGACGTGACCCTTCTTGGTGTCGTAGTCGTGCGGATCGATCTTCGGCCGGAGCTTCATCTCCTTGATGACCGTGTGCGCCTGGTTCTTGCGCGCCTCACGGGCCTTCATGGCCGACTCGTACTTGAACTTCCCGTAGTCCATGAGCTTGCACACCGGGGGTCGGGCGTTCGCCGCGACCTCGACCAGGTCCAGGTCGTACTCCTGGGCAAGCTCCAGGGCCTTGGCAAGCGGCACGATGCCGACCTGCTCGCCACTGGGACCGACGAGTCGCACCTCGGGGACGCGAATCCGGTCGTTGATACGGGGCTCGGCGCTGATGGGGCCTCCTCGGTTGCACCACGCGGTTGTCTGGCGGACAGCCGCGCACGATTTGGGTTTCGGTGTGACCCACCGGACCAAGACGCGAAAAACGCCCCGGACGGGACGCAGGCGGGGCTCCTCACTGACCGGGAGCACCGCCGCGGTACACCGCGGGGCGCAGCCTGACCTTTGACCCGCCGACCCGGAGGTCGATCAGGTGGGAGCGCTGGAGCCTCCACTTGCGGGTCGGATTCCGCTTCCGTCCGTGCGTCCGTCGCGTCTGCGACGTTCACGGGGACGCCTGTCCGACCGGTCGATACCCCAGCATACCAGGGTTGGCGGAAAGTCCCTCCTCGGGTGCCGTGCGTCCACACGGCCCGCGGGACCTAGGCTGGACCGAACCGTCCAGCAGGAAGCGAAGAACGATGAGCGACACCAGCGGCGTCCCGTCCTCCCCCGAGCCCCCCGGTCCCTCCGAGACCCCGGGGGCGTCCGAGTCCCACGAGGCCGGGCGGTCCCCCGACTTCGAGACGATGACCCGCGACATCGCGGACGTGCCCGCGGTCGAGGTGATCACCACGGTCGCGGTGCACCTGATGAGCTCGGCCGCGGTCAACCTCGGCCTGGCCGAGGAGGGCGAGGAGCACAAGGACCTGGACGAGGCCCGCAAGCTGATCAACGCGCTGGCCGGACTCGTCACCGCCGCCGCCCCCGACATCGGCACCTACCACGCGGCGCCGCTGCGCGACGGCCTGAAGTCGCTCCAGCTCGCCTTCCGCGAGGCGTCGTTGGTGCCGGACGAGCCGGGTCAGGGCCCGGGCGAGAAGTACACCGGCCCGGTCCTGCGCTGACCTCGGGGCCGACGCTTCCGGGAGCCCCGGTCCGGACGGTCGGCCGTCCGGACCGGGGCTCCCGCGCCTGAGACGTCCGAGGCGTCTCGGACGTCTCAGGCGCGGTCGTACAGCGGCCTGCCCGGCAGGGCGCCGTCCGGCGGCAGCAGGGCCAGATCGAGGCCGCGCACCAGGCGGGCCCGGAGCGTCTCGTCCTCCGCCAGGGCCGCCGCCACCCGGCCGGCGACCTCGCGGGCCGGCGCGCCGGGGTCCAGGCGCAGCGCCAGCACGCCGTCGGTGCCGCGGCCGGGCCCCAGCCGGGCGGCGTTCACGGCCGGCTCGGCGGCCAGGGCGCTCCGCAACGCCTCGATGACGGCCGGGTCGTCCAGGGGGTCGGCGATCTCGGTGCGCCCCTCGGCGAGGGCGCGCAGCGCGGGGCCGGTCAACTGGTACGTCACCGGCCCGGCGAGGTCCACCACGAGGGTGTCGGCCCCCTCCTGGGCGACGGCCCTCAGAGCCTGGTGCAGGGGGACGGCGACCGGGCGGGCGTCCGGGCGCCAGCGGGCGAGGCTGTCGGTGGAGGTGAAGGCGGGCAGGGCCCGACGACCGCCGGGAGCGTTGAGCGTGGGCACCGCCATGTCGCTGGTCTTCTCCCGACGCAGTCCTCCCCCTGCCTTCGACGGGGGGACCCCCACGTCGGTCTCCACCTCGCCCAGCACGGCGACCACCGGAACCATCAGCCGGGCCTTGGCCAGCGCGGCCAGCACGCGCGGCTCGGCCGAGCGGTCCTCGGCCCAGGCCGCGAGCGCCGCGGCGAGGTCGGGGTCGGCGGAGCCGTCGTCGTCGGGGAAACCGGGGTCCGGGATGTTCTTGAGCGCCACGCGACGAGGGTAGCCGTCCTCAGCCCAGGGGCTCTCGCCCGGCCCGTCCCGATGTCCGGGCTCCCCGGTACAGCACCACGGCGCACACCACCAGCAGCGTGCCCGCCGCCGCGGCGGCGGGCGCGAGCAGGTCGCCGGACCCGCCCGCGGGGGCCGGCCCCGGGCCGAAGTACTTCTCGGGGTACTTCTCCGCCACCGGCCGCTGCCGGCGCGGTTCGACGTTCGCGCCCAGTTCGATGGCGGCGGCCGGGTCGACGATGCCGGTGCCCAGCTCGTCGCTGCGTCCGCCGGGCGGGGTGTCCCGCGCGGTCTCGGCGATCAGTTCCCTGATCTGGGCCGGGCTGAGGTCGGGGTGGGCGGCCCGGACCAGGGCGACGCAGCCGGAGACGAAGGCGGCGGCGGCGCTGGTCCCCCAGCCCTCGTAGTACTCGCCGTCCGGGTAGGTGATGATCACGTCCTTGCCGGGGGCGCTGACGGTGGCGTACCAGCGGCGGGTGGAGAAGGGCGCGCGGGCGCCGGTGCGGTCCACGGCGGTCACCGCGATCACGCCGGGGTAGGCCGCCGGGTAGGAGATCCGGTCGCCGTCCTCCCCGCCGTTGCCCGCGGAGGCGACCACCACGGCGCCCTTGTTCAGCGCGTAGCGCACGGCGGCGTCCTCGGCCGGGTCGGGGTGGGCGGAGACGCTGTCGTCGCCGAGGGAGAGGTTGATGACGTCGGCGCCGTGGTCGGCGGCCCAGCGGATGCCCTCGGCCAGCGCGCCGCCGCGTTCCTCGCGGGCCCTCTTCCGCTGCGGGTCCTGGTCCTCCAGCAGCACCCGCACGGGCAGGATCCTCGCCTCGGGGGCGACGCCGAGGACGCCCTGGCCGTCGCCGGGGCCGTGGCCGCGTCCGGCGATGATCCCGGCCATCGCGGTGCCGTGCCGGGCCCAGTGGTCGTCCCCCTTCCGGGCGCCGAAGCCGACGAGGTCCTTGCCCTGGAGCACCCGGTCCCTGAGGTCGGGGTGGTCGGCGTCGACGCCGGTGTCGAGCACCGCGACGGTGATGCCCTCGCCCTTGGTGGTCTTCCACGCCTCGCGGGCGCCCACCGCGTCCAGGCCCCACTGCCGGTCCCGTATGTCGTCGGCGTGCGCCACGGGGACGACGGCCGGCGCGAACGTGCCGAGGACGGCGAGCACGGAGAGCACGGCGAGGACCGTGGCACGGGTGGCACGGGTGGCGCGCGTGACACGGATGGCGCGCGTGACACGGATGGCGCGGGCGTCGCGGGCGAGGGGGCGCGCGGGGGTGTTCACGGGGGTTCTTGTCGCCTTCATCGGTCCTGCGGTGTTCCCTCGGCGGCGATGCGGCGCAGGCCGCGTTCGACGCGGTCGGCGATGCCGTGGGCCTCGTGGCCGAGGCCCGCCTGGGCGGGGGCGGTGGTCTGGCCTTCGAGGACGGCCACCTCCGCCGGCTGTGGATCGCCGACGGCACGGCCGTCGGCGAAGCCCGAGACGGCGTAGACCACGACCGGGACGTCGACGAGCGGGCGGATCGTCCAACTCGCGCGCTGTGCGTCGCCGAAGCGGGCGGCGGCGGTGCCTCGGGCGGCGTAGGGGCGGGGCATCAGGTCGGTGCGCCGCTGGAGGTCCTCGCGGTCGAACCGCTCGCGCAGGGTCCGCATGCCCTTGGCGTCCGCCTCGGTGAACAGCAGTCCGACCGTGGTGACGCCGCTGCCGGTCTCGTCCACGTAGGTGGCGCGCAGCAGGCGGGCGCAGCCCACCGGCGCGAGCGCCTTGGCCAGCAGGGGGTCGAAGGCGCCCGCGCAGTCGCCGTCGGGGGCGACCGCGATCCGGGTCCAGTGCCGGTCGGCTCCTCCCGGTCCGGCTCCGTCGCCTTTCAGTGTGCGGGGAAACAGCGTGTCGACGGGGGTCTCGTGCCACAGCGCACGCGCCTCGGCGTAGCCGGTCGCGGTGCGCTCGCCGGGGTCGTCGCCGAGCCAGGTCCCGACCGCGGCTCCGCCGAGCAGTCCGAGGCCGAGGACGAGGCAGAGGGCCGCGGCGACGGTGCGGCCCGGCCGACGGACGGGGTGGTGCGGGGCCGGCTCGGCGGCCGGCGCGGGGGGCGGCACCGGGGGTGGCACGGGAGGTGGCATGGGGGTCCGGAAGACCGGGGTCGGCGGCCCGGTGGGTATGAGGGGCGCGCCGGTCGCTGCTCGCGGCCCCCTCGGCGGGGCGAGGCGCGGCGGTGGTACGACGGGCGGGAGCGGAGCCCGAACCGGGTCGGCCTCAGTGCTCACCGGCACCCCCTCGTGATCGAAAAGGCGCCCCGTCGACTCCGTGCGGGGCAGTCCATCGGTATCGGACGTCACGCCTTGACCTGTGGTCAGCGGCGGTGTGCGCGTCACTCTACGGGGAGCGGGCATGGTCACGGCAACCCGCGGTCCGGGCACGGCCCTCCGCCGGCCGGGCCGGTACGGGGCTGTCCCGGACCGGGCGGGCTCTGGCAAGCTGCCGGGGTGTTCCCCGCGACCACCGATCCCGCAGCCGACCGGGCCCGCTACGATCGGGCCACCGCCCACCTCGACGCGCCGCTCGCGATTGTCGACCTGGCGGCGTTCGACGCCAACGCCGCCGACCTGGTGCGCCGCGCCGGCGGCAAGCCGGTCCGGGTCGCGAGCAAGTCCGTGCGCTGCCGCGCCCTGTTGGAACGGGCGTTGGCTCGGGACGGCTTCGCCGGGGTCATGAGCTTCACGCTCGCCGAGTCGCTGTGGCTGGCCCGCTCCGGATTCACCGACGTCCTGCTCGCCTACCCGTCGGTGGACCGGGCCGGGTACGCCGAGTTGGCCTCGGACCCCGAGTCGGCCTCGGCCGTGACCGTGATGGTCGACGACCCGGCGCAGTTGGAGCTGATCGACGCGGCCCGCGCCGGCGGACGCGAGGAGATCCGGGTCTGTCTGGAACTGGACGCCTCCCTGCGGCTGTTCGGCGGTCGGGTGCGGGTCGGCGCCCGCCGCTCGCCGTTGCACTCCCCCGCCCGATTGGCCGAGTTGGCCCGCGCGGTGACGCGTCGTCCGGGTTTCCGGCTGGTGGGGCTGATGGCGTACGAGGGGCACATCGCGGGCGTGGGGGACGCTCCGGCGGGGCGTCCGCTGCGGGCGGCGGGGGTGCGGTTGATGCAGTCCGTCGCGCGGCGCGAGCTGGCCGAGCGACGGGCGGCGGCGGTGCGCGCGGTGCGGGCGATCGCGCCGGAGCTGGAGTTCGTCAACGGCGGCGGCACCGGGAGCGTGCAGCACACCGCGGCGGAGGAGGTGGTCACCGAGGTCGCCGCCGGTTCGGGGCTCCTGATGCCTCGGCTGTTCGATCACTACACCTCGTTCTCCGGCCGCCCGGCGGCGCTGTTCGCACAGCCGGTGGTGCGGCGGCCCGGCGTGGGCGTGGTGACGGTGCTCGGCGGCGGCTACCCGGCCTCCGGACCGGCGGGACGGGACCGGCTGCCGGTGCCGTACCTGCCGACCGGGCTGCGCTACGACCCGCAGGAGGGGCCGGGCGAGGTGCAGACGCCGCTGCTGGGGTCCGCCGCGGGCGACCTGCTGATCGGCGACAAGGTGTGGTTCCGGCACGCCAAGGCCGGCGAGCTGTGCGAGCGTTTCGAGGCGCTGCACCTGGTGGAGGGGGACCGGGTGGTGGCGACGGTTCCGACGTACCGCGGCGAGGGCCGCACCTTCCTGTGAGCCGTCGCGCGGATCGTCCGCGCGCGTGAGCGGGGACGGACGCGGCGGAGGCTCGGCGGAGGGGCCGGCGCCCCGTCAGACCGCCATGCCGGGGCCTCGGGTGGCGCGGACGCCCGCCACGATCCGGTCCATGTCGCCCTGGTCCGGGGCCTCCGCGTGGACGTCGAAGCCCAGGCGCAGCAGCAGCATCGGCCCGTCGCCGTCGGGGGCGGGGAAGACGACCGACTCCACGTAGGCGTCGGGCTCCAGTTCGTTGGCGATCCGCCAGCGGACCCGGTACCCCCGTCGGCCCGCGACGGTGACCTCGCCGGAGGCGACGACCTCGTGGCTCTCGATCCCGCCGTAGGCCTTGTCGTCGTAGGACTCCTCGGCGTTGCGGACGATGTCCTCCTCGGCCATCTCCCGGGGGGTGGTCCCCGCCAGGTCGGTCGCGGGGCGCAGGGAGACCCCGCCGCGGACGCAGGTGAGGGCGGTGTCGCCGGGGCAGGAGTAGGAGCCGGTCGACAGCCACAGGCCCCGGTCGGTCTCCGTCTCGCGCCAACCGGGCAGGAGGGGCACGCCGACGCCGTTGACCCGGTCGACCGCGGTGCCGGGGGTGTCGCTCTCGGGGCGCCGCCCGTCCGGCTCTCCGTCGTCGGAGGGTCCGTCGGGGGCGTCGCTCGTGCCGGAGGCGGTGTCGGGGGTGCCGGGGCGGTCGCCGGGGCCGTCGGCGCCGCCGAGCAGGAGCAGTCCCCCGGCTATGAGCGCGGTCACCACGACCGCGGCGGCTATGACGGCCGCCACCAGGGGGCCGTGCGACGGCCGTCCCCCGGGGTCCGGGAGGGTGGCCGTCGGGTCGTGGACGGCCGGGGGGAGGCGGGTGTGTTCCGTCCAGGCGGAGCCGTCCCACCAGCGGTCCGGCGCCGATCCGGGGTCCGTGTGCCCGGGGTCCGGGTACCAGCCGGGCGGTGTCGTCGTGCTCACGGCGTGAACAGTATCGGCACCGGCGCCGGGCGGCACAGGCGCGCCGTGGTGAGGCCGCGTGGGCACCGGCCCGGAGGCCGGGCGGGCGGTTTCCGCTCCCCCGCCCGCGGGGCGCCCCGCCCCGGAGGGATCGGGGCGCCCCGCGGGGTCCACGGGCCCGTCCGTCACCGTGCCGCGCGGGCCGGGCACGGTGGCGACGGGCTACTCGCGGCCCGACTTCACGGGCGGTTCGGCGAGGGTGCCGTTCTCCAGGCTCTCCTCCATGACGGCCACCGCCTTGGCGACGACCGACTCCTGGGCCGCCAGTCGTTTCGCCTCCAGGTAGGCCCGGCGCTCACGGTGGAACTGGACGAGCGTGGCGGCGCACATGCCGATCATCACCACGCTGAACGGCAGCGCGATGATGATCGCCGTCGTCTTGAGCGTGTCGAGGGAGGCGGTGCCGGAACCGGATGCCAGCAGCAGCGCGATGGCGACGAGTCCTGCCGAGGCGGACCAGAACACCCTGGTCCACCTCGACGGCTCGGGGGCGCCTCCGGAGGCCAGCGCGGCCACCACGTACGAGCCGGAGTCCGAGGAGGTGACGAAGAACAACACGATCAGCAGGATCGTCACGCCGGCTGTGAACGCGCCGCCGGGCAGGGTGTCCAGGAGCTGGAAGAGAGCGTTGTCGGTGCTGACCGCACCGTCCTCGCCGATCAGCCCGTTGTCGTTGCCGAACATCTGGCCGTGCAGGGCCGCGCCGCCGAACACCGCGAACCAGAAGAAGGTCAGCGCGGTCGGCACCAGCAGCACGCCGGCGATGAACTCCCGGACGGTCCGGCCGCGGGAGATGCGGGCGATGAAGATGCCGACGAACGGCGCCCAGGAGATCCACCAGCCCCAGTAGAAGACGGTCCAGCCGCTCACCCAGCCGGTGCCCTCCTCACCCTGGGAGGCACCGGTGTCGAAGCTCATCCGCAGCAGGTCCTGCAGGTAGACGCCGACGTCCTGCACCAGGCCGCTGAGGATGAACAGCGTCGGCCCCATGACCAGCACGAACAGCGCCACGACCGCGGCCAGCAGCATGTTGATGTTGGAGAGCCACTTGATGCCCCTGGCGACCCCCGTCACCACGGAGACGGTCGCGATCGCCGTGATGGCGATGATCAGAACCACTTGGACGGCCTTGCCCGGGCTGTCCACCCAACCGAGGTAGTCCAGGCCGCTGGATATCTGCAGCACGCCCAGACCCAGGGAGGTGGCCACGCCGAAGACGGTGCCGACGATCGCGACGGTGTCGATGACGTCGCCCCACCGTCCCTTGATCCGGTCCCCGAGGAGCGGTTCCAGCGTCCAGCGGATCGACACCGGGCGGCCCTTGCGGTGCACGGCGTAGGCCACGGCGAGGCCGACCACGACATAGATCGCCCACGGGTGGATGCCCCAGTGCAGGAACGTCTGCACCATGGCGAACTCCGCGCGCTCGGCCTCGCCCTCGCCCACGCCCGGCCTGGGGGAGGAGAAGAAGTTCAGCGGTTCGGCGACGCCCCAGTAGACCAGGCCGATGCCCATGCCCGCGGCGAAGAGCATCGCGAGCCAGGAACCCAGCCCGAACTCGGCCTCCTCGCCGTCCTTGCCGAGCCGGATGTCGCCGTACCGGCCGATGCCGACCCAGAGCGCGAAGATCACGAAGAGCGACACCAGCGCCATGTAGTACCAGCCGAGGTCGCCGACGATCGCGGTGTGGACCTCGCCGACGATCTCCGCCGCCCGCTCCTGGCCGACCACGGCGAAGACGACGAAGGCGGCGATGACGGCGGCGGAGGGCCAGAACACCCCCGGCGTGATCTTCCCCCCTCCCCCGATCTCCGGCGCCCGCTTCTGTCTCTCGCCCTGTTTCCCAGTTGCCTGTTGTGCTGTCACGTGCTCAATTCCTTTTGTTTCCAATGGCGTTGACGGGCCGGTGGGGGGATGCGGCCCGGCGGGGGTCCCTGCCCGGACTCGGCCGTGTCATGCGTCACAAGTGGGTCTCCGTTCCGCAAACGACCGTTACCCGAAGGTTCGGAGCGGTCCGCCGCGCCCGCGCGGCACGGCCCGGAAGGGAGAGGGGGCGTGTCGGTGGGGTCGGTCATGATGTCCCCATGACCACGCCGCGAAAGTGCCTGCTGCTCGACACCGCCTCCCTCTACTACCGCGCCTACTTCGGGGTTCCGGAGTCGGTGAGGGCCCCCGACGGCACACCGGTCAACGCGGTGCGGGGCCTGCTGGACTTCGTCGCCCGACTGGTGCGCGATCACCGTCCGGACGATCTGGTGGCGTGCATGGACAACGACTGGCGGCCCGCGTGGCGCGTGGAGCTGGTCCCCTCCTACAAGGCGCACCGGGTGGCCGAGACCGTCTCCGAGGGGCCGGACGCGGCGGGGACCTCCCCGGCGAGGTCCGTGGAGGAGACGCCCGACACCCTCGCCCCGCAGATCCCGATCATCGAGAAGGTGCTGGACGCGATCGGCATCGCACGCGTCGGCGCCGACGACTACGAGGCCGACGACGTCATCGGCACCCTCGTGCGGCGCGCCACGGGCCCGGTGGACGTCGTCACCGGCGACCGGGACCTGTTCCAGCTCGTCGACGACGCGCGCGGCGTGCGGGTGCTCTACCCGGTCAAGGGCATGGGCGAGCCGATGGTCGTCGACGAGGCGGCCCTGCGCGAGAAGTACGGCGTGGCGAGCGGGGCGGCGTACGCGGATCTGGCGCTGCTGCGCGGCGACCCCAGCGACGGCCTGCCGGGCGTCCCCGGTGTCGGCGAGAAGACCGCGGCCCGACTGCTGGAGGCCCACGGGGATCTCGCCGGCATCCTGGCCGCGGTCGACGACCCCTCCGCCAAGCTCACCCCCGCCCAGCGCGGGAAGCTGGCGGCGGCGCGGGAGTACCTGGCCGTGGCGCCGAAGGTGGTGCGGGTCGCGGACGACGTGCCGCTGCCGGAGTTCGACGCCGCGCTCCCCACCGAGCCCCTCCACGCCCAGGAGGTGGAGGAGTTGGCCGAGCGGTGGGGGCTGGGCGGCTCGCTGCGGCGGCTGCTGGACGCCCTCGCGGACTGACCCGGCGACCATCGGGTAGGTTGGGTTAGGCATACCTAACCAAGCCGTCCGAGGGAGTTCCGTGGCAGAGCGTCCGACCCGTCGTACCCCACGCACCACCCGGGCCCGGGTGGTGCGCAAGCGGTACCTGAGCCCGCGGATGATCCGGGTGGTGCTCGGCGGCGAGTCCCTCGCCGACTTCCCGGCGGGCGCGTACACCGACCACTACGTCAAGCTGCTGTTCCCGGCCGAGGGCGTGCGGTATCCCGAGCCGTTCGACCTCGCCGCCGTCCGCGCGAGCCTGCCGCGCGACCAGTGGCCCGTCACCCGCACGTACACCGTGCGCGCCTGGGACCCGGCGGCGTGCGAGCTGACCGTGGACTTCGTCGTCCACGGCGACGAGGGCCTGGCGGGTCCCTGGGCGGTGCGCGCCGAGCCGGGTGACGAGGTCCTCTTCCTCGGGCCCGGCGGCGGCTACCGCCCCTCTCCGGAGGTCGACTGGCACCTGCTCGTGGGCGACGAGAGCGCGCTGCCCGCCATCGCCGCCTCACTGGAGGCGATTCCCGGCGGGGCGCCGGCGCGTGCCTTCGTCGAGGTCGCGGGCCCGGAGGAGGAGCAGGAGCTGTCCCTGCCCCCGAACGTGGACCTGCGGTGGCTGCACCGCGGCACCGCGCGGGTCGGCGACCGGCTGGTCGAGGCGGTGCGCGCGCTGGTCTTCCCGCCCGGCGAGGTGCAGGCGTTCGTCCACGGCGAGGCGGGCTGGGTGAAGGAGCTCCGCCGCCACCTGCGCGTGGAGCGGGGCGTGCCGCGCGAGCGGCTGTCCGTCTCCGGCTACTGGCGTCTGGGCCACGACGAGGACGGCTGGCAGGCGTCGAAGCGGGAGTGGAACGCGCGGGTGGAGGCGGAGCAGGAGGGCGCGTCGGAGGCCCCCGACGCCGGCGTGCCGGCCGGCCCGCGGGGCGGCGCGGCGGGGCACTGACCGGGGTGCGGGGGGCTCCGCCCTGCGGTCGACGCGCCCCCGCACATGCCTCCGGCCCGGTACGCGGTGTCGACCGCGTACCGGGCCGGAGGTTCGCTCGGACGCGGGGCGTCAGCCGACGGAGCTGTAGGCCACCACGCCGCGCAGCAGCTTGTCGACCGCCCGGCGGGCGTTGCGCGCGACCGTGCCGCCCGGCGGGGCCGCCGCGGCGATCTGGCCGAGGACGTCGACGAGTTGCTTGCACCAGCGCACGAAGTCCCCGGCGGGCATGTCGATCTCCCGCAGCACCGCGTCCAGGCCGTCGCCCTCCGCCCAGCGATAGGCGGCCCAGGCGAAGCCGAGGTCGGGCTCGCGCTGGCCGACGCCCTCGGTCTGGTTGATCCGGTGCTCCTCCTCCAGCGCGTCCAGCCGGCCCCAGATGCGGACCATCTCGCCCAGGGCGTGCTTGGCCCCGCCTCCGGGCAGGGTGGGCGGCAGCGCGTCGTCGGCGTTGCGGGACTCGTAGACCAGGGCCGAGGCGCAGGCGGCCAGTTCGGTCGGGGACAACCCCTCCCAGACGCCCTCGCGCAGGCACTCGCTCGCCAGCAGGTCCAGCTCGCCGTAGAGCCGCGCCAGTCGCCTGCCGTCCTCGGTCACCTCGTCGCCGCGCAGGTAGCCGAGGTCGGTCAGCAGGGCGTAGACCCGGTCGAAGGTGCGGGCGATGGTGTTCGTCCGGCCCTCGATGCGGCGCTCCAACTGGCGGGTGTCGCGCTTGAGACGGTGGTAGCGCTCGGCCCAGCGGGCGTGGTCCTCACGCTGGTCGCAGCCGTGGCAGGGGTGGGCGCGGATGGCCTTGCGCAGCCGGGCGATCTCACCGTCGTCGACCGCCGCCGCGCGCTGCCTGCGGCGGTCGCGAGCGGGCTCGTGGTGCCCGGCCTTGGTCCGCAGCGCGGAGGCCAGGTCCCGGCGGGACTGCGGGCTGCGCGGGTTGAAGGACTTGGGAATCCTCATCCGCTCCAGCGGCTCGACGGGCACCGGGAAGTCGACGGAGGCCAGTCTCTTGACCTGGCGTCCGACGGTCAGCACCAGCGGGCGCGGCCCGTCGTGCTGGTCCCAGCCGCGGTGCCCCGGGCTGCGTCCGGCCGGGACGCCCGGGTCCAGCACCAGCGCCAGTCCGGCGAACTTCCCCGTGGGGACGTGGATCACGTCGCCCGGCCGGAGCCTCTCCAGGGAGTCCGTCGCCGCCGCGCGCCGCTGGGCGGCGCCCTGCCGGGCCAGCTCGGTCTCGCGGTCCTTCAACTCGCGCCGCAGCCGCGCGTACTCCTCGAAGTCGCCGAGGTGGCAGGTCATGGCCTCGCGGTAGCCCTCCAGGCCCTCCTCGTTGCGCTGCACCTTCCGGGAGATCCCGACGACCGCGCGGTCGGCCTGGAACTGGGCGAAGGAGGTCTCCAGCAGCTCGCGCGAGCGGTGCCGCCCGAACTGCGAGACCAGGTTGACGGCCATGTTGTACGACGGCCGGAAGGAGGAGCGCAGCGGGTAGGTGCGGGTGCCGGCGAGCCCGGCCAGGGCGCCCGGGTCCATGCCGCGCTGCCACAGCACCACCGCGTGGCCCTCGACGTCGATGCCCCGCCGTCCGGCGCGGCCGGTGAGCTGGGTGTACTCGCCGGGGGTGATGTCGACGTGCTGCTCGCCGTTCCACTTGACCAGCTTCTCCAGCACCACCGACCGGGCGGGCATGTTGATGCCCAGCGCCAGTGTCTCGGTGGCGAAGACGGCCTTGACCAGACCGCGGACGAACAGCTCCTCGACGACCTCCTTGAAGGTGGGCAGCATGCCCGCGTGGTGCGCGGCGATGCCCCTCTCCAGGCCCTCCAGCCACTCGAAGTAGCCCAGGACGTGCAGGTCCTCGTCGGGGATGGAGGCGGTGCGCTCCTCCACGATCTCCCGCACCCGCGTCCGCTGCTCCGCGGTGTTCAGCCGCAGCCCCGCGTAGAGGCACTGCTGCACGGCCGCCTCACAGCCGGCGCGGCTGAAGATGAAGGTGATCGCGGGCAGCAGCCCCTCGGAGTCCAGCCTCTCGATCACCTCCGGACGGCCGGGCGTCCAGATGCGGTTGCGCTGACGCCGCTCCCGCTCCCGGTCGGCCTCGCGCAACGGCTTGCCACGGCGCCGGTCGCGGAAGGCGGGCAGTCGGCTGTTCTCCATCTGGGCCATGCGCACCAGGTCGGGGTTGACCTCGCGCCGGCCCTTCCGCTCCTCGAACAGGTCGTACATCCGCCGACCGGCCAGCACGTGCTGCCACAGGGGCACGGGCCGGTGCTCGGAGACGATCACCTCGGTGTCGCCGCGGACGGTGTCCAACCAGTCGCCGAACTCCTCGGCGTTGGAGACGGTCGCGGAGAGCGACACCAGGGTCACCGAGTCGGGGAGGTGGATGATGACCTCCTCCCAGACGGCGCCGCGGAAGCGGTCGGAGAGGTAGTGGACCTCGTCCATCACCACGTATCCCAGGCCGTTCAGCGCCTGGGACCCGGCGTAGAGCATGTTCCGCAGCACCTCGGTGGTCATCACCACCACCGGCGCGTCGGAGTTGATGCTGTTGTCGCCCGTCAGCAGGCCGACCCGCTCCGCGCCGTAGCGTTTCACCAGGTCGTTGTACTTCTGGTTGGACAGCGCCTTGATGGGCGTGGTGTAGAAGCACTTGCGCCCCTGGGCCAGGGCCAGGTGGACGGCGAACTCGCCCACGATCGTCTTGCCGGAGCCGGTGGGCGCGGCCACCAGCACGCCCTTCCCGGCCTCCAGTGCCTCGCACGCCTCGATCTGGAACGGATCCAGCTCGAAGTCGTACATCTCGCGGAAGGGAGCCAGGGCGGTGGCCTGCTCGGCGGCGCGTTTCCGAGCGGCGGCGTAACGCTCCGCAGGGGACATGTCCTCGGTCATCGTACTTACGAGCCTACCGGCCGGCGCCGACAGAGCACCCGATCTTCACACGGCGCCGGTCGGCGGCGCGGTGAGCACCCGCACCGCTCGGGGCACCGCCTCGACCGTCAACGGCAACGGTCCCAGCGGCTCGCCGTCGGCGTAGCCGGTCACCCCGGGCGCCTCCAGGGTGACGCGGGACACCCGGTGGACGGTCACCGCCGGGTGGTCGAGGTGGGTGCCGGAGTAGACGCGGGGGAAGACCCGCAGCAGGGTGGTGCGGCTGCACGCGCCCACCACGGTGACGTCCAGCAGCCCGTCGTCCAGGCGGGCTCCGGAGCAGATCCGCATCCCGCCGCCGTAGGAGGGACCGTTGCCGACCGCGACGAGGGTGGCCTCCACCTCGCGCGTCGGCCCGTCCTCGAACGTGAGGCGGTAGGGGATGGGACGCAGGGAGGCCAGCTCGACCAGCATCGCGATGTCGTAGCGCAGCCGGCCGGCGGGCCGGCGCATGCGGTTGCCGCGGTCGTTGACGCGGGAGTCGAAGCCCGACGCCAGCACGCTGCCGAACCAGCGTCCGCCGACGCGGCCGAGGTCGACCGTCCGCTCGTGCCCCGCCTTGAGGGCCTCGGCGATCACCCGGCCGGCCCCGGCCGGGTCGCGGACGGGCAGGCCGAGGGTGCGGGCGATGTCGTTGCCGGTGCCGACCGCGACGACGCCCAGCGGCGTGTCCGTTCCCGCCACCGCCTGGAGGGCGAGCGAGACCATGCCGTCCCCGCCGACGGCGATCAGGGCGCCGGTGCCCGCGCGGACGGCCTCGCGCGCCCGCGTCAGCGCGTCGTCGGCGATGACGCCGACGACCGTCCGCACGGCGAAGCCCGCCTCCCGCAGGACACGGGCGGCGGGCTGGGCGGCGTGCGCGCCCCGACCGCGGCCGGCGGTCGGGTTGACGAAGAGGGTGATCTCGCTGGTCACGCGCGGACGATACCCGCTCAGGTGGCGTCGTCGTAACCGTTCCGCCTGGTCGGGCCGGTGTCCGAGCCGGTTTCGGGCAGCGTCGCGGGGCCGTCGATCGGCTCGGTCGCGCCGACCTTCTCCGGAGTGTGGTCGAGCGGGGACGCCTCGTCGTCGCTCAGGCCCGCGTAGGGGTCCTTGCGCTTGCGGCGGCGGTCGTTGAGCAGACAGACCCCGACGGCGGCGAAGTACAGCAGCACGATCGGCAGGGCCAGGGCGCCCATGGTCAGCGGGTCGCCGGTCGGAGTGGCGACGGCGGCGAAGATCGTGATGGACACCACCATGATCCGCCACCACCCCAGCAGCTTGCGTCCGGGGAGGATGCCGCCGAAGTTCAGCATCACCAGCAGCAGGGGCAGCTCGAAGGCGAGCCCGAAGACGATCACCAGTCGGGTGACGATGTCGAGGAAGTCGTCCAGCGGGATGAGGTTGCCGGCGGCCTCGGGGGTGAAGCCGATGAGGGCCTTGGCCGCGGCGGGCAGCGTGAGGTACGACAGGTAGGCGCCGCCGAGGAAGAGCGGTACGCCGGCCCCGACGAAGGCCCGCGCGTACTTCTTCTCGTGGCTGTGGAGACCGGGCGCGAGGAAGGCCCACAGTTGGTAGAGCCACACCGGGGAGGCGAGCACCACGCCGGTGGTCAGCGACACCTTGAGCATGATCGTGAAGGGCGCGATCAGGCCGTTGACCGTGATCTCGGCGCAGGCCTCGCCCTCCTTCGCCGCCCGGCCGAAGCCCTCGGTGCAGCCGACGGTCTCACGGACGGGCTCGGTGATGAAGTCGGCGATCTGCTTGTAATAAAGCATCGCGACCACGGTGACGGCCAGGATGGCCAGCACCGACTTCATCAGACGGTTGCGCAGCTCCCGCAGGTGCTCCGCGAGCGGCATGCGCCCTTCCGGATCTCTCTGCGGCTTCCCCTGTTTACGGGCGGACTTGAGCAACCCATGTCCTCGGTGTCAGTGGTCTGGGAGTGTGCGAGCGCTGTGCGCGACCGCTCGGGTCAGTTCTTGCCGGCCTGCTGGTTGGGCTCGGCCACCGGACGGGAGCTGGTCACGTCGCCGGGCGCGGCCTGGATGGTCTTGGGCGCGGCCTGCTGGGCCGAGGTGTCCTGCTGGGCGGCCGCCTCGCCCTCGCTCTCCTTCTTCATCGCCTTGGCCTCGCTCTTGAGGATGCGGGCCGACTTGCCGAGCGAACGGGCCATGTCGGGGAGCTTCTTGGCGCCGAACAGCAGCAGGATGACGAGGAGAATCAGAACGATCTCCATGGGCCTCAGGTTCATGTGCCACTACCTTCTCGCAGGGGCGGCGTGTCCGTGCCTGCCCTACTGATTCGGACGGGTTCCTCGTGCTGGTGCGCTGACAGCGATCGTAACCCCGGGGGGTGAACAGGGGGCAATGCCTCTGCGTCATCCCGGTGGCCGACCACGGTCGTCGGCCGCGCACCATCTTGAAGAGTACAGTCCCCGCCCTCCGGTATGGAGAGCGCGCCGGACCCGGTGTTCCACCGGGGGACGGAACGCGGTGAACGCCCGGTTCAGCGCTCGGTCCGTCCCGCCCGTGCCGCCAGGGGGGTCGCGGCCCGCTCCAGGTCCTCGGCGGCGCGGGCGAGGCGCTCACAGCCGTCGCCGACCGCGCGGGCGAGGCGCCGCACCTCCAGCCCGACCCGTACGGCGAGCACGCCGAGCACGGCGATTCCGCAGAAGGCGAGTGCGAGGAAGAACATCGGCCAGGCCATGGGGCGAGCGTAGTGGACGGCCCGGTTCCGCGGCCGTCCAGGGCTCGTTCAGGGCTCGCGGTGTCAGTCCCCGTACGCCGCCAGCGCCGCCCGCGCCGCGTCGCGGGCGCTGTCGGCCAGTTCCTCGGGCGCGACGATCCGGCCGTCGCGGCCCAGCCGCAGGGCGAGGCGCTTGAGCGAGGCCGGGTCGGGGGTGCGCAGGGTGATGCGCAGGCCCCCGTCGGGGAGTTCCTCGGCGCTGTCGTGCGGGTAGTACTCGGCGACCCAGCGTCCGCCCGGCCCCACCTCGACGACCACCTCGGGGTCCGAGGCGGAGGGCTGGACCAGCCCCTCGGACAGGTCGCGCGGCTCGATGGGCGGCGGGTCGGAGGGCTCGTCGAGGAGCTTGATCTCCGCCACGCGGTCCAGTCGGAAGGTGCGACGCGCCTCGCTCAGCCGGCACCACGCCTCGACGTAGGTGTGGCCGACGGCGAAGAGCCGGATCGGGTCGATCTCGCGTTCGGTGAGCTCGTCGCGCGCCGGCGAGTAGTAGCGGATCCACAGCCGGCGCCGCTCGGCGATGGCCCGGTCCACGTCCGCGAAGACCCCGCCCTCGGACTCGAAGGTGACCGACAGCCGGGAGCTGGCCCCGGCGCTCTCGCCCGCCGCCGCCTCGATCTTGGCGGTGGCGCGCTGGAGGGCGTCACGGTCGCTCTCGCGCAGTCCGGGCAGGGTGGCGACGGCCCGGGCGGCCACCAGCAGGGCGGTGGCCTCGTCGGCGGCGAGCCGCAGCGGCTCGCCGGTGCCGGAGCCGACCGCGTCGGCGTTGTGCCACCAGATCCGCTCGCCGTCGGTGTCGATGTCGAGGAGGTCGCCGCCGCGGAAGCTGGTGCCGCACATCGGCAGGACGTGGAGGTCGGAGATCAGTTCGTCGGTGGTGATGCCGAAGGCGCGGGCGACGTCCTCCACGCGGGCGCCGGGGCGCTCGCGCAGGTAGGTCACCAGGGACAGCATCCGGCGGGTCTGGTCGATGGCGTTGGTTGCCACGGTGGTGACTCCCCTTCTCAGCCCTTGGCGACGGCGCGCAGCCGGTCCACCACGTCGGCCCGCAGCTCGGCGGGCTCCAGCACGATCACGTCCGGTCCGAACTCCACGAGCCAGGCGTCCAGCCCGTGGCCGTAGGGAATCTCCAGTTCGTCCCAGCCGTCCCCGACGTCCCGCACCTCGCCGGCCTTGGCCCGCAGCGGGTAACCGGCGCCCTGCCGCAGCCGGATGCGGGCGGTGGCGGTGGCGATCTCCCCGGCCCAGCGCTCGACGGTCTCGCGGACGGTGACGTGGTCGGGCACCTCGGCGGTGTAGGCCCCGGCGCGGGACCGGACCGGGCCGGTGATGCGGGACAGTCGGAAGACCCGTTCGGCTCCCCGGTCGCGGTCGAAGCCCGCCAGGTACCAGTGGCCGCGCCAGCACTCCAGCGTCCACGGCTCGACGTGCCGGGTCTCGGGGCGGGCGGCGTTGGACTTGCGGTAGGCGAAGGTGACCGGACGCCGGTCGCGGCAGGCGAGCATCAACGGCTCGAAGGCGGGCTCCCGGGCGGGGATGCGCGGTTCCAGGGCGCTGTGGCCGCCGTAGGGGTCGTCGGCGCCGTCGGTGTCGGCCAGCGGCATCCCGGCGGCGCGCAGCTTCTGCAGGGCGCCGCTGGCGGCGCCGGCGAGGCGGGCCTGCTGCCAGACCTTGGCGGCCAGGGTGAGGGCGGCGGCCTCCTCGGCGTCGAGGGTGATGGGCGGGAGGCGGTTGCTGTCGCGGCGGGCCTGGTAGGCGATCTCGCCGTCCAGGTTCTCCACGGTCTCGATGACCATGCCGAGCTCGCGCAGGTCGTCCTTGTCGCGCTCGAACATCCGGTTGAAGGCGTCCTCGCTCCCGGCCCGGCCCAACCCTCCGCCGACCTCCAGGTACGCCTCGATGGACGCCCTCAGTTCGCGCTTGGTCAACGGGCGCCGGGCCCCCAGCAGGCACAGCGCCAGATTCATCAGCCGCTCGGCCTTGGCAATGGCCATCGACGCCCTCTCTCGTGCTCGTCCCGATCGTCGACCGTACCGCTCGGGGGTCGCCTGGGACAAAGCCGGGGCCCGTGCCGTACGACACGGGCCCCGACCGTGGTTCCCGGTGGTCCGGCGGGATGTGCGTGTCCGCCGTTCCCCCGGTCCCAAGGGTCTCAGACGGAGACCAGGTCGCAGACGAAGATGAGCGTCTCGCCCGGCTTGATCCGAGCGCCGGCGCCCCGGTCGCCGTAGGCCAGGTGCGGCGGGATGGTGAGCCGGCGACGACCGCCGACCTTCATCCCCTGGACTCCCTGGTCCCAGCCGGGGATGACCTGGCCGATGCCCAACTGGAAGCGCAGCGGGGCGCCGCGGTTCCAGCTCGCGTCGAACTCCTCGCCGGTGGAGAAGGCGACGCCCACGTAGTGCACGGAGACGGTGTCCCCCGCCTTGGCGACCGGTCCGTCGCCCTCCCAGATGTCCTCGATCTCCAGGTCCGCCGGGGGCTCGCCGCCCGGGAAGTCGATCTCGGGCTTGTCGATGCTCACGAAATTGCTCCTACGAAGTTCTTCGGTCGAACCGGGTCAGTCTCGCAGACCCGCCCCTCGGGGACCGTCGAAGGTCGTCAGACCTTGCCGACGATGTCCACGACGAACACCAGGGTGTTCTCCGACAGCTCCGACTGGCTGCCGCCGTAGGCCAGCTCCGGCGGGATGACCAGGAGCACGCGGTCGCCGACCTTCTTGCCGACCAGGCTCTGGTCCCAGCCCTTGACGACCGAGCCCGTGCCGATCTGGAAGGCGGTGGCGCCTCCGTGGTCCCAGGAGGAGTCGAACTTCTCGCCGTCCTCCCACTTGACCCCGGTGTACTGCGCGATCAGGCCCTCGCCGGCCTTGACCTCGGGACCGTCGCCCTCGATCAGCACCTGCTGCCTGAGCTCCTTCGGCGCCTTCTCGCCCTTGGGGACGGTGATGGTGGCGGCCTTCTGCTTGCCGACCTTCACCTCGGGCATGCCCTCCTCGACGGGGGCCTGCTCGCCGCCGACCTCGGCCTCGGCGTCGGTCTTGGTGGCGGCGACGGCGTCGACCACCCAGACCATGCCGTCCGACTCCTGGATTCCGGACTGCGGGTTGAGTCGGTCGCCGATGATCGCCTTGGCGGTGCCCTCGACCAGGACGCGGCTGCCGGTCCGCTCGCCGACCATGGCGTCCATGACGGACACGGGGAGCATCTGCTGGTCCTCGCCGAGTCGGACGACCAACTGGGTGTGGGCACCGTCCTCGGACCCGCCCGACTGCTGGTTCCAGGTGTTGATCAGCTCCTGGTCGCTGCCGGTCATCCGGGCGAAGACGTCCACCCGGACGAAGTCGCCCTTGGCCATCTTGTCGCCCTTGCCCGCGGTGACCACCTTCGTGGCCGCCTCGTCGGGGGCCTCCGCGTCCTCCGGGACGGTGACCTTCGGCTTCTCGCCGACCTCGCCGGTGACCTTCGTGGCGGCCTGGGGGGAACCGCCCTCGTCGCCGGAGCCGCACGCCGCGGTGAAGAACAGGGCGGGGACGATCAGGGCCGCGGCGACGCGGCGACCGACCGTTCCGAGGGGGCGGGGATGGGGGGGACGTGCCCCGGGAGTTTGCTGCATCAGTCCAACTCGTGGTGTAGGAGGTGTCCGGGCGTTCCGGGCGCGTGTCGGCCACTCTACGGGCCGCCCGGCCCACCTCCCACAACTCCCGGAAGAACCGATTTCGTTCCCGGGCGCCCGCCACCGGGTGCCCGGGAACGAGGGATCGCGGCGCGAGGGCTCGCTCGCGCCCCGGTCACATTCCGGCGATCAACTTCTCCACGCGCTCGTCCACCGAGCGGAACGGGTCCTTGCACAGCACCGTGCGCTGGGCCTGGTCGTTCAGCTTCAGGTGCACCCAGTCCACCGTGAAGTCGCGGCGCTGTTCCTGGGCGCGGCGGATGAAGTCGCCGCGCAGCCGGGCACGGGTGGTCTGCGGCGGCACGGACTTGCCCTCGAAGATCTTGACGTCGTTGCAGACCCTGGCCGCCTGCCCCTTCCGCTCCAGCAGGTAGTACAGCCCGCGGCGGCGGTGGATGTCGTGGTAGGCGAGGTCTATCTGGGCGACCCGCGGATGCGACATGGTGATGTTGTTCTTCGCCCGGTACCGCTCGATGAGCTGGTACTTCATCACCCAGTCGATCTCGGTGTTGACCTTGTCGAGGTCCTGGGTGCGGACCGCCTCCAGGGTGCGTCCCCACAGTTCCAGGACCTGGTCCACCACGCCCGTGCGGATGCCCCGGCGCTCGCAGAAGTCGACGGCCTTCTCGTAGTACTCCTGCTGGACCTCCAGGGCCGAGGCCTCGCGTCCGTTGGCCAGCCGGACCTTCCGCTGGCCGGTGATGTCGTGGCTGACCTCCCGGATCGCCCGGATCGGATTCTCCAGGGTCAGGTCGCGCATGACCGTGCCCGCCTCGATCATGCGCAGCACCAGGTCGGTGGCGCCGACCTTCAGCAGCATGGTCGTCTCGGACATGTTGGAGTCGCCGACGATGACGTGCAGGCGCCGGTAGCGCTCGGCGTCGGCGTGCGGTTCGTCGCGGGTGTTGATGATCGGCCGGGAGCGGGTGGTCGCGGAGCTGACGCCCTCCCAGATGTGCTCGGCGCGCTGGCTGACGCAGTAGACCGCGCCGCGCGGGGTCTGGAGCACCTTGCCGGCGCCGCAGATCAACTGTCGGGTGACGAGGAACGGGATGAGGACGTCCGCCAGGCGTGAGAACTCCCCGTGCCGGGCCACGAGGTAGTTCTCGTGGCACCCGTAGGAGTTGCCCGCCGAGTCGGTGTTGTTCTTGAACAGATAGACGTCGCCCGCGATGCCCTCCTCGTGCAGGCGGCGTTCGGCGTCGACGAGGAGTCCTTCGAGGATGCGCTCGCCCGCCTTGTCGTGGGTGACCAGTTCGATCACGTTGTCACACTCCGGAGTGGCGTACTCCGGATGCGAGCCCACGTCGAGGTAGAGGCGTGCGCCGTTGCGGAGGAAGACGTTGCTGCTACGGCCCCATGACACGACACGGCGGAAGAGGTACCGCGCCACCTCGTCAGGAGACAGGCGCCGCTGTCCCCGGAACGTACACGTGACGCCGTACTCGTTCTCCAGCCCGAAGATTCGGCGGTCCATGAGTGAACATTACGCCTGTTGCCCACTTTTGAAACCGACCTCGGTGGTCCCGTTCCGATCACGTTCCCCCCGGGTGAGGGCGTCGGAGGCGGTGGCGGGGGCGGTGGCAGGGGTGGCGGCGGGGGCGGTCAGGACGCGGCGTGTCGCAAGGAGGACGAGCAGCGCGGCGAGGCCGCCCGCGCCGGCGACGGAGAAGCCCCCGGCCGGGCCGCCCCACTCGATGACCGGGCCCACCACGGCCGTGCCCGCCGACGCGCCGACGCCGAAGGCGGTCACCAGCCAGGAGAACGCCTCGGTGACCGTGCCCGTCGGCGCGTGCCGGTCCACCACGACGAAGGCGCAGGCCAGGGAGGGCGCCAGGAAGACGCCGGAGACGCCGGCCAGGACGGTCATCGCCACCGGCCCGGGGACCAGCACCAGCGGCAGGTAGCCCACCGCCAGGGCCGCCACCAGCGCGCGCAGCCGCGACTCCGGTTCGCCCGACCACCTCCGCCCTCCGTAGAACAGGCCGCCGACGAGGGCCCCGGCTCCCAGCGCCGAGAGCAGCCAGGTGGAGATCAGGCTGTCGCCGTGGTCTTCGGCGTAGGCGACCGCGGCCACCGCGATCGTCCCGAGGGCCAGGCCGACGAAGAAGAACGCGCCGAGCAGGGCGAGCAGGGCGCCGGAGCGGAGGGCGCCCAGCCAGTGCGCCTCGCGCGGGGCCGAGCGCCACCGGCGGGAGGGCGGCGAGACCACCACGGACAGCGCGCCGAGGACACCCAGCGCGTTGATCACCAGCAGGGCGGCGGCCTCGTTCCAGACGGCCACCAGCACCGTGACGGCCAGCGGCCCGAGGGTGAACATCACCTCTTGGGCGACCGCGTCGAGCGCGTAGGCGGCGTGCACCCGGTCGGGACGCCCCAGGACGCCGGGCCACAGGGCCCGCAGAGCCCCCTCCAAGGGCGGGGTGAACAGTCCGGCGACGGCCGTCGCGGCGCAGGCGACCGGCAGGGGGTCGATGCCGACCACGGCGAAGGCCGCCATGCCGAGTCCGGAGAGCAGCGCGGCGGGCAGCATCACCCGCGGCTGGCCCCACAGGTCCACCGCGCGGCCCAGCAGCGGCTGACCGACGGCGTTCGACAGACCGTAGACGGCCGACAGGACGCCCGCCAGCGTGTACCCGCCGCCCTCCGCCCGGGTGAACAGCACGATGGCCAGGGCGGCCGTGGCGTTCGGCAGACGCCCGACCAGGGTGCCCACGAGCAGACGCATCGCGTGCCTGGCGCGCAGCAGGTCGGCGTAGCCCGTCGCCATGCGTCGGCTCCTCTCCCCCGGTTCCCCCGGCACTCGTGAAGTGTTACGTATAACGTGCTCCGTCATACGTATCATGAGGCAACCCCGGCGGTCCATGCCGGGCCGCCGGCGCCCCTCTTCCGATCACCTCACGTCCGCCTCGGGAGCAGCCATGATCACCGACCGTCCCCGGCCGACGAGTCGGGACGTGGCGCGCGTGGCCGGGGTCTCACAGGCCGCCGTCTCCCTGGTGCTGCGCGACAAGTGGCGCGGTCGGGTGTCGCCGGGGAAGGCCGAGGCGGTGCGCGCGGCGGCACGCGAACTGGGCTACCGTCCCAATCCGGCCGCGCGCAACCTGCGCCTGGGACGGACCCGTACCGCCCTGCTGGTCGTCCCGGCGCTCACCAACGAGTTCTTCGCGCGCCTCCACGCGGGCACCGCCCGGGTGGCCGCCGAGCACGGTTTCGGCGTGGTGCTCTACCCCTCCCCGGAGGGGGTCGGGCCCGCGCGGGACCCCTTCGGCTCCGCGAGCGCCGCCCTGGACGGCGTGATCGCCTCGTCGATGGCCGCCGAGGCACTGGCCGCCCTGCGCGCGGGCGGCGATCCGCCGCTGGTGATGCTCGACAGCGAACCGGAGCGGACCCGGGCGGCGGCCACCGTCAACCTCGACATCGCCGACGGCATGCGGCAGGTGGTGGCGCACCTGCTGGGGTTGGGACACCGCCGACTGGCCCACATCGCCGCGGACGTGGCCTCCTGGACCTTCGAGGTGCGCGCGAAGGCCCTGGCCGGGTCCGTGCGCGCGGCCGGGTGCGAGCCGCCGCCCGCCCGAGCCGCCGCGCTGACCGTGGCCGACGGCATGCGCGCCGCCGTGGAGGCGCTGACGGCCGATCCCCGACCGACCGCGCTGGTGTGCGACGACGACCTGCTCGCCGCGGGCGCCTGCAAGGCGGCCCGCCGGTTGGGCCTGCGGGTGCCGGAGGACGTCTCGGTCACCGGCTTCGACGATCTCTCGCTCGCCACCGCGCTCGAACCGGAGCTGACGACCGTGCGACTGCCCGCCGAGGAGGCGGGCGCGGCTGGGATGCGGGCCCTGCTGGCCGTCCTGGACGCGGAGAGCGGCGAGAACGTCACACCGGGTGGTCCGGCGGAGACCACCACCCTCCCCGTGACGCTGACCGTACGGGGCTCCACCGCCCCACCGCCAAAGACGCCCGCGCGCCCCGGCGGGCGCTGAGCGTCGCCGGGGCGCGGGCGTCGAGGTGGGATCACTTCCCCGAGGCGTCCCCCGGGGTCTCCGGGGACCCGGAGGACTCGCCCCCGGTCTCCTCCTCCGCTCCGGAGACGGTCGCACCGCCCCCCTCCAGCAGCCGGGAGAGCTGACGGCCCAGGATGCGCTTGAACTTGCGCTGCCGGGGCCGGGTGCGGTCCAGGACGGCGACCTCCAACTGGTCGGCGGTGAGGGTGCGCTCGCCACCGTTGTTGTCCCGGCTCAGGGACTCCACCGCCAGCTTCAGCGCCTCACCGAGGGTCATCCCGTCCCGGTGCCGCTGACCGAGGTAACTGCTGATCTGGTCGGCGTTGCCGCCGACCGCCACCGAGCCGTGCTCGTCGACGATCGACCCGTCGTGCGGCAGTCGGTAGATCTGGTCGTCCTCGGGGCCCTCCCCCACCTCGGCGACGATCAGTTCCACCTCGTACGGCTTCTCCGCCACGCTGGAGAAGATGGTGCCCAAGGTCTGGGCGTACACGTTGGCCAGGCCCCGCGCGGTGACATCGGTGCGGGCGTAGGTGTAGCCCCGCAGGTCGGCGTAGCGGACGCCGCCGATGCGCAGGTTCTCGAACTCGTTGTACTTGCCCACCGCCGCGAAGGCGATCCGGTCGTAGATCTCGCTGACCTTGTGCAGTGCGCGAGAGGGGTTCTCGGCGACGAACACGATGCCGTCGGCGTACTGCAACACGACCACGCTGCGGCCGCGCGCGATGCCCTTGCGGGCGTACTCGGCGCGGTCCGCCATGGCCTGCTGGGGTGAGACATAGAACGGCGTCGACACCGGCTATCCGTCCCTTCCTGTGTTAGAGCACCGGGGCCTGGGGCCCGTTGGGCGACTGGAGCCGGCCGTCGTGCACCGAACGGGCGACCTCGGCGACCTCGTCGTCGGTGAGCTTCCGGAAACCGTCCTCCGTGATCACCGAGACGACGGGGTAGATGCGGCGGACGAGGTCGGGGCCGCCGGTCGCCGAGTCGTCCTCGGCGGCGTCGTACAGGGCCTGGACGACCACCGTGGTCGCCTCCTCCTCGGTGAGGTCGTCCCGGTGGAGCTTCTTCAGGGAGCCGCGCGCGAAGACCGAACCGGACCCGACGGCCGCGAAGCCCAGCTCCTCGGAGCGTCCGCCGGTCACGTCGTAGGAGAAGATGCGGCCCTTCTCCCGGTCGATGTCGTACCCCGCGAACAGGGGGATCACCGCCAGGCCCTGCATCGCCATGCCGAGGTTGCCGCGGATCATCGTGGACAGGCGGTTGGCCTTGCCCTCCAGGGAGAGGGTGGCGCCCTCCACCTTCTCGAAGTGCTCCAGCTCCAGTTGGAAGAGCTTGACCATCTCCACGGCGAGCCCGGCCGTTCCGGCGATGCCGACCGCGCTGTACTCGTCGGCCGGGAAGACCTTCTCGATGTCGCGCTGGGCGATCATGTTGCCCATCGTCGCCCGTCGGTCACCCGCCAGCACCACGCCGCCGGGGAAGGTGGCCGCGACGATCGTCGTGCCGTGCGGCGCCTCGACGGCGCCCTTCACGGGCGGCAGCGGACGGTTGCCGGGGAGCTGCTCGGGCGCGTGCTCGGACAGGAAGTCCAGGAAAGAGGACGAGCCCGGCGTCAGGAAGGCAGCCGGCAGACGCCCTGAGCTACGAGTGTTGGCTTCCACACGTTTCCTTCCACCAGATCATGAGACCAGATCGTCGAACACTGCACGGACCTTACCCGGGGCGGCGGATGTCATCCGTCCCGCACCCCCGCCGGCGCGGGGGTGCGGGACGGGGAACGTTCCTACTCTCCGCCCTTCTGTACGAAGGACCGCACGAAGTCCTCGGCATTCTCCTCGAGCACGTCGTCGATCTCGTCCAGCACGGAGTCCACCTCGTCCGACAGCGCCTCGTGGCGCTCCTTGAGGTCCTCCGATACCTGCGCCTCGGGCGCCTGCTCGTCGACCTCCTCGGTGGAGCGTGTCGACTTCTGCTGGCCGCCGCCGGTGTCCTTGGTAGCCATATACCTCACCCCGCTCGGTTGGACGGTACAAGATCAGACCCTACAAGCCGGGTCCGACATCGACCCTTTTCCTGTCACAGACGAGTCAATTGCCTCAACGCCCGGAAGCCACCTCCATGATTCCCCGATGCGGAGGCGTTCAGCCGTCCGCCGTTGTGCCCGGTCAGCGCCCGGAGAGCGCGCGGACCAGCTCCTCCGCCGTGCGGCAGCGGTCCAGCAGCCCCTCCACGTGGGCCCGGGTGCCCCGCAGCGGTTCCAGGGTGGGTACCCGCTGGAGGGAGTCCCGACCCGGCAGGTCGAAGATCACCGAGTCCCAGGAGGCGGCGGCCACCGCGTCGGCGTACTGCTCCAGACAGCGGCCCCGGAAGTACGCCCTGGTGTCCTCCGGCGGCTTGGTGCGGGCCCTCTCGACCTCGGCCTCGTCCAGCAGCCGCTTCATCCTGCCGCGGGCCACCAGCCGGTTGTACAGGCCCTTGTCGGGGCGCACGTCGGCGTACTGGAGGTCCACCAGGTGCAGCCGGGCGGCGTCCCAGTCCAGGCCGTCGCGGCGCCGGTAGCCCTCCATGAGCTCGCGTTTGGCCACCCAGTCCAACTCGCCCGCCAGGCTCATCGGATCCGTCTCCAGACGGCTCAGGACGTCCTCCCAGCGGGTCAGGACGTCCCTGGTCTGCTCGTCGGCGTCCGCGCCCCAGCGCTCCTCCACGTACTTGCGCGCCAGCTCGTAGTACTCCATCTGGAGCTGCACCGCGGTGAGCTTCCGACCGCTGCGCAGGGTGATCGACTGCCGCAGCGACGGATCGTGGCTGACCTCGTGCAGGGTGCGCACGGGCTGGTCCACGGCGAGGTCGACGGCGATGAAGCCGTCCTCGATCATCGACAGCACCAGGGAGGTGGTGCCGAGCTTGAGGTAGGTGGAGATCTCCGACAGGTTGGCGTCGCCAACGATCACGTGCAGCCGGCGGTACTTCTCGGCGTCGGCGTGCGGCTCGTCGCGGGTGTTGATGATGGGCCGCTTGAGCGTGGTCTCCAGACCGACCTCGACCTCGAAGTAGTCGGCGCGCTGGCTGATCTGGAAACCGTGCTCGGAGCCGTCCTGGCCGATTCCGACCCGTCCGGCGCCGGTGACGACCTGGCGGGAGACGAAGAAGGGCGTCAGGTGGCGCACGATGTCCGAGAAGGGCGTCTCCCGCTTCATCAGGTAGTTCTCGTGCGTGCCGTAGGAGGCGCCCTTGTTGTCGGTGTTGTTCTTGTAGAGGTGGATCGGCTGGGAGCCGGGGTTCTCGGCGGCGCGGCGGGCGGCCTCGGCCATGATCCGCTCCCCCGCCTTGTCCCACAGCACCGCGTCGCGCGGATTGGTGACCTCGGGGGCGCTGTACTCCGGGTGGGCGTGGTCGACGTACAGTCGCGCGCCGTTGGTGAGGATGACGTTCGCCAGGCCGATGTCCTCGTCCGTGAGCTGGCTGGCGTCGGCCGCCTCGCGGGCGAGGTCGAACCCGCGGGCGTCCCGCAGCGGGTTCTCCTCCTCGAAGTCCCAGCGGGCACGGCGCGCCCGCTGCATCGCCGCCGCGTAGGCGTTGACGACCTGGGATGAGGTGAGCATGGCATTGGCGTTCGGGTGGCCGGGGACGGAGACCCCGTACTCCGTCTCGATGCCCATTACTCGCCGTACGGTCATGCGGCCCTCCTTGCCCGGCGGCGGCCCGCCCTTGGACCGCCGCTCAAGTCCCGCTGCGCGTCGAGCCCGTACCCGCTTCCCGGGTCCGCACTCCGCGTGGCGGCGGTGCGGACGAGCCCGGGACGGTCGGGCCGCGGTGGGGAGATCACCGCGGACCTCCCCGCTTTCCCGGAAAAGATCCGGCTGCGGATGCCTTCCCCTCCAAACGGGAGGGGAACCCGGGCATCCGCAGCCGGACGGTGTCTTCTTACCGGGGCTTCCTACGAATCCTCTTACAGATCTTCTTACAGGTACTGTCCGGTGTTGGCCACCGTGTCGATGGAGCGTCCGGTGTCCGCGCCCTGCTTTCCGGTGACGAGGGTGCGGATGAACACGATCCGCTCGCCCTTCTTGCCGGAGATACGGGCCCAGTCGTCGGGGTTGGTGGTGTTGGGCAGGTCCTCGTTCTCCTTGAACTCGTCCACGCAGGCGGCGAGCAGGTGGGAGACCCTCAGACCCTTCTGGTTGTGGTCCAGGTACGCCTTGATCGCCATCTTCTTGGCCCGGTCGACGATGTTCTGGATCATCGCGCCGGAGTTGAAGTCCTTGAAGTACAGGACCTCCTTGTCACCGTTGGCGTAGGTGACCTCCAGGAAGCGGTTCTCCTCGGATTCCGCGTACATGTGCTCGACGACCGACTGGATCATCGCGTCGACGGTGGCCTCGGGGTCGTTGTTGTGCTCCGCGAGGTCCTCCGGGTGCAGCGGGAGGTTGGGCGTCAGGTACTTCGAGAAGATGTCCTTGGCGGCCTCGGCGTCCGGACGCTCGATCTTGATCTTCACATCGAGGCGGCCGGGGCGCAGGATCGCCGGGTCGATCATGTCCTCGCGGTTGGAGGCGCCGATGACGATGACGTTCTCCAGGCCCTCCACACCGTCGATCTCCGACAGCAACTGCGGGACGATGGTGTTCTCCACGTCCGAGCTGACACCGGAGCCGCGGGTGCGGAAGAGGGAGTCCATCTCGTCGAAGAAGACGATGACGGGCGTGCCCTCGCTCGCCTTCTCCCTCGCGCGCTGGAAGACCAGCCGGATGTGCCGCTCCGTCTCGCCGACGTACTTGTTGAGCAGCTCGGGGCCCTTGATGTTGAGGAAGTAGCTCTTCCCCTGGGGCCGTCCGGTCACCTCGGCGACCTTCTTGGCCAGGGAGTTGGCGACGGCCTTGGCGATCAGCGTCTTGCCGCAGCCGGGCGGGCCGTAGAGCAGGACGCCCTTGGGGGGACGGAGTTCGTGCTCCTTGAACAGGTCGGGGTAGAGGTAGGGGAGCTCCACCGCGTCGCGGATGAGCTCGATCTGCCCGCCCAGACCGCCGATCTTGGTGTAGTCGATGTCCGGGACCTCTTCGAGGACGAGCTCCTCGACCTCGCTCTTGGGCACGACCTCGTAGACGTATCCGGAGCGCGGCTCCAGCAGCAGGGCGTCGCCGGCGCGCAGCGTGGTCTTCAACAGCGGCTCGGCGAGCCGCACCACGCGCTCCTCGTCGGTGTGCCCTATCACCAGGGCGCGCTCGCCGTCCTCCAGGACCTCCTTGAGGGTGACGATGTCCCCGGCGCGTTCGAACTCCATGGCCTCGACCACGTTGAGCGCCTCGTTCAGCATGACCTCCTGGCCACGCTTGAGCTCGACGAGGTCGACGCTGGGGCTGACGTTCACCCGGAGCTTGCGCCCGCCGGTGAAGATGTCGGCCGTACCGTCCTCGTTCGCCTGCAGGAAGACCCCGAAGCCGGCCGGCGGCTGGGCCAGCCGGTCGACCTCCTCCTTGAGGGCCACGATCTGGTCGCGAGCCTCACGGAGGGTGTTGGCGAGCCGCTCGTTCTGCGCGGACACGCCGGCCAGGTTCGTCTGCAGCTCGACGATCCGCTCCTCGAGAATCCGAGTGTGCCGCGGAGAGTCGGCGAGCTTGCGGCGCAGGACGGCGATCTCCTGCTCGAGATGGGCAACCTGGCCGACCGGGTCGTCGGTACCCCGTTCGGGCCGGATGCCGCGGTTGATGTCGTCGTCGTGGGCTGCCACGGTCCTCACCTCCTCCAAGGGGAGCTGGACGCTTCCTGACCCTACCTGGCGTGATGGGGGTTGAAACCCCTAGATCACAAAGACGGTGGGGACGTGTCCGATCTTCACCCTTGCGCACTCCCTTACCCCGGGTGAATACCCACCCAACCCTCCTGGAAAGCGGGCGGTTGTATCGTCGGGGTCGCCAACCCCCGTCACGGGTGGCTCTATTTCGCCAACATCACACCGGGTTTTCTTCACACAGTCCGATCACGAGGCAGGAACGGCAGGCAGCGGCATGGGTGCGCAGAACGAGCAGGCCCAGGAACTGGAAGTCTGGATCGACCAGGACCTCTGCACCGGAGACGGCATCTGCGCCCAGTACGCGCCGGACGTCTTCGAGCTGGACATCGACGGGCTCGCCTACGTCAAGCCCCCGGCCCCCGAGGGCGGCGAGGCGGAGTTGCTGACGGAGCCGGGAGCGACCGCTCCCGTCCCGCTGCCCCTGCTCGCGGACGTGGTGGACTCGGCCCGGGAGTGTCCGGGCGAGTGCATCCACGTGCGGCGGGTTTCGGACAAGGTCGAGGTGTACGGCCCCGACGCCGGGTAGCCGCCCGCCGGCGGTCACACGCTCCGCGCCGTCGGCACCGCCCTCAGCACGAACTTCCCGTCCCGCCAGTTCCATTCGACGTCCCGCATCCGGTCGGGGCAGCAGCGCGGCACCTCGTTCGAGGAGTAGCCGAGGAGCCGGGCGAGGACCGTGTCACCGCGGACGGTGAGCCGTTGGACGGTCATGCCCTCGTCCGGGTCCACCAGGGTCTCGGCGACCCGTGGCCGGGCGCCCTCGCGCGCGGGGTGCGCCAGGACGTACATCCCGCTGGGCGGGGTGCCGATCCCCGCGGCGCAGCGGACCACGGCGACGGTCTCGGCCCGTTCGTCGCCGTCGAAGTCCACCGCGACCTCGTCGATCACCTCCGGCTCCACCGGGCCGCAGTCCAGCGGGTACCGGGCCTCCCCCGCGTCCGGGCCCGGGGCCGCGGCCTCGTTCGGGCCCGGTGTGGCCGTGGCGCCGGCCGGTCCCAGGAGCGCGGACCCGCCCAGCACGGCGCCCAGCGCGGCGGCCGTGACGATCCAGTGCGCCGCGCGGGCGCGGGTGTGGGCGGGCGCGGGACGGGAAGGGGGCGGAGAGGACGGCGCCGCGGGGACGGGCTGGGAAGGGACGTACGGAACGGGCTCGGGACGGACCGAGGGGGACGGCGCGGAGGACGCCGCAGGGGACGGCGCGGAGGATGACGCGGAACCTGCCGGAAGCTGCACGCGGGTCGACTCCTGTGAGTGCGGGCGGCCGGGGGTGCCCAGCATCGTGCCACACGTCACATCACGGTGGAACGGCCGGGTCCGACTCTCCGCGGCCCTCCTCTCCACCGTGCCCGAGGAACGCGCCGGCGCCGTGGGGTCCCGAAGACCCCACGGCGCCGGCGCGTTCGTCGTGGCGGGTCGGTCAGCCCCGGCCCGAGCCGCTGCCCGGTCCGGTGTAGTCCTCCCCGTAGGCGCCCTTCGCCGGACGGCGGCGGCGCATCGGGGGCTCCACCCCGTCGGCGAGGCGGCGGGCGGTGAGCAGGAAGCCGGTGTGCCCGACCATGCGGTGGTCGGGGCGGACGGCCAGGCCCTCGACATGCCAGGTCCGGACCATCGTCTCCCAGGCCGCCGGCTCGTTGAAGGTGCCGTGCTCGCGGATCGACTCCACGGTGCGGGCGAGCTGGGTGGTGGTGGCCACGTAGGCGCACAGGATGCCGCCGGGGACGAGCGCCTTGGAGACGGCGTCCAGGCACTCCCAGGGGGCGAGCATGTCGAGGATCACCCGGTCGACCTCGGTGTCCGACAGGTTGTCCTGAAGGTCGCCGACGGTCAACTGCCAGGCGGGGTGCGGGCCGCCGAAGTAGCGTTCGACGTTCTGCCGGGCGATGTCGGCGAAGTCGGCTCGGCGCTCGTAGGAGTGCAGCATGCCCTGGTCGCCGACGGCGCGCAGCAGGAAGGTGCTCAGCGATCCGGAGCCCACCCCCGCCTCGACGACGCGTGCGCCGGGGAAGATGTCGGCCATCGCCAGGATCTGCCCCGCGTCCTTGGGGTAGACGACGGCCGCGCCGCGCGGCATGGACAGGACGTAGTCGGGGAGCAGGGGACGCAGCGCGAGGTAGGCGACGTTTCCCGTGGTACGGACGACCGTGCCCTCGGGAGCACCGATCAGCTCGTCGTGGGGGAAGGCTCCCTTGTGGGTGTGGAAGCTCTTCCCCACCTCGAGCGTGAAGGTGTAGTGGCGTCCCTTGGGGTCGGTGAGCTGGACCTGGTCCCCGACCTGGAAGGGCCCGCGACGGCGGGCGGCACCGGTCGGTTCGGACATGGGGGCAAGCCTAGTCGAGCACGGCCCGCGGACCGTAATCGAGGGCTCGGAAACGAGGCCCCGGACCGCTCGGGGTCAGGAGGCGGGCTTGGCCATGGCGGCCACGAAGGCCCGCTCGACGTCGGCCGCGGAGAGCACGCCGTAGATCTCGCCCGTCTCCTCGACCACCAGGTACTCGGTGGCCGGGGTCGCCCGCAGGTGCTCCAGCAGCTCCTCCCCCGCCAGTTCCGTCCACACCCGCATGCCCTCGGTGATGTCCTGGGCGAGGGTGCTCACGGCGACCCAGGGACGGCGGTGCTCGGGCACGCCGACGATGGCCGCCTCGCGGACGATGGCGATCGGGTCGCCCTGACCGTCCACGACCACCAGCGCGCGGGCCCCCGCCTCGTTGGCCCGGCGCAGCCCCTCCGACAGGGGCGTGTCGGAGGTGACGGGGACGGCACGTCGGGTGAGGGCGCGGGCGCTCAGCTCGGGCAGTCGCTCGCGCAGCCGGGCCATCCGCAGGCTGTTGCCGGCGCCGGTCCAGATGATCGCGGCGAGGATCGCCGCGAGGAGGGCGTCGGTGATCGAGTTCAGGCCGCCGAACCCCTCGTCGGCGTAGCCCCCGGCGTAGCCGAGCAGCGGCATCCCCACCAGGACGGCGACGGCCAGCGCGCGGCCGGTCCAGGCGGCGGCGACGGTGCCGGTCATGGGCTTGCCGCTGATCTTCCAGATCACCGCGCGCAGCATCCGGCCGCCGTCCAGGGGGAGGCCGGGCAGCAGGTTGAACACCGCGACGATGAGGTTGGAGATCATCAGCCCGGCGAGCAGCACCGCGGGCACGGTACCGGGCTCGACGGCGTACAGGCCGAGGTAGAACAGGCCCGACAGGACGAGGGAGAGCAGAGGGCCGACGAAGGCCAGGACGAACTCCCGGCCCGGGGTCTCGCTCTCCTTCTCGATCTCCGACACACCGCCGAAGAACTGCAACTGGATGCGGCGCACGGGGAGCTTGAAACGGAGCGCGGCGACGGTGTGCGCCAGCTCGTGGACGAGCACCGAGGCGTAGAAGGCGACCGCGAAGAAGAGGGAGACCAGGTAGCGGGCCGCGCCCAGCTCCGGCAACACCCGCTCCAACTGGCCGCCGAAGACCCAGGTGATCAGGGCCGCGATGGCGAACCAGCTCGGTGCCACGTAGACGGGCACGCCGAAGGGGCGGCCCATGAGAATGCCGCCGCCGCTCTCGCGCGGGCGGTCCGGTCCGTTCTTCACCGGTCCGCCGGAGCCGGGCTCCCGCCCACTGTTGTCCGTGTCCGCCACGGGTTCCCCTCGTAGAAGGTGACCTCGCACCCGCTGTCGGTGCCCCCACGGCCCTGCGGTGCGAGGGGGGTGCGAAGGGGTACTCCACCGATGGTAAGCGGCGACGTGTCGGTCGGGGGCCGTAGGGTCTTCACCATGCTCTCCGCATCGGCTTCCGGCAAGGCGTCCTCCCAGGCGTCACCGCCCAACTCCCTGTCACCGTCACGGGCCGCCGACTTCATGCAGTGCCCGCTGCTGTACCGCTTCCGGGTGATCGACAAGATCCCCGAGAAGCCGACGCCCGCGGCCACTCGGGGGACGGTGGTGCACGCGGTGCTGGAGCGGCTCTTCGACGCCCCGGCCGCCGAGCGCAACGTACGGCGGGCGCGGTCGATGGTGGTCCGGGAGTGGGAGCGGCTGCTGGCCAGGCGACCGGAGCTGGCGGAGCTGTTCACCGGCGACGGGGAGGACGGCCGGGGGGAGGGCGCCGCCGACGGCGCCGAGCTGGCCCGCTGGCTGGCCCGGGCCGAGGAGCTGGTCGAGCGGTGGTTCTCCCTGGAGGACCCCACCAGGCTGGAGCCGGCCGAGCGCGAGCTGTTCGTGGAGGCGCGGCTGGAGTCGGGGCTGCGGCTGCGCGGGATCATCGACCGGGTGGACGTGGCGCCCACCGGCGAGGTGCGGATCGTCGACTACAAGACGGGCAAGGCGCCCCGGCCGGAGTACGCGGCGGACGCGCTGTTCCAGATGAAGTTCTACGCCCTGGTGCTGTGGCGGCTGCGCGGCACGATCCCGCGCCGGTTGCAGCTCGTCTACCTGGGCAGCGGCGACGTGCTCACCTACGACCCGGACGAGGGCGACCTGCTCGGCGTGGAGCGCAAGCTGCTGGCCCTGTGGGACGCGATCCGGCGGGCGACCGAGACCGGCGACTGGCGGCCCAGGACCGGCCCCCTGTGCGACTGGTGCGCCCACCGGGCGCTGTGCCCGGAGTTCGGGGGCACTCCCCCGCCGTATCCGCTGATGATCCAGCCGCGGCTGCCCGTCGAGGCGTCGGACGACGTCCCGGGCGGGGAGGGCGTGACCCCTTAGGCAAGAATGGGGGCGTCTCGAGCCGTAGGCCCCGTGAGGAGTTTCCGTGGCAATCCGCGTTCTGCTGGTCGACGACCAGCCGCTGCTGCGCACCGGTTTCCGGATGATCCTGGAGGCCGAGGGCGACATCGCCGTGGTGGGCGAGGCCGGGGACGGACAGCAGGCGCTGGATCAGGTGCGGGCGCTCCAGCCGGACGTGGTGCTGATGGACATTCGGATGCCCCGCATGGACGGGGTGGAGGCCACCCGCCGGATCACCGGTCCCGACAAGGACGGCCCCGCGAAGGTGCTGGTGCTCACCACGTTCGACCTGGACGAGTACGTGGTGGAGGCGCTGCGCGCGGGCGCCAGCGGCTTCCTGCTCAAGGACGCCCCCGCCGCCGAGCTGGTGCAGGCGATACGGGTGGTGGCCGCGGGCGAGGCGATGCTCGCGCCCAGCGTCACCCGCAGGCTGCTGGACAAGTACGCCGGGAAGCTGCCCTCGGGCGAGGAGCAGGTGCCCGACACCCTCCACACCCTCACCGAGCGCGAGGTGGAGGTCCTCAGGCTGGTGGCGCGCGGGCTGTCGAACGCCGAGATCGCCGCGGACCTCTTCGTCAGCGAGACGACGGTGAAGACCCACGTGGGGCACGTGCTGACCAAGTTGGGCCTGCGCGACCGGGTGCAGGCCGCGGTGTACGCGTACGAGAGCGGGCTGGTCCGTCCCGGCGACCGGTGACGGAACGGGGGCGGGGCGGGACGGCCGTCCCGTCCCGCCCCGCTCGGCGTCGACTCCCCGTCGGTTCCCGGTCGACTCCCGGTCGTTTTCCGGTCAGTTCCCGGGGCCCTTGGCGATCTCCCAGAAGCGGAAGACGGTGGAGGCGTCCAGCGTCCACTCCAGGCCGGAGATGTCCTCGTGCGCCACGGCGTACTGCCTGCCCTGCCAGATCGGCAGCACCGGCAGGTCCCGGGCGGCGATGTCCTGGATCTCCCCGAAGTCCCGGACGGTGGCGGCCCGGTCGCTCTCCGCCGCGGTGCGCGGCAACAGTTCCTTGGTGATCCGGCCGGCGTCGTAGCCGTTGCCCAGCACGTTGTCCTTGCCGAAGAACGGCGCGGTGAAGTTGTCCGCGTCCGGGTAGTCGGGCACCCAGCCCTTGACGTAGACCCCGTACTCGCCCGCCTCGACGCCCTTCTCGTACCGCTCCAGCTCGACGCTCTCGACCTTGGCCTCGAACAGGCCGCTGGCGTTGAGCTGCCGGGCGATCTCCTCGAACTCCCGGACGGTGTCGGGCCCGTAGCGCACCGGGGTGGTCCACAGGGTCAGCTTCACCTTCTCGGTGATGCCCTCGGCCCGCAGGGCCGCCTTGGCCTTCGCCGGCTGCGGACGGTCGCCGTAGAGGTCGAAGAAGGCCGTGTTGTGGCCGGTGATCCCGGCGGGCACGATCGAGTACAGCGGCTCGGCGGTGCGCCGGTAGACGTCGCGGACCAGCGTGGAGCGGTCCAGCAGGTGGGCGATGGCCTGACGGACGCCCTTCTTGCCGGTGACCGGGTGGTCCATGTTGAACACCAGGTGGTGCACCTCGGCGCTGGAGCCGTCGACGACCTCGATCCCGGTGTCCCCGGCGGACTCCTCCAGGTCGGCGATGTCGTCCGTGGCCAGTCCTCGGTAGGCGATGTCCACCTCGCCGCTCTGCACGGCCTTCTTCAGCGCCTTCTGGTCCCCGTCGAAGAGTCGTACGGTCAGCCCGGAGTTCTTGACCTCGGCGGGCCCGACGTAGTCGGGGTTGACGGAGAAGACGGCCTCCTTCGCGTCGAAGGAGTCCAGCTTGTAGACGCCCGAGCCGATCGCCTTGCCGTCGGTGCGCAGTTCGTCGGCGGGGTAGGCGCGGTGGTCGACGATCGACCCGGCGCCGGAGGCGATCTTCTGCGGGAAGGTGGCGTCCGGCCGGTCGAGTTTGAAGACGACCGTCCTCTCGTCCGGGGTCTCGATCTTCGAGATGGTCGACAGCATGACGGCCGGACCGCCCGGATCGTCGATGCGCAGGGTCCGCTCGAAGGAGAACTTCACGTCCTCGGAGGTGAGCGGGTTGCCGTTGGTGAACGTCAGCCCGTCCCTGAGCGTGCACCGGAAGACCCGGCTCTCGCCGTCGGTGAACGCGCACTTCTCCGCGGCCTCGGGTTGGGGTTCCGTGCTCCCCTTGGGGAAGCTCAGCAACGACTGGAAGACGTTGTTGAAGACCAGCCAGGATCCGGGGTCGTAGCCGGACGCGGGGTCGGTGGCCAGGACCTCGTCGGTCATCCCCATCACGATCCGCTCGCCCTCGGCGGCCTTCGTCCCGTCCTGTTCACCGCATCCGGTGAGCAGGACGGCGAGCAGTGCCGTGCCGATCGGGAGCGCCCGCCAGTGGGCCCTTTTCCTCACGTGTTCGTCCTCATCCGCTCTCTGTTCGGGTTCTGCCCTTGCGCCCCCCGTTTCCGCGGTCCGCGCCGCCGGCGACGGCGACGCGGGTCCGCTCGGTTCAGCTCTGCACGCCTCGTCCCAGTTCCCACAGTTGGAGGCCCGAGGAGGAGTTGAGCGCCCACTCCACTCCCGTGACGCCCTCACGGGCGGCGACGTACTGCTTGCCCTGCCACAGCGGCAGCACGGGCACCTCCTCGGCGACGATGTCCTGGGCGCGGACGAAGTCGTCGACGGTCGCGTCGCGCTTCTCCTTCACCCGGGTCCGCGGGATGAGTCGGCCGCGGATCTCGTTGTTCGCGTACGGGGAGCCCAGGAAGTTGTCCTTGGCGAAGAACGGGGCGATGAAGTTGTCGGGGTCCGGGAAGTCGGGGAACCAGCCCATGCCGTAGATCTCGTACTGCTGCTTCCTGGCGGCGGGCAGGTACGTCTTCCACGGCACGCCCTCGACGGTCGCCTCGAACAGCCCGGAGTCGTTGAGCTGCCCGGCCAGCGTCCTGAACTCCTTCTTTGTGGCCGGACCGTAGTGGTCGGTGGTGTAGGTGAGCCGGACCTCGACCGGGGTGTCGATTCCGGCGCGCTCCAGGATGGCGCGGGCCTCCTCGGCGCTCGGCTCGCCGTAGGTGTTGAAGAAGGAGTTGTGATGGCCGGTCAGGCCGCTGGGGACGATGGAGTACAGCGGTTCGGCGGTCCGTTCGTACACGTCGCGCACCAGTTCGCCGCGGTCCACGACCTGGGCGATGGCCCGGCGCACGGCGTCCCGGCCGACGGTCTTGCCGTCGGTGGCGAAGACGAGGTAGCGGATCTCCTGGCCGGACATCTCGAAGACCTCGATGCCGTCGCTCTGCTCGCCGGTCAGCCGCTCGATCTGCTCGGGCGACATGCTCCGGTTCATCACGTCGACGTCACCGGCGCGCATGGCCTTCTCCATGGCCTCGGAGTCGTCGAAGAAGCGCAGCTCGACCCTGTCGTTCCGCACCTCGAGGTCGCCCTGGTAGCGCTCGTTGCGCGCCAGGACCACCCTGCCGCTTCCGCTGTCGAAGGACTCCAGGACGTAGGGGCCGGACCCGGTGATCTCATAGCCCTCGCGGGCCTTGTCGGCCGCGTACACCTCGCTGTCCACGATCGCCGCCGCGGGGGTGGCGAGCTTGTGGGGGAAGGTCGCGTCGGGCTGCTTGAGGTGGAAGACCACCTCGTGTTCGGAGGGGGCCTCGACGCGGTCGAGGGTGTCCAGCAGCGACGCCGGGCCGCCCGGGTCGGCGATGTCGCGCACGCGCTCGATGGAGAAGGCGACGTCCTCGGCGGTCAGTTCGTGACCGTTGGAGAACGTCAGGCCCTCGCGGAGGGTGCAGCGGTACTGCGCGCTGCGCTGGTCGGTGAAGCCGCACTCCTCGGCGGCCTCCTCCTCCGGCTGGTTGCCCGCGCGGGGCAGCCGCATGAGGGTCTGGAAGGTGTTGCGGAAGACGTTCCAGGTGGTGACGTCGTAAACGGCCGCCGGGTCCAGCGGAGCGGGTGCCTCCGCCGTCGCCTCGATTCGGTCGGTGGTACCGACAACGATCGCTCCGCTGTTTCCGCTCCCGCTCTCGTCGCCACATGCGACGAGCGCCGGAGCGAGCACGCCCACCACGGCGGGCAGCACCAGCAACTTACGGTTCATCGGTGACGGTCTCCTCGTCCGGCCGGTTGGTGCGGAATGTGTGGCCGGGGCACAGACATTAGTAGCCGCGCCGCGCTTCTTCCGGCCGGGCCATTGACGAGGAAATATCACGCTCCGATAACAGAAAAGCGTCATCCGATAAACGGACGCCGGAGCGATAGACGCGAGTGTGAACCAAACGGGACACATGGGCAGGCCGAAAAGGGGCGAAGGCCGCTCAAGATCACGACGAGACACGCCTGTCGAGCCGTGACCGCGTGACAAACATCACCCCTTCAACTGACAGACGAAAAGCAGGAATTCGGCCACCGTATTCGTCACGGAAAATAAGCGGGCCACTGCCCAGAGTTTTCCGTGTATTCGCCGTGCGGTGTTCGGAACACGCTCAGTGCGCGACCGTGACCAGAGAGCGCAGAAAAGGCAGATCCACTTCTTCCAGGGACGTCACGACCGTCCGTCCCTTCGCGGGCTCGATATGCGTCACCGACGGCACCGCCACCACCGGACATCCGGCCGCCTCCGCCGACGCCACCCCCGTCGCGGTGTCCTCCACCACCACGCACCGCCTCGGATCCGCCCCGAGCCGCTCCGCGGCCAGCAGGTACGGGTCCGGGTGCGGCTTGGTCCGCTCCACCTCGTCGCCCGCCACGGTGAGCGCGAAGTGCTCCGGCCCCAGGGAGACCAGCATCCGATCGATCACCTCGCGGTGCGAGGCCGAGACCAACGCGGCGGGCACCCCGTGCGCGACCAGCTCCGTGAGCAGCCGCCGGGCGCCGGGCATCAGGGACACCCCTCGCTCGACGCGCTCGATGAACCGGGTGTTCAACAGCACCGTCAAGTCCGCCAGCGAGATGTCCGCCCCGGTGGCCTGAATGAGGTAGGTGGCGCTCCGGCTCATCGGTCCGCCGACCACCACCTCACGGTGCTCCTCGGCCAGTTCGTGCCCCAACTCGGCGAACACCTCGACCTCGGTCTCCCACCAGAAACCCTCGGTGTCCACCAGAGTGCCGTCCATGTCCAGCAGAACGGCCTGGGGGACGCCGGCCGGGGCCACGACGGGCGCGGTCGTGCGAACGGTCGTGGGGGACGCCGCGGGGACGGCGGACGGCATGGCGGCCCGCCTGCCGAGGACGGGCAAGGAGGCGCCTCCGTCGAACGCGGGGGCCGAGGCCGCTCCGCCCAGGGTGGGGGACGTCTCGACGCGGGGCTGGGGACGGGTCATCCGATACCTCCTGTGAAGGGCGCGAAGGCCGGTTGCCCGCTCCTCCTGGGATCGGGCAACCGGCCTCTACCGGACAGATCAGTGTACGACGGACCGCCGACTATCGCGCGTTGAAGTACTTGGCCTCGGGATGGTGGACCACGATGGCGTCGGTGGACTGCTCCGGGTGGAGCTGGTACTCCTCGCTCAGCTTCACCCCGATCCGCTCCGGCCGGAGCAGTTCGGCGATCTTGGCCCGGTCCTCCAGGTCCGGGCAGGCGCCGTAGCCCAGGGAGAAGCGGGCGCCCCGGTACTTCAGGGCGAACATGTCCTCGATCGCGTCCGGGTCCTGCCCGGCGAAGCCGAGCTCGCTGCGGACCCGGGCGTGCCAGTACTCGGCCAGCGCCTCCGCGAGCTGCACCGACAGCCCGTGCAGCTCCAGGTAGTCGCGGTAGGAGTCGGCGGCGAACAGCTCCGCGGTGGCCTCGGAGATCCGGTTGCCGACCGTGACCACCTGCAACCCCACCACATCGGTCTCGCCGGACTCCTTGGGGCGGAAGAAGTCCGCCAGGCACAGTCGGCGCCCGCGCCGCTGCCGCGGGAAGGTGAACCGGGTGCGCTCAAGGCCGTCCTCGTCCAGGAGCACCAGGTCGTCCCCTTCGGAGTGGCAGGGGAAGTAGCCGTAGACGACGGCGGCCTCCAGCAGGTTCTCGGTGTGCAGCCGGTCCAGCCAGCCCCGCAGCCTCGGGCGTCCCTCGGTGGCGACCAGCTCCTCGTAGGAGGGCCCTTCGCCGGTGCGGGGGGTCTTCAGGCCCCACTGCCCCTTGAACAGCGCCCCCTCGTCCAGCCAGGAGGCGTAGTCCTTGAGCGGGATGCCCTTGACCACCCTCGTGCCCCAGAACGGCGGGGTGGGGACGGGGTTGTCGACCGCGACGTCGGAGCGCGCCGGGGCGTCCGGTTCGGATTCGACCACCGCGGCGCCGGCCGCCTTGACCCGCCGCCGGCGCAGCTCGGGGAGGGCGGCGCCGGGCACGCCGCGCTTGACGGCCATCAGCGCGTCCATCAGCCGCAGCCCCTCGAAGGCGTCGCGGGCGTAGCGGACCTCGCCGGCGTAGATCTCGTGGAGGTCCTGCTCGACGTAGGACCGGGTCAGCGCCGCGCCGCCGAGGATGACCGGGTAGCGATCGGCCAGGTTGCGGGCGTTGAGCTCCTGGAGGTTCTCCTTCATCACCACCGTGGACTTCACCAGCAGCCCGGACATGCCGATCACGTCCGCCTTGTGCCGCTCGGCGGCCTCCACGATCGCCGAGACCGGCTGCTTGATCCCGAGGTTGACCACGGTGTAGCCGTTGTTGGACAGGATGATGTCCACCAGGTTCTTGCCGATGTCGTGGACGTCGCCGCGCACGGTGGCCAGCACGATCGTGCCCTTGCCCTCGGCCCCCTCGACCTTCTCCATGTGGGGCTCCAGGTAGGCCACCGCGGCCTTCATCACCTCGGCCGACTGGAGCACGAACGGCAACTGCATCTGTCCGGAACCGAACAGGTCGCCGACCACCTTCATCCCCGCCAGCAGGGTGTCGTTGACGATCTCAAGCGCCGGCCGCTCCCGGAGCGCCTCGTCCAGGTCGGCCTCCAACCCGTTGCGCTCGCCGTCGATGATCCGCCGCTGCAACCGCTCGTCCAGCGGCAGCGCCGCCAGTTCCTCGGCCCGGGAGGCCCGCACGCTCTTGGCGTCCACGCCCTGGAACAGCTCCAGGAACCGCTGCAGGGGGTCGTAGCCCTCCCGCCGCCGGTCGTGGATCAGGTCCAGGGCCACCTCGACCTGCTCGGCGGGGATCCGGGCGATGGGCAGGATCTTGGCGGCGTGGACGATCGCCGAGTCCAGTCCGGCCTTCACGCACTCGTCGAGGAAGACGGAGTTCAGCACCATCCGGGCGGCCGGGTTCAGCCCGAAGGAGATGTTCGACAGCCCCAGCGTGGTCTGCACCGCCGGGTGCCGCCGCTTCAGCTCGCGGATCGCCTCGATGGTCGCCACCCCGTCGCCCCGGGACTCCTCGGTGCCGGTGCAGATGGTGAACGTCAGGCAGTCGATGAGGATGTCCTCCTCGCGCATGCCCCAGTTGCCGGTGAGATCGGCGATCAGCCGCTCGGCGACCGCCACCTTCCGCTCCGCGGTGCGGGCCTGGCCCTCCTCGTCGATGGTCAGCGCGATCAGCGCCGCCCCGTGCTCCTTCGCCAGCGCGGCGATCCTCGCGAACCGCGAGTCGGGGCCGTCGCCGTCCTCGTAGTTCACCGAGTTGATCACCGCACGGCCGCCCAGCCTCTCCAGGCCGGCCGCGATGACGGCCGGCTCGGTGGAGTCCAGCACGATCGGCAGCGTGGAGGCCGTCGCCAGCCGCCCGGCCAGCTCGGCCATGTCCGCCACACCGTCCCGGCCCACGTAGTCCACGCACACGTCCAGCATGTGCGCGCCCTCACGGATCTGGTCGCGCGCCAGCTCCACACAGTCGTCCCACCGGCCCTGGAGCATGGCCTCGCGGAACTTCTTCGAGCCGTTGGCGTTGGTCCGCTCCCCGATCGCCAGGTACGCGGTGTCCTGCCGGAACGGCACCGTCTGGTACAGCGACGCCGCACCCGGCTCCGGACGCGGCTCCCGCTCGGCCGGCGCCAGCCCGCGCACCCGCTCCACCAACAGCCGCAGGTGCTCGGGGGTGGTGCCGCAGCAGCCGCCCACCAGCGACAGCCCGTACTCGGTGACGAACGTCTCCTGCGCGTCGGCCAGCTCCACCGGCGTGAGCGGGTAGTGCGCCCCGTCCGCGGTCAGCTCCGGCAGCCCGGCGTTGGGCATGCACGACAGCGGGACGCGGGCGTGGCGGGCCAGGTAGCGCAGGTGCTCGCTCATCTCGGCCGGGCCGGTGGCGCAGTTCAGCCCGATCATGTCCACGCCCAGCGGCTCCAGCGCGGTCAGCGCCGCGCCGATCTCGCTGCCCAACAGCATGGTGCCGGTGGTCTCCACCGTCACCGAGCAGATCACCGGCAGGTCCAGCCCCGCCGCCCGAAGCGCCCGGCGGGCGCCCAGCACCGCCGCCTTGGTCTGCAGCAGGTCCTGGGTGGTCTCGATCAGCAGCGCGTCCGCGCCGCCGGCGATCAGCCCCTCGGCGTTGCGCTGGTAGGCGTCCCGCAGGGTGGCGTAGCCCACGTGTCCCAGGGTGGGCAGCTTGGTGCCCGGCCCGATCGAGCCCAGCACCCAGCGCGGCCGGCCGTCGGAGGCGGTGAAGGAGTCCGCCACCTCGCGCGCGATCCGCGCCCCGGCCTCGGACAGCTCCTCGATCCTCTCGGCGATCCCGTACTCGGCCAGCGCCGCGTGGTTCGCGCCGAAGGTGTTGGTCTCCACGCAGTCCACGCCCACCGCGAAGTACGCTTCGTGCACCGAGGCCACGATGTCCGGCCGGGTGACGTTGAGGATCTCGTTGCAGCCCTCCAACTGCCGGAAGTCCTCCAGCGAGGGATCGGCGGCCTGCAACATCGTGCCCATCGCTCCGTCGGCCACCACCACCCGCGACGCCAACGCCTCCCGCAGGGCATCGGCACGGGGGTTCTTCGACGGGCCCGCCGAGGCGGACGCGGACGACGAGGACACGGTGACGGACGGGTACGGCAAGGCTGCCATGGGGGGCTCCCTCGGGTGCGACGGCTGTCGGCTATGCGCCTTCCACGTGGAAGGGCACCCAGCCAGGGTATCCGTCGGCATTCCGCGGGTCGGAGGCGTCCCGAGGAGTGGACGTCCGGGCCCGGACGGCTACCACGACATCGTCATGATCCGATAGCGTTCGACATTGTCGAATCCTGTTTCCGGTCCACCGGAGCGAGAGCCCAAGAGGAGAGGTACGCGATGGCCCGGACCATTCAGTCGCTGGAGCGGGCGGCGGCGGTGCTGCGGTTGCTTGCCGGAGGCGAGCGGCGCCTGGGGCTCTCCGACATCGCCTCCGCGCTGGGCCTGGCCAAGGGGACCGCGCACGGCCTGTTGCGCACGCTCCAACAGGAGGGTTTCGTCGAACAGGACCCGGTCTCGGGCAAGTACCAGTTGGGCGCCGAACTGCTGCGCCTGGGCAACAGCTACCTGGACGTGCACGAACTGCGCGCCCGTGCCCTGGTGTGGACCGACGACCTGGCCCGGTCCAGCGGGGAGAGCGTCTACCTGGGCGTTCTCCACCAGCAGGGAGTGCTGATCGTGCACCACGTCTTCCGGCCCGACGACAGCCGGCAGGTGCTGGAGGTGGGCGCGATGCAGCCGCTGCACAGCACCGCCCTGGGCAAGGTGCTGGCGGCGTACGACCCGGTGGCGCGGAGCCAGGCGATGGACGTCGAGCGCCGGGCCCTGACGGCGCGCACGGTCACCGATCCGAAGGCGTTCGAGGAGGTCCTGGAGCTCACCCGGGCCCGCGGCTGGGGCTCGGACGTGGAGGAGACCTGGGAGGGGGTGGCCTCCATCGCCGCCCCGATCCACGACCACCGCCGGATGCCGGTGGGCGCCGTGGCCGTCACCGGCGCGGTGGAGCGGCTCTGCGCCGACGGGGCGATCCAGCCGCGTCTGGTGGCCGCCGTGCGGGACTGCGCGCGGGCGGTCTCGCGCGACCTGGGCGCGGGCCGCTTCTGAGCCCTCCTCTCCCGTCCCGCCCTCTCCCCCCGCCGCCTGCCCCTGCCCCGCGGGCCCCTGGGTCGCGGGGGCGCGTTCCATGCCCGCAGGACGCCCGTGCGACCGGCTCGGGGCGGGGCTTCGAGGCCGTCGGGGGCTTCCGATCGGTTTGACGCCGTCGGTCCGACTCCGGGCCCCGCTCCGTATCGCTCGTGCCCTTGACGGGATGTTCGCTGAGCATAAAACTGCCGTTCGGCGGTCGGCAATGTCGAACACCAAACGGGAACTGGTCCGCCTTCCCACCTCCTCCATCTGACTCCCTCCGGACACGAGCAAAGGAGTCGCGGGTGTCCAGCTCCGACATATTCCTGGGCGAGACCATCGGTACCGCCATCCTCATCCTCCTCGGCGGGGGCGTCTGCGCCGCCGTCACGCTCAAGCGTTCCAAGGCGATGGGCGCGGGCTGGGTCGCCATCACCTTCGGTTGGGGTTTCGCCGTTCTCACCGGCGCCTACACCTCCCTGGGCCTCTCCGGAGCCCACCTCAACCCGGCCGTCACCGTCGGCATCGCCGTGCAGAGCGGACAGTGGGGCGACGTGCCCGTCTACGTCGCGGGCCAACTGCTCGGCGCCATGGTCGGCGCCGCCCTGGTGTGGGTCTGCTACTACGGCCAGTTCCACGCGCACCTGACCGACCGCGAGATCGTCGGCGGCTCCGGCGCGCGATCCGACGCGCCCGGCCCGGTGCTGGGGGTCTTCTCCACCGCCCCCGAGATCCGCCACCCCGTACAGAACCTGGCCACCGAGACCGTCGCCACCACCGTGCTGGTCCTGGCCATCCTCACCCAGGGCCTCACCAAGGGGCTGGCCCTGTCCGGAACCGGCGTCCTCATCACCGCCCTGGTCGTCGTCGGGCTCGGCCTCTCGCTGGGCGGTCCGACCGGGTACGCCATCAACCCGGCCCGCGACCTCGGTCCGCGCGTCGTGCACGCCCTGCTGCCGCTGCCGAACAAGGGCGGGTCGGACTGGGGCTACGCCTGGGTGCCGGTGGTCGGCCCCCTGCTGGGCGGGGTCGTCGCGGGCGGCCTCTACCGGCTCGCGTTCGCCTGAGCGCCCTCCCCGGCCCCCCTCACCCTCTCCCTCCGGTGCCTCCGCCGCATTCCCCGTGTCCCCCGCGCCCCTTTGGAGCATCCCACCATGAGCGACAACCGCCGCGAGTTCATCGCCGCCATCGACCAGGGCACGACCTCCAGCCGCTGCATCGTCTTCGACCGGGACGGCCGCATCGTCTCGGTCGGCCAGAAGGAGCACGAGCAGATCTTCCCCGAGCCGGGCCGGGTCGAGCACGACGCCGCCGAGATCTGGGCCAACGTCCAGGAGGTCGTCGCGGAAGCCCTCGACAAGGCCGACATCACCCGCGAGAACGTCCGGGCGCTCGGCATCACCAACCAGCGCGAGACGACGCTGCTGTGGGAGAAGGCCACCGGCAGGCCGGTCCACAACGCCATCGTCTGGCAGGACACCCGCACCGACGCCCTCTGCCGGGAACTGGGCCGCAACGTGGGGCAGGACCGCTTCCGCCGCGAGACCGGCCTGCCGCTCGCCTCCTACTTCGCGGGCCCGAAGATCCGCTGGCTGCTGGACAACGTCGAGGGGCTGCGCGAACGCGCCGAGGCCGGCGAGATCCTCTTCGGCACGATGGACTCCTGGGTCATCTGGAACCTCACCGGCGGCACGGACGGCGGCGTGCACGTCACCGACGTCACCAACGCCTCCCGCACCCTGCTGATGAACCTCCACACCCTGGACTGGGACCCGCGGATCTGCGAGTCCATCGGCGTGCCCATGGCGATGCTGCCCGAGATCCGTTCCTCCTCCGAGATCTACGGCGAGGCCCGGGGCGTCCTGGAGGGCGTGCCGGTGGCCTCCGCGCTCGGCGACCAGCAGGCCGCCCTGTTCGGCCAGACCTGCTTCTCGCCGGGCGAGGCCAAGTCGACGTACGGCACCGGCACCTTCCTGCTGCTCAACACCGGCTCGCAGGTCGTCAACTCCTACAACGGCCTGCTGACCACCGTCGGCTACCGGATCGGCGACCAGGACCCGGTGTACGCGCTGGAGGGCTCGATCGCCGTCACCGGCGCGCTGGTGCAGTGGATGCGCGACCAGATGGGGCTGATCAACAGCGCCGCCGAGATCGAGACGCTGGCCAGTTCGGTGGAGGACAACGGCGGCGCCTACTTCGTCCCCGCCTTCTCCGGGCTGTTCGCCCCCTACTGGCGCTCCGACGCGCGCGGGGTCATCGCGGGCCTGACCCGGTACGTCACCAAGGCCCACATCGCGCGGGCGGTGCTGGAGGCGACCGCCTGGCAGACCCGCGAGATCGTCGACGCGATGGAGAAGGACTCCGGTGTCGAGCTGACCGCCCTTAAGGTGGATGGCGGGATGACCAGCAACAATCTGCTGATGCAGTGCATCTCGGACGTGCTGGACGCCCCGGTGGTGCGGCCCATGGTCGCCGAGACCACCTGTCTGGGCGCCGCCTACGCGGCCGGCTTGGCCGTCGGGTTCTGGCCCGACACCGACGCGCTGCGCGCCAACTGGCGACGGGCGGCGGAGTGGACGCCGCGCATGGAGGCGGACGTCCGCGAACGCGAGTACGAGAACTGGCTCAAGGCCGTGGAACGGACCATGGGCTGGATCGAAGAGGAGAAGTGAGCAGCATGAACACCCTGCGAGGCGTCCCCACCCTCGGGGCGCGCCCGGCCGCCGGGCCCAATCCGGGCCGTGCCGAGACCAGGGAGGTGCTGTCGGGCGCCGTCTTCGACCTGCTGGTCGTCGGCGGCGGCATCCTGGGCACCTCGGTGGCCTGGCACGCGGCGCAGTCGGGACTGCGGGTGGCGATGGTGGACGCCGGCGACTTCGCCGGCGCCACCTCCTCCGCCTCCTCCAAGCTCGTCCACGGCGGGCTGCGCTACCTGCAGACCGGCGCGGTGAAGCTGGTCGCGGAGAACCACCACGAGCGGCGGGTGCTGGCCAGAGACGTGGCCCCGCACCTGGTCAACCCGCTCACCTTCCACCTGCCGGTCTACAAGGGCGGCCCGCACGGCGCGGCCAAGCTCGGCGCGGGCGTCTTCGCCTACTCCGCCCTGTCCGCCTTCGGCGACGGGGTGGGCCGGCTGATCTCCCCGGCCAAGGCCGCCGCCGCCAACCCCGCGCTGCGCACCGAGGGCCTCAAGGCCGTCGCGGTCTACGGCGACCACCAGATGAACGACTCCCGGGTCGCGGTGATGACCGTCCGTGCCGCCGCGCACTGCGGCGCCGTGGTCCTCAACCACGCCGAGGTCACGGGCCTGCGCTTCACCCACGGCCGGGTCACCGGCGCCGAGGTGCGGGACCGGCTGGACGGCACCGAGTTCGGCGTCGACGCCCGCCTGGTGCTCAACGCCACCGGCCCGTGGGTGGACCACCTGCGGCGGATGGAGTACGCGGGCGCGGCCCCCAGCGTCCGCCTCTCCAAGGGCGCCCACCTGGTGCTGAGGCGCAAGGCGCCGTGGCAGGCCGCGCTGGCCACGCCCGTCGACAAGTACCGCATCACCTTCGCCCTCCCCTGGGAGGACCACCTGCTGCTGGGCACGACGGACGAGGCGTACGAGGGCGACCCGGCCGAGGTCGCCGTCACCGACGCCGACATCCGGCAGATCCTGGACGAGGCCGCGTTCTCCGTGCGGGACGAGCACCTGGACCGCGACCTGATCACGTACGCCTTCACGGGGCTGCGGGTGCTGCCCGGCGGCGCGGGCGGCGTGGAGTCCGCCAAGCGGGAGACGGTGGTCACCGAGGGACGCGGTGGAATGCTCTCGGTCGCGGGCGGCAAGTGGACCACCTACCGGCACATCGGCCGCACGGTGCTGCGGAAGCTGGCGAGGCTGCCGGGCGTCTCGGCCACCGGGATCACCGAGGACGCCGTGCCGGTCTCCGAGCTGGTGCGCCGGGTACCGCTGCCGGGGGTGGCCAACCCCGACGCGGTCACCCACCGGCTGCTGGTGGAGCGCGAGCCGGGCGTCCCGCTCGACCCGCCGACCGCCCGACACCTGGCGACCCACTACGGGGTCCTGGCCTTCGACATCGCCCGTCTGGTCCACGAGGACCCGTCGCTGGGCGAGCGCATCCACCCGGACGCCCCGGCGCTCCTGGCGGGCGTCCCCCCCCCGGCCGGGGGGGGCCCCCCCGGGGGGGGGCCCCGCCCCGCGCCCGCCGCCGGGGGGGGAGGGGGGGCGGCCCGGGGGGGGCTCCCCCCCCCGGGCGCCCCCCCCCCCGCCGGCGGGGGCCCCCCCGCCAGGAGCGTCCGCGCCGCTCCCGTGCCGCGCCCGTCCCACAGGAGGCCGTCCCGAAAGGCCGCCCCGAAAGGCGTGCGAGGGCTGCGGAGCGGGCACGGTCACGCCGTAGGCTGGGGCCGCACGGTAATGAGACGTCAGCCGGTACGGAGCGCGTGCTCCGCGTCGGCCGGAAGGAGGCACTGGGTGATCGAGCTCGAGGGGGTTCCCGAGCTGGTTGACCCGGTCATGGTGGCCGCGTTCGAAGGCTGGAACGACGCCGGTGACGCCGCTTCCGCCGCGGTCGCCCATCTGGAGCGGGAGTGGAAGGGGGAGGTGTTCGCGGCGCTGGACGCCGAGGACTACTACGACTTCCAGGTCAACCGGCCCCAGGTGTGGCTGGAGGGCGGGGCCCGCAGGATCACCTGGCCCACGACCCGCTTGTCGGTGGTGCGGCTCGGCGAGACCGACGGCCGGGGCCGGGCCCGCGATCTGGTGCTGGTGCGCGGCATCGAGCCGAGCATGCGCTGGCGGTCCTTCTGCAACGAGATCCTGGGCTTCGCCCACGAGCTCGGCGTGGAGATGGTCGTCGTGCTCGGCGCCCTGCTCGGCGACACCCCGCACACCCGGCCGGTTCCGGTCACCGGAACGACCTCCGACCCGGACCTGGCCCGCACCCTGGACCTGGAGGAATCCCGTTACGAGGGGCCCACGGGCATCGTCGGCGTCCTGCAGGAGGCGTGCGCGCACGTGGGCGTGCCGGCCGTGAGCCTGTGGGCCGCGGTGCCGCACTACGTCTCGCAGCCGCCCAACCCCAAGGCGACCCTCGCCCTGCTCAACCGGCTGGAGGACCTGCTGGACGTGCGGATACCGCTGGGCGAGCTGGCGGAGGACGCCCGGGCCTGGCAGTTGGGCGTGGACCAGCTCGCCGCCGAGGACAGCGAGGTGGCCGAGTACGTGCAGTCGCTGGAGGAGGCGCGGGACACCGCGGACCTGCCGGAGGCGACGGGCGAGGCCATCGCCAAGGAGTTCGAGCGCTACCTGCGGCGCCGCGACGGCCACACCGCCGGCGGCGGCACGGCCTCCGAGAGCGGCTCGTATCTGCGGGACACCTCCGGCGACCTCGGCGGCCGGGGCCGCCCGTCGAAGTCCTCGGACGAGGGCTCCGACGGCGGGGAGGGACCGGAGCGCCCCGACGCCGGGGAGGGTCCCGGGGACGGAGACGCCTGACGGTCGCCTGACGGTCGGGACACGGACCGCGAGACGGCGGAACGCCCCGGTCGGCCGTGCGGGCCGACCGGGGCGTTCCGGTGTTTCCCGGGCTCCTCGGGTCCTTCGGGTCCCTCGGGTCCTTCGGTGTCAGAGCGCGACGCCCAGCAGCGCGTCCACGGCCCGCGTCACCAGACCGGGGGCGCCGGTGTCCGTGCCGCCCTCCTCCCGCTGACGGGCGGCCCAGCGGTCGACGGCGGCCAGCGCGGCGGGGGCGTCGAGGTCGTCCGCGAGGGCCTCGCGGATCTCCTCCACCAGGTCGTCGGCCGGCGGCCCGTCGGGACGGGAGACGGCGGCCCGCCAGCGGTCGAGCCGCGCGACCGCCTCGTCGAGGACGGCGTCCGTCCACTCCCAGTCCGAGCGGTAGTGGTGGGCCAGCAGCGCCAGGCGGATGGCGGCCGGGTCGACCCCGTCGCGGCGCAGTCTGCTGACGAAGACCAGGTTCCCCTTGGACTTGGACATCTTCTCGCCGTCCAGCGCGACCATCCCGGCGTGGACGTACGCCTTGGCGAAGGGGTACTCCCCGGTGAGCGCTTGGGCGTGCGAGGCGCCCATCTCGTGGTGGGGGAAGGCCAGGTCGGAGCCGCCGCCCTGGATGTCGAAGCCCATGCCGAGGTGTTCCAGGGCGATGGCGACGCACTCGATGTGCCAGCCGGGGCGACCGCGGCCGAGCGAGCCGCCGTCCCAGGACGGCTCGCCGTCGCGGGCGGCCATCCACAGCAGGGGGTCGACCGGGTTCTTCTTGCCCGGACGGTCGGGGTCGCCGCCGCGCTCCGCCGACAGGTGCCGCATCGCCTCGGCGTCCAGGCGGGAGACCTCGCCGAAGTGGGGGTCGGAGGAGACGGAGAAGTAGACGTCGCCGTCGATCTCGTAGGTGGCGCCGGCGTCGCGCAGCCGCTCGATGAGCGGGACGATCATGGGTATGGACTCGACGGCGCCGATGTAGTGCTTCGGGGGGAGCATGCGCAGGGCGGTCATGTCCTCGCGGAAGAGCGCCGTCTCGCGCTCGGCCAGCGCGGTCCAGTCCTCACCGGTGGCGGCGGCCCGCTCCAGCAGCGGATCGTCGACGTCGGTGACGTTCTGCACATAGTGGACCTGCCGCTTGGTGTCGAGCCACACGCGCTGCACGAGGTCGAACGCGTTGTAGGTCGCCGCGTGCCCGATGTGGGTCGCGTCGTACGGCGTGATGCCGCAGACGTAGACGCGGGCGACGGGGCCGGGGGCGAGGGTCACTCGTCCACCGGTCGCGGTGTCGTGGAGGCTGAGGTCGCGGCCCTGACCTGGCAGGGCGGGCACCTCGGAAGCGGGCCAGGCATGCATGGTCACGAGCGTAACCGGCGATTGGTGGTGCCCACGAGTGGGATGGGCACAGTAGCCGGAACGCGCGGTCGGTTCCGGTCGGCGGGTCAGACGGGCGGCCAGGGGATGGCGGGCCAGTCCCCTCCGGGCAGCGGGTGGCGGCCGGAGGCGAGCAGGCCGTCGATCCGTTCGCGCAGGGCGGCCACCTCGGCCGGGGTGATCAATTCGGCCATTCGGGCGGCGAGCGGGGCGCCGTCGGTCAGTGCGGCGGCCAGGTCGCGCAGCGGTTCCAGGGTCTCGGCGGGCAGCGGCTCGCCCGCCCAGCCCCACAGCAGCGTGCGGAGCTTGTCGTCGGCGTGAAAGGTGACCCCGTGGTCGATGCCGTACAGCCGCCCGTCCGCGCCGGTCAGCAGATGCCCGCCCTTGCGGTCGGCGTTGTTGATCACCGCGTCGAGGACGGCCAGACGGCGCAGGCGCGGGTCGTCGGCGTGCACCAGCAGCGCGGTGCGTCCCTCCCCCACGTCGACCAGGCCGATGGGCTTCCAGCCGTCCTCGGGCTCCTCGCCCTCCACGAGCGCGAGGAGGTCGCCGGCCGCGGGTCCGCCGCCCCTCTCGGGGTCCTTCTCGGGCTCCCGGAGGCCTTGGGGGGCCTCGGGGTCCTGGGGGCCGCCCGCCGCCCCGTCGGCCCCTGTTCCGGTCCCGGTCCCGCCGACCGGCGACGGCCCGATCCACAACTGGCACATGCCCTCGCCGTACGGACCCTCGCGCAGCACGGTCGGCGGCACCAGGTGCCAGCCGAGCGCCTCGGACACCTCGTACGCCGCCACCTCGCGCCGCGCCAGGGTGCCGTCGGGGAAGTCCCACAGCGGGCGCTCGCCGCGCACCGGCTTGTAGACGCAGGGCACCTCGCGCCCGGCGTGGGCGACCGTGCAGTACAGCACCGCGTTGGAGGCGTCACGGAGGCGTCCGCGCACCGTCAACTCGCCGCGGGCCAGCAGCTCGGCCGTCCCGTCCGGCGTCACGACTGGCGACGGTATCCGTTCTGGCGCGGGCATACGTGTCCTTCCGGATCGAGAGGCAGGCTGCACAGCGGGCACGGCGGGCGGCCCGCCCTGACGACGTCCATGGCGCGCTTGGCGAAGGCCCGGGCCATGGCGCCGCTGATCCTCACACGCAGCACCGGCGGGCCGTTCTCGTCGTCCCGCAGCAGCCTCTCCTCGGCCTCGACCAGGTCCTCCTCGGACTCCACGTCCAACTCGACCAGGGCCTGGGCCTCCACGACCACGCACTCCTCCTCTCCGTCCCAGGCGAGTGCCATGGTGCCGACCCGGAACTCCTCCTCCACGGGGGTCTCCAGGGGGTCGGTGTCGGCTGCCTCGGCGGGCGCGACGGCCGGGACGGGGGCGCTGCCGCCGGTGCGCCGCACGACCTCGTCCAGGAGTTCGTCGATGCGCTCGGCGAGCGCCTCGACCTGCGCCTTCTCCAGGGCGACGCTGGTGGTGCGGCCGGCCGCGGACGCCTGGAGGTAGAAGGTGCGGCGGCCAGGCAGCCCGACCGTACCGGCCACGAAGCGTTCCGGGGGGTCGTAGAGGAACACCTGACGGGACACGTCCTGCTCCGTTGGGTCGACTGCTGGGTCACTGGCACCCTACTGCGCCCGGCGATCACCGTGCCGACCACGGTGCGCCGTCGGTGGCTCCGGTCAGGCCCCGCCGCCCACGGCGGCGGTCCCGTCGCCCCCGGCCCGCGGCGCGCCGTCTCCCGCGTCCGTCTCGCGCGGGGCGAGCGAGGCGAGGTCCCCGGTGTCACCCAGCCGCAGCAGGAAGGGCCGCAGCGGGGTGTAGCGGATGACGGTGATCGAGCAGGGCTCCACGTGGACGCGCTGGAAGAGGTCCAGGTGCATCCCGAGGGCGTCGGCGACCAGCGCCTTGATGACGTCGCCGTGGGAGCACATCAGGTAGGTGGCGTCGGGCCCGTGCTCCTTCTCGATCCGCTCGTTCCAGTCGCGTACGGCCTCCACCGCTCTGGCCTGCATGCCGCGCATCGTCTCGCCGCCGGGGAAGGCGACGGCGGAGGGGTGCTGCTGGACGGCGGCCATCAGCGGCTCGTCGTTCAGCTCGGCGAGCTTGCGGCCGGTCCAGTCGCCGTAGTCGCACTCGTTGATCCGCTCTTCGACGTACAGCGGCATCTCCGGCCGGACCCGGGCCAGCGGGCCCAGGGTCCGGCGGCAGCGCTCCAGCGGGCTGTGGACGGCGGCGACCAGCGGGACGGGCGCCAGACGTGCGGGGAGCGCGTCCGCCTGGGCGGCGCCGTGGTCGTCCAGGGGCACGCCGGGGGTGCGCCCGGCGAGCAGCCCGGAGGTGTTGGCGGTGGACCGGCCGTGCCGGACGAGGAGCAGCGTGGGCATGGCAGCCAGCGTAGGCGAGGCCGGAGGGCGGCCCTCACCCACATGCCGTACCGCGGTGGGGGCACGATGGCCTTGTGGCAGTGGACTGCGTCATCTACCGCGGCGGACGCCGCACCGAGGGTCCCGCGGAGCCGGCCGAGGCGATCGAGGCGGCCCGCGCGGCCGGTGACGCCTTCCTGTGGATCGGCCTCCACGAGCCCTCCCCGGAGGAGGTCGGCTCGGTCGCCGAGGTGTTCGGGCTGCACCCGCTGGCGGTGGAGGACGCCCTGTCGGCCCGCCAGCGCCCGAAGCTGGAGATCTACGACGACTCGCTGTTCCTGGTGCTCAAGCCGGTGGAGTACGACGAGGCGACGGACACGGTGAGCGCCGGGGAGCTGATGCTGTTCCTCGGCGACTCCTTCGTGGTGTCCGTGCGGCACGGCGACGTCGATCCGCTGGACCGGGTGCGCGAGCGCCTGGAGCGGGACCCCGAGGTGCTCCGTGACGGTCCGGCCGCCGTGGCGTACGCGGTGAGCGACGTGGTGGTCGACCGCTACACGGAGGTGGCCGCCGAGTTGCACGCGAACCTCGAGGCGCTGGAGGAACGGGTCTTCACGCCGGGCGGCATGGACGGGCGCACCGTCGCGAGCCGCATCTACACCGTCAAGCGGCAGTTGCTGGAGTTCCGTCGGGCCTCCGGACCGCTGACGGAGCCGATGGAGCGGCTGGCGGGCGCCGGGGTGCCCTTCGTGCCGGAGCGTTCGCGCCCGTTCTTCCGGGACGTCCACGACCACCTGACCCGGGTGAACGACCAGGTCGAGGGGTTGGACCGGCTGTTGTCGGACATCCTGTCGGCTTATCTGGCGCAGGTGGGGGTCCGGCAGAACGACGACCTGCGCAAGATCTCCGCCTGGGCCGCCGTGGCCGCGGTCCCGACCATGATCGCCGGGGTCTACGGCATGAACTTCTCCCACATGCCCGAACTGGACCACCCGCTGGGCTATCCGGGGGCGATGGTGCTGATGGTCGCCGTGAGCGTCGGTCTGTACCGGCTGTTCAAGCGCCGGGGCTGGCTGTAGCGGCGGGGTCGGGCGGCCCGTCGGGGGTGTCGGCGTCCACGGCGCGATCAGGCGGGGCCGGCGGGACGGGGGGCGCGGGGCGCTCGAACGGGGCGAGGCCCACCATGCGGTGCCGGCCGACGAGCCACTCGCCCGCGTACACCGCCCGGACCCATGTCTCCATCGCCACCGACCTGGCCATCCGCCAGCCCAGCAGGTGCCCCAGGTGGGCCAGCAGGGCGACGCCGGCGTCGCGGTGCGCGCGGATCTCCGCCAGCGCGCTCTCTCGCAGCAGCCACCGGACGGCGGCGCCGTGTCCGGCGCGCGTGAAGCGCAGCAGGCCCTCCCGGCAGTAGGCGAGGTGGTCCCGCTTGGCCAGGGCGATCTCCCGCGCCAGGAGCGCGGCCTCCGGGTCGCCGGAGAGGTGTTCGGCCGCTCGGGCGAGCCATGTCGCGGCGCGCGTCTCGGCGACGTACGCGTGGGCGAGGTGGGCGATGACGTCCCGTTCGTTCAGGGGGTTCCCGCGGTCCAGCTTGGCGTGCGCCGGGCAGGCCCCCCGGCGTTCCAGGAGCAGGGCGTGGTCCGCCTCGCGGGGCACGGCGACCGGTTCCAGGCCGCGCCGGACGGACAGCTCGCCCAGCAGGCGGGCGTGCCGCTCCTGCTGGGCGCCGTGTCGGGCCATGTCGGGCGCCAGGTCGCGCCGGCAGAGCGGCACGGACGCGGCGATCCTGCCGTTCCCCCGTCCGTTGCGGGCCTCGGTGTCGGCGGCCAGGGAGCACAGCAGTCGGAAGCCCGCGTCGTCGTCGAGCGCCTCGCGCAGCGGGTCCCCTGTCCAGAGCATGACCGGTACCTCCGTGGACGTGTCCGCAGAAGTCGAGTCAAACGGGGCGCCCGGCCCGCGGCAACAGGTCGCTCCGCCGCCTGGGCCGAACGGGGGGCCCGGCGCGGCGGGCGTAACCCGCCGACCCGCGGGGCGTTGTGCTCGGTGACGGCCGTGGCGGGGAGACCCCGAGCCCCCACCACGGCCGTGAACACGTCCCGGGACGGGCGTCGCCCGCCGCCCCTCAGGCGACCCCGGACCGCTCCAGCGCCTCCACCCCGGACCGCAGCGCGGCGATCCGCTCCTCCAGGGTGAAGCCCGCGGGCGTGAGCGACAGGGTGGTCACCCCGGCCTCGGCGTAGGCCCGCATCCGGTCGGCGATCCGGTCGACGGGGCCGAGCAGCGTGGTGGAGTCGATGAGCCGCCGGGGCACGGCCGCCGCGGCGCCCTCCTTGTCGCCGGACAGGTACTTGTCCTGGATCTCGGCGGCCTCCTTCTCGTACCCCATCCGCTGGGCCAGCTTGTTGTAGAAGTTCTGCTTGCGGCTGCCCATGCCGCCGACGTACAGGGCGGTGTAGGGGCGGAAGGTGTCGGCCAGGGCGTCGACGTCGTCGCCGACGGCCAGGGGCACGGTGGGCACCACGTCGAAGCCCTCGAGGGTCTTGCCCGCCTTCTCGCGTCCGGCGCGCAGCGCGCCGAGCGTGGTCTCCTCGGCGTGTTCGGGCGAGAAGAAGATCAGCAGGGCGCCGTCGGCGATCTCGCCGGTCTGCTCCAGGTTCTTCGGCCCGATGGCGGCGATGTACAGCGGGATGTGCTCGCGGACCGGGTGCACGGTCAGCTTCAGCGGCTTGCCCGGGCCGTCGGGCAGCGGCAGCGTCCAGTGCTCGCCGGTGTGGGTCAGGCGCTCGCGGGACATCGCCTTGCGGATGATCTCCACGTACTCGCGGGTGCGGGCGAGCGGCTTGTCGAACCGCACCCCGTACCAGCCCTCGGAGACCTGCGGTCCGGAGACGCCGAGCCCCAGCCGGAAGCGTCCGCCGGAGAGGGTGTCGAGGGTGGCGGCCGTCATGGCCGTCATGGCGGGGGTGCGGGCGGGGATCTGGAAGATCGCCGATCCCACGTCGATCCGCTCCGTCTGCGCGGCGACCCAGGCGAGCACGGTGGCGGCGTCCGAGCCGTAGGCCTCCGCCGCCCAGCAGACGGAGTAGCCGAGGCGGTCGGCCTCCTTGGCGACCGCGAGATTGTCCGCGTCCATCCCGGCTCCCCAGTAGCCGAGGTTGATCCCGAGCCGCATCGCGCTCCCCTTACTGATCAGTAACGTGCTTGTCCACGGGACTCTAGCGCGCGGCCACAAGTACGCTCAACGCCCATGGAGCACAGGCACGTGGGCCGCACCGGCCTCCGCGTATCCCGGATCGGGCTCGGCACCCTCACCTGGACGCGGGACACCGGGGAGAGGGAGGCAGCCGACCTGCTGAAGGCCTTCTGGGAGGCGGGCGGCACACTGGTGGACACCGCCGACGTGTACGCCGACGGGGGCGCCGAGTACCTGCTGGGACGGCTGATGGCCGATCTGGTGCCGCGCCGGGACCTGGTGGTCGCCACCAAGGCGGGCGGCGTGCCGGACCCCGAGCGCCGCTCCGACTGCTCGCGCGGCCACCTGCTGGCCGCGCTCGACGCCTCGCTGGAGCGGCTGGGCACCGACTACGTGGACCTCTGGCAGATCCACGCCTACGATCCCGTCACCCCGCTGGAGGAGACCCTCCAGGCGGTCGACACCGCGGTGAGCAGCGGTCGCGCCCGCTACGCCGGGGTGACGGGCTTCTGCGGCTGGCAACTGGCCAAGGCCGCCACCTGGCAGCTCGCCGCGCCCGGCACGCGCACCCGGCTGGCCGGCGCGCAGATGGAGTACTCGCTGCTCCAGCGCGGGGTGGAGCGGGAGGTGCTGCCCGCCGCGCTGGACCTGGGCGTCGGGCTGCTGCCGTCCTCCCCGCTGGGACGGGGCGTGCTCACCGGCAAGTACCGCGGCGGCACGCCGCCGGACTCGCGGGGCTCCTCGGAGCACCTGGCGCCCTTCGTCGCGCCCTACCTCGACGACGCGGCGGCGCGGATCGTGGACGCGGTCGCCATAGCGGCCGACGGGCTGGCCGTCACCCCGCTCCAGGTGGCACTGGCCTGGGTGCGGGACCGGCCGGGGGTGGCCGCGCCGATCGTCGGCGCGCGCACGTCGCGGCAGCTCGACGAGGTGTTGTCGGTGGAGAGCCTTACGCTTCCGGTTGAGATCCGCCGGGCGCTGGACGACGTGTCGGCCCCGGTGCACCGCTATCCCGATCACGACTGGAGCACGCTGTGACCGCGCCCGGTTCCGACAGTCCGGACGACGCCAGGGACGGGACGGCCCGGGAGCCCTCTCGGGACGCCGCCCGGGACGTCACGCGAGACGCCATGCGAGACGCCGCGCGAGACAAGGCCGCCGAACTCATGGCCGCCGTGCGCGCCGTGGAGAGCGGCGAACGTTCCGCCGCCGAGTTCTTCGCCGAGCCGAAACCCGCTCCCCGGCGTGCGGCCCCCACGCCCCGGCCCGTGCCCGCTCCCGGCGCGCGGCCGACGCCGGCCGGCCCCGTGGCGGTGCCCGCGGGCGTCGTCGCGCTGCTCGCCGAGGGCGGCGCGCCCGAGGCGCTCGGCGCGCGGGTCGTGGAGGCCCTGGGCGAGGGGGCCGAGGAGGTGCTGCGCGCGGACCCGTGGCAACTGTTGGCGGTCCCCGGCGTGCTGCCGGAGCAGGCGGACGGCTTCGCCCGCGCGCTGCTGGGCGCCGAGTGCGGTCCCGGCGACGAGCGACGCGCCCGGGCGCTTGTGACGTGGCTGCTGGAGCGGGCCGCGCGGACCGGGCACACCGTCCTGCCGCCCGCGACGCTCGCCGGGGAACTGGCCCGGTACGCCGTGCCGGACCCACAGGAGGCGGTGCGCGAGGCGATCGACTCCGGCACGGTGCTGGCCTTCGAGGACGCCGAGCGGGAAGCCGTCTCCGGCACCGCCGAGGACGCCGAGGACGGCGCCGGAGGAGAGGGCGAGGACGGGCCGCCCGTGCGGCTGCTGCTGGGCCTGGAACGGTACGCCCTGGCCGAGGAGAGCCTGGCCGAGGGCCTGGCCCGGCTGATGGGCACCTTCGTCCCGCCCGACGCACAGGAGGCGGAGCGCTGGGAGGCGACCGCGGCCGGGGCGCCCACCCCGTCGGCGGCCGAGTTGATCCGGACGGTGGCGCGCGGTGGCCTGGTCGTGCACACCGGAGGCGAGGCCGCCCGCGCCGAACCCGCCGCGCTCGTCGCCGCGGCCCGGTCGCTGGGGCTGCGGGCGTACGCCGCGGCCCACGGCGAGGACGGCAGGCGGCGGCTGGCGGAACTGCTCGGCGACGGCACCGGTACCGGGGCCGACGACGGGGACGGGGCCGGGGACGGCGAGAACGGCAGGGGACCGGACTCCGCGGCCGTGACCGTGGACGGCCTGTTGGCCGGCCGGGAGGGCCCCGGACGGGACGAGGAGGGCGCCTACGCGCTGGATCTGCTCGCCGTGTCGGACGCCCCCCAGCTCGACGCCGAGCGGGCGGCGGCCCTGGTGGAGGCGCTGCCGGACGGTGCGCGGCTGGTGCTCAGCGGGGATCCGAACCTGCTCGGCGCGGCGGGCCCCGGCCAGGTGTCGGCCGATCTGCTCGCGGCCCGGGTCTGCCCGCACGTCGTCTCCCGGACGCCGGACGCGGGCCCGATCGGCGAGCTGGTCTCGGGCATCGGGATCGGCGAGCTGAACGAGGTGGCGGCCCCCGACCGGGAGGTGGTGATCGTCCCCGTGCGCGACGCCGCGGAGGCGGTGCACCGCACCGTGCAACTGATCGCCGACTCGGTGCCGAGGGCGATCGGGGTGCCCGCCGAACGGACCCAGGTGATCACGCCCGGCCACGGCGGCGCCGCGGGCACCCGGGTGCTCAACGCCGCGCTCAAGGAGCGTCTGAATCCCGGTCCCGGCCGGTTCGGCGGCTTCGACCCCGGCGACCGGGTGGTCCACTCCCCCGCCCCCGGCCGTGCCACACCGGGCACGGTGGTCTCCGCGGACGCCGAGGGGCTGCGTCTGGAGTGCGCCGGGCGCGGGATCACCGTCCCGCGCGAGCGGGTGGCGGACACCGTGCGGCACGGCTGGGCGATCACCGCCCACCAGGCCGTGGGCACGCGTTGGCCGGCGGTCGTGGTGGTGCTGCCGGGCGACGCGGTCAAGGCCCTGGACCGGGCGTGGGTGTACACCGCGTTCGGCCGCGGCGAGCGGCACCTGTCCGTGGTGCACGGCGTGGACGGGGCACTGCCGCGAGCGGTGGCGGAGGTGCCGGCTCCCGCGCGCACGACCCGCCTGCGCACGCTGCTGCACACGCAGGCGGAGGCGGTCGGGGAGCCGGGCCTGCCGGACTGACGGCGGGGTGGCGGCGGCTCAGCCCGCCGCGGCCCCTCCGGGGCCGGGAGCCGGGCCGCCGTCGCCCCCCTCGTCGTCGGCGTCGTCCCCCTCGTCGTCGGCATCGTCCTCGAACTCGATCTCTTCGAGGTCCTCCCCGATCTCCTCGGCCTCGTCGATGCCCTCGTCGATGGCATCGTCGACGCCGCCGCCGACCCGGCCGTAGAAGCCGTCCTCCTCGTCGAAGACGGCGCTGACGTCGAACCGGCAGACGACCCGCTCGGGGTCGGCCGATTCGAAGGGGGCGCCCAGCCACTCCCCGGGCTCGGGCGGCTCGTCGCCCGCGATCACCCACAGGGTGGAGTCGCCCTCCTCCAGACCGAACTCCTTGTGCCGGGTGGCGATCTCGTCGGGCTCGTACTCGCCGAACAGCACCCCGAGCGCGGCGTGCGCGCCGCTCCCGGCGAAGGGGCCCTCCAGCACCTCCGTGTCGCCGTCCACCGAGTCCGGATCGAGCTCGGTGACGCGCTGCGCCTGGGCCATCAACCGCTGCGGCTCCACGACGGTGTAGTCACGGCGGATGAAGACGCTGAGGGTGCCGGGCTCCTCCGGTCCGGAGTAGGCGGCCATGCCGTCTCCGCCGGGCACCTCGAAGGGGGTGACCTCGTCGTAGACGTCGTACAGCAGTTCGTCGTAGGCCTCTCCCGCCGCGGCGAGCTCGTCGAACGCGGCGTGAACGGCGGCATCCGCCCGGGCGATCTCGGCGGCCGTGCCGTCCTCGGCGGACCGTCGCTCGACGGCTTCGAGGTGACGGTCCAGCGCGGTCTTCAACGCTTCGGCGGCGGCTCGTACCTCGGCAGCGCTGGGCTGCGCAGCATCAGACATAGTGCAGACGCTATCCGTACCGGGCCCCTGCCCGCACAATGGATGTGATGCCGGAATACGAATTTCGCGATCTGTACGTTCCTCGCGGGGTATCCCGCAAGGCCGCCACACAACTGCTGACCGACCACGCCGAGTACGGACACTGGGAGCTGGATCGACTGAGGCTCAATTCCGACGGCAGCCGCCAGGTGCGGCTGCGGCGGCGGATCATCCGCCAGTTGCGCGCCACCTGGTGACGCGGTTCACACGGGGAGCGGACCCCGATCCCACCGTGGGGAGCGGGGCCCGCTTCTCGTCGTGTTCTTCCGTGTGCCGGTCCGGCGGTCAGCGCTGCGCGGCGCGGGCGCGCCGGTAGAGCAGCGTGCCGCCGAGCAGCGCACCGGCGCCGAGCGGGAGGAGCGTGCCCAGCGCGGGCGCGCCGGTGTCCGCCAGCGAGCCTCCGAGCACCTCCGGGCCGGATCGGCCCTGCTCGGGGGCGCGGGTGTCGGGCTTGGGCTTCTTGTCACCCTCGTCCCGCGGCTTCTCGGGCTTTCCGGGCTTCTCGCACTCGCCCTTGCCGTCCTTGCCGTCCTTGCCGTCCTTGCCGCCCTCGTCCTCGCAGCCCGGCTCCTCGGGGTGCCCCGGCTTGCCCGGCCTCTCGGGCTCACCCGGCTTGCCCGGCTTGCCCGGCTTGCCCGGCTTCTCGGGGTGATCCGGCTTCCCCGGCTTGTGCCCGGAGTCGTCGTTGACGCACTTGTTGCCGAAGGAGGGGTTGAGGGCGCCGACGACCGACACGGAGTTGCCGCAGACGTTCACCGGCACCTCCACGGGCACCTGGACGGTGTTGCCGCTGCCGACACCGGGAGACCCCGCGGCGACGCCCCGGGTGCCGCCGGCCCGCTCGTGCCCGCGGTCGTACCCGCCGCCGTGTCCGCCGTGTCCGCCGTCCGACCCGTGGTGTCCGCCACGGTGACCACCGTGGTGCCCACCGTCCGACCCGTGGCTCCCGGGGTACTCGTGATCGTGGGACTCGTGCCCGCCGTCGTACCCGCCGTACCCGCCGCCGTGGTGGTGCCCGTAGTGGTGCGAGTAGTCGTTGGCGCACCGGTTGGCGAAGGAGGGGTTGAGAGCGCCTCCGCCCGACACGGTGTTGCCGCAGGCGTTCACCGGCGCGTGGACGGGCGCCTGGACGGTGTTGCCGGACAGCACGCCCGGAGAACCGACGGCCGCGCCTTGGGTGCCGGTGCTCGCGTGGGCGTAGCCGCCCGACATGGCCAGCATTCCGCCGGCCGCGGCGATGGTGATCAGGCCCTTCCTGGTGACCTGTCGCATGTGTTCTTCCTTGCCCTCTGCTGATGGGGTGCCTTGGTGCCTTGCGATCCGCACGGGACCGCGACCGGAGGGCGCTCCTGGCCTCTCCGCCCGCCGAAACAGCGGCCCCGGAGCGCATGGCGCGCACTCCGGGGCCGCCGTGCGCCGGACTCACCTGTCCGGCAGCGACGTCACTGGTTGATGCAGACGTTGCCGAAGGCGGGGTTCAGCACTCCGATCACGCTGATCGTGTTGCCGCAGACGTTCACCGGAACGTGGACGGGCACCTGGATGACGTTGCCCGAGACCACACCGGGGGAACCGAAGGCGGCGCCCTGGGCGCCGGAGTGGGCGGAGGCCGCACCCGCGCCCGCGAGTACGAGACCGCCGGTGGCAGCCGCGACAGCGACGACCTTCTTGATCATTCTTCCTCCTTGTTGGCAATGCGATCCCAGCCGCGGACCGCACTCCCTGTAACGACAACGGAGGAACCGGGCTACGGCCCCCGAACGCTTTCACCCGTCCCGGTGACATGCGCACACAGTGTCGAATGCCCGGGGCACCCCGGCCCGGAGGCCGTCAGCAGTGGTCGAGGAAGCGGTCCAGGACCCGCACGCCGAACCGCAGACCGTCCAGCGGCACCCGCTCGTCCACGCCGTGGAACATCCCGGCGAAGTCCAGCTCCGGCGGCAGCTTCAGCGGGGCGAAGCCGAAGCAGCGGATGCCCAGGTCGTCGAAGGACTTGGCGTCGGTGCCCCCGGAGAGCATGTACGGCACGGCGCGCGCGATCGGGTCCTCGGCCCGCAGGGCGGTCTGCATCGCGTCCACCAGGGCGCCGTCGAAGGTGGTCTCCACCGCCTTGTCGGCGTGCACGTCCTCGCGCTTCACCCGCGGGCCCAGGATCCGGTCGAGGTCGGCCAGGAACTCCTCCTCGTATCCGGGCAGGAAGCGCCCGTCGACGTGGGCGGTGGCCTGGCCGGGGATCACGTTGACCTTGTAGCCCGCGCCGAGCATCGTCGGGGCCGCGGTGTTCCGCAGGGTCGCCCCGATGATCTTGGCGATGCCGCCCAGCTTCGCGAGGGTCGCGTCCATGTCCTCCGGGTCCAGCTCGACCCCGAGGGCGTCGGAGAGCTCGTCGAGGAAGGAGCGGACCGTCTTGGTCACCCGCACGGGGAACCGGTGCCGACCCAGGCGCCCGACGGCCTCGCACAGCTCGGTGATCGCGTTGTCGGTGTTGGTCATCGAGCCGTGCCCGGCCGTGCCGTCCACCGTGAGCCGCATCCAGTGCATGCCCTTCTCGGCCGTCTCCACCAGGTACAGCCGCAACTTCTCGTTGACGGTGAAGGAGAAGCCGCCGACCTCGCCGATCGCCTCGGTGACGCCCTCGAAGAGCTCCGGGTGCCGGTCCACCAGGTACCGCGCCCCGTAGGTGCCGCCGGCCTCCTCGTCGGCGAGGAAGGCCAGCACGATGTCGCGCGGCGGTTTGCGGCCGGTGCGCAGCCGGTCCCGGACGACCGCCAGCGTCATCGCGTCCATGTCCTTCATGTCGACGGCCCCGCGGCCCCACAGGCAGCCGTCGGCGATCTCGCCGGAGAACGGGTGGTGGGTCCAGTCGTCCGCGTTCGCCGGGACGACGTCGGTGTGGCCGTGGATGAGGAGGGCGGGCCGCGAGGGGTCCTCGCCCTCGATCCGGGCCACGGTCGAGGCCCGTCCCGGGTGGGACTCGAAGATCCTCGGTTCCAGTCCCACCTCCGCGAGCTTCTCGGCCACGTACTCGGCCGCGGCCCGCTCGCCGGGCCCGGAGTGGTCTCCGTAGTTGCTGGTGTCGATCCGGATGAGGTCACGGCACAGGTCGACGACCTCGTCCTCGCCCCTGACGGTGTCCGCCGCGGTCGCGCTCGGCTCGCTCACACTGCCTCCTCCTGTAGCGGGGCGTCCCATCCTCCCGCTTCCGCCGGCTCCCGCACAGCGGCGGGTGTGATCGCCCGTCCCTTCTCCAGTGCTATGGTTTACACGTCGCCACGGCAGTGGTCGACGGCGCTCTCCTCGTCCGGGTGGCGGAATGGCAGACGCGCTAGCTTGAGGTGCTAGTGCCCTTTATCGGGCGTGGGGGTTCAAGTCCCCCTCCGGACACCGACACGATGTCCCCCGTGGGTCTCCCACGGGGGACGTCGCGTTGTGGGCGCCCCGAGGGGCGCGGCGGGGAGCCCGCGGCCCACCCCCGGCCCGCGCCCGCGGCCCGCCGTCAGCCCACGGCCTTCGCCGCCGCGCGGCCGGCCGTGCGGCCCGAGAACAGGCAGCCGCCCAGGAAGGTGCCCTCCAGGGAGCGGTAGCCGTGCATGCCCCCGCCTCCGAAACCGGCGGCCTCGCCGGCCGCGTAGAGGCCGGGCAGCGGTGCGCCGTCTCCGGTGAGCACGCGCGAGGACAGGTCGGTCTCCAGGCCGCCGAGGGTCTTGCGGGTGAGGATGTTCAGGCGCACGGCGATCAGCGGGCCCGCCTTCGGGTCCAGCAGGCGGTGCGGCGGGGCGACCCGGATCAGCCTGTCCCCGAGGTAGGCGCGGGCACCGCGGACGGCGGTGATCTGGAGGTCCTTGGTGAAGGCGTTGTCGATCTCCCGGTCGCGGGCGGTGATCTCGCGCCGCAGGGCGTCCTCGTCGATCAGTCCCTCGCCGGTCAGCGCGTTCATGCCGCGCACCAGGGCGGACAGGTCGCGCTCCACGACGAAGTCGGCGCCCTTCTCCATGAAGGCCCGCACCGGTCCGGGCGCCCCCGCGCGGGCGCGGCCGAGCACCTGGCGGACGCTGCGGCCGGTGAGGTCGGGGTTCTGCTCGGAACCCGAGAGCGCGAACTCCTTCTCGATGATCTTCCGGGTGAGGACGAACCAGGTGTACTCGTGCCCCGTCCGCATGATGTGTTCGAGGGTGCCGAGGGTGTCGAAGCCGGGGAAGAGCGGCACCGGCAGTCGCTTCCCGGTGGCGTCCAGCCACAGCGACGACGGGCCGGGCAGGATGCGGATGCCGTGGCGGGCCCAGATCGGGTCCCAGTTCTCTATGCCCTCGGTGTAGTGCCACATCCGGTCGCGGTTGACGACCCGGCCGCCGGCCTCCTCCGCGATGCCGAGCATCGCGCCGTCGACGTGGGCGGGGACGCCGGAGAGCATCCGCCGGGGCGGGGTGCCCAGACGCTCGGGCCAGTTGGCGCGGACCAGCTCGTGGTTGCCGCCGATGCCGCCGGAGGCGACGATCACGGCCTGCGCGCGCAGTTCGAAGGTGCCGACCACCTCGCGGCCGCTCGCGGTGCCGCGCGGGGCGTCGCTGGGGGCCAGCACCTCGCCGGCGACGGTGTCCACGGCGCCCGAGGTGCGGGCCAGGGAGGTGACGCGGTGCCGGAACCTCAAATCCACCAGGCCCTTGTCGACGCCCTGTCGTACGCGCCGTGCGAAGGGTTCGACCAGGCCCGGTCCGGTGCCCCAGGTGATGTGGAAGCGGGGGACCGAGTTGCCGTGTCCGGTCGCGTCGTGGCCGCCGCGCTCCGCCCAGCCGACGACGGGGAACAGCCGCACTCCCTGGGCGTGCAGCCAGGCCCGCTTCTCGCCCGCGGCGAAGTCGACGTACGCCTCGGCCCAACGGCGCGGCCAGGCGTCCTCCTCGCGGTCGAAGCCGGCCGTGCCGAGCCAGTCCTGCCAGGCCAGTTCACGGCTGTCGCGGACGCGCATGCGGCGCTGCTCGGGGGAGTCGACGAGGAACAGGCCGCCGAAGGACCAGTGCGCCTGGCCGCCGAGCGAGCCCGAGGGCTCCTGGTCCAGCAGGATCACCCGCCGTCCGGCGTCGGCCAGTTCGGCGGTGGCCGCGAGTCCGGCCAGGCCCGCCCCGATCACGATCACATCGGCGTCGTACGCCATCTGCCCACCCGTCCCTCGGCTCGTCCGCGCTGGTGGACCGGAGGGTAACCCCCGGTCCGGGCGGACGACACCCCCCGCGTACTGCTTGGATGGACGGATGATCGACGAGGCGGCGGGCAGGTCCGCGGACGAGGTGCTGGACATCGTGGACGAGGACGACCGGGTGGTCGGACGGGCCCCGCGCGGTGTGGCCACGGCGCGGCGGATGCGGCACCGGAGCGTCTCGGTGCGGGTGTACGACGCCGAGGGACGGATCTTCGTCCACCGCCGCACCCCGGAGAAGCTGGTCTTCCCCTCGATGTACGACGTGGTGGTCGGGGGCGTGGTCGGCGCGGGCGAGAGCTATGACGAGGCGGCGCTGCGGGAGGCCGAGGAGGAGTTGGGGGTGAGCGGGCTGCCGCGCCCCGAGCACCGGCTGAAGTTCCTCTACGAGTCGCCGGAGCACACCTGGTTCCTGTCCGTGTACGAGGTGCGGTGCGAGGTGCCGGTGGACCCGCAGGCGGAGGAGGTCGCCTGGTGGGCGTTCCTGCCCGAGGAGGAGGTGGAGCGGCGGCTGCCGGAGTGGGACGTGACGCCCGACGGGTTGGAGTGCCACCGGCGGCTGCGACGGTGGCACCGGGAGCGCGGAGGCGGAGTTCTTGCGTAGGGTCGGAGCGTGATCGACAGGTTCCGGACGGCGGCGCGGCTGTGGTGGGCGCCGGAGCGGCTGCGGGACGAGGGGCAAACCCCCGACTACCGGTTCTCCCTGGCCAACGAGCGGACGTTCCTGGCCTGGATTCGCACCGCCCTGGCGCTGGTCGGCGGCGGGCTCGCGGTGAACCAGTTCCTGACCGGGATACGCCCG
>NZ_JODL01000005.1 GCF_000718985.1 Streptomyces megasporus | reverse complement strand
AGCGACCAGCCGAAGGCGGCGAGCGTCCCCAGCGAGACCAGGGTGTCCATGGTGGCGGAGCCGTGCCGGAGGTTGGTGAGGGCCGCCTTGTGGAAGGGCAGTGCTCCCCAGACCACCACGGGAGCGGCGAGGGTCAGGGACAGCCACTGCCAGTTGTCGAACTGCAGCGCGGGGACCATCGACAGCAGGACGACCGGCAGCGACAGCGCCAGCGAGACCAGGAAGCGCTCGCGCAGCGCGTCCGGCTCGCGGTCGCCGCCGTTCGAGGCCCCTTCCGGGCCGGTGTCCGATCCGGAGGGAGCGGGGGGTTCGGGGAGTCGGGCCGTGTACCCGGTCTTGACGACGGTGGCGATCAGGTCGTCCACGGTCACCTCGGGGGAGTGGGTGACGCGGGCCTTCTCCGTGGCGAGGTTGACGGTGGCGGTCACGCCGTCCATCCGGTTGAGCTTCTTCTCGACGCGGGTGGCGCAGGCGGCGCAGGTCATCCCGCCGATGGCGAGTTCGACCTCGGTGGTCGGACCGGCGGTGGACTCCGGGGCCTCGAAGGACGTGGTGCTCATGGTGTCTCCCGGGGAGGAGGCCGGGCCGCATCCGGTGGCGGGCGCCAGGGGCGCGGTGATCCGTGCGGTGGTGCGGCCCGGCGGGGGCGGGGTGTCGGTGGGTGTCAGGCCCGGCCGACGAGCTCGTAGCCCGCCTCGTCGACGGCGGCGCGCACGGCCTCGTCGTTCGGCTCCCCGGTGGAGACGACGGTCACCAGGCCGGTGGAGGCGGCGGCCTTCACGTCGGTGACGCCGTCGATCTCGGAGACCTCGGCGGTGACCGCGCCCTCGCAGTGGCCGCAGGTCATGCCGGTGACCTTGTAGGTGGTGGTGACGGTGCTCATGGCTCGCACTCCTCGAAGTCCTCGGAAACGCTCGGGCGGCGCGTGGGTACGTGTTCCCAGCAGAGGCAACATCATACCCACGGGGGGTATTCCCGAGGTGGTCGGCCCCGGTGTCGCCCGGGTGTCAGTCCCGCCGGCCGCGACTGTTCCCGGGGCGGCGGGCCACCCACGCGCGGACGGTGTCGGCGAACCAGTAGGGTCGCCCGCTCTCCACCCGGTCGGGCGGCGGGAGCAGTCCGTGCTTCCGGTACGAGCGTACGGTCTCGGTCTTGACCCCGATGTGCGCGGCGATGTCCCGGTACGACCAGAGTCGGTGGTCCGTCGGTTCTGCCGTGGACAAGGGCACCTCCGTGGGGGGTTGGTGACAGTGGTCGCCCACCACCCTGTGGTCACTCCATGACGTTCGGTGACCGCGTGGGTGATCTTGTCGTCCGGCTGTGACGGCCGGCTCACAGAGCTGTGACAGCCGTGACGGAGGCGGGACACGCGGACGGACGCACGGACGGGAGCCCGTCGGAGAAGGCGGGAAGTCGGGAAGCCGGAGAAGAGGAGGGGCCGGATCCCCGCACGAGGATCCGGCCCCGGGGGCGAACGGAACAGGGGAGGGCCGCTCGCCCGCTCGACCGGCCGGGAGGAGCGTGGCCCGCGTCCCGGCCGGGTGGCTCAGTGTTGTCGGTTCGGCGCGTAGAAGGCGGGACGCTCGATCATCTCCACGGCGGTGCGCCGCCCGGTGGTCTGCGCGGCGACGCCCGCCTCGCTCACGGCGGCGACCGCGTAGCCGTCCCAGGCGCTGGGGCCGGTGACCTCGCCGCGTCGGGTGGCGTCCACCCACTGCTGTACCTCGCGGTCGTAGGCGTCCTCGAAGCGCTCCACGTAGTCCTGGGCGATCTCGCCGCCCCAACGGCCGGCGGCGTTGACGAACATGCCGTGGTCGTCGCCGATGCGGGCGGTGCCCCGCTCGCAGACGGCCTCGGTCTGCACCTGGTAGCCGAAGCCGCAGTTGCCGAAGATCTCGACGTCGACGAGGGCGCCGCCGTCGGTCTCGAAGATCACGAGCTGGGGGTCGTCCAACCGTTCGGGGGAGAGGGAGCTGGGGGTCGGACGGAGCACGGTGACGGCGGTGATCTCCTGCTCCAGCAGCCAGCGGGCGCAGTCCATCTCGTGCGCGACGGAGTCGGTGATCAGCATCTCGGCTGTGAAGTACGGGTGCACCGAGACGTTGCGGTGGCGGCAGTGCAGCATCAGCGGCCGGCCCAGGACCCCGTCCGCCAGGGTCCTCTTCAACCGCAGGTACTCGGTGTCGAAGCGCCGCATGAAGCCGACCTGCACCCGGCGGTGCCCCAGCCGCTGCTCGGCCTCCAGCACCCGCAGGGCGGAGGCGGGGTCCGGGGTGAGGGGCTTCTCGCACAGCACCGGCAGGTCGTGCTCGAAGGCGGTCAGCAGCGCCTCCTCGTGGGCCGGGCCGGGGGAGGCGACGAGGACCGCGTCCACCTCGGGGGAGGCCATCGCGGCGGCCGGGTCGGTGTACGCGACGCAGCCCTCGACCGTCTCGGCGAGCGCCTTGGCGCGCTCCCCGTCGACGTCCGCCACGGCGGCGACGCGGGCCCCGCTGATGACGTGGTGGAGGCGGCGGACGTGGTCGGCGCCCATCTTGCCGGCGCCGACCACCGCGACGCCGAGCGGTCCGGTGGTGGTCATGTGGGTCGGCTCTCCCGGGGGTCGGTGGAGGTCGGTCGGATTGCGCGGTGGGGTGTCGCGTTGGGGTCGCGCGGACGGGCGGCCCGCGGCCCGTGTCCGTCCTGCCCCGCCCCGTTCTCCCGGTCCGGACCACGGGACGGGAGAACGGGGCGGGGACGGGGATCAGGCGCGGGCGGCGGGGGCCCCGGCGGGCGGCGCGCCCTCGTCCGGGAGCTCCTCCACGTCCACGCCGCTGACCTGGGCCAGCTCGTGCTTGAGCGCGGCCAGTTCGGCCCCGCCCGCCATGTGGTGGGTGAGTTCCTCCAGGGTGATCTCCTTGCGGGGGGCGCTCAGTTCGACCGCGCCCAGGCGCAGCACCGTGAAGTGGTCGCCGACCATGTAGGCGTGGTGCGGGTTGTGGGTGATGAAGATGACGCCCAGGCCGCGTTCGCGGGCGGCGGCGATGTACTTCAGCACCACACCGGACTGCTTGACGCCCAGGGCCGCGGTGGGCTCGTCCAGGATCAGCACCCGGGCGCCGAAGTAGACGGCGCGGGCGATGGCCACGGACTGCCGCTGGCCGCCGGAGAGCGTGCCGATGGGCTGCTCCAGGTCGTCCAGGACGATGCCCATGTTGCGCAGTTCCCGGTCGGCGACGCTCTTCATCCCCGCGATGTCCAGCCGCCGGAAGGGCCAGGGGCCGCGGGTGATCTCCGAGCCGAGGAAGAAGTTCCGCCACACCGGCATCAGCGGCACGGTGGCCAGGTCCTGGTAGACCGTGGCGATGCCGCGGTCCAGGGCCTCGCGGGGGCCGGAGAGCCGTACCGGTTCGCCGTCGACGAGGTACTCGCCCTCGGTGTGCTGGTGCAGCCCGGAGATGATCTTGATCAGGGTGGACTTGCCGGCGCCGTTGTCGCCGAGGACGCAGCTCACCCGGCCGGGGCGCACCTCCAGGTCCACCCCGCGCAGCGCGTGGATGTTGCCGTAGGACTTCCCGACGTTCCGCAGGACGACGATCGGGTCGCCGGCGGCGTCGGTCTTCCCCTGGTCGGCGTGCTCGCGGTCGGTGTTCTCGGTGGTCGCGGTGGTTTCCATGGGGGTCACCTCCGGGTCGCCGAGCGGCGGACCCACAGATTGACGAGGGTGGCGAACAGGAGCATCACGCCGAGGAAGAACTTGAACCAGTCGGGGTTCCAGTTGGCGTAGACGATGCCCTGGGAGACCATGCCGAAGATGAAGGCGCCGATCACTGCTCCGACCGCGGAGCCGTAGCCACCGGTGAGCATGCAACCGCCGATCACCGCGGCGATGATGTAGAGGAACTCGTTGCCGACGCCTTCGGACGCCTGGACGGTGCTGAACGAGAACAGCAGGTGCATCCCGACGAACCAGGCGGCGAAACCGACGCCCATGAACAGCGTGATCTTGGTGAAGACCACGGGGACGCCGACGGCGCGGGCGCTGTCCTGGTTGCCGCCGACCGCGAAGATCCAGTTGCCGTACTTGGTGCGCAGCAGCAGCCAGGTGGCGAAGGCCGCGAAGAGCAGCCACCACAGCACGGTGATCTTGACGTCCACCCCGGCGATGGTGATCTCCGAGGCGAAGACCGCCTTGGCCTGGTCGAAGCCGTCCATGCCGCGGATGGAGTCGCTGGCGACGTTGCCGGTGAACAGCTTGGTGACCGCCAGGTTGAGGCCCTGGAGCATCAGGAAGGTGCCGAGCGTGACCAGGAAGCTCGGCAGTCCCGTCTTGACCAGCAGGAAGCCGTTGAACGCGCCGACCGCCAGCGAGAGGACCAGGGCGATGAGGACGCCCGACCAGACGTTCAGCGTGAGCTGGAAGCTGAGGATGGCCGCCGTCAGCGCGGAGCTGGTCACCGCGACACCGGCGGACAGGTCGAACTCGCCGCCGATCATCAGCAGCGCCACGGCCAGCGCCATGATGCCCATGGTGGAGGCCTGGTAGAGCACCGTGGCCATGGAGTCGACCTGGCGGAAGGTCGGGGCGACGGCGAAGAAGAAGACGTAGACGACGATCGCGCCGATGAGCGCGCCGATCTCGGGACGGCCCAGCACCCGGCGCAGCAGGGAGCGCTCGGTGGTGCGGCCGTCCTTGACGGGGGCCGGGGCCGGCGCCCCCGCCGCCGGGGCGGGGGCGGAGGCTGCCTGGGGAGCGGCCTGGGGCATGTCGATCACCGGGTGCCCTTCTCGGCGAACGCGGCGATGTCCTTGACGTTGCTCTTGTCGACGAACGCCGGGCCGGTCAGGATCGGCTCCTGGCCGCCGCCGCTGTAGTTGCCGTTGGTCTTGTGGAGCCACAGGGCGTCGACGGCCAGGTAGCCCTGGAGGTAGGGCTGCTGGTCCACGGCGAACTCGATGTCGCCGGCCTCGACCGCCCCGACCAGGTCCTTGTTGAGGTCGAAGGTGCCGATCTTCGCCTTGCTGCCCGACTCGTCGACGGACTGGACCGCGGTCATGGCGAAGGGCGCGCCCAGGGTGACGACGTAGTCGATGGAGGAGTCCTGGCGCAGCTTCGCCGAGATGGTGGACTTCACCGAGGGCATGTCGGTGCCGGTGACGTAGAGCGTCTCGGTCTTGCCCTCGAAGGTGTCCTCGACGCCGGCGCAGCGTCCTTCCAGCCCCACGTGACCCTGTTCGTGGATCACGCAGAGGGCGCGCTCGGCGCCCAGCTCGTTGAGCTTCTCGCCGAACGCCTCGCCCGCGACCCGGTCGTCCTGGCCGAAGAAGGAGAGCATGTCCTGCTCCTTCCAGGCGTCCAGACCGGCGTTGAGGGCGACGATCGGGATGCCGGCCTGGTGGGCCTTCTCGACGGCGGACTTCATGGCGTCGGGCTTGGCCAGGGTGACGGCGATGCCGTCCACCTTCTGGTCGATGGCGTTCTGGACCAGGTTGGCCTGCTCGGACGCCTTGGGGTCGCTGGAGTAGACCAGCTCGATGTTGTCCTTCGCGGCCGCGGTCTGGGCGCCCTTGCGGACCAAGTCCCAGAAGGTGTCGCCGGGAGCCGCGTGGGTCACCAGGGCGACCTTCATGCGCGGGGTGTCGGCCTTGCCTGCGGACACCCCTTCCTGCTCCTCCTGGGCCTTCTTGCCGCCGGAGCTGCTGGAGCAGCCGGCGAGGACCAGAACGCCCGCCGCGCAGGCGGCTATGAGAGCGGTTCTGCGGGAGTGACGGGTGCTGCGGTTCATGTCGTCCTGCACCTCGCTGGGTGAAGTGGAACGGGAGAGGGACCAGGCCGGCCGGGGCGTGGGGGCGCGTCCCGGAGGCCGAGGGGACATTTTCGGCCAGTGAGCCGGAAACGTCTCCGTGCTGGAGGGAGCCAACTCCCTGGGCGCTTGGCTGTCAATACTTTGTCATGACAACACTTCATCTTGACGTAACAGGCCGATAACATTGCGCATGTCGAAGAGTCTAGACGTCCTTATGTAAGGACAAAGCATTGACAGGGGTCCCGGACGGGTCTACATGTGGAGGCACCCATCCCCGCCACGCTCCTCGAAGGGACACCCATGACCGAGCCGTTCGACGTCATCACGATGGGCCGGATCGGAGTGGACGTCTATCCGCTGCAGACCGGTGTCCCGCTGTCGCGGGTGGAGTCCTTCGGCAAGTTCCTCGGCGGCTCCGCGACCAACGTCGCCGTCGCCGCCGCCCGCCTGGGCCGGGAGGCCGCCGTCATCAGCCGCACCGGGCGGGACCCGTTCGGCGAGTACTGCCGGCAGGCGCTGGAGGAGTTCGGCGTCGACCCCCGCTGGGTGACCCCCGTCGAGGCGTACCCGACGCCCGTCACCTTCTGCGAGATCTTCCCGCCGGACGACTTCCCGCTCTACTTCTACCGGCTGCCCAAGGCGCCCGACCTGGAGATCCACACCGACGAGCTGGACCTGGACGCCGTGGCGTCCGCCCGGATCTTCTGGATGACCGGCACCGGACTGTGCGAGGAGCCCAGCCGCACCGCCACCCTCGCCGCCCTGCGGGCCCGCGCCGAGGCACGGGCCGCGGGAGCGGAACAGACCGCCACCGTCTTCGACCTCGACTGGCGCCCGATGTTCTGGAAGGAGGGCGCCGAGGCGGCCCGCGCCCACTACGCCGAGGCCCTGCGGTACGCCACCGTGGCCGTCGGCAACCTCGACGAGTGCGAGGTCGCCACCGGAGTGCGGGACCCGCACGCCTGCGCCCGGGCGCTGCTGGACGCCGGCGTCGAACTGGCCGTCGTCAAGCAGGGACCCAAGGGCGTCCTCGCCGTCCACCGCGACGGCACCGCCGCCGAGGTGCCCCCGCACCCCGTCGAGGTGGTCAACGGCCTCGGCGCGGGGGACGCCTTCGGCGGCTCCCTCTGCCACGGCCTGCTCGCGGGGTGGGAGGTGGAGCACACCATGCGCTACGCCAACGCCGCCGGAGCGCTCGTGGCCTCCCGGCTGGCCTGTTCCTCGGCGATGCCCACCGAGTCCGAGGTCGAGGACCTCCTGCGCGCACGGAAGTGAGAACCCCCTTGAGCATCAGCATCTCCGACCTCGTGAAGGTGCGCGTCCGGCACCCCGAGGCCATCGCCGAGGCCGCCCGGCGGCGGTCGCGTCGACCACTGGTGGGTGACAGCGGCCGACTGATGATCATCGCGGCGGACCACCCCGCGCGCGGCGCGCTCTCCGTCGGCGGCGCGAAACTGGCCATGGCCAACCGCGTCGACCTGCTGGAGCGGCTCTGCCTGGCGCTCTCCCGCCCCGGCGTGGACGGCGTCCTGGCCACCGCCGACATCCTGGAGGACCTCCTCCTGCTGGGCGCCCTGGAGAACAAGGTCGTCATGGGCTCGATGAACCGCGGCGGCCTGGCCGGTTCCTCCTTCGAGCTCGACGACCGCTTCACCGGCCACCGCCCCCAGGACCTCGAACGGCTCGGCTTCGACGCGGGCAAGCTGCTGCTGCGCATCGACTACGACGACGCCGGTTCGCTCTCCACGCTGCTGACCACCGCCCGCGCCATCGACGACATGGCCGAGCGCGAACTCCCCGTCTTCGTCGAGCCGTTCATCTCGCGCCGGGTGGACGGGAAGGTCGTCAACGACCTCAGCGCGGAGGCGGTGACCAGATCCATCGCCATCGCCTCCGGCCTGGCCGGCACCTCCGCCTACACCTGGCTCAAAGTGCCCGTCACCACCGACCCGGACGACATGGGCGAGGTCATGGAGACCTCCACCCTGCCCGCCGTCCTCCTCGGCGGCGAGGTCACCGGGGACCAGGAGGGGATGTACGAGAAGTGGCGCAAGGCGCTGCGGCTGCCCACTGTGCAGGGCCTGGTCGTCGGACGCTCGCTCCTGTACCCCGCCGACGGGGACGTGGAGCGCGCGGTGGACACCGCCGTGGGGCTGCTGTGAACCGGGCCGCCGCGAACCGGGCAGCAGTGAACCGGGCCGACGCTAATCCGGGAAGAGGACCGAGGCGACAGGCAGGAAGAGGAAGCGCATGACCACGCACACGGACACACGGCCGGCCGGCGGGTTCCACCTCCCGGCCGGAAGCGCGGCCTCGGGGCCGTACGACCTTTACGTCGATCCCGAGCGCGCCGGCTGGGGATACTCCTCCCTGCGGGTGCTCTCCCTGGAGCCCGGCGGGGAGCACGAGTTCGCCGCCGGCGACAGCGAGTGGATCGTGCTGCCGCTCTCCGGCGGCTGCGCGGTGACGGTCGAGGACGCCGACGGCCGAGCCCACACCTTCGAACTGCACGGCCGGAAGGACGTGTTCAGCGGCGTCACCGACTTCGCCTACGCGCCGCGCGACGCCCGCGTGCGGATCACCGGTGCCGGCGGCGGAGGACGCTTCGCGCTCACCGGGGCTCGCTGCGAGCGGCGGCTGCCGGCCCGCTACGGCCCCGCCGCGGACGTGCCCGTCGAACTGCGCGGCAGCGGCGCCTGCTCGCGGCAGGTCAACAACTTCGCCGCCGCCGACGTCTTCGAGGCCGACCGGCTGATCGCCGTCGAGGTGCTCACCCCCGGCGGCAACTGGTCCTCCTACCCGCCGCACAAGCACGACGAGTGCCGCCCCGGCGAGGAGTCCGAGCTGGAGGAGATCTACTACTTCGAGATCGCCCCCGCCGCCGGCAACCCCGACGCCCCCGGCCTGGGCTACCAGCGGGTGACGCCCTCCGGCCGCGGGAAGGGCACCGACGTGCTCGCCGAGGTCCGCGGCGGCGACGTCGTGCTGATCCCCGACGGCTGGCACGGACCGTCCATCGCCGCCCCCGGCCACGACATGTACTACCTCAACGTGATGGCCGGTCCGGGCGAGGAGCGGTCCTGGCTCATCTGCGACCACCCCGACCACGCCTGGATTCGCGGCAGTTGGGCCGACCAGGCCGTGGACCCCCGGCTCCCCCTCTACACCGCCCCGTCGATGTCCCCGTCGGCGACCCGACCGGCACAGACACAGGAAGAGGACGACCGATGACCGCCACCATCCGACTGACGGTCGCCCAGGCGCTGGTGCGCTTCCTCGCCGCCCAGCACACCGAGCGGGACGGCCGGCGCCGCAGGCTGATCGGCGCCTGCTGGGGGATCTTCGGCCACGGCAACGTGGCCGGACTCGGCCAGGCCCTGCTGGAGTACTCCGACGCGATGCCCTACCTCCAGGGCCGCAACGAGCAGTCGATGGTGCACGCCGCCGTCGGCTACGCCCGCCAGTCGGACCGGCTGAGCACCCACGCCGTCACCACCTCCATCGGCCCCGGCGCCACCAACCTGGTCACCGGAGCCGCCCTGGCCACCATCAACCGGCTGCCCGTCCTGCTGCTGCCCGGCGACGTCTTCGCCACCCGCCCCGCCGACCCCGTGCTCCAGCAGTTGGAGACGCCGTACGCGGGTGACGTGTCGGTCAACGACACGCTGCGGCCCGTCTCCCGCTACTTCGACCGGATCACCCGCCCCGAGGCGCTGATCCCCGCCGCCCTGGCGGCCATGCGGACCCTCACCGACCCCGTGGACACCGGCGCCGTCACCCTCGCCCTGCCCCAGGACGTCCAGGCCGAGGCGTACGACTGGCCCGAGGAGTTCTTCGCCGAGCGCGTCTGGCACGTCCGCCGCCCGGCGCCGGACGCCGCCGCGCTGGCCGAGGCCGTCGCCGCCGTGCGCGCCGCCCGCCGTCCGCTGATCATCGCGGGCGGCGGCGTCCACCACAGCGAGGCCGAGGACGCGCTGCGCGACCTGGTGGACGCCACCGGCATCCCCGTCGCCTCCACCCAGGCGGGCAAGGGCTCGCTGCGGTACGACCACCCCTGCGACGTCGGCGGCATCGGCCACACCGGCACCGCGGTCGCCGACGACCTGGCGCGCACCGCCGACCTGGTCATCGGGGTCGGCACCCGCTACAGCGACTTCACCACCGCGTCCAACACCCTGTTCGCCGAGCCCGCGGTGCGCTTCGTCAACCTCAACATCGCGTCCTTCGACTCCCACAAGATGGGCGCGCTCTCCCTCGTCGCCGACGCCCGCGCCGGCCTCGCGGCCCTGGCCGAGGCGCTGCGCGGCCACCGCGTCGACGCCGCCTACGAGGCCGAGTACCGCGCCGGCAAGCAGGCGTGGGAGAAGGCCGTCGACGCCGCCTACGCCGCGGAGGACGACGGCGCGCGGCCCACCCAGACCCAGGTGCTCGGCGCGCTGGACTCCGTGGTCGGCGACGACGACGTGGTGATCAACGCCGCCGGCTCGCTCCCCGGCGACCTCCACAAGCTGTGGCGGGCCCGCTCCCCGCGCCAGTACCACCTGGAGTACGGCTACTCCTGCATGGGCTACGAGATCCCGGCCGCCATCGGCGTGCGGCTCGCCGCCCCCGACCGCCCGGTGTGGGCGCTGGTCGGCGACGGCACCTACCTGATGATGCCGACCGAGATCGTCACCGCCGTCCAGGAGGGCGTCAACGTCAACCTGGTGCTGATCCAGAACCACGGCTACGCCTCCATCGGCGGCCTGTCGGAGGAGACCGGCGCCGAGCGCTTCGGCACCGCCTACCGCTACCGGGCCGAGGACCGCACCTACACCGGCGACCCGCTCCCGGTGGACCTCGCCGCCAACGCCGCCTCCCTCGGCATGGACGTCATCCGCGCGAACACCGTGGCCGAGCTGCGCGCCGCCCTGCGCACCGCCCGCGCCTCGGACCGACCCACCTGCGTGTACGTGGAGACGGACACGGAGCCCGGCCGGGGCCCCGCGGCCCCCGCCGCCCAGGCGTGGTGGGACGTCCCGGTCGCCGAGACCGCCACCCGGCCCGCCGCCGTCGAGGCCCGCGAACGGTACGAGCGCCACGCCGCCGGCCGCCGCCGGCACCTGTGACCGCCGGCGCGTCCCCCGTACCCGCCGCACCCACCGCACCCCGCAGACCACCGCAGCCACGAAAGGCCCGCACCCATGAGGACCATCGGCCACTGGATCGACGGCAAGCCCGTCGACGGAACCTCCGGCCAGTACGGACCCGTCCACGACCCGGCCACCGGCGAGCAGCCCTCCCGCGTCGCCCTCGCCTCCACCGAGGAGGTCGACCGGGCGGTCGCCGCGGCGAAGGAGGCGTACCGCACCTGGAAGGACGTCTCCCTCGCCAAGCGCACCGCGATCCTCTTCCGCTACCGCGAGCTGCTGGACGCCCACCGCGACGAGATCGCCGAGCTGATCACCGCCGAGCACGGCAAGGTCCACTCCGACGCCCTGGGCGAGGTCGCCCGCGGCATGGAGATCGTCGAACTGGCCTGCGGCATCCCCGAGAAGCTCAAGGGCGAGCTGTCCATCCAGGTCTCCACCCGGGTCGACGTCGCCTCCATCCGCCGGCCGCTGGGCGTGGTGGCGGGCATCACCCCGTTCAACTTCCCGGCCATGGTGCCGATGTGGATGTTCCCGCTCGCCATCGCCTGCGGCAACACCTTCGTCCTCAAGCCCAGCGAGAAGGACCCCTCGGCCTCCTACCGGCTGGCCGAGCTGGCCGCCGAGGCCGGGCTGCCCGCCGGCGTGCTCAACGTGGTCAACGGCGACAAGGTGGCCGTCGACCGCCTCCTGGAGCACCCGGACATCGCCGCCGTCAGCTTCGTGGGCTCCACTCCGATCGCGAAGTACATCCAGGCGAAGGCCGTGGAGCACGGCAAGCGCGTCCAGGCCCTGGGCGGGGCCAAGAACCACATGCTCGTCCTGCCCGACGCGGACCTCGACCACGCCGCCGACAACGCCATCAACGCCGCCTACGGCTCGGCCGGCGAGCGCTGCATGGCGGTCTCGGTGGTCGTGGCCGTCGGCGGCATCGGCGACGAGCTGGTGGAGCGGATCGCCGAACGGGCCGCGAAGCTGCGCATCGGCCCGGGGAACGACCCGGCCTCCGAGATGGGCCCGCTGATCACCGCCGAGCACCGCGACAAGGTGGCCTCCTACGTCCACGGGGCCCGCGAGCAGGGCGCCGAGGTCGTCGTCGACGGCACCGGGTACACGGTCGAGGGCCACGAGAAGGGCTTCTTCATCGGCGTCTCGCTGCTGGACAAGGTCACCCCGGAGATGGACGCCTACCGCGACGAGATCTTCGGACCCGTGCTGTGCGTGGTGCGCGCCGAGACCTACGACGAGGCCATCGAGCTGATCAACGGCTCCCGGTGGGGCAACGGCACCGCCGTCTTCACCCGCGACGGCGGCGCCGCCCGCCGCTTCCAGATGGACGTCGAGGCGGGCATGGTGGGCGTCAACGTCCCCATCCCGGTCCCCGTCGGCTACCACTCCTTCGGCGGCTGGAAGGACTCCCTCTTCGGCGACCACCACATCTACGGCAACGACGGCGTCCACTTCTACACGCGCGGCCAGGTCGTCACCACCCGCTGGCCCGACCCGGCCGACAGCGGCGGCATCAACCTGGGCTTCCCCAGCAACCACTGACCGGCCCGCCCGCGTGCCCGACGGCCTCCCCGGACCCCGGGGAGGCCGCTGCCGTTCCACCGGCCCGCTCGCCGTCCCCGCCCTCTGCCCCCACTCGCCGTCCGGGGCGCCGAGCGGGTCGGAAGTCGGTCAGTCCTCGCGGCCGGCGGCGTCCTCGCGGGTCGCGCCCGCGGGCCGCTGGTAGACGTCCGGGACGTTGTCGTGGTCCTCGTCCCGGTTCTCCTCCTCCCACAGCCGCTTGTACTTGGTGTTGCGGGCCCGGAGGAAGACGCAGGCGACGAGGGCGGAGGCCAGCGAACCGATCAGGACGGCGGCCTTGACGTGCTCGATGGTCTCGGCGTCGGTGAAGGCCAGCTCGCCCACCAGCAGCGAGACGGTGAACCCGATCCCGGCGAGCATCGCGACCCCCGCCACGTCCGCCCAGGCCAGGTCCTCGCTGAGCCGGGCGCGGGTGAGGCGGGCGGCCAGCCAGGTGCCGCCGAAGACGCCGACGAGCTTGCCCGCGAACAGCCCGAGCATCACGCCCAGCGCCTCGGGTTGGCGGAAGGTCTCGGCCAGCGCGCCGCCGGAGACGCTCACCCCCGCGGCGAAGAGCGCGAACACCGGCACCGCGAAGCCGGCCGACAGGGGGCGCACCAGGTGCTCGATCCGCTCGGCCGGGGACTCCTTCTCGGCCGGATAGCCCTGGCTGCCCTTGAGCGGGAGCACCCGCAGCAGCATGCCCATCGCCACGCCGGCGATGGTGGCGTGCACCCCGCTGGCGTGCATCAGCGCCCAGATGACGAGGCCGAGCGGCACGTACACGTACCAGCCCCGCACCCGCAGCCGGTGGTGGAGGAACCAGAACACCACCAGCCCGGCCAGCGCCCCGGCCAGCGCCGGGAAGTTGAGGGAGGAGGTGTAGAAGACGGCGATGACGATGATCGCGCCGAGGTCGTCGACGATGGCGAGGGTGAGCAGGAAGGCCCGGATGCCCGAGGGCAGGTTGGTGCCGATCACGGCCAGCACGCCGAGGGCGAAGGCGATGTCGGTGGCCATCGGAACGGCCCAGCCGTCCATCTGCCCGCCGCCCGCGGCGTTGACCGCGACGTAGAACAGGGCGGGCACCACCATGCCGCAGAGCGCCGCGACCACCGGGAGGGCCGCCGCGGCCGGACGTCGCAGCTCGCCGAGGAGCAGTTCGCGCTTCAGTTCGATGCCGGCGACGAAGAAGAAGATCGTCAGAATGCCGTCCGACGCCCAGTGTCCCACCGACAGGTCGAGGTGGAGTTCGGGGATGCCGAAGCGGAAGTCGCGGATGGACTCGTACAGTCCGCTCCACGGGGAGTTCGCCCACACCAGCGCCACCACGGCCGCGACGAGCAGCACCATGCCGCCGACCGTCTCGGTGCGCAGCGCGTCCAGCAGGAAGCGCCGCTCCTGGAACGGGGGCAGACCGAACAGGGAGGTGCGCTGCTTGGGCGGTTGGGAGGACATGGCGGGCCTTTCGGGAGTCGTTGACGGACAGGGATGAACATCGCCGACCAGACTTCCCGGCACACCTATGAAGATATGGAGCGGGCCGACGCGCATGATCGCGCACAGCCCCCTCCACCGTACCCATACACCCGTTCGGCCATACCCGCAGGTGACGGGAGGCCGCGGATGGAAGCGCTCCCATTGTCGCGTTCCGCCCGTCGAGCCGTGCTCCCGGCGCGGGTCGTCCGCTCTAGGCTGTGCCGGTGACCTCGCGCCGGGCGGTCCGATACGGGGCGCGGAGGCGTGAACCGAAGGACGGAGGGCCTGCACAGGTGAAGAAGCGCGGCGCGATACCCGGCGTCTTCCTCGGCGACTATCCGAAGCTGCTCGCCGAGATATCCGAGACCGGACGATTGCCACGCCGCGCCGAACTCGACGCCTTCCGCGAGGCGGGGGAGCACGCCGCCGAGGCGGGCCACGGCCTGCGCGAACTGGTCGGCCTCTACCTGTCCGAGACGCGACGGTTGTGGGGCACCCTGCCCGGGATCGCCCGTTCGGCCACGGCGGTGGAGCGGGCCCGGACCGGGGACGCCCTGCTGGCCGCCGTCGAGGCCGCCGTCGCCGCGCTCGGCGAGGGCCACGAGCGGGCCCAGCGGCTGGTCGTGCGGCAGGAGGAGGCCGAACGACGCGAGTTCGTGGACGACCTGCTCTACGGCCGCAGCGACTTCGGCCGGCTCGCCGAGCGCGCCCAGCGCTTCGGCCTGCGACTGGCCCGCGCGCACGCGGTCGCGGTGGCCGCGGGCGCCGAGAAGTACGACGACGTGCACCCCGCCGTCCGCCGCATCGAGCGCGAACTGGTGGCCCGCTTCAAGACGCGCGACGTGCTGCTGGCCACCAAGGAGGGGCGGCTGGTGTGCATCGCCGCCAGCGTCGAGCGGGCGGTGTTGGACACCTTCGCCCGGCTCGCCGAGAACCCCGGCCCCGGGTATCCGCCCGCCCGGCGGGTGGCGATCGGCCGCGGCCACAAGGGCCCGAGCGGTGTGGTGCGCTCCTATGAGGAGGCGCTGAGCACCCTGGACTTCGCCGACCGGCTCGGTCTGGACAACACCCGGCTCCACGCGGCGGAGCTGCTGGTCTTCCCCGTGCTGCTGCGCGACCGCTCGGCGATGGCCGATCTGGTGCGGACCGTCCTGGGCCCGCTCGACCAGGCCCGCGGCGGCGCCGGGCCGCTGTTGGAGACCCTGATGGTGTGCTCGGCGGCGGGCTATGTGAACGCCGAGGCCGCCCGCCGGCTGGGTGTGAGCGTGCGGACGTTGACGTACCGTCTGGCCCGCATCCGCACCCTGACCGGCTACGACCCCGGCGACGGCCTCCAGCGGTACACCCTGGAGACCGCCGCGATGGGCGCCCGGCTGCTGGGCTGGCCGGAGAAGCCGCTCTAGCCCTCTGGGCGGGGGAGGGAAGGGGGCGGGAAGGGGTCAGGCGTCCGCGCGCCGCAGCTCGACCACCGGGATGGTCCGCCCCGCCCGGCTCTGGTGTTCGGCGAAGAACGGCTGCTGCCGCACGGCCTCCTCGAACAGTTCGTCCCGTTCCCGTCCGGTGGGGACGACGGCCGTCGCGGGGAACTCCTCGTCCCCGATCTCGACGGTCACGGCGGGGTGGGCGACCAGGTTGTGGTACCAGTCCGGGTGGCGTGGCGCCCCGTCGGCGGAGGCGACGACGCACAGTCGGCCCTTCAGTCGGAGGAACATCAACGGGGTGGTCCGGGACTTCCCGCTCCGGGCGCCGGTGTGCGTGAGCAGGAGCAGCTTTCCGGCGTCGAGGCGCTCGGCGATCGTCCCCTTGCCCCGGTTGGCGCGGAATTGTTCGATCACACGTTCGTTGAATGCCGCGATGTCCATGGTTTCCCCTGACGGTGGTCCGGTCCGTGGCCGGCCACGTTAGTGCTCGAAGGTGCCGGAAGAAGGCGTTCCGGGTGGTTCCGAGGGCGGTTTCACCGGTTGTCGGACGTAAACAGGTCGTAAAGATTGCCGGGTTCCGGCAATGTGCGAGTTGACGGAACAGTGTCAACATGGGGCGCACCGCAGCCGTCAGGGGGTGATCGAGATGAGCGAGTTCATGCGTGTGGCCATGGACTTCCCCGCCGTTCTGTTCGGGTTCGGACTCCTGGTGGTGCTCGTCTACTGGCTGTCGGTGCTGTTCGGAGCCGTGGGCGTCGATGTTCTGGACGGGGGTGAGGACATCGGCGCCGACACGGGAGCCGGCGGCCCGGCGGGGGTGTGGGCCGCGGCCGGTCTCGGCGGCGTGCCCGTCACCGTCACCCTGACGCTCCTGATCGCCATTGCCTGGTTCGTGTCGCTGAGCGGCACCGCCCTGACCGAGAGCACCCCGGCGCGGTTGGCGGTCCTGCCCGTCGCGCTGTTCGCCGCCTGGGGCGGCACCCGGCTGCTGATCCGCCCGCTGCGCCGCCTGACGCCGCGCGAGACGGGGACCAGCCGCCACGACCTCGTCGGCCGGACGTGCACCATCCGCACCGGACACGTCAGCCACCGCTTCGGGCAGGCCGAGATCACCACGGACGACGGCTCGACGGTACTGGTCCAGGTCCGTGCCCTGGGCGAGGACGCCGCCGGTCTCGCCGCCGGACGCACCGCCCTGGTCTTCGACTACGACGCCGACGGCGAGTTCTTCCGCGTCGCCCCCTGGGATCCCGCGCTGGACCCCGAACGCCCGGCGCGCTGAGCGCGCCCGCCCCACTCGCGCACATCCGACGCCGCACACCCGGCGTCGCACATCCCCCCGCGAACGCCTCGCCGTACTCCGCGCGCCCCACCGCGCCCCGTCGGCACGCACAAGCTCACACGCTCGCACGACCTCACAAGGGAACCCATCGCATGGACGTCATCTCCACGGGACTCGGCGTGCTCGTCGCCGTGGTCCTCCTCATGGGCATCGCCCTGCTGATCGTGGTCAGCCGCCTGTTCCGCAAGGTCGAACAGGGCAAGGCGCTGATCGTCTCCAAGATGCGCAAGGTCGACGTGACCTTCACCGGAACCGTCGTCCTGCCGGTCCTCCACCGGGCCGAGATCATGGACATCTCGGTGAAGACGATCGAGATCGCCCGCACCGGCAGCGAGGGCCTGATCTGCAAGGACAACATCCGCGCCGACATCCGCATCTCGTTCTTCGTCCGCGTCAACAAGACCGTCGAGGACGTCATCAAGGTCGCCCAGGCCATCGGCACCGAGCGCGCCAGCGACCGGTCCACCCTCCAGGAGCTGTTCAACGCCAAGTTCTCCGAGGCCCTCAAGACCGTCGGCAAGCAGCTCGACTTCGCCGACCTCTACACCAAGCGCGACGAGTTCCGCGACCGGATCATCGCCGTCATCGGCACCGACCTCAACGGCTACAGCCTGGAGGACGCGGCGATCGACTACCTGGAGCAGACGCCGCTGGCCCAGCTCGACAGCAACAACATCCTCGACGCCCAGGGCATCCGGAAGATCACCGAGCTGACGGCCGCCGAGCACGTGCGCACCAACGAGCTCCAGCGCCACGAGGAGAAGGAGATCACCAGGCAGAACGTCGACGCCCGGGAGGCCGTCCTCGAACTGGAGCGCCGCCAGGCCGACGCCGAGATCCGGCAGAAGCGCGAGATCGAGACCGTCCGCGCCCGCGAGGAGGCCGAGACCGCCCGCGTCCAGGCCGAGGAGCGGCTCCGCGCCCACACCGCGCACCTCAAGACCGAGGAGGCCCTCGGCATCCAGAACGAGAACCGGGAGCGCGAGATCGCCGTCGCCCAGCTCAACCGCGAGCGGGTGGTGGCCATCGAGAACGAGCGCATCGAGAAGGACCGTCTGCTGGAGGTCATCGCCCGCGAGCGCGAGACCCAGCTCCGCCGGATCGCCGCCGACAAGGAGATCGAGGCCGAGAAGCGGGACATCGCCGATGTGATCCGCGAGCGGATCGCGGTGGAGAAGACCGTCGCGCAGCAGGAGGAGGAGATCAAGAAGCTGCGCACCGTCGAGGAGGCCGAGCGCGAGCGCCAGGCCCTGATCATCGCCGCCGAGGCCCAGGCCCAGGAGCGGCTGGTGAAGGACATCAAGGCCGCCGAGGCCGCCGAGCAGGCCGCCGAGCACCGGGCCGCCGAGGAACTGACGATGGCCGAGGCGCGCCGCAAGGCCGCCGAGCTGGACGCGGTGGCCGCCGCCCGGCTCGCCGAGGGGAAGAAGGCCGAGGCCGCCGCGGCCGGACTCGCCGAGGCCGAGGTCCAGGAGCGGATGGCCGACGCCATCGCCAAGACCCGGCACGCCGAGGCCGTCGCCGAGCGCGAACTCGCCATGGCTCAGGCGGACGGGCTCCGCGAGAAGCTCAAGGCCGAGGCCGAGGGGCTCACCGAGAAGGCCGGCGCCATGGCCCGTCTGGACGAGGCGAGCCGGGAGCACGAGGAGTACCGCCTGCGGCTGGAGGCGGAGAAGGAGATCCGCATCGCGGGCATCGACGTCCAGCGGCAGATCGCCGAGGCCCAGGCCACCATGGTCGCCACCGGCCTGGAGAACGCCAACATCGACATCGTCGGCGGGGACTCCGTCTTCTTCGACAAGCTCGTCGGCTCGATCACGGCCGGCAAGAGCGTCGACGGCTTCGTGAACCGCAGCGAGACCGTCCGCGCCATGGCCGGCCCCTGGCTCGACCAGGAGAACTCCACCTTCACCGACGACCTCACCGGCATGGTCGCCGGACTCGGCGCCGGCGGACTGCGCGACCTGACCCTCGCGGGACTGCTGACGAAGCTGGTCGCCGCGGGCGGCCCCGACGCACCGAAGCTGTCGACGCTGCTGGACGCGGTCCGCGGCTCGGGCGTGGCCGACCTGCCGCTGTCCGCCCTGACGGGCGCGGCGAGCGGGACGGCCGCCGCCAACGGGACGCCGGCGAACCGGTGACCCCGCGCCGGCCGGCGGGCCCGCGCGCCCGCCGGCCGGCCGCCCCGAGAAGCCGTCAGTGCAGCCGTCAGCGACCGAGGAGTTGAGAAGACGTGGAGAACCGGGCCGTGGAGAACCGGGAGGAGACGCGGTTGGACGAGAGCACCCACGAGGTGCTCCGAAGCCGCATGGCCGCGTCGGCCGCGGACCTCGCGGCCCGGGCCCGCTCCCTCAACGACCGGCGCGTGGCGGCCTTCGGCGGCGCCGAGCTGGAGCTGGCGGGCCCCGCCGTTCTGCGCACCGAGCACCCCCGTGTGCCGCGCGACATCATCGCCGTCGAAGGGGCCGCCGAAGGGGCCGCCGAAGGGGCCGTCGAGGGAGGCGCCGAGGGGGCGGTCGGAAAGGTGTTGCTGCTGGGCGCCAACCCGCCCGCCGGACACGGACGCCCGACCGGGGTCGACGACGTGTTCACGCTGTACCGCCCCACCGGCGGCGACGGCGACGGACCGCCCCGCTTCGAGCCGGTCGGCCCCGACGCCGTTCCCGGCCTCCTCGACGACCCGCGCCTCCACCGCGACGTCGAGGAGCTGTACCGCTACTACCGCCAGGCCCGCCTGCTGCGGCTGCGCCGCACCGGACCGCTGCTGCTGGCCGTCTTCCGCACCGGCGAGCGGCTGACCGACATCCGCGTCCTGCGCTGGCGCGTCGCGCCGGACGGCGGCGTCGCGTACCTCGACGACAAGGGCGAGCGCGATCACACCGCCCCGCCCGCCCACTCCGCGTCCGGCGTCACCTGGACCCCGGCCGAGCGCGAGGACCACGTCCCCGGACGCCGGCCGCACGTGGCGGTCGCCGGCGAGCTGTACGTCTCCACCGTCGGCGGCACCCTCACCGTCAAGACCGAGAACGACACCGAGACCGACCAGGGCGTGTACGCCGAGCCCGTCGACGACCCCCTGCAGTCGCTGGCCGACGCCGAGATCGCCCACGCCCGCGTCGGTCCGCTGATCCTGCTGCGCGTCCTGCCGTACAACGAGACCGACCACCGCCACCTGGTCTTCAACACCCGCACCGGGGAGGTCGTGCGGCTGGACGGCATCGGACGGGCGTGCCGCCGCCTCCCCGACGACCAGGGCGTCGTCTTCCCCGGCGGCCTCTACCTCGCCGACGCCCCGGCCGGGGCCGCCGCCCGCACCTTCGCCGCCGACACCGACGGCCTGGAGTACGAGACCGTGGTGCGCTCGCCCAACGGCGAGGACGTGCTGTACGTCTTCCACGCGCCCGAGCGGGGCCGCACCCTGCTCCTGCCGTACAACCTGATCCGCAAGGAGGCCGCGGCCCCCGTACCCGCCCTGGGCCACGCCCTCTTCGAGGACGGCACCCTGGCCGTCCTGCGGGAATCCGACGGGACGGGGGAGGACGCGGCGCGCACCCACACCGTCCAGGTGTGGCGCACCCCCTACGTCTCCGAGGCCCACGCCGCCGCCCACCCCACCGGCGACGGACCGCTCGCCCGCGTCGGCAACGCCGAGCTGGTGCGCGGCATCTCCGACTGTCTCTCCATCGCGCGGATGGCCGAGGACACCCCGACCGGCGTCGCGGCCCTGGAGGCCGTGGTGGCCGCCTGCGCACGGGTCTTCGACCGCCACCACTGGCTGGCCTCGCCCGACCTCTCGCGCGAGTTGGAGGATCTGGGCGGGCCGCTGCGGGCGCTGCGCGAGACCGCCGGGCAGGCCGTCGCGGAGTACGCGCGCCTGGCCGAGCTGCGGGAGCGGGACGCGACCGCCGTGGCCCGAGCGGCCGAGCGGGCCGTGGCGCTGGTGCGCCGGGCCCGGGGCGAGGCCCCCGGCGAGGCGGTCGGTTGGGTCGCCCTGCTCGCCGAACTCCGTCGCGGCCTGGGCGCGGTGGAGTCCCTGCGCGAACTGCGCCACGCCGACCCGGACCGGATCGACGAACTCGCCGGAGAGCTGGGGGAGGCCCTGGCCGCCACCGGCCGCCGCGCCCTGGAACACCTCGCCCGCCCCGGCGCCTTCGACGGCGTCATCGCGGCCGTGGAGGAGCTGGCCGAGAAAGCCTCCGCCGCCGCCACGACCGCCGAGACCGCGCCCCTGGCCGAGCGGATCGCCGAACACGCCGCCGATCTGGCCACCGTCACCGACGTGGTCGGCGCCCTGGAGGGCGACGCCGAGAGCGGGGCCGGCGTGCGCACCGCCGTACTGGAGCGGATCGGCGAGACCACGGCCGCCGTCAACCGCGCCCGCGCCGTGCTCGACGGACGGCGTCGGGAACTGCTGGAGGCCGAGAACCGTGCGGAGTTCGCCGCCGAGACGGCTCTGCTGGGCCAGGCCGTCGCGGGGGCGTTGGCCGCCGCCTCCACTCCCGAGGAGTGCGACGAACAGCTCGGCCGGCTGCTGGTGCGCCTGGAGAACCTGGAGTCCCGCTTCGGCGCCCACGACGACTTCCTCGCCCGGCTGACCGAGCAGCGGCAGGAGATCGAGGAGACCTTCACCACCCGTCGGCAGGCCCTGACCGACGAACGCGCCCGGCGCGCGGAACGCCTCGCGCGCTCCGCGGCACGGGTGCTGGACACCGTCACCCGCCGCTGCGCGACCCTGAACGGTCCGGACGAGGTGGCCGCCTACTTCGCGGCCGATCCGTTGGTCGCCCGGGTCCGCGCCACCGCCGACGAGCTGCGCGGCCTCGGCGAGGTCGCGCGCGCCGAGGAGCTGACCGGCCGCTTGAAGGCCGCCCGGCAGGAGGCGGACCGCGCCCTGCGCGACCGCGCCGACCTCTACGACGCCGAGGGCACCGTACGGCTGGGCCGCCACCGCTTCGCGGTCACCACCCGGCCGCTGGAGGTCACCCTGGTCCCGGACGGGGACGGCCTGGCCTGCGCCGTGACCGGCACCGACTACCGTGCCGCCGTCCGCGACCCCGACTTCGAGACCACCCGCGCGTTCTGGGACCAGCCGCTGGTCTCGGAGTCCCCACAGGTCTACCGCGCCGAACACCTCGCCGCGACCGTGCTCGCCGGCCTGCCCGACACGCCCCTGCCCGGCACGTCGACCGGCGGCGCGACGGACGTCGACGACCTGCTGCCACTGGTCCGACGGGCGGCGGAGGAGGCGCCCGACGAGGGGTACGACCGGGGCGTCCACGACCGCGACGCCGCCGCGATCCTCGCCGTGGTGCTGCGGCTGCGCGCCGGCGCCGGCCTGCTGCGCTTCACCCCGGAGACGCGGGCGGCGGCACGGCTGTTCTGGGCGTACGGCACCGACGAGGCGGCCCGCTCGGCCTGGACCGTCCGCGCCCGGTCCCTGGTCGGGGCCCGGTCCGCCTTCGGCGCGCGCGACGCGGTGGACCGCCTCGCCGACGAACTCGGGCGGGCCGCGGCCGACTTCCTCGCCTCGGCCGGGCTGCCCGAGCCGCGCCGCCCCGCGGCGGTGGGCGCCTACCTGGTGGAGGAGTTGGCCGAGAGCGGCGGCCGGTTCGTCATCGGCCCCGCCGCCCGCGCCCTGCTGGACGGCTTCCACACCGCGCTCGGCGGCCCGGAGTCGACCGCCGCCAAGGAGTTCGCCGAGGATCTGCGGACGCTCGGCAGGGACGGCCCCGAGCACCTGGCCGCCCGCCGGCAGCTCGCCGTGGCCTGGCTCGGCTCCTGGGCCGCCTCCGCGGCACGGGACGTCGAGGCCGACCTGCCCGAGGCCGTCGCCGAGGTCCTGTGCGGCGACCTCACGCCGAGCCGGGACGCCGAGACCTCCGACGCGCCGCTCGCCGCCGGCGTCACCGGACTGCTGGGCACCCACCCGCGGATCACCGGCGGCACCCTGCCGCTGCGACTGGACGAGTTCCTGGAGCGCACCGCGGAGTTCCGGGCCGTCCGCGTCCCCGCCCACCGCGCCTACACCCGGCGCCGCGCCGCGCTGCTGGCGGCCGAGCGGGAGCGGCTGCGGCTGGACGCGCACAAGCCGCGCGTGCTGCCCGCGTTCGTCCGCAACCGTCTGATCGACGAGGTGTACCTGCCGCTGGTCGGCGCCGGTCTGGCCAAACAGCTCGGCACGGCGGGCGAGGACCGCCGCACCGACAGCCAGGGCCTGCTCCTGCTGCTGTCGCCTCCCGGCTACGGCAAGACGACGTTGCTCGAATACGTCGCCGCCCGGCTGGGCCTGGCCTTCGTCCGCGTCGACGGCCCGGCGCTCGGGCACCGCACCACCTCCCTGGACCCGGCCGCGGCGCCGGACGCCACCGCCCGGCGCGAGGTCGAGAAGATCAACCTGGCGCTGGAGATGGGCAACGACGTCCTGCTCCACCTCGACGACATCCAGCACACCTCGCCCGAGTTGCTCCAGCGGTTCATCCCGCTGTGCGACGCCCAGCGCCGCATTGACGGCGTGCGGTTCTCCGACGGGAGCCCGGCCACGTACGACCTGCGCGGCAAGCGGTTCGCGGTGTGCATGGCGGGCAACCCCTTCACCGAGTCCGGTGCCCGCTTCCGCGTCCCGGACATGCTGGCCAACCGGGCGGACGTGTGGAACCTGGGCGACGTCCTGGCCGGCCGGGAGGAGCTGTTCGCGCTCAGCCACGTGGAGAACGCGCTCACCGCCAACCCGGTGCTGGCGCCGCTGGCCTCGTGGGAGCGCGGCGACGTCGACCTGCTGGTGCGGCTGGCCCGCGGCGACGCCACGGCCCGCGCCGACCGGCTCGTCCACCCCTGCTCGCCGGCCGAGCTGGAGCGGATCCTGGGCGTGCTGCGCGGACTGCTGCGGGCCCGGCGCACGATCCTGACGGTCAACACCGCCTACATCGCCTCCGCCGCCCAGGACGAGACCACCCGCACCGAGCCGCCGTTCCGTCTCCAGGGTTCCTACCGCGACACGGCCCGGATCGCCGAGCGCATCGCGCCGGTGATGACGGAGGAGGAGATCGAGGCGCTGCTGGACGACCACTACGCCGCCCAGGCCCGCACCCTCGCCGCGGACGCCGAGGCCAACCTGCTCAAGCTCGCCGAACTCCGCGGCCGTCTGACGCCGGAGCAGGCCCGCCGCTGGGAGGAGGTGAAGGAGGCGTTCCGCGCCCGCCGGTGACCGGGCGCCGACCGACGGGGCTCGCGGAGGGTGTGCGGGGCCGAGGTGTCCCGCCCTCCGCCGCGTCCCTCTCTCGGGCCGGGGTCTCGGGTCGGGGTCTCAGGTCGGGGTCGAGGTGGGGTCCGTCACCCTCTCCACCGCCTCGAGCAGGGACCTGAAGCTGGTCAGCCGGCGGTCGGCGGTCGGGGGGACGAGCCAGTGCAGGCCCGGCGGGCGGACGCTGGCGGCGTCGGGGACGACGACGTAGGAGCCGCGGCCGAGGACCCTGGCCCCCGGCAGCTCCCGGCGGTCGGCGGCCCTGGGCGGGATCAGGAAGTACACCCGCGACCGCTCCTCCCACTCCCTCTCGGCTCCCGCCTCGCCGGTCTCTCCCGGCAGGTCGGCTATCACCGGGCCGGGCGGCCGGTCGCCGTACCGCAGCATGGCGTCGAGCACCCTGAACCCGGTCCGTCCGGGCATCCGGACGGCGTCCCACCAGGTGCCCGCGGGGACGGCGCGGTGCGTTCCGCCGTACGGCAGCCAGCTCGGCCGGGCGGAGTGCGGCAGCTCGTGGACGCCGCGGCGGGCGGGGCGGGGGACGTAGGGGAGGCCGGTCGCAGGCTCCGGGGCGTCCGGGGCGCCGGCCAGGCGGACGCCGTCGCCCCCGGCGCGCTTGACCTCGCGCAGCGCCGCGTCGGAGTCCAGCAGCAGGTCGGAGAGCCCGCCGGGGGCGGGGCCGACCGGGTCCCAGGCGTAGACGCCGAGCGAGATGGTCATTCCGGTGATGGTCACGGTGGTGCCGCGGCCGATCGGGGCCGGTACGGACAGCTCCCGTATCTCCTGCCGGACACGTCGGGCGGTGGCCATCGCCTCGCCGGCGCCGGTGTCGGGCAGCAGCATCAGGAACTCGTCGCCCGCGTGGCCCCCGTAGCGTCCGGTGACCGCTCCCTCGACACGGCGCAGCACCCCCGCGGCGGCGCGCAGCACGGCGTCCCCGGCGAGGTGTCCGTAGGTGTCGTTGATGCTCTTGAAGCGGTCGAGGTCGCCCATGACGACGGCGAGCGGACGGTGTCGGTTGCGGGCGAATGCGAGGGCCTGGGAGGCCCTGATCTCCCAGGCCCTCCTCACCAGCAACCCGGTGAGGTCATCGGTCGGGGGGCGGTGACCGCCCCGCGAACAGCACGAGGGGGACGACGCGCACTCCTCGGGCGTCCTCGGCGCAGTGCTCATCGCTCCCCTTCTCCCCCCGGAGGGTCGGACACGCGGCTGTGCTGAACCAGCGGTTGACTCACAAAAGGTTCGACTCAACCGGTAGTTGAGTGGCTGCGATGAGTGAGTCTAGGCTTCCGAATGACGGGACTGTCAACTCCCCGCCGACTGCCAAGAGTTATGATGCGGTGACAACTTCCGGTCGGATCAGGTGTGGTGGAGGTGGATACGGTGCCCGATCCCAGCGGGCGTCGGACGCTGGCCGAGAATCTCGACCGGCTCTTCGACACCATCCGTCCGGAGGGGCCCAAGGGGCGGCGGTACACCAACGAGGAGGTCGCCACCGCCATCAAGCAGGCGGACCCGGGGATCCGGGTGGGCGGCGCCTACCTGTCGGCCCTGCGCAAGGGCACCAAGCGCAACCCCTCCACCGAACTGCTGACGGCCCTGGCCCGCTTCTTCGGCGTCCCCGCCTCCTACTTCCTGGACGAGAACACCGCGGCCCAGACCGACGCCGAGATAGAACTCGCCAAGGTGGCCCACAACCTGGGCGTCAGGAAGCTCGCCCTGCGCGCCCTGGAACTCTCCCCCGAGGGGCTCGCCGCCGTGACGAGGATCGTCGAGCACGTGCTGGAGAGCGATCCCGGAGCCCGTGCGAAGTCCTCCGGCCATCCGGCCCCGAACTCGGGTTCCCCGCCCCCCGGCGACCGGCCGGCGGAGCGCTGACGCGATGGACCTGAAGGCCATGCGCCGTAGTTGTGCGGCACTGGTCCGCGACCTGGACCTGCCGGTCCCCGCAGAGCCCGACCAGGTCATCGCCGCGCTGTGCGGCAGGATGAGGCAACGCCTCGGACGGGACGTCCACCACCGCCTCGTCCCCTTCCCACCCGACACCGTCAGCGGCCTGTGGGTGGCCACCGACTCGGCGCACTACATCCTGTGCGAGGAGCGCACCAGCCCCTGGCACCAACTGCTCATCACCTGCCACGAGTTCTGGCACATGGAGGTGGACCACGGGGCCACCGCGGTCGACGACGACACCCCCTGCCTCTCGCTGCCCTCCCTCGACCCCGGAACCGTCGCCCGCATCGTCGCCCGCCGCAGCCACTGCGACGCCCTGGCCGAGCAGGAGGCCGACTTCTTCGCCTCCATGCTGATGGCCAAGGTCAGCCGCTGGCTCCCCGAACGGACCTGGGACGTCCCCGACTCGGCCGCCGCCGTCGTCCACCGCCTGGAGGCCGCCCTCGGCAACGGCCCCGACCCGACCGACCCGGCCGGCCCCGCCCGCCGGGCACGGTGAGACGCCGGTGAGCAACCAGAGCGCGGTCCACCTGTTCTGCGCCGTGGTCGGTTGGGTGGCCTTCGCGGTCAAGCTGCGCGACCTGCGACGCGCGCCCCGCAACCCCATGCGCCAGGCGATCTGCAGTACCCTCTTCCTCGCCTCCGCCTGCGTCTTCTGCGCCGCGCCCGCCGTCATCGACGGCGTCAACGACCTCGTGGGCATCCCCAACTTCACCGCTCCGGTGGTCTACTGCCTGCTCGTGGCCCTCGGCGCCTCCTGCCAGGTGCTGCTGGCGTACTGGCGGTGGCCGGCGGAGGAGGCCCGGCCCATCGCCCGCCGCTGGACGCTGGCCTACGCGGCCGTCGTCGTCGCCCTGATCGCGCTGTTCGTGGTGGGCGAGGCCCCGCGGGAGCGGCTGGTGGACTTCGACACCCACTACGCCAACACCCCCTACATCGTCCAGTTCATCCTGCTGTACCTGCTGGCGCTGAGCGTGGCGATGGCGGTCCTGGTGCGGATGTGCTGGGGGTGGGCGAAGGTCGCCGGACGGCCCTGGCTGCGCCGCGGACTGTGGCTGATCGCCCTGGGAGCACTGGCGGCGCTGGGCTTCGGCGCCGCCAAGCTGACCGCCGTGGCCGCCCGCTGGGCCGACACCGACTGGGACTGGCTCAGCTCCCGGCTCGCCCCCGCGCTGGCCATGCTCGGCCTGGTGGTGAGCGCCGTCGGCTACGCGCTGCCCGCCCTGGGCGACCACCTGTCCGAACTGCGCGGCAGAGCCGACCGGTACCGCTCGTTCCGGGCCCTGTACCCGCTGTGGGACGCGCTGCGACGGGCCACCCCCGCCATCGTCCCGTCCACGCGGGTCCCCTGGTGGGACTTCGAACTGCGGCTGACACGGCGGCTGGCCGAGATCAACGACGGCCGGCTGGCCCTCCGCGCCCACGTCGACCCCGAGGTGGCCGAGGTCACCCTGCGTCTGGGGCACGAGGCCGGGCTGACCGGCGCCGACCTGCAGGCGGTCGTCGACGCGGCCCGGCTGAAGGCCGCCGTCGCGGCCAAGGCCGCGAACATCAGGTTCCCCCCGGCGGAGGCCGTCACCGGCCACGGAAGCGCTCGCGGCGGCACCGACGGCACCGACGGCATCGGCGAGTTGGCCTGGCTGGTCAGCGTCTCCCGGGCCTTCGCCTCCTCACCGGTCGTGGCCGCCGCGCTCGCCCGCGCCGGCGGGACGGACGGGACGGACGGAACCGACGGGACCGACGGGTCTCGTGGGGCGGCCGACGGCGGCGACACCGACGGATCCGGCGCGTCCTCCTCGCCCACCCGGTCCTCCTCTTCCGCCGAGTCCGCGAGAGACTGAAACTCGCCAACCCGGCGCCAAGCAAGGAGGATCGGTGCGCCCGACGAGACATGCCGTGGTGCTCGGCGGCGGACTGGCCGGAACCCTGGCCGCCGCCGCGCTCGCCCGCCATCTGGAGAAGGTCACGATCGTCGAGCGTGACGTCCTGCCCGACGGCCCGGAGCCCCGCAGGGGCGTACCGCAGGCCCGGCACTCCCACCTGCTCTGGTCGGGTGGCGCCCGCGCCATCGAGACGCTGCTGCCGGGGACGACCGACGCCCTGCTGGCGGCCGGGGCGCGGCGCATCGGCCTGCCCAGCGGGCTGGTCCTGCTGACCGCGCACGGCTGGATGCGGCGGTGGCCCGAGACCCAGTTCATGATCGCCTGCAGTCGCGACCTGCTGGACTGGGTGGTGCGCCGACAGGCGCTCGCACAGCCGGGCGTGGTGCTCCGTCAGGGGCTGCGAGGCGTCGAACCGGTCGGCACCGCCGAGCGGATCACGGGCGTGCGGGTCAGAGACGAGGCGTCCGGGGAAACCTCCGTGCTGGAGGCCGACCTCGTCGTCGACGCGAGTGGCCGCGCCTCACGGGCCGGCCGCTGGCTGACCGACCTCGGACTGCCCCCGGTCCACGAGATGGTCGTCGACTCCGGTCTCGCCTACGCCACCCGGATCTTCCGCGCCCCGCCCGCGGCCGGCAAGGACTTCCCCGTGATCACCGTCCAGGCCGACCCTCGGGACGGCCGGCCCGGCCGGGGAGGGGTGCTGCTGCCCATCGAGGGCGAGCGGTGGCTGGTCACCATCTCCGGCACCCGGGGCGGCGAACCGCCCACCGACGAGGAGCACTTCCTGGAGTTCGCGCGGCGGCTGCGCAGCCCCGTCGTCGCCGAACTGGTCGAGGACGCCGAACCCCTCACCCCGATCCACGGCTCCCACAGCACCGCCAACCGCCGCCGCTACTTCGAACGCCTCCGCGCCTGGCCCGACGGGTTCGTCGTCATCGGGGACGCGGTGGCCGCGTACAACCCCGTCTACGGGCAGGGCATGTCGGTGCTGGCCGGCGGCGCGGTCGCCATCGGGGAGATCCTCGGACGGCACGGCCTGCGCCCGGGGACGGCCCGACGACTCCAGCGGGCCCTCGCCCGCCCGGTGGCCGGCGCCTGGAAGACGGCCACCGGCCAGGACGTCCTCTTCCCGGACGTCGTCGGCCCGCGGCCCTCGTCCGTCGACCGACTGCTGCTGCGCTATGTGGACCGGCTGTTCGAGACCGCCCTCTCCCGCCGGGCGGCGGCCGAGGCGTTCATCGACATGCTCACCCTCTCCGCGCCGATGGGCCGGCTGATCGGCCCCAAGGCCCTGCTGGCCGCGGTGCGCGGCCCGGCCGCCCCGCCCCCGTCCGAGCCCCCGCTGACCGCGGACGAACTCACCCGCGCCCGCGGCACAGCCGGCAACGCGCCCTGACGCCCGACCCGGTCCGGACGGACGCGGGACGGACGAAGGGCCCGGCCGGACGACCAGGCCCTCCCGAGACGAGAACGTCACACCAGACGGGGACGTCACACCAGACGGGCGTCCAGAGTGATCTCCCGGACGCCGGCCAGGGCCATGCCGACCGGGCAGTTCTTCTTCGCCAGCTCGGCCGCCTCCCCGAACGCCTCCTCCGACAGGCCCGGGACGCTCGCCCGGACGGTCAGCGCGATGAGGGTGAGGCCCTCGCCGAGCCGGAAGGTGACCTCGGCGTCGGTGTCCACGGAGCCCAGGGTGTGACCCTGGCTCTCCAGCGTGTGGGACAGGGACATGTTGTAACAGGCGCTGATCGCCGCGGCGACCAACTCCTCGGGGCTGGTCTGGCCATTGGGCTCCTCCTCCGAGCGACCGGGCCAGCTCACCCGGTACGTGCCGGCGCCCGACGAGGACAGGGAGACGGTTCCCCGGCCGTCCTGGAGGGGGCCCTCCCAGTGGGAGCCGGCGGTGCGCTTGATCGTCATGTTCGACCTTTCGACGGGTGTTGTGACGGACAAGATGGACGGGATGCCGTCGTGGAAGGGCGGCACGGAGACGCGGACGTGGAGACGCCCCGGCCCACGCCCCGCCGCGGAACGCTCAGACGGCGGAACGTTCCTGCTCGGCCAGAGACAGGCGGCGGGCCGAGATGATCACCAGCACCACGGCCCCGATCAGCAGGACGGCGGCGTTGAGCGCGACGTCACCGACGCCCTGCCCGGCGCCGAGCACACCGGTGAGGCCGTCGACGGCCCAGTACTGGGGGGTGGCGAAGGCCACGTACTCCGTCCAGCCGGGCAGGGCGTCCACCGGCAGGAAAGCGCCCCCGATCACGCCCCCGACCACGCTGACGAGGTTCGTCAGCGCGCTGATCTGCTGACTGGAGGAGCAGAAGGCGACCAGGAACAGGGACACCGCCATGATGACGGCCACCACCGCGACCACCATCAGGAGCAGGGCGGGGACGCTGCCCCTCATGTGAAGGTCCAGGGCGAGCCAACCGAAGGCGAACATGACGGCGATCTGGAGGGCGGAGACGGCGGCGTAGGGCACGGTCTTGCCCAGCAGCACCTCCGAGGACCGGACGGAGGAGGCCCTCAGACGGCTCCAGGTGCCCCAACCCCTCTCCAGGAAGAAGCCGTTGGCCATGAACCCGGTCATGAAGAACGCGAACATCACGGTGAACCCCGGCACGGCGAAGTCGGCGCCGCTCATGGTCTCGCCCGCGTCGAAGCTCTCGCGCACCACCGGGCCGAGCCCGTCGGCCATGATGCCCATCATCACCGCCGGGGTGACGATCAGCAGCATCACGACCGCCTGGTCCTTCCACAGCATGCGCCACTCGTTGCCGCCGATGGCGATCAGCCGGTCAGGCCGCATCAGGCCACCTCCTCGGCGACCGCTTCGGAGTCCTCCCCGGTGAGGGCCCAGAAGGCCGTCTCCAGGGAGGCGCGTCGCACGTTGATCGACGTCAGTTCGGCCCGCCCGCCGCCCTTCGTGGAGAGCCGGGCCAGCAGGGGCGGGAGGTCGGCCGCCGGATCGGCCACCTCGTGACGCTGCCGTGTGCCGTCGCCGAAGGTGAACTCGACGGCGGACGTGGCGTGGCGGCTGATGGTCTCGGAGACGGTCCCGGAGGTCAGGACCCTGCCCCGGTGGATGATCACCACCCGGTCGCAGATGGCCTCGACCTCGGCGAGGTAGTGGCTGGAGAAGAGCACCGCGGCGCCGGTCTCCCGGGCGGCGCTCGTCACCAGCTCCAGCATGTGGGTCCGCGTGCGGACGTCCAGGCCGACGGTGGCCTCGTCCAGCAGCAGCAACCGGGGGCGCGACATGAGCGCGACCCCCACGTGGGCGCGGCGGCTCTCGCCGCCGGAGAGGACGCCGGAGAGCCGGTCGGCCTGCTCCCGCAGTTCGAGCAGTTCGATCAACTCCGCCGCCCGCGTGTCGGCCTCGCCGCGGGAGAGGCCGGTGAGCCTCCCGAAGAACCTCAGATTCTCACGCACCGTCAGGCGCGGGTACAGCGCGGTGTTCTGGGCGGCGAATCCGACGAGGGCGCGCGCCCGCTGCGGGTCGGTGCGGATGTCGTGTCCGTCGATCGTGACGGTTCCCGAGTCGGGGGTGACCAGACCGACGATCGATTCGAGCGTGGTGGTCTTCCCGGCCCCGTTGACGCCTAACAACCCCACGATCTCGCCCGCGGCGACTTCGAAGGACACCTTGTCCACGGCGGTGACCCCGCCGTATCGCTTGACGATGTCGACGACTTGGAGCACTGCACTCCTTCTCCTGCGCGTGTTTCTCCGTCCGGGGATCCGCCGGCGGCCCGGCCCCCGGCTCTCACACCGACGGGGCCGCGTGGCGGTGGAAGGGTCCGAGTTCTCCACGCTCGTAGAGGTCGGCGCACCGGGAACGCCGGAGCTTCCCGCCGGAGGTGTCGGGCAGCGTGCGTCGGCGGACGAGGACGACGTCGGCCGGGGCGTCGAGGTTCCTGCCGCGGGCGGTCACCACGCCCTTGGAACGTCGCCTCGGCGGCCGACGGGTCGCCCGGGAAGCCGGCGGCGACACAGTAGCCGGACACCTCGACCTCGCCGATGACGTCGGAGCCGACGGGCCCCCCTCGCTCGTCCACGATGCGCGCTTCCTGGTCGCCGGTAGACGTACCGCACGATACCGCGACGGTCACCGATGGTCCCGACTCGATCGCTGACAGCTCAATCGGCCCGCGAGCGGCGGGCGGACGGTGTATCGCGAGGGTGCCGAAGGGAGGGTGCCGAAGGGGCGGCCGGCCCCGGACGGCGGTTGCCCATGACCGGCTCGTGACCGGCCCATGACCGGCTCGGTCCCGGTCTGCTCGCGACAGGGTCGAGCGGGTGTTGTGCCTTCCTTGTCAGGTGAGGAACGCGTTGGAGGCCGGGAAGTGACAGCAGCCCGCCGGTTCCCACCTTGCGCGGGCCGCGCTGCGGACCTGGCTGCTCGACCGGTGTGAGAACCCTGAGCTGTGGTCCGAGGTGCGGGACGGGCTCAAGCGGCCTCGTCCGATGACGGTCAACTACCTTGCCAGCCAGTTGAGTTCGGATGCCGACTTCACCTCCGTGGCCGCGCTCTACGCCGCCGACCACCTGGGCAAGCCCGACCTGCCGCTCGCACAGATACTCTCCGAGGTCATCGCCGACGAGCACGTGCCCTACCTCGCCGCCATGCGCTACAAGGACTCCGGCCTGCGGAAGCGGGCGCAGTGGGAACAGGTGTGGGAGCAGCAACGCGAGGAGGACCGCACCGGCCGGCGGCTCGACATCCCCGTGCCGCCCAAGTACACATCGGCCGACTTCGCGCGCTCTTCCTACTGGTCGAACCGGGGCAAGCTCGATGTGCCCAAGGAGCGGTTCGTCTCGTACCCCGAGACCGCGCCCGACAGCGACTCGACGCTGATGCTCGGCTGGGCGGGTTGGGACCACAAGGACCGGGCGCAGGCCCTCTTCGAACTGATCGACGCGCGTACCAAGCGGGACGGTTGGGGCACCGATCGGATCGTTCCGCTGCTCGCCGGCCTGCACGAGATCATGCCGTGGCTCCGGCAGTGGCACGGCGAGTACGACGACGAGTGGGAAGGCAGCCCGGCGGAGGAATTGGAGGCGGAGTACGAGAACCTGCTCCGCAGGCACCAGGTTGGTGTGCAGGAGTTGGAAGCCTGGCGTCCGGTGAAGAAGCCCCGGGGCGGAAGGCGACCAAGAGGGCTGTGTCGGAGGGCGAGCAGTCCCGACGTGGTTGTTGGGGCAGCGGGCGACCGCTGCCCCAACAACCACGTACGGAGTCAGTGGTGCGAGTCTGCCGCGTAGGTGGTAAAGGCCGACCAGGCGTTGGGGGAGATGGACAGCGGCTGCCTCCGGACGTCCTTGGAGTCACGAACGAGGACGGTCGCGGGTCGCACTGCCACCTCCACGCAGTTGTCACCCTCGCTTCCGCTGTAGCTGCTCTTGAACCAGCCCTGTTCGGCAGTGGTGCTCATAGCGTTCCTCGCATCTCTGTCAGCAGGCTCACCGTGGCCCTGCAATCATGGGCCTGCGAACGCAGCCTGCCATAGCGCTGGAGCAGAGCGCTCACGTCCTTGGGCGTGGTGATCAGGTTGCTTGATCGCTGCCCTTCGGTGTAGCCGACCCATCGATGCTCTGAGGTCTCCGCCAGGTATAGAGGTCCGTCGACTCCGCAGTGATCCTCTTGCCGGAGAGGCATGACTTGGATCTCGACGTTGAGCCGGGTGCTCACGTCCAGCAGATGGTCGATGACAGCACGCGTGACTTGGTCACCACCCAGGTTCCTCTCCAAGACCGCCTGTTCGATGACGAAGCTGAACGCGGTATTCGGCCTTCGCGTAATGACCTGCTGTCGATCGAGCCGAGCAGCCACCTCTCGCTCAAGTTGCTCCTCGGTGACGGGCGGCAACCTGCGTTCGAAGATTGCGCGGATGTAAGACTCGGGCTGCAACAACCCAGGCACGACGCGGCACTCGTACGTGTAGAGCGACAGCGCCTCCTCCTCGATGCCCGCCCACTGGCGGAACCACGAAGCCAAGCCCGCCCGGCGGGTCAGGCTGCGGGCCGCCGCGGCGAGGACGCGACCGGCCGTGGGGCCGAGGACTTCCTCCGAGCGTTCGACGAGGTCCCTCGGCGGGAACCGTTTGCCCTGCTCGATCTTGGCGACGTAGTGCGTCGAGTACTGGACGCGCGGAGCGAACTCCTCCTGCGTCAACCGGGCTTCCTCCCGCAGGACCTTCAACACCGCCCCGAAGGTCTTCAGGCTGTCCGACAGCCCCGGTTCGCCGTTCGTGCCGCCGTTCCTGCCCCCGCCGCCGTTGTCCGCCGTCATGGCAGCCCGCCTCCCCGTACCCGCGTCCGCGACGCAACGTGTCTGTGTTACTGCTCAACGTCACAGATTCGTCATCGTCACACCCGGTCACCAGCCCAGTCCACAACGCCCACTGGTACAACGCGATCTGTACCGGTGCCGACCTTGCCGAACCGGGCTTCTCCGCCAGGAGCCGACTGCCGTGGAGTTTCCGCGCCCTCAAACCCCCGTCACCGTACGTACGTTCGCCCGGCGGTTCTCCGGCCGCTCGGTGCGATGTGCGGGGCCGCGCGGCTGCCCGCGGGAGACGGGGAACCTTCCAAGCGTCAGTCCGCTTCGGTGCCTCTCTCGGCCCTCGGATGTGAGTTCCGTCCCCACCGGGTGGAAGGCGTGGTGGATCCCGCCGTGCGGGGAGCGGGCGGCGTGGGGTTCCGCCGAAGCTCCGTGCCGGGGCCCGCGATGTCCTTCACCGACCGTGGTTCACCGACCGGTCCGCACGCACGTGGCACGAGCGACGTGCCAGGAGGGATCAGAGCGTGTGCGTGCGTGCCTGCCTGCCGGAAGCGCAGGCAGGCACCGGCGACTCACGGTGCGCGGTGTGGAGACCGGGCGGGGTCAGTCGAGGCACAGGAAGAGCAGGCAGACCTGTGTCGGTGACGTCGCCGGCTGGGGGCTCGGCTGCGACGTGCCCGGGGCCGTGGCGTCGGCGGATGCGGACGGCTGCTCCGCCGCCGTGTCGGGGCGTTCGTGGGCCGTCGTGTCGGAGGCCGAGGACACGGCCTCCGCCTGATGAGCGGGCGTGGCCGTCGGACGCGAGGGAACGGCGGCATCCGGTGCGGGAGCGCTCGGAGCGCTCGACCGCGTGGTGGGGGACGTCTCCGCCGGGGAGTGTTGACGCGGGAGGTTGGCTGCCTGCGGCTGTGCCGGGGAGGCGGTGCGTTCGGACTGGTGCGTGGTGCGCGGTTCCGACGCCGGGCGGGTGTGCTCCGTCCCCTGCTCCGCCGCCCGCTCCGTCGCCTGCTCCTCCGCGGCGTCCATGCTCCTGTCGTCCGACACCGCCGCCTGTGTCCGGTCGGCCGCCTGTGCCTGGTCCGTCGAGTGCCGGTCCGTCGTCGCGACGGTCAGGCCGCCTCCGACGAGCGCGACGGCGGTTGCGACCACGGCCCGGCGCTGGGTCTTCTTCCAGCGGGCCAGTTGACGCCGGCGCGCTGCCCGGCCCTGGCGCACGGGGGGCGTGCCCCCGATACCGCCGGACGTGTCGGGGTGCGTGGTTTCGTCCATGCCGGCCCCGAGCGGCGCCTCGTCAGGCCGCGGGCCGTCGTGCCAGGCGGCCGGTGCCGTGGACTCCCACGTCGTCGCGCTCGGTGCGTCGTCCGTCACCGTCGAGGCGGTGGACCAGGCCGGGGAGCTGTCGCCGTCGGTGACGCGCGGAGCGATGTCCGGGGCGTAGGCGGCGCACCCGGGACACACCAGGGCACCGTTGAGGTGCCGGCGGCACGAGTAGCAGTAGTCCATCTGTGGTCTTCCTGGGTCGACTGTGCCGTCGGCCCGCCTGGACCACGGCTTGGTCACGTTCGTACCTGCGCAAACGATCAACAACGTTATCGACGCGTTCGGAAGGGGGTGTGCGGCGTGTGTGACGTTCCTGCGCGGGTTCTCCGGGTGTCTCGCGGTCGACTTACGTGGCCGCGCGCCGGATCGGGTGCCGCGCTCCCGCAGGCGGAATCCGGGGCCGGGTCGTGCACGGCACCCCGCGGCGCCGACCGGTACAGCGGGATCTGTGCCGGCACCGACCCTGCCGGACAGGGCGCTCCAGCCGGGACGCTGACCGCCATGACAGTCCCGGTTCCACCCTCCCGACTTCGCGTCACCGCACGTATGTTCACCCAGCGGTTCTCCGCGACCCCGCGCGGCGCGCGGCTGGCACGGCTGCTCGCCTCGCACCAGTTCACCGTCTGGGGCATCCCGCGCGGCACCGACCTCTTCGACGCCGCCGTGCTCGTCGTCGCCGAACTGACCTCCAACGCCGTCCTGCACGGGCGCGTACCCGGACGGGACTTCGAGCTGGTCCTCGCGTACGACGACGAGGGGGACGTCCTCCGGATCGAGGTGTCGGACACGCACCCGTCGCGGCCCGTGCCCCTGGTGCGTACCGCGTCCGAGCCCGATCCGGAGGAGGAGCGGGGGAGAGGGTTGCTCCTGGTCGAGGCGCTCGCGGCCCGCTGGGGCGTGCGGGAGCGCTGCGGGCCGGGCAAGACGGTGTGGGCCGAGTTCGACCTGCGGGCGACACCGGCGGACCTCCTGGACCCGCTGGCCCCGGTCGCCCCGGCCCGCCCGGCGAACGGGACCTGACACGCGGCGCGTCTCCGGTGTGAGCAGGCGGGAACCCGCGCACCTCGGCTCGTCTTCGCTGCTCAGGACGGTTGACCGGATGGCCGGACAGGTGGCCGGGCCGGGTGGTCGCCCCGCGCCTTGACGCACCGTCCTCCGTCGCCTCGTTCCTGCAACGCCTCGGCCGTACCGGCCGTCGCCCGGGAACCTCCCGCAACTGCCTGCTCCTCGCCCTCGACTCGCCCTCGACGAGAGCGGCCTGCCGGCCGCGGCCGGCAGGCTGCTCCAGTGGTCGCGGGGTTGGGTGGAACCGGTCGTGCGGCACCTGGTCGAGCAGGGTTGTCTCGACCGGGACGGTGGCCTGCTGTTCATCGGTCCCGAGGCCGAACGCCGTTACGGACACCGGCACTTCATGAACCCCACCTCCGTGTTCACCGCACCACCGCAGTTCACCGTGGTGCAGGGGCGCAAGGAGACAGGGCGCACCGATCCCGGCCTGCTCACCGAATGGGTCGAGGGGCCGCGCCGCCTCCTGCTCGCCGGGCGGAGCCGGCAGGTCACCTACATCGACTGGCACCGCAAACGCTGCTTCGTCGAGCCCGCGGACGGCGGAGGCGAGGCGAAGTGGAGCAGCGCCGGCTTCGGGCAGGGCGCCTCCTTCGAAGTGACCCGCGCGGTGCGCGATGTCCTGTTGGGCGTCGATCCGCCCGTCTCCCTGACCCGGAGGGCCGGCAGGGCTCTCGCGGAGGCACGTGAGCACTTCCTGGCGAGAGTGCGCCCCGGAGGGAACCTGGTCATTCGCGACCCGGACGGTCGCCTGCGGTGGTGGGCGTGGGCCGGGCACCGCGCGAACGCCACCCTGGCCGCCCGTCTGGCCGACCCGGACTCGGCGGTCGCCGTCCTCTCCGAACCGACGCGGTTCGTCGCCGACGTCGGGTGACGCTCCGAGGACGCGTCCGCGCGCCCGGGGCGTCACTCCTCCGCGACGTCCACCCCGTAACCGCGGACGAGTTCGGCGAGGCCGTGGTCGTAGCCCTGCCCGACGGCGCGGAGGCGCCAGACGGGACCGCGGCGGTAGATCTCGGCGAGCAGCATGGTGCGTTCCGTGGTGGCGGCGTCGAGGGTGGCCTGGGCGAGAGGCGCCGTGCCGTCGTCCGAACCGGTGGTGATGTGGACGGCGCCGACGTCGCCGAAGGTCAAGGCGCCGTCGATGGCGGCCGCGACGACGATCTTGCGAACCGCCGGGGGCAGGGCGCCGAGGTCGACGGTGACGGTCTGCTCGGTGGGGCCGTCGCCGAGGAGCCGCACGGTGCCGTCGGGGTTCTCCGGAGCCCCGTGGAAGACGAAGTCCTCGTCGCGGGAGACCTGCTCGTCCTCGTCCACGGTGAAGGCCACGGCGTCGATCTCGCAGGCCGTCCGCTGGGCCCAGGAGGCGGCGACGGTCCAGTGGGCCCCGGTTGCCCCGGCGGGCGAGTTCCGGCGTCCCGGGGTTCGAGGTCCCGGAGGTTCGAGGTCCCGCTCCGTGACGGCGTGTGCGCGCCGCTCCGGCGGGACCGGTCCGGACGGTGCCGTCGCCGACGGAAGGGTGTGGCGCCCCCGGCAGGACTCGAACCTGCGGCCAAGCGCTTAGAAGGCGCCTGCTCTATCCACTGAGCTACGGGGGCCGATGCGGTCGCGGACGGACGGTCGGGCGCCCCCGGGGTGACCTTGCCACGGCAAGGATAGTTGCCCCGATGCTCCCTCCCGGTTGCTTCACGTCCACGACACCCTGTGGAGGTTCAGTGAAGCGGTCCCGATAATCGCAGGCGAGTACGAATCATGCACCGCTTCGGACGATCTGAGTCACGGGTGTTGTGCACTCGTTATGCCGTCCTGATCCGCCGCCTCGCGGGCCACAGGGGTCAAAACACCCTGTTCTAGCCCGAAGGCACTTCAAAAACCGCTCGAAATTGGGCATTCTGCGCATGTGGCGATCTTGGAGGCTAGGACCCAACTGCTCGACGCGCTCATCACGCTCCGTGACCGCGTCGCCGCGGCCCGCTTTCCGCTGCCGCTGCCCGGGGCCGAGCACGCCCGCCGCTCCCGGGCCGAGTTGCTCGCCCAACTCGACGACTACCTGGTGCCGAGACTGCGCTCGCCCGAGGCGCCGCTGCTCGTCGTCGTCGGGGGGTCCACCGGCGCTGGGAAGTCCACCCTGGTCAACTCGCTCGTCGGCCGCCGCGTCAGCGACGCCGGGGTGCTGCGGCCCACGACGCGCACGCCCGTGCTGGTCTGCCACCCCTCCGACCGGCACTGGTTCGCCGGGCCGCGCGTCCTGCCCCGACTGAGGCGGGTGTGGACCCCGCGCCGGGACGCCCCCCACAGCGACGACGAACCGGCCGGCGGGCACGACGACGACCACGGCGCGGACGGCGAGGACGTCCCGCCCTCGCTCGCCGTGGAGACCGCCGAGACGGTGCCCGCCGGGCTCGCCCTCCTGGACTCGCCCGACATCGACTCCCTCGTGGTCTCCAACCGCGAACTGGCCGCCGAGCTGATCTGCGCCGCCGACGTCTGGGTGCTGGTGACCACCGCCTCCCGCTACGCCGACGCCGTCCCCTGGCACCTGCTGCGCACCGCACGGGAGTACGACGTCACGCTGGCCACCGTGCTGGACCGGGTGCCGCACCAGATCGCCGCCGAGGTCTCCCGCCAGTACGCCGCCCTCCTGGAACGCGCCGGGCTCGGCGACGTGCCCTACTTCACCATCCCCGAGCTGCCCGAGTCCGCCCGCGGCGGTTCCGGGCTGCTGCCCGCCACCGCCGTCGCCGAGCTCCGTCAGTGGCTGCTCCACCACGCCCAGGACCCTGCCGCCCGCGCGGTCGCCGCCGGCCGGACGCTGGCCGGCGCCGTCGACTCGCTGCGCTCCCGCGTCCCCGCCCTCGCCGGCGCCGCCGCCGCCCAACACGCCACCGCGCTGCGGCTGATGCGGTACATCGACGCCGCCTACGACGCGGCGACCACCCGGGTGCGCCGCCGACTCGCCGACGGCGAGCTGCTGGCCGGCGAGGCACTCGCCCGCTGGCGCGGCTTCCCCCGGGACAGCGGCGGCGAGGAGCTGCTCGACGCCTTCGCCGACGGTCTGTCCGCCCTGCTGCGCGGAGCCGTCGGCGACGCCGACGAGCAGACGGCCGAGGCCTGGCGCCGGGAGCCCGGCGCCCCCGAGTGCGGTCGCGCCGACGAACTGGTGGCCGAACGGATCGAGAACCTGGTGGAGCGCTGGCGGCGCGGCGTGGAGGAACTCGCCGAGGTGGAGTCGCGCGCGGCGGACGGCAACTGCCCGCTGCCCGCCGAACAGACCGCGGCCCTGCTCGCCGCCGTCCTGCTGGGCGGGCGCCGCGCCCGGGGCGCGGGCGAGGCCCTGGCCGAGTCCCTGGGCGGCGCCGTCGCCGTCCGGCTGCGCGAGCGGGGCGAGGAACTGCTGGAGACCTGCCTGGAGGGGGCGCTGCGCGGCGAGCGCGACTACCGCCTGGCTCCCCTGGAGGACCTCGACGCCACCCCCGCCCAGCAGGTGTCCCTGATCGCCGCACTGTCCGTACTGCAGAGGGAGAGGTGACCGCGGTGGCCGCGGATGTCCATGCGGATGACCGGACCTGGGACGACGGGCTGATCGCCCGCCGGGCCCGCCCGGACGGCGGCTCGTCGGCCCCCGCGGTGACGAGCCCCTGGGAGGACGCGGACCACGCGCGGCTCCGCGCACGGACCTTCGACGGCCGGTGGGAGGGCGGCTGGGAGGACTGGGCCGAGGGCGCCACACGCCCCCGCGCCGACGGAGACGACCCGCTGCGGGAGAGACTGCGCGCGCTGCGGGAGCTGGTCGGGCTCTCCCGGACCAGACTGGACGGCGAGGTGCTGGCCGAGGCGGGCCGGGTCCTGGAGGAGGCCGCCGCCCGCGGCAGGCTGTCGCGGACGTACACCGCGGTGGCCGTCGCCGGGTCCACCGGAAGCGGGAAGTCGACGCTGTTCAACACCCTCGCCGGCTTCCAGCTCTCCGAGACCGGGGTGCGCCGCCCCACCACCTCGGTGCCCGTCGGGTGCGTGTGGGAGGCCGAGTGGGACGCCGGCGCCGACGGCCTGCTGGAACGGCTGGGCGTGCCGCCCCGGGCGCGCCGCCGGGTGCAGCCTCGGGACCCGTCCCTGAAGGGGCTGGTCCTCGTCGACCTGCCCGACCACGACTCCGCCGCGCCGGGCCACCGCGAGCAGGTCGACCGGCTGCTGAAGCTGGTGGACGCGGTGATCTGGGTCACCGACCCGGAGAAGTACGCCGACGCCGTGCTGCACGAGCGCTACCTGCGCCCGCTGGCCGGGCACGCCGAGGTGACGTTCGTGGTGCTCAACCAGGTCGACCGGCTGCCGGCCGACGCCGTCGAGGTGGTCATGGACGACCTGCGGCGACGGCTGGACGAGGACGGCATGGCGCTCGGCGAGCACGGCGAGCCCGGCGCGACCGTCCTGGCGCTGTCCGCCCTCACCGGCGAGGGCGTCGACGAACTCAGGCGCTCCCTGGGCGCGCTCGCCTCGCGGCGACGGGCCGCGGAGCTGCGGATGTCCGCCGACGTGGACGGCGCGGTCGGCCGACTCCGCCCGGTCTACATGGTCGACACCCCGCAGGGCCCGGCCGGATTGACGGAACGGGCGCGCGAGGACTTCGAGGACCGACTGGCGGCGGCGGTGGGCGCCTCGGCGGCCGGACAGACCGCCGAACGCCTCTGGCTGCGGCACGCCGAGCAGGCGTGCGGCACCCCCTGGGCCCGACTGCTGCGCTGGTACGAGACCCGACGCGGATGCGGGGAGAGGGCCACGGCCCCGGCGAAGGCGGGCGAGAAGGCGGGCGAGGAGTGCGGGGACGCGCCCGCGGTGGCCCGGCCCGTCCTGGCCCAGGCGGTGCGGACGCTCGCCGACGAGGCGTCGGTCGGGCTGCCGCGGCCCTGGGCGAAGTCGGTGCGGGACGCGGCCTGGCGCGGCGCGGAGGGGCTGCCGGAGGCACTGGAGGAGGCGATCGCCGGACTCGGGGACGAGACGTGGGAGGGGACGGGCGGGGACGGCGCGCGGGACGCGGGACGGGAGCCCCGGCTGCCGCGTCCGCGCTGGTGGACGGCGGCGGCGTGCGCGCAGTGGCTGATGCTGGCCGTCCAACTGCTGGGCCTGTACCTGCTGGTGGACCTGTTCGCCGGCGGACCGGGCAGGGGCGGCGTCTGGCTGCCGGTGGGGCTGCTGGCGGGCGGCGCGACGGCCGGTCCGCTGCTCGCCTGGTGCTGCCGGCTCGCGGCACGGGGGCCGGCGCGGGCGTACGGGATGGCGAAGGAGCACAGGCTGCGACGCCTGGCCACGGGCTGGGGCCAGGCGTGGGTGCTGGAACCGGTGGCGGCCGAACTGCTGCGGTACCGCGAGGTGCGGGAGCAGTACGTCATCGCGGCGGGCGGCACCGACCGCGCCTGAACAGCCCGAAGGGCCCGGATCACCCACACGGGCGGCCGAGTTGTCCACAACCCGTCGGTACTCCACAGGGCGCGGCGGCGGTCCGCGGGCGCGGGCAGCATGAGGGCGACGGGCAGGCGACGGACGAGCGGCGAACGGAAATGGCCGGGAACGGGGGAGCGACGTGAACGAGACCGTGGTGACGGTGGTGGGCAACGCCGCGTCGGCGGTGGAGGCGAAGACGACGGCGGCGGGTCATCCGGCGGCCAGGCTGAGGCTGGCCACGACGGTGCGGCGCTACGACGAACGGCAGGGCGGCTGGACGGACGCGCACACCAGCTTCTACACGGTGTGGGCGTTCCGGGCGCTCGCGGAGAACCTGGTGGCGTCCGTCACCATCGGCGAACCGCTCGTCGTCCAGGGGCGGTTGCGGGTGCGGCAGGGCGAACGGGACGGGCAGCGCTGGACGTCGGCGGACATCGAGGCGACGGCGATCGGCCACGATCTGGCGCGCGGCACCTCGGCGTTCGTCCGCGTCACCCGCCCTCTCCCGGGCCAGGAGGAGGCGGTGAGCCCTTGACCGGTGCACTCATGACCGATCGGTAACAACACCCATGCCGGAGAAGTTCCGAATCCTGAGCATTCCCTGATAACGATTCAGACTCGGAATGTGTAACGACTGGTATTGGCGGGGACCGGGTTCCGATTGCTCCCTACGATCCTCCCCTGAGAACACGGGGGTTGATGAGGGGACGACCACACCATGATTTCTATACGCGGACGGGTTGCTGCCCGTTTCGCCGCCGCCGCAGTGGCCACAGGCCTGATGGCGGCCGGAGCTCTCGCCGGCGCGGGGACCGCGGTCGCGGACGAGGGTGACCACCAGTCGGGTGGCGCGAGGGCCACCCTGAACGGCCTGAAGGAAGCCGACAAGGCCGTCATCAAGAGCAACGGCAAGAAGCAGTCGGTCAGTGCCGGCCTCTTCGAGATGACCGTCGACGGCGGCGGCACTTTGAAGACCTACTGCATCGACATCTACCGGCCGACGCAGAGCAAGGCACTGTACGAGGAGGTGCCCTGGAAGTCCTCGCTGCTCCAGGGCAACGCCGACGCGGGCAAGATCCACTGGATCCTGCAGAACTCCTACCCGCAGGTGAACGACCTCGCCGCGCTGGCGAGCAAGGCCGGTGCGGACACGCTCACCGCGAAGACCGCCGCCGCGGGCACCCAGGTCGCGATCTGGCGCTTCTCCGACAAGGTGGACGTCGAGGCGGTCGACGCGAACGCCGAGAAGCTCGCCGACTACCTGGAGGAGAACGCCCAGAACCTGGCCGAGCCCCAGTCCTCGCTGGTGCTCGACCCGCCCGCCGTCTCCGGCAAGTCGGGCGAGAAGCTCGGTCCGATCACCGTGCGCACCAACGCGGAGAGCGCGACCGTCACGCCCGGCTCGGAGGCCGCGAGCGCCGGCGTGAAGGTCGTCGGCAAGGACGGCCAGGAGGTGACCTCGGTCAAGAACGGCGACGAGGTCTTCTTCGACGTCCCGCAGGGCGCCGAGGACGGCACCGCGTCGCTGTCCGTCCAGGCCGCCACCAAGGTGCCGGTCGGCCGCGTCTTCACCGGCGTCGGCAAGCACGCCGAGAGCCAGACGCAGATCCTGGCGGGCTCCAGCGAGTCCACCGTCACCGCGACCGCGACCGCGAACTGGGCCACCAAGGGCCCGATCCCGGCCGTGACCGCCGAGAAGAACTGCGTCAAGGGCGGCGTGGACGTCACCGCGAGCAACGAGGGCGACGAGCCGTTCACCTTCACCCTGGCGGGCAAGGAGTACGAGATCCCGGCCGGCGGGACCGAGACGGTGACCGTCCCGGTCAAGGAGGACCAGCCGTACGAGATCACGGTCACCGGCCCGAACGGCTTCAAGGAGACGTTCACCGGCATCCTGGACTGCGAGACCGACAGCTCCCAGACCGGCGGCCCGGGCACGGAGGAGCCCTCCTCCGAGCCCAGCCCGGCCACCGTCGGCGGCGACACCGGCGACACCGGTGAGACCGGCGACACCGACGGCAACCTCGCCGAGACCGGCTCCGACAGCAGCACCCCGATCATCGCGGGTGTCGCCATCGCGCTGGTGCTCCTCGGTGGCGGGGCGGTCTTCTTCCTGCGGAAGAAGAAGCCCACCGCCAACGGTGCCGACAACTGATCCACGGGTTCCGGGCATGATCCCCTGATGCCCGTCCCACCCCGGCCACGTGCCGCCGCCCCGCGCGGCGGCACGTGGCCTCTTTCGTTTCCGGTTCCCGGTGGGAGCCGCACGGCCACACGGCACGGCGCCCCACGCCGCCGGCTCTGCGGCACCCGCGCCGGCACCCCGGCACAGCCGCAGGTCAGGGGCGTGGTACAGGTCGCCGACCAAGCCGTTTTCGTCCCCGGCACCGGGTGCGGCAAGATGGGGTGTATCTGCCCACTCCCTGATTGCCGGACGGTTTCTCTTGGCTGAGTACATCTACACCATGCGCAAGGCGCGTAAGGCGCACGGCGACAAGGTGATTCTCGACGACGTCACGCTGAGCTTCCTGCCGGGCGCGAAGATCGGTGTCGTGGGCCCCAACGGCGCGGGCAAGTCCACGGTGCTGAAGATCATGGCCGGGCTGGAGCAGCCGTCCAACGGCGACGCCTTCCTCGCCCCCGGCTACAGCGTCGGCATCCTCCTCCAGGAGCCCCCGCTGGACGAGTCGAAGACCGTGCTGGAGAACGTCCAGGACGGCGTCGCGGAGATCAAGGGCAAGCTCGACCGGTTCAACGAGATCGCCGAGCAGATGGCGACCGACTACTCCGACGCGCTGCTGGAGGAGATGGGCAAGCTCCAGGAGGAGCTGGACCACGCGAACGCCTGGGACCTGGACGCCCAACTGGAGCAGGCCATGGACGCCCTGGGCTGCCCGCCCGGCGACTGGCCCGTCACCAACCTCTCCGGTGGCGAGAAGCGCCGCGTCGCCCTCTGCAAGCTCCTGCTGGAGGCGCCCGACCTGCTGCTGCTGGACGAGCCCACCAACCACCTGGACGCCGAGTCCGTGCAGTGGCTGGAGCAGCACCTGGCCAAGTACGCAGGCACCGTCGTGGCCATCACCCACGACCGGTACTTCCTGGACAACGTCGCCGAGTGGATCCTGGAGCTCGACCGCGGTCGTGCCCACCCCTACGAGGGCAACTACTCCACCTACCTGGAGAAGAAGGCGTCCCGTCTGAAGGTCGAGGGGCAGAAGGACGCCAAGCGTCAGAAGCGCCTCAAGGAGGAGTTGGAGTGGGTCCGCTCCAACGCCAAGGGGCGGCAGGCCAAGTCCAAGGCGCGACTGCAGCGCTACGAGGAGATGGCCGCCGAGGCCGACAAGATGCGGAAGCTGGACTTCGAGGAGATCCAGATTCCGCCGGGGCCGCGCCTGGGCAACGTCGTGGTGGAGGTGGAGAACCTCTCCAAGGCGTTCGGCGAGAAGGTCCTCATCGACGACCTCTCCTTCACCCTGCCGCGCAACGGCATCGTGGGCGTCATCGGCCCCAACGGCGCGGGCAAGACCACGCTGTTCAAGATGATCCAGGGGCTGGAGCAGCCGGACTCCGGGGCCATCAAGGTCGGCGACACGGTCAAGATCTCCTACGTCGACCAGGCCCGCGCCAACATCGACCCGAAGAAGACGCTGTGGGAGGTCGTCTCCGACGGCCTGGACTACATCAACGTCGGCCAGGTCGAGATGCCCTCGCGCGCCTACGTCTCCGCGTTCGGCTTCAAGGGCCCGGACCAGCAGAAGCCCGCCGGCGTCCTCTCCGGCGGCGAGCGCAACCGCCTCAACCTGGCGCTCACCCTCAAGCAGGGCGGCAACCTGCTGCTCCTGGACGAGCCGACCAACGACCTCGACGTCGAGACGCTGTCCTCGCTGGAGAACGCGCTGCTGGAGTTCCCCGGCTGCGCCGTGGTCGTCTCCCACGACCGCTGGTTCCTGGACCGCATCGCCACGCACATCCTCGCCTACGAGGGCGACTCCAAGTGGTTCTGGTTCGAGGGCAACTTCGAGTCGTACGAGAAGAACAAGATCGAGCGGCTCGGCCCGGACGCCGCGCGTCCGCACCGCGCCACCTACAAGAAGCTGACTCGGGGCTGAGGGAACCGTTGCGACACGTATTCCCCTGCCCGCTGCGCTGGTCGGACATGGACGCCTTCGGGCACGTCAACAACGTCGTCTTCCTGCGGTACCTGGAAGAGGCGCGGATCGACTTCATGTTCCGACTGGCGCGGCAGGCGGCTTCCGGCGCCTTCACCGGCGGCTCGGTGGTGGCGAGCCACGAGATCGCCTATGTGAGACCGCTCAAGCACCGGCCCGAACCGGTCGTGGTCGAGATGTGGGTGACGAAGATCGGGGCGGCGTCGCTGACGGTCGCCTACGAGGTCAAGGACCGCGCCGAGGACGCCGAGGACCGGGCCACCGTCTATGTGCGGGCCTCGACGGTCGTGGTCCCCTACGACCTGGAGAAGGAGCGTCCCCGTCGACTCACCGACGAGGAGAAGGCGTTCCTCAAGGAGTACCTGGACGACAGCGCGACGGGAACCGGCGCCGCATGAGCACCACGGCCGCGCGTCCGGTGTTCGCCGAGCCCGGGGAGGCGGCGGAACTCGCCGCCTTCCTGGGACGGTTGCTGCGCTGGGAGAAGAACGCGGCGGTGCGGCTGCGGGGCACCGACGACGGGGTCCTGGGCGTCTTCGGCCGCCCGGCCCGGTTCGAGGTGCTGGCCGTGCGGACGGCCCGCCTGGCCGAGCCGGTGCTGCTGGACGCGACGGTCTCGGCCGGGGAACTGCTGGAGGGCGTCGACGAGGCGTCCGCGGCGGTGACCGTCCCCGACGCCGTGACCGGTCCGCCGTGGGCCGGGGTGCTGCCGCCGCGCGGCGGCTGGCGTCCGGTCGGCGAACTGCCGTACGAGTCGGTCCGGTCGGTCGCCGCCGCGGTGGTCGCCGAGTTCCGTCGGCGCAGCGAGACGCTGCCGCCGGCCGAGCGCACCCGCGAGGCGCTGGACGCGCTGGCGGAGGAGATCTGGTCCCGCCCGTTGGGCGGCGGCGGTGCCGGACTGCCGCTGCGCGCCGTGCACGCGGCCCAGGCCCTGGGGATGCTGCGGCCGGTCGGGCCCGTCGTCGCCGCCGGGCCCGACGGACCGATCGGCGGACCCGGACGGGGCGGCCCGGCCGGCGCCGAAACAGGGCCCCGGGTCACGGTGCTCGCCGCCGGTTCCTGGCTGCGGCTGCGCACCCCCTACGGCTCGACGGCCGTGCGCAGGGGCGGCGGTACGGGCCTGAGCGTCACCCCGTTGTGAACGGCCTCGGGGTGAACGATCGTGGGGTGAACGGTCGCCGGCGCCCCGCGGCACGCGGCGCGGGGCGCCGGGAAGAGCCCCGGACGCTCAGTCCGGGGCGTTGATCATCGAGGCCGCCGCGTAGACCAGGTAGTCCCACAACTGCTTCTCGTGCTCGGGCGCCAGGTCGAGGCTGTCGACGGCGTCGCGCATGTGCCGCAGCCAGGCGTCATGGGCGGCCCGGTCGATGGTGAAGGGCATGTGCCGCATCCGCAGCCGGGGGTGCCCCCGCTGCTCGCTGTACGTCCTCGGCCCGCCCCAGTACTGCATCAGGAACAGCACCAGACGCTCCTCGGCCGGTCCGAGGTCCTCCTCGGGGTACATCGGCCGCAGCAGCGGGTCCTCCGCGACGCCCTCGTAGAACCGGCGCACCAGTCGGCGGAACGTCTCCTCGCCACCGACCTGGTCGAAGAAGGTCTGCGTCTGCAAGCTGCCGCGCGGAATCTCCATCACGCCCCCCATGGTCGCAGATGCCCCGGCCGAGGACCGGAGACTTAGGTCACCGCCTCCGGCCCTCGCCGGCCGGGCGCACGTCCGCCCCGGCCTCCTCCGCTCCCTCAGGCGTCGTCCCAGCGGAAGAGTCGGGCGGCGATCGCCGTCATGACCGCGGCGAACAGCAGCAGCCCGCCCATGACGGGCAGGGCGGCGTCCCAGCCCTGGCCACGGGAGAGGACGTCCTGCATCGCCTCGTTGAGGTGCTTGAGCGGGAGGACCTCGGAGACCGTCCGCACCCAGGTCGGCGCGCTGTCCAGGGGGAAGAAGGCGCCGGAGAGGAAGGCCATCGGCAGGATGACGAGCTGGGCCACGCCGTTGGCGGCCTCCTCGGTCTTCGTCCGGGCGCCGACGACCAGGCCGATGGACATGAAGGCCAGGGTGCCGCAGACGATCAGCGGCAGGGACAGCCACCAGTGGCCGGTCAGCTCCAGGCCGTAGAACGGGATCGACGCCACCCCGACGAAGACCAGCGTCTGGACGAGGGCGAGGGTGACGTTCACCCCGATGCGGGCGGCGACCACCGAGCCCGCGCCCACCGGGGCGAGCCACAGCCGGCGCAGGATGCGCTTCCTGCGCCAGTTCACCAGGGTGAGCGCCGAGCCGACGACCGCGCTCATCGCCACCGCCCAGCCGAGCAGGCCGGGGGTGAAGAACTGGATCGCCTTCAGGGACTCGTCCTCCACCTGCCCGGCGCTCAGCTCGTACGCCGGGGGCTGTCCGGTCGCCGCGATGTTGGCCTGCTGGACGAGCGAGTCGACGACCACCCGCGCGTTGCCCGCCCGGGTCGGGTCGGCCGCCGAGTAGCGCATCCGCACCCGGTCGCCGTCCTGCCAGACCACCGCGTCCACGTCGCCCGCGCGGACCTCCTCCAGCGCCCGCTCGCGGTCGTCGGACTTCCGCACGTTCAGCACGTCGTCCAGGGCCTCCCGCGCCTCGCGCGGCAGGGAGTCCAGCACCTCGACCCGACCGATCTGGACGATCTCCACCCGCGGCGTCGACTCGTTCTTGAACAGCGCGCCGAACAGGAGCAGGAACATCAGGGGGAAGAGCAGGATGAAGAAGACGGCGGTCCGGTCCCGCAGCATCCCCAGGGCCATCGCCTTGGAGAGGCTGGTGAACGCCTTGGTGTTCACTGGCGGTACTCCCGTCCGGTCAACTGGAGGAAGACGTCCTCCAGCGAGGCCGCGCCCAGCTCGGAGATCAGGTCGGCGGGGGCGCCCACGCGCAGGACGCGACCGCGGTCCATCACCGCGACCCGGTCGCACAGCGATTCGGCCTCGTCCATGGAGTGCGTGGTGAGCACCACCGTGCGGCCCTCGTCGTTGATGGCCCGCAGCAGGTCCCACAGGTTGCGGCGGGCCTGCGGGTCGAGGCCGGTGGTGGGCTCGTCGAGGAAGACCAGCTCCGGGTCGTGGACCAGGGCGCAGGCGATGGACAGCCGCTGGGCCTGGCCGCCGGAGAGCCTGTCCTCGCGGGTGCCCGCCTTCTCGGTGAGGCCGACGGTCTCCAGCATCGCGTCGGCGCGCTCGGCGGAGACGCCGTAGAGGGAGGCGAAGGTGTGGATCTGCTCGCGGGCGGACAGCTTCTCGAAGAACGCCGACGCCTGGAGTTGGACGCCGATCCGACGCAGCAGCGCCGGGTTCCGGGGGAAGGGGGACTCGCCCAGCAGCCGCACCTCGCCCTCGTCGGGCCTGCGCAGCCCCTCGGTGATCTCCAGGGTGGTCGTCTTGCCCGCGCCGTTCGGTCCGAGGATGCCGTAGAACTCGCCGCGCTCGACGGTGAAGGACACCCCGTCGACGGCCCGCACGTCCCCGTACCGTTTGCGCAGTCCCTCGACTGTGATCGCGGCGGTGGTCATGGTGCGGAGCGTAACGGCGGAATATCACCTTCCGGTGGGCGGAGCGCTCCGGAACGATCTCGCGGGATCGCCTCGGGCGCAGCACAGTGGAGACATGAGGGACGAAAGCGACACCGAGGGCGTCGGGTGGCAGGAGGGCGGGGAACTCGCCGCGCGGGCCCGGGTCCTGGCCGGGGCGCTGGTGCGGAGGATCGAGGCGGAGGGCGCGCTGACCGATCCGGCCTGGCGGGCCGCGTTCGAGGCCGTGCCGCGTCACCTGTTCGTGCCGTACTACCACGTGCCGCGGGTGGGCGGGTACGAGCGGCGCCGGCGCGACGCCCCCGACCCGCTCGGCCGGGAGATGTGGCTGACGGGCGTGTACGAGGACGAGCCGCTGGCCACCCTGGTGCGGGACGGCGAACCGGTCTCCTCCTCCAGCCAGCCCTCCCTCATGGCGATGATGCTGGAGGAGTTGCGGGTCGAGGACGGGATGGACGTCCTGGAGATCGGCACCGGCACCGGCTGGAACGCCGCCCTCCTCGCCCACCGGCTGGGCGACGAGCACGTGACCACCGTCGACCTGGACCCGGAGATCACCGAGGAGGCCCGAAAACGGCTGGCGGCGGCGGGCCGGCGGCCCGCGGTGGTCACCGGGGACGGGGCCCGCGGCTGCCCGGAGCGGGGGCCGTACGACCGGATCATCGCGACCTGCGCGCTGGACACCGTCCCGCCCGAGTGGCTCGCGCAGTGCAGGCCGGGGGCGCGCGTCCTGACCCCGATGGCCACCGGCCTGCTCGCCCTGCGGGTGACGGACGCCGAACACGCGGAGGGGCGGTTCCTGGAGACCCCCGCCTACTTCGTCCCCCTGCGCGGCGACGTCCCGCCGCGCCCGCGGATCGATCCGGGGGACCTGCCGCGCGAGGCGCTGCGGACGGAGTCGTTCGGCTTCCTGCTCTCACTGATCGGGGGCGGCCCGGACCCGGCCGCCACCTACGAGGCATGGCGGCGCGCAGGCCGGCCGGACCGCGCCCGGTACGGCGTGACGGTGCGCGGCGGGGAGCAGTGGGCCTGGCTGGACGACCCCGAGGGGCCGAACCGCTGGCCGCTGACGACGGGCCGGCCCCGAGGGCGGGCGGCCGGCCCCGCCGGCCCCGGGGTCAGCCCCGGTGCAGGGTGATCGTGGTCCACGCGCCGACGTGCACTCGGTCGCCCTCCTTGAGGGGGACCGGGACGAACGGCTGGATCGGGTCCTCGGCACCGTTGATGGTGGTGCCGTTGGTGGAGTCCTGGTCGACCACGGCCCAGCCCCCGTCGGGCTGCTGCACCAGCACCGCGTGCTGGTGCGAGACGCCCGGGTCCTCCGGCGGACGGGCCAGGTCGATGTCGGGCGACTCGCCGGTGGAGTGCCGACGCCGACCGATGGTGACCTGGGTGCCGGTGAGCCGGACCTGCTGCTCGGGGGAGTAGGCGGGAAGGTTGAGGCCGGCCGCCTCCGGGCCGCTGCGCTGCATCATCGCGGTGAAGTACTCGCGGTCCGGGCCGATCGTCACCATCCAGCCGGCGGGCTGCTGCGGAGGCTGCCCCTGGTTCTGGCCCTGGCCCGGCTGCTGGTGGGGCTGTTGATGCGGTTGCTGGTGCTGCTGATGCGGTTGCTGGTGGGGCGGCTGGGGGGCGAGCGGCTGCGGGTAGCCGTAACCGTGCCCCTGCTGCTGCCCGTAACCGTGCGGGTCGTGCGCACCGGGACCGGGCGGCGGCAGCGTCCAGTCGTCGTTCCCCCCGGCCGGCGGCTGGTGGGAGGGCTGGTGCGGCGGCTGGTGTGGAGGCGGTGGGGGCTGCTGGTGGGGCGGCTGGGGGGCGAGCGGCTGCGGGTAGCCGTAGCCCTGCCCCTGCTGCTGCCCGAAGTCGGCACGGACGTACTCCGGCTGCTCGGGCGGAGGCGGCGCGTGGTGCTGCTGCTGGTGCGGGATCATCGGCTGCGGCTGCGGGGGCCTCGGCGGCTCGGGGGCGAGCGGCTCGGCCGGGCGGCCCTGCGGGCCGGTCCCGGAGGACTCGTAGTCCATCCGGGGCGGCGGTGGAGGCGGGGGCGGACCGGGCGGCCCCGCCTGCTGGAAGCCGGGCGGCAGGTTCAGCCCGCCCATGCTGCCGCCGGGCGCCTGGGACGGCGGGGGCGGCGGGGGCGGCGAGGCGTAGCCGCCGGTGGCGGAGGAGGGGGCCGGGAAGTTGTACCGGCACTCCCCGCAGAACGGCGCCTGGCCGTCACGCGGCGTACGGCACCGCGGGCACGGCTCCGCCTGCGCCGTGGCACCGCCCACCGGAGCGGGGTAGCCGTAGCCGCCCTGGCCGGGCATCGACTGGCCGGGCAGGGGAGGAGGCGGGACGGCACCGGCGGGCGCCCCCGGAGCGGAGGTCATGCGGTGGCCGCACACCTCGCACCAGTCGTCGGCCGCCGACTGGTGGCCGTTCGGGCAGGTCGGCATGTCGGTCCTTCCCCCTCCGTGCAGTTCCGTGTCGCTCCGTGGGTCGCTCGCCGGCGCGGACCGTCCTGCCGGTCCGCGCCCGGGGCGCCGCCTCGTCGGCCTCGGAGACGTTCGCCCTCGGTCGAACAGTACCGGTCACCGCGTCGATCACGCCCACCCCCTTCGAGGCGGAGCGGGGGCGCCCCCGTCACCACGACGCCTCCGGGGCGCGGACGGTTCACCCCGAAGGACCGGGCGCCGGCGCGGACACCGCGAGCGCGGTGCCCCGTCCGGGGTCCCCCCGTCGCGCGTGGCCTCCACCGTCCGTGTGACGTCCGCGACACCTTCCGGAACGCCCCGCGCAGGCGCCTCAGCCGGACACCGGCCGACCGGACGGGACGGGGAACGGCACCACCGCCACCGTCACGTTGTCGTGCCCGCCGCCGTCCAGCGCGTGGCCCACCAGGTGCCGGGCGCACCGCAGCGGGTCGGCGTGGGCGTCGGGCGTGACCACGGCGGCCATCTCCTCGGCGGACTCGGCGTAGTTCCACAGCCCGTCGGTGCACACCACCACCACGCCCGGCCCGTCCGGGGTGAACGAGACGGTGTGCGGGTCGATCTCGTAGGCGTCCGCGCCCAGCCATCCGGTGATGGCGTGGGCCCGGGGGTCCGCGTACGCCTCGGCCTCCTCCATCAGGCCCGCCGCCACCATCTGGGCCGCCCAGGAGTCGTCCTCGGTGAGCCGGGCGGGCCGGGCCGAGCGGTCGTCGGGAATCCAGTAGGCGCGGCTGTCGCCGATCCAGCCGACGGTGAGGAGGTCGCCCGCGGCGACCGCGCCGACGATGGTGCAGGCCGGGGCGTTCCGCGTCGGGTCCTGGGTCTCCTCCACGGTGGCCATGGCGCCGACGGCCTCGGCGGCGGCGATCAGGGCGTCGTGGACCGCCTGCCGGACCGGGACGCCGCGCGGCAGCGCGTCGAGCGCCGAGGCGCAGGCGGTCTCGGCGGCGGTGGCCGACGCCTCGTCGGGGCGGGTCGCCGAGGACACCCCGTCGCAGACGATGGCGACCACGGCCGGCGAGCCGTCCGGCAGCGCGCCGGTGGAGACGGCGAAGGAGTCCTCGTTGCGGTGGTGGCGCAACCCCCGGTCGCTGACCGCCGCCACCCCCTTTGACGTCCGTTCCATGTGGTCGCGTTCGCGCGGCTGGACGTGTCCGCAGCGCTCGCAGTGGCCGGCCCCGTCGACGGGGCCGGTGCCGCAGGCGACGCACCGGGGGCGTCGGTCGCCGGAGCGGGACGGCGGGGGGTCGAGGAGTCGCGGGTCCTCGGCGGGGGCCGGGGCGGGCGGGGGCAGGGGGAAGTCCGGCTCGGTCGGCGTGGGCCGCGCGTCCGCCGCGGAGGACGCGGGAGGCGCGGAAGACGCCGGAGGCACGGGCGGTGCGGACGGTGCGGGCGGTGGAGGCGGTGCGGAGGGTGCCGGGGGGACGGCCGGGGCCGCCGGGGGCGCCGCGGGCGGCGGCGGGACCGAGGGCATCGGAGGCACGGGCGGTGCGGCGGGCACGGGCGGCGCAGGCGGTCGCGGTCCGTTCGCCGCGGCCACCAGGTCGGCACCGCACGCGCCGCAGAAGCGGTCGCCCTCCTCGAGGGGCTCCTCGCAGCGGGGGCAGACGGAGAGTTGGTCGAGCTGCGGCATGGTCACACCCACGTTCTGGGGCGGAGACGGTTGGCCCGTTCCACCAGTTCGATCCTTTCGGCGCCGGTCTGCGCGAGCCGGGCGAGCAGCCGGAACGAACGTTCCAGCCCCAGGCGGAGCCCTGTCTCGTCCAACTCGCAGCCCAGCAGGGGCGGGAGCCGCCCCGAACCGGCGGGCGCGGGCGCGCCCAGCCGGCCCGCCAGCACCCAGTCCAACGCACTGCCCAGTACCTCGGCGGTCAACCGTTCGCGGCGCAGCGCGTCCAGACCCGTCTCCCGCAACCGTTCCACCTCACGGGCGGCGGCCCGCAGGTCCTCCGACAGCGGCTCGTACGGGGAACGTTGACGCAGCCGGGCCCGTACGGCGGCCACCCGCGCGGCCGTGTGGTGGACGGAGGACTCCGGCACGGACTCCAGCACCCGCACGGCACCGTGGCGGTCGCCGGTGGCCAACCGTACCCGGGCCAGGCCGAACGCGGCGCTCACCCAGCTCCGGTCGGTCGCCCACACCAGCCGGTAGTACCGCGCGGCCTCCTCCCACCGCCCCAGCGCCTCGGCGCAGACGCCGAGCGCCAACTTGGGGGCGGGCTCCCCGGGGAAGGCGCCGTGGACCGCGTCGAAGGCCGCCGCCGCCGTCTCCCGGTCGCCGGTCGCCAGGGCGTACAGCCCCCGGTACCAGACCACCCGCCGGTCGTCCGCGTACCGCTCCTCCAACTCGGCCAGCACCCCGGCGGCGGCCGGGCCGCCCCGCGGGTCGCCCGTCTCCAGCCAGGCGCGCAGCTCCCGCAGCCGGCGCTCCGCGGAGTCGGTCGGCGCGGCCCGCAACGCGGCGACCAGCTCGGCGGGTTCGGCGGCCGGCAGACCGGCGAGGAACCCCGCGTTCGGGTCGGTCGGGTCCACCAACGGCACCGGAAGGGCAGACGCCGCGGCCCGCGCGTCCAGCGGCACCAGCGCGGGCGCCGCGCCCACAGCGCCCGCGCTCGCCACGGGGTGCGCCGTCGTGCCGCGCGCCCGGCGCGGGCGCCTGGGCGCGCGGATGCCCAGGAGGGAGGTGTCACCGGCGGCGGGCGCCAGCACCTGGGTGTCCACCACCCTCGTCTCCGGGCCGAACAGCGTGGACACCGACGGCCGCGGCTCGCCCGTCCGGAGCGCCACGATCTCCCGCAGCACGCCCGTGAGCTGCTCGGACATCTCCTCCGCCGAGGCGAACCGCCGCTGCGGGTCGGGATCGGTCGCCCGCACCAGCAGCCGGTGGAACGACTCGTGCCGCCGGAAGACCTCGATGTGCTCCGGTCCCGGCAGGCTGTGCGCGAACACGGTGGTGTAGCCCCGGAAGTCGAAGGTCAGCACGGCCAGCGTGCGGGCCACCGTGTACAGGTCGGAGGCCACCGACGGACCCGTCCGCGTCACCTCCGGCGCCTGGTAGCCGATCGTGCCGTAGATCGCGCTCTCCCGATCGTCCATCCGCCGGACCGCGCCCATGTCGATCAGCTTGAGCCGGTCCCCCTGTTGGATGGCGTTGTCGACCTTGAAGTCGCAGTAGAGCAGGTTCCGGGCGTGCAGGTGACCGAGCGCCTCCAGCGCCTCGATGCCGTACGCGCACGCCTGCTCGACCGGCAGCGGATCGCGGCGACCCCGAGGCGTCCGACGGGAGTTGGCGATCTCCTTCAGCGACCTGCCGCCGACGTACTCCATCACGATGTAGCCGTCGAGGCTGCCGGTGCGCCGGTCCAGGTGCTCGACGAAGTTGTATATCCGCACGATGGAGGGGTGTTCGATCTCCGCGAGGAACCGACGCTCGGAGATCGCCGCGGCCATGGCCTCCTCGTCGCCGGTGTCCAGCAGGCCCTTGAGCACCACCCAGCGGCCGGAGACCGCGTGGTCCACCGCCAGGTAGATCCAGCCCAGTCCGCCGTGCGCGAGGCAGCCCACCACCTCGTACTGGCCGTGCACCACGTCGCCCGGCCGCAGCTTGGGGACGAAGGAGTAGGGGTGTCCGCACCGGGTGCAGAAGCCCTCGGCGCGGCCCGGCCGGCCGCGGCGCGAACGTCCCACCGGAGCGCCGCACCCGGGGTGGCCGCAGAACCGCTTCCGCTCGGGCACCTCGGGGTTCTCCAACACCGCCGACCGGGGGTCCGGGCGCGGCACCGGAGGCACGGACACCAGGCCGGCGCCCAGCGCGCCGCGCCCGGAGGAGGACGACGACGAGCGCGAGCTGCGCACGGAGACGGGCCGCCCCGAGGGGCGGCCCGACAGCCGCCCCGACAGCCGCCCCGACGACGAGGCGGAGGAGGAGTCGACGGCCGGACCCGACGGTGCCGAGGGCCGGGACGTCCCGGAGGGCGGGGTGCCGTGGGCGCTCGTCGGGGGCGAGGCCACCGTGCCGTCCGGGGAGACCGGCGGCGGCGTCCCGCAGGCATCGCAGTACGGCGCGCCGCCCCCGGCGTCCCGGTACGTCCCCGCGCAGCCGGGTCGCCCGCACGCCCGGACGGCCCCGGAGCCCGCGCTCATCGGGCGTCTCCTTCCCGGCCGGTCGGCCCGCCGCCCTCCCGTGGCGCCAGGACCTCCCAAGCCGCCTGTTGGTAGCGCAACACCGCCTGTTCGGCGGCCCGCAGGTCGCACGGCGCGCTCCACAGCAGCCGCCGCGCGAGGTCGTACCGCTCCGACAGCAGCGGGTCGTCCGCCGAACCGTGCCGGGCCACCCTCGCGCGGCAGGCGTCCAGCCGGCCGCGCAGCTCCGCGCGGACGGCCAGCGGCGCGGTCACGGCGGTCAACGAGGCGCGGGCCCGCTCCAGCTCCTCCTCCGCGCGCTCCTCCAGGCTCTCCAACAGCGGCGACAGCCGGTGCCAGCGGGCGTGACGCCGGTGCTCGATCGCGGCCTCCAACTGCTCGTACAGCACGGTCGGGGGACCGCTCACCGCGGGCACCTCGGAAGCGGCGATCCTCGCCAGCACCTCGCCGCGCGCCGTGCGGGCCTCCGCGAGGGTGCGGTCCGCCCGGGACAGCACGTCGCGCAGCCGCATCAGCCGCTGTTCGGCGTCCTGCCGCACCTGGAGCACGGCGTCGATCTCGCGGCGGATGTCGTCCAGGGCGCGGGCCGCCCGGTCGTACCGCTCGGTGTCGGGACGACCGCCGCCGGGGGCCGAACTCCCGCCCGCCGGAATCCAGAAGGCCAGCGGGTCGGCGACCACTTCGGCGCGGAGCGAGGTCAACTCCTCGGTCGTCCGCTCCAACTCGTCGCCCGCCGGGTGCTCCCCGGGGCGCACGCCGACGGAGTGCGCCAGGGAGCGGACGCGCCGCAACTCGGCGGAGAGCATGTCTATCCGGGCGGGCAGGGCGGACCACACGGAGTCGGCGGCGGCCACCACGTCGAGGGCCCGGGCGTACCGGTCGTTCATCCGGTCGACCAGTTCCGCCAGGCCGATCCGCTCGCCGCCGCCTCCGTCCCCGCCGTCACCTCCGCCGTTCCCGCCGCCTCCGCCGTCCGGGTCCGTCGGGACGGTCGCCGACGGGTTCCGCAGCCCGCCGGTCAGCTCGGCGAGGTCCTCCGGGGTCGGCCGCCGGCGCCGGGCGCGCAGCTCACGGAGCGAGTCCAGCGTGGCGGTGTAGGCCTCGAAGTACGTCCACAGCAGCGAGATCGCCTCCTCGGCCCGCGCCCACCGCTCCTTGGTGACGCCCGTCAGCGCGGCGCCCTCCAACAGCCTGCGTCCCGCGTGGTCCTGGAGCGAGAGCAGGGACGTCTCGAGCGCCTCGTGTTCCGCGCCGAGCCGGGCCAGGGCGCGGTCCACCTCCTCCCGGCTCATCACCGGTTCGTCGGGCTCCGGACCTCCGCCGTCCCCCATCGATCACCTCGCCGTTCTCGTCGCCGGTCGTGCCCGGCGCGTCATCGGTCCCTGTACGCCGGAGCCGGGGGAGCCGGCTCCGCTACCTCCATCTTGTCGGCGAGCCACCGTTTGTATGCGGCCATCCACGGACTGTTCTCACCGCCCCGGCGGTAGTCGTCGAGCACCTTGTTGACCCGGCGCACCAGATCCTCGTCCTCCCGGTGCATCGCGACGCCGTACGGCTCCACGGTCAGCGGGTCGCCGACGAGGCGCACCGAGGGGTCCTGGGCGGCCTGTCCGGCGGCCAGGGCGCTGTCGGTCATCACCGCGTCCACTTCGCCGAGTTGGAGCCGCACCAGGCAGTCGAGCTGGTTGTCGACGTAGACCGGTTCGGCGCCCCCGTCGTCCTTCTCCAGCAGGGTCTGCGCGGTCGAACCGGCGGCGGTGCACAGCCTCTTGCCGCGCAACGTCTCGTCGAACCCCGTGATCGACGAGGACCTCGGGGCGAGGATCTGCTGTCCCGCCTCGAAGTACGCGGTGGAGAACGCCACCTCCTTCAGACGGGCACAGGTGATCGACATGGTGCGCACCACCATGTCCACCTCGCGCCGTTGGACGGCGGGGATGCGCCGGTCGGTCGGGACGGTCTTGTAGACGATCTCGGGGTCATCGCCGAGGAGGTCCTTTGCGATGGCCTTCACCAGATCGATGTCGAAGCCGACGATGTCGCCGGAGGAGGGATCGCGGTAGCCCCACAGGTAGCTGTTCTGGTCGACGCCGACCACCAGCCGGCCCGCCCGCCGGACGCGCTCCACCGCGGGCCCCGCCTCGTTCGAGGGCCGCAGGCTCTCGGCGGGATCGCGGCCGTCGGCGCAGGTCTCCCGTTCGGCGGCGGGCGACGTCCGCGCGGCGCCGGGCCCGCGTCCCGCCGCGCGGTCGCCGTCCGCGGCCGGCCGGGCGGGCGTCCCCGTGGCCGGCACCGTCCACAGCAGCATCGCGACGGACAGGACGAGCCCGCCCAACGACACGGCGACGCTCGTGGGGGACGCTGCGCCCCGCGTGCCGGGCCCACGTCCCCACGGGCCCCTCCCAGGTGCTCTCACGTGTCTTCCTCCACCGGTCTCACCGGTACTCCGACAGCCTGCGGCCGATGCCCAGCACCACGCCCACCGCGCCGAGCACGGCCAGCGCCCCGGCCCCGGCGGGCAGTCCGTCGAGCGCGTCCCGTCCCCGCTCGGCCGCCCGTTCGAACTCCCGCTGCTCGTGCTCCACGGCCTCGGCCAGACCCGCCTCCACCGCGTCGAACGCGCTCCGCGCGGTGTCCCGGCCGGGGCCGACGACCAGGGCGACCGCGTCGTCGTAGCGCCCGTCGTTCTCCAACGCGCGGGCGGTGGCGTGGTGTTCGCGCCACCGGTCGGTGGCCCGCAGCGCGTCCCGGACCGGCGTGCGGCCCTCCGCGTCGTCCGCCAGGGCCAGCGCCCGTGCCAGCAGCCCCGTGCCGTCGCGCTCCCCGGCCACCGGGTCGCCCGCCACCTCGCGCATGCCCGCTTGGTAGCTCTCCTCGTACTCGGCGCCGCCGCCGCGCGCCACCAGCGTCATGTTCTCGTCGCCGCGGGCCCGGAGGACGCCCGTCCACGCCTCGTTGAGCACCTGGAGCGAACGTGCGCCGTACCGGTCGGAGTCGTCGAGGCCGGACCGGGCGAGCCCGTGCGCGGCGATCAGCCACAGCAGCGTCGTGGCCGTCGCGACGGTCGCGGCCAGCAGCCCGAGGTTGAACACCCGGTTCGTCCGCAGGTGGTGGCGCCGCTGGGCCCAGCCGAGCGCGGCGAGCGCGACGACCCCGGTGAGCAGCGCGAGGACGGGCCGGGAGCGCGCCGCCCCGTGGTCCTCGCGGAGCCGGGCGGTCTCGAAGCGGTGGAGCGCCTCGGCGGCGGGCAGCAGCTCCTCGCGCATCCGCTCGCCGGCGTGGCGCAGGTAGGCGCCGCCCAGGGGCAGGCCCTGCCGGTTGTTGGCGCGGGCGGTCTCCACCAGGCCGGTGTAGACGGGGAGTTCCCGGTTGAGCTTGACGATCTCGGCGTAGCCGGGGTCCGAGGCGTCGCTGTTCGCCGCCGCCCGGGTCAGCAGCAGGGAGGCGGTGCGGATGTCCCTCTCGTACCGCTCGCGCAGCTCGGGCGGCTCGTCGCCCCCGGCCAGGAAGGCGCCGGCGGCGGTGGTGTCGGCGTCGGCGAGGCAGCGGTAGAGGCTCGCCGCGTCGGCGCTCAGCGGTTGACTGCGGGCGACCACGGCCTCGGCCGCGGCGGCCCGGTCGGAGACCTGCCAGGCGGTCACGGCCCCGAACGCCAGCACCAGCGCGACCAGGACGGCCCCGATGATCCGCAGCCGTCCGGGTTCGGTCACCGCGGCCGCGCGCAGCCGGTCCACGCCCTCGGCCCAGGCCGTGCGGCGCGGCGGCCCGGGGACGGCGACGGAGGCACCGGACCGGGGTGCCTGCCGGGACGCCGGGACGGGAGGCACGGCGGGGGTCGGAGGCGGACCGCTCGGCGGCTGTGTCACTGGTCGGACCTCCCCCTCGGTCGCTGACGCACCGGGCCCCGCGCTCTCCCCCACGCGGCCCCTGTGCGGCCCCCACACGGCGGAGCCGGAGGAGCCCCGCCCAGCAGTATGGCGGCCGGACGCGGCGACGACACCGTCCCCGCCGGGATCTTGTTCCGATCGCGATCTCCGTGGAGCGCCCGGCCCGCCCACGCGCCCCACCGGACGCCCGGCGCCCGGCGGGACGCGGGGGACGGTCAGCCGCGCACGGCGTGGTGGGCGCGGAGCCGGGCGCAGGCGTCCGTCCCGGCCGCGAGCCGGTCCAGGGCCAGCAGCGCCGCGCCGAGCACGGGAGGGGCGGTGATCACGTCGACGTCGGCGCGGGGGGCGCGCTCGGCGAACAGCTCCAGGAGCCTCCCGTGGAGCAGTTGGTGCCGGGCCGCCACGACGCTGCCGCCCAGCACGACCGGGGTCGGGGTGTCGAGCAGGCCCAGGCGTTCCAGCGCGACCGTCGCCATCACCGCGATCTCCTCGGCCTGCCGGTGGACCAGCGCGCGGGCGACCGCGTCACCGCCGTCGGCGACCTCGAAGAGGACGGGGACGAGGTCGTGGCGGCGCCCACTCGGCAGGTCGCCCAGGTGGAACGCCTCGATCAGCGCGTACATGTCGGGCAGGCCGAAACGGGCGGGCAGCGCCCTGGCCAGCTCGGTGTCCTCGCCCCGGCCGTCCTCGGCGCGGGCGGCGTGCCACAGCGCCTCCTCGGCCAGCCCTCCGCCGCCGCCCCAGTCGCCGGAGAGCCGGCCGACGGCGGGGAAGCGGTGGGTGCGGCCGTCCTCGGCGACCCCGACGCAGTTGACGCCCGCGCCGCAGACGACGGCGACCCCGTGCCGCACCGAGCCGTCGTCGGGCAGCCCCGCGCGCAGGATCGCGAACGTGTCGTTGGCGACCTCGCTGCCGCGGCCCCAGCCGCGACCGTCGACCAGGGCCGCCAACTCCCGCTCCTCACGCGGCAGATCGGCGTTGGCCAGGCAGGCCGAGACGTGCTCGGCCAGGGGAGCGCCCGAGCCGACGGCGTCGGCGTCCAACCCCGCGTCCCTCGCCGCCCGGACCACGGTCTCACCCAGGGCCTCGACGGCCGCCTCCGCCCCGACCACCGGCGGCTGGAACCCCCCGCCCCGCGCGGAGCCCAGGACGCTCCCGTCCCCGGCGACCAGCGCCACGTCGGTCTTGCTGTTGCCCGCGTCGATCGCCAGGACCGCGACCGTGGGGGAGGCGGTGGAGTCGGTGGAGGCGGTCGAGGCGGAGGCGGGCGTCAGGCCCATGCGAGGTGCTCCCGGTTGTGCGCGATCAGACGGTCGGTCAACTGCTCGGCGAGGGCGTACTGCCCGACGAGCGGGTGGGCCAGCAGCGCGGCGAACACCCGGTCCCGGCCACCGCGCAGGGCGGCCTCCAGCGCCAGGTGCTCGTACGACGTCACGGCCGAGATCAGACCCGTGTGGAGCGGGGAGAGCGGCGCCACGGGCAGGGGCCGCGCGCCCGCCGGGGAGACCTCGGCCGGCACCTCGATCACCGCGTCGTCGGGGAGGAAGGGCAGGGTGCCGTCGTTGCGGACGTTCACCACCTGCACGCCGCCGCCGTCTTCGGCGCTGCCCAGCAGCGCGGCGACCAGGGCGACGGCGGCCTCGGAGTAGTAGGCGCCGCCGCGTTTGGAGAGCAGTTCCGGTTTGGTGTCCAACGTCGGGTCGGCGTACATCTCCAGCAGCCTCCGCTCCATCGCGGCGACCTCCGCCGCCCGCGAGGGTTTGGTGCGCATCTCGGCCACCACCTCGTCGTGCGCGTAGAAGTAGCGCAGGTAGTACGAGGGCACGGCGCCCAGCCTCTCCAGGAGGGTCTTCGGCATCCGCAGGTCGGCGGCGATGGTCCCGCCGTGCTCGGCCAGCAGCCCGGGCAGGAGGTCCGCGCCGCCCGGCCCGCCCAGGCGCACGCCCAGCTCCCAGGTGAGGTGGTTGAGCCCGACGTGGTCGAGGTGGACCTCCTCGGGGGCGACCCCCAGCAGGGCGGCGAACTTGCGCTGGAAGCCGATCGCCACGTTGCACAGACCCACCGCGCGGTGACCCTCGGTCAGCAGCGCGCGGGTGACGATGCCGACCGGGTTGGTGAAGTCGACGATCCACGCGTCGGGGTTGGCGCGGCGCACCCGTTCGGCGATGTCCAGCACGACGGGTACGGTGCGCAGCGCCTTGGCCAGCCCGCCGGCGCCGGTGGTCTCCTGCCCGACGCAGCCGCACTCCAGCGGCCAGCTCTCGTCCCGCTCGCGGGCCGCCTGGCCGCCGACGCGGAGTTGGAGGAGGACGGCGTGGGCGTCCGCGACGGCCGCGTCCAGGTCGGAGGTGGTGGTGACGGTGGCCGGGTGGTCGGCGCGGGCGAGGATGCGCCGGGCGAGCCCGCCCACCGTCTCCAGCCGCTCCTCCGCCGGGTCGGCCAGGACCAGTTCGGTGACGGGGAGGACGTCCCGCAACCGGGCGAAGCCGTCGACGAGTTCGGGGGTGTAGGTGGAACCGCCACCTACCACTGCGAGTTTCACGGGGCCTGGTCCTCCTCGGATACGGCGCGGGCGCGGGATCGGCGGGTCTGGCGGCGGGGCTGGTGGCGGGGCCGACCGGGGTCAGCGGGAGGTGTCGAACACCCGGTCGCGGGTGGTGGTCAGGGCGCTCTCCAACGCCCCGCTGAGCACGGGGTGTTCGGTGACGGCGCCGACGACCAGCCGGGGTCTGGGGGCGGCCAGTTCGGCCAGCTCCCGCTGGATCAGCGCGCGCAGCGCCTCGCCCCCGGCGGTCAGCACGCCGCCGGACAGGACGACGAGTTCGGGGTCGAGGACGGCGACCATCGCGGCGAGTCCGGTCGCCAGCGCGGTGGCCGTCCGGCGCAGCAACTCCCCCTCGGGACCGTCCGGTCCGCCGTCCGCGACGCCGTTCGGGCCCGCGTGGTCGGCCGCGCGGGCGAGGAGGGCGGCGGCGACCTCCCGAGCCGGCCCCCGAGGAGGCCGCAGCCCCAGCTCGCGGGCGGTCCGCACCACGGCGGCGGCGCCCGCCAACTCCTGGAAGCCGCCACCGCCCGCCTGCGCGACCCGGCGCATCAGCGGGACGCCGGGCACCGGCAGGAAGCCGACCTCTCCCGCGCCGCCGGTCCAGCCGCGGTGCAGACGCCCGCCGAGCACCAGGGCGGCTCCGATGCCCTCCTCGTTCCACAGCAGGACGAAGTCGTCGTGACCGCGGGCGGCTCCCAGCCGCTGTTCGGCGACGGCGACGAGGTTGACGTCGTTGTCGTACTCCAGCGGCACCGGCAGGGCGGCGGCCAACTCCTCCAGGAGGGTGGGGGAGTGCCAGCCGGGCAGGTGGGAGGCGTAGCGCAGCCGTCCGGTCCGGGGATCGAAGGCGCCCGGCGTGCCGATGACGACGCGGTGCAGGGCGTCGCGGGTGAGCCCGGCGTCCTCGACGGCGCCGTCCACGGCGGTCACGACCTGCCGGACGGCGCCCTCGTCGGACCGCCGCCCGGAGGCGGGCAGTTCGAAGGCGCCGACGGTGCGGCCGGTGATGTCGGCGACCGCGGCCCGGACGCGGGTGGTGGTGACGTCCACGCCGGCGACGTACGCGACGGTCGGATCGAGGGAGTAGAGCTGGGCGCCCGGCCCGGGACGCCCCTGGCTGGTGCCGGTGACGACGACCAGGCCCGCGGCCTCCAGACGGGCCAGGAGCTGGGACGCGGTCGGTTTGGACAGCCCGGTGAGCTTGCCGATGCGGCTGCGCGACAGCGGGCCGTGGGCGAGCAGCAGTTCCAGCGCCGCGCGGTCGTTCATCGTGCGCAGCACCCGAGGCGTCCCCGGGGTCGTACCGGCCATCGGCTCTCCCGCCCGTTACTGTCAGGAAAGTTTCCAGTTGTGCGGGACAGGACAGTAGACCCGCCCCCGACCCACGTCAACGAACGGGCCGGAACGGCCCTCGCACCCCTCGTGCCCCGCGCCGTGTTCCACGCGGACCGTGTCCTACGCGGTCGGTCGGCTCCCGCCCCGGCCCCGGTCCGCGCCGGTCTCCTTCGCCAGGGAGTCGGCCGGGGACCTGGGCGGGGACTTGACCGGGGATTCGAGCGGGGACTTGGCCGGGTCGCCGGTCAGGGCCTTGGACAGCCCCTCGGACAGCCCCTTGGACAGCCCCTCGGACGGACTCTTGGCCGGATCCTTGGCGAGGATCCCGTCCCGGTCCTTCACCATGCCCCGCCCCGGCCCCCCGTCCAGGCCGCGCTCCGGGCCGCGCTCCAGGTCGGCGTCCAGCCTGCGCAGGGCGGTCAGCGCCTCCTCGTCCACCATCCGGATGCCCCGCGCGTCCAGCGCCCGCTTGATCCGCGCGCGCAGTTCGCGCTCCACCGGCAGCGCCTTGCCCGGCATGGTCTTCGCCGAGACGCGGATCACCATCGTCTCCAGCGTCACCGAGTTCAGGCCCAGCACCTCCACCGGCGCCCACAGCACCTCGTCCCACGGCGAGGAGGTGGACATCTCCTCGCCGGCCGCGACGATGGCCGCCCGGACCTCGTCCAAGTCCTCCTCGGCGCGCACCTCCACGTCCAGGGAGGCCGTCGCCCACCCCTGGCTGAGGTTGCCGACCCGCTTGATCTCGCCGTTGCGGACGTACCAGATCTCGCCGTCGTCGCCGCGCAGCTTGGTCACCCGCAGCCCGATCTCCAGCACCGTGCCGGTGGCCTCGCCCGCGTCGATCCGGTCCCCGACCCCGTACTGGTCCTCCAGGAGGACGAACATCCCGCTCAGCACGTCCGTGACCAGGTTCCGGGCGCCGAAGCCGATCGCCACGCCGGCGACGCCGGCGCTGGCCAGCAGCGGCGCGAGGTCGATGCCCAGGGTCGACAGGGTGATCAGCACCGCCGTGCCCATGATGACGAACGTGGCGACGCTGCGCAGCACCGAACCGATCGCCTCGGTGCGCTGGCGCCGCCGCTCGGCGTTGACCAGCAGGCCGCGCAGCGCGTTGCCGCTCGCCTCGGCCTCGGCGTTGCGGTTCATCCGGGCGATCAACCGGGTGATGGCCCGGCGGATCACCGAGCGCAGCACGACCGCTATCACCAGGATCAGCAGGATGCGCAGGCCGGTGGCGAGCCAGACGCCCCAGTTCTCCTCTATCCAGCCGGCGGCGTTCGTGGCCGTCTCGTGCGCGTCGTTCATCGAGTCCACTCTCGACACACTAACGGGGGACACCCCGTCCGACCGGCCGCTCCGTTCCGGGCGGTCATGGGATAACAGCGGGGGCGGGAGGGGGAGAAACGGTGTGTGGTCGAAAACACGCTCAGCGCGTTACGCGATCGTGGTGGCGCAGCCACCGGGACGCGGGACACACTGGGGGAGATCGTCCCGGCGCGAGCCACGCGCCGCCGACGTACAAGGAGGCACCGTGCCGCATGTCCTGGTCCTCAACGCGTCGTACGAGCCGCTCGGCGTCGTACCGCTCCGCCGCGCGCTCATCCTCGTCCTCAATGGAAAGGCGATAAGCCTGGAGGATTCCGGCGCCCTGATGCACAGCGCCACCCAAGCCATACCCGCCCCGAGCGTCGTACGCCTGAAACGCTTCGTCCGCGTGCCCTTCCGCGGCACCGTGCCGCTCACCCGCCGCGCCCTGTTCGCCCGTGACGGCGGCAGATGCGTGTACTGCGGTGGCGTCGCAACCAGCGTCGACCACGTCGTTCCGCGCAGTCGTGGCGGGCAACACTCCTGGGACAACGTCGTGGCGGCCTGCCGCCGCTGCAACCACACGAAGGCCGACCGCCACATCTCCGAACTGGGGTGGCGGATGAGGCATCAACCCGCGCCACCGACGGGCCTGGCCTGGCGGATCATCGGAACGGGGCATCGCGACCCGCGCTGGTTGCCGTACCTGCGACCGTACGGCGCGGAGGAGGCACTGGCCCGAATCGACGGCAGGACATCCGCCTGAGATTCGGGTTTCGTCGTCTTCGGGGTCGTCGTCGGCCCCGGATTCGGCCCCGGGATCGGGGCCGGCCGCGGGCCTCGCGCGAGGAACCGCGGCCGGTGCCGGCTCCGGCGCGCCCACGTCGTCACCCCCGGCGGTCGCCTGCCCTCTCGCCGTCGTCGCCGCTCCGGCCGTTCCGTCCCTTCTCGCCGTCCCGGCCGCCCTGGCGGCCCTGGCCCTCTCGGTCGTCTCGGCTGTCCTTGCTTTCTCCGTCGCCCCCGTCGTCCCGTACGGCGTAGACCTCCACGGACCACAGGGACAGCCCGAAGCGGGTCGCCCGCTCGTCGCCCACCATCCGGACGAAACGGGTGTCGGCCGGGGCGTCCATGCGCACCGTCTCCCGTCCGCCCCGCCCGTCGCGCACGGTCGCGGCCGTGCGCCACCGTTTGCCGTCGGCGGAGACCTGGACGCGGTAGCGGGAGGCGTGGGCGTCCTGCCAGTGGAGCCGCACCTCGCCGACGCGGGCCGGCCGGTCCAGCTCCACCCGCACCCACTGCCCGTCCTCGGCGGGGGAGGACCAGCGGGTGTTCGGGTCGCCGTCGACGACGGCCGCGGCGGGGAAGTCCTCGGTCTCGTCGGCGGAGGAGTCCGCCCGCGCGCCGCGGGCCAGGTCCGGGCCGCCGGTGGGCGGATAGGCGCGGACGGTGAGCGTCGCCTTGCGGGTCTCGCCCTCCGCGGTGGTGAGGGTCACCGGAACGTCGTAGGTGCCCGGTCGCACGTCCTTCCCGGCCCGCACCTCGACGGTCGCCGTCGCCGGGACGCCGCGCTGGAGCGTCACCCTGCGCGGGGCGCGCACCGTGAAGCCCTCGGGCGCCCGCACCGTCAGCCGGCCGCGCACGTCGGTGGGACGGTTGCCGGTCAGCCGCGCCTCGACCGCGGCCGGGGCGCCGCCGATGACGGCGTTGGTCTCGGTGCGGGCCAGCGCCAACTCGGCGCCGGGGCCGTCGGAGTACCAGGGCGTCAACTCGTGGATCACCGGGGCCTTCGAGCCGTGCCGCCAGGCCAGGCGCACGGCGTCCGCCCGCAGGCCGTCGGCCCGCACCTCCGTCCAGCCGTGGTCGGAGAGGTCGCCCAGCTTCTTCCAGCCCTTGCCCGGGACGTGGGCCTCGACGGCGGCCCGAGCCCCCGAACCCGGCTCGGACTGGACGGTGACCACCTCCAGGGAACGCGGCCGGGGCAGCCGCAGCTCCAACTCCTCGGCGCCGGGGGCGGGCGCCCGGGCGGCGCGGAAGGCGGTGGCCGGGTCGCCGTCGACGGCGTCCTTCGGGGAGGAACCGGGCAGCGGGGCGGGGCCGCCGCGCACCCGCTCGCCGGAGCGCTTGGGCTCGGAGGACCGGCCGCCGGAGCCCGACCAGTGGTCGGCGATCCCCAGTGCCTTGTCCACGAAGTCCGGCAGGACGCCCTCGCCGACCGTCACGCCGCTCCTGTCGGCCTCGTCGCGCAGCCGCTCCAGCTTCAGCCGCGCCTGCCAGGCCGCCGCGCCGTCGCCGCGCCGCTGGGCGGCCAGCATGTCCAGGGCGTGCCCGCCGGCCCGGCCGTGGCGCGCGAGCTGCCCCACCCAGGGGCGCGTCTCGTCGGTCAGGGCGCCGTCGGCCACCTCGGCCAGGTGTTCGGGGGAGTCGCGCAGCACCGCGAAGGCGTCGCGCAGCCGGCCCTCCGCGTCGGCGAACCGCTCCTCGTCGTGGCTCGCGTGGGCGTCCCAGTAGGCGTCGAGCAGCGGAGCGAGGTAGGCGGACTCCTCCTCGTCCAGCACGGAGGAGGAGTTGTTGGCGGCGAACGCGCGCAGCGCCTCGCGGGTCTCGCGGTCGACCGTGCCGCCCGGCTCGCCGGCGCCGGCCAGGTCGTCGACGGCGGCCTCCCAGGACTCCTCGGGCCGGTAGGCGCGGGGGTTCCAGGCGTAGTCGGCGACCGTGAACAGCGGGACGCGGGAGGCCGTCGCCTGTTCCATCGCGTTGGCCAACAGCTCCGCCGAACGGTTGGCGACGGCCGGCTCGCGGCCGGTGTACGGGCCGAGGAAGATCCGGTCCGCGGCGTAGTCGTTGACCGGGTAGTTGTCCAGGGTGGCCAGCGGCTGGCGGAAGACGGAGCGCGCCTCGGCCGTCTCGGCGCCGGTGATGGTCGCCGGGACGACGCCGACGCCCGTCCAGGCCACCTCCACGTCCCCGCGCAGCGCCTTCGCGAACGCGCGGCGGTACTCGGTGGAGCCGTCCTGGTAGAACTCGGTCGGCAGCACCGACAGCGGCACCGCGCCCCGCCCGGTGCCGTACCGCTCCGCCAGGTGCGCGGCCAGTTCGTTGGTCAGCTCGGCGTGGGCGCGGGCGGCGGACTCGGGGCCGTAGCCGTAGTGGTCGGCGTCCCGGCCGCAGTGCCACTCGTAGTAGCTCGCGTCCTCGAAGCGGAGCTGGACGGCCCGCACCCCCAGCGCCACCATGGCGTCGACCTTGCGCAGCAGGGCCCGGCGGTCGCCGTCGGAGGCCAGGCACATCGACTGCCCCGGCGAGACGGCCCAGCCCAGCACCACGTGGTTGCGTCGGGCCCGCTCGGCCAGCTCGCGGAACTGCGCGCGCCGCTCGGCGGGGTAGGGGTCGCGCCAGTGGGACTGGCGGAAGGGATCGTCGCCGGGGGCGTACAGGTAGCGGTTCTGCTTGGTGCGGCCCATGAAGTCCAGGTGTGCCAACCGCTCCTCGTGCGACCAGGCCTCGCCGTAGAAGCCCTCGGTCGTGCCGCGCACCGCCGTCGCCGGCCAGTCCCGCACGGTGACCCCGGCGAACGCCCGCCGCCCGTCCTCGCCGGTGACCACCAGTTGCCGCAGCGTCTGCGCGGCGTGGAACAGCCCGTCGTCGCCCACCCCCGCCAAGGCGACCGTGCCGCCGGGGTCCCCCAGGTCGTCCGCCCGGCCGACCGCCAGCCGGTAGCCGCCCGCGGGCAGGTCGCCGCGCTCGGACGCGCGCAGGGCCCGCAGCGCCTGCTCGGCGGGGGCGCCCCCGACCCGCACCACCAGGCCCCGGGCGCGGGACGCCTCGCCGGGCCGCAGGGTGCGCACGTCGCGCGCGCCGGCCGCGCGCAGCGTGTCGCGGACGACGCCGAGGGCGCGGGAGTCGGCGTCCGCGTCGGCGAGCACGGTGACCTCGTCGGTGACGGGGACGGCCGCGCCCCGCCCCCGCAGGGACTGCGGACGCGGCCAGACCGCCGGGACGTCGCCTCGCGCGGCGACGTCCTCCCGGCCGTCGGCGGCCGGTGCCGTGCCGCCGGTCGCGTCCGGACCGGGCGGCGCGGCGTGCGCGCCCGGCGCGCCCGAGAGCAGCCCGCCGAGGAAGGCCGCGACCAGTGCCGTCGCCCCGGTTCGGCGCGCACCGCGGCCATGCGTCGCGTGGTTCACGTCGTCCAGGCCCTTCTCGCCCGCTCTTCTTGCCCGTCCGTGGGGCCGCTCGGACCCGTCCGATCGGGCCCGTCGGCCGCAACGAGCCCACCACCGGCGTGGTGAGGGTGTCAACGGCGGAGGCCGAAGTGTCCGAGTTGTCGTGGGGAGGGTGACGCGAAAGGGGCTTCCGCGGACGCGCGCGGGCGGCGCCGCGGCGGGCGGGCCCACGGCCGGGCGCCGGGGACGACCGACCGTGGGGTCCGGGAAAATCCGGCCATGACAGCGGCTTCGGGTGAATTCTCTGCGCTGACAAGCGCGCGGCACCGTGAAATCATCGGCCGTGGGCCGGGTGACCCGGCTCACGTTGTTCCCTCGAAGGGGACTGGTCCCCGCCGCACTGGGTAGGGCCACCATGTCCGACCGAGAAACGAACGGAGGCCCCCTGTGGCCACGTCCGCCGATCTGCTGACCTTTCCACCCGAACAGAGGCAGGAACCGCTCGACCTCTCCGGTGTGTCCGACCCGGACTCCGGGCTGGGCGGCTCCTGCGTCCACGACTACGCCGAAGCCCCTCTGACCAGCGAACCTCCGCTCGCCGACGCCGCTCCACTGACCAGCGAGCCACCCCTCGCCACCGGGCTTCCCCTCACCAGCGAGCCGACCGGGGTGGGATACGCCGCGGAGCCCGCGGGCATCTAGTACCCCTGGGGGCCGAGGAGAGCCGAGGGAGATCCAGATGGGCCGACTGGCGAGGCTCGCGGCGGCGTACGGCGTCTGCACCTCCTACGAACCGGCCCCGGGCCGTACGGTCCAGGTGCCCGAGGACACGGTCGTGGACGTGCTCGCGGCGCTGGGCGTCGACGCCTCCACCCCCCGAGCGGTCGACAAGGCCCTGGAGCGTCGCGCGCGCGAGGAGGCCGGCCGGTTGCTCCCCCCCACCGTCGTGGTGCGGGCCCGGCACGCCTCTTCGCCCGCCGCTCCCGCCACCGCCGTCCGAAGCGGTCTGCCCCCGCTGCCCGCCGGCACGGCGCTCCACGTGGAGACCGAGGACGGCCAGTGCCTGGAGTGGAGCGCGGACGAACCGGTCGACGACGGCAGGCGGCTGCCGCCGGGCTGCCACACCCTGTACGCCAAGACGCTCGACGGGCGCTCCGCGCGGGCCACCCTGATCGTCGCGCCCGACCGTTTCCCGCCCCTGGAGGAACGCTCCTTCGGCCTGCTCGTCCAGCTCTACTCCCTGCTGTCCTCCCACTCCTGGGGCATGGGGGACCTCGCCGACCTCGCCGACCTCGCCGCCTGGGCCGGACGCGCGACCGGCGCCGACTTCATCCAGCTCAACCCCCTGCACGCGGCCGTCCCCGCCGCGCCGGGCGACACCGTCGACCCCTCCCCGTACCGTCCCTCCTCGCGACGGTTCGCCGACCCCGTCCACCTGCGGGTGGAGGCGGTCCCCGAGTACGCCTACCTCTCCGGCGAGGCCCGTTCGAGGGTGGACGAACTGCTGGCCCGCGCCGCCGAACTGCGCGAGACCACCCTCACCAAGGACGGCACCATCGACCGCGACGCCGTGTGGGCGCTCAAGCTCCGGGCGCTGGAACTGGTCCGCACCGTCCCCCTCAGCCCCGGCCGGCGCGTCGCCTACAACGACTTCCTCGCCGAGCAGGGCCAGGCGCTGGAGGACCACGCCACCTGGTGCGCCCTGGCCGAGGTCCACGGCCCCGACTGGCGTTCCTGGCCCGACGGCCTGGACGACCCGTGCTCGCCCGCCACCGCCCGCGCCCGCAACGACCTGCTGGACCGGGTGGACTTCCACAGTTGGCTGGCCTGGCTCACCGACGCCCAGCTCGCCCGCGCCCAGCGCACCGCCTGCGACGCGGGCATGTCCATCGGCCTGGTGCACGACCTGGCGCTGGGCGTGCACCCCTCCGGGGCGGAGGCCTGGGCGCAGCGGGAGTTCCTGGCCCCCGGCATGTCGATCGGCGCTCCGCCGGACGCCTTCAACGCCAACGGCCAGGACTGGGGCCTGCCGCCCTGGCGGCCCGACGCGCTGGCCGCCTCCGGCTACGCCCCGTACCGCTCGCTGCTGGCCGGGCTGCTGCGCCACGCGGGCGGGCTGCGCGTCGACCACGTCATGGGCCAGTTCCGGCTGTGGTGGATTCCCGAGGGTCGCCCGCCCACCCAGGGCACCTACGTCCGCCACGACGCCGAGGCGATGCTCGGCGTGCTCGCCCTGGAGGCGCACCGGGCGCGGGCCGTCGTCATCGGCGAGGACCTGGGCACCGTCGAGCCGGGCGTCCGCGGCGAGCTGGCCGGACGCGGGGTGCTGGGCACCTCCGTGCTGTGGTTCGAGCGCGACTACGAGGGCCGGCACGCCCCGCCCGGTGACACGCCCCGGCCGCTGGACCCGCACCACTGGCGCGCCGACTGCCTGGCCACCGCCACCACCCACGACCTGCCCAGCACCGCCGCCCGCCTCAGCGGCGAGCACGTCGAGCTGCGCGACCGGCTCGGGCTGCTCGCCGGCTCGCTGGAGGAGGAGCGGAGCCGGGAGAGCCGGGAGACCTCCGAATGGATGGCGCACCTGGCCCGTCTGGGCCTGCGTCCGGAGGGCGAGGGCGACGAGGAGGACGAGATCAAGGCGGTCTACCGCTTCCTGGTCCGCACCCCCGCGAAGATGGTCGGCGTCTGGCTGCCGGACGGCGTCGGCGACCGCCGCCCGCAGAACGTGCCGGGCACCTGGGACCAGTACCCCAACTGGCGGCTGCCCGTCGCCGACGGAGACGGCCGCCCGGTCACCCTGGAGGAGCTGGTCACCTCGCCCCGCCTGCGCTCTCTCCTGGAGACGGTCAGCGACGAGCTGTACGGCAGGCAGGGCACCCGCAGGCGCGCTCAGGGCCACCCTGGACGAGTGGCGCCGCAGGACGTTCGCTAGCGTTGGGACCGTGGACACCAAGGTCACGAACACCAAGAAGGCTCGCACCGCCGTGCGCGCCGGAGCTGTCACCGCCTTCACCGCGCTGACGCTCCTGCTCACTTCCCCCAGCGCCCTCGCCCTCTACCGCGACGACGGCGACCAGCCGGGTACCGGCATCAGCCCGGTCGAGACCATCGGCCTGTTCGTCGTGTTGCCGATCGTCCTCTTCCTGGTCATCGCCGGACTGGTGGTGGTGGGCGACAAGTCCTCGCGCAACAGCGGCCAGATCGCCGGACGGCAGGAGCCGAACCGCGGCTGACCCGCGGTCGGCCCGCGGCGGCCTCCCGGGTGGCAAGTGGCCCACCGAACCGGCCGCCGACCGGCCCTGCCGGGGGGACCGGACGGGTCCGTAGCGTCACCGCGTGACCTCACGGACCCTCCCCACGTCCGCATCCGCTCCCGGACGTCCGCCCTGGCCCAACCGGTCCACTCCGTCGGGACGGCGCGCACCACGTCCGCTCCGCGCTGTACTTCACTCGTGTGTCGTCGGTCCGTCCGCGACCGAGGTCGGCGCCGGCCTCACGCTCGGTCGAGCGGCCGGCGCCGTGGCGGGCGTCCCGCCGGGGCACCTCGCCGATCGGCGCGGGGCACGCGGCACGGCGGTCGCTCTGACGCCGGCGACCGGACCGGCCGTCGCCGTCTTCCTCACCGTCGGCGGCTTCCCGGCCCGCACGGCCGCCGCCGTGCTCCACGCCTGTCGCCGGTGCGGGCTCGGCGCCGCCCGGCAGGCGCTGCTCGCGACCCTGGTCCCGGAGCGGGAGCGCACCCGCGTCCGCGCGTATCCGCAGTCCACCGGAGACGCCGGACTCGCCGTCGGCGCCGCCCCGGGCGGCCCGGCCCTCCACCTGGACACCCCGCCGCGTACCGGACGGTCCTGGTGGTGGACGCCCTCGCCTTCGTGGTGGCCGCCCTCGTCCTGTCGCGCCTGCCGGCCGTCCCGCCCGCCCCGGCCGGAGCGCCCGGCGCCCCGCGCTCGACCGTCCTCCGCGACCGTCGGTACGTGCTGGTCACCGCTCTCCACACGGTGCTGCCGCTCCACATGCCGCTGCTCGGCGTCATCGTCCCGCTGTGGACCGCGTGCAGCGCACCGAGGCGCCCCGCTGGGCGGTGGCGGCCCTGCGGCGGCCCCGGGCGCGGGAGCACGGGTCGGGGAACCGGCCCGGGGCCGGGCTTTTCGAACGGTGAGAAGAGTTCGAACGGTGAGAAGAGGCGGTGAAGAAGTCGGCGAAAGGCGCCCGCCGCCGGTCGGGGACGCGGCGGCGGGCGGGGAGGGGAGGCGCCGCCCGCCGCGGACGGCCGCGGCGGGCGGGCGTTCTCAGTGCTTGCGACCCTTCTTCCGGTCCTTCTCCTCCGCCTTCTTGGCGTCCCACAGGGTGGACTTGAGGGCGTGGAAGGCGGGCTTGCGGACGAAGTCCTCGGTCATGACCGTCGCGGAGCCCTCGCCCTCGAAGAACACCGGGACCCAGGAGTACTTGTCGGTGAAGCCCCAGATGGTGAAGGAGTTGCAGTCCTCCACTGCCAGGCACGCCGACAGCGCGCGCTGGTAGTAGTCGGCCTGCTGCCGCAACTGCGCCTTGGTGGGCTTGCCGTTCGCCGGCAGGTCCATGCGCACGTCCAACTCGGTGATGGCCGTCTCCAGACCGAGCTTGTCGAACCGGCGCAGGTTCTCCTCGAGGCTGCCGGGGAAGCCGTAGCGCAGGCTCAGGTGCGACTGCACGGAGAAGCCGTGCACGGGCACGCCCTGGGCGAGCAGTTCCCGGGTGAGTTCGTAGTAGGCGTCGCTCTTGGCGTTGATGTCCTCGACGTTGAAGTCGTTGAAGAACAGCTTCGCCTTCGGGTCGGCCTGGTGCGCCCAACGGAAGGCGTCGGCGACGATGCCCGGCCCGAGTTCGCGGATCCAGATGTTCTCCTCGGTGCGCAGGTTGCCCTGCTCGTCGAAGATCTCGTTGGCCACGTCCCACTGCTGGATCTTGCCGGCGTAACGGCCGACGACGGTGGTGATGTGCTCGCGGAGGATGGCGCGCAGTTCCTCCTTGGAGAAGTCGCCCTCCTCCAGCCACTCCGGGTTCTGGCTGTGCCACAGGAGCGTGTGACCGCGCACGACCTGCTTGTTGCGCTTGGCGAAGTCGACGATGGCGTCGGCGGCCCCGAAGTCGTAGCGGCCCTGCTCGGGGTGGATGAACTCCCACTTCATCTGGTTCTCGGGGGAGACCGAGCTGAACTGCTTCCCCAACAGCTTCCGGTACTCCCGGTCCGAGGTGAAGGGGTCCGGGTAGTCCTGCTCGAGGTGGTGGCCGCCACCCGCCACGGCGGTGCCCACGTGGAAACCGTCGGGAGCGGCCGAGCGCAGCCGATCGAACTTGGCGTTGGAGTGGGGTGCGGCCTGGTGGCCGGAAGGCGGGGCGGCCGTGGCCGGTGTCACCACCAGCGGCAGCGACAGGGCGGCCGTGGCGAGTGCGGCGGTGACAAGGCGGATGGGTCTCATGGAGGCTCCCTTTTCGGTCGGCCTTCTCAAAATTTCCGGAAAGTTTCCGGACGTATGGCTCACGGACGTTAGGCGGTCGCTGACGAGGGCGTCAATACCTCTGCACGGTCCCGCTGTTGTCGCCGCTCCCCGGGCCCGTGTCCACGGCGTCACGTGGCCCCGCGGCCGGCCGCCGCCGGGGCCCGAGCCGGGCCGGTCCGGCTCGGGGGCGCCGGGGGTGCCGGGGCCGGCCGTGTGCCGGAATGGGGTCTGTGGGGCTCCTTGTGGAGAAAATTCAGCCTTTCGGTTCATTTTCGAGAAGGCCGATCCGCGGTGCTACGGTCTCCGCATGAGGAGCGCAGGCGTCCGCGTCGCTCTTGTCCTCCCGACCTCCTGGGAGTGGTACTTCGAGCCGCAGCGGAAGCATTCGATCGCCGGATACGCGGAAAAGGCGCTGAAGATCTCCGAGAAGATCTCGCCCGGCTCCGGTGTGGATGTGTTCCTGTACGGGGAGCCGGCGAACGACGAGGGAACGGATGTGGTCCGTTCCCGGCTGGAGCCGGGGTCCCTCTCCGAGTGGGTGCGGGAGTGGGGCGTCCGGCCGAACGCCCACCGGAGGCCGTTCGACCGGCCCGTTCCGTCGAACCGGGCCGAGGAGTGCTTCGGCGCCGGCGAGCAGCCCTGGTACGGCAGGCCCCTCTCCGCGGTGCACGCGGTGAGCGAATGGGCCTCCGGCTCGGACGAGTCGACTTTCGTGATCTTCTGGCTCGACCGGAAGGCGGAGACCGAGGAAATGATCCGGTTCATCGGCGAATCCGACGGCGAGAGGATCTTCTGGCAGTTCTTCGGAGATTCCGAGCGGATTTACGAAACATTCTGGAGCAGGGACAGCCTGAGCCGGAGACAGGTGCTCCCCAACGTCTGGTTCTGTTTCGAGGAGAACTGGAGCCGGCGGGCCGTCGTCCGGGGGTTCGCCCAGTGGCGGGAGAAGCTCGCCGCGAAGGCCTGACGGAACCTCGCCGCGTGGGCGGGAGCCGCCCGGCGCCCCTTCCGCGCCGAGGCCGGGAGCCGGTTCCGGACTGCCGTCGCGCGCCGGTCGCGCCGGAGCGGACCGTTACGGCCACTCGGGTACCCGACCCGCGGCCCGTGTCGGGGCGGTGTCTTTTCGGGGTACCTGGACGGGGAGGAGTTCGGGGCCGGGACGTCCGCGCCACAGCTCCGCTCGGGAGGCACCATGAGCGACGGGGAATGGGGCGACGCCGGCGGCCATCGGGACGCGGCCGAAGGGGCCGAGCGCGCCTCGCGGTTCGCCTGGACCGCGATCGCAGGGCTGATGTGGCTGTTCGTCCTGGCCGCGGTGGCGCTCTGCTTCCTCGCCGTGTTCGTCCTCGCGTACGTCGTGTCCGCCGTGGAGTGAGCGCCGTGGAGTGATCCCGGCCCGGACCCGCCCCGGCCACCTTCGGGTTGCCGGGGCGGTGCGGTATCAGGAGGTCGTCGCGCCGAGCCCGTGTTCGCGGGCCTTGCGGAGCCCCGACAGGAACGTCTCCGCGGGCTGGGCGCCGGAGATGGCGAAGACACGGTTGAGCGCGAAGAACGGCACACCGCCGACACCCAGCGCGCGGGCCTCGCGGATGTCCGCCTCCACCTCCCGCGCGTAGGCGTCACCGGTCACCACCCGGCGCGTCTCGTCCTCGTCCAGTCCGATCTCGACACCCAGGCGGACGAGCGTGTCGGGGTCGTCGAGGACCTGCGCCTCGACCAACTGGGCCCGCAGCAGCCGCTCGTGGGCCCGGTCGCCGAGACCGTGCTCCTTGGCGAGGTGGGTCAGCCGGTGCGCGTCGACGGTGTTGACCATGACCGAGCGCTCCAGGTCGTAGAGCAGACCCTCCCGCGCCGCCACCTCGGTGATCTGCGCGTTCATGGCGCGAACCTGTTCGGGGGAGCCGCCGATCTTCTTGGCCAGCATCTCGGGCACCGGCTGCCGCACGCCCTTGGGGAAGGACGGGTCGAGTTGGAAGCTGTGCCAGGTGACCTCCACCTCGTCGGCGTGCTCGAAGTCCTCCAGGGCTCGTTCCAGGCGCCGCTTGCCTATGTAGCACCAGGGACAGACGACGTCCGACCAGATCTCGATCCGCACCGTGCTCGTGGCGCTCGCCGTCCCGTTCACCGTCCCGCTCACAGGGCGCACACCCCGTCCGTGCAGACGGGGGCATCGGCGGAGCCGAGGACGACCATGCCGGAGGCCGCCTCCGTCGCCGCTCCCGTCCCTTCGGTTCCCGTCCCCGGCTCCGGCTTCCGTTCCGCCTCCGGCGGAGTCACCGCTTCCTCCGGCTGGGACACGCTCATCGGTACCTCGCTCGATCGTCGTACGGCCTCGTGGCGCGCGGTGCGCCATCCGCTCGAACCCGGACGACTCCCCTCCGCATTCCCGAGCGGGGAGGACAAGTCCCATTCCTGGTGGTATGTCGTGGAGTGGAACCACTCCGGCGGCATGGCTGCCCCGGCACCGTCCCGCGCCGCACCCGACCTGTCCCGTCCTGTCCGTCCGACCATGCCGCCCGCGCGGTCGTCGGTGTCTCAGCGTCGGGGCAGCAGCAGTTCCGTGTTGCGGTCGCCCGGTTCGCCCGTCAGGGTCGTGCTGCGGCCCGGGGCGTTGAAGGCCAGTTCGCGGTAGAGCGAGGCCAGGCCGGTGCGGGAGAGGTCGTCGAGGTCGGTGCCGTACGGGGCCGCCGACTCGACGCAGGTGGTGAAGAGCGACAGCGTCCCGTCGCGGTTGTCCACCAGCTCGATCACCCGGGCCAGTTGCGGCCAGTCCACGTGCGAGGCCGTGGTGATCTCCCAGAACCCGCCGTGCGGTGTGATCCGGTTGCGGTGGCTGTGCCCGTTGATCCACGCGACCACGTTGCCGTGCCGCTTCAGCAGCGCGAGCAGCTCGGCCCCGCCGGACCGCACGGAGGCGCTGTAGTGGTGGCTGAAGACGAGGACGTGGTCGCCGGCGTGGCGGGCCAGCTCGCGGTCCAGCCAGCGGAGTTGGGACGCGGTCAGGTGGCCCCGGTAGTCGCCGTTCGGGTTGGTGGTGTCCAGACTGATCCCGACGACGTTCTCGGCTATGCGGAAGCTGTAGTACAGCCGCCCCTGGGCGACGGACTCCCGGGTGTACCCGTGTCCGACGGGGCCGGGACCGGCGTACGCCGGGTCCAGGTGCGCCTCGGCGTACTCGCGGGAGGTGAGGGGCGCGCGGGACGGGTCGGGCGTGACGGTGCGCATCGCGCGGGCGTGGGCGCGCAGCAACCGCTTGAGGTCCTCGCCCCGGGTGTCCCGGCCCTCCCGCACCGTCCTGTGCAGTGCGGCGGCCTCGGCCTCCGGCAGGGAGTACAGCTTCCGGTCCCCCACGGCCAGTTCGGCGAAGTACGGGTCGCTCGCGTAGTGGCCGCCGTAGAGGTCGTCGTGGTTGCCGACGGTGGAGTACCAGGGGATGGTCAGGCCGGGGCTGGCGACCTGCGCGATGGCGGCGTCGAGGAAGCCGTCGGCACGGGGGAAGCCGTGCCGCTTGTCCAGGTCGCGCAGCGCGGCTTCCGGTTGCCAGTACAGCGGCAGACCGGAGTTCTGCACGCCCTCGTAGTGCCGCGGGTCGCCGGTGTTGGGGGTGATGCGACCGCCGCTCATCGCGGTGAGGAACCACTCCAGTTCGGCGCGGCAGTTGTTGTCCGTGTTGTCCCCCGTGGTCATCACGAAGGACGGCGGCACGCCGGTGGCCGGGCCGCCGCGCAACGAGTTGACCCGCTCGATCAGCGAGATCAGGCCGTGGACGGTCAACGCCTCGTGCGGACGCCAGGCGCCGGGCTTCCCGGCGCGCTGGTACTCGAAGCGCACCGGGTGCTGCACGTCCGTCACATGGGCGTCGGTGAGGTGGACGAAGGACGCCAGGACGGTGCGCCGGTCCTCGCGCCCCCCGCCCGCGGCGGCCAGGTCCTGCCGCACCACCCGGCCCCAGCCGGGGCCCTCGCCCAGCCGTCGGTAGCCGCCCGTGCCGCGCGGGGTCGCCACGCTCTCCAACGTGGTCCCGGCCGGGGAGGGGGCCACCGGTGTGGGCGTGGGCGTGGGGGAGGGGGCGCCGGTGGGGGTGGGGGCCGCGGCGGGGGCGGCGCCGGCCGGATCGCCGCCCCCGCCGCGGGCCACCCCCAGCCCGGTGGCGATCCCGGCCGCCCCGGCGGCGGTGAGCAGGGTGCGGCGGTCGAGGGCCCGGTGGGCGAATCGGCGGTGACCGGACATGAGCACATCTCCCCGGTTGCGAACGCGAAGTCGCGGGGCGGGGACCTCCCTGCCCACCGGGATCGTCGACAGCCACGGTGACGTTCGGAGCAACGGTGCGGAAACGTCCGACGCCGAACTCCGTTCATGGATCACACGTGTTCGCGACCGCCATGTCTCGCTCGCCGCGCGGTGCGCTTCCGCTCACCGCGCGTTCACCTGCCGTGGGGGGACGTGGCGCCGGTCACTCGCCCTGTTGGTCGTGTGCCGCGGCGATGGCGGCGAGCGCGTCGGCGATGTGGGTCTCGGCGGCGGCCTTGTCGAGCCCGAGGCCGCTGAGCGTCCCCTCGCCGTTCTCGAGCTCCAGCAGCGCCAGCAGGAGGTGCTCGGTTCCGACGTGGTTGTGGCCCAGCCGCAGCGCCTCCCGGAAGGTGAGCTCCAGGGCCTTCTTCGCCGCCGCGTCGAACGGGATGAGCCGGGGCACCTCCCCGGACGCGGGCGGCAGCGCGGCGGAGAGGGCCTGCCGGACGGCGTCCGGGGAGACGCCCTGCGCCGCGATCGCCTTCGCGGCGAGCCCCTCGGGCTCGCTCAGCAGCCCCAGGGCCAGGTGCTCGGGACGGATCTCGGCGTGGCCGGCCGCGCGAGCCTCCTCCTGCGCCACCACCACGACCTTCCTCGCCCGGTCGGTGTACCGGCCGAACCCCTGGGAGGGATCGAGGTCCGGCGCGGAGCCCTTGGGGACGAAGCGCTTCTGCGCCGCCTGCTTGGTGATGCCCATGCTGCGGCCGATGTCGGTCCAGGAGGCGCCCGAGCGCCGGGCCTGGTCGACGAAGTGACCGATGAGGTGATCGGCCACCTCGCCGAGGTGCTCCGCGGTGAGGACCGCGGTGGAGAGCTGTTGGAGGACGTCGGTGTGGGTCTTCTTGATCCCCTGGATCAGGTCGTCGAGTCGGACGGAGTCGGGAATGCGCACGGGATTCTCCATGCGTCAACCCTAGGTTGACGCATGGGGGCCGTCAACCCGAGGTTGACGATTGGTCGCCGCGGCTCCCGGTCCCCACGCCCCTCGTGGCGGAAGCGGCCGTACTCCACCGCCCGCGGAGCGGCGAAGGCCTCCTCCGCCGCGACCGCCGCGCGTCCCGGGCGCCGGTGGGAGCCGGTGGGAGCCGGTGGGAAAGGTCGTCACGTTCGCGAGAGCCGGCGTGCGAGGATGGCCGGACACAAGCGGAGAAGAAGGAGATGACGCAGGTGCCTGGTACGAACCTCACGCGCGAGGAAGCGCGGGAGCGGGCCCGTCTGCTCGAGGTGGACGCGTACGACATCGAGCTGGACCTCTCCGGAGCGCAGGAGGGCGGCACGTTCCGCTCGGTCACCACGGTGCGCTTCGACGCCCGCGAGGCCGGAGAGAGCTTCATCGATCTGGTGGCCCCCACCGTGCACGAGGTCGTCCTCAACGGAACCTCCCTCGACCCGGCCGAGGTCTTCGCCGACTCCCGCATCGCCCTGCCCGGTCTCGTCGCCGGACGGAACGAGTTGAAGGTCGTCGCCGACTGCGCCTACACCAACACCGGTGAGGGCCTTCACCGCTTCGTCGACCCGGTGGACCAACAGGCGTACCTCTACACGCAGTTCGAGGTGCCCGACGCCCGCCGGGTCTTCGCCGCCTTCGAGCAGCCCGACCTCAAGGCGACCTTCGCCTTCACCGTCACCGCCCCCGAGGGCTGGACGGTGATCTCCAACTCGCCCACCCCCGAACCGCGGGACAACATCTGGCGGTTCGAACCGACGCCGCGGATCTCCACCTACATCACCGCGCTGATCGCCGGCCCGTACCACGGCGTCCACAGCGTCTGGGAGAGCGGCAAGGGCGACGGCCGCACCGTGCCGCTGGGCGTCTACTGCCGACCCTCCCTGGCCGAGCACCTCGACGCGGAGGCGATCTTCGAGGTCACCCGGCAGGGCTTCGACTGGTTCGAGGAGAAGTTCGGCATCCCCTACCCCTTCGCCAAGTACGACCAGCTCTTCGTCCCGGAGTTCAACGCGGGCGCGATGGAGAACGCGGGCGCGGTGACCATCCGCGACCAGTACGTCTTCCGCTCCAAGGTGACGGACGCCGCCTACGAGACGCGGGCCGAGACGATCCTCCACGAGCTGGCCCACATGTGGTTCGGCGACCTGGTCACCATGGAGTGGTGGAACGACCTGTGGCTGAACGAGTCGTTCGCCACCTACACCTCCATCGCCTGCCAGGCCGCCGCACCCGGCAGCCGCTGGCCGCACGCGTGGACCACCTTCGCCAACTCCATGAAGACCTGGGCCTACCGCCAGGACCAGCTCCCCTCCACGCACCCGATCATGGCGGACATCAAGGACCTCGACGACGTCCTGGTCAACTTCGACGGCATCACCTACGCCAAGGGCGCCTCCGTCCTCAAGCAGCTCGTCGCCTACGTCGGCGAGGACGCGTTCTTCCGCGGCGTGCGGACGTACTTCAAGCGCCACGCCTGGGGCAACACCCGCCTGACCGACCTGCTCACCGCGTTGGAGGAGACCTCCGGCCGGGACTTGAAGGCCTGGTCCAAGGCGTGGCTGGAGACCGCGGGCATCAACGTGCTGCGCCCGGAGATCACCACCGACGACGACGGGACGATCACCTCCTTCGCGGTGCTCCAGGAGGCCCCGGCACTGCCCGCCGGCGCCAAGGGCGAGCCCGTCCTGCGCCCCCACCGCATCGCCATCGGCTCCTACGAGCTCGACGGCGGCAAGCTGGTGCGCACCGGCCGCGTCGAGCTGGACGTGGACGGCGAGCGGACGGAGGTGCCCGAGCTGGTCGGCACCCTCCGCCCGGACGTGATCCTGCTCAACGACGACGACCTGTCCTACGCCAAGGTCCGGCTCGACGCCGAGTCGCTGGCCACCGTCACCCGGCACCTGGGCGACTTCGCCGAGTCGCTGCCGCGCGCCCTGTGCTGGGCCTCGGCCTGGGACATGACCCGCGACGGGGAGATGGCCACCCGCGACTACCTGGAGCTGGTGCTCTCCGGCATCGACAAGGAGACGGACATCGGCGTCGTCCAGTCCCTCCAGCGGCAGGTCAAGCTCGCCCTGGAGCTGTACGCCGCGCCGAGCTGGCGCGAGACCGGCCTGCTGCGCTGGTCCGAGGCCACCGTGGAGAAGCTGCGCGCCGCCGAGCCGGGCAGCGACCACCAGCTCGCCTGGGCGCGGGCCCTGGCCGCCACCGCCCGCACCGACGAGCAGCTCGACCTGCTCGCCGGGCTGCTGGACGGCGGCGAGAAGATCGAGGGCCTGACCGTCGACACCGAGCTGCGCTGGGCCCTGCTCCACCGGCTGGCGGCCACCGGACGCGCCGACGAGGCCGCCATCGAGGCCGAGCTGGAGCGCGACCGGACGTCGGCGGGCGAGCGGCACGCGGTGTCGGCGCGGGCGGCCCGGCCGACGGCGGAGGCCAAGGCGGAGGCGTGGGCGTCGGTCGTGGAGTCCGACAAGCTGCCCAACGCGATGCAGGAGGCCGTCATCGGCGGCTTCGTCCAGACCGACCAGCGGGAGCTGCTCGCCCCGTACACCGCCAAGTACTTCGACGCGCTCAAGGGCGTGTGGGAGTCGCGCAGCCACGAGATGGCGCAGCAGATCGCGATCGGTCTCTACCCGGCGGTCCAGGTCACCGAGGAGACCCTGCGGGCCACGGACGCCTGGCTGGAGTCGGCCGAGCCCAGCGCTGCCCTGCGCCGCCTGGTCGTCGAGTCCCGCGCGGGCATCGAGCGCGCCCTGAAGGCACAGGAGGCGGACGCCGCCGCGGCGGTCTGAGAGCCGCCGACCCGCTTCGTCGGGCCGCGCTCCCCGCACGGGGGCGCGGCCCGACGGCGTTCCGGCCCCTGCCCTGTGAAGCCCACCGCCGAAGCCCCCGCCGAACCCCGTCGAACCCCCCGTCGAACCCCCCGCCGGAACCCGCCGACCGTCGGGCCCGCCCGCCGGCCCCAGGGAGAGGCGTCACCGGGGCAGGACCGTCACATACGCCGTCGGCTCGCGCTCCGGCGCGGTCATCAGGGCGGTGCGGACCACGGCGGCCTGCTGCCAGGGATGGTCGCGGAGCTTCGCCGGGGTGATGTGGAGGACGGAGATCCCCAGGCGCTCCAGGGCCTCCCGCTTGCGGGCGTACCGGGACCACGTCGCGCCGCCCTCGACGGCCGTCCCGTGGCAGGAGCGGGTGTCGAGCTCCACGGCGACGGCCTGCTCGGGCCAGTAGGCGTCCACACCGCCCAGGTGGGGGCCGTCGGGCAGTCGCAGATCGACGTTCCAGCAGGGCTCGGGCAGGCCGTGGGAGCGGACCAGACCGTACAGCAGGCTCTCGGCCACCGCCCGGCTCTCGGCCAGCACGGCGTCCACGGCCTCCGCGACGTGGGGCCGGCTCAGCAGCCGGGCACGGGACAGTTCGCGGACGAGGGCCGGGGCCTCGCAGTGCCCCTCGCGCACCGCCTCCGTCAGCAACGGGCGCACCGCCGTGGCGCCGTCCGGACGGCCGACGGCATCGGCCAGGGCGCGCTCCACGGGGGCCACGGGCAGGCCGGTGACCTGCCGGGGACGCGGCAGGGACCGGGTGCGCACCACCCGCGCGCACCCGATGGAGCGCAGCCGCCGGGTGCGGGGGACCAGGATGTCGACGTGCTCCAGGGAGAGCAGCGGGGGAGTGGAGGAGAAGCCGTACAGGGCGAGCGCGGCCGGCCCGGTGATCATCGCCTCGGGCTCCTCGACGGCCGGGGGGACGAAGGAGGCGGCGCACGGAGCGCCCGTCTGGGCGGGGAAGCGCTCCCTGCTCGCGTACAGCAGCACCGCGCGCAGCCGCTCCTCGCTGGTCGGCGGACCCGGATGGAGCAGGTAGACGCCGGGCAGCGGCATCTGCCAGGGGCCGCCCGGCCGGCAGCGCTCGTCGGCGGTGGCGGCGGAGACGCCCTGCTCGCGCAGGGTACGGGCCGTCACCACCCGACGCTCCACGTGCGGCAGGGGACGGACGGGACGGGGGGAGAGCGGGGCGTTGTTCATGTCCCCGCGATTCCCGTCCCCGTTCCGCCGGCCAACCTCTGTTACGCGGCTGTCGACGAATCCGGACAAGCCTGTCCTCAAGCGTGGGCGTTCGAGTGCCGATCGGGAGCGGACGGCTCACACGTCGGAGACGGGGCGGAGACCGGTGACGGAACAGGCCGTGTCACCGTCTGTCACCGTCCTCCGTGCGCCCGCCCGGCACGCTCCGGCGTGCCGGGGCGTGCCGGGTTGTGCCGGGCGGGCGCTCGGTTCGGCCCCGAGCGGGGCCGGTGGACGGATCAGGCGCCCGCCGCCGCGTCGCACCGCTGCGCCCGCAGGGCCCGCGCCGTGTCGTCGCGGGCCTCCAGCACCAGCCGCCGCAGCGCCGGGGGCGCGTCCCGGTGGCTCTCCAGCCAGGCGTCCGTCAGCTCCAGCACGGTCCGGCTGTCCTGGAGGGCGGGGTACAGGCCGCGGACGATCGCCATGCCGATCTCGATGGACCGCTCGGCCCAGACCCGCTCGATCGCCTCGAAGTACCGTCGCGCGTAGGGCGCCAGGAGTTCCCGCTGCCTCGGCTGGTCGAAGCCGGAGATGGTCGCCTCCACCAGCGCGTTGGAGAGCCGGTCGGAGTCCACCACGTCCGTCCACGCCCGCGCCTTGACCTCGGGGTCCGGCCGCGAGGCCAGGCAGCGCACCTGGTGCCGCTTGCCGGAGGCGGTGTCGTCGCGGGCCAGTTCGGCCGCCAGCCGCGCCTCGTCGGCGACACCGTGGGCGGCCAGGGGCTCCAGGAGCGTCCAGCGCAGCTCCTGGTCGACCTCCAGCCCGTCGATCCGGCCGGTCCCCTCCAGCAGCGTGTCCAGCAGGCGCAGGTCGGGCTCGTCGTGTGCGACGGCCGCGAAGAACCGTGCCCAGGCGAGCTGGTGGTCGCTGCCCGGCTCGGCCTGCCGCAGATGCCGCAGCGCGCCGCGGGCGAGGGCGCGACCGCACTCCTCGCGCGCGTCGGGCGCGACGTAGTGGACCAGGGCCGTGCGCGCCCAGGCGTGCAGCATCTGCACCACGCCGATGTCGCTCTCCTGGCCGCCGAAGCGCAGCAGCAGGTCGAGGAAGTCGCGGGCGGGCAGCAGCGCGTCGCGGGTGAGGTCCCACAGCGCCGACCAGCACAGGGCCCGCGTCAGGGGGTCGGTGATCGAGCCCAGGTGCTCGCGGAGGGTGTCCAGGGACGCCTCGTCGAAGCGGACCTTGCAGAACGTCAGGTCGTCGTCGTTGACGAGGATCAGCTCCGGCCGCTCGGCCCCGGTCAGCTCCTCCACGACCGTCCGCGCACCGGTGACGTCCACCTCCGCGCGGGCGTAGCGCTCCAGCGGACCGCCCGCGCTCTGCCGCCGGTACAGGCCGACCGCCACCCGGTGGGGGCGCAGCGTCGGGTGCTCCTCGGGCGCCTCCTGGACGACGGCCAACTCGGTGATGCGGCCCGAGGAACCGTAGGCGACGCGCGGCGTCAGGGAGTTGACGCCCGCCGTCTGGAGCCACGCCCGCGCCCAGGCGGACATGTCGCGTCCGGAGGTCTCCTCCAGGACCGCCAACAGGTGTTCGAGCCGGGTGTTGCCCCACTCGTGGCGCTTGAAGTACCGGCGCGCGCCCTCCAGGAAGGCGTCCCGCCCCACATAGGCGACGAGCTGTTTGAGGACGGAGGCGCCCTTGGCGTAGGTGATGCCGTCGAAGTTGAGTTTGGCGTCCTCCAGGTCCCGGATGTCGGCGGTGATCGGGTGCGTGGAGGGGAGCTGGTCGGCGCGGTACGCCCACGCCTTGCGGCGGTTGGCGAAGGTGATCCAGCCATCGGCGAACCGGGTGGCCTCGACCATGGAGAAGGTGCCCATGAAGTCGGCGAAGGACTCCTTGAGCCACAGGTCGTCCCACCACTCCATGGTGACCAGGTCGCCGAACCACATGTGCGCCATCTCGTGGAGGATGACGTTGGCCCGGTTCTCGTAGGCGGCGCCGGTCACCTTGCCGCGGAAGACGAACTCCTCGCGGAAGGTCACGCACCCCGGGTTCTCCATCGCGCCGAGGTTGTACTCCGGCACGAACGCCTGGTCGTACTTGCCGAACGGGTACGGGTAGTCGAAGTGGTCGTGGAAGAAGTCCAGGCCCTGCTTGGTGACGGTGAAGACGTCCTCGGCGTCGAAGTGGCGGGCCAAGCCCTTGCGGCACAGCGCGCCCAGCGGGATCACCAGTTCGCTCCCGTCCGGCAGGGCACGCCGGTAGACGTCGGTGACGTGGTGGTACGGGCCGGCGAGAACGGTGGTGATGTACGTCGAGATGGGCTTGGTCGTCGCGAACCGCCACACGGCCGCGCCGTCGCCGATCGGCTCCGGCTCCCCTTCGCGCGCGCCGTTGCTCAGCACCGTCCAGTCGGCGGGGGCGGTGACGGTGAAGGTGAAGGGCGCCTTGAGGTCGGGCTGTTCGAAGTTGGCGAAGACCCGTCGGGCGTCGGCGGGCTCGTACTGGGTGTAGAGGTAGGTCTCGCCGTCCTCGGGGTCGACGAAGTGGTGCATCCCCTCGCCGGTGCGGCTGTACGCGCACCGCGCGTCCACGATCAGCGTGTTCTCGGCGGCCAGGCCGTCCAGGGCGACGCGCGTGCCGTCGAACACCTCGCCGACGTCCAGTTCGCGGCCGTTGAGGGTCACCGAGGAGACCGAGGGCGCGAGCAGGTCGGCGAAGGTGGAGGCGCCGGGCTCGGCGCAGCGGAAGCGGATCGTGGTGGTGGAACGGAAGGTGCGCGGCCCGTGCCCGGTGTGGGGCCCGATCGCGGACCGTAGATCGAGCGCGACTTCGTACCCGTCCACGGTCAGCAGCCGGGCACGTTCCCGGGCCTCGTCGCGGGTCAGGTTCTCACCGGGCACGTCGTGACTCCCTCGTCTCACATGTCGAACACGGAAGAGCCAGGATCGCATGTGAGGTGCTCCACCATGCGCTCGACCGTGCCCCGGACGGCGTGGCCGGCGCCGCGGCCGGGAATGCGGCGGGCCGTCCCCGACGTTCTCCCGGGAGCGTGTCCCGCGGTCGTCCGCCTCCTGCCGCCGACGTCCGCGGGCGACCACCGCCGATCGTGTGAACCCGTGTGAACCCGTGTGAACCCGTGAGACCCCGCGAGACGAGGAGAACCACGTGCCCCAGACGTCCGAGAACGCGACCAGAACGCCGGCCGACTTCTGGTTCGACCCCCTGTGCCCCTGGGCCTGGATGACCTCCCGGTGGATGCTGGAGGTGGAGAAGGTCCGGCCCGTCGACGTGCGCTGGCACGTGATGAGCCTGGCCGTGCTCAACGAGAATCGGCTCGACGAACTGCCGCCGGAGTACGTCGAGTTGCTGCGGACCGCCTGGGGCCCGGTGCGCGTGCTGATCGCGGCGGAGCAGAAGCACGGCACCGAGGTGCTCGGCCCGCTCTACACCGCCCTCGGCACCCGCTTCCACAACCAGGGGCGTCCCGCCGAGCGCGAGACGATCGTCGACGCCCTGGCGGAGGTCGGCCTCCCGGAGGAGCTGGCGGACGCGGCGGACACGGACGTGTACGACGAGCGGCTGCGGGCCTCGCACGAGGAGGGCATCACCCTGGTCGGCGAGGACGTCGGCACCCCGGTGATCGCCGTGCCGGGCGCGGACGGGAAGCAGGTCGCCTTCTTCGGTCCCGTCGTCACCCCGGCCCCCAAGGGCGAGGCCGCGGCCCAACTGTGGGACGGCACGCTGCTGGTGGCCTCCACTCCGGGCTTCTACGAGCTGAAGCGGACCCGCACCGAGGAACCGCGGTTCGACGACTGAGCGACGGTCGAGCGACGACTGAGAACGGCCGAGCCGGTCCTCCCGGCCCGGCCCGAGGGACGGGCACGGCCCCGCGCACCGAGGCGGCGCGGGGCCGTGCCCTTCTCCGTCCGGCGCCGGGGCCGTGTTCTTCGCGGGTCCTTCGCGGCGGTGACGGTGAGAAGACGATCACGTCCACGGCGGACGTCCCACGACGGGGGCGGGGACGGCACACGGCCGGCGGGCGACGAACCTTGTTGCACGCTATGCGCAACAAGCAATCTCCGGCAACAAGGCGTGCACTCCGGCCGATGGAATCCGGCCGGGCTACCGGGCGCGCGCCGCCATCCGCTGCCGGAGCAGGCCGACGGCGGCCAGGGCCAGCGTGAGCCCGGCGGTGAAGGCGAGCTGGACGCGGGTGTCGTCCTGGCGGAGCATCAACAGCAGCACCACGGCCACCCCCGCCAACGACGCCCAGGTCAGCGCGGGGAACAGCCACATCCGCACCACCAGCCTCTCCGGCGCCTCGCGCTCCAGCCTCCGGCGCGTGCGCAACTGGGAGACCGCGATGAAGCTCCAGACCACCAGCACGGCCGCGCCCACCATGTTCAGCAGCCAGGTGAACACGGTGTCGGGCCACCAGAAGCTCAGCAGCACCGCGAAGAACCCGAAGGCCGAGGAGGCCAGCACCGCCCGGCGCGGCACGCCGTCGGAGACCTTCCCCAGGAAGGCGGGGCCCTCGCCCCGGCGGATCAGGGAGTACGCCATGCGCGAGGCGCCGTAGATGTTGGCGTTCATCGCCGACAGCAGGGCGACCAGCACCACGACGTTCATGATCTGCGCGGCGGCCGGGATGCCCAGGTGGTCCAGCACGGCGGCGTACGGGCCGGACAGCACCGACTCGTCGTGCCAGGGGATCAGCGTGACGATCACCAGCATCGAACCGACGTAGAAGACGGCGATGCGCCACATCGCCGTGCGCACGGCCTTCGCCACGCCCCGCACCGGGTCCTGGGACTCGGCCGCCGCGATGGTCACCGTCTCCAGGCCGCCGTAGGCGAAGAGGGAGGCCAACAGACCGGCCACCAGACCCTCCGCGCCGCCCGGGAAGAAGCCGCCCTCGCCGACGAGGTTGGCGGCGCCGGGGGAGTCGGTGCCGGGCAGCAGGCCGAGCACGGCCGCGACGCCCAGCAGGAGGAAGAGGACGATCGCGGCGACCTTCAGGGCGGCGAACCAGAACTCGTACTCGCCGAAGTTCCGCACCGACAGCAGGTTGGTCCCGCAGAAAACCGCCATGAACACGGCGACCCACAGCCAGTCCGGCGTGCCCGGGAACCACTTGGTCACGATCGCCGCGGCGCCCAACGCCTCCGCGGCGACGGCGACGCACAGCAGCGTCCAGAAGATCCACCCGGAGGTGAAGCCGGCCCAGGGGCCGATCGCGCGTTCGGCGTGCACGGAGAAGGAACCGGAGGCGGGGTGGGCGGCCGACATCTCGCCGAGCATCCGCATCACCAGCATCACCAGCAGCCCGGAGGCCGCGTACGCCAGCACGATCGACGGGCCGGCGGCGGCGATGCCCGCACCGGAACCGACGAAGAGGCCGGCGCCGATCACGCCGCCGAGAGCGATCATCGACAGATGCCGCTGTCGCAGACCGTGGGTGAGGGAGGAGCGTTCGGAGCCGGCCGGAGTCTCGGGGGGAGGGGTCTCGGCCTTCAGATCGGGTGTTCCGGGCATGGGGATGGAGTGCCGTCCTGGAGGGGTCGAGGATACGGAACAACGTGTTCCGGATCGGGCCAGTGTGGTGGCGGGTCCCACCCGAGGGCAAGAGGCACGCTCCTTGTCCGGCATACGGACACCCCGGTGACCCTCCGTACACCCCGGTGGGCCCGTCGGAACCACGGCGCGGCCCGCCGCGTCCGCCCCGTCCCGCCCCCGCACGGCCGCACCCCACAAGCCGAGCCCGGCTCCTTTGTCGCCAATCTCACGGGGGAGTCGGGGCTGACGTCGGTTAACGTCGGGTCGTCCCCCGAAGCACCTACGACACCGGAGCCGTGAGATGAGCACATCCGCCGCGAACAGCGCGATCGTCCGCCCGGGCAGCGTCCTCGCCGACGTCCTGCCCGCATCCACCGCCGCCCGCGCCCGGCTGCGCGACGTGGCGCTGGTCGTCGGCGGCGCCGCGCTCACCGGTGTGGCGGCGCAGCTCGCCGTCCCCGTGCCGGGCTCCCCCGTCCCGGTCACCGGCCAGACCTTCGCCGCCCTCCTGGTCGGCGCCGGACTGGGCGCCCGCCGCGCCCTCGCCTCCCTCGGCCTGTACGCCGCCGCGGGCGCGGCCGGAATGCCGTGGTTCGCCGAGGGCGCCTCCGGCGCCGGAGTGCCCACCTTCGGCTACATCCTCGGCATGCTGCTGGCCGCCGTCGCCGTCGGCGCCCTGGCTCGCCGCGGCGGTGACCGCGGAGCGCTGCGCACGGCCGGGACCATGGCCGTGGGCACCGCGATCATCTACGCCGTCGGCGTCCCCTACCTGGCGCTGACCACAGGCATGTCCATCGGTCAGGCCGTCGCCGCGGGCCTGGTGCCCTTCCTGGTCGGCGACGCGCTCAAGGCGGCCCTGGCCATGGGAGCCCTTCCCACGGCCTGGAAGCTGATCGGCCGGAACGCGTGAATAGACTCCCTGCCATGCGCGTGTACCTCGGCTCCGACCATGCCGGTTACGAACTGAAGAACCACCTCGTCCAGTGGCTGAAGGAGGCCGGGCACGAACCGGTCGACTGCGGCCCCCACATCTACGACGCCGCGGACGACTACCCGCCCTTCTGCCTGCGCGCCGCGGAGCGCACGGCCGCCGACGAAGGCTCCCTGGGCATCGTGATCGGCGGCTCGGGCAACGGCGAGGCCATCGCGGCCAACAAGGTGAAGGGCGTGCGGGCGGCCCTCGCCTGGAGCCGGGAGACGGCGCGGCTGGGCCGGGAGCACAACAACGCCAACGTGATCAGCGTCGGCGCCCGGATGCACACCACCGAGGAGGCCGTCTCGTTCGTGGAGACCTTCCTCGCCACCCCGTTCACCGGCGACGAGCGGCACGTCCGCCGCATCGACATGCTCGCGGACTACGAGCGGACCGGCGAACTGCCGCCCGTCCCCGCCCACCACCCGCAGCAGGACTGAACCCGCGGCAGGACCGAACCCACAGGAGACAGGCACCCACCCGTGCCCGAAGGCCACACCATCCACCGGCTGGCCGCCGACCTCGACCGGAGGTTCGGCGGCCGGCCCGTGCGGGCGTCCAGCCCGCAGGGCAGGTTCACCGGCGGAGCCGCCCTCGTCGACGGCCGGACGTTCACCGGCGCCGACGCCCACGGCAAGCACCTCTTCCTCGGCTTCGAGGGGCCGGCCGGAGGCGACTGGATCCACATCCACCTCGGCCTGTACGGCGCCTTCTCCCACGGCGACGGGCCGCCTCCCGCCCCCGTCGGGCAGATAAGGCTGCGACTGGCGACCGTCGACTCCCCCCACGCCCACGCCGACCTGCGCGGGCCCAACACCTGCGAACTGATCACCGAGGAGGGCAAGCGGGCCGTCGAGGACCGCCTGGGCCCCGACCCGCTGCGCGCCGACGCCGACCCGGAGCGGGCCTGGGCGCGGATCTCCCGCAGCCGCACGACCGTCGCCGCGCTGCTGATGGACCAGAAGGTCGTCGCGGGCGTCGGCAACGTCTACCGCGCCGAGGTCCTCTTCCGGCACCACATCGACCCCCACCGGGCGGGCCGGGACCTCACCCGCGCCGAGTGGGAGGCCGTCTGGGCGGACCTGGTCGAGCTGATGCGCGAGGGCGTGCGCCACAACCGCATCGACACCGTACGGCCCGAGCACACCCCCGAGGCCATGGGGCGCCCGCCGCGCGTGGACGACCACGGCGGCGAGGTGTACGTCTACCGCCGCGCCGGCATGCCCTGCCACGTCTGCGGCGACGAGATCCGCACCGCCCCGCTCGTCGGCCGCAACCTGTTCTGGTGCCCCACCTGCCAGAAGACCTGACCCGCGCCCGCCTTGCCGAACCGTCAGAAACCGTGCGGCAACCACGGCGCGACGGGCCAGGCGAACGCGGCCGACGCCTCGGTCAGCGCGCCCGGACGCAGCTCCCGCACCCGCCCGGCGCCCGCCTGCGCGGCCAGGGACGTCCCGCCCAGGTACGCCTCCCCCAACTCCCTCGCGCCGAGCGCCAGTTCGGGCGCGTCGTCGGTGCGGACGCAGGAGGCGCCCGAGGTGTCGCCCGTCAACCGCCAACGCCCCGCGTTCCAGGGACAGAAGGCGTCCTCCACCTCCAGCACCACGTCCACCGGCGCCGCGTACCGGCGGGCCGCCAGCGCCGCGCCCACCTCCACCGGCCGCAGGTACAGCCAGTCGCGGACGCGGACCCCGCAGCGCCGGACGTCGGTGACCAGGTGGAGCAGCGGATCGTCCACCGGACGGGAGTGGGCCGTCACCGTCGAGGTCAGGTCGGTCTCGAACAGGAAGCGCCACAGCGCCGCGTACGCGGCCGGGTCCAGCGCCTCCAGGTCGCGCACCACCACCGTGCCCTTCGCACCGGACGCGTCCCACTCCGGCCTGACGGCGTAGCGGGCGTAACCGCGCAGCTCGCCGTCGACCTCGGCCAGGACGCAGCGCAGCGGCGAGGCACCGTGCCGCTCGCTCTCCGGGTCCAGCACCCCCAGCCAGGAAGCCGCTCCACCATGCCGGGCCGGGAGGGCACCCGGACGGCGTACAGCGCCTCGCACTCCCCGAGCGACGCGACGGGATCGGCGTACCGCAGCCGCACCTCGTCCGTGCCCGGCGGCACCTCCAGACCCACCCGGGCCGTGTCGATCTCCGCGCGCAGGTGCCGGGCGGCGATCCCGTAGCCGAAGCGCCCGTAGATCGCCGGCTCGGAGGCGGTCAGCACCGCCAGCGGCTCCCCGGCCGCCCGCACGTCGTCCAACTGCCGCCGCATCATGGCGCGCAGGATGCCGCGCCGCCGGTGCGTCGCGGCCACGCTCACCATCGTCACCCCGGCCGCGGGCACGATCGCGCCGCCCGGCACCGACAGGCCGAAGGAGAACGCCCCGGCGGTGCCGACGATCCGATCGCCGTCCCAGGCGGCGAGCGACCGGTCGAACTCGGTCAGATCGCGCCACAGAGCCCTCTCCTCGGGCGCCTCGGCCACCCCGCCGAAGGCCAGTTCGAGGTTGCCGTACCAGGCGTCCCAGTCCTCGCGGCGCAGTACTCGCAGATCCGTGCTCGTCATGAGGCCATCCCTACCAAGCAAACGCAGCGGGGGCGACGGAATATCGAACAGGGTTTCCCTCCCCCCGAATCGGGAATCGACGCGCCCCCGAACGGGTGGATAAGGTCCGGGTTATGGCAGGTCGTACGGGCAAGGCCCCTCCAACGACCCGGTGGTCCAAGGCCCGCAAGGCCATGCACCGGGTCCGCACCGCCCTGCGCCGGTCCGCCGTCGACTACTTCCGCGGCGACGGCTCCGACTGGATCGCCTTCGTCGCGCTGATGGCGGCCGTCCCCGCCCTCACCTACGCCACGCTCGCCGAGCCCCTGTGGTTCGCGCCGGAGAGCCTGGTGCTGCCGATCGTCGCGGGAGGGCTGCTGCTGCGTCCCGCCAACCTGTTGATCCTCTACGCGACCGCGGCCGGCGCGCTGATCGTGGAGGCCACGGTGCTCGGCCCGTACACCGCCGGGCCGGGACGGGTCACGCCCGGCACCATCCTGGTGGTCGGCTCGGTGGGCCTCTCCGGGCTGCTGATAGCCCAGTTCCGCAGCCGGGTCGGCGTGCCCTGGCGGCGTGGCGGCACCATGCTCTTCGACCTGCGCGAGCGCATCCGCGTCCAGAGCAAGCTGCCGAGGCTGCCCAAGGGCTGGCACCGCGAGATGGCCCTGCGCCCGGCGGGCGGCCAGTACTTCTCCGGCGACTTCGTCGTCGCGACCCGCAGCGGACCCGACCGCCGCGTCCTGGAGGTCGTCCTCACCGACGTCTCCGGCAAGGGCATGGACGCCGGCTCCCGCGCGCTGCTGCTGTCCGGGGCGTTCGGCGGGCTGCTGGGCTCCCTGCCCCCGCACGCCTTCCTCCCGGCCGCCAACGCCTACCTGCTGCGCCAGGACTGGCAGGAGGGCTTCGCCACCTCCGTCCATCTCGTCCTGGACCTCGACAGCGGCGACTACGAGCTGTTCTCGGCCGGACACGTCCCCGCCCTCCAACTCCACGCGGGCAGCGGTCGCTGGGAGGAGAAGGCCGGGGAGGGGCCCCTGCTGGGCGTCTACGACGGCGCCCAGTTCGACGCGGTCAAGGGCAGCCTGCGCCCCGGCGACGTGCTGATGCTCTTCACGGACGGGCTGGTGGAGACGGCCGAGCGCGAACTGTCGGAGGGCATCGACAGACTGACGGGCGAGGCCGACCGCTACGTCGTCACCGGTTTCGAGGGGGCCGCGTGGCACCTGATCGAGGCCGTCGCCCGCGACGTCAACGACGACCGGGCCCTGCTGCTGATACGCCGGGACTGACACCGAGAACCGACACCGGGGTCGACGGGGAGAGAGGGGAGGGGGCCGTGGGAGCGGAGCCGGCCGGACGGTGGCCCGCCACCGAGGCGGAGGCGGTGGCCGAACAGGAGCGGATCCGCGCGGCGGCGGACCCGATCGGACCGGGCCCGGCGCCGGGGGAGGTGCGTCGGATCGCCGGGGTCGACGTCGCCTACGACGAGGAGAGCGACCTGCTGGTCGCGGCGGCCGTGGTGCTGGACGCCGACACCCTGGAGGTCCTGGAGGAAGCCGTCCACACCGGCCGAAGCCGCTTCCCGTACGTTCCCGGACTGCTCGCCTTCCGCGAGTTGCCCGGGGTGCTGGCGGTGCTGGAGAGGCTGCGCACCCCGCCGGAGCTGGTGGTCTGCGACGGCTACGGCCACGCCCACCCCCGGCGCGCCGGACTGGCGGTGCACCTGGGCGTGCTCACCGGACTGCCGTGCTTCGGGGTCGCCAAGTCCCCCTTCGTCTTCGACCACGTCGAGCCGGGGCCGCTGCGCGGCGACTCCTCGCCGCTGCTGGACCGGCGGACGGACCCGCCGGAAGTGGTGGGCCGGGCGCTGCGCACCCGGTCCGGCGTCAAGCCGGTGTTCGTCTCGGCCGGCCACGGCATCGGCCTGGACCACGCCTGCGCCCACACCCTGCGCCTTGCGCCGCGTCACCGTCTCCCGGAGACGACGCGCGGCGCCGACGGCCTCGGCCGCAGGGTCCTGAGAGAACTCAGGGCCGGGCGGCGGAAACCGTACGGCGCCGCGGAACGGTAGGCCCTCCAAGGCCCGCAGACGGTCAGCGGGAGGCGGCGGGCGTCTTGGCCTCCGGGGCGCCGGCGTCCGAGCCGCCTCCCGAGCCGCCTCCCGCGGCGGCGCGCTCGCGGGCGGCCTCGGTGGCGTCCGTCCGGAACAGCCACGCCATCTTGGGCTCCATCACGACCCGGAACACCCGCCGCACCGGCTCGGTGCACAGCACCGTGCCCACGACCGCGGCGACGACCGTCACCATGACGATGCCCAGCGGCTCGGTGAGCCAGGCGTGGGTGTCCATGACCTCCTCGGCCCGGGCCCACCGGATGAGGAAGCCGTGCAGCAGGTAGCCGTACAGGGTCCCGGCGCCCAGCGCGGTGAACCACATGTGGCGCCGGGGGACCAGGGCGAAGAAGCAGGCGGTCAGCAGCAGCGAGCACCCGAACAGCGCCAGGTTCATCAGGATGCTCACCCACCAGGGCACTCCCAGCTCCTGGCCGCTGTCGCGGTGGTAGAACCACTCGAAGTTCATCCTCGGCGCGGCCCAGTAGGCGAACACCAACGCCGCCGCCATGACCAGGACGGCCGGCAGCCGCGCCCCGCGCCGCCGCACGAGTTCGAAGTGCTCGGGACGGAGGCAGAGCCCGATGACGAAGAACGGCAGGAACTGCAGCACCCGCTGGAGGTCCAGGTCGTCGCCGATGTCGGGGGAGACGGAAGCCAGGAGGGAGATCCCCAGGGCCAGCGGCACCGGCCGGCGCACGATCTTCCACAGCGGGGTCGTCAGCCGCCACACGAACAGCGCCACCAGGAACCAGGTCAGGTACCAGGGGTCGAGCAGGCTGATGGGGTAGTCGGGCTCGCCCTCCACCCGGCGCTTGATGATCAGGGTGTAGGCGGTCTCGAAGACCACGTACGGGACGACCACGCCGGTCACCAGCCGCCGCAGCCGGTCCGGGCGCATGTCGAAGCTGCGGGAGAAGTAGCCGGAGATGACGATGAACGCCGGCATGTGGAAGGCGTACACGAAGTTGTAGGCCGCGTTCACGGCCCGCGAGTCGGAGAGCATCAGGCCCCAGGCGTGTCCCACGACGACCAGGACCATCGCCAGGTACTTGGCGTTGTCGAAGAACGCGTCCCGCTGTTTCGACCCGCCGGGCCGGGGAGGTCTCCCGGTTCTGTCTCCCGGACCGACCGGCGGGGTGTCCGGAGCGGGGGCGTCCGGCCGTTCACCTGTGTCGGGTCGAGCCGGGGGAAGCGGGGAGCGCTCGTAGCCAGCGTGGAACATCTGCCGCACCTTAGTGGAAAGCCGTCCGCGGGTAAATTTTCGATGATCCGCCTACCCCCGATGGATGAATTATTCCAGGTCGGTGAGGGGAGATCCGGCCGTGGACGGCCAAGGGGATGAATTGTCCGCGATGAGAACTTTGCCTGTCAGTCGATATACGTTATGGCAGTACATGTCCATCAACGACTGCGTTGTCTTTCGAGCGATTTGTTTTCCGGGTGATTCATGCCACAGGGTCATCGAATTCACCGGGGTGAGTTATCGGTGAAGAGTGTGACGGGATCGGGTGGAGGATCTCTGTAGACGGCACCGACCGGGTGTTTTCCCTTCCGGGCCGCCACGGTCCGGGGCCGTCCCCGTCGCGGTCGGCCACCCCGACGCCCGGCTCCGTCGGCGCCGCGCGGACCCGTCGCGGAGACACGCCCGACCTCCGCCGATCCGCCGACGGCCTCCATTCACGCGGTAGTTGGTGGCACGATGGTGCGCTGCGGGGACGCGGCGGAGGGTTCCCGGGCCGGCACGGCCGGCGCAGAGGCGTTGCGACCGAGGGTGTGATCAGTTGTGGCCATTTCACTGTCAGTGGTGCTGCTCTTGGCGGTCATCATGATCGTCCTCATTCGCGGTGGCTCCCTGAAGGCGGGGCCCGCGCTCGTCGCGATCCTCTTCGGTTTCTTCCTCGCCTCCACCGGCATGGCCCCGGCGATAAACCGCTTCCTCAACTCGCTCGCCGAGTCGATCAACCAGATCAGTTTCTGAACACGACGACGGCCCGGCTCCCGAAGGAGCCGGGCCGTCCACCGTGGAGCGGGCGACGGGAATCGAACCCGCGTAGCCAGTTTGGAAGACTGGGGCTCTACCATTGAGCTACGCCCGCGGAGTCACGTGGATCACGGACAGGCAGATCATAGCCTCCCGGTCGCGCACCACGTGCGGCACGCTCCGCATCGTACGGCATGTACGCTACGTGTCGCACGGACGGGGTGTGGCGCAGCTTGGTAGCGCGTCCGCTTTGGGAGCGGAAGGTCGTCGGTTCGAATCCGGCCACCCCGACCACGTACTATGAAAGACGCGCCTGCCTGTGTCGTGTCTGCGTACGGGGCGCCTCGAGAAGTAAGAAGTTCCCAAGCAGTCAGCCCCAAGGAGACCGACCGTGAAGAGCGCCGTGGAGACCTTGAACCCCACCCGGGTTCGGCTCACTGTCGAGGTGCCCTTCGAGGAGCTGAAGCCCAGCCTCGACGCGGCGTACAAGAAGATCAACCAGCAGGTCACGGTGCCCGGCTTCCGTAAGGGCAAGGTCCCCGCCCGGGTGATCGACCAGCGCTTCGGCCGCGGTGCGGTCCTCGAGGAGGCGGTCAACGACGCGCTCCCGAAGCTCTACCAGGAGGCCGTCAACGAGGGCGAGCTCAACCCGTTGGGGCAGCCCGAGGTCGACATCACCGAGCTGAAGGACAACGAGCTCCTCGCCTTCACCGCCGAGGTGGACGTCCGTCCCACGATCGAGATCCCGGACTACTCGGGCATCGAGGTCACCGTCGACGCCGTCGAGGTCACCGACGAGGACGTGGAGGAGTCGGTCCGGCAGTTGCGGGAGCGCTTCGCCTCCACCACCGTCGTCGAGCGCGCCGCCGCCGAGGGCGACGTCGTCAAGGTCGACCTGGAGGCCAAGGTCGACGGCGAGGTCCTGGAGGACGGCGTCGCCAAGGGCATCGACTACGTCATCGGCTCCGGTGAGCTGCTGGACGGCATCGACGAGGCCGTCACCGGCCTGGAGGCCGGCGGCTCCGCGACCTTCACCTCCGAGCTCAAGGGCGGCTCCGCCGCCGGTCGCGAGGCCGAGGTGAAGGTGGACGTCACCTCCGTCTCCGCCCGCGAACTCCCCGAGCTGGACGACGACTTCGCCCAGATGGCCAGCGAGTTCGACACCATCGAGGAGCTGCGGGCCGACACCCGCAAGCGCCTGGAGCAGATGAAGAAGTACGACCAGGCCACCCAGGCCCAGGAGAAGGTGCTCGACGCGCTGATCTCCCTGGTCGAGGTCCCGATCCCGGAGAAGCTCCTCCAGGACGAGATCAACACCCGCAAGCACAACCTGGTCAACCACCAGCTTCCGCAACTGGGCATGGACCTCGCGGCCTACCTGCGGATGCAGGACAAGTCCGAGGAGGAGTTCGAGGCCGAGCTCAAGGAGCAGGCCGAGAAGGGCATCCGGACCCAGTTCATCCTGGACGAGCTCGTCAACAAGGAGAAGCTGAACGTCAACCAGGAGGAGCTCACCGAGCACCTCGTGCGCCGTGCCCAGTCCTCCGGCATGAGCCCGGACCAGTTCGCCCAGGCCATCGTCGAGGGCGGTCAGGTGCCGATGCTCGTCGGCGAGGTCGCCCGCGGCAAGGCCCTCGCGCTCGTCGTCGACGCCGCCAAGGTCACCGACAGCAACGGCGAGGTCGTCAACCTGGAGGACGAGGAGGACGAGGCCGAGGGCGGCGAGACCGTCGAGGCCTCCGCCGAGTCCACCGAGGAGCCCGCCAAGGAGTCCGAGGAGAAGGCGCAGGGCGAGGAGAAGTCCGAGGGCTGAGCCCCGGGGCACCCCGCCCGCCCGAGACGTCCGACGAACGGGCCCGTGCGCGACACCGCGTGCGGGCCCGTTCGCGTACGGCGGAACACGCCGACCTCACCTGCGGGAACGCTCCCTGCGCTCACAGCGAACAGTTCTCGGACCGGGATGGCGCAGTCGGACCCGCGCGTTAGGGTCCAAGTACACGAAGACTCAGAGACGGCCCTGGAGAGACGAGCCGTCCGTTACACGAGCAGGTGGACACGTGAAGCTTCCGATGCCCTACGCCGCCACCGAGCCGACCATCGGTGGCCTCGGCGACCAGGTCTACAACCGACTGCTCAACGAGCGGATCATCTTCCTCGGACAGCCGGTCGACGACGACATCGCCAACCGGATCACTGCTCAGCTGCTCCTTCTGGCCGCTGACCCGGACAAGGACATCTACCTCTACATCAACAGTCCGGGTGGTTCGATCACGGCCGGCATGGCGATCTACGACACCATGCAGTACATCAAGAACGACGTGGTGACCATCGCGATGGGCCTGGCCGCGTCCATGGGCCAGTTCCTGCTCAGCGCGGGCACCCCGGGCAAGCGCTTCGCGCTGCCGAACGCCGAGATCCTCATCCACCAGCCCTCCGCGGGCCTGGCGGGATCGGCCTCCGACATCAAGATCCACTCCGAGCGGCTGCTGCGCACCAAGCGGAAGATGGCGCGCCTGTCCGCGCTGCACACCGGCCAGACCGAGGAGCAGTGGAACCGCGACGCCGACCGCGACCGCTGGTTCACCGCCGAGGAAGCCAAGGAGTACGGCCTGATCGACGAGGTCTACGGTTCCGCCGCGCAGCTTCCGGGCGGTGGCGGCACGGGCGCGTGAGCCCGGACGTTCCGCAGCCCACGACCGCAGCCAGCTCACCTCACCAGGACGGTGCACAGCCCATGAACAGTCAGCACACCTTTCCCGGTGCCGGGATTTACGACCGGCTCGAGGCCCGCTACGACGGGCCGTCGGCCGAGTCCCGGTACGTCGTTCCGCGCTTCGTGGAGCGCACCTCGCAGGGCGTGCGCGAGTACGATCCGTACGCGAAGCTCTTCGAGGAGCGCGTGATCTTCCTCGGCGTGCAGATCGACGATGCCTCGGCCAACGACGTCATGGCGCAGTTGCTGTGCCTGGAGTCGATGGACCCCGACCGCGACATCTCGGTCTACATCAACTCGCCTGGTGGCTCCTTCACGGCGCTGACGGCCATCTACGACACGATGCAGTTCGTCAAGCCGGACATCCAGACGGTCTGCATGGGCCAGGCGGCCTCGGCCGCGGCCGTGCTGCTCGCCGCCGGCACGCCCGGCAAGCGGATGGCGCTGCCCAACGCCAGGGTGCTGATCCACCAGCCCTACACCGAGACCGGTCGCGGTCAGGTCTCCGACCTGGAGATCGCGGCCAACGAGGTGCAGCGGATGCGGACGCAGTTGGAGGAGATGCTCGCCAAGCACTCCAACAAGCCGATCGAGCAGATCAGCCAGGACATCGAGCGGGACAAGATCCTCACCGCCGAGGAGTCGCTGGAGTACGGACTGATCGACCAGATCATCTCCACCCGCAAGACCTCGGTCGGACTCGGATAACCCCGCCGAAATCGCCGGATTCCCTTGAACATTTCCACCCCCCTCGGGTCGAGTCGGTCCGAGGGGGGCCCATTCAGGGGGCCGGGCAAGGTACCGTCATAGGGGGTCCGGGGGCCGCCCCCGCCAAGGCCCAGAGCAAGCACCCGGGTTCGTGGAACTCGACGGATCCCAGGCGAAGGAGAAGCACCTCGTGGCACGCATCGGTGACGGCGGCGATCTGCTCAAGTGCTCGTTCTGCGGCAAGAGCCAGAAGCAGGTGAAGAAGCTCATCGCGGGGCCGGGCGTCTACATCTGCGACGAGTGCATCGACCTCTGCAACGAGATCATCGAAGAGGAACTCGCCGACACCTCCGAGATGCGCTGGGACGAGCTGCCCAAGCCGCGCGAGATCTACGAGTTCCTGGAGGGCTACGTCGTCGGCCAGGAGGCCGCGAAGAAGGCGCTCTCCGTCGCCGTCTACAACCACTACAAGCGGGTGCAGGCCGGTGAGAACGGCGGCCCGCAGGGTCGGGACGACGGCATCGAGCTGGCCAAGTCCAACATCCTGCTGCTGGGTCCCACCGGCTCCGGCAAGACCCTGCTGGCGCAGACCCTCGCCCGGATGCTGAACGTCCCCTTCGCCATCGCCGACGCCACCGCCCTGACCGAGGCCGGGTACGTGGGCGAGGACGTCGAGAACATCCTGTTGAAGCTGATCCAGGCCGCCGACTACGACGTGAAGAAGGCGGAGACGGGGATCATCTACATCGACGAGATCGACAAGGTCGCCCGCAAGAGCGAGAACCCCTCCATCACTCGGGACGTCTCGGGCGAGGGCGTGCAGCAGGCGCTGCTGAAGATCCTGGAGGGCACCACGGCCTCCGTCCCGCCGCAGGGCGGACGGAAGCACCCGCACCAGGAGTTCATCCAGATCGACACCACGAACGTGCTGTTCATCGTGGGCGGCGCCTTCGCCGGTCTGGAGAAGATCATCGAGGCGAGAGCGGGCGCCAAGGGCATCGGCTTCGGCGCCACGATCCGCTCCAAGCGCGAGATCGAGGCGAGCAACCAGTTCGAGGACGTCATGCCCGAGGACCTGGTGAAGTTCGGCATGATCCCGGAGTTCATCGGCCGTCTGCCGGTGATCACCTCCGTCCACAACCTCGACCGCGAGGCCCTGCTGAAGATCCTGGTCGAGCCGCGCAACGCGCTGGTCAAGCAGTACCAGCGACTCTTCGAGCTCGACGGGGTGGAGCTGGACTTCGACCGTCCGGCGCTGGAGGCCATCGCCGACCAGGCGATCCTGCGCGGCACCGGCGCCCGCGGGCTGCGCGCGATCATGGAGGAGGTGCTGATGTCGGTGATGTACGAGGTGCCCTCCCGCAAGGACGTGGCCCGTGTGGTGATCACCGCCGACGTCGTCCACTCCAACGTCAACCCCACCCTGGTGCCCCGCTCCCGCGGCGAGACGGGCCAGGGCCCGCGCGAGAAGAGCGCCTGAGGCCCCACACGGCCGGGCGCATACGCGCACACGGAACACACATGCGGCGAGGGGCCGCCCGGAGCACTCCGGGCGGCCCCTCGCCGTGTGCGCCGCGCGGTGCGCGGCCGCGGGTCACTCCGCCTTGACGCGTACGTCGTCGCGGAGCTTCGCCATGATGTCGGCGGTTTCGTCGAGTGAGAGTTCCTTGCCGCTGAGGACCGCGGAAGCGTCGTTGTACGCCCCGTATGCGACGGTGCTGCGGTCGCCCCAGGCGCAGAACGGCACGGAGAACCCCTTCTGGCCGATGCCGCTGGAGGAACCACCGGTGAACTCGATCGCCTGGCACTTCATGACGGCGTTCTCCAGCCCGGCGGGGGAGACCTCCTTCGGTTCGCCCACCAGCTTGGCCTCCCCTCCACCGCCGAGGCTGGGATCCTTGCCGGCCTCCTCCTCCAGCTTCGAGAACAGGGCGTCGACGACCGCCTCGGGGTCGTCGACGTCTCCCCAGGCCCCCTGGAACTGGACGGCCTTCCGGGCGGTCGCCGACCCGGAGACGTAGTCGCCGCGGACGCCTTGGGGGTTCTCGACCCCGAACTGCTCGAACTCCTCGATGTCGGTGTCGGGGAGGTCCCTGCCGCCGGCCTTCTTGTACTCGCCGTTGAGCACGGTCTCGGGGGTGATCAGCTTGTGCGGTCCGTCGTCGGCGATGTCGCTGCCGCCGGCGCCGGTGCCGAAGAACAGCCAGGCGCCCACCGCGAGCGCGGCCACGACCGCGACGGCACCGATGACGATGCCGATCACCTTGCCCGTGCCGCCGCTCTGCGGGGGCGGGGGCACGTAGGGACCGGGCTGCTGCGGGTAACCCGGCTGCTGCGGATAGCCGGGCTGCCCGGGGTACCCCTGCTGCTGGGGGAAGCCGGGCTGCTGCGGGTAACCCGGCTGTTGCGGATAGCCGTAGCCGGGCTGTTGCGGATGACCGGGCTGTGGCGGGTGGCCGTAGCCGGGCTGCGGCGGCTGCCCGCCGTACGGACCGGGCTGCGGCGGTGGCTGGTTGTGGCTCACGAGGAGGCTCCCCCTGGTGCTGGACGTGTACGCGCATACGCGGCCCCATCCTGGCGGACGGCCGCCATCCCCCGCGCATCCGGTCCCCAAACCGGTTCGAGACCGCTACACAGCGGCCCGTACACTGGCGGTCGTGACCGAGAACACTCAGCAGAGCCCGACCCCCGCCGGGGCGGAGCCGTCGAACAGTGCCCACGCCAGTCTGCCGACCCAGTACGTTCCGGCCGAGGTAGAGGGGAAGCTGTACGAGCGCTGGGTAGAGAGTGGTTACTTCGAGGCGGACGCGGCGAGCGACAAGCCGCCGTACGCGATCGTCATCCCGCCTCCCAACGTCACCGGCAGCCTGCACCTGGGCCACGCCTTCGAGCACACGCTGATCGACGCCCTCACCCGCCGCAAGCGGATGCAGGGCTTCGAGACGCTGTGGCAGCCGGGCATGGACCACGCGGGCATCGCCACCCAGAACGTCGTCGAGCGCGAGCTGGCCAGGGAGGGCAAGTCCCGCCACGACCTGGGCCGCGAGGCGTTCGTCGAACGGGTGTGGCAGTGGAAGGCGGAGTCCGGCGGGCAGATCTCCGGCCAGATGAGGCGCCTGGGCGACGGTGTCGCCTGGTCACGTGAGCGCTTCACCATGGACGAGGGGCTCTCCCGGGCCGTCCAGACGATCTTCAAGCGGCTCTACGACGACGAGCTGATCTACCGCGCCGAGCGGATCATCAACTGGTGCCCGCGCTGTCTGACGGCCATCTCCGACATCGAGGTGGAGTACTCCGACGAGGACGGCGAGCTGGTCTCCATCCGCTACGGAGAGGGCGAGGACTCCATCGTCGTCGCCACCACCCGCGCCGAGACGATGCTCGGCGACACCGCCGTGGCGGTCCACCCCGACGACGAGCGGTACGCCCGCCTCGTCGGCACCGAGATCGAGCTGCCGCTCACCGGCCGCCGCATCCCCATCGTCGCGGACGAGCACGTCGACCCGGAGTTCGGCACCGGCGCCGTCAAGGTCACCCCGGCGCACGACCCGAACGACTTCGAGATCGGCCGCCGCCACGACCTTCCCGCCATCACGGTCATGGACGAGCACGCGGTGATCACCGCCCACGGCCCGTTCCAGGGTCTGGACCGGCTGGAGGCCCGCTCGGCGGTCGTCGCCGCGCTGCGCGCCGAGGGGCGGATCGTCGCCGAGAAGCGTCCCTACACCCACTCCGTCGGCCACTGCTCGCGCTGCAAGACCACCATCGAGCCGCGCCTGTCCATGCAGTGGTGGGTCAAGGTCGGTCCGCTGGCCAAGGCGGCGGGCGACGCGGTCCGCGACGGCCGGGTCTCCATCCACCCCAAGGAGATGGCCAAGCGCTACTTCGACTGGGTGGACAACCTCCACGACTGGTGCATCTCCCGCCAGTTGTGGTGGGGCCACCGCATCCCGGTCTGGTACGGCCCGAACGGCGAGACGGTCTGCGTCGGCCCGGACGAGGAGCCCCCGTCCGGCGAGGGCTGGCACCAGGACACGGACGTCCTGGACACCTGGTTCTCCTCCGGCCTGTGGCCGTTCTCCACGCTGGGCTGGCCCGAGCGGACCGAGAGCCTGGCGAAGTTCTATCCGAACTCCGTCCTGGTCACCGGGTACGACATCCTCTTCTTCTGGGTCGCCCGGATGATGATGTTCGGCCTGTACGCGATGGACGGCACCCCGCCGTTCCACCAGATCGTGCTCCACGGCATGGTCCGTGACCAGTTCGGCAAGAAGATGTCGAAGTCCTTCGGCAACGCGGTCAATCCGCTGGACTGGATGGACAAGTACGGCTCCGACGCGCTGCGCTTCACGCTGGCGCGCGGCGCCAACCCCGGCATCGACGTGCCCATCGGCGAGGACTGGGTCCAGGCGTCCCGCAACTTCGCCAACAAGATCTGGAACGCCACCCGCTTCGCGCTGATGAACGGCGCCACGGTCGAGGGCGAACTGCCCGCGCCCGAGGAGCTCCTCGCGACCGACCGCTGGATCCTCTCCCGGCTGAACACGGTCGTGGCGGAGGTGGACGCGTACTACGACGACTACCAGTTCGCCAAGCTCTCCGACCTCCTCTACCACTTCGCGTGGGACGAGGTCTTCGACTGGTACGTCGAGCTGTCCAAGACCACCTTCGCCGAGGGCGGCGAGGCGGCCCGGCGTTCCGCCCGCGTCCTGGGCGAGGTCCTGGACGTCACGCTGCGGCTGCTCCACCCGGTGATGCCGTTCGTCACCGAGACGCTGTGGACGACGCTGACGGGCGGGGAGTCGGTGGTGATCGCCGACTGGCCGACCGACTCCGGCTTCCGCGACACGGCGGCGGAGAAGGAGATCGCCACCCTCCAGCAGGTGATCACCGAGGTTCGCCGGTTCCGCGCCGACCAGGGCCTCCAGCCCGGTCAGCGCGTCCCGGCCCGGCTCACCCTGGAGGGGACGCCCCTGGTGGCGCACGAGGCGGCCGTCCGCTCCCTGGCGCGCCTGCAGCCCGCGGGCGAGGACTTCCGGACCACCGCGTCCCTGCCCGTGGCGGGCGCCAGGGTCGAGCTGGACCTCTCCGGCGCGATCGACTTCGCGGCCGAGCGCAAGCGTCTGACGAAGGACCTGGCGGCGGCGGAGAAGGAACTGGCCCAGGCCACGGCCAAGCTCGGCAACGAGAGCTTCCTGGCCAAGGCCCCGGACCAGGTGGTCGAGAAGATCCGCACCCGCAAGGCGAAGGCCGAGGCGGACATCGCCCGGATCTCCGCCCAGCTGGAGGCGCTGCCGCAGGGCTGAGAAGCCCGGGAGAACCGGTACGACGAGCCGGCCGCCGTCGCCACACCCCGCCCGGGCGTGGCGGCGGTGGCCGGCTTCGTACACTGAAACAGTGAGTGAGCACCCCCCGCACGACGATTCCGGCAACGGTCACGACGGCGAGCCCGACCTGGCCGAGAAGTTCGACGAGATCATCGACGCCGAGACCGAGCGTGATCCCGACATGGCCGTGATCGAGGCGGGCAGCCGCACCCTGCGCGCCCGGACGGGACCGCCCCCGAGCGACCTGCCCGCCCGGCCCGAGGACCCCGAGCTGGACCGGGCACTGCGGGAGGTGGAGAGTGAGCTGGTGGGCCGCTGGCCCGAGACACGGCTGGACCCGTCGCTGGAGCGCATCGCCGCCCTGATGGACGTCCTGGGCGACCCCCAGCGCTCCTACCCCGCCATCCACATCACCGGCACCAACGGCAAGACCACCACCGCGCGGATGATCGAGGCGCTGCTCGGGGCGTTCGACCTGCGGACCGGCCGCTACAGCAGCCCGCACGTGCAGGCCGTGACCGAGCGGATCAGCCTGGACGGCGCGCCGATCGCGCCCGAGCGGTTCATCGAGACGTACCGGGACATCAAGCCGTACGTCGAGATGGTCGACGCCTCCTTCGAGCACCGGCTGTCGTTCTTCGAGGTGCTCACGGGCATGGCCTACGCGGCCTTCGCCGACGCTCCCGTGGACGTCGCGGTCGTCGAGGTCGGCATGGGCGGGACCTGGGACGCCACCAACGTCGTCGACGCGGGCGTCGCCGTCGTCACCCCGATCTCCCTGGACCACACCGACCGGCTGGGCGACACACCCGAGGAGATCGCGGGGGAGAAGTCCGGGATCGTCAAGCGGGGCGCCACCGTCGTCCTGGCCCAGCAGCCGGTGGAGGCCGCCGCGGTGGTCCTGCGCAAGGCCGTGGAGATGGACGCCACCGTGGCCCGCGAGGGGCTGGAGTTCGGCGTCGTCTCCCGCGAGGTCGCCGTCGGCGGCCAACTGCTGACCCTGCGCGGGCTGGGCGGGGAGTACCCGGAGGTCTTCCTGCCGCTGCACGGCGCCCACATGGCCCACAACGCCGCCGTGGCGCTGGCCGCCGTCGAGGCGTTCTTCGGCATCGGCGCCGAGCAGGGCCGCGCCCTGGACATCGACTCCGTCCGCACCGCCTTCGCCTCCGTGACCTCGCCGGGACGGCTGGAGGTGGTGCGCCGCAGTCCGACCGTCGTGCTGGACGCCGCCCACAACCCGGCGGGCGCGCGGGCCACGGCCGAGGCGGTCACCGAGGCGTTCGGCTTCAGCCGCCTGGTCGGGGTGGTCGCCCCCAGCGCGGACAAGGACGTACGGGGGCTGCTGGAGGCCTTCGAGCCGATCTTCGCCGAGGTCGTGGTCACCCGGAACACCACCGCCCGTTCCATGGACGTGGACGAACTCGCGGCGCTGGCCGTGGAGGTCTTCGGAGAGGAGCGGGTCCAGGTGGAGCCGCGACTCGACGACGCCCTGGAGGAGGCCGTCACCCTGGCCGAGGAGGAGGGCGAGTACGCCGGTGCGGGCGTGCTGGTCACCGGTTCGGTCTTCACCGTCGGCGAGGCCCGGCTGCTGCTCGGAAAGGACCGTTAGATGCGTACGCTCTGCGCCTCCACGCTCATCGGGGAGTTCTTCGTGATCGGCTTCGCCTCCCTGGTGGCGATGCGGCTCGGCGACCTGTCCGCGACGACCGTGTGGACCGTCGGCGGCGTGGCGATGGCGCTGTGCCTGCTGCTGTGCGGCGTGCTCACCCGTCCCGGAGCGCTGCACCTGGGCTGGGCGCTGCAGATCGGCCTGATCGCGTCCGGCCTCGTCGTCCCGGCGATGTTCTTCCTCGGCGCCCTCTTCGCCGGCCTGTGGTGGGCCTCGATCCACTTCGGTCGGAAGATCGACGAGGCCAAGGCCCGGTTCGCGGCCGGAGCCGACACCGCCTGACGGTACCGCTCGACGACGGTGCCGCCGGGCTTCCGGCGGCACCCCTGTAGCCTTTCGAGCACTTGTGAATTCCCTGTTCCGCCGTACTCCGAAGGAGCCAGCAGCCCATGAGCCAGCGCACTCTCGTCCTCCTCAAGCCCGACGCGGTCAGGCGGGGCCTGATCGGTGAGATCGTCGGACGGATCGAGCGCAAGGCCGGCTGGCGGATCAGCGCGATGGAGCTGCGCACACTGGACCGCGAGACGCTGGAACAGCACTACGCCGAGCACGTCGGTCGTCCGTTCTACGAGCCACTGCTGGAGTTCATGACGTCGGGCCCGGCCGTGGTGATGGTCGTCGAGGGCGAGAGGGTCATCGAGGGGGTGCGGGCCCTGGCCGGCCCGACCGACCCGATCGCCGCACCGCCCGGCTCCATCCGGGGGGACTTCGGGACGATCGTGCGTGAGAACCTCATCCACGCCTCGGACTCCGAAGAGTCCGCGGAGAGGGAAGTGAAGATTTTCTTCCCTTCTCACGGCTGACGGCACGGTATCTTCACGGAACTCTTGACGTGGGGCGATCGATGGAATTCGATCGCCCCACCGTGAATCCACCCTCACTCGGGGGAACGAATCACCCGGACGCGACGTCAACCCTTACAGGGATGGCACGCGTTCCGCCGACAATGACGGAGGAGGAACCCTCCCGCCGCGTTCGAACGGGCGCGACTACGATGGAAACTTCTCCCGCCCCGCAGCGCACGCTGCCGTCCTCCCCCCTCACATCGCTCCAGTTGGAAGGCCTGACGTATCCTCATGGCGAACAACATGTCGTTCATCGGCCGTGACATGGCTGTCGACCTCGGGACCGCCAACACGCTGGTGTACGTCAGGGGTCGCGGGATCGTCCTCAACGAACCATCGGTCGTCGCCATCAACACCAACACCGGCGGAATCCTCGCGGTCGGCGCCGAGGCGAAGAAGATGATCGGCCGCACCCCCGGCAACATCGTGGCGGTCCGCCCCCTGAAGGACGGCGTTATCGCCGACTTCGAGATCACCGAGCGGATGCTCCGCTACTTCATCCTCAAAATTCACAAGCGGCGTTATCTCGCGCGCCCCCGAGTGGTCGTCTGCGTTCCGTCCGGGATCACCGGCGTCGAGCGCCGCGCGGTCATCGAGGCGTCCACACAGGCCGGTGCCCGACAGGTGCACATCATCGAGGAGCCGATGGCCGCCGCGATCGGTTCCGGGCTGCCGGTCCACGAGGCCACGGGCAACATGGTCGTCGACATCGGCGGCGGCACCACCGAGGTCGCGGTGATCTCCCTGGGCGGGATCGTCACCGCGCAGTCCATCCGCGTCGCGGGCGACGAGCTGGACAACGCGATCATCCAGCACGTCAAGAAGGAGTACAGCCTCCTCCTCGGCGAGCGGACCGCCGAGAACATCAAGCTCACGATCGGCTCGGCGTACGACATGGAGACCGACGAGCACACCGAGGTCCGCGGTCGCGACCTCGTCAGCGGACTGCCGAAGACGGTGGTGATCTCGGCCGCCGAGATCCGCAAGGCCATCGAGGAGCCCGTCAGCTCCATCGTGGACGCGGTGAAGACCACCCTCGACAAGTGCCCGCCGGAGCTCTCCGGCGACATCATGGACCGCGGCATCGTGCTCACCGGCGGCGGCGCCCTGCTGCGCGGCCTGGACGAGCGGCTGCGGCGCGAGACGGGCATGCCCATCCACATCGCCGAGAACCCGCTGGACTCCGTGGCGCTGGGCTCCGGCAAGTGCGTCGAGGAGTTCGAGGCGCTCCAGCAGGTGCTCGACTCGCAACCACGTCGGTGACGACGGCGGTGGGGGCGGGAGGGTGCCCGGTCCCACCGCACGGATCGGACGCGGAGGCGTTCGGGCCGCGGCGAGCGGCCCGAACACCGTCCGTGCCGACGAGGCAGAACGACACCACGGTCAGACAACTCCGACAACGGGAAGGCACGGCCGTCGCACGTGAGGGATACACGAGAGAGCCGGCTGCTGCTCGTCCTGCTGGTGGCCATCGCGTTCGCACTGATCACGGTGGACATCCGCGGGGGTGAGCGCTCGCCGCTCGACGGGGCGAGAGAGGTCACGGCATCCGTACTCGGTCCGGTGGAGAACACCGTCGCCGCCGCGGTCGACCCCGTCGGCAACGCCATCGCGGCCGTACGGGACTCCGGCGAGCGCTACGACCGGATCGGTCAACTGGAGCGGGAGAACGCGGAGCTGAGGCAGCGCCTGGCCGACTCCGACCGGAACGACTCCCGGGTGCGCGAACTGGAGAAGCTCCTCAAGACCGCGGGCGCCGGACAGTACGGCATCAAGGCGGCCCAGGTCGTCGGGATCGGCGCCGCCCAGGGGTTCTCCTGGACGGTCACCCTCGACGTCGGCGAGCGGGACGGCATCAAGCGCGACATGACCGTCATCAACGGCGACGGGCTCGTCGGCCGGGTGACCACCGTCGGACCGAGCACCTCGACCGTGTTGCTCGCCAACGACCCCGACTTCACCGTCGGCACCCGAATGGAGGGCACGAACGAGTTGGGCTTCGCCAACGGCCGGGGCGACAGCGCCCTGACCGTCCAGCTCCTCAACAGCAAGGCCGAGGTGAAGAAGGGCGACCGCCTGGTCACCTTCGGCTCCAGCAACGACAGGCCCTTCGTCCCCGGCGTGCCCGTCGGTGAGGTCATCCGGGTCGACCCGCACAGCGGGGGCCTCACCAGGACGGTGCGGGTGCGGCCGTACGTCGGCTTCACCAAGCTCGACATCGTCGGCGTCGTCGTCAAGGCGCCGCGCACCGACCCGCGCGACGCGGTGCTCCCGCCGGCGCCGAAGGCCAGGCCCACCCCGACGGTCACGGTGACCGCCACCCCCTCCGCGGGCGCGAGCCCCTCCGACGAGGCCACGCCCTCCGACGGGGCCACCACCGCCCCCAGCCCCTCCAGGAGCTGACCGATAGCAATGCACCTCAACCGGATCCTGCTCTCGACCGCCCTGGTGGTCGTCGCCCTGGTCGTCCAGGTCAGCGTGCTGGCCCGGCTCCAACTGCCGGGCGCCGTGCCGGACTTGCTGCTGCTGACCGTCCTCGGCCTGGCGCTGGTGTACGGCCACACGGGCGGTGCCCTGGTCGGTTTCGGCGCCGGGCTGCTGGCCGACCTCGCGCCGCCCGCCGACCACGCCGTGGGCCGGTACGCCCTGGTGCTGTGCGTCGTCGGCTACGCCGCGGGCCTGACCAGGCCGGAGAACGGCCGACACCGCAGCGCCACCGTCCCGATGCTCGTCGTGGCGGGCGCCGCGCTCTCCTCCACCCTGCTGTACGCGGGGGTCGGCGCGCTGGTGGGGGACACCGCCGCCCGCCATGTGGGCCTGGGCGGGCTGCTGTTGACGGCCACCGTCTACGACCTGCTGCTCGCGCCGTTCACCGTCCCGGCGGTCATGGCCCTGGCCCGCCGCACCCAGCACGACCCGCTCGCCGAGGCGGCGGGCAGCGCGACCGACAGCGCCCACGGTGGCGGGCTGTTCGGCACGGGCCGGGTGGGCCGACTCGGCGGCGGGGCAACGCGCGCGGCCCGTGTCCGGGGCGGCGGACTGTCGGCCCGGACGTCGAAGAGCCGGGTGGGACGCATCAGGGGAGTCAAGCGACTGTGACGGAGGTGGAGCAGTGAGCAACATTCCCGAGACCGGTCGCACGCCGCGGGTCACCATCCGACTGGTCGCCATCCAGATCCTGGTCTTCAAGGAGGTGTCCGAGAAGATCCGCCTCTGCGACGCGGAGACGCCGCAGCCGTGCTGGAACGGCTCGCCCTACCAGCCCATCCCGATCACCGACGAGGCGACCACCCAGCAGGCGCTCCAGATCCGCGAGCGCGCCGAGGACTTCCCCCCGTCACCGACGAGGAGATCGAGGAGACCAAGGACGGCGACTCGCCGCTGCTCAGCTCCGACCAGATCGGCCGCTCCGGCCTGGAGCGCAGCTACGACGCCGCCCTGCGCGGCGACGCGGGCGTGACGCGGTACCGGGTGGACAACCTCGGGCGGGTCATCGGGGAGGCCGAGAGCGACGAGGGCGAGCCCGGCGCCAGCCTGGTCACCAGCATCGACGCCCGCGTCCAGGCCATCGCCGAGAAGGAGTTGGCCAAGGCGATGAAGGAGGCCCGCAAACAGTTCGACGACAACACCGGCGAGAACTACAAGGCCGACGCGGGCGCGGTCGTGGTGATGGAGTCCAAGACCGGGCGGGTCGTGGCGATGTCCTCCCTGCCGGACTACGACCCCAACGCCTGGGTCGGCGGCATCTCCGCCAAGGACTACACCGAGCTCACCGGGAAGAAGTCCAACTACCCGCTGCTCAACCGGGCCATCCAGGGGCAGGCGGCGCCCGGCTCGATCTTCAAGGTGATCCCGACCGTCGCGGCCGTCAAGGCGGGCTACGACTTCGACGGGCGCTACCGCTGCTCGTCCTCGTACAGCATCGGCGGCCAGGTCTTCACGAACTACGAGTCGCAGGACCACGGCGTGATCGACCTCGGCCGGGCGCTGGAGGTCTCCTGCGACACCGTCTACTACGCCCTCGCCCACCAGGAGTGGAAGAAGGACGGCGGCAACAAGCCGAAGAAGAACCCCGACGACTGGTTCTACAAGACGGCCCACGACTTCGGCCTCGGCAAGCGCACCGGGATCGACCTGCCCAACGAGGTCACCGGCCGCGTCCCCGACCGGAAGTGGAAGCGGGAGTACTGGGAGGCCAACAAGGACGCCTGGTGCGAGTACGGCAAGAAGAACGGGGACTACGTCGAACAGATCGCGTACGAGAACTGCCTGGAGGGCAACAAGCTGCGCGCCGGTGACAGCGTCAACTACTCCATCGGCCAGGGCGACACCCTGACGACGCCCATCCAGATGGCGGTGATCTACGCGGCGCTCAGCAACGGCGGCACCGTGTACGAGCCCACCGTCGGCAAGGCGATCGTCAGCCCGGACGGCAAGAGGATCAAGGAGATCGAGCCCAAGAAGAGGGGCAGGCTGCCGGTGGACCGCGGGACGCTCCGCCAGATCGACAAGGCCCTGGAGGGCGTCGCCACCCGAGGTACCGCGGCTTGGCGCTTCGCCGACACCGGTTGGCCCCAGGACAAGATCCCCATGCACGCCAAGACCGGTACCGCCGAGGTCTACGGCAAGCAGACCACCTCGTGGTTCGCGACGTACACCGAGGAATACACGATCGTCATGACGATCTCGCAGGGCGGCACCGGCTCGGGCGCCTCCGGTCCCGCGGTGCGCAACATCTACGACGCGCTGTACGGCGTGGACGACGACGGCACGATCCACAAGGACAAGGCGTTGCTGCCGAAGCCGCAGAAGGAACTCCCCAAGATCAACCGGGACGGCACGATCGAGGCCCAGCGGCAGAAGGGCTTCAAGCCGTGAGCACCCACTCCTACGCGGGACGGCCCTGGCAGGAGCGGTCGGCCTGGAGCAGGATCATGGCGCGCGACTCCGTCGTCCGCCGCCTGGACTGGATACTGCTGCTCGCCTGTGTGGCACTGTCGATCCTCGGCGCCCTGCTGGTGTGGTCCGCCACCCGCAACCGCACCGAGCTGAACGAGGGCGACCCGCAGTACTTCCTCTGGCGCCACCTGTTCGCCCTCGCCGGGGGCGTGGCACTGGCCGTGGCCACCATCTGGCTGGGCCACCGCAGGCTGCGCGGCGCGGTCCCGGTGCTGTACGTGCTGTCGGTGGCGCTGGCGCTGCTGGTGCTCACCCCGCTCGGCGCGACGATCAACGGTCAGCGCGCGTGGTTGAAGCTGGGCGGGGGCCTCTCGCTCCAGCCCGCCGAGTTCGCCAAGATCACCATCATCCTGGGGATGGCGATGATACTGGCGGCCCGGGTGGACGCCGGGGACCGCGTCCACCCCGACCACCGCACGGTGGTGCAGGCCCTGGGACTGGCCGCCGTGCCGATCGGCATCGTGATGCTGATGCCCGACATGGGCTCGGTGATGGTGCTGGCCGTGATCGTGCTCGGGGTGCTGCTGGCCTCCGGGGCGTCCAACCGCTGGATCATCGGGCTCCTCGCGGCGGGCGGCATCGGCGCGGTGCTGGTCTGGCAGCTCGGCGTGCTCGACGACTACCAGATCAAGCGGTTCGCGGCCTTCGCCAACCCGGCCCTCGACCCGTCCGGCGCCGGGTACAACACCAACCAGGCCCGCATCGCCATCGGTTCGGGCGGCCTCTACGGCAAGGGCCTGTTCGAGGGGACGCAGACCACGGGACGGTTCGTCCCCGAGCAGCAGACGGACTTCGTCTTCACCGTCGCGGGCGAGGAGCTGGGCTTCCTCGGCGCGGGGCTGATCATCTTCCTGGTCGGCGTCGTGCTCTGGCGGGCCTGCCGCATCGCCCGCGAGGCGACCGAGCTGTACGGGACGATCGTCGCCGCCGGCATCATCGCCTGGTTCGCGTTCCAGTCCTTCGAGAACATCGGGATGACCATGGGCATCATGCCGGTCGCCGGCCTGCCGCTGCCCTTCGTCAGCTACGGCGGCACCTCGATGTTCGCGGTGTGGATCGCCATCGGGCTGCTCCAGTCGATCCGGGTGCAGCGCCCCGTGTCCGCCTGAACCTCGGGCGGCGCGGGGCCCGCTCCGGCGCAGGGGTTACGCTGGATGGCCACTTCCGTCCGCAACACCCGCGCGCGGAGCGGCACCCCGAGACCCCAGCATCCGAGGACACCACCCATGCCTGTCGAGTCGGTCTTCCCGCGCCTGGAGGCCCTCCTCCCGCACGTCCAGAAGCCGATCCAGTACGTCGGCGGAGAGCTGAACTCCACCGTCAAGGACTGGGACGCCTGCGATGTCCGCTGGGCACTGATGTACCCCGACGCCTACGAGGTCGGGCTGCCCAACCAGGGCGTCATGATCCTCTACGAGGTGCTCAACGAGCGCGAGGGCGTGCTCGCCGAACGCACCTACAGCGTCTGGCCGGACCTGGAGAAGCTCATGCGCGAGCACGGGGTCCCGCAGTTCACCGTGGACGCGCACCGCCCGGTCGGCGCCTTCGACGTGTTCGGCGTCTCCTTCTCCACCGAGCTGGGCTACACCAACCTGCTCACCGCGCTCGACCTGGCCGGCATCCCGCTGGAGGCGAAGGACCGCGACGACGACCACCCGGTGGTCGTCGCCGGCGGCCACGCCGCCTTCAACCCCGAGCCGATCGCGGACTACATCGACTGCGCGGTCATCGGCGACGGCGAGCAGGCCGTGCTGGAGATCACCGAGATCGTCCGGGCCTGGAAGGCCGAGGGCCGCCCGGACGGACGCGACGGGCTGCTGCTGCGTCTGGCGAGGACCGGCGGCGTGTACGTGCCGAGGTTCTACGACGTGGAGTACCTGGAGGACGGCCGGATCGCCCGCGTCGTCCCCAACCGCTCCGGCGTGCCGTGGCGCGTGACCAAGCACACCGTGATGGACCTCGACGAGTGGCCCTACCCCAAGAAGCCGCTGGTGCCGCTGGCCGAGACCGTCCACGAGCGGATGAGCGTGGAGATCTTCCGCGGCTGCACCCGCGGCTGCCGCTTCTGCCAGGCGGGCATGATCACCCGCCCGGTGCGCGAGCGCTCCATCACCGGCATCGGCGAGATGGTGGAGAAGGGCCTGAAGAACACCGGCTTCGAGGAGGTCGGCCTGCTCTCGCTCTCCTCCGCCGACCACAGCGAGATCGGCGACATCGCCAAGGGCCTGGCCGACCGGTACGAGGACGACAAGATCGGCCTGTCGCTGCCGTCCACCCGGGTCGACGCCTTCAACATCGACCTGGCCAACGAACTGACCCGCAACGGCCGCCGCTCCGGTCTGACCTTCGCCCCCGAGGGCGGCAGCGAGCGCATCCGCAAGGTCATCAACAAGATGGTCTCCGAGGACGACCTGATCCGCACCGTCGCCACCGCCTACGGCAACGGCTGGCGGCAGGTGAAGCTGTACTTCATGTGCGGCCTGCCGACGGAGACCGACGAGGACGTCCTGCAGATCGCCGACATGGCCGGCAAGGTCATCGCCAAGGGCCGCGAGGTGTCCGGCTCCAACGACATCCGCTGCACGGTCTCCATCGGCGGTTTCGTCCCCAAGCCGCACACCCCCTTCCAGTGGGCCCCGCAGCTCTCGGCCGAGGAGACCGACGCCCGCCTGGAGAAGCTCCGCGAGAAGATCCGCGCCGACAAGCGGTACGGCCGTTCCATCGGCTTCCGCTACCACGACGGCAAGCCCGGCATCGTCGAGGGCCTGCTTTCGCGCGGCGACCGCCGCGTCGGCGACGTCATCCGCGCCGTCTACGAGGCGGGGGGCCGCTTCGACGGCTGGCGCGAGCACTTCTCCTACGACCTGTGGATGGAGTGCGCCGAGCGCGCGCTGGCCCCCCACGGCGTGGACGTCGACTGGTACACCACGCGCGAGCGCTCCTACGAGGAGGTCCTGCCCTGGGACCACCTCGACTCCGGTCTCGACAAGGACTGGCTGTGGGAGGACTGGCAGGACGCCCTCGACGAGACCGAGGTCGAGGACTGCCGCTGGTCCCCGTGCTTCGACTGCGGCGTCTGCCCGCAGATGGGCACCGAGATCCAGGTCGGCCCGACGGGCAGGAAGCTGCTGCCGCTGACGGTCGTCGACAAGTAGCCCCGCCGGTCCCGACCGCGGACCGCGCCCGACCGCCTCCGAAACGGTGGAACGTCCTGGACGTCCGCCGGCCGGAGGCGGTCGCGCGCTGCGAGACTGCTGTCCATGCCGGAACTGATCGCCCCCACCGTCCGAGTGCACGCCTCCTTCGTCGAGGCGATGGAGGAGTTCGCGGCGGAAGGCCGCGGGGCGCCCGACGACAACTCGATGGTCGGCCGCGACCTGCGCCTCTGGCGCGACCGGTGGGGGGACCCGGAGGTCTTCGCCGCGTACGTGACCGCCTTGAGGATCGACGCCGAGGAGGACACCCCACGTCCGTCGGGGTTCGTCCCGTGCACCACCCTGTGGTGGGTCGACGGGGACGTCTACCTCGGCCGCATCGCCATCCGGCACCGGCTCAACCCCTTCCTCCTCGACTACGGCGGGCACATCGGCTACGACGTGCGCGTCTCCGCCCGTCGTCGGGGTCACGCGACCGCCATACTGCGCGCCGCCCTGCCGGTGGCCCACTCCCTGGGGATCGACCCCGCCCTGATCACCTGCGACCACACCAACATCGCCTCCCGCAAGGTCATCGAGGCGTGCGGCGGGATCTTCGAGGACCGCAGGGGTGTGAAGCTGCGGTACTGGGTACCAACCGCACCGAACCCCCGAGCCGCGTAACCTGGGGGAAAGAAACACGGCCCCACGCCGGGCCCAGGACAGCACGAAGGACTGAGGGACACTGGGCAAGCGACAGCCCGAAGGCCCGCCGCCCGCACCCGCGGTGCAGCGCATCCGCCTGCGCTACACCAAGCGCGGCCGCCTCCGGTTCACCAGCCACCGCGACTTCCAGCGCGCCTTCGAACGGGCGCTGCGCCGGGCCGAGGTGCCCATGGCGTACTCCGCCGGTTTCACCCCGCACCCCAAGGTCTCGTACGCGAACGCGGCGCCGACCGGCACGGGGAGCGAGGCCGAGTACCTGGAGATCGCCCTCACCGAACGACGTGATCCCGAGGTGCTGCGGCGACTGCTCGACGAGTCGCTCCCCGACGGACTCGACGTCGTCGACGCGGTGGAGGCCCGCACCGGCGGGTTCGCCGAACGGCTCACTGCCTCCCGATGGGAGCTGCGGCTGGACGGCGTGAGCCCGGAGGAGGCGGGGAAGGCGGTCGAGGTGTTCCTCGCCGCCGACTCGGTGGAGGTCCAGCGGCAGACCAAGAAGGGCCTCCGCACGTTCGACACACGTGCCGCGGTGGCCTCGCTGGAGGCCGTCCCGGCCGGGTCCGATAGGCCCGAGGGCCCCCCTTGTGCGATACTGCGCCTGGTAGTGCGGCACCAGACACCCGCCGTACGACCCGACGACGTCCTGTCCGGCCTCCGAGCTACGGCCGACCTGGCGCCGCCGGTCCCCGCAGCGGTGACCAGGCTGGCGCAGGGGCCGCTCGATGAGGAGACCGGCACGGTGACCGATCCGTTCGCGCCCGACCGCGACGCAACCGCCGTCGCGACGGTGCCGGACGTCACCGCGTAGGCCGACGCCGCCGCGCCGCCGATGTGCGAGGCACCAGGGAGCCACCCGGGTCCGGCCGTCAGGCAGGCGCACCGACCAGCAGACTTTCGCCGGCTGCGAGCCCGATGGCACACAACCGGCGAGCGAGACGACAGCTCCCGTGCGGCGCCCGCGCCCCGGACAGCGGCCCGCGCACATCACGCGGAGCCCGACCGGATCGAGGTACGGCGCCCGGGAGCGTGACGGGAGAACCGCCCGCATGCGCGAACCCACGGAGTCCGCGGAGATCACCGCGAACGACAACGACAGGACGTCCCCCGCCCCCGAAGGGGAGGGGACCACCGCCCACGACACCCCCAGCGACAACCTGCCGCCGCGCCGCCGCAGGCGCGCGGTGTCCCGCCCGGCGGGACCGCCCGCGGTCACCACGGCCGAGCCGGAGGTCGTCACCCCGGCCGTCGCACCGGCCGACACGCCGCCCGCGGAAGCCCCCGCCGCGTCCACGTCCGCCCCCGACACTCCCGAGAGCGAGCCGGCACCGCCGCGCCCCCGGCGCCGCGTGACGCGCCGGGCCTCCGCTCCGGCGGGCCCGCCGGAGGCGGCCGAGACGGTCGTGTCCACGGCACGGGCCGACGAGGACGCGGCGTCCGAGGAGCCCGCGGAGCCCGCCGCAGAAGCCGCCGAGCAGCCCGCGCCCGCCCGCACCCGGCGCCGCACCACGCGCCGGGCCTCCGCACCTGCGGGGTCGCCGCAGCCGACCGAGGAGGCCGAACAGCCCGCGGCCGAGGCCGAGGAGCCGGTCGAGAAGTCCGCGGAGGAGTCCGCCGCGGAAGCCGCCGAGAAGCCCGCGCCCTCCCGTGCGCGGCGCCGCACCCGCAAGGTCTCCGCCGGGACCGCCGAGGCTGCTGAGACCGCCAAGAGCGCCAAGACCGCCGAGAGCAGGACACCCGCGACGGAGTCGAAGTCCACGGAGCCGGAGTCCACCGGGAAGCCCGTCGAGGAGCCCGTCGAGAAGCCGGCGGCAGGGAAGCCGGTGGCCGAGAAGGCCGAGCCCGCGCCCCAGCGGCGGGTGAGGAGGAAGCCGCCGGTGGCGGTGTTCCAGCCCCCCGTGTTCACCGAGCCGGTGTTCCAGACCCCGGAGACCGCCGCCATCGCCGCCGCGGCCGAGGCCGCGGGGCTCGAGGAGCCGGACGAGGACGAGACCGAGGACACCGGGAACGGGGGATACGCCGACGAGGCGGCCCACGACGAGTCCACCGGCTCCGCCCGCCGCCGGCGCCGTCGTCGGCGCCGTGGCGAGGCGGCCGAGTACGGCGAGCCCGCCGAGCAGGCCGAGCAGGACGTGACCGCGGAGAGCGCGGAGGAGACCGGCGAGGACTCCGGCGAGGCGGACGAGGAGACCGAGGGCCGCACCGAGGACGCCGAGGGGATCGACGAGCGCCCCTCGCGCCGCCGTCGCCGCGGTGGACGTCGCCGCCGGCGTGGCGGTGAGGCCGACGCCTCCGACGAGGCCCGGACCGGCGACGAGGGGGACGAGGACGCGGAGAACGGCGAGGAGCCCACGGCCGAGGACGACCGGCACGCCGAGCACGCCGCGGACGAGGCCGGTGAGACCGGCGAGGCCGACGACGGCGAGCACCCGACCACCGCCGGCAGCACCTCGCGCCGCCGTCGGCGCCGTCGGCGGCGCAGCGGTGAGGCCGAGACGGTGAGCACAGAGCTCTCCCCCGACGACCCGGAGCGCACGGTCGTCAAGATCCGCGAGCCGCGGAAGAGGAAGGACGAGACGCCCGAGAGCGCCGACGGCGTGCAGTCCATCAAGGGCTCCACCCGTCTGGAGGCCAAGAAGCAGCGGCGCCGCGAGGGCCGCGAGCAGGGCCGCCGCCGCGTCCCGATCATCACCGAGGCCGAGTTCCTCGCCCGCCGCGAGGCGGTCGAGCGCGTCATGGTGGTCCGCCAGAACGGCGACCGCACCCAGATCGGCGTGCTGGAGGACGGCGTCCTCGTCGAGCACTTCGTCAACAAGGAGCAGTCGACCAGCTACGTCGGCAACGTCTACCTGGGCAAGGTCCAGAACGTGCTGCCGTCGATGGAGGCCGCCTTCGTCGACATCGGCAAGGGGCGCAACGCTGTCCTCTACGCCGGCGAGGTGAACTTCGAGGCCCTGGGGATGTCCGGTGGCCCGCGCCGGATCGAGAGCGCGCTCAAGTCCGGCCAGTCCGTCCTGGTCCAGGTCACCAAGGACCCGATCGGGCACAAGGGCGCCAGGCTGACCAGCCAGGTCTCCCTCCCCGGCCGCTACCTGGTCTACGTGCCCGAGGGCTCGATGACCGGCATCAGCCGCAAGCTCCCGGACACCGAGCGGGCCCGGCTCAAGCAGATCCTCAAGCGGATCGTCCCCGAGGACGCGGGCGTCATCGTCCGCACCGCCGCCGAGGGCGCCAGCGAGGAAGAGCTGCGCCGTGACGTCGAGCGGCTCCAGGCGCAGTGGGAGGACATCCAGAAGAAGGCGCGCAAGGGCAACGCCCCGGCGCTGCTCTACGGCGAGCCGGACATGACCGTCCGGGTCGTCCGCGACATCTTCAACGAGGACTTCTCCAAGGTCATCGTCAGCGGCGACCAGGCGTGGGAGACGATCCACGGATACGTCTCGCACGTCGCGCCCGACCTGGCCGACCGACTGCAGAAGTGGACCTCCGAGGTCGACGTCTTCGCCACCTACCGCATCGACGAGCAACTGATGAAGGCGCTGGACCGCAAGGTCTGGCTGCCCAGCGGCGGCTCGCTGGTCATCGACCGGACCGAGGCGATGGTCGTCATCGACGTCAACACCGGCAAGTTCACCGGCCAGGGCGGCAACCTGGAGGAGACGGTCACCAGGAACAACCTGGAGGCGGCCGAGGAGATCGTGCGCCAGCTCAGGCTGCGCGACCTCGGCGGCATCATCGTGATCGACTTCATCGACATGGTGTTGGAGTCCAACCGCGACCTGGTGCTGCGGCGCCTGCTGGAGTGCCTGGGCCGCGACCGCACCAAGCACCAGGTGGCCGAGGTCACCTCGCTGGGCCTGGTCCAGATGACCCGCAAGCGGGTCGGCCAGGGGCTGCTGGAGTCCTTCTCCGAGACCTGCGCGCACTGCAACGGTCGCGGCGTCATCGTCCACATGGACCAGGTGCAGACCCAGGGCGGCGGTGGCGGCAAGCGCGCCCGGAAGAAGGGCAAGGGCGCCGCGCAGCAGCCCGTTCCCGAGGCTCCGGCCGCGGAGACCCCCGCCCCCGAGGCGCCGGTGGAGGAGCCCGCCGAGGTCCCGGCGGAGACTCCCGCCGAGGTCGCGGCGGAACTCGCCGAGCCCACGGCGCTGCCCGAGCCGGTGTTCACCCCGGACGAGGAGCTGTACAACAGCGCAGCCGAGGCCGAGGAGGCCGCCCGACGCGGTCGCAGGCGGCGGCGCGCCGCCCGCAAGGCGTCGGCCCCGGAGGCCGCGACGACGGTGGCCCCGACGGCCGAGGAGCCCGCGGAACCGGCGGAGCGGGCCGAGGAGGAGGCCCCGGCCCCGGAGACCGACCGGACGCCCGAGGCGGCTCCCGCCGCCGAGGAGACCGCGCCCGAGCCCGCCGGCGTGGTGGAGACGGCCGAGGCGCCCGAGGCGGCCGAGGAACCGCGCCCGCGCACCCGGCGGCGCGTCACCCGCAAGGTGTCGGTCCCGGCCGGCCCGCCGAAGGCCGCCGCCGAGGAGGAGGCCGCCGTGGTGGTGGTCCCGACGGCCGCGAAGTCGGCCGAGGAGACCTCCGAGGAGAAGCCCGCGGAGGCCCCCGCCTCCGAGGCGCTCTCCGTGCCGGAGCAGTCCGAGGCCCCCGCGGAGGAGCCCGCGCCCCCGGCGCGGCCCCGTCGCCGTGTGGTGCGCCGGGCCGCCGCTCCGGCGGGTTCCCCGGAGGCCGCGGAGATCACCGAGCCCGCGGGCGCCCCGACGGTCGCGGCAGAGCCCGAGGCCGAGGCCGCGCCCGAGGCCGCCGGTGAGCCGGAGGCGGAGGAGGCGGCCCCGGCGAAGAAGGCCACCGCCAAGAAGACCACCGCGAAGAAGGCGGCGGCGAAGGCCCCGGCCAAGAAGGCCACCGCGAAGAAGGCGGCGGCCAAGGCGGCGACGAAGGCCCCGGCCAAGAAGACGACCACCACCGCCAAGAAGACGGCGGCCAAGGCGGCGACGAAGGCCCCGGCGAAGAAGACCGCGGCCAAGAAGTCGGCGACCAAGACCGCGACGAAGGCCCCGGCCAAGAAGACGACCACCAGGAAGTCGACGGCCGGGAAGACCGCCGCGGCGGAGCAGCAGGCCCCGCCGTCCGTCTCGGCCCAGGCCGAGGCCGAGACCGAGGAGTGACGGGACCGGGCCCCGGACGCGAGGCGTCCGGGGCCCGGTTTGACCCGCGGACTTCCGCCCCCGTAATCTTGACCGTCGGCGTGTCGATGGATACGCCAGGCTCCTGAGCGAATCCCTCCGCGTGCTCCGCACGGTGTCGTGGGAGCGCGAGGAGAGGCCGCTCAATCCACCAGGATCACCACGGGTCAGCCCGTGTCGGGCGGCTGGCATCAGGGGCCCCACCCACGAGCGAGAGAGAGTTCCGCGTGTACGCGATCGTGCGCACCGGCGGCCGCCAGCAGAAGGTGTCCGTCGGCGACGTGATTGAGGTTGACCGTATCTCCAACAGCAAGGTCGGCGACAGCGTCGAGCTCTCGACCCTGCTCATCGTCGATGGCGACGCGGTCACCAGCGACCCCTGGGTCCTGGCCGGTGTGAAGGTCCACGCCGAGGTCGTGGACCACCACAAGGGTGCCAAGATCGACATCCTGAAGTACAAGAACAAGACTGGCTACCGCAAGCGGATCGGTCACCGCCAACTGCACACCGCGCTGAAGATCACCGGCATCGACGCCCCGGCGACGAAGTAAGGGACTGAGGAGAGATGGCAACCAAGAAGGGCGCATCGTCCACCAAGAACGGTCGTGACTCCAACCCCAAGCGGCTCGGTGTGAAGCGCTTCGGGGGCCAGGTCGTCAAGGCGGGCGAGATCCTGGTCCGTCAGCGTGGCACCCACTTCCACCCGGGCGCCGGCGTGGGCCGCGGCGGCGACGACACGCTGTTCGCGCTGTCCGCCGGTGCGGTGAAGTTCGGCACCCACCGCGGCCGCAAGGTCGTGAACGTCGTCCCGGCCGGCGAGTGATCGAGTAGTCCGGCACGGCACGACACCACCTTCCGAGGGCGGACCGCCTCTCGTCGTACGCGCGGCGCGCGTACCGGCGGGGAAGCGGATCCGCCCTCGGCGCGTTACACCCCCAGGAAGCCGTCCGCGAGGACGGCGGCGTCCCGGTCCGGGGCCGGCACGGCCGGCCCTCTCGCGGACGACCATCGAGCACACTCCAGGTACACCCTTGAACACCAGCCGGGAGGCACCGTCATGACCACCTTCGTGGACCGCGTCGAGTTGCACGTCGCCGCGGGTAACGGAGGCCACGGCTGTGCCTCCGTGCACCGTGAGAAGTTCAAGCCGCTGGGCGGTCCGGACGGCGGCAACGGCGGCCGGGGCGGCGACGTCGTCCTCGTCGTCGACCAGTCCGTGACCACGCTGCTGGACTACCACCACACCCCGCACCGCAGGGCCGGCAACGGCAGGCCGGGCGAAGGCGGGAACCGCTCGGGCGCCGACGGCAAGGACCTGGTGCTGCCCGTTCCGGACGGCACCGTCGTCCTCGACAAGCGGGGGAACGTCCTGGCCGACCTGGTCGGCCACGGCACCACCTTCGTCGCCGGTCGGGGCGGCCGGGGCGGACTGGGCAATGCCGCGCTCGCCTCGCCCCGCCGCAAGGCGCCGGGCTTCGCGCTGCTGGGCGAGCCGGGAGAGACCCGCGACATCGTCCTGGAGTTGAAGACGGTGGCCGACGTGGCGCTCGTGGGCTACCCGTCGGCGGGCAAGTCGTCCCTGATCTCCGTCCTCTCCGCGGCCAAGCCGAAGATCGCCGACTACCCCTTCACCACGCTGGTGCCCAACCTGGGCGTGGTGACGGCCGGTTCGGTCGTCTACACCATCGCCGACGTCCCCGGGCTGATTCCCGGCGCCAGCCAGGGCAAGGGGCTGGGACTGGAGTTCCTGCGCCATGTCGAGCGCTGCGCGGTGCTGGTCCACGTGCTGGACTGCGCGACGCTGGAGTCCGACCGCGACCCGCTCACGGATCTCGACGCCATCGAGGCCGAACTGGCGCAGTACGGCGGTCTGGACGACCGCCCGCGCATCGTGGCGCTCAACAAGACCGACGTCCCCGACGGCCAGGACCTCGCCGACATCATCCGTCCCGAGATCGAGGCCCGCGGCCACCGGGTCTTCGAGGTCTCGGCCGTCAGCCGCAAGGGCCTCAAGGAACTCTCCTACGCCCTGGCGAAGATCGTGGACGAGGCGCGCGCGGCGAAGCCCAAGGAGGAGGCGACCCGCATCGTCATCCGCCCCAAGGCCGTGGACGACTCGGGCTTCACCGTCACCAAGGAGGGCGAGGGCCTGTTCCGCGTGCGCGGCGAGAAGCCGGAGCGCTGGGTCCGCCAGACCGACTTCAACAACGACGAGGCCGTGGGCTACCTCGCCGACCGGCTCAACCGCCTCGGCGTCGAGGACGAACTGATGAAGGTGGGCGCTCGCGAGGGCGACGGCGTCGCCATCGGCCCCGAGGACAACGCGGTCGTCTTCGACTGGGAGCCGTCGGTGTCCGCGGGTGCGGAGATGCTCGGCCGCCGGGGGGAGGACCACCGGCTGGAGAGCGTCCGCCCGGCCGCCCAGCGCCGCCGCGACCGCGAGGCGGCGCGCGACGAGACCACGCGGGAGTACGAGGACTTCGACCCCTTCGCGTGACGGCGGTCCACCGGCCGCCCGCGGCCGGTGGACCGGTCATTGGAAGGCCACGCCGTCGAGCGGGACGGGCGGCCCGCTCCACGGCGGGCCGCCCGTCCTGTCGTCTCCGGTCCTCCTCGGCTCCCCGCGTCACGCGCCGACGAGATCGCCGTCGCCGGTCGACGGGGCGAGGAACGTCCCGGACGCGGGACGGGCGGACGGCGCCGGGGCCGGGGTGCGCTCCTCGAGCGGGATGACGGGCGGCGCGACCTCCTCGCCCAGGAAGACCTTCCGCACCACGCGCTCCGCGGCGTTCCCGTCGTCGTACTGCACGAAGCGCCTGCGGAACGCGGCGCGCAGCTCCCTGGTCCTGGGCGTGTCCCAGGCGCCGGAGCGGAAGACCTTGATCAGCCGGTCCTCGTCGGTGGCGACGGCCCCCGGCGTCTCGCCGGGCTTCCCGGAGAGCAGGTCGAAGTAGACGCCGCGGGCCTTGGCGTACACCTCCCAGTCGGGAACGTACGAGACGATCGGGCGGTCGAGGCAGGCGTAGTCGAACATGATGGAGGAGTAGTCGGTGACGAGCACGTCCGCCGCCAGGCAGAGGTCCTCCGTCACCGGGTACTTCGAGACGTCCCTGATCATCCCGCTCTCCTGCAGCCTCTGCAGGTCCTGGCTGACGCCGTAGAAGTAGTGGGCGCGCACCAGCACGACGTGGTCCTCGCCGATCTCGCGGCAGAAACGCTCCAGGTCCAGGTGGGGCACGAAGCCCTTCTGGTAGTCCCGCACCGTGGGCGCGTAGAGGATGGCGGTCCTGCCCTCCTCGATGCCCAACTCGGCCCGGATGCGCCGGACGTCGTCGGCGCCGGCGGAGAAGTACACGTCGTTGCGCGGGTAGCCGGAGTCGATGTTCTCGAAGGAGCAGGGGTAGACCCGCTCCCAGATCTCCGCCGAGTGCTGGTTCGAGGCCAGGCTGTAGTCCCACCGGTCGGCCCGCTCCAGGAGCTTGCGGAAGCTCATGTTCTTGGCGGCGGCGGGGAACCGCTGCTGGTCGATACCCATCTGCTTCAGCGGCGTGCCGTGGTGGGTCTGGAGGTGGATCTGGCCGGGGCGCTTGACGATCTCGTCGGGGAAGTTGACGTTGTTCACCAGGTACTTGGCGCGGGCCATGACCTCCCAGTAGCGGGGGGACCTGACGACGACGTGGTCGACCCCGTCGGGGACGGTGTGCTCGGCGCCCTTCCGCACCACCCAGACGCCGTGGAGCCGGGGCGCCAACTCCTTGGCCTTGTGGTAGATCGCGGCGGGGTTGCAGGAGACTCCGCGGTCCCAGTAGGCCGAGTAGACCACGAGGTTCTCGTCGATCGGCCGCTTGAGGTGCATCCGGTACAGCTTGTCGTACGCCTGCCTGCCGAGCCGCACCCTGGTCTTGTTCAGACGCTTGGTGACGCGCTTGCGGGTGCTCGCGGCGAGGGTCACCGCGGTGAACGCCGAGTACGAGCCGCGGGAGAGCAGCTCGAACCGCCGTGCGTCCTCGCCCTCCGGGGGGACGAAACCGGCGGGTTCGAAGCGGCGGTACTGGGCCGCGGCCCGTCGGAAGAACTCCGGCCGGTCCTGGGTGCGGACCCGGTCCGCCCGCGAGAGGACGAAGAGGATGTGGCTGACCATCCTCTCGAAGAGCAGGGGCCGCATCGACTCCAGGTCGGGGCGCCTGTCGAGGAACTCGAAGAGCCGCTCGTACTGGTCGAAGATGGCGAAGTGCTCGCGCCCGGGCGTCCGCATGGAGTTGCCCTGCCGGCGCTGCCGGTAGTGGACGCAGATGTGATCCAGGCACGCGACGCGCTTCGCGGTCAGCATCGTGGTGTAGACGAACAGGGCGTCCTCGTAGATGCCGTCGGTGAAGACGAAGCCGTTGTCGGCGTAGAAGTCCCGCCGGTAGAGACGGTTCCACACCACCGCGAACATGCCGAGGTACTCGGGACGTTCCAGAACGCCGAACACGTCGGTGCCGGCCGCGCGGAGCATGTCGCTCGCCGCGCCCTGCTGGATCTCGCCCCACCAGTAGGTGCGGGCGTGGTTGACGAGCAGCACATCCGGGTCACCGGTGACGGCCAGGCGCTCGGACACCGCCTGGAGCGCGCCCTCGGTGAGGGTGTCGTCGCTGTCGAGGAAGAGGATGTAGTCGCCGCGGGCCTTGGCGGCGCCGACGTTGCGCGCGTTGCCGATGCCGCCGTTCTTCTCCAGGTGGACGGGCACGACGCGACCGTCGCGGGCGGCGTACTCGTCGACGATCCGGCCGCAGGCGTCCGGGGAGCAGTCGTCCACGGCGATGACCTCGAAGTCGGTGAAGGACTGCCCGAGGATCGAGTCGAGGCACTCGCGCAGGTAGCCCTGCACCTTGTAGATGGGGACGACGACGCTGATGCGGGGCGAGTCGGTCGATCGGGTCTGGGGCATGGGGTGAGCTCCTGTGGCTTGCCGATCACGGCGCCGGGGGGCCGCCGTGACGTGCGGGGAGGGATCGCGGGACACCTGGTGTGTCCGGAATCGGGTGGCTGACGAGTGATGACGGCGGTGGGCGCGGTCGACTCGCGACCGGCGCCTCGTCACGGTCACGGGTCCGCTCTCCCGCAGGCGGACGGCGCCGTGGCGTCGAGGGCGCGTGCCTGTCCGTCCAGCGGCCTCAACCCCGCCCGCTGGACTCGAGGACCCGGTCCGGGCGTGGCGCGGGGGTGCGCCGTTCCAGGGGGACCACGGGGGGAAGGTCGGCGAGGTCCTCGCCGAGGAAGACGTGGCGGACCACCCGTTCCGCGGCCCGGCCGTCGTCGAAGTCGCAGAACCGCCGCCGGAAGGCCGCGCGGAGCCCGGTCGAGGTCCCGTCGTCCCAGGCGCCCGAGGTCATGATCTCGATCAGCTCGTCCTCGGTGGTGGCCACCGGCCCCGGCGGCTCCCGGAGCAGGTCGAAGTAGGTGCCGCGGACCGCCCGGTAGATCTCCCAGTCGGGGGCGTAGACGACGATCGGGCGGTCCAGGTTGGCGTAGTCGAACATCGCCGAGGAGTAGTCGGTGATCAGGGCGTCCGCGGCGAGGTAGAGCCGCTCCACCGACGGGTGTGCCGAGACGTCGACGATCCGGCCGTCGGCGCGGAGGGCCGCCAGTTCCCGGGAGGAGTCGTAGAAGTAGTGGCCGCGGACCAGCAGCGTGGTGTCCGGACCGAGCCGTTCGGCGCACCGGGCCAGGTCCAGACGCGGCACGAAACCGGACTCGTACTCGCGGTGGGTGGGGGCGTAGAGGACGGCGGTGGCGCCGTCGGCCAGGCCCAGTTCGCGGCGGGCGGCCAGGACGTCCTCGCCGTCGGCGTTGAGCAGGACGTCGTTGCGCGGGTAGCCGGTCTCCAGGGACGTGTAGGAGCAGGGGTAGACGCGCTCCCAGACGGCCGTGGAGTGGCGGTTGGAGGAGAGGCTGTAGTCCCAGCGGTCGCAGCGGGCCAGCAGCTTCTCGAAGTCCATGCCGTGGGCCGAGCCGGGGTGGTCGCGCTGGTCGATGCCCATCGACTTCAACGGGGTGCCGTGGTGGGTCTGGATGTGGACCGAGCCCTCGCGCTTGACCAGTGAGTCACCGAAGTTGACGTTGTTCACCAGGTACTTGGCGCGGGCCACGGCCGTCCAGTAGTCGCGCGAGCCCAGCCGGACCACGTTCACGCCCTCGGGGACCCGGTGGACGTCCTCGGCCCGTACCGCCCACACCCGGCGGACGTCGGGGGCGAGGCGGGCCAGTTCGGCGTCGAGTGCGGCGGGGTTGCAGGCGTAGGCGCGGCTCCAGTAGGCCGAGAAGACCGCCAGCTTCTCGTCCAGGGGCAGTCGCAACTGCGCGCGGTAGTGCGCGTTCACCACCTTGCGCTTGGTGCTCCGCAGACGCTGCCGGCCACGGTGCCGCAGGGAGGTCCTGGTCCGGTTGGCGGCCTTGAGGGCGGCCAGCGCGGGGTAGCTGCCGAGGGCGAGGAGCCGGTACTTGCGGCCGCGCACGCCGTCCGGGTGGGTGAACCCCTCGGGTCTCAGCCGTCGGTAGTCCGCCGCGGCCCTGCGGAAGAACTCGGCCCGGCTCTCGGCGGGGAGCCTGTCGGGGCGGTCCAGCACGGTGAGGTAGTGGTCGACCATCTTGCGGAAGAGGTGCGGTCGCCAGGAGTCGAGCTCCGGGTGCTCCGCCAGGTACCGGAAGACCCGCTCGTACTGGTCGAATATCTCGAAGTGCTTCCGGCTGCGGGTGCGGAGGATGTTGCCGCCCTGTCGGCGCTGCCGGTAGTGGACGCACACTCGGTCCAGCACGGCCAGGCGGTCGGCGGTGATCAGCGTGCAGAACGTCCAGGGCGCGTCCTCGTAGTACCCCGGGGGGAACTGGAACCCGTGCTCCTCGACGAAGTCCCGCCGGTACGCCTTGTTCCAGACGATCTGCAGCAGGTCGAGCAACTCGGGGCGCTGTTCCAGGGAGAAGGACGCGGGCTCGCCCTGCCGCAGCAGGTCCGCGCGGAGGTTGCGCTGGACCCTGCCGTCCCAGTAGGTGCGCGCGTAGTCGAAGATCAGGACGTCGGGGTCGTCGGTCTTCGCCAGCCGGTCGGACATGGCGCTCAGGGAGCCGGGGGTCAGGGTGTCGTCGCTGTCGAGGAACAGCACGTAATCGCCCCGGGCCCGGGCCAGGCCCGCGTTGCGGGCGCGCCCCAGTCCCACGTTCTGCGGGAGGTGCAGGACGCGGACCCGTTCGTCGGCGGCGGCGTACTCGTCGAGGATGGCTCCGGAGTTGTCCGGCGAGCAGTCGTCGACCGCCACGACCTCGAAGTCGTCGAAGTCCTGCGCCAGGACGGAGTCCAGGCAGGCACCCAGGTACCCCTGCACCTTGTAGGCGGGCACGACGAGCGTGAAACGCGGCAAAGCTTCCCCTTTGGCGGAAACACGCCCGAATAGGGGCGCTGTTCGATTGGTGAACTCTCGTTCAACGAAGACGATTCCCGCGGGTGAACAGTTGCCGTCTGTTATGAGAACGTGATGTCGAGGGGGGTTTAACCGGCGCCGAAGTCTTCCGTGATTCGCGACGAGCGTGGTATTCGCCCTCCGCGCCGAACCGGTCCGACGATCGGCCCGGCGACCGACCCGGCGATCGGCCCGACGACCGACCCGACAAGACGGCGGCCTCCCGCGCCGGCCGGATGGGCCGACACGGGAGGCCGCCGCCGTCGCGGGCCCCGTCCCGGAGGCGTCAGACGTTGACCGCGTCCTCCGAGCCGTTGGCGTCCAACGTCTTCTCCTCCGCCTCGATGCCGCCGGTCCCGCGCAGCTCCGACGCCTCCCGGAAGGCCGTGCCCATCCGCGCCTGCCGCGCCTGTCGCGCCTCGGCCTTGGCGCACAGCTCCCGGACCGCCCGGTCGAAGCGGACGACCGACGGCGGATCGGCCGGCCCCAGCAGGTGCGTCTTCAGCTCGGCACGGGCCCGGACCAGGGTGTCCTTCCCCGGATCGCGGACCGACTCCAGCAGCGCGGGGACGCCCGAGGCGTCGGGGGTGAGGATCACGGCGGCCCGCACGGTCGGGAATCCGGTCCTGAACTCCTCCTCCGACAGGCCGGTGGTGTTGGTCACCGCGTACGGCTTCTCGCCGGCCAGCCAGTCCGAGACCACGCTCGACACGTCGCTGATCAGCAGGTGGGAGTGGTTGAAGCAGGAGTAGAGGGCGGGCCGCGGGCCGGTGATCACCTGGTGTTCCCACTCGGGGAAGGACGCCCAGTACGCCTCCTCCCAGGCCGCCGTCGCCGCCGCCACCGCCGTCTCCCGGTTCCCCTCCGGGGAGGACTGGAGCAGCATCCGCTCCATCTCGTCCGCGCTCGCCCGGAACGCCGAGGTGGTCAGCTCGTCCAGAGCGGCGGTGCGGCGGGCCAGCTCGGCGGCGGCCTCCGGGCCGGGGCGCGGCCCGGAACGCCGGGCGTTGGCCTCGGCGATCATCTGCCGGATGCGCGCGTCGGCGCGGCCGGCGCGCGGGTCCACCGAGCCGGTCATCGGGTGCGGCTTGTACAGCAGCCGCACCTTCGGGTCCGCGAGCAGCGCGCGGACGATGTTCTCGCCGGCCAGGATGATGGAGGTGTTGCCCGGGTCGTCGGTCCAGCCCTCCCAGGTGGGGGCGTACAGGACGGTGGTGAAGCCGTCGGCGGCGGGCGGCCCGTCGTACGGCCGGATCGGCGCGAGTTGCGGGCGGCCGACCTCCACCACGTCGTGGTCGTCGACGCCGATGTCCGCGAGCCGGTAACGCTCTCGGGCGGCCGGGCCGGCGACCCACACCTCGTCGTACGCCTTGGCGTAGGGGTTGCAACTGGAGAGCTTGTCGCTCTCGCCGTGGTTGATGAAGGCGTGCTTGATCGACGGGATGCGCAGCACCTGCGAGGTCTTGCCGGAGTTGGCCGGGTGCAGCATCGCCTTCAGCGACGAGTGCTCCAGGTGCATCAGGTGGGCGACCTTGGGGATGCACACGATGGGCACGTCGGTCGCCTCGATCTTCTGCACCATGAACCGCTCGCGCAGCACGATCAGCGGCCGGCCCTCCAGGGAGGAGAGCGTGGAGAGCCACATGTTCGCCTGGTACGCGGAGGTGGCGCCGCCGGAGAAGTACATCGCCACGGTCGGCCGGTACTCCGCCAGCCACCGGTCCAGCCACTCCAGCGTCTGCCGCTCGTTGGCCGGGCGCCTCTTCGGCAGCAGCCAGGTGGCCAGCCAGACCGTGCCGACCAGGGAGAGCAGCAGCGTGAGGCCCAGGCCCAGCAGGGCCCACAGCGCGTCGCCGGTCACGGCGCCGGCCAGCAGACCGGCCGTCGCGGGAACGGAGAAGTGCAGCAGGCGGCGGCTGGGCTGGCGGGCCAGCAGCCGCGGCGGAGCGGCGGAGAGCCGCAGGTCCGAGGCGTCGATGTTGCGGGTGACGACCGGGAGCGTCCGGGTGCGCCGGACCAGCAGCGCCACGCCCTGGCAGCAGAAGTGCAGGAAGTAGCCGCACAGCAGCGCGAGGGCGAGCGGTTCCTCCAGCGGATCGATGCCCGGGGTCCTGATCAGGCCGACGACGATCAGCATGTCGCGGAGGAGCTGGCGGGAGGTGACGTCGAACCGGACCCGGCCCAGCCAGGCGGTCACTCGCGGCTGGCGGCGCACCAGGTAGAGGTCGAGCAGGAGGCCCGCGACGGAGCCCACGACGAACAGGGGCAGCACCGGGACCAGCGCGCCGACGAGCTGGACGAGGAACGCCACGGCCAGCAGGGCCGCCGCCAGCAGCGCCAGGAGGGGGGACGGGGACACAGCGGCTCCGCTCTGGGGGGAGGAGCGGAAGGACCTCACCGCTGTGAAGGAGGGAAACTTCATACGGGTCACGCTACCTGTGGGCAGATGGGGAATCGGCGTGCTCGTCCCCTCCCGGGACCGCGCGGCCGTCGTTCGGCGGAACGGATGCGTCGGACCGCCGCACACCGTGCGACCCGTCGGCCGCGGTGCCGCGCCCGGGACCTGTCCGGCGGTCGGGACGGATGCGCGGGTGGGGATGTGCTTCGCGTAGATTGCGATGCGGACGGGGACGACGGATCACGTACATGGACAAGGACGCGCGGGTGGCAGGGGTGGAGCAAGGGCTTCGACGGGACGTGCTGGAGGCCCGCAGGGTCGTGGTGAAGGTCGGCTCGTCCTCGCTCACCACGGCCGCGGGCGGACTGGACGCGGACCGGGTGGACGCGCTGGTGGACGTGCTCGCCAGACACCTCGCCCCCACGGAGACACCGGACACGGGGGAGGGCAAGCAGATCGTACTCGTCTCCTCCGGCGCCATCGCGGCGGGGCTGGCACCGCTGGGTCTGGAGAGGCGTCCCCGCGACCTCGCCCGCCAACAGGCCGCCGCCAGCGTGGGACAGGGCCTGCTGGTGGCCCGCTACACGGCCTCCTTCGCCCGCTACGGCCGGCGCGTGGGCCAGGTGTTGCTCACCACGCACGACACCAGCCGCCGCTCCCACTACCGCAACGCCTACCGCACCCTGGACCAGCTCCTGAGCATGGGCGCGGTGCCGATCGTCAACGAGAACGACACCGTGGCCACGGACGAGATCCGCTTCGGCGACAACGACCGGCTGGCCGCGCTCGTCGCCCACCTGGTCCGCGCCGAGCTGCTCGTCCTCCTCTCCGACGTGGACGGCCTCTACGACGGGAATCCGGCCACCCCCGGCACGTCCATGATCAAGGAGGTCAGGGGTCAGGAGGACCTGGAGGGCGTGGAGATCGGCAGCGCGGGGAGGGCCGGGGTGGGCACCGGGGGGATGACGACCAAGGTCGAGGCGGCCGGGATCGCCGCGGCGGCGGGCATTCCCGTGGTCCTCACCTCCGCCAGCCACGCCGCCGACGCCCTGGCCGGACGGCCCATCGGCACGTACTTCCACCGCACCGGCCGTCGCTCCGCCGGTCGGCTGCTGTGGCTCGCCCACGCCTCCACGCCGCGCGGCGCGCTGGTCCTGGACGACGGGGCGGTGCGGGCCGTGGTCGAGCGGCGCACCTCGCTGCTGCCCGCCGGGCTGGCCGGGGTGGAGGGCGAGTTCTCGGCGGGCGATCCCGTCGAGCTGAGGGACGTCTCCGGGCACGCCGTCGCCCGCGGGCTGGTCAACTTCGACGCGCGGGAGATCCCCCGCCTGATCGGGCGCTCCACCCGCGAACTCGCGCGCGAACTCGGCCCCGCCTACGAGCGGGAGGTCGTCCACCGGGACGATCTGGTGCTGCTGCGCAGGTGATCCGCGGAGGGCACGCCACGTCGCCTCGCCGTCACACCCGTGCGGGATCGGTGAAAGACCGGTCTTTCGACGGACACCTTCCCGAAAACGGCCACGCGACTCCTTCGGGACTGGTCAACTGTGGTGTGGGGCCGCCCCCGGAACGACGGCCCACCGCGCAGGCACGCGGAGTTCGGCACCACACGGGAGGCCGCCGGTGAGACGACTGACCAGCGTCGACTTGGGGCATCCCCAGCGGAGCGAGGGGACGGGGCATCCCCGGCGCAGCGAGGGGACGGGGCATCCCCGGCGCAGCGAGGGGAAGGGCCCCTGGAACCGGCCGGACCGGGAGGGGAGCGCCCGACACGACGCCCGGCACGACGGGGCGTCCCGGCTGTGGCACGTCACCCTCAGCGTCTGCGGGGAGGAAGCGCCCCTGAAGGACGTCAGGCGGGCGCTCGAACAGCTCGCCCACGACCACCCCTTCCTGCTGACCGGCCGGTACGCGAACGACCACGCCGAGATCCGCTACTGGGAGGAGGCGCGCGACCTCCACGACGCGGCGGCCGTGGCGCTCCGCCTGTGGGGCGAGCACCGGGCGTCGGCGAAGCTGCCTCCCTGGGAGATCGTCGGGCTGGAGGTCATCGGCCGTGAGACGTACCGCCGGCGGGTGGCGGAGGGTTACGCCCCGCATCCGACCGTCCCGGTGGGCGTCCACCCGTTCTGAGCCGCTCGCGAACGGAGCGCGGACGGGGTGCGTCCGGGCCCCGGACGCACCGGATCACCTCGTCGGAGCACCTCGTCTCCGTCTCGCACTGCGGACTTTCCGCCGGGCACCGTCCCGGGCCTGGCTAGGCTTGCGGGCATGAGCCGCGCATCGCAGACCTCGCCCGTCCTGGAGACCGCCCGCCGTGCGAAGGAGGCGGCCACCGCGCTCGCCCCGCTGCCGCGCTCCGCGCGGGACGGCGCTCTGCTCGCGATCGCCGACGCGCTCACGGCCCGCGCGGAGGAGATCGTCACGGCCAACACCGTCGACGTGGAGAAGGCCCGCGCGGCCGGCACCTCGGAGGCGATGATCGACCGCCTCACCCTCACTCCCGAGCGGATCGCCGCGATCGCCTCCGACGTGCGCGACGTGGTGGCCCTGCCCGACCCGGTCGGCGAGGTCGTCCGCGGCTCCACCCTCCCCAACGGCCTGGAACTGCGCCAGGTGCGGGTGCCGCTCGGTGTGGTCGGGATCATCTACGAGGCCCGGCCCAACGTCACCGTGGACGCCGCCGCCCTGTGTCTGAAGACCGGCAACGCGGTGCTGCTGCGCGGCTCCTCCTCCGCGTACTCCTCCAACACGGCCCTGGTCGCCGTGGTGCGCGACGCGGTGGTCTCCGCCGGTCTGCCGGCCGACGCCGTCCAGCTCGTGCCCGGCGAGAGCCGCGACAGCGTCAAGGAGCTGATGCGCGCCCGCGGCCTGGTCGACGTGCTGATTCCGCGCGGCGGCGCCTCCCTGATCAGGACGGTGGTGGAGGAGTCCACCGTCCCGGTCATCGAGACCGGTACCGGCAACTGCCACGTCTACGTGGACGAGCGCGCCGACCTCGACACGGCCGTGGACATCCTGATCAACGCCAAGGCCCAGCGCCCCAGCGTCTGCAACGCCGCCGAGACCGTGCTGGTGCACGCCGGCATCGCCGACGCCTTCCTGCCGCGCGCCCTGGCCGCCCTGGAGAAGGCCGGGGTCACCGTCCACGGCGACGAGACCTGGGCGAAGGCCGGTGAGGCCGCGGGCGTGCGGGTGCTCCCCGCCGGCGAGGAGGACTGGGAGACCGAGTACCTCTCGTACGACATCGCCGCCGCCGTCGTGCCCTCCCTGGACGCCGCCGTGGACCACATCCGCCGCTGGTCCTCCGGCCACACCGAGGCCATCGTCACCGCGGACACCGCCGCGGCCCGCCGCTTCGTCTCCCTGGTGGACTCCAGCGCCGTCATGGTCAACGCCTCCACCCGTTTCACGGACGGCGGCCAGTTCGGCTTCGGCGCGGAGATCGGCATCTCCACCCAGAAGCTCCACGCCCGCGGTCCCATGGGCCTGCCGGAGCTGACCTCGACGAAGTACGTGGTCACGGGCGACGGCCACGTGCGCGGCTGAGCGGAACGGACCAGCCGGTACCAGGCGAATCGCCGCTGTCCCTGCCCAAACCGCTCCGACCGGTCTACGCTGGTGCCGTGCCGGACGATGTGGGGGGCAGGCCGTTCCAGAACGGCGAGGAGCCCGACGATCGCGACCGCACGGCGGCGGACGACGCGTTCGCCTCCGTGGTCTTCGACGAGTCCTTCGTACGGGCCGCCCTGATCCGCGAGCCCAGCGCCGCCGAGCGCATACTCGCCGCCGCCCAGTCCCCTGCCGAGACGGAGTCGGCGCTCGCGCACGACGACCTGTACGGCCACGGGCGCCGGCAGACCCCGGAGGGCGCCGAGCAGGACCACGACGACCCGGACGAGGACGACGACCGGTACGGCAGGTACCGGTACGGGCGTGTGGAGTACGCGGACCGCGTCGAGTACATCGAGTACGTCGAGGACGCGGAGTACCCGGAGGACGCCGGTTACCTCGGCTACAACGAGGACCCGGACCCGCGGGACGACCCGCGCGCCCCCGTCTTCCGTCCCTACCGGGGCCATGTGCGCTGGCAGCGGCCGGTCGCCTGGGTGCTCGCCGTGGTGATGGGCGTCGGGATCGTGGCGATGGCCTTCGCGGCCCTCCACCGGGGCGCCGGCGGCCAGTACCGGCAGCAGACCCCCACGCCCCCGCCCGCGTCCACCGACGTGGACACCCCGTCGGGCGGACGGTCCTCCGGGGCGTTCCCCTCGCTGTCCGGCCGGTACGCGACGTCCTCCGCCCACCACGCCACGCCGTGGCCGGTGTCCGTCGAGGCCCCGCCGACCCCCCTGGCCGACACCCGCTAGGCCGCCCGGAGGACTCCACTTCGCACTTTCCGAACTTACGGCCCATCGGGGCGTTTAGGGTGCCTTTCGCCGACCTACCCTGACCGTATGGCCGGGCCTGGAGGCCTGCCGCCCGAGGGTGTTCCGGGCGGTGGCGACGACGAGTACCGATCGACCGTCTTCGACGAGTCGTTCGTCAGGGCTGCCCGCCTCCAGGAGTTCTCCGCGCGGGAACGGCTGGTGGACCACGAACACCCGGTGCGTTCCCTGCCGCCCCGGCCACTGCGCGGGGTGCCGTGGCAGGGCGTCGTCCTGGTGCTCCTGCTCGTGATCGCCTTCGGCACGGCGATCCACATGAACCTGAACGGCTCCTCCCCGCCCTCGAACGCGCCGCGCCGGGAGCCGCTGAGCAGCACGGTGGTCCCGCTCGAACCGAGGGGGAAGGTGCCCGGCGGAGAGCCCGACCGACTGTTCGCGCGCAGCCCGGCCGCGGAGTTCCACGTCGGCGCCGCCGGGGTGACGCTGCCCCCCGTGCGCAGCACCCCCCACTTCACCGAGACGCAGGTGCTCGCCGCCCTGACCACCGCCAAGGAGTACCTCGTCGAGAGCTCCCTCAACCCGGAGGTGCTCGACGGGGGCACCGCGCGCCCGGTGCGGATAATGATCGATCCGACCCAGCACCCCCAGTTCGACCGCAGCCTGGAGCGGCCCGCCGCCGACGGCCGGCACGCGGCGACCGGCTGGCTGGTGCGCTTCGACCCGCGCCGCGCCGGTCCGACCGGCGACGGGGTGCGGGTGCGCGGCACGATGGCGGTCCGGGAGGCGGGCTCCGACGTGCTGGAGGTCCGCACCGACCACGTCTTCGTCTACGCCGTCCGTCCCGCCGCCGGCGGCGGCGCCGCCTCGCTGTTCACGGTGCGGCGCGAGCTGGTGCTGAGCTTCGACCGCGGCAACCTGCGCGACCAGCAGGTGGTGGTGGAGCGGGCCACGGTGCGGGCCGGGCCCATGTCCTGCGGCGCCCGCTCCCACGAGGCGCTGAGCCCCCTGACGGCCGGGCAGACGGCCGGTGACGACCGCCCGGCCGCCACCGACCCCTACGACCGGCACGGCGGGAACACCCCGCTGTGCGGAACGCTGTCCCCTAGCTCGCAGCCGAGCCCGTAGAGCCGCCGGCCTCCCGGCCGCCCTGGCGTCCGGTGAAGCGGTCGCGCAGTTTCCCGCCCAGGTCCCCGGCTCCGTCGCCGAGGTCCCGGAGGAGGCCCATGAGCGGGTCCTTGCTGGTGCGCACGGTCTCGGAGTAGTGGCTCGCGGACTGCCGGAACGACTCGTAGACCGAGGCCTCCTTGTCGTCCTCGCGCCGGTCGTAGTGCCCGTCCATGATCCGCTGGTAGTCGCGGCTCGCGGCCCACTTGCGCAGTTCCGCGGCGCGCACGGTGGTGAAGGGGTGGCTGCGCGGCAGCACGTTGAGGATCTTCAGGACGGAGTCGCGCAGGTCGCCGGCGGCCTCGTACTCGTCGGCCTGCTTCAGGAACGCGTCCACGTTCATCTCGTGGAGGTGGTTGCCGCCCGCGATCTTCATCAGGCCCCGCATCGACGCCCGGAGGTCCTGGCCGACCAGCAGACCGGCCCGGTCCGCCGACAGCTCCGACTTGCGGAACCACTCGCGCAGCGCCGTCACGACCGCCATGATCGCCACGCTGCCCAGCGGGATCCACGCCACCTTGGCGGCCAGGCCCGTCAGGAACAGCAGGATGGTGCGGTAGACCGAGTGCCCGGACAGGGCGTGACCGACCTCGTGGCCGATGACCGCCCGCATCTCCTCCTCGTCCAGCAGCTCGATCAGCCCGGTCGTCACCACGATGATCGGCTCGTCCATGCCGATGCACATGGCGTTGGGCTTCGGGTCCTGCGTGACGTACATCGGCGGGACCTTCTCCAGGTCCAGGATGTAGCAGGCGTCCCGCAGCATGGCGTACAGGTGGGCGAACTGGTCGTCGTCCACCCGCACCGAGTCGGACAGGAACAGCAGGCGCAGGCTGCGCTCGGGCAGCAGCCCGCTCAGCGCCTTGAAAGCCGTGTCGAATCCGCTCAGCTTGCGCAGTGCCACCAGTGCCGAACGGTCCGCGGGGTGCTCGTACGCCCGCGAGGAGATCCCGGGGAAACGCCGCCTGTTGCGGCCGGGAAGGTGTTCGGTGCTGCCGTTGGCGTCTGTCATTCTCCGCCCCCTGCGGGTCTCGTTCGGGCCCGTCCCCCTTGTCGCCCACCACCCTAGGTGGTGGGTGCCGCGAGTCACAGGACCCACCCCGCTTACGATGTGGCTCAAGTGTCCGTTCCTACCCCGGATAGGTTCTGCCGACGATGAAGCTGCCCGAGACCGCGCACACCCTCGCCCTCCTCGCCTCCTCCGGTGCCGAGAACGGCGGTGGTCACGGCCCCGACCCGCTCGTCACCGGCGGCAGCGCGCTGCTGGTGCTGCTCATCCTGTTGTGGATCACCACCCGCTTCAACCGGGACCGCTGAGGTCCGGCGCCACGGCGGCGGAGCGGACGTCGGACGGCTAAGGTCGGCACGCATGGGAGAGCACATAGTGCCCGGAGCCGGTAAGCGGCGACTGGGCGTGATGGGCGGGACGTTCGACCCGATCCATCACGGGCACCTGGTCGCGGCGAGCGAGGTGGCGGCCCGGTTCGACCTCGACGAGGTGGTCTTCGTGCCGACCGGACAGCCGTGGCAGAAGAGCCACCAGAAGGTCTCGCCGGCCGAGGACCGCTATCTGATGACGGTCATCGCCACCGCCTCCAACCCGCAGTTCTCGGTCAGCCGCATCGACATCGACCGCGGCGGCCGGACGTACACCATCGACACACTGCGGGACCTGCGGGCGCTGCACCCCGACGCCGACCTGTTCTTCATCACCGGCGCGGACGCGCTCGCCCAGATCTTCACCTGGCGCGACGTCGACGAGCTGTTCTCGCTCGCCCACTTCATCGGGGTCACCCGTCCGGGACACGCCCTGACCGATCCGGGCCTGCCGGACGGCGGGGTGTCCCTGATCGAGGTGCCGGCGCTGGCGATCTCCTCGACGGACTGCCGCGCGCGCGTGGCACAGGGCGATCCCGTCTGGTATCTGGTGCCGGACGGGGTGGTGCGTTACATCAACAAACGCCGGCTGTACCGGGACGGGCAGGCGCAGAGGGGCTAGAGGGGCGGCAGTCGTGAACGACCGGCAGGACCCGTACGGGCTGGGAGACCCGCCACAGGCGAACGACCACATCCACGGTTACGACGAGTACGGTCGCCCCGTCCACGGCGACCCGCCGCGGCAGGACCACGACGCCTCGTACCCGGCCCCGGGAGCCGGAGGGCAGCCCGCGTACGACCCGTACGCCCCGTACCCCCCCGACGGCCACGCCCGGGGTTCCTACGACCAGGACCCTTATGCCCAGGGTTCCCACGCCCAGGATCCCTATCCCCAGACCTCGTACGCCCAGGACCCCTACACCCAGATCTCGTACGCCCAGGACCCCTACGCCTCGGGCACGCCCACCCCTGGCGCGTACCCCCAGGACCCGTACGCCTCCGGCCCCTACGCCCCGGACGCCTACGCCCCCGTTCCGGGGGCGACCGAAGCGGACCCGACCCCGGAACACGGCGGGTACGGCGCCCGGGAGCGGTACACCGCATCCTGGGACGGCTCCGCCGCCGCGACCGACGCGCCGGGGTCCGCGGGGGACGTCTGGATCCCGCAGCAGCCCCAGGCCCCCTGGTACGAGGAGGGGCACGGGGCGGCCGACGGCGCACGGGCCCTCCAGGACTCCCAGGGCACTCGGGACTCCCGGGAAGGCCGGGACGGCACCGAGCCCGGCCGACCGGACCCCGACACCGTGCCCGCCTCCGCCGGGGCGCCGAGCGGCACGGAGCGGGACGGCACGGACGACGCCGACGGCGAGTACCGGTCGGAGGAGTTCTCCTTCATCGAGGAGCAGAACGAGGAGTCCGAGGACGTCATCGACTGGCTGAAGTTCTCCGAGAGCCGCACCGAGCGGCGCGAGGAGGCCAAACGCCGGGGCCGCAACCGCACGATCGCCCTGATCGTCGCGGTGGCCGTGGTCCTGGTGGGCGGCGTCGGCTGGCTGTGGTTCGCGGGCAAACTGCCCGGACTGTCCGGCTCCGAGGAGGCGGAACAGGCGGCGGGCGGCGGCCAGAAGCGCACGACGATAGTCGTCCACCTGCGCGAGGTCGACGGCGGTGAGATCTCCACGGTTCTGCTGGTCAACAACGAGACGGCGGGCAAGGGAACCACCGTCCTGCTGCCCAACTCCCTCGCCGTCACCTCCTCCGGCGGGACGGGCGGGGCGACCACGCTCGGCAAGGTCTTCGAGGCGGAGGGAGCCGCCGCCACGCGCGACGCGCTGGGCCTGCTGCTCGGCACCGACATCAGGGGCACCTGGCGACTGGACACCCCGTACCTGGAGAACTGGGTCGAGCTGGTCGGCGGCATCACCGTCGACGCCGACACCACCGTGCCCGGCGCCAAGGAGGGCGAGGAGCCGCTGGTCGAGAAGGGCGCCGACCGCGACCTGGACGGGCGGGCCGCCGTCGCCTACGCCACCCACCGGGCCACCGGCGAGCCGCAGACGAAGCAGCTCGCCCGTTTCGGGCAGGTGGTGCAGGCCACCCTCGCCAAGATGTCCAGCGACCCGGGGGCCGCCACCGAGACGGTCAGGTCGCTGACCCAGATCCTCGACCCGTCCCTGACGGAGTCGCAACTGGGCGCCAGCCTCGCCCCGCTGGCCGGTTACGCCAAGAAGGGCGACTACGCCACCGAGCTGCTGCCGGTGGAGGCGGACGGCACGCTGAGCGAGGAGACCGGCGAGGGCCTGGTGCGGAACGTGCTCGGCGGCACGGTGCGGAACACCGATCCGGACGCCGCCCCGCGCGTGAGCCTGAAGGACGCCACCGGGGACGAGGCCGCGGCGACCACCGCCCGGGTGGCGCTGGTGAACGGCGGGTACACCGTCGTCGGCGCCGGCACCTCCGACTCCCCCCAGGCGGCCACCCGGGTGACCTACTCGGACGAGAAGCACAAGCGGCAGGCCCAGGAGGTGGCCAGGACGCTCGGCCTCTCCGAGAAGGCGGTCGCCAAGGGCAAGGGCGCGGCGAACGCCGACGTCACGGTGGTGCTCGGCGAGGACTACGACCCCGAGGGGGCGAGCGGCTGACGAGAAGCCCGTGGAGCCGGTCCGCGGCGGATCGTGAGACCCTTGAAGGGTTGTTGACCACCGACGGAAAGCACTGCCTGTGACCGCCACGGACCGCTCCATCGAGCTGATCAACGCAGCCGCCCAGGCGGCTGCCGACAAGCTCGCCCACGACATCGTCGCGTACGACGTCAGCGATGTGCTCGCCATCACCGATGCCTTCCTGTTGGCCTCCGCTCCCAACGACCGCCAGGTCAGGGCGATCGTCGACGAGATCGAGGAGCGCCTCCTGAAGGAGAAGGGCGCCAAGCCCGCGCGCCGCGAGGGCGAGCGCGAGGGCCGTTGGGTCCTGCTGGACTTCGTCGACATCGTGGTGCACGTCCAGCACAGCGAGGAGCGGGTCTTCTACGCGCTGGAGCGACTCTGGAAGGACTGCCCGGAGATCGACCTGCCGGAGGCCGCCAAGGCCACCCGGGGCGGGGGCGAGGCGGCCGCGCGCGAGGGCGGTGAGTCGAGCTGAACGGGCAGTCGGCGGGACGCGGTCGCCGGGTCGTGCTGTGGCGGCACGGCCAGACCGCGTGGAACCTCGAACGCCGTTTCCAGGGCACGACGGACATCGAGCTGACCGAGACGGGCGTCGCCCAGGCGCGGCGCGCGGCCCGGCAGCTCGCGGCGCTGGGACCGGACGCGATCATCGCCTCCGACCTGAGGCGGGCCGTCGACACGGCCGCCGAGCTGGCGGCGGTCACGGGCCTGCAGGTCACCTACGACGAGGGCCTGCGCGAGACGTACGCGGGCGTCTGGCAGGGGCTGACCCACGAAGAGATCATGGAGCGCCACGGCGAGGAGTACGCCGCGTGGAAGCGCGGCGAGCCCGTGCGGCGCGGCGGCGGCGAACTGGAGACGGAGGTGGCCGACCGCGCGGCGCCGGTCGTCGAGCGCAACGTCGAGAAGCTGCCCGACGGCGGGATCCTGGTCGTCGTCAGCCACGGCGGCACCATCCGCACCACCATCGGCCGTCTCCTCGGCCTGGAGCCGAGCTCCTGGGAGGCTCTGGGCGGGCTGACCAACTGCTGCTGGTCCGTCCTGGGCGAGGGCGCCCGCGGCTGGCGTCTGCTGGAGCACAACGCCGGGACACTCCCCGAGCCGGTGCTCGGCGACGACGTCTGACCGCGCGAGGAGCCCGGCCGGAGGGCGTGGAACGGGATGCCGGCCGGGGCCCGGAGGCGGATTTCGCATTCGGGCAGGTCACCGGTTAAGCTACTTCCCGTTCACGGCGCCGCGGTGAGAACGGCGGAGCCGGAGCCTGGGGCTATAGCTCAGTTGGTAGAGCGCTTGCATGGCATGCAAGAGGTCAGGAGTTCGATTCTCCTTAGCTCCACAGACACATGGTGATCCCGCTCCTTCCGGGGGCGGGATTTCCGTTTTCCGGATCGTTGTCCGAATCGTTGTCCGAGCCGTTTCCCGGCCGGCTTTCCCCCGTCTCCTCGGCGTCCTCCGCCGCGTTCCGGAAGCGGGAGGCGAGGGAGGCGCCGAGAGGCCGGCGCTCCTGCCGGAGACCGTCCGGAGCGTGGCAGAATCGGAGCGCTGGACGAGGCGGCGGCCCCCATCGGAGGGGCGGTGGGGGAAGAAGCCGCCGGAATGTCCACAGGGAGCGGGGACGGCGGAGGCGGTCCCCGCACGTGCACGCCCGCGGCCACGGCTGGAGTTGACTGACGGACATGGGTGCCCACAGCAGGAAATGCGACTGGTGCGGCAGCGGTACTCCGATCGTCCGTGACATGGAGCCGGTCAACACGGCCTACCAGTACTGGTGTGTCGAGTGCGCGCGAGCCCTGATCATCAAGGGCGATCCCATCGAGGTGTACCGCGAGTTGGAGGGCGAGCCGATCTACGGCCGGCTCCTCGAGGAGCACTGCACCCTCAAGCGCTTCTACTCCTTCGTGGCGGCCTGAGCGCGGACCGGCCCGAGCGGCGCCCTCCGTCGGGACACGGCGGTCTCGACGGCTCGCGGCGGGGAGACGGGCGGACGCGGCACGGGCCGGCGCAGCGCCCGTGCCGCCAAGGCCGCGGCGAGCAGCAGAACGGCCGCCCCCGTCAGCGGATAGACGGCGGACAGCGCCATCTCCACACCGCTCTGCCGCAGTTCGAACCGCTCCGAGGGGGCGTGCGGCACCCACCACAGCGCGTACGAGCAGAACAGCAGCGCCGTCAGCCCCGTGCCCGCCCACCACAGGGCGCTGCCCCGGCGCAGCGCCTCGGTGCCGAGCAGCACCACGGTCGGCACGCACCACACCCAGTGGTGCGACCAGGAGACGGGGCTGACCAGCAGCGCGGTCGTGGCGCAGGCGACAACGGCCCAGGCGTGCGCGGCGGGCAGCCGGCGCGGACCGGCGAGCGCGGCGGCCACCGCCGTGGCGAGCCCCGCCGCGGTCACCACGGCGGCGAGCAGCAGCCAGCCGAAGCCGGGCTCGGGAGTGTGCAGCAGCCGGGCCAGGACGCCGCGCAGCGACTGGTTGGCGGTGTCCTCCACCCTGCCCACCCGCTCCGGGGCGAAGACGACCGCCGTCCAGAAGTTCCGGGAGTCGTGGGGCAGCGCCAGGGCCGCCAGCAGGACCGTCCCGAGGAAGGCCCCGCCGGCGACGGCGGCCCGGCGCAGCCAGTGGTTCCAGGCGCCTTCGAGCCGCCCGGTCCGCCACAACCGCTGCCCCGCCCCGACCAGGCCGCACAGCGCCAGGAACACCGCGAACAGCGCGGGGGTCAGTTTGATCCCGGCCGCCACCCCGATGCCGACGCCCGCCCAGCGGTGGTCCGAGCGCCGGGAGAGGTCCCACAGCACCAGGGCGGCGAGCAGCAGGTTGATCTGCCCGTACCGCAGGGTCGTCCACACCGGCTCGCACCAGACGGCGACCGCCGCCAGCGCCAGGGCGACGGCCGGACGCGGGAGGCGCAGCGGACGCCCGACGAGCCGCAGCGACAGGTGGATCAGGACGACCAGCAGGGCGAGGTTGACCCCGGTGGCCAGCGCCCGCATCTCCGGGACGTCGACCAGGGTGAGCGGGATGAACAGCAGCGCGGCGAACGGCGGGTAGGTCATGGGCAGTTCGGCGTGCGTGGCGCGCATCGCGTACAGGTCTCCGCCGGTGCGGGCCGTCCAGCCCTCGGCCCGGTAGACCATCAGGTCGATCATGGAGACGTTCGCCGCGCGCTGTGCCGCCAGGAACGCCGCGAAGGACAGCAGGCAGAACGCGGCGGCGACGAGGGTGGGGCGCTTCAGCAGGTACGTCCTCGCCACGAGGCCTCGGCGGTCGGCCATCGGCTGCAGCGTGCTCACGAGCGGCTCCGGTTTCCGGTGGGGGTTCCAGGGCGGAACGGTGGGGGGAACGGGCGCGAGACCGACAGTACCCGCCCCTCCGTGACCCACCCGTTATGGGATTTGGCGAAGAGCGGTGGGGGCCGTGTACAGTAGGCGTCGCCGCCGCGGGAAACCGCGAGCGGACCACTCGGGGCTATAGCTCAGTTGGTAGAGCGCTTGCATGGCATGCAAGAGGTCAGGAGTTCAATTCTCCTTAGCTCCACAGTGAACGAGCGGGTCATTCGCGAGACGCGAATGACCCGCTTTTCTGTTCCCCGGGCCCGGTTCCGCGGGCCGGTCGGAGCCTGTCCGGACCGTGGATGGACACCGGCGCCGAGGGAGCCTTGCGGTACCCTGACGTTATGCGTGCCGTACGCCTTCTGCTTAGCGGGCCGCGCTGAATCAGCGCCGACCCTCCGGTTCGGTTCCGGTGGAGTCGGAGTCAGCGCGGCATCCCCTCCTGTGCGAGGGGTCTTTTGTTTTACGGGCCATTGCGCTCCCGCAGTGTTCCCACAGTGCTTCCGCAGCGTTCCCGCAGGCAGATGACGACCGATGGAGCTTAGAGGACGATGAGCGAGACCACCGCCGCCGCGGAGACCGCGGCCCCCCATCGCTACACGGCCGCGCTGGCCGCCGAGCTGGAGGCGCGCTGGCAGGACTTCTGGGACGAGCACGGCACCTACGAGGCTCCCAACCCCAAAGGGAACCTGGCCGGAGATCCCGAAACGGTCGCCCGCCCCAAGCGGTTCATCATGGACATGTTCCCGTACCCCTCGGGTGCGGGCCTGCACGTCGGGCACCCGCTGGGCTACATCGCCACCGACGTCACCGCGCGCTACCTGCGCATGACCGGCCACAACGTCCTGCACACCCTGGGTTTCGACGCCTTCGGCCTGCCCGCCGAGCAGTACGCCGTGCAGACCGGCACCCACCCGCGGGTGTCGACCGAGGCCAACATCGAGAACATGAGGGCCCAGCTACGGCGGCTGGGGCTGGGGCACGACCAGCGCCGTTCCTTCGCCACGATCGACCCGGACTACTACCGCTGGACCCAGTGGATCTTCCTGCAGATCTTCAACTCCTGGTACGACGAGGAGGCGCGCAGGGCCCGGCCGATCGCCGAGCTGGTCGAGCAGTTCGAGAACGGCACGCGCCCCACCCCCGACGGGCGGCCCTGGAGCGAGCTGAGCGAGGTCGAGCGGGCCGACGTGCTGGGCGAGTACCGCCTGGCCTACGCCTCGGACGCGCCGGTCAACTGGTGCCCCGGCCTGGGCACCGTCCTGGCCAACGAGGAGGTCACCGCCGAGGGCCGCTCCGAGCGCGGCAACTACCCGGTCTTCAAGGCCAAGCTGCGGCAGTGGAACATGCGCATCACCGCGTACGCCGAGCGGCTGCTGGAGGACCTGGACACCCTGGACTGGCCCGAGGCCATCAAGCTGCAGCAGCGCAACTGGATCGGCCGCAGCGAGGGCGCCCGCGTCGAGTTCCCCGTCGCCGGCCCCGACGGCGAGGAGTCCGACGAGCGGATCACCGTCTTCACCACCCGGCAGGACACCCTGTTCGGCGCCACGTACATGGTGCTGGCGCCCGAGCACGACCTGGTGGACCGCATCGTCCCCGCCGCCTGGCCCGAGGGCACCCGTGAGGCGTGGACCGGCGGTCACTCCACCCCGGCCGAGGCCGTCTCGGAGTACCGCAAGCAGGCGGCGTCCAAGTCCGACGTCGAGCGGCAGGCGGAGGCGAAGGAGAAGACCGGCGTCTTCACCGGCGCGTACGCCGTCAACCCGGCCGGCGGCGAGCGGGTCCCGGTGTTCATCGCCGACTACGTGCTGATGGGCTACGGCACCGGCGCGATCATGGCCGTCCCCGCGCACGACAGCCGTGACTTCGCCTTCGCCCGCGCCTTCGACCTGCCGATGCGCTGCGTGGTCGAGCCGACGGACGGCCGCGGCACCGACCCGGCGACCTGGGACGACGCCTTCGCCTCGTACGACGCGCGGATCGTGAACTCCACCGGCGAGGGCGTCACCCTGGACGGCCTGACCGTCACCGAGGCCAAGGCCCGGATGACCGACTGGCTGGCCGAGCGCGGCATCGGCGAGGGCACCGTCAACTACCGGCTGCGCGACTGGCTGTTCAGCCGGCAGCGCTACTGGGGCGAGCCCTTCCCGATCGTCTACGACGAGGACGGCGTCGCCCACGCGCTGCCCGAGTCGATGCTGCCGCTGGAACTGCCCGAGGTCGAGGACTACTCCCCGCGGACCTTCGACCCCGACGACGCCGACACCCAGCCCGAGACCCCGCTGTCCCGGAACGAGGAGTGGGTCCACGTCACCCTGGACCTGGGCGACGGCCGCGGCCCGCGCAGGTTCCGCCGCGAGACCAACACCATGCCCAACTGGGCCGGTTCGTGCTGGTACGAGCTGCGCTACCTGGACCCGGACAACGACGAGAAGCTGGTCGACCCCGAGATCGAGCGGTACTGGATGGGCCCGCGCGAGGGGATGCCGACCGGCGGCGTCGACCTGTACGTCGGCGGCGCCGAGCACGCCGTGCTGCACCTGCTGTACGCCCGCTTCTGGTCCAAGGTGCTGTACGACCTGGGCCACATCTCCTCGGCCGAGCCGTTCCACAAGCTGTTCAACCAGGGGATGATCCAAGCGTACGTCTACCGCGACTCCCGCGGCATCGCCGTCCCCGCCGCCGAGGTCGAGGAGCGCGACGGCGCGTACTGGTACAACGGCGAGAAGGTCGGCCGGACGCTGGGCAAGATGGGCAAGTCCCTGAAGAACGCCGTCACCCCGGACGAGATCTGCGCGGAGTACGGCGCCGACACGCTGCGGCTGTACGAGATGGCGATGGGCCCGCTGGACGTCTCGCGGCCGTGGGACACCCGCGCGGTCGTCGGCCAGTACCGGCTGCTGCAGCGGCTGTGGCGCAACGTGATCGACGAGACCACGGGCGAGGTCGCGGTCGTCGACGCCGAGCCCGACGAGGAGACCCTGCGCGCGGTCCACAAGGCGATCGACGGCGTGCGCAAGGACATGGAGAGCCTGCGCTTCAACACCGCCATCGCCAAGATCACCGAGCTGAACAACCACCTCACCAAGCTGCGCGAGGTGCCGCGCTGGGCCGCCGAGCGGCTGGTGCTGCTGGTCGCCCCGCTGGCCCCGCACGTCGCCGAGGAGCTGTGGCACCGGCTGGGCCGCGACACCAGCGTCGTCCACGAGGACTTCCCCGTCGCCGACCCGCGGTACGTGGCGGACGAGACCGTGACCTGCGTCGTCCAGGTCAAGGGCAAGGTCAAGGCCCGTCTGGAGGTCGCGCCGGACATCTCGGAGGCCGACCTGGAGGCCAGGGCGCTGGCCGAGCCGGCGATCCGGAACGCGCTGGGCGGCGCGGACGTCCGCAAGGTCGTCGTCCGGGCGCCGAAGCTGGTGAACATCGTCCCGGCCTGATCCGGTCCGGTCCGTTTCGGGCGGTGTGGGGGCGGGGACCGCGCGGTCCCCGCCCCCACACGCGTTCCACCGCGCGGCCGGCGGCCCGGGCGACACGGGGGAGGGGCGTCGGGCGAGGGACGTCCCCTACGGGGCGAACGCGGGAAGGTCCCGGGGTCGTGTGGAACCCCGGACCGGGCCTCGCGCGTTTACCCTGGGAACACGACGGCACCGGCGAACGAGGGAGCGACTGTGGAGTTCGTCATCGGTCTGCTGGCCCTGCTCTTCGTGCTCTTCGCGGTGCTCGGTGCGATCGCCGCGGTGAAGACGACGCGAGCGGTCAAGCGCGGTGTGGAGCGAGCCGGCGACCAGGTGCGCCGGACGGTGGAGGAGACCACGCTGCGGGCCCGCAGCGCCCAGCCGGGGCCCGTCGGCGAGCTGGCCCGGGTACGGCTGGAGCTGCGCGCGTCCCTCGAGGGCACGCGCCGCGCCTTGGAGGACGGCGCCCGGCACGACACCTCGCTCGGCGAGGCCGTCGCCCTGTTCGACCGCCTTCAGGAGCACGCCCGTCAACTCGACGGGGAACTGCGGCTGCTGATGGAACGTGAACCGGATCGGGCGAGGGTCGCCGCCCGTCTGCCCGAGGCACGGGAGCGGGCCGACCGCATCAGGGCCTCCGCGGACTCGCTGCGTTTCGCCGCGCAGGACCGCGCCCGACGCCACAGCGAGGACGAACTGGCCGCGTTGAACGAGCAGATCGAACTGGAGGCCGGCGCCCTGCGGCACTGGACCACGCCCGACGCGGAACTCCCCGGCTCCGCCGGAGCGCCCGGCGCCCCCGGCATCGAGGGCCGGAAGGGAACGGCCGCGTGGCGGGGCGGGGAGGCGGCTCCGGGTGCCGGGACGGACTTCGGCAAGGGCCGTCCGCAGAGCGCGTCGTGAACCACGCCGACGGCCTCGTGTCACGCGCGGCGGGAAGGGCCGGGTAATCTCCGCCCCATGTCCCGCCATGTCGCGATCGTCACTGATTCCACGGCCTACCTGCCACCGGCGGCACTGGAGCGTCACCGCATCACCTCGGTACCGCTGACCGTGGTGCTGGGCGACCGGGCGCTGGAGGAGGGTACCGAGATCTCCGCCCGGTCATTGGCCGAGGCGCTGCGGAAACGGCGGTCCGTGACCACCTCCCGTCCCGCCCCGCGGGTGTTCGCCGACACCTACCGCGCCATCGCGGAGACGGGGGTGGAGGGCATCGTCTCCCTCCACCTGTCGGCCGAGTTCTCCGGCACCTACGACGCGGCCGTGCTCGCCGCCCGGGAGGCGCCCGTCCCGGTGCGGGTGGTGGACACCGGCATGGTGGCGATGGCGTTGGGCTTCTGCGCCCTGGCCGCGGCGGAGGTCGCCGAGGCGGGAGGCTCGCTGGACGAGACGGTCGCCGCGGCCCGGAAGCGCGCCGACGGAACGTCCGCGTACTTCTACGTGGACACCCTGGACTACCTGCGGCGCGGAGGCCGCATCGGCGCGGCCCGGGCGCTGCTGGGCTCGGCGCTGGCGGTCAAGCCGCTGCTGGAGCTGGAGGACGGCCGCATCGGCGTGCTGGAGAAGGTCCGCACCGCCTCCCGGGCCATCGCGCGTCTGGAGGAGATCGTGGTGGAGCGGGCGGGCGCCGCGGCGGTGGACGTCGCCGTGCACCACCTGGCGGCGCCGGACCGCGCCGACCAGCTCGCGGAACGGCTGCGCACCCGCCTGCCCGGGCTCGGGGAACTGCACGTCAGCGAGGTGGGCGCGGTCATCGGCGCGCACACCGGGCCGGGGCTGCTGGGCGTGGTGGTGTCGCTCGGACAGGTGACGGAGTTGTCCACAACCGGCGGGTAGTCCACGGAAGATCTCCATGATCGTCCGAGGTGGGTCGTCCGGCCTACCGTCGACCGGCATGGACACCCGTACACGTTCCGGCGCGCACTCCCGGCCGTCCCCTCGGCCGTCCTCCCGATCCCTCCCACGGGCACGGTCACGCTCCTTCCCGATCCGTCCCCCGGTCCGCACCTCGGCCGGCGTCCCCGGCCGGCACCGCGACCCGGGCCGTCGGGCACGGCGGCGGGCCGCCGCCGAGGCGCCGCTGCGGGAACGCGCGAGCACACTGCTCACGGTCGGACCGGGGCCACGCGGGCCGGCCGCCGGCTCCACGCTCGCTTCCGCTCCCACTGTTCCCTCCGGTGCCGGTCCCGGACCTGCCGATTCGCCCTCGCTGTCGCGGGTCGAGGCCATGGCCGCCGCCCGAGAGGCGGTCCGTATGGCACGTGTCCGGCGGGCGGCGGAGGGAGGTCCGGCCGGCCGGGCCGTGGCGCATGGTTCGGCGGCGCGTGAGCCGTCACGTGAGCCGGCGCGGGATCTGACGCGTGAGCGCCCCGAGCCGGGGACCGAGCCCGAGCACGAGCCCGCCCAGGCCCCGGGGCACGAGCCGGGGCACGAGCCGGGGCACGAGCCGGGGCCCGGGCCGGGGCTCTCCCGACGCGCGCGGCTGGCGGAGGCCGTGTGGGACCGCCTGCCGCTGTGGGTGCGGACACGGTGCGGGGTGGAGCCGCGCGCACTGGCCGCGCTCGGCCTGGTGCTGGTCGTGGCCCTGGGCTTCGCCGCACACCATTTCTGGACCGGCCGTCCACAGACCGTCGGGGTGCCCTCGGTGGAGTCCGCGCCCGACCCGCGTCCGGACTCCTCCCCGCCCCGCCCCTCCGCGCGGCCCCCCGCGCCGGCCCCCGATGTCCGACACCTGCTGGTGGACGTGGCGGGCAAGGTCCGCAAGCCGGGGGTGCACCGGCTGCCGGCCGGCGCCCGCGTCGCCGACGCGCTGCGGGCCGCGGGTGGTGTCCGGCCGGGCACGGACCTCGAAGGTCTCAACCGCGCCCGCCCGGTGGTCGACGGCGAGCAGATCGTCGTCGGAGAGCCCGCCGCGGCGATCGCCGCACCCGCCCCCCCGGCGGCCGGCGGACCGCCCACGGGGGTGCCGATCAGCCTCAACTCCGCCACGGTCGAGCAGCTCGACGCCCTCCCCGGCATCGGCCCCGTCATGGCGCGGCGCATCGTCGACTACCGCACCGAGCACGGTGGCTTCACCTCCGTCGAACAACTCCGCGACATCGACGGCATCGGCGAGCGGCGCTTCGCCGATCTGCGTCCCCTGGTCGGACCGTGACCGTCCGGGGGACGGCCAGGGCGGCGGTCCACGCCGCCGCCGGGCACCGTCTGGGCGCGGCCGAGCCCCGTCGGGAAGGGCCCACCGACCTCCGGATGATCCCGCCCGCGCTGGCCACGTGGGGGGCGGCGGCCCTGGCCCTGGGGATTCCGGGCCGCACGGCGGTGGTGGGCGTGACGGTCTGCTGCCTGGGGGCGGTGGTGTCCCTGCTCCTCGCGCGGGGGCGGAGCGGCGGGCACACGGCCGTCGCCACGGTACTGGTGTGCGCCGCGGCGGGGGGCGGGGTGGCCGCGGCCCACGCCGCCGACGTGCACCGCGGCCCGCTGCCCGCACAGGCCGAGCGGTACGCCCATGTCACGGCCGAGGTGATCGTCACCGGTGACCCGCGCACGGTCAGGCCGCGCGTCCACGGGTCCGAGCAGGTGCCGGAGGCGGTGCTGCTGCGGGCCGAGGCCGTCCGCGTCACCGCCCCGGACGGCACGGTGACCGCCACCCGGTCGCCGGTGCTCCTCCTGGCACGGCAGGGCGACGGGGGCGGAGGACGGGAAGGCCCCGAGGTCCGGCCGCCGTCGGCGTGGCTCGACCTGCTGCCCAGTACCCGGCTGCGGGTCCGGGCCCGCCTCCTGCCGCCGCGGGAGGACGGGGCGGGCGGCCGGGACGTCGCCGCCGTGCTGCGGGTGCGGGGCGAGGGACCGCCCACGGTGATCGGCGCGCCGACCGGCGTCCAGCGCACCGCCGGAGAGCTGCGGGCCGGGCTGCGGGAGGCCACCGACGGGTTGCCGGCCGACGCCCGGGCACTGCTGCCCGGACTGGTGGTCGGCGACACCTCGCGCATCCCGCCCGACCTCGACGCGGCCTTCCGGGCGTCGGACATGCTCCACCTGCTGGCGGTGAGCGGGGCCAACCTCGCGATCCTGCTGGTGCTGCTGATCGGACCGCCGGGGAGGGCCTCCCGCGCCGAACGCGGCGGGATGGCGCCCCGGTTGGGAATGTCGCTGCGCACCACCGCGGTCACCGGCGCGCTGCTCACCCTGGCCTTCGTGGTGGTCTGCCGTCCGGAGCCCAGCGTGCTGCGAGCGGCGGCCTGCGGGCTGATCACCATCGTGGCGATCGGCACCGGGCGGCGGCGCTCCCTGCTGCCCGCGCTGGCAACCGCCGTTCTGCTGCTCGTCCTGTACGACCCCTGGCTGGCCCGTGACTTCGGCTTCCTCCTCTCGGTGCTGGCCACCGGCTCGTTGCTCACCATCGCCCCGCGTTGGAGCGAGTCCCTGCGCCGCCGCGGGGTGCCCGGACGGCTCGCCGAGGCGCTGGCCGCGGCGGCCGCGGCGCAGGCGGTGTGCGCGCCCGTGGTCGCGGTCCTGGCCGCCCACGTCAGCCTGGTGGCGATTCCGTGCAACCTGCTGGCCGAGTTCCTGGTGGCGCCCGCCACGGTGCTCGGGTTCGCCGCCCTGGCGGCGGCGCCGCTCGCGCCGCCGTTGGCCGAGGCGCTGGCCTGGGTCGCCGGCTGGCCCACCGCCGGCATCGCCGCCATCGCCCGGGCGGGCGCCGCCCTGCCCGGCGCCGAGATCGACTGGCCCGGCAGTTGGGCCGGCGCCCTGGCGCTGGCCGCGCTCACCGTGGCGGTGCTCCTGGCCGCCCGGTGGCTGCTGCGGCACCCCTGGCTCTGCGCCGCCTGCGCCGTGCTGCTCGTCCTGGCGATCCTGCGACCGGTCCCCCTGATCCGTCCCTTCACCGGGTGGCCGCCCCCCGACTGGCGGCTCGCCGTCTGCGACGTCGGACAGGGGGACGCGCTGGCACTGGCGGCCGGGGAGGGCGCGGCCGTCGTCGTCGACGCCGGCCCCGACCCCGGGGCCGTGGACCGTTGTCTGCGCACCCTCGGGGTCACCGCCGTCCCGCTGCTGGTGCTCACCCACTTCCACGCCGACCACGTCGCGGGGCTGTCCGGAGTCCTGCGTGGACGGGCGGTCGGGGCGATCCAGACCACCCCCCTGGGCGAGCCGTCCGGGCAGGCGGCGGCGGTACGGCGCACGGCCGCCCGGGCGGGGGTGCCGGTGCTCCGGGCGGGGCCGGGGGAGCGGCGTCGGATCGGCGATCTCTCCTGGGAGGTGCTGTGGCCCCGGGAGCCTCCGCCGCCCGGACCGCCCTCCCCGATGGGCGAGGACGCCAACGACGCCAGCGTCACCCTCCTCGTCCGCGCCGCCGACCTGACCGTCTTCCTTCCCGGAGACCTCGAACCCCCGGCGCAGCGGGGGCTGTTGGCGGCGCGTCCCGACCTGCCGCGGGTGGACGTCCTCAAGGTGGCCCACCACGGCTCGGCCTACCAGGACACCGAACTACTGGAGCGGTTGAACCCGCGCGTGGCGCTCGTGTCGGCGGGGGAGGACAACCCCTACGGGCACCCCTCTCCCCGTACTTTGGGCGCCCTGCGCGCCACCGGTGCCGTCGTGCTGCGCACCGACGTCCACGGCTCCCTGGCCGTCACCTCCGACGGTGCGGTCACCGGATCGGAGGGTTGAGCCTCCGTGTCCATTCCTCCACGTCCCTCGTCCCGCCGGTGTCCTGCCCGCCCTTCGTGTTCCTCGCGGCCGAGCGGTCGTCAGGCCGCCGCGACGACGGGGAAGCAGGTGCACAACCGCCCGTGCGGACCGGTGCCGGGCATAGGCTCGGGCCCATGGGTGAACTCCTTCCCCTCCTGGTGGTCGCCGGCGCTCTCGCCGCGACCATGGGCTTCTTCACATGGTTGGCATCCGTCGTCCGCCGTCGCGGTGTCGCCGGCACAGCCGTCCGCGCGGCCATGGCCTCCTACAACGAGGCCTTCCAGGCGACGGCCCACCAAGCTCACCACGAGATCCAGGCACAGGCGGAACGCAGGGTGCCGATGTCGTCGCCCGACGATCCGTGGAGGCCGGCCCGCGACGCAGCCGGAGCGGTCGCCGTCCCTCCACGTCCGGCCGGTCGGCGGCGTCCTCGCCGCCCACGGTGGGGCCTTCGCCTCCGTCGCCGGGCCCGCCGCCCGGCACCCGGCCGCTGACGGCCACCGCCCCGACAGCCCCGGCACCGGCCGGCGCCCTTCTTGTGCGACCCCGCGGACAGCAGGGGAGATCACCCGGGCACGACCCAGACCCCGTCGCGCATCAGCTCCCGGTCCGCCAGTTCGTTCTCCTCGCGCCAGGCCAGCAGCCTCTCCGGGCGGAGACGGAGGAAGACCCACGCCTCCCGTCCGCGCGGGTCCCAGCTCAGCTTCCCCGCGAACGCCTCCCCCTCCGCGTCCGGCAGCCGGTCCGAGGGCACGAACTCCGCACGGGCGTCGATCAGGACCACATCCCGGGTGTGGCCCAGCGCCACCCGAGCCCGTCCGCCCGTCCGCAGGTTGCGGGCGGTGGGCCGGGACTCCTTCGTGCACATCAGCAGGGCGTCCCCGTGCCAGACGAAGGACAGCGGCACCAGGCAGGGACTGCCGTCCGGGTTCACGGTGGACACCCAGGCGTCCACATCCTTCTCCAGCCGCTCCAGCACATCACGTCTGCGCTGCTCCGCATCGCGCGGAGCGGGGTCACCGGTCACCATGCGGCGACGCTAACCGGGCGGTCCTCACCGGCACATCGGGCGGTGGGGGTAAGCCTTCCGGCCTACCCACGCGCGTCGTCGGTGTCCGGCTGCTGCTCGTGCTCCGGCCATCCCTCCAGCCAGCCGTCGTACTCGGCGGCGAGGGCGTCCAGGTCGGCCGGATCGTAGGCGCCCGCCGGATCGTCGAGGACGACCAGCCACTGGGCGTCCTCCGCGTCGTCCTCGCCCGCCAGCGCCTCGCGGATCGGCCGCGGTTCCTCCGGAAGACCGAGACGCTCGGTGACCTCCTCGGCCACCTCCTCGGCGGCGTCGCGGTCGGGCAGCACCAGGATGTGTCGAACGTCGCTCACCGGACCATTCTGCGGCAGGGCCGGAACCGGCCGTGGGGGCGGTGGGTGTCGGCGGCTCGTGGGATGCTGGTCCGCGATGGCCGGAAAAACCAGGAAGTCCTCGACCGACAACCCCCTCGCCCCCGTCACGCTCGCCGTGGGCCAGGAGGATTTGCTGCTCGACCGCGCCGTGCGCGAGGTGGTCGACGCGGCCAGGGCCGCCGACGCCGACACCGACGTGCGCGAACTCGCCCCCGTCGACCTGCGGCCGGGCACGCTCGCCGAGTTGACCAGCCCCTCGCTCTTCGCCGAGCGGAAGGTCGTGGTCGTGCGGGACGCACAGGACGTGGCGGCGGACACGGTCAAGGACGTCAAGGCCTACCTGGCGTCCCCGGCCGAGGAGATCACCCTGGTGCTGGTGCACGCGGGGGGCGCCAAGGGCAAGGGGTTGCTGGACGCGGCCCGGAAGGCGGGTGCCCGCGAGGTGGCCTGCCCCAAGATGACCAAGCCCGCGGACCGACAGGCGTTCGTGAGGGCCGAGTTCCGCGCCGCGGGGCGTTCGGCCACCCCCGAGGCGTGTCAGGCCCTGGTCGACGCGCTCGGCAGCGACCTGCGCGAACTGGCCAGCGCCTGTTCCCAGCTCATGGCCGACGTCGAGGGCACCATCGACGAGGCCGTCGTCGCCCGCTACTACAGCGGCCGTGCCGAGGCGTCCGGCTTCACCATCGCCGACCGCGCCGTGGAGGGCCGGCTTCCCGAGGCGCTGGAGGCGCTGCGCTGGTCCCTGGCCACGGGCGTCGCCCCGGTGTTGGTCACCAGCGCCCTGGCCCAGGGCGTGCGGGGGATCGGCAAGCTGCTGTCGGCCCCGCGCGGCATGCGTCCGGGCGACCTGGCCCGTGAGCTGGGCATGCCCCCGTGGAAGATCGACCGGGTCCGCCAACAGGCGCGCGGCTGGTCGGCGGACGGGGTGACGGTGGCGCTGCGAGCGGTGGCGGAGGCCGACGCGGCGGTGAAGGGCGGCGGGGACGACCCGGAGTACGCCCTGGAGAAGGCCGTCATGGCCATCGCCCGCGCGGCGCGCTCCCGCTGAACCGATCGACCGACTGTCGACCGGTACCGCACCACCTGTGGTCCCCGCCGCGGGTGCCTCTCCACGTCTGCCTCCGCATGCCCCGGTCGGGCTCCGCATGTCCCGGTCGGGGTCCCGGCCGGGCTTCGGGAGGGCTTCCGAGGCCCTCTGGGCGAAACGAACCAGGAATGGCATGCTCCTGTCATACGGGGGCTGTGTGTCCGATCTCGGTGGGCGCTCGCGTCGCGCTCCGGTGCGACGCGCGTAGAAGCCGGTGAGAGCGGAAGGTCGGCCACGGGGTTCCCGTGAGAAACGACCGACACGCTTTCCAGAAGGGGAGACACATGTGTGAACAGTGTGGCCCGACCGACGCCACGGCGGAGGAGGCGGAGGAGACGTTCCGCCCGGCGGGCCCGTCCCGCCGGAGACTGCTGGCCGGCCTCGGCGCCGGGATGGGCGTCGCCCTGACGGGTGTGCCCGCCCTGACGTCCCCGGCCGCCGCCGCCACCCTCAAGGACGGTCGGTGGTGCAACCCCGCCCGAGGCTACTTCCCCTCCGGCGGTCACTACGGGGCCCCGCGGGGCGGTGTCTCGCACGCCGGTCAGGACATCACCAACTCGACGGGCACCGCCGTCTACGCGGCGGCGGCCGGCACCGTGATCCGCCGGGGCACGAACGTGTTGACCGGGCGCACCGGGTACGGCCTGGTCATCTCGCACGGCGGTGGCACGTACACCTACTACGGCCACCTCAGTGTGTTCCGGGTCGGCCTGAACGCGACGGTCGGAGCCGGGCAGCGCATCGCCGACATGGGCGCCACGGGCAACGTGACCGGCCCGCACCTGCACTTCGAGACCCACACCGGGGGACTGGGCTCCACCGTCAACCCCGTCACCTTCATGACCGCCCGCGGCGTGGACCTGGGCGGCGGCTGGTCGCGCATCGACCCGGGCGCCGTGGGCGAGACCGTCAAGGCCATCCAGCACCTGATGAACCAGCGCGGATACGGCCTGGTGGTGGACGGCCAGTACGGCTCGGTGTCGGTCGGCGCGGTCAAGAGGTTCCAGACGTCCCGCGGCCTGGTCGCCGACGGCCAGGTCGGCCCGGTCACCTGGCCCCACCTGGTCTACTCGCTGCGGCAGGGCCACTCGGGCTCTCACGTCCGGGGGCTGCAGGTCGCGCTGAACAAGCACAGCGCGGGACTCGTGGTCGACGGTGGGTTCGGCTCGGTGACGACCTCCGCCGTGCGCGCGTACCAGAGCGCCAACCGGTTGTACGTCGACGGCGTGGCGGGCCCGGTGACCTGGGAGGCGTTGGTCGGCTGACGGCTCGTACGCGCCCCGTCCGCCGGCGGGGCGCGGAAACGGCCGCTGCCCGCCGGGAATCCCGACGGGCAGCGAACCTACGGCCCATGACCAAGCGATGTGTGTCGCTCTGTGCTGTGAACGCAGTGGTGCGCCGCACCCGCGTGGCGAACGCAGGCCGCGTGCGGCGCGGTGGTGCCGTCGCGGAGCGGTGAGAGGGTCCGCTGTGGCCCGCTCCGGCACGGGGTGGGCCGCCGTACGGCGACCCGAGGGGGTCAGCCCTGGAGAGCGGAGACCTTGCGAGCGAGCGCCGACTTCTTGTTGGCGGCCTGGTTCTTGTGGATGACGCCCTTGCTGACGGCCTTGTCGAGCTTCCTGGCGGCCAGACGCGCGGCCTCGGTGGCCTTCGCGGCGTCGCCGGCCTCGACGGCCTCACGGGTGCGACGGATCGCGGTCTTCAGCTCGGACTTGACCGCCTTGTTGCGCAGGCGGGCCTTCTCGTTGGTCTTGTTCCGCTTGATCTGGGACTTGATGTTCGCCACGAAAGAGCCTTCTCGGGTGTGATAGAGGTGTGGTTCCGTGCCTTTGTGGGCCCTTCCGGCTCCCGCGCTTCCTTCGCGGCGGGTCCCGCGAGAGGGCAAGACACAGTCGGTCAGGGTACCAGCAGGCCCGATGGGCTCCCAAACCGGACCGAGCACGCCGTTCATGGGACCATGGGGGAAGACGTATCGAACCCGAGCCATGACCCGACAGGACCCTGCGTTGCCCGCGACCCCATCGAACGTGCCGGAGCCGAGCCGTACCGACCCGGCGCTGATCCGCAACTTCTGCATCATCGCGCACATCGACCACGGCAAGTCGACCCTCGCCGACCGGATGCTCCAGCTCACCGGTGTCGTCGAGCAGCGCCAGATGCGCGCTCAGTACCTCGACCGCATGGACATCGAGCGCGAGCGCGGCATCACCATCAAGTCCCAGGCGGTCCGCCTCCCGTGGGCGCCCACCGGGAGCGATGCCAAGGGGACGACCCACATCCTCAACATGATCGACACCCCGGGGCACGTCGACTTCACCTACGAGGTCTCCCGCTCCCTCGCCGCCTGTGAGGGATGCATCCTCCTGGTCGACGCCGCCCAGGGCATCGAGGCCCAGACCCTCGCCAACCTCTACCTGGCGATGGAGCACGACCTCACGATCATCCCGGTCCTCAACAAGATCGACCTGCCGGCCGCCCAGCCGGAGAAGTTCGCCGCCGAGTTGGCGCACCTCATCGGCTGTGACCCGTCGGAGGTGCTGAAGGTCTCGGCCAAGACCGGCGAGGGCGTCGAGGCGCTGCTGGACGAGGTCGTCCGGCAGGTTCCGGCGCCGGTCGGCGAGGCCGACGCCCCCGCCCGCGCGATGATCTTCGACTCGGTCTACGACGCCTACCGCGGCGTGGTGACGTACGTGAAGGTCGTCGACGGCAAGCTCTCCCACCGCGAGCGCATCAAGATGATGTCCACCGGCGCCGCGCACGAACTGCTGGAGATCGGCACCAACAGCCCGGAGATGCTGCCCTCCGACGGACTGGGCGTCGGCGAGGTCGGCTACCTGATCACCGGTGTGAAGGACGTCCGCCAGTCCAAGGTCGGCGACACCATCACCCAGTTCACCAAGGGCGCCACCGAGCCGCTGGGCGGCTACAAGGAGCCCAAGCCGATGGTGTACTCCGGGCTGTACCCGTTGGACGGCTCGGACTACCCGGAGCTGCGCGACGCCCTGGACAAGCTCCAGCTCAACGACGCCGCGCTGGTCTACGAGCCGGAGACCTCCGCCGCGCTCGGCTTCGGCTTCCGCGTCGGCTTCCTGGGCCTGCTCCACCTGGAGGTGATCCGCGAGCGTCTGGAGCGCGAGTTCGGGCTCGACCTGATCGCCACCGCGCCCAACGTGATCTACCGGGTGGACATGGAGGACGGCAGCGAGCACATCGTCACCAACCCCAGCGAGTACCCCAACGGCAAGGTCGCCCAGGTGCACGAGCCGGTGGTGCGCGCCACCATCCTGACGCCCAACGACTTCGTCGGCGCGGTGATGGAGCTGTGCCAGTCCCGGCGCGGAAACCTCCAGGGCATGGACTACCTCTCCGAGGACCGCGTCGAGCTGCGCTACACCCTCCCGCTCGCCGAGATCGTCTTCGACTTCTTCGACGCGCTCAAGTCCAAGACCCGCGGCTACGCCTCGCTCGACTACGAGCCGACCGGCGAGCAGACCTCCGACCTGGTCAAGGTCGACATCCTGCTGCACGGCGACAAGGTGGACGCCTTCTCCGCCATCGTCCACAAGGAGAAGGCGTACGCCTACGGCGTCAAGATGGCCTCCAAGCTGCGCGAACTCATTCCGCGGCAGCAGTTCGAGGTGCCCATCCAGGCCGCCATCGGCTCGCGCATCATCGCCCGCGAGACCGTCCGGGCCATCCGCAAGGACGTGCTCGCCAAGTGCTACGGCGGTGACATCTCCCGCAAGAGGAAGCTGCTGGAGAAGCAGAAGGAGGGCAAGAAGCGCATGAAGATGGTGGGCCGGGTGGAGGTCCCGCAGGAGGCCTTCATCGCCGCGCTCTCCTCCGACTCCGACGCGGGCGCGGAGAAGGGCAAGAAGTAGCGACGGTGTCCACGGCGAGGGCGCCCGCCGGTCGGCGGGCGCCCTCGCCGTGTCCGCTCCAGGAGCGGAGCGCCGGACAGACCACTTGGTATGTCGGGTATGTATCGCGGAGGTCACGGCTTCGGGGAGGGCGGGCGCAAGCCCTTATCAAGGGACGGCCATCCCGTTTAGTCTGATCACCCACTCGGTTGTTACTCATGAGTTACGCAGTACGCACAGGCAAGCACGCAGAGAACAGACCCGAATACTCTTTCGCAATCCCAGCGCTCCCGGTACACCGAGTCTTGGAGCCACCCACCTGCATCGTCGCGGGCCCCGGAGGATGTCGTGAGCGACCCACAGACCCTGATCGAGAACCGTCCGCCCTCGGTGGCGAATCTCTTCCTGGAGCGCGTCGAGGCCACGCCGGACGGGGAGGCGTACCGCTATCCCGTGCCGCCCGCCTCCGGCCAGGGCCCCGACGAGTGGCGCTCCTACACCTGGGGCGAGGCCGCGAAGAAGGTCTTCGCGACCGCCGCCGGCCTGATGGACCTGGGCGTGCGCCCCGAGGAGCGGGTCGCCATCGCCTCCAACACCCGGGTCGAGTGGATCCTGTGCGACCTCGGCGTGCTGTGCGCGGGAGCGGCCACCACCACCGTCTACCCCAGCACCAACGCCGAGGAGACGGCCTACATCCTCGCCGACTCCGAGAGCCGGGTGCTGATCGCCGAGGACGCCGGGCAGCTCGCCAAGGCGCGTGAGCGCCGCGCCGAACTGCCGAACCTCGCCCACGTGGTCGTCGTCGAGCCGAAGGACGCGGTGCCCGCCGAGGGCGACCCGGAGGGCTGGGTGCTCTCCCTGGACGAGCTGCGCCGGCGCGGCGAGACCTACCTGGAGCAGCACCCCGAGGCCGTCAAGGAGACCGTCTCCTCCCTCCGCTCCGACCAGCTCGCCACGCTGATCTACACCTCCGGCACCACCGGCCGCCCCAAGGGCGTACGGCTGCCGCACGACGCCTGGTCCTACATGGGCAAGGCCATCGCCGCGACCGACCTGGTCCGGCCCGACGACGTGCAGTACCTGTGGCTGCCGCTGGCGCACGTCTTCGGCAAGGTCCTCACCGCCGGCCAGATCGAGGTCGGCCACGTCACCGCGGTGGACGGCCGGGTCGACAAGATCATCGAGAACCTTCCGGTGGTCCGGCCCACCTACATGGCCGCCGTGCCCCGGATCTTCGAGAAGGTCTACAACGGGGTCGCCGCCAAGGCGCGCGCGGGCGGCGCGGCCAAGTACAGGATCTTCCGGTGGGCGTCCGGGGTGGCCCGCGAGTACGCCAAGGTCACCCAGGACAACTTCCGCCGCACCGGGGTGGCCTCCGCGCCCGCCGGACTGAAGATCAAGCACGGGATCGCCGACAAGCTCGTCTACGCCAAGATCCGCGAGGCATTCGGCGGCCGGCTGCGCGCCTGCGTCTCCGGCTCGGCGGCCCTCGCCCCGGAGATCGGCTTCTTCTTCTCCGGCGCCGGCATCCACATCCTGGAGGGCTACGGCCTCACCGAGTCCAGCGCCGCCAGCTTCGTCAACCCCGGCGAGGCCTACCGCACCGGCACGGTCGGCAAGCCGCTGCCGGGCACCGAGGTGCGCATCGCCGAGGACGGCGAGATCCTGCTGCGCGGCCCCGGCATCATGCAGGGCTACCACAAGCTCCCGGAGAAGACCGCCGAGGTCCTGGAGGACGACGGCTGGTTCCACACCGGTGACATCGGGGAGCTGTCGGACGACGGCTACCTGCGGATCACCGACCGCAAGAAGGACCTGATCAAGACCTCCGGCGGCAAGTACATCGCCCCGGCCGAGGTCGAGGGCCAGTTCAAGGCCATCTGCCCGTACGTCTCCAACATCCTGGTGCACGGCGCGGACCGCAACTACTGCACCGCGCTCATCGCGCTCGACGAGCCCTCCATCACGGGCTGGGCGAAGGAGAAGGGGCTCGGCGGCAGGAGCTACGCGGAGATCGTCGCCTCCGACGAGGTGCGCGAGCTGATCGACGGCTACGTCCAGCGGCTCAACGCCGGCCTCCAGCGGTGGCAGACGATCAAGAAGTTCCGCATCCTGCCGCGCGACCTGGACGTCGAGCACGGCGACCTCACCCCGAGCCTGAAGCTCAAGCGGCCCGTGGTGGAGAAGGAGTTCGGCCACCTCATCGAGGAGATGTACGAGGGCGCCCGCGAGTCCTGACCGGCCCACAGGGAACCGGCCCGCGAGGGTCGGAGGGGCGCCCGCGAATCCGGCGCCCCTCCGGCCCCTGTCGTCTCCCGGCCCCCGTCCCTGCCGGACCGTCACCCCGCCCTCCGGACCGCCGGCGCGGCGCTCCCGGCCGGCGGGGACGGTCAGGCGACGCAGAACTCGTTGCCCTCCGGATCGGCCAGGACGACGCCGTAGTAGTCCATTCCCGGCTCGTCCATGATCCGCAGCACCGTCGCGCCCGCCCCGGTCAACCGGTCCACCAGGGCCGTCACGCGCTCCGTGCGGACCGCGAGCGGGACACCGCGCCCGCCGCCCGCCTTCAGATCCAGGTGCACCCGGTTCTTCACCGTCTTGGGCTCCGGGACCTGCTGGAACCACACCCGCGGCCCCCGCCCCGCCGGGTCGACGATCGACTCGGGCGTCTCCCCGGCGCCGTCGCCCAGCTCCTCCTCCGGCACCCCGGTGGCCCGCCAGTACTCCCGCCACGTGGCGTACCCGCCCGGCGGGGGCTCGGGCACGTACCCCAGGGCCTCGCACCAGAAGGGCACCAGCCGCCGCGGCTCGGCGCAGTCGATCGTCACCTGCAGTGTCGTCTCCATGGAGCGGAGCATGGCAGGAGGGACCGACAGCCGCCGGGAGAACGCAGCCGGGGGAACGCCACCGGGAGAACGCCGTCGGGGGGAGGCCCCGTCAGTCCACCAGGTCGCGGACCACCGCGTCGGCCAGCAGTCGGCCGCGCAGGGTGAGCGCCGCCCGGCCCCGCTCGTACGCCTCCGGGCGCAGCAGCCCGTCGGCCAGCGCCCGCTCGGCGGCCCGCGCCCCCGCCGGGGCGAGGACGTCCAGCGGCACGCCGTCCACCAGCCGCAGCTCCAGCAGGATCCGCTCCACGCGGCGGTCCTCGTCGGTCAGCAGCTCGCGGCCCGCACCCGGGGAACGCCCCTCGGCGATGGCCTGGGCGTACGCGCCGGGGTGCTTGACGTTCCACCAGCGCACCCCGCCGACGTGGCTGTGCGCTCCGGGGCCCGCGCCCCACCAGTCGGCGCCGGTCCAGTACAGCTCGTTGTGGCGGCAGCGGGCGGCCTGCGAGGTCGCCCAGTTGGACACCTCGTACCAGCCGAAACCGGCCCGGGAGAGCTTCTCCTCGGCGATCAGGTAGCGGTCGGCGTGCACGTCGTCGTCGGTCATGGGGATCTCGCCGCGCCGGATGCGGCGGGCCAGTCGCGTGCCCTCCTCGACGATCAGCGCGTACGCCGAGACGTGGTCGGGCCCGGCGTCGATCGCGGCGTCCAGCGAGGCCCGCCAGTCGTCGTCGCTCTCGCCCGGGGTGCCGTAGATCAGATCCAGGTTGACGTGCTCGAAGCCCGCCGCCCGGGCCTCGGCCACGCACGCCTCGGGACGGCCGGGGGTGTGGGTGCGGTCCAGGACGGCCAGCACGTGCCGCCGGGCGCTCTGCATCCCGAAGGAGACCCGGTTGAAACCCGCCTCGCGCAGTCCGGCCAGATAGGCCGGGTCGACGGACTCCGGGTTGGCCTCCGTGGTGACCTCCGCGCCGTCCGCCAGACCGAACTCCTCGCGGATCGCGGCCAGCATCCGTCCCAGGTCGGCGGCGGGCAGCAGGGTCGGAGTGCCGCCGCCGACGAAGACCGTCTCCACCGGTCGCGGATCGTCGCCGAGCACCTTGCGGGCCAGCCGGACCTCCTCGACCAGGATGTCCGCGTAGTTCTCCCGCGAGGCGAGCACCCCGCCGGAGCCGCGCAGCTCGCTCGCGGTGTAGGTGTTGAAGTCGCAGTAGCCGCAGCGCGTCGCGCAGTACGGAACGTGCAGGTAGAGGCCGAGAGGACGCTTCCCCGCGCCCGCCAGGGCGTGCGCGGGCAGCGCCCCGTCGGCGGGGACGGGCTCGCCGTCGGGCAGTGCGGAAGGCATGGGACCCATTGTCCGGCATCCCGCCCGGTATCGGCGGCCGATACCGGACGGGCCGGGCTCACGGACCGCCGGGACCGCCCACCGTGACGTGGTCGATCAGCCGCTCGACCGGCCCGAGCAGGCCCGGCTCCAGGTCCGTGTAGCTCCGCACACTGCCCAGAATCCGCCGCCACGCCGCGCCGGTGTTCTCCGGCCAGCCCAGCGCCCGGCACACGCCCGTCTTCCAGTCCTGGCCGCGCGGGACGTCCGGCCAGGCGTCGATGCCCAGCGCGGACGGCTTCACCGCCTGCCAGACGTCGACGTACGGGTGTCCGACCACCAGCACGTTCTCGTCGGTCACCCGCGCCGCGATCCGGGACTCCTTCGAGCCGGGCACCAGGTGGTCCACCAGCACCCCCAGCCGGGCGTCGGGGGTGGGGCCGAAGGACTCCACGATCGCCGGAAGGTCGTCGACGCCCTCCAGGTACTCCACGACGACGCCCTCGATCCGCAGATCGTCGCCCCAGACCTTCTCCACCAGCTCCGCGTCGTGGCGTCCCTCCACGTAGATGCGCCCCGCCCGCGCCACCCGCGCGCGGGCACCCGGTACGGCGATCGAGCCCGAGGCGGTGCGCCGGGGCGCCGTCGGGGCGGGCGGGGCGACCGCCCGCGGTCGCACCAGGGTGACGACCCTCCCCTCCAGCAGGAAGCCCCGCGGTTCCAGGGGGAAGACGCGGTGCCTGCCGAACCGGTCCTCCAGGGTGACGGTGAACCCCTGCGCGGTCTTCTCGCAGCGGACCACGGCCCCGCAGAACCCGGTGGTGACCTCCTCCACCACCAGATCCGGCTCGGCGGGGACCTCAGGCACGGGCCTGGTCCGCTTCCACGGAGGGGTCAGGTCGGGGTCGTACCGGTCGTACCGTCTGCTGCGCATGCGCTCATTCTGTAACGCGGACACCGTCAGGAAACGCCGAAGCGCCGTGCCAGCGCGTCGCGTTGGGCGCGGACGAACGCGGCGTCCACCACCGCGCCGTGACCGGGGACGTACAGTGCGTCCTCGCCGCCCAGGGCGAGGAGGCGGTCCACGGCGGCCGGCCAGTGGAGAGGGTGGGCGTCCGGGCCCGCCTGCGGCTCGCCGGACTCCTCCACCAGGTCGCCGCAGAAGACGACGTCCCGCCCGCCCGCGACGCCGGGCACCAGGACGGCCAGGTCGTACGCGGTGTGCGCGGGACCGACGTTGGCCAGGACCACCTCCCGGTCGCCCAGCGAGACCGTCAGCTCGCCGACCACCCGGTGGTGCGGATGGACGAGCACGTCGACGGCCTGGGCGGCCTCCTCGCGGTCCGCGCCGTGCCGCACGGCGTCCGCCAGCAGCTCGTCCTTCGACCGCGCCAGCCAGTCGTCGGCCCCCACCGCCGCGTACACCTCGACCCCGGAGAAGGCGGACGTGCCCAGGACGTGGTCGAAGTGCGGGTGGGTGAGCGCCACGTGGGTGACGCGGCGGCCGAAGCGCTCACCCAGTGACCGTCGGATCCGCGCGCCCTCGCCCAGCGACGCGCCCGTGTCGACCACGAGCACGCCCGTCTCGCCCCCGACGGCCCCGATCGTCTCGTCCCAGCCGGGCATACGGTGACGGACGACTCCCGGCGCGAGCTCTTCCCATCCGGCGTCCATACGGCGACGCTAGCGCCAACGGGCGGGCGACGCCCACCGGGCGAGCAGGGACGGAGCACCCGCTCCGGGGCCGCCCTTGCCCTGGCCGTGGTAACCGGCCGTACACTGGCACAGGGAAGGCTGGCACTCGCCTGTCGAGAGTGCCAGGGCAGGAAACGAAGGCACGGCCGGACGGGAGGTGCGCCGAATGCTCAGTGAACGCAGACTCGAGGTCTTGCGCGCCATCGTCCAGGACTACGTCGGCACACAGGAGCCGGTGGGCTCCAAGGCCCTGACCGAGCGGCACAACCTCAAGGTCTCCCCGGCCACCGTGCGCAACGACATGGCGGCCCTGGAGGACGAGGGCTACATCGCCCAGCCGCACACCAGCGCGGGGCGTATCCCGACGGACAAGGGGTACCGCCTGTTCGTGGACAAACTGGCGGGCGTCAAGCCGCTGTCCAAGCCCGAACGGCGGGCGATCCAGAACTTCCTGGAGGGGGCCGTCGACCTCGACGACGTCGTCAGCCGCACCGTGCGGCTGCTGGCCCAGCTCACCCGACAGGTCGCCATCGTCCAGTACCCGTCGTTGACCCGCTCGACCGTGCGCCACGTCGAACTGCTGCTGCTCGCGCCCACACGCCTGATGCTCGTGCTGATCACGGACACCGGGCGGGTCGAGCAGCGCGTCGTGGACTGTCCTGCCCCCCTCACCGAGACGACGCTGGCGGACCTGCGTGCCCGGCTCAACAGCCGGGTGGTCGGCGAGCGCTTCTCCGAGGTGCCCAGGTTGGTGCAGGATCTGCCGGAGTCCTTCGAGCAGGGCGACCGCGGCACGATCTCGACCGTGCTGGCGACCCTGCTGGAGACCTTGGTGGAGGAACCCGAGGAGCGGCTGATGATCGGCGGCACCGCCAATCTCACCCGCTTCGTCCACGATTTCCCCCTGACCATCCGACCCGTGCTGGAGGCGCTGGAGGAGCAGGTCGTGCTCCTCAAGCTGCTGGGGGAGGCCAAGGATTCGAGCATGACGGTACGCATCGGGCACGAGAATGCCCACGAGGGGCTGACCTCCACGTCGGTCGTCTCGGTCGGTTACGGTTCGGGCAACGAGGCGGTTGCCAAGCTCGGTGTGGTCGGACCGACCCGCATGGACTACCCCGGAACGATGGGAGCGGTACGCGCAGTGGCACGTTACGTCGGACAGATCCTCGCGGAGTCGTAAGTGGCGACGGACTACTACGCGGTCCTGGGCGTGCAGCGCGATGCCTCGCAGGACGAGATCAAGAAGGCATTCCGGCGGCTCGCGCGCGAGCTGCACCCGGACGTGAACCCCGATCCGAAGACGCAGGAGCGGTTCAAGGAGATCAACACCGCCTACGAGGTGCTCTCCGACCCGCAGAAGAAACAGATGTACGACCTCGGCGGCGACCCCATGGGCGGCGCCGGGGCGCGGGGCGGAGCCGGAGCCGGCTTCGGCGCCGGGTTCGGGAACTTCTCCGACATCATGGACGCCTTCTTCGGCACCGCCTCGCAGCGCGGGCCGAGGTCCCGCACGAGGCGCGGTCAGGACGCGATGATCCGGCTCGACATCGAGCTGGACGAGGCCGCCTTCGGCACCACCAAGGACATCCAGGTCGACACCGCCGTCGTCTGCAAGACGTGCAGCGGCGAGGGCGCGGCCCCGGGCACGTCGGTGCAGACCTGCGACATGTGCCGTGGCCGCGGTGAGGTCTCGCAGGTCACCCGGTCCTTCCTGGGCCAGGTCATGACCTCGCGTCCCTGCCCGCAGTGCCACGGGTTCGGCACGATCGTGCCCACCCCCTGCCCGGAGTGCGCCGGCGACGGCCGTGTGCGGTCGCGGCGCAACCTGACGGTGAAGATCCCGGCCGGCGTCGACAACGGCACCCGCATCCAGCTCGCCGGCGAGGGCGAGGTCGGCCCGGGCGGCGGCCCGGCGGGCGACCTGTACGTGGAGATCCACGAGGTCCCGCACCCGGTCTTCCAACGCCGTGGGGACGACCTGCACTGCACGGTCACCATCCCCATGACGGCGGCGGCACTGGGCACGAAGGTCCCGCTGGAGACGCTGGACGGCATGGAGGAGGTCGACATCCGCCCCGGCACCCAGTCCGGCCAGTCCATCCCGCTCCACCAGCGCGGTGTGACGCACCTGCGCGGCGGGGGCCGCGGCGACCTGGTCGTCCACGTCGAGGTGCAGACCCCGACCAAGCTGGACCAGGAGCAGGAGGAGCTGCTGCGCCGCCTGGCCAAACTGCGGGGCGAGGAACGGCCGACGGGCCAGTTCCAGCCGGGGCAGCAGGGTCTGTTCTCTCGGTTGAAGGACGCGTTCAACGGGCGTTGAGGGGTTCTGTCGGCCGGGGGTTCGGGGGTTGTCCCCCGATGGGCGCGGCCGACCGGGGCGGGGCGTCCGTCCCGGCGAGGCGTGACAGGATGCGGTCATGTCCTCCGTGTCGACCACGCTCCTGTCCCGGATCGAACACCCCGTCGTGCAGGCCCCCATGGCCGGGGGCGCGTCCCGCCCCGAGCTGGCCGCCGCCGTCTGCGAGGCGGGCGGGCTGGGCTTCCTCGCCGCCGGATACAAGACCCCGGAGGCGATGCGCGAGGAGATCCGACGGCTGCGGACGCTGACCGACCGCCCCTTCGGCGTCAACCTCTTCATGCCGCAGGAGCTCGACGGCGACTCGCGGGCCGCCGTCGCGGCCTACCGCGAGCGGCTCGCGGACGAGTTCGCCCGGTACGGCGTCGAGCCGGGCGACCCCGAGCGGGGCGGCGACGACGGGTACGACGCCAAGCTGGCGATCCTGCTGGAGGAGCCCGTTCCGCTGGTCTCCTTCACCTTCGGCTGCCCGTCGCGCCGGGTCCTGGCGGAACTGGCCGGGGCGGGCACCGCCACCGTGGTCACCGTCACCTCGGTCGCCGAGGCCCGGGCCGCCGAGGAGGCGGGGGCGGACGCGTTGTGCGTCCAGGGCGTCGAGGCGGGGGGCCACCAGGGCACACACCACGACGACCCCCTCTCGGACCCGGCCTCGAACGGCGCCGGGCTCGGCCTGCTCACCCTGCTGGAGCAGGTGCGGGAGGCCGTGTCGCTCCCGCTGATCGCCGCGGGCGGGCTGATGCGCGGCGGGCAGATCGCCGCAGTGCTGGCCGCGGGCGCGGTCGCCGCGCAGCTCGGCACGGCGTTCCTGGCCTGCCCCGAGTCGGGCGCCCACGAGTTGCACAAGCGGGCGCTGACCGACCCGGCGTTCCCCCGCACCGAGCTGACCCGTGCCTTCTCCGGCCGCCCCGCACGTGGCCTGGTCAACCGCTTCATGGCCGAGCACGGCCCCCAGGCCCCCGCCGCGTACCCGCTGGTGCACCACCTCGCGTCCCCCCTGCGCGGGGCCGCCGCGGCGGCCGGGGACCCGCAGGCCATGGCGCTGTGGGCGGGACAGGGGCACCGGCTGACGCGCGCCCTGCCCGCCGGGGAGCTGGTCGGGCTGCTGGCCGACGAGCTGGCGGCGGCCCGCGACGCGTTCGTCCCGGGGAGGGCGGCGTGACCGCCCCCGTCTTCGTCGCCGACTCCCTCGCCGGAGCGTCCCCCGGCACCACGCTGACCCTGGACGGTCCCGAGGGCCGGCACGCCGTCGCGGTGCGGCGGCTGCGGGTGGGCGAGGAGATCGTCCTCACCGACGGCGCGGGCGCCGGGGCCTTCGGCACCGTCACGGCCGTCGAGGGCAAGGAGCGGCTGGAGGTCTCCGTCGCCGAGGTGCGTGCCGAGCCGGAACCGAATCCCCGGATCACCGTCGTCCAGGCACTGCCCAAGGGCGACCGCGGCGAGCTGGCCGTGGAGACGATGACCGAGACGGGCGTGGACGCGATCGTGCCGTGGTCGGCCGCGCGCTGCGTGACGCAGTGGCGGGGCGAGCGCGGGGCCAAGGCGCTGCGCAAGTGGCGCACGACGGCGCGCGAGGCGGGCAAGCAGTCCCGCCGGCTGCGCTTCCCGGAGATCGCCGAGCCGGTCGACACCCGCCGGCTCCTCCCGCTGCTCGCCTCGGCCGCCTTCGTCGCCGTCCTCCACGAGGAGGGCGCCGAGCCGCTGGCCACGGCCGACCTGCCCACGGCCGGCGAACTGGTGCTGGTCGTCGGCCCGGAGGGCGGGATCGCCCCGGAGGAGCTGGACGCCTTCGCCGAGGTCGGGGCGCGGCCCTACCGCCTGGGCCCGAGCGTGCTGCGCACCTCCACGGCGGGGACGGCCGCGGCGGCGCTGCTGCTGGGACGCACCGGCCGCTGGTCCTGAGCGGTGTCCTCACGGCCCGGTCCGGGGCCGGAGCGGGTACGATCCGCTGCGTACCGACGGATCAAGCCCATCCACAGCGGGAGGCGCCACCGTGGCGGGAGAATCACAGGCCGACTGCCTGTTCTGCAAGATCGTCGCGGGTGACGTCCCGGCGACCGTCGTCCGCGAGTCGGAGACGACGCTCGCCTTCCGGGACATAAACCCCCAGGCACCCACCCACGTGCTGGTGATCCCCAAGGCGCACTACCCCGACGCCGCGTCGCTGGCCGCCGGCGCCCCGGAACTGGCCGCCGACGTGCTGCGCGAGGCGGGCGAGGTCGCCGCGCAGGAGAAGATCGCCGCCGAGGAGGGCGTGCCCAGCAAGGGGTACCGCATCGTCTTCAACACCGGCGCGGGCGCCGGGCAGACCGTCTGGCACGCCCACGCCCACGTGCTCGGCGGACGCGGTCTGAACTGGCCGCCCGGATAAGGGCCGGTCCTTGTCCGTGCGCGAACTGGTCGTGTTGGGCACCGCCAGCCAGGTGCCCACACGACACCGCAACCACAACGGCTACGTCCTGCGCTGGGACGGCGAGGGCCTCCTCTTCGACCCCGGCGAGGGCACCCAGCGCCAGATGCTCCGCGCGGGCGTGGCCGCGCACGACCTCACCCGGCTGTGCGTGACGCACTTCCACGGCGACCACTCGCTCGGCCTGGCCGGTGTGATCCAGCGCATCAACCTCGACCGGGTGCCGCACCCGGTCACGGCGCACTACCCGGCGAGCGGCCGGCGCTTCTTCGACCGACTGCGGTACGCCACGGCCTACCGCGAGACGGTCGACCTGCGCGAGGAGCCGGTCTCCGGGGACGGCGGCACGCTGGCCGTCACCGACGCGTTCACCCTGCTCGCGCGGAGGCTGTCCCACCCGGTGGAGTCCTACGGCTACCGCCTGGTCGAGCCCGACGGACGGCGGATGCTGCCCGAGCGGCTCGCCGCCCACGGCATCACCGGCCCCGACGTCGGCCGGCTCCGGCGGGAGGGCGAACTGCGCGGCGTCACCCTCGACCAGGTGAGCGAGCCCAGGCCGGGCCAGCGCTTCGCGTTCGTCATGGACACCCGGCTGTGCGACGGCGTGTACGAGCTCGCCGAGGGCTGCGACATGCTGGTCATCGAGTCCACCTTCCTGGACGGGGAGGCGGACCAGGCCGAGGAGTACGGTCACCTCACCGCCGGCCAGGCCGCGTCCGTCGCGGTGGAGGCGGGGGTGCGGCACCTGGTCCTCACGCACTTCTCGCAGCGCTACGACGACCCGGCCGAGTTCGCCCGGCAGGCGCGGGCGGCGGGGTTCGCCGGGGAGCTGACCGTGGCCGAGGACCTGACGCGGGTGCCGGTGCCCCGGCGACGGTGACCGCCTCCCGTCCCACGCGCCGGCGGACCGGGGCGCGCGGCGAACGCGCGACCGGTCCCGCCGCACCGCGCCGGTGGACGAACCCCACGCTCCCTCCGCGGCGCGCCCGTCGTCGGGCACACTGGGCCGCATGCTCGACCCGCTCGCCGCTCGCCGCGCTCCCGACGACCCGCCCTGCGACGTCTACCTGACCGGAACCGTCTTCCTGGACATCGTCTTCACGGGCCTGGACTCCGCGCCGGTGCGCGGCACCGAGTCCTGGGCGAAGGGCATGGGATCGAGCCCCGGCGGCGTCGCCAACATGGCCACCGCCCTGGCCCGGCTCGGCCTGCGCACCTGGCTCGCCGCCGCCTTCGGGGACGACATGTACGGCGACTACTGTCGGGAGGCCCTGGAACAGGGCGAGGGCATCGACCTGTCGCTGTCGCACACCGTGCCCGGCTGGCACTCCCCGGTCACCGTCTCGATGGCCTACGAGGGCGAGCGGACGATGGTCTCCCACGGGCACGAGGCCCCGCCGCCGGAGGAACCCGCGCCCGACGTGCCGCCCCTCTCCCGCGCCTGCGTCGTCTCCCTGCGACCGGGCGTCCGGCAGGAGTGGGTCGAGACGGCGGCCCGCCGCGGCAGCCGGATCTTCGCCGACGTGGGGTGGGACGAGAGCGGACGCTGGGACCCGAACGACCTCACCGACCTGCGGCACTGCGAGGCGTTCCTGCCCAACGCCGAGGAGGCGATGCGCTACACCCGCACCGACTGCCCCCGCGCCGCCGCCCACAAGCTCGCCGACACGGTGCCGCTGGCCGTGGTCACCCTCGGCTCGGAGGGCGCCTACGCGGTGGACGGCGGCACCGGGGAGACGGCCGAGGTGCCCGCCATCGCCGTGGAGGCGCTCGATCCCACCGGCGCCGGGGACGTGTTCACGGCCGGTTTCGTCACCGGCACCCTGGCCGGTTGGCCGCTCGCCGACCGGCTCGCGTTCGCGGGCCTGACCGCCGCCCTGTCGGTGCAGGAGTTCGGCGGCTCGCTGTCGGCCCCCGGCTGGGCCGAGGTGGCCGCGTGGTGGCAGCACGTCCGCTCCTTCGACGACCAGGACCGCCGGGCCCTGCGCCGCTACTCCTTCCTGGACGACCTGCTGCCCGGCGTCGCCCGGCCCTGGCCGCTGCGCCGGGCCGTGCCGACCATCGGGTTCCGCAGGGTGTGAGGGGACGCCCCTCGGGGCCGGAAGGGGGCCGGAAGGGGGCCGGAAGGGAGCAGGAAGGGGGCCGTGAGGAGACGGTGGGCCGGCCCGCGGGCGGCGGGGTGAGGCAATTCCCCCTACGGGCCTGTCGGCCGCACGGCGTACCCTGGGACCCGAAGCGGACGGCAGCGACAGAGAGGGACGCGCAGGCCACAGTGCCGGCCCATGACTCAGACACAGACAGACCAGGCACGGTCGAACCACACGAGTGCCCACTTCACGGTTCCGGCCAAGCACCCCATGGTGACGGTGCTCGGCTCCGGCGATTCCCTCCTCCGCGTGATCGAGGGCGCCTTCCCGTCGACCGACATCCACGTTCGCGGGAACGAGATCAGCGCCACGGGCGACGCGGCGGAGGTCGCTCTCATCCAGCGGCTCTTCGACGAGATGATGCTGGTGCTGCGCACCGGCCAACCGTTGACCGAGGACGCGGTGGAGCGCTCGATCGCCATGCTCCGCGACGCGGGGGAGGGGGCCCAGGCGGAGACGCCGGCCGAGGTCCTCACCCAGAACATCCTGTCCAACCGCGGTCGCACGATCCGTCCCAAGACGCTCAACCAGAAGCGCTACGTGGACGCGATCGACAAGCACACCGTCGTGTTCGGCATCGGCCCCGCCGGCACGGGCAAGACGTACCTGGCGATGGCCAAGGCCGTGCAGGCCCTGCAGTCCAAGCAGGTCACCCGCATCATCCTGACCCGTCCCGCGGTCGAGGCGGGAGAGCGGCTGGGCTTCCTGCCGGGCACCCTCTACGAGAAGATCGACCCGTACCTGCGTCCGCTGTACGACGCGCTGCACGACATGCTCGACCCCGACTCCATCCCGCGCCTGATGGCCGCCGGGACGATCGAGGTCGCGCCGCTGGCGTACATGCGCGGCAGGACGCTCAACGACGCGTTCATCATCCTCGACGAGGCGCAGAACACGAATCCCGAGCAGATGAAGATGTTCCTCACCCGGCTCGGTTTCGATTCCAAGATCGTGGTCACCGGTGACATCACGCAGGTGGACCTGCCGGGTGGCACGAAGAGCGGTCTGCGCCAGGTCCAGGAGATCCTCGAAGGCGTGGAGGACGTCCACTTCGCGCGGCTCACCAGCACCGACGTCGTCCGCCACAGGCTGGTCGGCCGTATCGTCGACGCCTACGACCGCTACGACGACCTCAACGGCACGACCAACGGCAGCGACCGCGGAAAAAAGTAACGGCGCGGAAAGTAACGGAGAGCGTCCAGCCCCCCATGTCGATCGACGTCAACAACGAGTCCGGGCGGGAGATCGACGAGCGCGCGATCCTCGACATCGCCCGCTACGCCCTCGCCCGGATGCGCATCCATCCCCTCTCGGAGCTGTCGGTGATCGCCGTCGACACCGCCGCCATGGAGCAGCTCCACCGGCAGTGGATGGACCTTCCCGGCCCCACCGACGTGATGTCCTTCCCCATGGACGAGCTGCGTCCGCCCACGAAGGACGACGACGAGCCGCCGCAGGGTCTGCTCGGCGACATCGTCCTCTGCCCGGACGTCGCCGAGAAGCAGGGCGCGGAGGCCCCCACGAGGCACTCCATGGACGAGGAGCTCCAACTCCTCACCGTCCACGGTGTGCTGCACCTGCTCGGGTACGACCACGAGACCCCCGCCGAGCGGGCCGAGATGTTCGGCCTCCAGGCGGCGATCGTCGACGGCTGGCGCGCCGAACACGGCCTGACCGGGCCCTCGCCGGCCCCCACCACGACGTGAGCGCCCAACTGATCGTCGCGGCGGTCGTCCTGGTCGGCGTCGCCTGGCTCGCGGCCTGTGCCGAGGCGGGCCTGGCCAGCACCACCAGCTACCGAGCCGAGGAGGCCGTGCGGTCCGGACGGCGCGGCAGCGCCAGACTGGCCGCCGTCGCCGCCGAACCCACCCGCTACCTCAATCTGGCGCTGCTGCTGCGCGTCGCCGCCGAGATGGGGGCCGGGGTGCTGGTCACCTACGGCTTCCTCCACGCCTTCGGCGAGACCTGGCAGGCCCTGGCCGCCGCCATCGCCGTGATGGTGCTCGTCTCCTACGTCGCGGTCGGCGTCTCGCCGCGCACCATCGGCCGTCAGCACCCGCTGAACACCGCCACGGCCGCCGCGTACGTCCTGCTGCCGCTCGCCCGAGTGCTGGGCCCGCTGCCGCAGTTGCTGATCCTCCTGGGCAACGCCCTCACCCCGGGCAAGGGCTTCCGCAGGGGCCCGTTCGCCACCGAGGCCGAACTGCGGGCGATGGTGGACCTGGCCGGCCGCGAGTCGCTGATCGAGGACGAGGAGCGCCGGATGGTGCACTCCGTCTTCGAGCTGGGCGACACCCTGGTGCGCGAGGTGATGGTGCCGCGCACCGAAGTGGTCTCCATCGAGCGCTTCAAGACCGTCCGCCAGGCCCTCACCCTGGCCCTGCGCTCGGGTTTCTCCCGCATCCCGGTGATGGGGGAGAGCGAGGACGACGTGGTCGGCATCGTCTACCTCAAGGACCTCGCGCGGAGGGTCCACATCAACCGCGAGGCCGAGACCGAGCCGGTCTCCACGGCGATGCGGCCCGCCGTCTTCGTCCCGGACACCAAGAACGCCGGCGACCTGCTGCGCGAGATGCAGCGGGACCACAACCACGTCGCGGTCGTCATCGACGAGTACGGCGGCACGGCCGGGATCGTCACCATCGAGGACATCCTGGAGGAGATCGTCGGCGAGATCACCGACGAGTACGACCGGGAGCTGCCCCCGGTGGAGGACCTCGGCGGGGGCCGCCACCGCGTCACCGCCCGCCTCGACCTCGGCGACCTGGGCGAGCTGTACGGCCTGGACCTGGAGGACGAGGACGTGGAGACGGTCGGCGGTCTGCTGGCCAAGCTGCTGGGCCGGGTCCCGATCGCGGGCGCCACGGCCGTCGTGGACGTCTCCGAGGCCCGCGCCGACCGCGACGCCGATCCGACGCTGGAGAGCCTGCGGCTGACCGCGGAGTCCCCGGCGGGACGCCGCAACCGCATCGTCACGGTCCTGGTCGAGCCGGTCCGCGCCGCCGTCCCCGAGCGGGAGGACGAACCTGCCGCGGGGGGCGGCGGCTGACCGTGCCGGCGTCCGGACTCCCGCCCCCCGCCGCGCGGGGAGCACATATGCTCGGCCCCATGAGCGAAGCCGCCGAGCTGGACCCCGAAGACCGCAAGATCATCACCCTCGCCCGCAGCGCGCGGGCCCGCAACGGCGTGCCCGAGGGGGCGGCCGTACGGGACGAGACCGGGCGCACCTATGTGGCCGGGACCGTGGCGCTGCGGTCGCTCAAGCTCAGCGCCCTGCAGACGGCGGTCGCCATGGCGGTGGCGTCCGGGGCCAAGTCCCTGGAGGCCGCCGCCGTGGTCTCCGAGGCGCCCGCCGTGCCCTCCGCGGACCTCGCCGCCGTCCACGACCTGGGCGGACCGGCCACCCCGGTGCTGCTCGCCGGGCCCGACGGCGCGCTGCGCTCCTCGGTCACCGCGGGCTGAGCCGCCGCCGTACGGCGTTCACCCCGCCCCCGGGGTGAACGCCGTACGCCCGACCCCTCGGCGGCCTCCGGCCGGGAACGCCCGGGGCGATCTGGTCCGAGTCGCTCCGCCGATCGGGGAGAATGGCCCTCATGAGCGACCGTTCCCCCTCCTCCCGGCCCACCCCGCCGGCGGAGTCCGCGCCGCACCGCGCGGGTTTCGCCTGTTTCGTCGGCCGCCCCAACGCGGGCAAGTCCACCCTCACCAACGCCCTGGTGGGGACGAAGGTCGCGATCACCTCCAACCGTCCCCAGACCACCCGCCACACCGTCCGGGGCATCGTCCACCGTCCCGACGCCCAACTGGTGCTCGTGGACACCCCCGGCCTCCACAAGCCGCGCACCCTGCTGGGCGAGCGGCTCAACGACGTCGTGCGCACCACCTGGGCCGAGGTCGACGTGATCGGCTTCTGCCTGCCCGCCGACCAGAAGATCGGCCCCGGCGACCGGTTCATCGCCAAGGAGCTGGCGACGCTCAGGCGCACCCCCAAGGTGGCGATCGTCACCAAGACCGACCTGGTGGACTCCCAGGCCCTGGCCGAGCAACTCGTCGCCGTGGACCGGCTCGGCAAGGAGTTGGGCATCGAGTGGGCCGAGATCGTGCCCGTCTCGGCCACCGCGGGCACACAGGTGGGGCTGCTGGCCGACCTGCTCGTCCCCCTCCTCCCCGAGGGCCCCGCGCTGTACCCGGACGGCGACCTCACCGACGAGCCCGAGCAGGTCATGGTCGCCGAGCTGATCCGCGAGGCCGCGCTGGAGGGCGTGCGCGACGAACTGCCGCACTCCATCGCCGTCGTGGTCGAGGAGATGCTGCCGCGCGAGGGCCGCCCGGCGGACCGTCCGCTGCTGGACATCCACGCCAACCTCTTCATCGAGCGGCCCAGCCAGAAGGGCATCGTCATCGGTCCGGGCGGCAGCCGGCTGAAGGAGGTCGGCACCAAGTCCCGCAAGCACATCGAGGCTCTCCTGGGCACGCCCGTCTTCCTCGACATCCACGTCAAGGTCGCCAAGGACTGGCAGCGCGACCCCAAGCAACTGCGCAGACTGGGCTTCTGACCCGAGGTCTCCCGGCCGGTGCGCGGCGGGCGCGCGCCGACCGGTCCTCTCTGTGACTTCTCGCATACTGATACGCGCCGCCGTATGCGAGCGCCCGTCGGTTATGTTTGAGAGGTCATGCGTTTTGGGCTGCTTCTCCTTAGCTGCCGCGGCGAGGGCCTGTAGACATACGGCCGACCCCCTCACCGCGGAGTTCGGTGTTGCCGTCGTCGGCCACCCCCGAAGCCCCCTCACTCCGCGATCAGGAGACGAAGCCCACCATGAGCGATTCCCCTTCCCGCATCGGCCGTCCCACGCCCATCACCGCGGCGACCGTCACCCAGAAGCCGTCGGGAATGCCGATCCACAAGTACCGCGGCTACGAGGCCGTGGAACTGCCCGACCGCACCTGGCCCGACAAGCGCATCACCAAAGCCCCCCGCTGGCTGTCCACCGACCTGCGCGACGGCAACCAGGCCCTGATCGACCCGATGTCGCCCGCCCGCAAGCGCGCGATGTTCGACCTGCTGGTCCGCATGGGCTACAAGGAGATCGAGGTCGGCTTCCCCTCCTCGGGCCAGACCGACTACGACTTCGTGCGCTCCATCATCGAAGAGGGCGCCATCCCCGAGGACGTGACGATCTCCGTCCTGACCCAGGCCCGCGAGGAACTGATCGAGCGGACGGTGCAGTCCCTGGAGGGCGCCCCCCGCGCCACCGTCCACCTGTACAACGCCACCGCGCCCGTCTTCCGCCGCGTGGTCTTCCGGGGCAGCCGGGAGGACGTGAAGCAGATCGCCGTGGACGGCACCCGCCTGGTGATGGAGTACGCGGAGAAGATCCTGGGCGACGACACCGTCTTCGGCTACCAGTACAGCCCGGAGATCTTCACCGACACCGAGCTGGACTTCGCCCTGGAGGTCTGCGAGTCCGTCATGGACGTCTGGCAGCCCGAGGACGGCCGCGAGATCATCCTCAACCTGCCGGCCACCGTCGAGCGCTCCACGCCCTCCACCCACGCCGACCGCTTCGAGTGGATGTCGCGGAACCTGTCCCGCCGCGAGTTCGTCTGCCTGTCCACCCACCCCCACAACGACCGCGGCACCGCCGTGGCCGCCGCCGAGCTGGCGGTCATGGCCGGCGCGGACCGCGTCGAGGGCTGCCTGTTCGGGCAGGGCGAGCGCACCGGCAACGTGGACCTGGTCACCCTGGGGATGAACCTGTTCAGCCAGGGCGTCGACCCGCAGATCGACTTCAGCCAGATCGACGAGATCCGTCGCACGGCCGAGTACTGCAACCAGATGGAGGTCCACCCGCGCCACCCGTACGCGGGCGACCTCGTCTACACGGCCTTCTCCGGCTCCCACCAGGACGCCATCAAGAAGGGCTTCGAGGCGCTGGAGGCCACCGCCGCCGAGCAGGGCAGGACGGTGGACGAGATCGAGTGGGCGGTGCCCTACCTGCCCATCGACCCCAAGGACGTCGGCCGCTCCTACGAGGCCGTCATCCGCGTCAACTCCCAGTCCGGCAAGGGCGGCGTCGCCTACGTGCTGAAGAACGAGCACAAGCTGGACCTGCCGCGCCGGATGCAGATCGAGTTCTCCAAGATCATCCAGGCGAAGACCGACGCCGAGGGCGGCGAGGTCACCCCGGGCCAGATCTGGGACATCTTCCGGGACGAGTACCTGCCCAACCCGGAGAACCCCTGGGGCCGCATCCAGGTCAGGAACGGGCAGACCACGACCGAGACCGACGGCGTGGACACCCTCACCGTCGAGGCCACCGTGGACGGCGCCGAGACCGTGCTGACCGGCACCGGCAACGGACCGATCTCCGCCTTCTTCGACGCGCTGGAGAAGATCGGCGTCGACGCCCGACTGCTGGACTACCAGGAGCACACGATGAGCGAGGGCGCCTCCGCGCAGGCCGCCTCGTACATCGAGTGCGCCATCGACGGCAAGGTGCTGTGGGGCATCGGCATCGACCCCAACACCACCCGCGCCTCGCTGAAGGCCATCGTCTCCGCCGTCAACCGCGCCTACCGCTGACGGACGCGGCGCCCACCCGGAAAGCGGCCCCGCCGAACCGTTCGGTTCGGCGGGGCCGCCCGCCTTCCGGCGGAAGACCGCACGGAGGTCGCGGCCCGCCGCCGAAACCAATCGCTCACGGAGCACCGTCGGACATGGCGTCCCGCCGTGCCCGACGGACCTCTCTGACGGTGAAAGCACCCGCCGCGGCCGTCGCCATGAGCGGCAGGACCGGAAGCAGCACCGCGATGCCCCAGGAAACGAAGCCCGTGTCCACGGCCTCATGGCTGCCCCACGGCGTCCGCGCGACCCGAATGACCTCTCCCCTGTGGCCCTCGTACCGGACCTCCACGATGTGCGTCGCCGCAATGTCCAACCGGGGACCGCTGCATACGGAGTAACTTCCACCGCGTCCCCCGGTTTCGACGTGACACTCCGCGATCCAGACCTGTACGGCGTTTCCCAGCAGGTCCAGCCGGGCGAGACCGTCGAACACCGCGAACGCCGTCGCCGCGGCGCACAGCAGGGTGAGCGCGCTGTAACCGACGATCGCGAGTCCCCGCCCTTTTGTCATAGACACAGCATGCCGGTGCCCCGATCGGTCGGGAAGCCAGGGAAGCTCACCCGAGCGGGCCGTCGCCGACGCCTCCCGCAGCCGTGAACGATCACAGGTGTCGTTCGGTGGGCGAAGCCGCGTGACCGCGAACCGGGCGGTCGAGGGCCCGAAGCGCCGCTCGACGTGGGCGGGGTCGTCCTCACCGGACGTCCACCTCCGCCCAGACGGTCTTGCCGGGCGCCGGACCCGGCCCCCGCTCGTCGACGCCCCAGCGGTCCGCGAGGGCGTCGACGAGGAGAAGCCCGCGTCCGGACTCGTCGGTGGGGGCGGGGGAGAGGAGCGATGAGGGCGGACGCCTCTCGCCCCGGGCGTCCGTGACCTCGATGCGCAGGGTCGTGGGCAGCGGCAGAGGGGCGGAGAGCGCGAGCCGGAGTGCGAAATCCCGGCCGGGCACGCGGCCGTGGACGACGGCGTTCGCGGCCAGCTCGGCCACCAGCAGGCAGGCCGTTCCGGCGGCGTCCCCGTCGTAGGGGAAGCCCCACTCGTCGAGCCGCACCGCGGCCAGGTGCCGCGCGAGCCGCGCACCACGCGGAGTCGGACTGAACCGCATCCGGAACTCGTACGGACCGCACGGAGGGGTGTGGGCTCGGAGGCCGAAGAGAAGTCGACTTGAGGGGAGTTCAGGCAGCATGTCCAGCAAGGAACAGCACCACCGCGTGAGTTGGGGATGGCCACCACGTCCCGACCGGGACGTGTACGCGCTTGTACGAGGTTCTGTACGCGCCGCGCGCCGTAACGGCGACTCATGAAGCCGAGTTGACCATGCGAAGCCTGCGGACGGGGTGGTGTCACATGGGTGAGCAGAGCGACTACGGGGCGACGACGCTCAGGTACTTCGGCAGCCAGATGAAGCTGTTCCGTCGGAGGGCCGGGCTGTCCCGCGCGGAACTCGGCGATCGGATCGGGTACTCGGAGGCGACGGTCGCCTCCGTCGAGCAGGGACGGCGGATGCCGCAGCAGGAGTTCGTCGACCAGGTGGACGAGACTCTGGGCGCGGGCGGGGTGTTGCGGGCCGGCCTGCCGTACCTGCTCCAATCCCGCTACCCGACATGGTTCCGGGACTTCGCCCTGCTGGAGGCGGAGGCGGTGAGCCTGTACTCGTACGAGAACCACGTCATTCCGGGTCTTCTCCAAACCGAGGGCTACGCGAGGGCGGTGATCTCCGCCGATTGCCCACCACCAGACGACGAGAGCATCGAGAGCGGTGTGACCGCACGGCTCGATCGACAACGGCTTCTGAGCCGCAAACCGGCTCCGATTCTGGGCTTCGTCATCGAAGAGGTGGTTCTGCGCCGACCGATTGGTGGAAAGGAGACATTGCGGGCCCAGCTAAGGCACCTGCTGGAGTGCGCCGACATGCGCAATGTCTCGCTCCAGATCATGCCGACCATGCGGGAGACACACACCGGGCTGGACGGCCCCATGGTGTTGCTGGAGACCCAGGAGGAGCGCAGCCTGGCCTATGTCGAGGGACAGGGCGGCAGCTTCCTCGTCTCACAGCGGAAAGAGGTGAACAAGATGGCGCGGCGGTATGGAATCATCCGGGCACAGGCTCTCAGCCCGGAAGACTCCGCAGCTCTCATCGAACAGGCGGCAGAAGACCTATGAGCACTGAGCAGGGCATTGGCACAACCGCTGCGCCCAAGTGGTTCAAGAGCAGCTACAGCGGTAACCAAGGCGGCAACTGCGTCGAGGTCGCGACCGGTTCCGACGCCGTCCGCGTACGCGACTCGAAGGACAAGGCGGGCGGGACACTCGCCTTCACCCCTGCGGCTTGGAACGCGTTCGTCGGCCTCGCCGCGGAGGCGACGGTCGCGGAGTGAACCTCCGTGTCGGGGCCACCCGGAACTATTGGGTGGCCCCGACGTGTTCCAGCAGCGCGCCCAGGATCTCACCGGCGTGCGTCTTGGGCTTCATGATCGAAGAGGCCGTGCTGCGGCGCCCATCAGGGGAAGGGCGTGTACAGGCGACAGCTTCGGCACCTGGTGGAGTGCGCGAAGAAGCGCAACGTCCTGGTGCGGATCACGCCGACGTCGTGGGGGATCCACATGGGCATGGACAGCCCCCTTGCCATGGGAAGAATCAGTACATCTCATCGAGCAGGCGGCGGGAGACCTATGAACACCGAGCGGGCCACGGGTACCAGCGGGCTGGTGTGGTTCAAGAGCAGCTACAGCGGCGGAGACGGTGGGGAGTGCGTCGAGATCGCGGCCACGCCCAGCACCGTCCACGTGCGGGATTCCAAGGAGCCGGGACGGGAACCCTTGGCGTTCCCGCGCACGGTTTGGAGTGCGTTCGTCGGCTTCGCCGCGGAGTGAAGCCCGTATTGGGGTCGCTCGGGTCTACCGGGCGGCCCCGATGTGTTCGAGCAGGGCGCGGAAGGTTCTCGGCGTGCGTCTTGGGTTTCTGATCGAAGAAGTCGTGCTGCGGTACCTCACCGGGGAGGGGCGCGCACAAGAGGCAGCTTCGGCACGTGTCGGAGCGCGCGAAGATGCGCACTGTTTTGGTGTAGGCGATGTCGACATCGCGGGAGACCTATGAACAGAGAGCAGCCCACAAACGCGCCCGACGGACTGTCGTGGTTCAAGAGCAGCCACAGCGGTGGGGATGGCGGCAACTGCGTCGAGGTCGCGGCCGGCTCCGATGCCGTCCGCGTACGTGACTCGAAGGACAGGGCGGGTGGGACGCTCGCCTTCACCCCTGTGGCTTGGAGCGCGTTCGTCGGCTTCGCCGTGAAGTGAACCCCGTGTCGGGGCCACCTGGATCTACCGGGCGGTCCCGATGCGTTCCAGCAGCGTGCCCAGGATCTCCTCGGCGTGTGTCCACAGCACCGCGCCGCCGATGCCGGGGACGGTGCGGCGGACGGCTCCGGGGATGCGTGACGCCAGTGAGGCGCCCTGGTCGGGGGAGTGGGAGGTGTCCTCCGCGCCGTACCACAGGTCCACCGGCACCGCGATCCGCGCCAGGTTCAGCCCCCACCGCCCCCAGCGGCCCATGACCAGGGCGGTGTCGCGGGCGTAGCCGCCCGGCCCCTGGGCGAAGCCCTCCTCCAGCGCCCGCTGCCAGGCGGCGGCGAACGCCGGGTGCCGGTAGACCGCCAGGTCGCACTCCGGGCTGCCCGCCAACACCATGTCCGCCATGGCCCGAGGCGTGAAGCCGGTGAAGATCCGTTCCGCGGCGGCCGGGTCGGCGACGGCGGTGCCGACCAGTCGCCGCAGTTCCTCCGGCAGTGCGTCGGCGAACCGGGGATCGGCGATCTCGTCCGCCCCGGAGACCACGGCGAGCGCGCTCACCGCCCCCCGCGCCGCGCAGGCGAGGGCGAACGGCGCGCCCTGGGAGTTGCCCACCATGGCGGGCCGACCGAGCCCTCGGGCGGCGGCGAACGCGCGGACGTCCTCGGCGAAGTCGGCGAAGGTGCGTCCTGGGGACGGGGCGGAGGCGCCCAGGCCGGGCCGGTCCAGGGCGATCAGCCGCACCCCGAGCGCGGCCACGGCGTCCGCGCCGAAACCCAGGTGCCGGCTCGTGCCCGCGCCCGGAGAGAACAGCACGGGGACGCCGTCCGGCGGCCCCCACTCCGCCCAGCCCAGCGGCCTCCCGTCGGGAAGCCGCTCCTCGCCCACCCGCTCCGGATCGGTGACGCCCACGTCCATGCGCGCCATCCTGCCGATCCGGGCGGCGGGCCCGCGACGGTGTTTCCGCGGCGGCGCCTCCACGGAGCCGTCGTCGGTTCGGCCGGCGGAAAACCGCCGTGGTCGACCGGATCGAGCGCATGGCCGCCCCGCCCCGGAAAACGCCGTCCGACCGGCGGGAACGCCCCTCGGGCCGGTCCACAAGGGCCGGACGGGCAGGCAACGGGTACCGGTCGGGGTACTGACGTCGCCTCACGAATGTGGTTAACATCACGCCCACGCGGCAATGGCGCTGAAGCGTGACGGAGGTACGTCAGTGGTGCACTCCCGGAGCCGGGACGGCCGGAAACTGCGTGTGGCGGGCGTCCGTACGACATGGCGCACCCTCGACGACGGCGAGTTCTTCTGCCCGTCCTGCGGTGGGGACCGCAACTACAGGCGGCGCACCGGACGCCGTCGGCTGGTCGTGCTGGGCGTGCCCGTCCTGGCGCGCGGGGAGGTCGGGCCGGTGCTGGAGTGCGCCGCCTGCCGTGAGCGCTTCGGCACCGACGCGCTGGACCACCCGACCACCACCCGACTGGGCGCCATGCTCCGCGACGCCGTGCACACCGTCGCCCTGGCGGTGCTCGCGGCGGGCGGATCGGAGTCCCGCGCGGCCCGTGAGGCGGCCGTCGAGGGGATCAGGGCCGCCGGATACCCCGGATGCTCCGAGGAGCAGGTGGTCACCCTGCTCGCGGCGGTCGGCGCCGACCGCGTCACGATGGACATCGAGCTGCACGAGGCCCTGGCCCCGCTCGCCCCGCACCTCGCCCCGCCGGGCCGCGAGAGCCTGCTGTTCCTGGGCGCCCGGGTCGCCCTCGCCGACGGCGCCTACACCCCCGCCGAGCGCGCGGTGCTGGCGTCCGTCGGACGGACTCTGGAGCTGTGCCGGGACGACACCGAGCGGCTGCTCGACGTCGCCCGCAGTGCCTCCTCCTGACCGCCCTCCCCCTGTACCTCACCCCGCGCCTCCCCCCGCCCCCGCCGGGGCCCGGTGGGGGAGAATGGGGGAATGAGCCTGTTCCGCGACGACGGTGTGGTCCTGCGAACCCAGAAGCTGGGCGAGGCGGACCGCATCATCACCCTGCTCACGCGCGGACACGGCAGGGTACGGGCCGTGGCGCGGGGGGTGCGGCGCACCAAGTCCAAGTTCGGCGCGCGGCTGGAGCCCTTCTCCCACGTCGACATCCAGTTCTTCGCGCGCGGCAGCGAACTGATCGGCCGCGGGCTGCCGCTGTGCACCCAGACCGAGACGATCGCGCCCTACGGGCGGAACATCGTCACCGACTACGCCCGCTACACCGCCGGGACGGCCATGCTGGAGACGGCCGAGCGGTTCACCGACCACGAGGGCGAGCCGAACGTCCAGCAGTACCTGCTGCTGATCGGGGCGCTGCGGACCCTCGCCGCCGGGGAGCACAGTCCGGGGCTGGTGCTGGACGCCTTCCTGCTGCGCTCCCTGGCCGTCGGCGGCTACGCGCCGAGCTTCGACGCCTGCGCCCAGTGCGGGCTGCCCGGACCGAACCGGTTCTTCTCCGTCGCCGCCGGCGGCGTGGTGTGCGCCGACTGCCGGGTGCCGGGCAGCGTCGTGCCGTCCCCCGAGGCGCTGCGGCTGCTGGGCGCGCTGCTGGCCGGCGACTGGGCGACGGCCGACGCCGCCGAGGCCCGGCACGTGCGGGAGGGCAGCGGCCTGGTCTCGGCCTACCTCCACTGGCACCTGGAGCGCGGTCTGCGGTCCCTGCGCTACGTGGAGAAGGGCTGACCGGCTACGCTCCCGCTTGTCCCGACCCACGAGAGCCCGTAATCCAGGCGCGGTCGTCGAGGCCCGCCCGAGTGGAGATGAGAACCGCATGGCACGGCGCGGAATGCTGTCCCGGCAGCGTCGCGACTACCTCACCCCCGACCCGCACCCCTCCGGTGCGCGCCCGCCGAGCATCCCCGCCAACCTGGTGCCGAAGCACGTGGCGATCGTCATGGACGGCAACGGCCGCTGGGCCAAGCAGCGCGGGCTGCCGCGCACCGAGGGGCACAAGCGGGGCGAGGGCGTCGTCATGGAGGTCCTCAAGGGGTGCCTGGAGATGGGCATCGAGAACCTCTCGCTGTACGCCTTCTCCACCGAGAACTGGAAGCGGTCGCCGGAGGAGGTCCGCTTCCTGATGAACTTCAACCGCGACGTCATCCGCCGCCGCCGGGACGAGATGGACGCCCTGGGCATCCGCATCCGCTGGGTGGGCCGGATGCCCAAGCTGTGGAAGTCGGTCGTCCAGGAGCTCCAGATAGCGCAGGAGCAGACGAAGGACAACGACGCCATGACGCTGTACTTCTGCGTCAACTACGGCGGTCGCGCCGAGATCGCCGACGCGGCGGCGGCCATCGCGGCGGACGTGCGGGCCGGGCGGCTGGACCCGTCGAAGGTGACGGAGAAGACCGTCGCGAGGTACCTGTACTACCCGGACATGCCGGACGTGGACCTCTTCGTGCGGCCCTCGGGCGAGCAGCGCACGTCCAACTACCTGATATGGCAGAGCGCCTACGCCGAGATGGTCTTCCAGGACGTGCTCTGGCCCGACTTCGACCGGCGCGACCTGTGGGACGCCTGCCTGGAGTACGCCCGCCGCGACCGCCGCTTCGGCGGGGCGGAGCCCAACCGGGTGCCCGCCCCCGACGCGCGACGGGCCGAGGAGCGGGAGGAGAGCGCCCCGGACACGGCGGCCGAGCCCGGCGCCTGACCTCGCCCGGCCCCGTCGCCCGGCCCCATCGCCCGGCCCCGTCGCCCGGCCCCGCGGCCGAAAGCGGCCCGGAACGTGCCGCGTCCCCGCACGCTTCGCGTGCGGGGACGCGGTGGGCATCCCGTGGACCGGGACGGCGTCAGGACGTGGAGCGCCCGGCCGCGGCGCACTCGCCGCAGGTGCCGAAGATCTCCAGGGTGTGGGCCACGTCGACGAAGCCGTGCTCCTCGGCGATGGAGTCCGCCCACTTCTCCACGGCGGGCCCCTCCACCTCCACGGCCCTGCCGCAGTGGCGGCAGACCAGGTGGTGATGGTGGTCCTCGGTGCTGCACCGGCGGTACACGGCCTCGCCGTCGTCGTTGCGCAGCACGTCCACCTCCCCGGCGTCGGCCAGCGCCTGGAGGGTGCGGTAGACCGTGGTCAGGCCCACCGAGTCGCCTCGATGCTTGAGCATGTCGTGCAGCTCCTGGGCGCTGCGGAACTCGTCGACCTCGCTGAGAGCCGCCGCCACAGCGGCGCGCTGCCGGGTCGACCGGCCGCGTACAGGGGGACCTGCGGTCGCCACCATTGCCTCCTCACCTCGGCGCTACCTCGCGTAGCTGATCGGCCATTGTGCCAGGGTGTGGTGGGCGTGACGCGGGAGCACTCCTTACGGTGCGCCCTCGCCGACGCCCGTCACCGACGACCGTGGTCACACATCACCGCACGACCGTAGCGCCCTCGGGATCCTCCGGTGCCTCGTGGTGCGTCTTGTGGCGCGCTTCGTGGCGTTCCCCGTGCCGGGCCCCCGCCCTGCTCCTCGCCCGGACGAGGAGGGGACCCACCACCGCCAGGAGCGCGAACAGCGCGATGGCCAGCAGCACGATGCTCGCTCCGGGCGGCACGTCCGCGTAGAAGGACGTGACGGTGCCGGAGAGGGCCACCAGCACGCCGGCGGACACCGACAGTGCCAGCGTACTCGCGAAGCTGCGCGTGACCTGCTGGGCGGCGGCGACGGGCAGCACCATCAGGGCGCTCACCAGCAGCAGGCCCACCACCCGCATCGCCACGGTCACGGTGACGGCGGCGGTGACGGCCAGCAGCAGGTTGAGCAGCCGCACCGGCAGACCGGTGACCCGGGCGAACTCCTCGTCCTGGCAGACGGCGAACAACTGGCGGCGCAGCCCCAGGGAGACCGCCAGCACGAACGCGGACAGCACCACGATCGCCGTGACGTCCTCGGGCGAGACGGTGGTGATGGAACCGAAGAGGTACGTCAGCAGGTCGGCGTTGGAACCGCCCGGCGAGAGGTTGATGATCATGACACCGCCGGCCAGGCCGCCGTAGAACAGCAGCGACAGGGCGATGTCGCCGCGCGCCATGCCGTACCAGCGGATCAGCTCCATCGCGACCGCGCCGAGGGCGGAGACCAGCACGGCCGTCCACACCGGGTTGGTGCTGAGCAGGAAGCCCAGCGCCACACCGGTCATCGCCACGTGCCCGATGCCCTCGCCCATGATCGCCTGGCGGCGCTGTACGAGGTAGATGCCGACGGCCGGGGCGGCGACGCCGACCAGCAGCGCCGCCAGCAGGGCGCGCTGCATGAAGGGGTAGTCCAGCAGTTCGATCATGTCAGCAGTCCGGTCCGGGCGGGGGCGGAGGGGTCGGGGTACGGGTGGCACGCCTGGTCGTGGAGGTGGGCGGTGCCGTCCACCCGCTCGACCCGGCCGTCGTGGAGGACGACGGAGCGGTCGATCAGCGGGGCCAGCGGGCCCAGCTCGTGCAGCACCAGCAGGACGGAGGCGCCCCGGGTGGTCTGCTCGCGCAGCGCTTCGGCCAGGACGCCCTGGCTGACCAGGTCCACCCCGGCCAGGGGCTCGTCCATGACCAGCAGCTCGGGTTCGCCGGCCAGCGCGCGGGCGATCAGCACGCGCTGGTGCTGGCCGCCGGAGAGCGCGTTGACCGAGTCCCGGGCGCGGTCGGCGAGCCCGACCAGTTCCAGGGCCCGGTGCACGGCCTCCCGGTCGTCGCGGCCCAGCGGCCTCAGCCGCCTGCGGGCCAGCCGCCCGGCGGCGACCACCTCCCGCACGGTCGCGGGGACGCCGCCGGCGGCGGTCGAACGCTGTGGCACGTAGCCCAGGCGCCGCCAGTCGCGGAAGCGCCGCAGCGGGGTGCCGAACAGTTCCAGGTCGCCGCCCGTCGGCTGTACCTGGCCGACGACGGTCCGCACGGTCGTCGACTTGCCCGAGCCGTTCGCGCCGAGCAGGGCGACGACCTCGCCGCGCCCCACGGTCAGGTCGATTCCGCGCAGTACCCGCCGTGCCCCGAGCGAGGCGGTCACGCCTCGCAGGGACAGCACCGGGGGCGCCGTGGTGTGCTGCTCCGCCATGGGCGGCCTCCTTGTCGGGCTCGTCGGGCTCATCGGGTCGTTCGGGTCGTTCGGGCCGTTCGGTTCGGTCGGTCCGTTCGGGGTCACGCGGCGCCGAGCGCCTTCCGCAGCGCCTGGAGATTGGCGCGCATGACCTCCAGGTAGTCGTCGCCCCGGGAGGTGTCGCCGATCCCCTCGACCGGGTCGAGGACGTCGGTGCGCAGGCCCAGGTCGTCGGCGAAGGTCCTGGCCGTCCGGTCGCTGGCGGCGGTCTCGAAGAAGACGGTGTTCACCCCGTCCTCCTCGGCGACCTTGTGGAGCGCCTTCATCCGGGCGCCGCTGGGCTCGGACTCGGGGTCGAGGCCGGCGATGGACTCCTCGTGGAGGCCGTAGCGGTCGGCGAGGTAGCCGAAGGCCGAGTGGGTGGTGATGAAGGTGTCCGTCCGGCGGTTCTCCAGACCCTCGCGGAAGTCGGCGTCCAGGTCCTTCAGCTTCTTCGTCAGCGCGTCGGCGTTCTTCCGGTAGTCGGCGGCGTGGTCCGGGTCGGCCTCGGCCAGGGCCTCGCCGACGCCCTCGGCGACCTCGGCGTACTTCACCGGGTCGAGCCAGACGTGCGGGTCGGCGGCGTCCTCGCCGTGGTCGTGGCCCTCGTGCTCCCCGGCGTGCTCCTCGTGCCCGTGCCCGTCGTGTTCGTCCTGGTGACCGGGACCGTTCTTCCTCAGCTCGGTGTACGAGCCGGCCTCGGCGACGTGCTCCACGCCGGACTGCTCGACGGCCTTGTCGACGGCGGGCTGGAACCCCTTCAGGTAGACGACGAGGTCGGCCTCGCTCAGCGAGGCGATCTGCCGGGGGCTGAGCTCCAGGTCGTGGGCCTCCACGCCGGGCTTGGTGAGGGTCTCGACCGTGACGTGCGTCCCGCCGATCTCCTCGGCGAGGAATCGCATCGGATAGAAAGAGGCGACGACGTTCACCCCCTCGCCTTCGCCCTGTCCCGCCGTGCCGGTGCCACAGGCGGTCAGGCCGAGCACGCCCAGGGCGGCGGCACCCGCCAGGACGGTGCGGGAGGCGGTGCGAGGGCGGGGTATGAGGGGGCGTCGGCGACTGTTCATGACACCCATTTTCACTCTAGATGGAAATGATTGTCAAATGAGATGAGGAGTTTTCCGTCGGATCGGACCGGGTTCCCGGGGAGCGGCGCCCGAACCCCGGACCGGTTTGGCCAGGGCCCCTTGGTCGCCGGTAACCTGAGGTATTCCGTCGTCTGTAACGAAGAGAGCACCGTGGCCGCCGACAAGATCGACACCATCGTCAGCCTCAGCAAGCGTCGTGGCTTCGTCTACCCCTCCAGCGAGATCTATGGAGGGACGAGGGCCGCCTGGGACTACGGTCCGCTGGGCGTGGAGCTGAAGGAGAACATCAAGCGCCAATGGTGGCGCTCCATGGTCACCTCGCGCGACGACGTGGTCGGCATCGACTCGTCGGTGATCCTCGCCCCCGAGGTGTGGGTGGCGTCCGGTCACGTCGCCACCTTCACCGACCCGCTGACCGAGTGCACCTCGTGCCACAAGCGGTTCCGCGCGGACCACCTGGAGGAGGCGTACGAGGCCAAGCACGGCCGCCTCCCGGCGAACGGCCTGGCCGACGTCAACTGCCCGAACTGTGGCAACAAGGGCCAGTTCACCGAGCCCAAGCAGTTCTCCGGCCTGCTGTCCACGCACCTCGGCCCCACCCAGGACTCCGCCTCGGTCGCCTACCTCCGCCCGGAGACGGCGCAGGGCATCTTCACCAACTTCGCCGCCGTCCAGCAGACCTCGCGCCGGAAGCCGCCATTCGGCATCGCGCAGATGGGCAAGTCCTTCCGGAACGAGATCACTCCGGGCAACTTCATCTTCCGGACCCGCGAGTTCGAGCAGATGGAGATGGAGTTCTTCGTCAAGCCGGGCGAGGACGAGAAGTGGCACGAGTACTGGATGGAGCAGCGCTGGAACTGGTACACCGACCTCGGCCTGCGCGAGGAGAACATGCGGTGGTACGAGCACCCCAAGGAGAAGCTCTCCCACTACTCCAAGCGCACCGCCGACATCGAGTACCGCTTCCACTTCGGCGGCAGCGAGTGGGGTGAGCTGGAGGGCGTGGCCAACCGCACCGACTTCGACCTCACCGCCCACTCCAAGGCGTCCGGCCAGGACCTGTCGTACTTCGACCAGGAGGCCGGCGAGCGCTGGACGCCGTACGTCATCGAGCCCGCCGCCGGTGTCGGCCGCACCATGCTCGCGTTCATGCTCGACGCCTACGTCGAGGACGAGGCGCCCAACGCCAAGGGCAAGATGGAGAAGCGCGTCGTGATGCGCCTCGACCCGCGCCTGGCGCCGGTCAAGGTCGCCGTCCTGCCGCTCTCCCGGAACCCGCAGCTCTCGCCGAAGGCCAAGGAGCTGGCGACCGCGCTGCGCCGGCACTGGAACATCGAGTTCGACGACGCCGGCGCCATCGGCCGCCGCTACCGCCGCCAGGACGAGATCGGCACCCCGTACTGCGTCACCATCGACTTCGACACGCTCGAGGACAACGCGGTGACGGTGCGCGAGCGCGACTCGATGAAGCAGGAGCGGGTCTCGCTCGACCAGGTCGAGTCCTACCTCGCCGGCCGCCTGCTCGGCTGCTGAGCCGACCCGCCGGCCCGGTCCTCCCTCGAAGGCCTCCGGTCTCCCGCTCTCGCGGGGGCCGGGGGCCTTCGGCGTGTCCGGTGGGCGTCCGGGCGGGCCGGCGGGACGACCCCGTGCCGTGCGTCCTGCCGGATTCCGGCAATCGGAAGACGCCCGACGCTGCTGCCATCACCCCTGTCACCGCGGCCCCTCGTCCACCAGACTCGGTCAGGGGCGCACGGGGGCGTCCGGAAGGGGGACGAGACGCGGATGCCGACAACGAGCATGGTCAGCGGTTACGGGACGGACGGACGTTTCCACGAGGTGCGGATCGTCCGCACGCTCGCCTTCCGCCGCGGCGCGGAGGACGTCCGGTACATCGTCTGCGGCACCTGCGACCAGCGACGGGCGGTGCGGGGGCCGGTCCGCTCCGAGGCCGCCCACCACCTCGCCGAGCACGGCGCGGCGCGCGGCGGCGCACGGCAGCGGCTGAGCCCGGCGCCCTGGATCCTGGGGCTGATCGGGGCGGCCGGTTTCCTCGCCGTCTTCGCCGCCGCGGTGCTGGGCCACTGAGCCCGCCGGCGGGAGCGAGCGAGGACGAGCGGGGGGCGGGAACCCGTCCGGGCACCCGCCCGGATGAGGGACAATGGGGGGATCGTCCCCCTCCAGCGCCGCGGAGCGCCCCGAAGCGACAGAGGATGCCCACGCCCATGACACAGCAGCTCGCCATCGGACCGCACACGGTCCGGCCGCCGGTGGTCCTCGCGCCGATGGCCGGGATCACCAACGCGCCGTTCCGGACGCTGTGCCGCGAGTTCAGTGGCGGCAGGGGACTGTTCGTCAGCGAGATGATCACCACGCGGGCGCTGGTGGAGCGGGACGCGAAGACGATGCGGCTCATCCGCTTCGACGCGAGCGAGAAGCCGCGCTCCATCCAGCTCTACGGCGTGGACCCGGCGACCGTCGGCAAGGCCGTCCGCATGATCGCCGACGAGGACCTGGCCGACCACATCGACCTCAACTTCGGCTGCCCCGTCCCCAAGGTGACCCGCAAGGGCGGCGGCTCCGCGCTGCCCTACAAGCGCCCCCTGCTGCGGGCGATCCTGCGCGAGGCCGTGACGGGCGCGGGCGGGCTGCCGGTGACGATGAAGATGCGCAAGGGCATCGACGACGACCACCTCACCTATCTGGACGCCGGCCGCATCGCCGTGGAGGAGGGCGTCACCGCCATCGCCCTGCACGGCCGCACCGCCGCCCAGCACTACGGCGGCACCGCCGACTGGGAGGCCATCGCGCGGCTGAAGGAGGCCGTCCCCGAGATCCCGGTGCTGGGCAACGGCGACATCTGGTCGGCCGACGACGCCGTGCGGATGATGCGGGAGACCGGCTGCGACGGGGTCGTGGTCGGACGCGGCTGCCTGGGACGACCGTGGCTCTTCGCCGACCTGGTCAACGCCTGCTCCGGCTCCGACGAGCGCGCCCGGCCGACGCTGCGGGAGGTCGCCGCGGTGATGCTGCGGCACGCCCGGCTGCTGGGGGAGTGGCTGGAGGACGAGGAGCGCGGCGTGATCGACTTCCGCAAGCACGTCGCCTGGTACACCAAGGGCTTCTCGGTCGGCTCCGAGATGCGCCGGAAGCTGGCCGTCGCCTCCGGCCTGGCGGAGTTGGAGGACCTGCTGGGCGAGCTGGAACTGGACCAGCCCTGGCCGGCGGGGGCCGACGGCCCGCGCGGGCGCACCTCGGGCCGCAACCGGGTCGTCCTGCCGGACGGCTGGCTGGACGACCCGAACGACTGCGCGGGCGTCACGGCGGACGCCGAGCTGGACACCTCCGGCGGCTGACCCGAACGGGGAACCGGGCCCATGGCGTGAGGCGGACGAAGCCGCTCTCCGCCGTGGGGCGGGTGTTCAACGCCTCGCTCACCTCGCCCGGCCCTCCCGCGTCCATGGTGTCCAGGTCGCCGGGCCGGCGCTTCCGGCCGGGTAGTCGTCGAGCGGGACGCGACCGTCGCGCCACGCGGCCAGCACCGGCTCGACGATGCGCCAGGACTCCACCGACATGTCGCCGCGCACCGACAGGGGCATCTCGTCCTCCAGGATGCCGCGGAGCACCTCGCCGTACTCGAGCAGCTCGCCGGGGCCGAAGCTGGTGTCGAGCGTCACCGGGGTGACGGTGGACGGGTCGCCCGGCCCGTTGATGTTGATGTCCAGTTCGATGCGGCGGCGGCCGATGCCGATGCGCAGTCGGTTGCCCAGGACGTCGCCGACGAGCCCGTCCGGAACGCGCTGGGGGGCCTTGAACCAGAAGGTGATCTCCTGTCGGGGCGTGCCGAGGGCCTTGCCCGAGCGGACGCGGAACGGCACGCCGGCCCACCGCCAGGTGTCGACGGCGAACACGACCTCGGCCAGGGTCTCGGTCCCCCGGGCGGGGTCGACGCCCGGTTCGTCGGCGTAGGAGGGGAGCGAGCGGCCGTCGACCGTGCCGGCGGTGTAGCGGGCGCGGCGGCTGAACCGCTCGGGACGGTCGTCCCAGACGCGGGTGGCGCGCAGGACGTACGCCTTGGCGTCCCGCACGTCGAGCGGTCCCAGGGTGTGCGGTGCGGGCATCGCCACGAGCGCCAGCACCTGGAGCAGGTGGCTCTGGATCACATCGCGCAGGGCGCCGGCCCCGTCGTAGAAGCCGGCACGGCCCTCCAGACCGAGCGTCTCGTCGAACACGATGTCGACCGCGTCGACGTGTTCCGCGGTGAGCAGCGGTTCGATCACCCGGTTGGCGAATCGGACGCCCAGGATGTTGAGCACCGTCGACATGCCGAGGAAGTGGTCGACGCGGTGCACGTGGTCTTCCGGCACCAGATCGTGCAGCAGCTCGTTCAGCGCGGCGGCACTGGCCGCGTCGGTGCCGAAGGGCTTCTCCAGCACCAGGCGCGTACCGTCGGGCACGCCGATCCGGGCCAACGCCCGGCAGGCCTCGACCGTGACCGCCGGCGGCAGCGCGAAGTACAGCGTGAGGCGACCGCGGCGGCACGCCAGCAGGCGACGCAGGTCGCCCTCGTCGGCGGCGTCCGCGGCCACGTAGCGCGCGTCGCGGACGACGGCGTCGACGGCCGGTCCGTCGGCCCCGCCGGCCGCGAACGCCTGCGCGACGGTCGCCCGCCACTCCTCGTCGCTCCACTCGCCGCGGTTGCTGCCGACGAGGAAGAGGTCGGCCAGTGACGACGCGGCGACGAGGCTGCCCAACCCCGGAAGGAGCAGCCGGGACGTCAGATCGCCGCGCGCGCCGAGGATGAGCAGCGTCTGGGTCCGCTCGTCCGGCCCACCGTTCGGACCGCTCGCGGGGACGTCGGCGGCGCTCATCCGGCGAACTCCCGAACCGGCAGGCCCCTGACGCCCGGGTCGCAGGCGAACAGCGCGCCCGCCTCCGGCTCGGCGCCGGGTTCGAGGTGCTCGCGCGAGGTCGTGATGAACAGCCGGTCGAGTCCCGGCCCGCCGAAGGCGCACGCCGTCGCCTTGGTGACCGGGAGTTCCACGACCTCGTCGAGGGTGCCGTCCGGCGCGTACCGGCGCACCGATCCGCCGCCGTACAGGGCGACCCACACGCCGCCCTCCGCGTCGACCGTCAACCCGTCCGGGCCATCCGGTACGGCGGTGAACGGACGCCGCCCGCTCAGCCCGCCCGCACGGTCGTATTCGAAGACGTCGATGCGGCCGGTCGCGGTGTCGACGTAGTAGGCGCGGTCTCCGTCGGGACTCCACTCCAGGCCGTTGGAGATCGTCACGGCGTCCAGCACGGTCGTCGTCGAACCGTCCGGATCCAGCCGGTGGAGCGATCCGGCTCCCGGCCGGGTGTCGTAGGCCATGGAACCGCAGTAGAACCGCCCGTCGGGATCGCAGCCGCCCTCGTTCATCCGTACCCGCTCGTCACCGCTCCACAGGGGTTCCAAAAGGGTCACCTCTCCATCCGCGTCCTCGAGGGCGAAGCCGCGTTCGACACCGATCACGGCGCCGCCTCGCCGCCTGGGTCGGACCGCGGCGACGATGGTGTCGACGTGCCGCCGCGTCACGGTTCCGTCCGAGGCGAGCGACAGCACGTCCCCGGCCAGCATGTCCAACCATCGCAGGCCACCCCACGCCTCGGACCAGACCGGCCCTTCACCGTGGTACGCGAGTGGCTCGGTGACCTGTTCGGCCCTCACCGTCGCCACCTCCCTTCCGTCGTGCCTTCCGCCGTGCCCTCCGCCGTGTCTTCCGCCGTGGACACGGCCCGCCGGAACCGTCCGACGCCGGGTGGGCGGGGCGACCGGGTGGCATCATGAGAAAGGTGAGCGCGCCGCGGTCCCGCACAGCCCACGCGGTGGTGCGTCGGGTGGCAGCCGGTCTCTCGGCCGCCGGCCGCCGAGTGACGGCCGACGTGTGGCCGCTTCTGCAGGCCACCGCCAGTGCCACGGCGGCGTGGCTGGTGGCCCGCTACCTGTTCGACCACCCCACTCCGTACTTCGCTCCCATCGCGGCGATGATCGCGCTGACCGCGAACCTCGGCGAACGCGGTCAGCACGCGGTCCGGCTCCTGTGGGGCGTGATCCTGGGCCTTGCGGTCGGTGAGGCCGTGCTCGCCACCGTGGGGACCGGTCCGGGCGCGATGGCGCTGGGCGTCTTCGTCACCCTCACGGCCGCCCGCGCCCTTGGGAGCCCGCAACTCGTCGTCGTCCAGGCCACGGTGAGCACCATCCTCGTGGTGGCGGTGGGTGACGAGGCGAACGGTGTCCAGCGCCTGGTGGACGTGCTGACCGGCGCGGGCATCGCCCTGGTGGTCACCCAGATCCTCTTCCCGCCCGAACCACTGGCACTGCTGCGCCGCGCCGAGAAATCGGCGCTCACCGCGATCGCCGACGGCCTCGCCAGCACCGCCGACGCCATCGCCCGGGACGACGACGGACTCGCCGAGCGCGCGGTCGGAAAACTCCGCGACGTGCTGGACCGTCTGGAGGAGCTGCGCCGGGTGGGGCGGGCCGGTACGAGTATGGCCCGTCGCGCGCTGGTGGGGCGGGCGACCGTCGTCGTGCGCGAGAAGGAGAACGCGGAACACCTCGACCTGCTGGGTGCCGGCTGCCTCATGCTCGCGCGCCTCGTCGCGTCGGCCGACTCCGATGCCCGCGGCCGGTTCCAGCGGCCGGTGCGCGACCTGGCGGACGTCATCGCCTCGCTGGCCCACGCGCTCGACGACCGCGACGTCCGCCAGCGCGCCGCGGACCGCGCGCTGGACCTCGCGACGCGGATCACCGTGGACGTCGGGCCGGCCGATTCGGACCGGACGTTCCTGGTCCACAGTCTCCGCACGGTCGCGACCGACGTCATCGTGTTCGCCGGCGTCGACCTCGCCGACGCGATCGAGGCCGTCCGCGACGGAGTGCCGGCCCAGCGGGTGCCGCCCCCCGCTCCGGTGTCCGGCCGCCTCCTCGGCTGGGCCGGGCGGATGTGGAGCAGGGCTCGCCGATCGCCTGACCGGAACGGGTCGGGGTGAGGGAGGTCGCTGAGTCGAAGGGTCAGGTTGTGCCCCGTCGTTCCTGGGCATGGCAACCCCTGTCCGAGGTGGTGGGCCGACCGGCAGGCGGTGCCGGACCGCCTCCGGGCCGATGATTCCCAACGCTCGGGCCGTACGCATCCGCACCGCGGCCCTCCGAGGGACGGCTCACCACGAACGGCGGACCGACGTCACGGGCCCCGGCCCGGACGCCACCCGCCCGGCCCACGCCCCGTCCGGCCTGTTCGTGGTGCCGGGAGGACCGTGACAGGACGGCTCGCACCCCGCACCGAGCAGGTCCGTCCGAGGCGGCGGCAGGGGCGGACGGCAAGCCCTCACCGGGGTGCTTCGCCGCCCTTCACCCGAACCTTCCCCCGAGCCTCGGCGCGAGCTTCGACAAGGGCCTCCACGCGGGCCTCCACCCGAGCCTCGACACGGGCCTCCACACGGGCCTCGACGGGGACGGGAACGGGGACGGACGCCGGGGCGTCCTCCGCGGCCCGCGCCGCCGTCAGCAGGTCCAGGGTGAGCGCCGCCGTCCAGCCGAACTCCCGGCTGCCGTGCCCGGCGCCGGTGTGCGGGTCGACGTACTCGGCGAAGTCCGAGGCGACGGCCGCCGCCACCGCCGCGCTCCGCAGGGCGTCGGCCCGCGCGGTCTGGCCATGCTGCCGCAGGCCCCGCTCCATCAGCCAGTTGACGTTGAACCAGGCGGGTCCGCGCCAGTAGCGGCGCGGGTCGAAGGCGGGTCCGCGCAGGTCGTAGCTGGGCACCAGCCGCACGGTGGCGCCCAGGCCGAAGTGCTCGCCGCAGACCGTGTCCAGCAGCGCGCGGACGACGTCCGACGGCAGGCCCGGCACGATCAGCGGCAGCAGTCCGGCGACGCTGCGCTCGGCGATCGGCTTCCCGGACCGCACGTCGCGGCAGAGGAACTGTCCGGCCCGCGCGTCCCACAGCCGCTCCACCAGCGCGGCGGTCAGTCTGCGGGCCCGCCGGCGGTGCGCGTCGGCGTCGGCGCGCAGTCCGTTTCGGGTCTCGGAGACGGGGTCGGGGACGATCTCGGGCGCGATCTCGTCGGCGATGTCCGCGAGGGCGTGCTCGGAGGCGATCAGCAGGGCGTTGAAGCCGGGGTCCTCGACGGCGAACCGGTGTGGTGCCCGGGCGTCCAGGTAGCCGTGGTCGCGGTAGTCGGTCGCCAGCCGCACGTACCGGGCGTAGTCCAGGTCGGTGGGGCGGTCCGCGGCGGTGCCGTGGTCGAGGTCGGCGCGGCGGAAGGAACCGGCGGGCGCCGGCTCGACGCGCGCCAACGGTCCGTCCCAACATGGGCTGTTGTCCATGCCGGGCTCCCACGGGTGGACGACGGACACCAGACCGCCTCCGCCCAGGTCGCGGTGGGTGGTGAGGTAGCGGTGCCAGGCGACCAGCTTTGGATACAGCCGCCGCAGGAAGCCGCGCCGCCGCGAGGTCGCCGGGTCGGCCCGGTGCACCAGCCAGGCGGCCAGCGCGTGGACGGGCGGCTGCACGATGCCCGAGGTCTCGACGTCCTTCGGCGCCCCGGCCGAGGCCCCGGCGGTGGAGGATCGCCAGAAGTCGGGGCTGGGGAAGTAGGCGCCCAGGGGGACGGACGGGTTGAAGACGATGTGCGGGACGCGCCCGTCGCCCCACTGGGCGGCCAGCAGCGTCTCCAGTTCGCGCTGGGCGCGCGCCGACGACACGTGGCGCAGGCCGATCGCGATGAACGCCGAGTCCCAGCTCCACTGGTGCGGGTACAGGCCGCGGGAGGGGACGGTGGAACTCCCCGTCCAGTTGCGCAGCAGCACCCGCCGCGCGGCGTGACGCGGTTCGCGCGCGGCGACGTCGGCCGCGGAACGCTGGGCGGGAACGTAGGGGCGCGGGCGCGGGCGCGGGAGCGGTGACGGCGACGGCGATGGTGACGAGGTCATCGGATCGCCGCCCGACGACCGGCGGGGGGAACGGCCCGCGCGGACCCGAAGCCGCCGGTCGGCGTGTGTGCGCCGACGGAGGGAACGGCCGGGTGCGGGGGACGGAACCGCGGGTATCCGGTCGAGGTCCGGGGGAGGTCCCCCGGGACGGCAGTGGGTCGGGGAGGGTCGGTGAAAGGTACGACGCGCTCCACGTGAACTCCGAGGGTCTGGAAGTGACGTCTGGGTTACGTCTACGCAAGCCTAGGGTTTTGTCTTACTGAAAGGCAGAAATCGGGTTGTGATGCCTGACACATGGGGCGTGAAAAGGCGTGAGAAGGGCGTGGCCGGGAAGAGGCGCCCTCGTCAACTCCGTGGTGCGGCGGCGGCACTGGCCGCTCTGCTCTGCTTTCTCGGCCCACTGTCCGGCTGTTCGAGTGAGACCAACGCCACTCCCGATGGGCGGATCACGGTGTGGTCCCTGGAGAACCTCCCGCCGCGGATGGCCGCCACCGAGGAGGTCGTCGCCCGGTTCGAGGAGGAGACCGGGATCGAGGTCGACCTGGTCGGCGTCGCCGAGAACCAGCTCCCCCAGATGGTCATGTCGGCCGCCGCCGCGGGCAATCTGCCCGATGTCATCGGAGCGGTGACGCTCGGCCAGGCATGGCAGATGCACGCCAACGACCTGCTGGACACCGAGGTCGCCGGCGACGTCGTCCGCGCGCTGGGCGCCGACACCTTCACCGCCAACGCCCTGGAGTTGACCAGTGACGGCGACCGGCGGCTGGTGGTCCCCTCCGACGCCTGGCTGCAACTGGTCGTCTACCGCGCGGACCGCTTCCGCGAAGCGGGCCTGCCCGCCCCGGACACCTACCGCGACCTGCTGCGCGCCGCGGAGGAGCTGGACACCGGCCGACACGTCGGAGCGTCCCTGGCCACCGACCCCGGGGACGTCGCCACCCAGCAGAGCTTCGAGAACCTGGCCCTGGCCAACGGCTGCGACATGGTCGACTCCGCCGGCGACGTCACACTGGACACCCCCGCCTGCCGCCGGGCCTTCGCCGTGTACGACACCCTCGCCCGCGAGCACGGCGCCCCCGGCACCCAGACCGTCGACTCCACCCGCGCCACGTACTTCTCCGGCACCTCCTCGGTGCTCGTCTGGTCCTCCTTCGTCCTGGACGAGCTGGCCGGACTGCGCGACGACGCCCTGCCGAGCTGCCCGGAGTGCGCGGACGACCGCGGCTTCCTGGCCGAGAACAGCGGGGTCGTCACCACGCTCCAAGGGCCGGACGGCACCGAGCCCACCCAGTTCGGCGAGGTCACCTCCTGGGCCGTCACCAGGACGGCCGAGACGAAGGCCGCCCGGACCTTCGTCGAGTACATGATGAGCGAGGGGTACGAGGAGTGGTTCGGCATGGCGCCCGAGGGCAAGATCCCGCTGCGCACCGGAACCCCCGAGGACACCGACGCGTACCTGCGCGCCTGGCGCTCCGGCTCCCTCGGCGTGGACCGACGCGAACCCATGGACCGGGTGTACCCGCCCGAACTCCTCGACTGGCTCGCCGACGGCGTGACCCGGATGACGCGCTGGGGCATCCCCCAGGGCCAGGGCCCCCTCGTCGGAGCGATGGGGGGCGCGCTGCCCGTGCCCAAGGCCGTCAGCGCCATGACCGGCGGGCAGCTCTCCCCGGGCGAGGCGGCCCGCGACGCCGACGAGGAGGTCTCCGCGCTGCGGGACTCCCTGCGTTAGCCCGCTCCCACCCCGTTCGAGGCACCCCTTCGAGGCACCCCGAGGTACGCAGCCCATGACGACAACGGAAAGCCGTGCGGCCCGGCGCCGCGACCGTCCCCTCACCGCCGCCCGACGGGAGAACCGCGCCGGGCTGGCCTTCGTCGCCCCCACCGTCCTGGTGGTCGTGGTGGTGGTCGTCCTGCCCATCGCCTGGACGGTGCTGCTGGCGTTCCAGAACGCCCGGCTGGTCGACATCCAGGGCATGGGCCTGCTCGGCAACTGGACCCTGGGGAACTTCGCCGGCGTCCTCGGCTCGCCCGGCTTCTGGACCAGCCTGGGAACCACGCTGGTCTATGCCGTGGGAGGCACCGCCGGATCGATCCTGCTGGGCCTGGTCGCCGCCCTCGCGCTGCGCCGGTCCTTCCGCGGTCGCGGCCCGCTGCGCGCCGCGATGCTCCTGCCGTACGTCGCACCGGTCGTCGCCGTGACCTTCGTCTGGCAGGTCGCGCTCAGCCCGCAGTACGGCATCGTGGGCGAGTGGGGGCGGCGGTTCCTCGGCTGGGAGCGGGCGCCGGCCTTCCTCTCCACACGCGACCAGGAAGTCTCCCTGCTGGGCGTGGAGTTCGAGATCCCTCTCGCCCTGCTGACCGTCATCGCCTTCGAGACCTGGCGCTACTTCCCGTTCGCCTTCCTCTTCCTGCTGGCCCGGCTCCAGGCCGTGCCCACCGATCTGGAGGAGGTCGCCATGGTGGACGGCGCCACCGTCTCCCAGCGCTTCCGGTACGTCCTGCTGCCGCAACTGATGCCCGTGATCGCGCTGTTGAGCGTGCTGCGCTTCATCATGACGTTCAACAAGTTCGACGACGTCTACCTGCTGACCGGCGGCGGCGCGGGCACCGACGTCGTCGCGGTGCGCGTCTACGAGTTCCTCACCGCCCGCTACGACGTGGGCGCGGCGGCGGCCCAGGCGCTCGTCCTGGCCCTGGTCCTGGCGGTCCTGCTGGGCCTGTACTTCAGGTTCTTCGCGAGCAGGGCGGGTGAGGAGGCGTGACGAGCCGTGCCCGTACGGAGGAGAGGGCCTTCGCGGTCCTGCGGTGGGTGGTCATCGCCTTCCTCGCGCTGATCACCGTCCTGCCCTTCTGCTACATGCTGCTGCTGTCGGTGAAGCCGATCGACGCGCTGCTGCGGGCCCCGGGGGACCTGTGGGTGTCCGCGCGGGAGTTCACCACCGCCACCTACCGGGAGGTGCTGCGGCCCACTTCCGAGGGCGGCCAGGGGTTCGTGCGGATGCTGGTCAACTCCGCCGTCGTCTCGCTCGGCGCCGTGGCGCTCACCCTGCTCGCGGCGGTCCCCGGCGCGTACGCCGTCGGCCGGCTGCGGTTCTTCGGCGGCCGGCGCGTCGGCGCGCTCTTCCTGGCCGTCTACCTCTTCCCCGCCACCCTGCTGGCCGTGCCGCTGTTCGTGATGTTCGCCAGGATGGGACTCCAGGGCAGCCTGACCGGGCTCGCGATCGTCTACATCGCGCAGACCGTGCCCGTGTCGATCCACATGATGCGGAACTACTTCGCCACCGTCCCCCGCAGTGTCGAGGAGGCCGCGGCGATCGACGGCTGCACCCGCCTGCAGACGGTCCGCAAGGTGGTGCTGCCGCTCGCGGTGCCCTCCCTGATGGCCACGGGGCTGTACATCTTCATGATCGCCTGGAACGAGTTCCTGTTCGCCCTGCTCTTCCTCGTCGCGGAACCGGAGAAGTGGACGGTCTCCCTGGGGCTCCAGCAGCTCGCGGGCGGCGTCGAGGTCTCCAAGACGGTGCTGATGGCCGGCTCGGTCGTGCTCACCGTCCCGGTGGTGCTGCTGTTCTTCGCCGCGGAGCGGCTGCTGACCGAGGGCCTGACCAGCGGGGCCGACAAGGGCTGAGCGTCGGACGGGCGGCGCGAACGGCGAAGATGTCCGCATGATCGGAAACCAGTCGAGCGCGGGACATCTGCTGCACCTCATCCGCAGCGGGCAGGCCACCACCCGTGGGGAACTCCAACGCGTCACCGGACTGTCCCGCTCCACCGTCGGCAACCGGCTCGACCGGCTCTTCCGGGCGGGCTGGATCCGCGAGGGCAGCACCGTCCCCGTCGGCGGGGGCGGCGGGCGTCCCGCGGGCCGGCTGGAGTTCGACGGCACGCACGCCGTCGTCCTCGCCGTGGATCTGGAGACCCGGTACGGCCGGGCCGCCGCGCTGGACCTGAACGGCAGGGTGCTGGCCGACCACACCGGGCCCCTGACCATCGAGGACGGCCCGGACGAGGTGATCGACCGGCTGGCTCGCTGGTTCCCGCCGCTGTTGGAGCGGGCCGGGGTCGCGCCCGGGGACGTCCGCGGCATCGGCATGTCGGTGCCCGGCCCGGTGGACTGGGAGTCCGGACAGGTGATCCAGCCGCCGATCATGCCGGGCTGGGACCGCCACCCGATCCCCGAGCGGATGAGACGGGCGTACACCGAGCACGTCCTGGGGGGCGCCGGGGCGGGGGAGGAGGCGGCCCCCGTCGTCCTGGTCGACAACGACGCCAACCTGATGGCGTACGCCGAGCAGCGCCTCCACCACCCCGGCTGCGGCGCCTTCCTCCTGGTCAAGGTCTCCACCGGCATCGGCGCCGGGCTGGTGGTGGACGGCGAGGTGTACCGGGGGATCGACGGCGGCGCCGGGGACATCGGGCACATCCGGCTGCACGACCGACCGGACGCCCTGTGCATGTGCGGTTCGTACGGCTGCCTCGCGGCGGTCGCCGGCGGCAGGGCGCTGGCCGGGCAGCTCAGCGCGGTCGGGGTGCCGGCCACCTCGGGGCCCGCGGTGCGCGACCTGCTGGCCGCGGGCCAGCCCGACGCCGTCCGGTTGGCGCGGGAGGCGGGCCGCAGGGTGGGGGAGGTGCTGGTCACGGTCGTCACCGTGCTCAACCCCGGGGTGCTGGTCGTCGCGGGGGACCTGGCCGGGACCCCGTTCGTCACCGGGGTGCGCGAACTGCTCTACCAGCGCGCCATGCCCCGCAGCACGGCGCACCTGACGGTGGTCACCTCCCGGCTCGGGGACCGCGCGGGCCTGATCGGGGCCGGGGCCATGGTCGTGGAGCACCTGTACGCGCCCGGCCGGGCCGATGCCCGACTCGCAGCGATGGGACTGTGACGGAGAGCAGCGGGAAGAGGGGCGGAGGAGGGCGGGAGGAGGGGCGGTGCGCGACCGTCCCGACCGCCTCCCGAGGGTTCCGCTCATCAGAGCGAGGGGGAGCGCGTATGTGTCCAATGGCTGAGATGCGGCGGTTCTCAAGGGCGTGATTCTCGCCACTTTGATACGACCATTGCTCATTTGAGCGCGAAGGGCCGCCTTGCACTTCTCCAAGGGGTGGCACTGAGTGCCACGTGAGCAGGCTTCAAGAAGTGGCGTCGTATGTCACTCGCAGTGCTGAAAAGGCGCTCATGTGGTCACCGTGTGCGCGAATGGCTTTGGGTGGTGAACTGACTTTTCTTTGCCTCTTGAACAAGCCTTTGCCTTTGATCCTTCAACAGACGGGCGGTTGCACCCGCATGGCCTAACGGTGGCCGTACTCCAAAGCCTTTGATCTGGGTACTCTCCCCGCCGTCAGGGCAGCCTCTCCCGGACCCGTCCGGGGGGAATCCAACGAGGAGCGCGATTCCCGTGCCGGAAAACGAAGAGCCTCACGCAACCACGAAGTTCGTCTACGACTTCACCGAGGGCAACAAGGACCTCAAGGACCTCCTCGGCGGCAAAGGGGCCAACCTCGCCGAGATGACCAACCTCGGCCTCCCGGTCCCTCCCGGGTTCACCATCACCACCGAGGCGTGCAAGGTCTACCTCGAGTCCGGTGCCGAGCCCCCGACGCTCCGCGACGAGGTGAGCGCCCACCTCGACGCCCTGGAGCGGAGGATGGGCAAGAAGCTCGGCCAGCCGGACAACCCCCTCCTTGTGTCCGTGCGGTCCGGCGCCAAGTTCTCCATGCCCGGGATGATGGACACCGTCCTCAACATCGGCCTCTCCGACGCCTCGGTCGCCGGACTCGCCGCCCAGGCCGGGGACGAACGTTTCGCCTGGGACTCCTACCGCCGCCTCATCCAGATGTTCGGCAAGACGGTACTGGGCATCGACGGCGACCTCTTCGAGGAGGCCCTGGAGGAGGCCAAGCACGCCAAGGGCGTGGCCACCGACGTCGATCTGGACGCCGGTGACCTGGAGAAGCTCGTCGAACGGTTCAAGGGCATCGTCTCCGAGAAGACCGGACGCGAGTTCCCACAGGACCCGCGCGAGCAGATGGACCTCGCCATCCACGCGGTCTTCGACTCCTGGAACGGCGAGCGGGCCCGTCTCTACCGCCGCCAGGAGCGCATCCCCCACGACCTGGGCACGGCCGTCAACGTCTGCTCCATGGTCTTCGGCAACCTCGGCCCCGACTCCGGCACCGGCGTCGCCTTCACCCGCGACCCGGCCAGCGGCCAGCAGGGCGTCTACGGCGACTACCTGGCCAACGCCCAGGGCGAGGACGTCGTCGCCGGCATCCGCAACACCGTGCCGCTCGCCGAGCTGGAGAGGATCGACAAGGCGTCGTACGACCGGCTCATGGAGATCATGGAGACCCTGGAGAACCACTACAGGGACCTCTGCGACATCGAGTTCACCATCGAGCGCGGCAAGCTGTGGATGCTCCAGACCCGCGTCGGCAAGCGCACGGCCGCCGCCGCCTTCCGAATCGCCACCCAGCTCGCCGACCAGGGCCTGATCGACGACGACGAGGCGCTCCGCCGCGTCAACGGCGCCCAGCTCGCCCAGTTGATGTTCCCGCGCTTCGACGAGAGCCGGATCGGCGACGGCGGGGCCGAACGAATAGGCAAGGGCATAGCCGCCTCGCCCGGAGCCGCCGTCGGCAGGGCCGTCTTCGACTCCGCCACCGCCGTCGAGCGGGCCCAGGAGGGCGAGAAGGTCATCCTGATCCGCCGCGAGACCAACCCCGACGACCTCGACGGCATGATCGCCGCCGAGGGCATCCTCACCAGCCGCGGCGGCAAGACCTCGCACGCCGCCGTCGTCGCCCGCGGCATGGGCAAGACCTGCGTGTGCGGCGCCGAGGAACTGGAGGTGGACACCAAGCTGCGCCGGCTGACCGCGCCGGACGGCACGGTCATCACCGAGGGCGACGTCGTCTCCATCGACGGCTCCACCGGCAAGGTCTACCGCGGCGAGGTACCCGTGGTGCCCTCCCCGGTCGTGGAGTACTTCGAGGGGCGCGTCCGGGCGGACGACGAGGCGGACGAGCTGGTCCGGGCCGTGGACCGGATCATGACCCACGCCGACTCCTCCCGCCGCCTCCAGGTGTGGGCCAACGCCGACAACGCCGAGGACGCCGCCCGCGCCCGTCGCTTCGGCGCCCAGGGCATCGGCCTGTGCCGCACCGAGCACATGTTCCTCGGCGAGCGCCGCGAACTGGTCGAGCACCTGATCCTGGCCGAGACCGAGGAGGAGCGCGAGACGGCGCTGGACGCGCTGTTGCCGTTCCAGAAGGGCGACTTCGTCGAGCTGTTCGAGGCCATGGACGGCCTGCCGGTCACGGTGCGGCTGCTGGACCCGCCGCTCCACGAGTTCCTGCCGGACCTCACCGAGCTGTCGGTGCGCGTCGCGCTCGCCGACGCCCGCGGCGAACGCGACGAGAACGACCTGCGACTGCTCCAGGCCGTCCGCCGGCTCCACGAGCAGAACCCCATGCTGGGCCTGCGCGGCGTACGTCTGGGCCTGGTCGTCCCGGGGCTGTTCACCATGCAGGTGCGGGCCATCGCCGAGGCCGCGGCCGACCGTCGGGCGGCCGGCGGCGACCCGCGCGCGGAGATCATGATTCCGCTGGTGGGCACCGTCCAGGAGCTGGAGTGCGTCCGCGAGGAGGCCGAGCAGGTCATCGCGGAGGTCGGGGAGGCCCGCGGAGTGGAGCTGGACCTGGCGATCGGCACCATGATCGAGCTGCCGCGCGCGGCGGTGACGGCCGGGCAGATCGCCGAGTGCGCCGACTTCTTCTCCTTCGGCACCAACGACCTCACCCAGACCACCTGGGGCTTCAGCCGGGACGACGTGGAGGCGAGCTTCTTCTCGACCTACCTGGAGAAGGGCATCTTCGGAGCTTCCCCCTTCGAGACCATCGACAAGGAGGGCGTCGGCTCGCTGGTGCGCACCGCCGTCGAGGCCGGTCGGGCCACCCGCCCGGACATCAAGCTCGGCGTCTGCGGCGAGCACGGCGGCGACCCGGAGTCGGTCCACTTCTTCCACGAGGTCGGCCTGGACTACGTCTCCTGCTCCCCGTTCCGCATCCCGGTCGCCCGCCTGGAGGCCGGCCGCGCGGCGGTGACGGAGACCGACGAGGGCAGCGACAGCCGCTGACCTCGCGACCCGATACCACCTGACACCGGAGCCATCCGCCGTCGATCCCACCCTCAACCGGCGGAGGACGGCTCCGGCGCCCGAAAAGGAAGGGGCGGCGCCTGTGCGGAGGCGCCGCCCCTTCCGCGGCTCGGCCCGCTCGCCGCCACGACACCGCCGCCACGACACCGGCGCGGCGGAACCGGTGGGGGCGGGACGGTCGTCCGGGTGGCCGTACGCGACCGCCGACCACCCGAGGACGACCGCATGATCACAGCGACAGCCACCCGCCACCTCTACCTCACCCGGCACGGTGAGGCGACGGCCGACGAGAGGGCGTTGACCCCGGCCGGCCGCCGGCAGGCGGAGCTGCTGGGAGAGCGGCTCCGGGGCGTTCCGCTGTCGGCGGTCCACCACGGGCCGCTGCCCAGGGCGGAGGAGACGGCCCGCCTGATCGCCGGGCGCCTGGACGGCGTGCCCCTGCACCGCTCGGAGGTGGCCGGGGACCACGTGCCGTACGTGCCGGGGCGGGACGAGCTGCCGCCGGAGTCGGCCGAGTGGGCGCTGCGTCGGCTCGACGGCGTCACGGCGGAGGAGCGCGAGCGCGGGGCACGGGCGGCGCGGGAGGCCCTGGCCCGGTTCACCGGGCCGGTCGAGGGCGACGAGCCGCGTCACGAGCTGGTCGTCACCCACGCCTTCCTGGTCGGTTGGCTCGTCCGGGACGCCCTCGACGCCCCGCCGTGGCGCTGGATGGCGCTGAACCACGCCAACGCCGCGCTGACGGTCATCCGGTACGCGCCGGGCAGGCCGCCGTCGGTGCTGCTCCACAACGACACCGGCCATCTCCCGGAGGGGCTCCGTTGGACGGGGTTCCCACCCGAGCTGCGGGTCCGGTGAGTCTCCCGCGGGGTGACGAAAGGGAGATACGGCGTCAAGCCTTGAACGAGGTGCGGCAGTTCGAGATCGTTTCCGTCAAACACCTTGACGATTGTTTATCTGAAATTTACGTTGCCGGAGTCTGAGAGCGCTCTCAACCCCCCCGCGTCCCCCACGAGGAGCCGTTCATGAGATTCCGCAGACGTCCCGCCGCGCTGCTGGCGGCGGTGGTGGCCACGGCGGCCGCCGCCACCGGCCTCGGCGTCATCGGGGCGGGCAGCGCAGGCGCCGCCACCGTCCCCGTCGGCCAGGGTGGCTACAGCGACACCCGGCCCGCCGGCGCCGCCGGACCGGAGAACAACGCCGGTGCCCCCGTCAAGCCGAAGGTCACCTCCGCCGCCGCGGGCAAGCCGGTGCCCACCAACGACTGGTGGTCCTCCCTGGCCTTCCAGCGGTACCCCGACAACCCGTACTCCCTGGACATGTACGGGCACCCCCTGACCTACCGGGCCGTCTCCGGCGGACTGGAGGTCGGCTACCCCACCACGCACGCGATCGTGGGCGAGGGCCGCCAGTACGAGTTCACGCACAAGCGCGACCTGACCATCGGGCTCCAGGGCCTCAACTCCCCCGACGCCAAGGCCGACGCCTGGAGCGACTGGACCGTCACCCCCTACTGGTCCGACGGCGCCCGCACCCTGCGCACCACCATCGGGCACGGACTGCCCTACGTGTACGCGCAGGGCAGCGGCGGCGCGGCGCAGATCTCCACCGCGAGCGCCCCGAACGTCTTCGCCGACGACGGCAACGTCCTGGGCGTCACCATCGGCGGCCGGCACTACGCGCTGTTCGCCCCCACCGGCAGCGACTGGACCGTCTCGGGCAACGACATCCGCGCGAACCTGGGCGGCAAGGACTACTTCTCCCTGGCCGTCCTGCCGAGCACCGACGCGCTGGCCACTTACCGCAAGTACGCCTTCAGCTTCGTCACCGGCTCCAAGGTGAACTGGGAGTACGACCAGGCCGCCGGCCGGGTGAAGGCCACCTACACCCTGAGCACGACGGCCAAGGAGGGCAGCCAGACCGGCACCCTCCAGGCGCTCTACCGTCACCAGTGGCTGCACACCTCCGACGCGCTGACCTCCTGGACCTATGTCTCGCCGCGCGGGACGATGAAGGTTCGCGAGGGCACCTCCTTCACCACCTCCCAGAAGGTCACCGGCGTCCTGCCGGGGCTGCCCCGGGTGTCCGGCGTGGACAAGGCCAGGCTCACCGGCCACCTCAACGAGGTGGCGAACGCCGCCGACCCGTTCGAGGGGGCCACGGACACCTACTGGACGGGGAAGCAACTGGGCAAGCTCGCCCAGCTCGTGCCCATCGCCGACCAGATCGGCGAGACCGGCGTCCGCGACAAGCTGCTCGGCCTGATCAAGGGCCGGCTCCAGGAGTGGTTCACCGTCGGCGGCGCCTCGGAGTTCTCCTACGACCGCGACTGGCGCACGCTCATCGGCTACCCCGCCTCCTACGGCAGCGACAAGGAACTCAACGACCACCACTTCCACTACTCGTACTACGTGATGGCCGCGGCCATCGTCGCCCAGTACGACCGGGCCTGGGCGGCGGACTCCGCCTGGGGCGGCATGGTCAAGACCCTCGTCAGGGACGCCGCCAACCCCAGCCGCACCGACCAGCTCTTCCCCTTCCTGCGCGGCTTCGACGTCTACGCCGGCCATAGCTGGGCCGCCGGCCACGCGGGCTTCGCCGCGGGCAACAACCAGGAGTCGTCCTCGGAGTCGATCAACCTCAGCGCCGGCCTGATCCTGTGGGGCTCGGCCACCGGCGACACCTCCCTGCGCGACCTGGGCGTCTACCTGCTGACCACCGAGTCCGAGGCCATCGCCCAGTACTGGTTCGACGCCGACCAGGCCGTCTACCCCGAGAACTTCGGCCACGACGTCGTCGGCATGGTCTGGGGCAGCGGCGGCGCCTACTCCACCTGGTGGACCGCCAACCCCGAGGAGATCCACGGCATCAACGTCCTGCCGGTGACCGGCGGTTCGCTCCACCTGGCCCGCAACAAGGACGCCATCCGGCGGAGCATCGCCGAGATGGAGCGGAACAACGGCGGCCCGGCCGTCGAGTGGCGCGACATCCACTGGGAGTTCCAGGCCCTGGCCGACCCGGCCAAGGCCAAGGCGGCCTGGGACGCGCAGGGCGGGAACTACGGTCCGGAGGCCGGCGAGACCAAGGCCCACACCTACCACTGGATCGCCACCCTGGACGCGATCGGCGCCCCCGACACCTCCGTCACCGCCGACAGTCCCACCGCGGCGGTCTTCACCAAGAACGGCACCCGCACCTACGTCGCGCACAACCACTCCGACACGGCGAGGACGGTGACGTTCTCCGACGGCGGCAAGCTGACCGTCCCGGCCCGCTCCACGGCCACCGGCGCCGGCACCGCGGACCCCGGGGAGCCGGGCGACCCGGGTGACCCGGCCACCGGCGACACCTTCCACCTGCGCTCCGGCGGGACGCTGAGCACCACGGCCGGCTCCGCGGCCGTCGACACCATCGCCTCCGCCGGCGGCGCCAACCACGACGGCACCCCCAACCGGCCGCTCGTCTACGAGATCAAGAACGTGAACGGCACCCACAAGGCCGGCGGCGCCACCGAGTTCCGGCTGAGGGTGGACGCGGGGACGGCGGTCGGCCTCGGCCAGCAGGCCCGGGTGTCCTACGACCTGACCGGCGACGGCACCTTCGACCGGGTGGAGACCTACCGCTACTTCGCCACCGACCCGGTGGACGGCTGGGAGGAGTACGTCGCCTCCCGCGCCGGACTGAAGTCGGCCTCGGGCAGCCTCGGGAACCTGCGGGGCGGAACGGTCCGGGTGGAGGTGTGGAGCGCGATCGGCAACGCTCCGGCCAAGCTCCAGGTGGGCTCCGGCTCGGTGCTCACCATCCCCTTCGGGTGACCGGACCCCGACATGTCACCGTGCCCGCACCGCGTCACGCGGTGCGGGCACGGCCGCTCCCGGCCGCTCCCGGCCGCTCCCGGCCGGCGCGGAGCGCGGGGAGCGGAGTAGCGTGCACTTCGTGGCCCCGGTCCGGGTGAACACGGTCCGGTGAACTCCGGTGGTCCGTAGGACAGTTCGCCGATGATCGGAGACCGCGCCATGCGCACCCACCGCGCCCGTGCCGCCGCCCTCGCCGTGCCCCTGGCGTTATGCCTGGCATGCCTGTCGTTCCTGTCGGCCTGCTCCACCGGTTCGGACACACCGGTGGACGGCGGCCTCTCGGAGAGCGTGGAGAGCGCCGCGGCCCCGAGCTTCTCGCCGCACCCCGAACTGGAGGGGCGGGAGGAGCGGGAGGAGCGGTGGAGACTCGGCCAGGCGGGCCCGAACGGCGAGACGCCGTGGCCGCCGTCGCCGGGCCCGGAGGCGGTGCGCGACGTGTTCGCCCGGCTCCAGGCCACCCTGGGCGACTCCTGCGACACCCCCGGGAACTGCGAGTACCTCCTGAACCGGGTGCTGGACGAACTGGCCGACCTGGACGAGGCGATGAAGGCCGACCGCAAGGGCCCCGGCCACTTCCCCGAGCCGATCGCCTGGATGGCGACGCTCCGGAAGGACGTCGGCGAGGACCGGTCCTTCGAGAACCTCAAGGCCCACCGGAAGGTGATCCTCGGCACCCGCGACAGGATCAACGTCTGGATGCAGGACCACCCCGACGACTACCGCTGAGAGACGGCCACCGCCGGGACGCGCCCCCGACCGGCGCCCACCGGTCCGCCGGGGGCGCCGAAGCCGCCGGCCTCAGGAGCGGAAGGGGCCCGTCACCTCGTAGGTGATCCCGCCCGAACCGCTGCCGCTGGTGCCGCGCTGGCTGGAGAAGTACAGCCGCTTGCCGTCGGGGGAGAAGGCCGGGCCGGTGATCTCCGAGGCGGACTGGCCGCCCACCCGCAGGAAGGGCGCGACCACGTCGTCCGGGGTGATGACGCAGATCTCCATGTTGCCGCCGTCCTCGGCGACGAAGAGGTCCCCGGAGGCCGAGCCGGTGACGTTGTCCACGCCCGTCAGCGGGGCGCCGCCGGAGACCAGGGAGTCGTCGTAGGCGAGTTCGATGGTGTCGCTCGCCGCGTTGAGCCGCCACACCCGGCCGTCGCCCTTGGTGGTGAACCAGCAGGTGTCGTCGGCGTAGTGGCAGCCCTCGCCGCCGTTGAAGTGCTTGGCCGCAGAGACCTGGTGACGGGTGGCGGTGGAGGCGGCGGACGGGTCCGGGACGGGGGCCCAGCCCACGGAGCCGGAGGTGCCCGAGCCGCCCGTCAGCACCTCCAGACGGCCCGAGGACAGGTCGCCCCAGGTGTCGGGGCGGAAGCGGTAGAGGCAGCCGTCGGATACGTCCTCGGTCAGGTAGATCACCCTGCGGACGGGGTCCGCGGCGGCGGCCTCGTGCTTGAAGCGGCCCATGGCGTCGCGGCGGACGGCGGCCTTCACCCCCCAGGGGTCGGTCTCGTAGACGTAGCCGCGGTCGACCTCCTCGCACGACAGCCAGGTGTTCCACGGGGTCGCGCCGCCCGCGCAGTTCTGGCGGGTGTTCGACAGGACGCGGTAGGCGTCGGTGATGTTCCCCGAGGAGTCGAAGCGGACGGCGCTCGCACCGCCGCCGGGGTTGATCTCGGAGTTGGAGACGTAGATCCAGCCGGTGCCGGCGGCGTAGCAGGCGCCGCCGTCGGGGGCGTTGTGCCAGGTGTAGGAGGTGCCGGGGACCCTCTGTCCGGAGCGGGCGATCACCCGGCTGGTGAAGCCCTGGGGCAGTTGGATGCCGTTGGCGTCGGCCGGGCGCAGGGCCCCGTAGGGGCCGGTGCCGGGCTGGGCGGGCGCGGCGTGCGCGGCGCCGCGCCACAGAGAGCCGCCGAAGGCGGCGACCGATCCGGTGAGGACGGCACCGCGCAGGAAGTCACGACGTTCCACGATCACTCCACCGAGGTCGTCTGGCCCCGCGACCGGTCGGCCGCGGAGTCGAACGACCAGGAAGGTAGGGACGCCGCTTTGACGGAGCATGAACAAACGGCTGCCCGGGATGGCCGGTTGGCACAACACCGGTCGTCGGGCGCCGCGGTCGACCCTCGACCTGGTTCAGGCACCAGGGTCGCGGATGTGGAGAGCGAGATGCGCGGCATCGGTCGGATGGCCCGGGACAGCGGTCTGAGCATGAGCGCCCTGCGGTTCCACGACCGCGCGGGCGTGCTGGTTCCGGACTGGGTGGACCCGTCGAGCGGCTGCCGCTGGTACGCCCCCGAACAGCTCGGGGAGGCCCGGCTGCCGGCCAGGCTGCGCCGGTCCGGGATGCCGCCGGCGGACATCCGCCTGGTACCGGCCGGATGGTCCGGCGCGGACACCGACCTGGTGCACAAGCTGCTGGAAGCCCACCTGCGCCGCCTGGAGCGGGAGTTCTCCGAAGCGCGCGGGTGCTCGTCCCCGCCTCGCTCGCCGACGCGATGCGCGCGCTGCTGAGCGACGCCGCCTCCGCCCGGCTCGTGGTGGACGGCCACCAGGTGGCTTTGGAGGCGGGGGACCGCCGGACGGCCGGCCGCTGCCCGGACCACGAGTTCCCCGACTACCGCCGTCTGGTCCGCCTGCCGGAGGGGCGGCGCGTCACCGTCGACGTACCGCCCTGTCGAAGGCGGTGCGGACCGGCCCCGTCCGCACGAACGAGGTGCGCGAGCAGGACGGTGTGGCCTTCGACGTCAGCGTTCCGGTGGTGACCGGGGACGGTGCGGTGACCGTGGCCGTGACCGTGGCCGTGGCCGGAGACGGCGACGGCGACGGTACGGTGCGCGTCGCCGTCAACCGCGAGTTCCTGCTGCGCGCCCTGGCCGCCGAGGACCGGGACCGGCTGGTCCTGGAGGTCGGCGGACCCACGCCCCCGTGGCGGTGCGGCGGCCCGACGACGAGGAGACCTTCTCGCTGCTGATGCCGGTGCGGCCGGCGGGGTAGCGCCGAAGGGAGCCCGGCCCGTGCCGCCGCTCCCCGGGCGGCCGTGGCTACCGGTACGCCGGGAACGCGTAGCGCACGCCGGTGAGACGTTCGGACGCTTCCCACAGACGTTCGGCGGTGGCGTTGTCGCGGGTCCAGGGTGCGCGCCAGGACGGGCCGGGCTCCCCGCGCACGCCCAGCCGGCTCGGGCCGGTGAAGGAGTCCTGGCGGACCAGGGGAGCGGTCGCGGCGTAGAGGACGGGGGCGGCCCCGGTCTCCGGGGAGGAGGCGAGGAACCGGTTGAACAGGCCGAGGGCCTTCTCCCGCGCGGGCTTGCCCGCCAGCCGGGGGCCCTTGGTCTGGAGTTCCGTCGCGGAGTACCCGGGGTGCGCGGCGGCGGAGAGGATGTGGTGGGGCGCGCCGCGCCGCGCCAGTTCACGGGTGAACAGCAGGTTCGCCGTCTTCGACCGGGCGTAGGCGATCCAGGGGTTGTGGCGGCGTTCGCCGGCCGGATCGCGGAGGTCGACGTCGGCCAGGGCGTGGGCGAGGCTGGAGACGGTGATCACGCGGGCGCCGCGCGCCGCCAGCAGCCGGGGCAGCAGCAGACCGGTCAGGGCGAAGTGGCCGAGGTGGTTCACCCCGAACTGCGTCTCGAAGCCGTCCGCGGTGCGGGAGTACGGGATGGCCATCAGCCCGGCGTTGTTGACCAGCAACTCCAGGCGGTCCAGGGGCAGCGCGTCGGCGAAGGAGCGGACGGAGGCGAGGTCGGCGAGGTCCAGCAGCCGCATCTCGGCCCGCGCGTCCGGCACCTCGCCCAGCAACCGGCACAGGGCCGTCGCGCCCCGTCTCCGGTCACGGCAGGCGAGCACCACCCGCGCGCCGCGTCGGGCCAACTCGCGTGCCGTGACGTAGCCGAGGCCGCTGTTGGCGCCGGTGACCACGGCCGTCCGCCCGCCGAGGTCGGGGATGTCCCGCGTGCTCCAACCCATACCCTGTCGCTCCTCGCCTCGACGCCCGCCCGGCCTACCGTGACGGCGCGATCGGTCACCTTCGCGCGGCACAGCGTAGGCCGGGCGGGAAGCCGAGGCGAGAAGTCCGGCGCCCACCCGGGTGGGCGCCGGGGCCGGATGGGTCGGGGACGGTCAGGAGGTCAGGACGCGCACCTCCGTACCGCAGGACATCCGGCGGTCGTGGCCGACCGTGCGCTCCGGCCCGGTCAGGGTCAGCGGCACGGTGTGGCGGACGTCGGCGCTGGAGGCGGCCAGGTACAGCTCCACGGCGCCGGGCTCGACGATCCGCCGGCCGGGCCGCGGGGTGTACGAGGTCAGGTCGGCGTGGAAGTCGAAGACGACCTCGGCGGCCTGACCTGGCTCCAGCGTCACCCGCGCGTAGCCGATCAGCCGGCTGACCGGCTGGACGGTGCGGGCGACGGGGTCGTGCAGGTAGAGCTGGACGACCTCGGTGCCGGCCCGCTCACCGGTGTTGCGCACGGTGAGACGGACCTCGGTGCCGCCGTCCGTCGGCACGGTGTCGGAGCCGGCCCCGGCGGCCTCCCACGCGAAGGTGGTGTACGACAGGCCGTGCCCGAAGGGGTACAGCGGCGTCGGGTCGATGTTGCTGGCCGCGCCTTTCAGGCCCAGCGGCGGCGCGAGGTAGGTCCAGGGCTGACCGCCGTTGCCGCGCGGCACGCTGACCGGGAGCCGGCCCGAGGGGTTGACCCGGCCGGTGAGCACTCCGGCGACCGCCGGCCCGCCCTCCTCCCCGGGGAAGAACGCCTGCACGGTGGCGGCGAGCCGCCCCTCCCACCGGCCGAGCGCGTACGGGCGTCCGGTGAGCAGCACCAGCACGACCGGACGGTCGGTGCTCTCCAACAGCTCGTCCAGGAAGGCGGCCTGGCCGTCGGGGAGGGTGAGGTCCTCGGCGTCGCAGCCCTCGCCGGAGGTGCCGCGTCCGAAGAGGCCGGAGCGGTCGCCGAGCACGGCGACGACGACGTCGGCGTCACCGGGGTCGTCGGTGAGGGCCGCGCCGGGCAGCTCGGCGCCCAGGGCGTCCAGCAGCGTGGGGATCTCCACGCCGATGGGCAGCTCGGGGTGCTCGACGCCGACGTGCCGGGGGAAGGTGTAGCAGCCGAGCATGGCGGCCTGCTCGTTCGCGTACGGGCCGACCACGGCGATGCGGGCCGTGGGGTGCAGCGGCAGGACGCCCTCCCGGTTGTCCAGCAGCACCACGGACTCCTCGGCCACGCGCCGGGCCAGGGCCCGCATCGCGGGCGGGTCGAGGTCGACCCGCTCCTCGGGCGCGGGCGAGGCGGGCGACCAGTCGGGGTCCAGCAGGCCCAGCTCGCACTTCTGCCGCAGGACCCGCAGCACGGCCCGGTCCACCAGTTCCTCGGGGACGTCCCCGGACCGCACGGCCTTCAGCAGGGGCTCGCCGTAGCAGCGCACGCTCGGCAGCTCCACGTCGACGCCCGCGGCGAGGGCGAGGGCCCCGGCTCGGGCGGGGGAGTCGGCGACGCGGTGGTTCCGCTCCAGGAACGAGATCCCGAAGTAGTCGGCGACGACCGTGCCGTCGAATCCCCACTCCTCGCGCAGCAGGCCGGTGAGGAGGTCGGGGTCGGCCGCCGCCGGGACGCCGTCGAGGTCGTTGTAGGCGTGCATCACCGAGCGCGCGCCGCCCTCGCGCAGGGCCATCTCGAAGGGCGGGAGGAACACGTCGGCCAGCTCGCGCGGGCCGACCGAGACGGGGGCGTGGTTGCGGCCGCCCCGCGAGGCGGAGTAGCCGACGAAGTGCTTGAGCGTGGCCACGATCCCGCTCGACTCCAGGCCCGCCACATAGGCGGAGGCCACGGTCCCCACCAGGTACGGGTCCTCGCCGATCGACTCCTCGGTGCGGCCCCAGCGCGGGTCGCGCACCACGTCAAGGACCGGGGAGAGGCCCTGGTGGATGCCGACCGAGCGCATCGATTCGCCGATCGCCGCCGCCATCCGTCGGATCAGGGCCGGGTCGAAGGTGGCCCCCCACGCCAGGGGGGTGGGGAAGATGGTGGCCTGCCAGGCGGTGAAGCCGGTCAGGCACTCCTCGTGGGCGAGGGCCGGGATGCCGAACCGGTTGGCCGCGGCGACCTTCTTCTGGAAGGCGGCCAGGGCCCGCGCGCCTTCGGTCGGTTCCACGGGAGCCGTGCCGAAGGGGCGGGTGAGCTGGCCCAGGCCGTGGGGCAGCAGGCCGTCCAGGTCGACGGCCTCGGAGACCTCGTGCTGGAACGGAGCGACGTCCTCGCCCTCGGCCTCGGAACCCGGCCAGATGCTGGAGAGCTGGGCCAGCTTCTCCTCCAGTGTCATCCGGGACAGCAGATCGGCGGCGCGTTCCTCCGCGGGGCGGGAGGTGTCCTGCCAGGGATGGTGATGCATGAGGCTCCTTGTTCAGCGTCGGGCGTGTCTCGCGCGGTCCTCGCGCGGTTCAGCGCCCGCCCGCGCCCATGAGGCCGTTGACGAGCTGACGGCGGGCGAAGAGGTACACGACGAAGATCGGCACGATCGACAGCACGACCGCGGCGAGCAGGGCCGGGATGTCCACCCGGAACTGACCCACGTAGTCGTAGAGGCCGAGGGTGAGCACCCGGCTCTCCCGCGACTGGGTGAGGATCAGCGGGAAGAGGAAGTTGTTCCAGGCCTGCAGGGCCGAGTAGACGCCGACCGTGGAGATCCCGCCGCGGGAGAGCGGGATCACGAGCTGGAGGAGGACGCGGGTCTGGCTCGCTCCCTCCAGCGCCATCGACTCGTACATCTCCTCCTCGATGTCCCGCATGGTGCCCGCCAGGATCAGCACGCAGACCGGCAGGCAGAACGCCGCCGTCGGCAGGATGATCGCCAGCAGGCTGTCGTACAGGTTCATCTGGGTGATCAGCAGGTAGATCGGGATGATCACCGCCTGCGCCGGAATGGCCAGACCCAGCAGGAAGAACTGGAAGATCCGCTGCGAGGTCCGGCTGAGGGTGCGCACGACGGTGTAGCCGACGCCCACCGAGAGGACGATGACGATGGCCGCGGTGGCGACCGTGACGATCGCGGTGTTGAGCAGGTAGGTGAAGAAGTCGCTCTCCAACACCTTGCGGTAGTTGTCGAGCGTCAGGTCGCCGGGCAGGGCGAGCGAGCCCTCGTCGAAGTAGGCGTCGCGGTCCCGGAGGGTGGTGAGGACCAGGACGTACAGCGGCAGGCCGACGATGACCAGCCAGACGAGGGAGGCGACGCCCGCCGGGACGTTCCACTTGCGGACGCTCCGGAGCCTGCCGCGCAGGCCCCGGTCGTTCCGGGCCTGCGGGGCCCGCGGGCGCGGCTCGGTGGGCCGGGGCCGCTGCTCCGGTCGGGGCTCCGGTCGGGTCGCGGTCTTCACATCCCCTCCCGGGTGCTGCGCATGGAGCTGAAGCCGGAGACCCGGACCATCAGCAGGGAGATGGCGGTGGCGACCACGACGAGGACGGTGGCGACGGCGCTGGCGTAGCCCATGTCGTAGGCCTGGAAACCGGTTTCGTACATCAGGTAGGGCACGATCGTGGTGTCCGTTCCCGGTCCGCCCTCGGTGAGGATGAGGACGGTGTCGAAGAAGGTCAGCGCGCCGACCACCATCAGCACCGAGGAGGTGACGATGGTGTTGCGCAACTGCGGCAGGGTGATGGAGAAGAACTGCCGGACGGTGCCCGCCCCGTCGATGGAGGCGGCCTCGTAGAAGGACTTGGGGATCTGCCGGGCGCCGCCCTGGTAGAGCAGGGTGTGGAACGGGATGAACTGCCAGGCGGCGACGAAGGCGACCGCGGCCATGGCCCCCCGTCCGGAGCCGAGCAGGTTGCCGTCCTCCAGGCCGAACCACGGGCCGATCTCGGCGATCAGGCCGAAGTTGGGGTCCAGCAGGGACTTCCACAGCAGTGCCAGGGCCACCGAGGAGGCCAGCAGCGGCAGGAAGAAGATCGCGCTGAGGACGGCCCGGTTCTTCTGCCGACCGGCCGACCACACCCCGAGCAGCAGGGCGATCGGCGTCTGGATCAGCCAACTGGCCGCCGTGAGCACGATGCTCAGCCACACGGCCTGCCGCATGGTCGGGTCGTCGAACAGCCGCTCCCAGTTGCCGGTGCCGCTCACCGAGGGGAAGGCGCCGAGACCGTCCCAGCTCGTGAAGGAGAGGTAGACGACCAGGGCCATGGGGCCCACGGCGAACAGGACGAAGAACAACACGCCGGGGACCGCCCAGGCGATGCCGGGGCGGCCCACGCGCGGTGACGCGGTCGGTGCTGCTTGCTTCACTTGAGTGCCTTCATGGCGTCGACGAACTCTTCGGGGCTGATCTGCTTGTTGAAGAGCTTCTGGATGTTGGTGAGCATCGGCGAGGCCTGCTGCGCCGGCAGGGCCTGGTCCCACGAGAGGGTGAAGGACGGGGCGTCGCGCACCATGTCGTACTGGTAGATGGCGTAGTCGGGGGCGTCGTGGGAGGCCACCAGGTCCTCGGAGTCCGAGGTGGTGGGGACGTCACCGTTGTCCACCAGCGCCTTGGCGTACCAGTCCTCGCTCGCGGTCTTGACGAACTCGATGGCCGCCTCGCGCTGCTTGCCCTTCAGCTTGGAGCTGATGGACCAGAAGTTGGTGGGGTTGCCGACCACGCTCTTGGAGTCGCCCTTGCCGTCGGGGAGCGCGGGGAAGGTGGTCCAGCCCAGGTGCTTGTCGGCGAACTCCGGCTGGTTGGCCTTCTGGTTGGAGAACTCCCAGCTACCCATCAGGTGCATGGCGGCCTTGCCCTTGGCGAAGAGGGTGGAGGCGCCGTCGGCGGTGTAGTTGACCGACTTGTAGTTCTTGCCGAACGCACCGCGGTCGACGAGGTCCTGGATGGTCTCGGCGGTCTCCAGGACGGCCGGGTCGCCCCACGCCTTGGAGTCGCCGTCCTGGATGCGCTGGAAGACCTCGGAGCCGCCGATGCGGTCCAACAGGTACTCGACCCACATCAGTTCGGTCCAGGCGTCGGTGCCGGCGAGCGCGAAGGGGGTGACGCCCTCCTTCTTGAAGGTGTCGATCAGCCCCAGCAGGTCCTCCCAGGAGTTCGGCGGCTCGGCGTCGGCCTTGGCGAAGACCTCCTTGTTGTAGAAGAGGATCACCGGCTGCATGCCCCGCATCGGGACGCCGTAGTACTTGCCGTCGACCTTGCCCGCTTCCAGGATGGAGGGGATGAAGGACTCCTTGAACTCCGCGTCCTTCTCGAACTCGGGCGTGAGGTCGACCAGCATGTCCTTCTCGACGAAGTTGCTGATGCTGCCGCCGCCCCAGTTGAAGAAGACGTCCGGGGCGTTGGGGGTGCCCATGGCGCTGCGCATCTTGTCCTGGTAGCCCTCGCCGGGCACCTCGACGAGCTTGGCCTTGACGTCCGAGTTCTTGTTGAAGCGCTCGACCGCGTCACGCTGCACCTTGGTGGAGGCGTCCTGGTAGACCCAGACCTCCAGGGTGTCGGCCTTCGACTCGCCGGGGCCGCCGCTGCCGCAGGCGGCGAGCAGGGAGGTGGCCAGAGCGGCTGCCGTCAGCGTGACGGCGTGGCGCCGTCGGAACCCTCTACGGCCCGTCTTCGCAGAGCCCAGCAGTGCTGTTCGCATCGCGCATACCTTCCGGAAGGAATCCGAAAATTATCGGTAGTGGTGTGGGGGAACGTACGGATGCGGCATGCGTGTGTCAACGGGTCTGACGAAAAACGGGGGAAGCGGGCCGGGATGTGATGCTCTCGTGACCTCCGGATCGTCCGGTCGGATGCCCCGGCCTCAGGCCCGCGGAGGCGCCGTGCTGGAGCGAACGACCAGCTCAGTGGCCAACTCCACGCGCGGGGAGTCCAGCTCCTCGCCCCGGGCCTGACGCAGCACGGTGCGGGCCGCGACCTTGCCCATCTCCACCAGCGGTTGACGCACCGTGGTCAGGGGCGGAGCGGACCAGCGCACTTCCGGAAGGTCGTCGAAACCGACGATGCTGACGTCCTCCGGCACCCGCATCCCGCGCCGCCGCAGCGCCTCGATGGCGCCCAGCGCCATCTGGTCGCTGGAGGCGAAGAGCGCGGTGGGCGGCTCGTCCAGATCCATCAGCCGGTTGCAGCCGGTGAAACCGGACTCGTGGTAGAAGTCGCCGGGCACCATCAGCCGGTCGTCCACGGGCACGTCCGCCGCCTCCAGCGCGGCGCGGTAGCCGTCCAGCCGGGCGCGGCTGCACAGCAGGCGCGGCGGGCCGGCGATGAACCCGATCCGGCGGTGGCCGAGCCGGAGCAGGTGCTCGGTGGCCGCCATGCCGCCGGCCCAGTTGGTGGCCCCCACGGTCGGCGCGTCCAGGGCGAGCGACCCGGCCGGGTCCACCACGACCAGCGGCACGCCCAACCGGTGCAGCTCCTCGTGCAGCACCGGCTCCAGGACCGAGGTGACCAGGATCACGCCGCCGGAGGCGCGGGCCCGCAGGTTGCGCATCCACTGCCGGGCCGATCCGGCGCGGTCGTGGATCGCCGAGACCACCGTGCCGAAGCCGACCTCGTGCGTGGTCTCCTCCACCCCGCGGATGATCTCCACGGCCCACGGGCTGTCCAGGTCGTTGAAGACCAGGTCGATCAGGGCGGGACGGTCCCCGGAGGAGGAGGTGCGGCGGCGGTACCCGTACTGCCGCAGCAGCTCCTCGACCCTGGCCCGGGTCGCGGGCGCGACGTCCGACCGGCCGTTGACCACCCGCGAGACGGTGGGCACCGAGACCCCCGCCTCCTGGGCGATCGCCGTGATCGTGACTTTCTGCTCCACTTTCGGCGCGACCCTCTGCTCGGCGACTCCGCCGGCTGTGCCGGCCGCGCTCTCCGTCATGCCGTCTGCCATGCCCTCGCTCCTCCACCGTTGACGGGCGTTCTCATCGGCTCTACCGTTCCCGGCGCACCCTCGAAACCTTCCAACAGTCTTCCGGAAAGTGTTCCGGGGCGTCGAGAGAGGGACACCCCAGCATGAGGTCACACCGTGTACGCACCGTACGTCGTTTAACCAGAGCCGTCGTAGCCGTGTCCGCGGCGGCGGCCACCCTGGCCTTCGGTCTCGCCGGCACGAGCCAGGCCGCCGCCCCCACCCTGCGGGAGGCGGCCGACGCCACCGGCCGCTTCATCGGCACGGCGGTCAACGACGGGCTGCTGAACAACAGCACCTACCGGAACATCGCCGCGAGCGAGTTCGACAGCGTCACCGCCGAGAACGCCATGAAGTGGGAGGCGGTCGAGCCGCAGCGCGGCCAGTACAACTGGGCCGGCGGCGACCGGCTGGTGCAGTTCGCCCAGCAGAACGACCAACTCGTCTACGGCCACACCCTGGTCTGGCACAGCCAGATGCCCCAGTGGCTGCAGAACGGCTCGTTCTCCAACAGCGAGCTGCGCACCATCATGACTGACCACGTCACCACCCAGGTCGGTCGCTACCGCGGCGACGTCCAGCGCTGGGACGTGGTCAACGAGGCGTTCAACGAGGACGGCAGCCTCAGGCAGAGCAAGTTCTACCAGCAGCTCGGCGAGTCCTACATCGCCGACGCCTTCCGGGCCGCCCGCGCCGCGGACCCGAACGCCAAGCTCTTCATCAACGACTACAACACCGAGGTCCGCAACGCGAAGAGCGACGGCCTGTTCCGGCTGGTGCAGCGGCTGAAGTCCCAGGGCGTGCCCATCGACGGGGTCGGCTTCCAGAACCACCTCATCGTCGGCAACGTGAACGGCTCCGCGATCCAGCAGAACCTCCAGCGCTTCGCCGACCTGGGCCTGGAGGTCGTGATCACCGAGCTGGACATCCGGATGCGGACGCCCTCCGACAGCTCCAAGCTCCAGCAGCAGGCCCGGGACTACCGGGCGGTGGCCGACGCCTGCCTGGCGGTCTCCGCCTGCTCCGGCATCACCGTCTGGGGCATCAGCGACCGCGACTCCTGGGTGCCGGACACCTTCCCCGGCGAGGGCGACGCCTGTCCCTGGGACGGCAACTACCAGCCCAAGCCCGCCTACCACGCGCTGCTGACCGCCTTCACCGACGCAGCCGGCGACCCCGGCGGCCCGGGCGAGGACCCGGAGGATCCGGAGGACCCGGGCGAGCCCGGCACCGGAAGCTGCACCGCCGTCTTCACCGTCGCCAACCGCTGGGCCACCGGCTCGGTCGTCAACGTCACCGTCCGCACCACCCAGGCCCTGAACGGCTGGCGCGCGGAGTTCGACCTGCCGTCGGGCGTGACCGTGGCCAATGGCTGGAACGGAGGCTTCTCCCAGAGCGGCGCCCGCGTCACCGTCACCAACGCCGCCTACAACGGCACGGTCGCGGCCGGCGGGACGTTCTCCTTCGGCTTCCAGACCAACGGCGGCGCGGCCCAGGACGGCACCGCCGTCAGCCTCGGCGGCCAGAGGTGCGCCGCGGGCTGACCCCCGAACCCCGGCCGGCGCACCGACCGTCAGGGCAGGACGGACGGTACGCCGGACGGGCCGCCCGGTCGCGGCCCGCCCCACACGGGCCGCGACCGGCTTCACCGCGTGCCGGGCGGGGGCGCGAACCGGACGGGCAGCGCCGCCAGGCTCCCGGCCCAGGGCGACGGAGCCCAGACCAACTCCCTCTCGGGGAGGGCGAGTTCCATGCGCGGCAGATGATTCCGGAGGGCCTCCACGGCCGCCCGCGCGACCAGCCGGGCCTGTTCCTGGGCCGGACAGGCGTGCGGCCCGGCGCCGAACGCCACGTGCGACCGGTTCCCCGTCACCGGCCGCCCGCACCGGGGCAGCGCGTCGGGGTCGGCGTTGGCGGCGGCCAGCCCCAGGACGAGCATGTCCCCGGCCCGGACGTCCTGCCCGCCGAAGCGCAGGTCGCGGGTGGCGTAGCGGGCGGGGAGGTTCTGGACGGGCGGGAACCGCCACAGCACCAGGTCGAGCGCGTCGTCCACGGTGAGGTGACCGTGGTCCAGCGAGGAGCGCACCCCGGCGTCGGTCAGCAGGACGCGCAGTGTGGAGGCGATCCAGTTCCTCGTCGCCCGGCCGCTCGCCACGACCACCGCCACCAGGTTGTGCACCGCCTCCTCGTCGCTGAGCGCGGCGGGGTGCGCCAGCAGCCGGGAGACGATGTCGGACCCCGGCCGGCCGCGCCTCTCCTCGACCAGCGCGCGCAGCGGGCGCTCCAGACGGCGGACGGCGTTGACGGAGTCCGCGTTGGCCGCCACCACGCCGAAGGCGGCCTCCGCCATCCGCCAGCCGGTCCGCTCGTCCGCGCCCAGCAGCCGGGAGACCACCCGTACCGGCAGCTTGTGCGCGTAGTGCGCCACCAGATCGGCCTCGCGCCGCCCGGCGAAGGAGTCGACCAGCCGCTCGGCCGCGGACCGCGCCGTACGGCTCAGCTCGTGCCGGTCGAACCGGGCCAGCGCGTCGGCGACGGCCGCCCGCATCCGCCGGTGCCGCGGCCCGTCGGCGAACACCAGGGTCGGACGCCGGCCGACGAGCGCCCTGATCGGCGAGTCGACCGGGACGAGGTTCTCGCGCAGCAGGTTCCAGCGCCGCGGGTCACGGCTGAAGTCCCGTTCGTCCCGGGTCAGTCGCAGCACCTCCCGGTAGCCCAGGACCAGCCAGGCGTGGATGCCCGGGGCCAGGGCCACGGGGGCGACCGGACCGTGTTCGGCCCGCAGCCGCTCGTACAGCGCGGGCAGGGCGTCCCCGTCGAGGCCCGGCCCGTACAGCGGGGTGGGACGCCGGCGGTCCGGGCGGCCCGGTGACGGCCGGGCCGGGGGACGGTGTCGGGGGGTGGCGGTCATGGTGCGACTCCGGGAGGGCGGGGAGAGGGGAGCGGGGTGGAAGCCCGCATTCCCGGAGACAACGCCCTCCCGGTGCGCAAGGTCAACGTCCTTGTCGGAAAAGGCAGTTGAGATCCCACTGAAGAGTGACCGCGAGGGTGTACGGAGGGCTTCGGGACGGTTGACCGGCGGTTCCGCCGCCCCTTTCGACCGGCGCCGACCGCCGCCCGCCGACCCGGCCGACGGGCGCCCGTTCCGGCCCCCTCTCGCACGGCCGCGGGGAGGTGCGGATCGGGTGCGGACGTGCCGCGACGGTCGCCCGGCTACCGTTGACCGACGAGGCCCGTGGGAGCGACGACGCGGACGAGGAGCGACGATGACGGAGATGACGGAGAAGAGGGAGAAGCCGGGGACGGCGAGGGTCCTGACCGTGCTGACCACCACCGACGCCCCGGAGAAGGCCGATGCGCTGGCCCGCGGCGCGGTGGAGGCCCGCCTCGCGGCGTGCGCTCAGGTGACCGGCCCGGTGACCTCGGTGTACCGCTGGGAGGGCGAGGTACGGAGCGAGCACGAGTGGCAGGTGTCGCTGAAGACGACGGAAGCCCGCTACGACGCTCTGGAGGCGCACCTGCGCGCGGCCCACGACTACGACACCCCGGAGATCATCGCGACCCCGGTCGTCCGCGGCGGCGCCGACTACCTGGCGTGGGTCGCGGCGGAGTCGGACACCGGGGCGGCCGACGGCTGAGGGAGGCACGGGGCCGGGGGCTGGGGCCGGGACCGGGGCGAGGGCCACGCGGGAGGGTGACCCGGCCCGCGCCTCCCGCGCGTCCGCGGTCGGCCGGATGTCGGCCCCGGCGCGTACGGTCGGTGTGTGGACGGCGGATACGGCGATGCGTACGGCATGGACGAGGTCATGCACGAGGTCATGCACGACGCCACGCACTACGACGGAGCGGCCCTGGAGCGCTGGGTGCCCGAGCCCGACAAACGCCCCGGCCGGACGGCCTTCCAGCGCGACCGGGCACGGGTGCTGCACTCCGCCGCGCTGCGGCGGCTGGCGGGCAAGACCCAGGTCGTCACCCCCGACGCGGTCGCGCGGGCGTGGGACGCCACCCCCCGCACGAGGCTGACGCACTCCCTGGAGTGCGCCCAGGTCGGCCGGGAGCTGGGCGCCGCGCTCGGCTGCGACCCGGACTTGGTGGAGGCGGCCTGCCTCGCCCACGACCTGGGCCATCCGCCGTTCGGGCACAACGGCGAACGGATGCTGGACGAGATCGCCGCCCCCTGCGGCGGCTTCGAGGGCAACGCCCAGTCGCTGCGGCTGCTGACCCGGCTGGAGCCGAAACGGTTCGTCGAGGAGCGGACGGAGGACGGCGAACGGCTGGTCGGAGTCGGTCTCAACCTCACCCGCGCCGCTCTGGACGCCGCCACCAAGTACCCCTGGCCGCGTGGCGGTCACCCGACCGACCCCACGTCGCGGAAGTTCGGCGTCTACGAGGACGACCTGCCGGTCTTCGAGTGGTTCCGGCGCGGCGCGCCCGAACACCGGCGGTGCTTCGAGGCGCAGGTCATGGACTGGTCCGACGACGTCGCCTACTCCGTCCACGACGTCGAGGACGGCCTCCACGCCGGCCACCTCGACCCCAACCTGCTGCTGGCCGAGCCCGAGCGCCGCGAGGTCTTCGCCGTCGCCGCCCGGCGCTATGCCCCGCCCGGCACCGAGGAGGCCGAGCTCGCCGAGGCGCTCGACCGACTGCTGGACCAGGAGTGGTGGCCGCACGGCTACGACGGGACGGCCGTCGCCCAGGCCCGTCTGAAGGACGCCACCAGTCAGCTCATCGGCCGCTTCTGTCTGGCCGCCGAGGGCGCCACCCGAGCGGCGTACGGCTCGGGCCGCCTCCTCCGCTACGTCGCCCACCTGGTGGTGCCGCGCGAGACGCGGCTGGAGTGCGACGTGCTCAAGGCCGTCGCCGACCGGTACGTCATGCAGCGCCCCGACCAGGAGCGCCTGCGCCACGAACAGCGCGCCGTCCTCGCCGAGTTGGCCGACGCGCTGATCGCCCGCGCCCCGGACGGCCTGGACCCCCAGTTCCGCGCGCGGTTCGCGGCGGCGGACACCGACGCGGCCCGGCTGCGGACGATCGTCGACCAGATCGCCTCCCTCACCGACGCGTCGGCCCGCCGCCTCCACGCACGCCTCACCGGCACCGGCACCACGGTCGTCGACACCGGCGCGTGATGAGGCGCGGGGCGGCCGAGGGTCACGGCGAACACGGCGAACATGCGAGCGGAACCGGCGGCCCACGTCGCCTCCCGGCTCCGGGGCCGCCCGGTCTCCCGCCCGGGGCGTTGGGCCGAAAGAGCCTCGGGCGGAGGACGGAGACGGAGGGTGAACCACCCCAACGCCCCAACTGCGGTGGCGGGTTGAGCGCGTTGCGGCTTGCATCGACGGTGAGGCCCGACGGGCCTGATTTCTCCCGTTCCATCCGGAAAGGCACACCGTCCATGCGACGCATCACCACAACGCTGGGCTCCCTCGCCGCGGCGACCCTGATGACCCTCGCCGTTCCCAACTCCGCGTCCGCCGCCCAGGGACTCCTGATCCTCGGTGACAGGTCCTTTCAGAACCCGAGCGGCTGCTACGCCCTCCTCGGCGACCGGGACGGCCGCGGCGGCCACGGCGACCACCGCGACGCGGAGGGCCTCGCCGCCGCCCAGGAGGCCACCACGCAGGAAGTCCCCGCTCAGGACGCCGCCACCGAGAACCTCGACGGTGACGGCCGCGGCGGCGACGACCGGGACCGCGACCGCGATCGTGACCGGGACCGGGACCGGGACCGCAGGACGACGATCGGCAACTACACCAACCGGGCGGCCCTCGTCTTCGACGACGACTACTGCACCGGCTACCCGGTGGACACCGTCTACCCGGGTGAGCACACCGACGTGAGGGGGCGGAGCGTCTTCATCCGCTGACGCACCCCCGCGCGTACCGCACCCTTGCGCGCCGCACCCGCCGGGCACCCGCCCGGCGGGTGCGCCGCCACGTCGTCTCGCGGCCGCCCGCTTCGCGCCGGGCGGGGCCCGTCGACGGGCCTTCCGTCAGCAGGCGCCCAGGTCGCGCCAGACGCCGGAGGCCGAGACGCCCGGCTCCTCCCCTTGAGTCCACCAGGCCGCCCGGTACGCGCGACCCCGGTGCGTCACCGTCGAGCCGCCCGTGTAGACCGCGGCGGCGCTCCAGGGGGCGGAGGAGCACTCGGCCGGTGTGGTGGGCGGGTTCGGGGGCTGGCCGCCGCCACCGCCGACCTCCACGTCCACGCAGTTGTAGAACGCGTTGACGGTGTCGGCGACGTTCCACACCGCGAGGATCTTGTGACGGCCCTGGGGCAGACCGGACAGGGTGTGCGAGACGGTCGACGGCGGCTGCGTGCCGCCCTGGTCGATCCGCTTGAACAGGACGCCGTCGACGTAGTAGTCCCAGGTGCTGGTGCGGTGCGCGGCGGTCAGTCGCCACTGGAAGGTGACCGTGCTCGACACCCGCGTCACCGGCCAGTTCCTGCTCTCGTCGTCCAGCACGGTCCAGCGGCTGCCGCCGCTGCACAGCCGAGAGCCCTTGGGCGCCTCGACGCTCTGCGGCTCGTACTCCAGCCCGCCGCAGCCGGAGACCGTGCGGGTGGCGCAGTGATCCTGGCGGCTGGGCGGGGAGGTGATCCAGCCGTGGGCGTTCGCCGGGCTCGCCGAGGTGACGACGACGGCCAGGGGCAGCGCCAGCGCGAAGACGGCGAGGAAGCTCAGCAGTCTTCCCGCGCTCGGGCGGCTCGTGGGACTCATGTGGGGGGCTCCTTCCCGATCCGCGCGTCCGGCGGAACCACCCGACGCGCGAGGTGGCGTGAGGGAATGCCACGGCGAGCCTCGCCGGAGCCGTGGCACATCGCTGACGACGGTAGGGCGGCGGCGACCGACCGTTAAGACGGTTTTCGGTTCGAGCCCGTGCCGCCGGCGCGGCCCGCGGCCGGTGTGCCCGACGAGCGGCGATGCCGGGTGCGTGCTCCGGCGACCGCAGGTCAGGGGCCGGTCGAGGAGCCGGCGGGGTGACCGGTGGGCCCCGGTGGGCGGACGGACAGGTCCGGAATGCAGGGGTTCGCGCACCTGACCTAATTTGGTACGTACCAATGCCCGGTGGGCCCCGCGTCAGCCCGCCTTCCGGGCGCGGCGGGGCCGCGGGGGGACGGATCCTGGCAGGATCCGGGCCATGGAGAAGTCCGCGCCGGAACAGCGACGATCACTCGCCATCGGGCAACGGTCCCTGGGCGATCCCCGGATCCACTACCCGCTGTGGCCACCGGTCCTCGGCGGCTGTCCCCGCACCTCCAGCGGCTTCAAGGACGTCACCACCGGCACGGGGGCCGGCGAGGCCGCGATACGGGCCCGCTTCGGGTGACGGCCGGGGCGCCGCGTTCGCCCCGGCCGGCGGACGGGGCGTCAGGAGGGGGCGCGACCGGTGGTGCTGTCCACGTGGGCGGGGATCTCGCCCTCGTGGCGGTCGCCGGTCGAGGCCGTGCCCGTGGGCTCGAACATCAGGATCGAACCGCCGGGCGAGGACGGCTTGTGCTCGGTGCCGCGCGGCACCACGAAGACGTCGCCCTTGTTCAACGCGACGGTCCTCTCGTCGCCGTCGGCGTCGCGCAGGGCGATGTCGAACCGGCCGTCGAGGACGAGGAAGAACTCGTCGGTGTCCTCGTGGACGTGCCAGACGTGTTCGCCTTCGGCGTGGGCGATCCGCACGTCGTAGTCGTTGACGCGGGTCACGATGCGCGGACTGTGGACGTCCCGGAAGGAGGCCGGCGCCTCGGTCAGGTTCACGGGCGGGCGCACGGGCTGCGGTACGGGCTCGGTGTCCATACGGCCGATTCCGGGCGGTGGCCGGGCCCGTCCGCTCGTCTTTTCCCGCACGGTCCGGAACCGGGGGCGGAAACAGGCCACGGGCGTCCCGACGTCCCTCACCGGCCCCCGTCGAGCGGCTCCGTCGCCAGATCGGCGACGACGGCGGCGTGGTCGGAGGGCCAGACGCCGTCCACGGGGGCGTCGCCCGCGCGCCGTACGGCCAGGACGCGTCCGATTCCGCCGGGACCGGGCGGGCCGACGTGCACGTAGTCGATGCGGGCGCTCGGCTCGAAGGCCGCCGCCACATGGGGGTTGGCTCTGTCCCGGGTGGCCGACGGCGCCGCCGGGTCGGCGTACTCCCAGGCGTCGAGGAGGACTTGGCCGGGGACGACGGGAGCCGTCCTGTGGCCGCCCAGCAGCCGGATCTCGTCGGAGTCGGGCCAGGCGTTGAAATCCCCGGTGAGCACCGGGGGGAAGTCGGTCCCGCCGCGGTGGGCCGCGACGAACTCCGCGACGAGGGCGACCTGTTCGCGGCGCACCGCCGAGGCGTGGGCGCCGGAGGAGAGGTGGGCGGTGAAGAACGGCAACCGCCGGCCGGGCGCGTCGACCAGCGCGTGCAGGGCCAGACGTCCGTCGTCCGACTCCTCGGGCGCCGGCAGTCGCACCGTCTCGCGCGCGGCCACGGGCCACCGGCTGAGCACGGCGACGCCGACGTCGACCGTCGGATCGCCCAGCCGCCTCCGCCACCTCTCGGGCCGGTCGGAGGCCGCCCAGACCCAGTGCATGCCGAGTTCCTCCGCGAGCCACCGCGCGAGGTTCTCACCGGGGACGGCCCACACCTCCTGCAGTCCGACGACGTCGGGCCGCAGGTCGCGCAGCACGGCGAGGACGGCCTTCCGCCGTTCCCGCCACGGCCCGAACCGCCACCACACGTTCCACGTCACCACCCGCATCCGCGGCCCGCCTCCTCTCCGACTCCGGCGGATGTCCCGCTCCCCGCTCCGGTACCCGTCCGGGGCGGCGCGCAACGGTTCGGGGGCGGATCGGACGGATCGGTCTCCGGCCCGCTCACCCCCCGCCGGCCGGAGGGGTTCCCACCGGGAGGTCCGCCTCCAGGAAGTCCGCTATCGCCGGGGCGAAGGACGGGTCGCGCACCGCCGACAGGTGGTCGCCGTGCAGTGTCCGCAGCGAGGCGTGGGGAAGCGCGTCGGCGAGCACCCGGGGACGGTCGGCCAGCGGGTCGTCCACCCCCGCGAGCACCAGCGTCGGCACCCTGACCTCCGACAGCGGGGTGGGCCCCCGGTGCAGGGCCCGACCCTGGGCGGCCAGCGCCAGACGGTCGCCGCCGACCTCGTCCACCCAGATCCGCAGGGCCGCCATCCGCCGGGGCACGTCGGCCGGGTCGTCCGCCAGCAGCGCCGTCACCAGCAGTTCGGGCGGCAGTTCGCGGGTGTCCACCCCGCCCAGTTCGACGACCCCCGCCCCCACCCCGCCGACGATCAGGCGCGTGACGCGCTCGTCCCGTGCCGTGGCCAGCAGCGAGGCGACCGCCCCCATCGAGTAGCCGACCAGGTGGACCCGCTCCGCGCCCAGGACGTCCAGCAGGCGCCGCAGGTCGCGGGCCATGACGCTCTCGCCGTAGCGCTCCGCATCGTGCGGCTTGTCCGAACGGCCGTGGCCGCGCGCGTCGATGCCGACCACCCGCCGCCCCCGGCGGAGCAGCGCGTCGACGACGCCGGGCCGGACCCAGTTGGTGTGGGTGTCGGCGATGAACCCGTGGTGGAGGACCACGGTGGGCAGTCCCCTGTCCTCGCCGGGCGGCGGGTCCCAGCGGTGGTAGCGGATGGTGACACCGTCGAAGGAGGAGAATTCCTGTGCCATGCTGCGACGTTAGGGCCGCGGTCCACGACGGTACGGTCCGGTTGTGCGAACGCACACGCCATCCCGTCGACCACTGGGCGCCGGCCGCGACATGGTCGACTTGACATGGACACAGCTTGGGCATGGTGCTGTCGTGAGGGATCCCCGAGCGACTGACAGTCCCTTCCGAGGAGGGATGCGCGGATGCACGGTGCGAACGCGACACGGACGGCCGTGGCGGAACTGCTCGACGGCGCACGCGCGAGACGGGGCGGCGCCCTGCTGATACGGGCCGAACCGGGACTCGGCGCCACCACCCTGCTCGACCACGCGGCCGACCGCTTCGGGAAGGCCGGCGGCACCGTGCTGCGCGTGCGGGGCGTGGCCGCCGAGACCGCCGTCCCCTACGGCGGACTGCACGCCCTGCTGCACCCGGTCGCCGACCGTCTGGACCCGGCCGACCCCCGCACGGCGGCCCTCGCCGAGGCCCTGACGCTCGGCACGCTCCCCGCCGCCATGGTCCGAGGGCCGGTGCCGGCCGCCCTCCAGGCGCTGCTGCACGACCTGACCGGCGAGGGCCCGTTGCTGGTCTGCGTCGACGACGCCCACCACCTGGACGAACCCTCCCGCCGGGCCCTGGGGTTCGTCGCCCGGAGGCTGGGCGCGCCCCTGCCCGTGGCGATGCTCGTCGCGACGGGCGTCGCCACGGCCGAAGGCGGCGAGGACCCGCTGCTGGAGGGGCTGCCCCGACTCGCCCTGGAGCCGCTGGACGCCGTGGCGGCGACCGCGCTCCTGGACGACCTGCTGCCCGAGGACGCCGACCCGACCCTGCGGGAGGCCCTGCTCCACACCGCCGGGGGCAACCCCGGACTCCTCACCGACCTGGTCGCCTCGCTCACCCCCGAGCAGATCGCCGGCACCGTGCCGCCGCCCCACCCGCTGCCCCCCGCCGGCCCCAGACTGCGCTCGTACGCCGCCGAACTGGCGCGGCTGCCCGCCGACCCGCGCACCCTGCTCCTGCTCGCCGCCGCCGTGTGCGAACTCGGCGGGACCGCCGACCGCACCACCCTGGGGCGCGCCGCCGAACGGGCCGGGATCGGCCCCGCCCGGCTGGACGAGACCGAGGAACGCGGCCTGCTGCGGCGCGAGGGGGACACCCTCCGCTTCGCCCACACCCCGCTGTGCCGCGCCGCCTACTGGGGCGAACCGCCCGAGCGGCGCCGCACCGCCCACCGCCTCCTGGCCGACGTCCTGGACGAGCGGAACCCGCGCGGCGGCGAGTGGACACCGCGACACCTGCCCGCCCTGCGGCACCGCGCCGCCGCCGCCACGGGCCCCGACCCGCGCCTCGCCGACGCCCTCGCGGCCGCCGCCTGCGGCACGGCGGTCACCGACGAGCGCGTCCACGCCGAACTGGCCGACGCCCTGTGGCGCGCCGCCGAACTCACCGGCGACGACGAGGCCCAGGACACCGGCGTCCGCGCGGCACGGCTCACCGCGGCGGCCGAACACGCCTGGTCGGCCGGGTTCCCGTACCGCGCCCTCGCCCTGCTGGACCAGGCCCGCGCGCTGCCCGTCCACGACGCCGTCCGCGGCCGGACCGAACTCGTGCGCGGCGTCCTGGAGTTGCGCAACGGCGTGGTCACCGACGCCCACGAACTGCTGTCGTACGCCGCCCGGCTGCTCGCCCCGCATGATCCGCTCACCGCCCGCAGGGCGATGCTCCACGCCTCCGAGGCGTCCTGGGCGGTCGGCGACATCGCCGGCCTCCGCGCCGACCTCGCCGGCGTCGCCGCGCTCGGCTCCCCCGCCGGGGACCGACTGCTGGAGGACTACTGCGCCGGACTGGACGCCGTGCTGTGCGGCGACTTCGACCGCGGCGCCCCGCCGCTGTTCCGCGTCCTGGAGTCGGCCGCCGAGGAGCGACAGCCCTGGCGGCTGATCCGGGCCGGGATCGCCGCCCTCGTCGTCGGCGACGTGGCGGCGGCCCTCGACCTCAACACCCGGGCCCTGGCCGCCGCCCGGGCGTGCGGCCCGGCCGCCCTCGTCCCCCAGGCCCTGGAGCACCTGGCCTACAGCGAGTTGCGGGCCGGGCAGCACAGCCGGGCCCGCGCCCACGCCGAGGACGGGCTGCGCCGCGCCCGGCGCACCGGGCAGCGCAACTGCGCCGCCCACCACCACGCGGTGCTGGCGATGGTCGCGGCGGTGGAGGGGGACGCCGAGTCCTGCGCCGGCCACGCCCGCGCGGCGGGCGAGGACGCCGGCCCGCACGGCCTGGGCGTCGCCGCCACCCTCGCCCAGTGGGCCCTGGCCCGGTGCGCCATGGGGCAGGGCAGGCCGCACGAGGCCGCGGCCCGGCTGGAGCCGCTGGTGGGCTCCGGACCGGGCGCCGGCCAGGGCCACTTCGCGCTCCAGGCACTGGCCGCGCCGTGCCTGGTCGAGGCCGCGGCCCTCGCGGGCGACACCGCGACGGCCCGCCGCGCCCTGGAGTACTTCACCGCGTGGACGGCCGTCACCGCCGACCCCCTGGCACCCACCCAGCTCGCCCGCTGTCGCGCGCTGCTCGCCGAACCGGAGGAGGCCCCCGAGCTGTTCGCCCGAGCCCTGGAGGAACACGCCCGCGTCGACAGCGACTTCGAACGCGGTCGCACCCAACTGCTGCACGGCAAGGCGCTGCGGCGCGGCCGGCGGCCGGGCGCGGCACGCGGCGTGCTGCGCGACGCGCTCCTGGCCTTCGAACGCTGCGGCGCCCGCGGTTGGGCCGACCAGGCACGGGCCGAACTGCGGGCCACCGGCGAGACGGCGGGCGCGGACGGGCCGCGGGTCCTGGGCGGTCTCACCCCCCAGCAGTTGCGGATCGCCCGGTGCGTGGCCGAGGGGGCCACCAACCGCGAGGTCGCGCTGCGGCTGTCGGTCAGCCCCCGTACGGTCGACCACCACCTCCGCAACGTCTTCGCGGCGCTGGGCGTCCGCTCCCGGGTGGAGCTCACCCGCGTCCTCGCGGCGGCCGGCGACGGGTGACGGCCGCCCCCGACCGTCCCGCCCCGCCGTGCGAGACATGGCCTCACGACGGGGTCGCCCTCCGACGGAAGGGGCGCGCGGGCCGGGACACCTGGGAAACCAAGCGGTTGGTAAGCGATGTCGCCCTACCTCTGGCATACCGGTCCCGGCCCGCCCACAATGCAGCATCGACCCCCTGATGCCCGCCAGGTGGAGGACCGTGATGCACCCCGTCGTACGTTCCCCCGTGAACGCCGAGGCCGTGGCCGTGCTGCACCGGGCCGCCCGCCCGCTGCTGGACGAACTCCCGCTGCTCACCGATCGCATGGTCGCGCTGCTCCGCAAGGAGGAACCCGCCTACCGCGCCGCGTCGGTGGACCAGGACGAGCTCTGGCAGGAGGTCCACCGCTCGCTGCGGCACAACGTGGGCTCCCTGCTGCGCCCGAAGGAACTGCGCGAGGCCGCCCGGCGCTGCTCCTGGCAGATCGGCGCCGAACGGGCCGAACAGGGACTGCCGTTGGACGCCCTGCTGCGCGCCTTCCGCCTCGGCGGGGCCGTGGTCTGGCAGGCCCTGGTGGACCGGGTCACCCAGCGCGACCCGGACGGCGTCCGGCTGCTGGTCCACGTGGCGGCCGAGGTGTGGGACTTCGTCGACGAGCACTGCGCGGTGGTGGCCGAGGCGTACCGGCAGACCGAGCGCCGGCTGACCTGGCGGCACGAGAACCGCCGTCGGCTGATGGCCGAGGCCCTCCTGGAGGGCACCATGCGGGTGGCCGACCTGCCGGAGGTCTCCGAGGCGCTGGGGCTGCCCGAACGCGGCCGGTACGCGGTGGTGGTCGTCTCCGGCGCCGGCCGGGAGGCCCACCGGGCCGCGGTCCGCTCCCGCGTCCCGTCCGGCCTGCGCGTCCTGTGGCACTCCCGGCCCGACGCCGACCTGGGCATCGTCCTGCTCGCCGGCGCCCCCCGCGACGGCGCTCCCGGCGACTCCCACGGCGGCGACCCCCACACGGGCGACGGCGGGAGCCGGGACGCCCTGGCCGAGCTGGCCGCCGCCCTGCCCGCCCTGCCCGGGACGAGGACGGGCATCGGCTCCGCCGTGGACGGCCTGGCCGCGGTCGGCGACGCCCGCCGGCTCGCCGAGACCGCGCTGCGCTCGGCCGCCCCCGGAGGCGAACCGGTCCTGCTGGACGAGCACCTCCCGGCGGCCCTGCTGGTCTCCTCGCCGGACCTGGCGTCCGCGCTGGCCGAACGGGTGCTGGGCCCCGTCCTACGGCTGGAGAGCGCCGACCGGGACCTGCTGCTGGACACCCTGACCGCGTGGCTGGAGTGCGACGGCTCGGCGCGGCGGGCCGGCGGCCGGCTGTTCTGCCACCGCAACACCGTCCTCAACCGGCTGCGCCGCTTCGAGCAGCTCACCGGCCGGTCGCTCGGCCGTCCACACGAGGTGGCCGAGCTCTCCCTCGCCCTGACGGCCCGCCGAGTGCTCCGTCCCTCGATCCGTACCGCTGTGTGAGACCGGCGGTGAGACCGACACCCCGAGGCGGCGTGACGGGGACGTCGGATGGGAAGGACCCGTGGGAAGCCCCAGGGGGACAACGCCGCCGCAACACACCCGAACCGGCCACCATCGCCTCTTTCCGGCGAAGCGGTCGGTGCGGCACGCTCACGGGGACGCAAACCGGTAGGGGGGCAGCGCAGCGAGGAGGAGCACGTGGTCGACGCACATCGCACGTTCGTCATCGTCGGCGGCGGTCTGGCCGGGGCGAAGGCGGCCGAGACCTTGAGAGCCGAGGGGTTCACCGGCCGCGTCATCCTGATCGGCGACGAACGCGACCACCCCTACGAGCGGCCCGCCCTCTCCAAGGACTACCTCGCCGGCACCGCCGAACGGGGAAGCGTCTTCGTTCACGAACCCGCCTGGTACGCCCGGGCGGAGGTCGAACTCCACCTCGGCCAGCCCGCCGTCCGCCTCGACCGCGACACCCGGACGGTGGAACTTGGCGACGGCGCCCGCGTCCACTACGACGCCCTGCTGCTGGCCACCGGAGCCGAGCCCCGGCGCCTGGACGTCCCCGGCACCGACCTGGCCGGCGTGCACCACCTGCGCCGCCTCGCCCACGCCGACCGGCTCCGCGGCGTCCTGGCCGGACTCGGTCGCGACAACGGGCACCTGGTCGTCGCCGGGGCGGGCTGGATCGGCCTGGAGGTGGCCGCCGCCGCCCGCACCTACGGCGCCGAGGTCACCGTCATCGAAACGCTGCCCACCCCCCTGCACTCCGCCCTCGGACCGGAGATGGGCGAGATCCTCGCCGACCTCCACCGCGAGCACGGCGTCCGCTTCCGCTTCGGCACCCGGATCACCGAGATCGTCGGGCAGGACAGCCAGGTCCTCGCCGTCCGCACCGAGGACGGCGACGAACACCCGGCCCACACCGTGCTCGCCGCCATCGGGGCCGCGCCCCGGATCTCGCTGGCCCGGACCGCCGGGCTGGAACTGGCCGAGGAGTCCATCGGGGGCATCGCCGTGGACGCCTCCCTGCGCACCTCCGACCCGCACATCCACGCCGCCGGCGACGTCGCCGCCTTCCACCACCCGCTGTTCGACACCCGGCTGCGCGTCGAACACTGGGCCAACGCGCTGCACGGCGGGCCGGCCGCCGCCCGCGCCATGCTCGGGCAGGAGGTGGTCCACGACCGGATCCCGTACTTCTTCTCCGACCAGTACGGCATGAGCATGGAGTACTCCGGCTGGGCGCCCCCGGGCTCCTACGACCAGATGGTGGTCCGCGGCGACGTCGGCAAGCGGGAGTTCGTCGCGTTCTGGCTGCACGAGGAGAGGGTGCTGGCCGGGCTGAACGCCAACGTCCGGGACGTCACCGATCCGATCCAGCGGCTGGTGCGCTCCGGCCGCCGGACGGACCCGGAGAAACTGGCCGACCCCTCGGTGCCCCTGGACGACCTGGCCGGCGACTGACCCGGCCACCACGCGCGGCGACACGCCACACCGCCCCGTCGGCGCGCGGGCGCGGACAGGGCGGGAGTGGTGGGAGCCGAGAGGGCCTCAGCGCTTGTCGGCCGGCTCGGGCTCGTGGTCGATGAAGTCCTCGTCGAACGGGGGCTTCTCGTCTGTCCAGGTCATCTCGGTGACGACCGAGTAACCCGTGAGTTCTCCCGCCTCGTGGCCGTCGTGTGCCTTGGTCGTCACGGTCTCACTGGCCATGGGCATCCCGGTCTCCGGATCGAAGAACAGCCGCCGCTCGAAGTCGACGGTCCTGTCGGGCACGACCGTCCGGGGCTTGATCGCGATCGCCCTCCCGGTCCGTCCGTCGTGGGTCTCGGCCTCGCCGAGGTCCCGCACCCCGGGCAGGGTCGCCAGCAACCGGTACGCGGCGGCGCGCAGCTCGGGCTCGGCGGGCGAGCTGAAGGCGACGTAGACGACGGTGTTGAACAGTTGCGTGTCGAGGATGCGCCGCGGGGCGTTGTAGTGCCGATCGACCAGCGCCTTGAGCTGGGTGCGGAGCTTCTCGGGCTCGGGGGACAGCTTGGCCAGCTCGGCCAGGCTGATCTGCCCGGCGTCCCCGACGTCCCCGGTGCCGCCCGGCGCGTCGGCCTGGAGCAGGCCCGCGCCCTGGTGATGGACGATCTGCCGGTCCGCGTCGGCCGGTGCGTCGGGGGGTGTGATGTCCCACTTCTTCGGCGATCCGTCGGCGCGCCAGGCCTCCTCGTCGGCCGGGCTCGCGGGCCGGGCGCCGAGTTCGAAGAGCTGGGACCAGTGCTCGCTGTTGCCGGCGGCGACCCACACCCTCGACATGTGCCGGACGTCGACCGTGTAGTCCTTGCCGGAGACGTCCGACAGAGAGCCCGAGCGCACCTCCTGGTACCAGTACGCGCCCGACACGTCCGAGGCGCGCTCCAGTTTGGAGGCCGCCGCCATCAGCACCCGGGAGTGGGCGAACGTCTCCCGCGCGGCGTCCGTGCCGCCGGGGCGCACCCCCTCCGCGCCGGGCGTGCCGGAGACGATCACCGCCGCGGCCACCGCCGCCGCCGTGGCGGTCAGGGCCGTGCCCCACACCCGGTGGGAGCGCCACAGGGGGCGTCGCGCCGACTTAGGGGCCGGCTCCGCGACCGAGACCGACTCCGGGGCGCCGGCGGTCTCGGTCAGGAGCATCGCCCGGTCGAGCTCCCGGGCCCGCACCTCGGGATCCACCGGACGGTCGGGGTCGAGGTGGCCGGGGCGTGCCGCGGCCAACCGCCGCATGACGTCGTGCTTCATCTCACGCATCCTCTCCTGCGGTCCGCACCCGGAGGGGCGCGACGGAACGTACCGGTGCCGTGCCGCCCTCGGCGGCCCGGGTCAGCCGTCTTCGGGCCCGGTGCAGCCGCACCCGCATCGCGGCGGCGGAGCAGCCGACGACCCGCGCGGCCTCCCGCGGACTCAGCCCCTGCCACGCGGCGAGGACGAGGACCTCGCGGTCCTCCTCGCTCAACGAGGCCAGCGCGCGGCGCAGCGCCATCCGGTCGGCCACCTCCTCGGCGATGTCGTCCTCCGCCGACTCGGCCCACTCCCGCAGTTCCGCGGCGAGCGAGGACCGACGGACCTCGGCCCGCACGGTGTCGCGCAGGACGTTGCGCGCCACGGCGAGCAGCCACGGCAGGGGCGGCTGCGGCACGTCGCCGAACCGGCGCCACGCCACGGCGAACGTCTCGCTCACCACCTCCTCGGCCACCTGCCGTCCCGCACGGCTCACGACGTAAGCCCACACGCGCTGTCGGCAGGCGTCGTACATGCTGGTGAAGCGTGCCGCGTCGTCGGACACCGGCCGCACCTCCGTTCCTCCGGGTGCCTTACACCGAGTAGTGGTGCGGGACGGTCGATCGTTACAGAGGGGCCCGCCGACGCCCGTGGGGCGGGGCCTTCGAGGGCGGCCTAGACTTCACACCATGGCCGGCAGGATCAACGACGAGGACGTGAAGGCCGTGCGGGACGCGGTCCCGCTCGACGCCGTCGTCTCCGAGTACCTCCAGCTCCGCCCGGCCGGTGGGGGCAACCTCAAGGGCCTGTGCCCCTTCCACGACGAGAAGTCCCCCTCCTTCCACGTCAGCCCGAGCAAGGGTCTCTACCACTGCTTCGGCTGCCAGGCCGGCGGCGACACCCTCGACTTCGTGATGAAGGTGGACCACCTCTCCTTCTCCGAGGCCGTCGAACGGCTCGCCTCCCAGGCCGGGATCACCCTGCGTTACGAGGAGGGCGGTTACGCGCCCGGACGCCAGCAGGGCGAGCGCATCCGACTGGTCCAGGCCCACAAGGCCGCCGCCGCGTTCTACGTCGAGCGGCTCGACTCGCCCGAGGCCGAGATCGGCCGCCGCTTCCTCGCCGAGCGCGGCTTCGACGCGGACGCCGCCGCGCACTTCGGCGTCGGCTACGCCCCGGCCGGCTGGGACCACCTCACCCGCTTCCTGCGCGGCAAGGGCTTCAGCGACAAGGAGCTGATCCTCGCCGGGCTCGCCCAGGAGAGCCGCAACGGGCGGCCCATCGACCGCTTCCGCGGCCGGCTGATGTGGCCCATCCGCGACATCACCGGCGAGGTCGTCGGCTTCGGCGCCCGCAAGCTGCGCGAGGACGACAACGGGCCGAAGTACCTCAACACCCCCGAGACGGCGATCTACCGCAAGTCCCAGGTGCTGTACGGCATCGACCTGGCCAAACGGGAGATCGCGAAGACGGGTCGGGCGGTGGTCGTCGAGGGCTACACGGACGTGATGGCCTGCCACCTGGCCGGGGTGACCGACGCCATCGCCACCTGCGGCACCGCCTTCGGCGGCGAGCACGTCAAGATCCTGCGGCGGCTGCTGATGGACAACTCCCGCTCGGAGGTCGTCTTCACCTTCGACGGCGACGCGGCCGGGCAGAAGGCCGCCCTGCGCGCCTTCGAGGACGACCAGAAGTTCGCCGCCCGCACCTCCATCGCCATCACCCCCGGCGGCATGGACCCGTGCGAACTGCGGCTCGCCCAGGGTGACGAGGCGGTGCGGGGCTTGGTGGAGGGCCGCTCCCCGCTCTTCGAGTTCGCCATCCGCTCGGGCACCGAACGGCACAACCTGGACACCGCCGAGGGCCGCGCCGCCGCCCTGGAGGAGGCCGCGCCGATCGTCGCCCGGATCAAGGACGGCGCGATCCAGCACCAGTACGCGGTCCGGTTGGCCGGGCTGCTGGGCATCCTCGACACCGAGTTCGTCGTGCGGCGGGTGGGGCAGCTCGCCCGCTGGGAGCGCGAGCGCCGCGCCGCCGGCCCCGGCGCCCCGCAGCGCCGCCCCGCGGGCCCGCCCGTGCCGCAGCCGCCGTCCGGACCGGCTCCGCGCGGCCCCCGGCTCGACCTGCGCACGCCCCAGCGGCTGGCCGAACGCGAACTGCTCAAGCTGGCCCTGCAGTACCCGCACCTGGTCTCCCCGCTCTTCGACGCCTACGGCTCCGACGAGTTCACCGCCTCTCCCTACGTGGCGGTGCGCGAGGCGATCGAGAAGGCCGGGGGAGTGGAGCGGGCCGACGGGGAGTACCTCGCGCGGGTACGCGACGCGGCCCCGGACGACACGGTGCGGTCGCTCATCACCGAGTTGAGCGTCGAGCCGCCGCGCACCCCCCGCGAACCCGACGCGGCATACGCCGGGGAGTTCCTGGTCAAGGTGCGCCTGGAGGCGGTCAACCGCAGGATCGCCGACCTGCGCAGCACCTTCGAACGCCTGGTCAACAGCGGCGACGAGGGCCAGGAGGCCGTCGCCGAACACCTGTGGACGCTGGAGCGGTACGGCCGCTCCCTGCGCGACCGCGGCGCCGCCGCGCTCTGGGGCTGAGGCCGGGCCGAGACCGGGGCCGAACGGTGGCGAGCCTCGTCCCACGCCGGCCCGGCGGTCCCTTCCGTGGCGCTCCGCACGCGCCCGGTCACGATTGGACGTCAAAAACCGGGTGCACGACCCTCGTGGCCGGAGTGTGTCGTACCCCACACTGGAAGCGGTGTCTGAGTCCTCGGAGCGCGAACCCCCGGAAGTCCCCGGAGCCGCTCACCCGCCCGGGACGGACGGCGGCGTGGCCGCGTCCGCCCTCGTCTCGCGTGTCGCCCCCGAACCCGAAGCGATCAGCTTGGAGGCCACCCCCGTGCAGACCCGGACCCTGGCCGGCGCGGAGCTCGCCGCCCCCACCGCAACCGCGCCCCCGTCCGCTCCGAACGCCTCGGCCCCTCCGCCCGTCCCGACCGTCACGGACCTGGCCGCCCTGCCCGCCGACCACCCCGAGGCCCTCCCGGAAGAAGTCCCGGAAGGAGGGGATGACGGGGAGGACGCCCTCCGAGCGGTCGCCGAACCGCCCTTCGTCCCACCGCCGGCGCGGACCGAGGGCGTCGGCCCCTCCGCCGACCTCTTCCGCCAGTACCTCCGGGAGATCGGCCGCATCCCCCTGCTGTCGGCCGCCGAGGAGGTGGAGCTCGCCCGACGAGTCGAGGCGGGCCTGTTCGCCGAGGAGAAGCTCGGCCGCACCCCCGACCTCGACGAGCGGCTGGCCCTCGACCTCGACCGGCTGGTGGTCATGGGACGGATGGCCAAGCGCCGGCTCATCGAGGCCAACCTCCGACTGGTGGTCTCCGTCGCCAAACGGTACGTCGGCCGCGGACTGACCATGCTCGACCTGGTCCAGGAGGGCAACCTGGGCCTGATCCGGGCCGTGGAGAAGTTCGACTACACGCGGGGCTACAAGTTCTCCACCTACGCCACCTGGTGGATACGCCAGGCGATGTCACGGGCACTGGCCGACCAGGCCCGCACCATCCGGGTCCCGGTCCACGTCGTCGAGCTGATCAACCGCGTCGTCCGCGTCCAGCGCCGCATCCTCCAGGAGCGCGGCTACGAGCCCACCCCCGAGGAGGTCGCGGCCCACCTCGGCCTGACGGGGGAGCGGGTGGGCGAGGTGCTGCGCCTCGCCCAGGACCCGGTGTCGCTGCACGCGCCGGTGGGCGAGGAGGAGGACGTCCACCTCGGCGACCTGATCGAGGACGGCGACGCCCCCTCGCCCGTGGAGTCCGCCGCCTTCCTGTTGCTGCGCGAGCACCTGGAGGCGGTCCTGTCCACCCTCGGCGAGCGCGAACGCAAGGTCGTCCAGCTCCGCTACGGCCTCGACGACGGCCGTCCCCGCACGCTGGAGGAGATCGGCCGACTCTTCGGCGTCACCCGCGAACGCATCCGCCAGATCGAGTCCAAGACCCTCGGCAAGCTCCGCGACCACGCGTACGCGGACCAGCTCAGGGGCTACCTGGACTGAGACCCCGCCTCGCCCCGTCTCAGCCGAACGCCCCCGGGTGCGTCTGCTCCCGCACGGTCACGTACTGCTGCCGCACCGCCTGGCCCACCGCCAGTTCCTCGCCCGGCTCGAAGACCTGCCCGGCGGGCGCGGGCCAGAGCGGAGGCTGCTGCGGCGAGAGGGTGCCCTGGGCCACCCCCAGCGCCCAGGCGGCCTGGCGGGCGGCGCCCAGCGCCGTGTAGTCCGCCGGTTGCGGGACCACCACCTGCGCCCCCAACAGGGACGGGGCGATCGCCTGGACGGCCGGGAGTTCGGCGGCGGGCCCCAGCAGGAAGATCCGGTTGACCGCCACCCCCCTGCCCCGCAACACGTCCAGGGCGTCCGCGAGCCCGCACAGCATCCCCTCGAACGCGGCGCGCGCCAGGTGCTCCGGCTTCATGCTCTCCCGTCGCAGCCCGGCCAGGGTGCCCGCGGTGTGCGGCAGGTCGGGGGTGCGCTCGCCCTCCAGATAGGGCAGCAGCACCAGCCCGTACGAGCCCGGCGTGGACTTCAGCGCCAGCGCCGACAGCCCCTCCAGGTCCGTGCCGAGCAGGTCGGCGGCGCCGCGCAGCGCCCGCACGGCGTTGAGCGTGTACACCACCGGCAGGTGCATGCCGGTGGCGTCGGCGAGCGAGGTGATCATGCCGGTCGGCTCCACCAGCGCCTGGTGGTGGACCGAGAAGACCGAACCGGACGCCCCGAGGGAGACCACCGCGTCCCCGATGCCGACCCCCAACCCGAAGGCGGCGGCCATCGTCTCGCCCGTGCCGGCCGAGATCAGCAGTCCCTCCGGGGTCTGCCCGGCGGCCTCGGCCGGGCCGGTCACCTCCGGCAGCCGCACCGGTCGGCCGAGCGCCAACTCCGCCAGGTCGGGCCGCCAGGACTCGGTCGCCGCCGACCAGTAGCCGGTCCCCGAGGCGTCCCCGCGGTCGGTGGTGCGTCGGGCGGGACGTCCCAGCAACTGCCACACCAGCCAGTCGTGCGGCTGGAGCACCTCGGCCACGCGCCGCGCCGTCTCCGGCTCCTGCCGGGCCAGCCAACGCAGCTTCGTCACCGGCTGGGCCGCCTGCGGCACGACCCCGACCGCCTGCGCCCACGCCTCGCGTCCGCCGAGGGCGTCCACGAGGTCGGCGGCGGCGGTCTGGGCCCGCTTGTCGTTGCCGACCAGCGCGGGACGCACCGGGGCGCCGGTCTCGTCGAGCGCGACCAGCCCGTGCTGTTGGGCGGAGACGCCGATCGCCTGGACGCCCTCCAGCAGTCCGCCGGCCGCCGCGTCGCCGATCGAGAGCAGCCAGGACTGCGGGTCGATCTCGGTGCGCCTGCCCGTGCTCGGGGCCGCGCCGTCTCCGCCGTCCCCGCCGTCCGAGCCCTCCGGCACGGGGTGCGGAGCGTGTCCCTGTCTGATGACGGCACCGGTGTCGGTGTCACAGATGACGATGCGGGTGTACTCGGACGAACTGTCCAGACCGGCGACTATCCCCATGGTGGGACATGATGCCTCACGGGACGCCGGGAGGCCGCAACCCCTCCGGTTCGGGGGCGACGGCGGCCTGCGTGTCCACCGGCGTCCGCGCGCTCCTCTCCGGCGTCGGGCGCAGCACCTGCGGGAAGAAGGTGCGGACCAGGGGCTCGGTCCAGCGGGCGGCGAGCGGACCGACGACCACCAGCAGCAGGACGTAGGCGGTGGCCAGCGGCCTGATCTCGGCGGAGACCCCGGCGGCCAGCCCGGCGATGACGATGGAGAACTCGCCGCGCGCCACCAGGGCGCCGCCCGCGCGGAGCCGTCCGCGCGGGGAGATGCCGGCGCGCTGCGCCGCGTACCAGCCGGTGAGCACCTTGGTGACGACGGTCACCGCCGCCAGGAGCAGCGCCGGGACCAGCACGGGCGGGATGTTGGCCGGGTTGGTGGACAGGCCGAAGAACACGAAGAAGACGGCCGCGAACAGGTCCCGCAGCGGCGCGAACAGCCGGTGGGTGTTCTCGGCGACCTCCCCGGACAGGGCGATGCCCACGAGGAACGCGCCGACGGCGGCGGAGACGTGCAGCCGCTGGGCGATGCCGGCGATCAGCAGGGTCAGCCCGAGCACCACCAGCAGCAGCAGCTCCGGGTTGTCGGAGGAGACCGACTTGCTGATCAGACGCCCGTGGCGCAGCGCCAGGTACAGGACCAGCCCCACCGTGCCCAGCGCGATGATCAGGCTGATGCTGCCGCCCGCCAGGCCGACCCCGGCCAGCAGGGTGGTCAGCAGCGGCAGGTAGACGGCCATCGCCAGGTCCTCCATGACGAGGACGCCGAGGATGACGGGGGTCTCGCGGTTGCCGAGCCGGCCCAGGTCGGTGAGGACCTTGGCGATGACGCCGGAGGAGGAGATCCAGGTGACACCGGCCAGGGCCACGGCGGCCACCGGACCCCAGCCCATGATCAGGGCCGCGACGGCTCCGGGGGTGGCGTTGAGGACGAAGTCCACCAGCCCGGACGGGTACTGCGTCTTGAGGTTGTCGACGAGTTCCGAGGCGCTGTACTCCAGGCCCAGCAGGAGCAGCAGCAGGATCACACCGATCTCGGCGCCGATCGCCACGAACTCCTCGCTGGCGCTGAGCGGCAGGAACCCGCCCTGGCCGAAGGCGAGTCCGACCAGCAGGTACAGGGGGATCGCGGACAGCCCGACCCGCCCGGCGAACCTCCCGATGAGACCGAGACCGAGGATGATGGCGCCCAGTTCGATGAGCAACATGGTGGTGTCGTGCATACTCAGCCCCCCGTGATGATCTGGGCGAGTTCGTCGACGCCCTCGCGGGTGCCCACGACCACGAGGATGTCCCCGGCCTCGAGCCGGAAGTCCGGACCGGGCGCGGGGTGCGGGGCGGTGCGACGCAGCACCGCGACGATGGACGCCCCGGTGCGGGTGCGGGCGCGGGTGTCGCCCAACGGCCGCCCGCGGTAAGGGGACTTGGTGCTGACCGGGATGCGCTCGGTGGCCAGGTCCAGTTCGCCCACGGCCAGGTCCGGCCCCTTGTCGGGGGCGATCAGCGCGGCGAGCGCCGCCGCCTCGTCGGGGTCGAGCTTGAAGGACGCCTGGCAGCCGTCGGGGTCGTCGTCCGAGTAGAACCCGAGGAAGCGCCGCCCGTCCTGGTGGACGACGACGGACAGGTGCTGCCCGGAGTGGGTGGTGACGTCGTACTGGACGCCGACACCCGGAAGCGGCGTGCGTTTCATGGGCAAGGCTCTCTCCCGTGGGAAGCGGGTCGGGTGGGCCCTGGAGCCGACGGCGGCGACGGAGAGCCCGTGCGAGTGAAGCGCCGGTCAGTTTCTCACGAAGCGCCCGGACGGCGACGGCGCGAACGCGCGTGGGACCGCGCGACTCCACCGGGCCGGTTCCTCGCCCCCGGACGCGACCGGAGAAGGCGGCGCACCCGGCGGCGCCCCCTTCCTCAGCGTTCCCTCAGTTCCCCTTCTCCGCCGGCGCACTCCCGTCCAGCACGGCTTCGACGAGCCGGCCGAACTCCTCGGGGTCCATGGGCGGCACCCCACCGCCCTTGCCCCGGATCCGCTCGCCGTCGAGTTCGACGGTCGGGGTGCCGGTGACGTCCTCGGCCGCGTCGAACTTCGCCGCGACCCGCACGGCCCAGGGGTCGAAGCGGCCTTCCAGGACGGCCTTCTCGAATCCCTTGTGACCCTTGAGTTCCGGAACCTCCCGGGCGAGGGCGACCAGATGCCGGTCGTCGGCGAACTCGTCCGACGTCTCCTCGGGGTGGCGGTCGGCGGAGAAGAGCACCTCCTTGTACGCGAGGAACGCGGAGGGGCTCACGTCCAGCGCGGCGCCGAGCGCGCTGAGCGCGTTCTTCGAACCGGTGCCCTCGATGCCGGCACGCTCGTCGAGGAAGGCGCCGAAGACGTACTCGGTCCGGTACCTGCCGGCCTCGACGTCCCGGCGGATCCTCTCGCCGTTGGCCTGCTCGAAGGATGCGCAGACCGGGCACCGGAGGTCCTCGTAGAGGGTGAGGGTGTGTCCGGCGCTCTCCTCACCGATCAGGATGTCGACACCACCCTCGCCCCGGGTGTGCCCGGGCGCTTCGTACCGCGCGTACGGTCCGGCGCTGCCGCCCTCCTCGGCCACCTCCGCGGCGGCGGACCAGTCGCTGTTGTCGCCCCGGCCGCCGTCGCCCCCGTGCGTCAGGAGGACGCCGGTGCCGGCGGCGGCCGCCAGGACCGCCGCCGAGGCGGCCCCCACGCCGAGTCGGCGGCGCAATCGGGAGCGTCTGGCCTGCCGCTCCCGTTCGGCACGCAACCGCTCCCGGGCGGTCGTCCCGGTGGTGCCCGCGGCCGTGCCGGGGGCGGCCTCGACCGCGCGGCAGGTGGTTGTCGGCCGTCCGTCGTGCCGGTGGTTCTGGGTGTTCATGACGGTGACTCTCCGGATGCGGGTGGAAGCCGGGGACGGACCCGTCCCGCCCGGGGCGGACCCCGGGCGGGACGGGCGGGAGGACGGTCAGGAGGACAGGGCCGTGATGGCCTGCCATCCGCTGGAGCCCACGACTCGGGGAGCGCCGGCCGCGTCCCGGCCGCCGGGCAGGTGGAGCAGACGGCCGGAGGCATCGGTGCTCCACAGGTCGGTGATCCCGTCGCCGTCGGCGTCGCCGGACGCGGTGATCAGCGGACGGTCGGCGGGGGACCAGCCCGTCCCGTACAGGACGCGACCACCGCGATCCCCCAGGGAGACCGGATCGGTGAGGGTGGCGTCCGCGGCGTCCGGCCGTCCGCGGTGGAGCCACAGCTCCCCGGTGGTCCTGTCGCGGACCAGCAGGTCGGGGTGGCCGTCGCCGTCCAGGTCGCCGGGGGAGACCAGTGTGGTGTCCGCCCAGCCGCTGTCGCCGATGAGGTACGGCAGGTCCAGGAATCCGTTCTCGTACCCGGGCAGGTACCACAGCCGATCGCCGATGACGGCCAGGAAGTCCGTGGTGGACTGCTCGGTGTCGTGGCTGAGGTCCCCGACGGCGACGAGCTGGTCGATGGCGGCGGGGTCGATGTACTGGGAGTCCTCCTCGTTGGTGAACTGCAGGATCTCCTGCCGGGTTTCGTCGGATATGTGGCCGAGCCCGTCGTTCGGGTAGAGCCACAGCCTGCCGTCGGTGCGCCGGGCGACCAGGTCGAAGTAGCCGTCGGAGGTCCAGTCGCCGCGCTGTGTGATCAGTGATCCGGTCCAGTCACCGGTGGTGGAGACATCGACCCCGGGCGCGTGGCCTCCGGAGCCGTCGCCCGGATACAGCAGCAGGTTGCCGGAGCCGTCGATGGCGTAGAAGTCGGGGTTGCCGTCGCCGTTGAGGTCACCGGGCTCGTCGGTGATGCCCCGGCTCGTCGCGTAGAAGGTGTACCGCAGGGTGTCGGAGACGTTGCCCGCGTGGTCGACGCTCTGCACGTACAGGGTGTGGGGCCCTGTACTGGTGGGGGTGAGGGTGATGTCCACCGAACCGCCCGCGGTGGCGGGCTTGGCGGAAGAGGTCGGCGGATACTGGTCCAGGCCGTAGCGGTACTCGACCACGTCGGAGATGCCGCCGCTGCCCAGGGTGAAGGTGCCCGGGGTGCGGGCCGGGGCACCCTGAGTGCCATCGGTGCCGTCCGGGTACTCGACGGAGCTGACCGTGGGCAGCTCGGTGGGCCGCTGCGGGTCGAAGCCGAACCGGCACTCGGCGGTGCCCGCGGGCATCCAGGCCGAGGAGGAGTGGTCGTCCAGCGCCTTGGCCTTCCAGGAGAAGCTCCCGCCGGCCGCGTCGACGTGTCTGGCCAGCAGCTCCTTGGGGATGGTGACGTGCGCGTAGGTGCCGGTGCTGCGCGAGGAGACCCGCACCATTCCGACGAAGAGCAGACCGGGGGCCTCATGGCGCTTGCCGGTGGCCCACAGGTGGAACTGGACCCGTACGTCGCCGCCGTCGGGGTCGGAGGCGTAGGCCGTCAGTCTCACGTCGGTGTTGCCCAACCAGACCTTCGGCGCGGTGTGGCCGCAGTCGACGCCGTTGTGGGTGCTGGGGGAGGTGTCCAGGTTCCAGGGTGCCTTCGGCCTCCGGTTGTAGTCGACGATGAGCGTGGGGTTGGGGGCGAACCGCTTCCAGCCGAAGGTGTCGGTCTCACTGCTCGCCCGCAGCCCGAAGGTGATGTGGCTCCACTTCTTGGACGCGGCCTCGCGGGCGGCCGCGGTGGCGTCGAAGTCGACGCTCTTGTCGGCGCAGCCGCGGGCCTCGTTGCCGTGAGCGGCGTTGAGGGTGTCGAGCCTCGTCTTCCAGGCGGGCTGATTGTTCCAGGTGGTGGCGGAGCTGATCCCCCCGGTCAGCCACAGCTCGACCGGGCGGGGGGAGCAGGACCACGAGTGGGTCATGGTGATCTTGAACTGGGCGTCCAGCACCTGCACGTCGGCCAAGTCCCTGGAGCCCAACCGGAAGAATGACCGTGCGGTTCCGCCGTCTTCGGATTCGTACCCCACCCGCGCGTACTTGCCGGCGGTGCCCCATCCCGCGCCGTTCCAGTAGGAGGTGTTCGGGTAGGGCTTGTACGCGGTGGTCCAGGCCTCGAGGCTGCCGGTGAAACGCGGGTCGATGTAGATCGGGAAGACGGTGTCCGGCGAGGTCAGCAACTCCTGGTCGGGGGTGAGGGAGAGGGCGCGATCCGACACCTTCAGCCCCACCTCGGCGCTGCGGGCGCCGGGACCGAGACCGTCGCCCGTCGTGGCGGACAGGTCGGCCGCGGGCTCGGAGGAGAGGAGTCCGTACCTCTTGAAAGCGTTGAATGCGGCCGGTCCCTCCTTGGCCGCCTTCTCGGCGGAGGAGTCCCACATGCGGGCGGTGGAGGTGGCGAACACCGTCTGTCCGGCCGGGTTCTTCGCCGTCAGCGCGCCCGTCTCCTCGTCGGCGCGTACGGTGAGCCCGTCGACCTTCAGGCCGAAGGACACCTCGCGCAGCTTGGCGCTGCGCGCGGCCTGCGGCGTCTTGACGATCAGGGCCTGGGAGAACCCGTCGATGTCGGCGGCCAACGCCAGGTCGACGCCGGGCAGGACGTCGGGGTAGCGGGCGACGCTGCCCTCCAGCACCGGTTCGGGCAGTGGCTCGGGCCAGGTCAGGGCCAGGCTCCGGCCCTGGTCCGCCATCTTCACCAGCGCCCCCTCGCCCCCCGCGGAGAAGGTGACGCCGCCGGTGGCGGCCTTGGGAGCGATTCGGCCGTCCGTCTCGGTGAGCGTGGTGTCCACCGGGACCCAATCGCCGTCGCGGCGCACCCGCACGGGTTGGGCGTGCTGGGTCAGGCGCAGGGTGCCGTCGGGTTGGGCGTGCACCTCGCTGTTCTCGGTGCGCAGGACGGTGACTTCCTTCGCCTTGCCGCTGCGGGCGGCCTGGTCCAGCGCCTGTTCCTCGGCCGAGACCGAGTCGGAGGAGTCGGTGGTGCCCCCCTGTGACGCCTGGGTGGGCACGGACGGCAGGAAGCCGAGCGAGGCGCCGATCAGCAGGGCCGCCAGTGCCGCGCGGCCGCGCGGTCTGTGCCGCACCGGCCGCCGGAAACGCATGTCGGACATGGGAAGGCTTTACTCCTGTCTCGCCGATGACACGTCAACAAGCATGCACAGGATGACAGTTGACGAACCATCCGCCCCGAGGTCGTTCTTCGATCACAGAGGGTCCGAAAAGGTTGTCAGAAAGTGCTCCGCCGTTCTAGCGTGCCGATGATCACAAGATCTTTACCTTTTGGGGGCACGGGTGGGGGCGGGCGCGGCACGTTTCCTCTGGGAACTCAAGCACCTCGGACACTGGCGGCGTTCGGTGTCGATGGTGACTTTCCTGGCCATGTTGGTGACCTTGTTGCCCCAAGCCGACGTGGCCGAGGCGGCGGCCCTGAAGAGCGACCCGCCCGAGCTCAAGCACGAGCGCTCGGTCCCGGGCAAGGAGTACGAGCCGAGGAACGCGACACGCCGGGACGGCGCCGCCCGCGACTGGCGTCCGCCGGTCGGAGCCTGGCACTCCGGCTCCGAGGTGGTCCCGGTCCGGGCGGACGACTCCGCCGGTGGGAACGGCGGGGAGGACCTGCTGAGGCCCGTGGACCCCACACGCCCTGGTGACCGCTCGCTGGAGGAGAGCAGGGGGGTTCCCGTCGCCCTGCGACCCGTCGACTCCCCGGGGAGCGACGCGGCGAAGGGCGCGAAGACCGCCACGGAGGACGGCGGACGCGCCCGCGTCGGAGAGCTGGCCCGCATCGAGGTCAAGGACCCGGCGGCCGCCCGCCGCGCCGGTGTGGACGGCGTACTCCTCGCCGTCACCCCTGCTTCCGGCGGCAGCCTCCTGAATGGCGGGAACGCCGCGTCCGGCCGGGTCGGAGTGGAACTCGACTACTCCTCGTTCGGCCACTTCTTCGGCGGAGACTGGGGGTCCCGCCTCACCCTCGTCCAGCTTCCGTCCTGCGCGCTGACCGCCCCCGACAGGAAGGACTGCCGCGGGACGAGGGCCCTGCGCAGCGTCAACGACCCCGTGGAGCAGACCGTCACCGCCGAGGTGGAGCTGTCCGCCTCCGCGGCCCGGCCGACGGTGCTGGCCGCCGTCGCCTCCGCCTCCGGCTCCTCCGGCTCCTACACCGCCACCCCGCTGTCGCCGTCCGGTTCCTGGATGGCCGGCAGCTCCTCGGGCGGCTTCTCCTGGACCTACCCGATCGAGGCCCCCGAGGTCCCCGGCGGTCCCCAGCCCGAGGTGGCGCTCTCGTACTCCTCCCAGTCCGTGGACGGCCGCACCGCCTCCACCAACGCCCAGTCCTCCTGGATCGCCGAAGGTTGGGACTACGAACCCGGCTTCATCGAGCGCCGCTACCGCAGCTGCTCCGACGACCAGGGCAAGGGCGCCAACAACACCACCAAGACCGGCGACCTGTGCTGGGGCTCCGACCAGGTCCTCATCTCCCTCGGCGGCAACTCCGGCGAGCTGGTCAAGGACGACGCCACCGGCACCTGGCGGCTCGCCGACGACGACGGTTCCCGCCTGGAGCGGAAGACCGGCGCCGACAACGGCACCGAGGACGGCGAGTACTGGGTCCTGACCACCACCGACGGCACCCGGTACCACTTCGGTCTGAACAAGCTGCCCGGCGCCCCGGCCGGCACCACCACCAACTCCGCCGCCACCGTCCGGGTCTACGGCAACCACCCCGGCGAGCCCTGTCACGCGAGCACCTTCGCCGATTCCGGTTGCGCCCAGGCCTGGCGCTGGAACCTCGACTACGTCGTCGACACGCACGGCGACGCCATGACTCTGTGGTGGGCGAAGGAGACCAACCGCTACGGCGCCGAGAACAAGACCGACGGCGTCTCCTACACCCGCGCCACCCACCTCGATCGCATCGACTACGGCCAGCGCTCCGACACCCTCTTCACCGCCCAGCCCGCAGGCCGGGTGGACTTCACCGTCGCCGAGCGCTGCCTGCCCGACGCCTCCTTCGACTGCGCCGAGTCCAAGCGGACCGCCGCCAACGCCAAGCACTGGCCGGACGTCCCGCTGGACCGGGAGTGCAGGGCGGGCGAGAGCTGCAAGGACAAGCACTCTCCGACGTTCTGGTCCACCAAGCGCCTGGTGAGGATCGACACCCGGGTGCTCGTCGGCACCGCGCTGAAGACCGTCGACTCCTGGAAGCTGGAACAGTCCTTCCCCGACACCGGAGACGGCACCTCCCCCTCCCTGTGGCTGAAGTCCGTCACCCGCACCGGGCACGCCGCCGACGGCAGCACCGCCTCGATGCCCGCGGTCTCCTTCCGAGGCGTCCAGATGGACAACCGCGTCGACGGCCTCGAGGGCCTGCCGCCCTTCTCCCGCTACCGCGTGAACGCCATCGACACCGAGACCGGCGGCACCATCGCCGTCACCTACTCGGGGCGTGACTGCCGGGCTCTGGAGCCCAAGCGGATGCCGTCCTCCCCGCACGGCAACACCATGCGCTGCTACCCGCAACACTGGACGCCCGAGGGCGCCTGGGAACCGGTGAAGGACTGGTTCCACAAGTACGTGGTGACGGAGGTCCGTGAGGAGGACCACGTCACCGACGCCCCGCCGAAGGTCACCTCCTACGAGTACCTCGGCGGCGCGGCCTGGGCCTACGACGACAGCGAGTTCGCCGAGGCCAAGCACCGCACGTGGAGTCAGTACCGCGGTTACGAAAGGGTCCGCACCCGCATCGGCGCCGGCGACGACGTCAAGCAGCTCACCGAACACCGTTACTTCCGCGGCATGAACGGCGACAGGCTGCCCGACGGCGGCAAGCGCAGCGTCACCGTCGCCGACTCCGAGGGCAACACCGTCGCCGACGAGCCCCAGTACCAGGGCCAGCTCCGCGAGGAGATCACCTACGCCTTTGACGGCGGACCGGTGGAGAACGCCACCACCTTCACCCCCTGGGCGAAGAGGACCGCCTCCCGCGCGCGGGAGGGCACCACCGCCCTGGAGGCGTACATGGTGCGCCCGGCCACCACCCGCACCCGCGAACGCGGCGACGGCGACACCTGGCTGCGCTCCACCGAGACCACCACCTACGACGCGTACGGCCTGCCCCTCACCGTCGACGAGACCACCACCGGCGGCACCAGGCGCTGCACCACCACCACCTACGCCCGCAACACCGACAAGCACATCATCGACACCGAGATCCGCGAGGTCACCATCGCGGGCGGCTGCGGCACCGCCGGCGCCACCGTCCTGGACGACACCCGCACCCTCTACGACGGCCAGGCCTACGGCGAGGCCCCGACGAAGGGCCTGGTCACCGAGGTACGGGAGCTCGACGCCGACGGCAGTGGGCACATCACCATCGACCGCACCGAGTACGACGTCCACGGCCGCGAGATCGCCACCTGGGACACCGGGGGCCGCAAGACCACCGTCACCTACACCCCGGCCACCGGTGCCATCCCGACGAAGACCGTCACCACCGACCCGCTCGGCCACACCGAGACCGTCGAGTTCGACCCGCTGCGCGGCCTGCCGCTCGCCGAGATCGACGCCAACGGCAAGCGTGCCGACATGGAGTACGACCCGCTCGGCCGGTTGCTGAAGGTCTGGGAGATCGACCGGGACAAGGCCACCCAGAGCCCCTCGGCGACCTACGACTACGACATCCGCCACGACGCTCCCACGGTCGTCACCACCCGCACCCTGAAGGACAACGGGGACTACGCGGTCTCCTACGAGATCCTCGACGGCCTGCTGCGCACCCGACAGACCCAGGACGAGGCCGTCGGCGGCGGCCGGATCGTCAACGACGTCTTCTACGACTCGGCCGGACGCGAATTCAAGACCAACGACGGCTACTTCAACTCCGCCGAGCCCTCCACCAGCCTGCTGATCGTCGGCGACTTCGAGGTGCCCTCCCAGACCCGCGTCACCTACAACGGCCTGGGCGAGCCCACCGCCGAGATCGCCTACTTCCGAGGTGAGGAGAAGCACCGCACCACCATCGAGCGCAACGGCAACGCCACCACCACGGTGCCCCCCGAGGGCGACACCGTCACCACGACGTTCACCGACGACGAGGGCCGCGTCTCCCGAGTGCGCGAGTACACCAAGGAGGACCGCAGCGCCTGGCGCGACACCGTCTACCACTACGACGCGCTCGACCAGTTGGTGAAGATCACCGCTCCCGGCGGCGCCGAGACGACCTTCACCTACGACACCCGCGGCCGCCAGACCTCGGTGACCGACCCCGACGGCGGCACCACCAGGTACACCTACGACGACTCCGACCGCGTGGTGACCACCACCGACGCACGCGGCAACACCCTCCACACCACCTACGACGACGGCGGACGGCCCGTCGCCGTGCGCGAGGACGGCCCCGACGGCCCTCTCCGTCTGGAGTGGACCTACGACACCCTTGGCAAGGGCCTGCCCGTCGCCGCCATCCGCCACCACGGCGGCAAGGAGTACCGCGACGAGGTCACCGGCTACGACAAGGCATACCGGCCCACCGGAACCCGGGTCGTCATCCCCGAGAGCGAAGGGCTCATCGGCGGTACCTACACCTACACGTACAACTACACCCCCACCGGCAACCTCTCCTGGGTGGAACTGCCCGGCCTGGGCGGCCTCACCCGCGAGCGCCTGGTGTTCCGCTACAACAGCGACGACCTGCCCATCTCCATGGGCGGAGCCGCCAGTTACGTCACCGGCGTGGAGTACTCCGCCTTCGGCGAGGTGCTGCGCACCGAGGCCGGCGCGACCGGACGGAAGGTCTGGGCCTCCTACGAGTTCGACGAATTCACCAAGCGGCTCTCCCGCGCCGTCTACGACCGGTCCGTCACCCCCGGCCGCATCGACGACGTCCGGTACGCCTACGACCAGGCGGGCAACGTCACCCGCATCACCAGCACGCCGGGCCAGGCCGTCACCACCGACGCCCGACCCGACATCCAGTGCTTCGCCTACGACCGACTGCGCCGGATGACCTCCGCCTGGACGGCGAAGACCGACGAGTGCCGGACCGGACCCAGCGCCGAGACCGTCGGTGGTGCCAACCCCTACTGGCACACCTACGAGTACGACGACGCCGGCAACCGCACCAAGCTCGTCGAGCACGACCCGGCCGGAGACACCACCAAGGACGTCACCCGTGTCTACCGGTACGGCAAGGACGGCATCGGCGGCCCCAACGCCCTGGCCGAGGTCGTCTCCACCGGTCCGGCCGGCGAACGGCTGAACACCTTCGCCTACGACCGGGCGGGCAACACCACCCAGCGCCAGCGGGGCGGCAACACCCAGACCCTGACCTGGGATGTGGAGGGCCAACTCGTCAAGGTCTCCGAGCCCGTCGAGGACGGCGGCACCAAGGAGACCTCGTACCTGTACGGCGCGGACGGCGAGCGATTGATCCGCACCGGCCCGGACGGGACGAAGACCCTCTACCTGGGCGAGGCCGAACTGACGGCCAACGACACCACGGGCGTGGTCAAGGCCGAGCGGTTCTACGAGCACCCCGACGGCTCGACCACCGTGCGCAGGACCGGCGGCGAACGGCAGTTGATGCTCACCGACCACCACGGGTCGTCCACCATCCTGGTGGACCTGGTTGGCAGTGGCATGGCCGTCACCCGCCGCCAGTTGATGCCGTTCGGCGAACTGCGCGGCACAGCCCCGGCGGACTGGCCCGGACAGCGCGGCTTCGTCGGCGGCACCGTGGACCCGGACACCGGCCTGACCCGACTGGGGGCCCGGGACTACGACCCGGCCACCGGGCGGTTCATCTCGGTCGACCCGATGGTCGACTACAGCGATCCGGCGACGATCAACCCGTACGCCTACGCCAACAACGCGCCGGCGACGTTCTCCGACCCGGAGGGCCTGTTCTTCCCGATCCTGATCGGCATCGTCGCCCGGATCGCGATCCGGGCCGCGATCCGCGCCGCCGCTCGTGCCGCGGCTCGTGCCGCCGCCCGCCGTGCCGCGCAGGCCGCCGCCCGCGCTGCCGCTCGTCGCGCTGCCGCCCGTGCCGCCGCGCGCAGGGCCGCCGCCCGTGCCGCCGCCCGTCGCGCCGCCGCCCGCAGGGCCGCCGCCGCCCGTCGTGCCGCGGCTCGCGCCGCCGCCCGCCGTGCCGCGGCGCGGCAGGCGGCCCAGCGCAGGGCCGCCGCCCAGGCCCGTCAACGCGCGGCCCGTTCGGCCGCCCGCAAGGCCCAGGCGCGCCGCGCTGCGACGCGGAAGGCGAAACCGAAGCCGCGCTCGGCGCCGCGGAGTCGTCCGAAGTCCAAGCCGAAGCCCTCGCAACAGAAGAAACCCGCGCAACAGCGGATACAGAAGGCCAAGCGCGAACTGGCGGAGGAGGCCAAGGACAACGCCGTCGACGCGGTCACCAACGGCGGTGGCTGTCCGACGTCGAACAGTTTCGCGCCCGGCACCCTGGTGCTGATGGCCGACGGCTCGCGCAAGCCGATCGAGGAGATCAAGGTCGGCGACAAGGTGCTGGCCACCGACCCGAAGACGGGCGAGACCAAGGCCAAGACGGTCACCGCCACGATCCTCGGGGATGGAGCCAAGGACCTGGTCAAGGTCACGATCCGCACCACCGAGGCGACCCCGTCGGCGGTCGTCGCGGGCGACCGGGACGGCAGTGGCGGCGACCAGTCACCACCGACGTCCACCGCCGACCACGGCGATCGCGGGGACCGGGACGGCTCCGACACGTCGACCACGGCGTCGATCGTGGCCACCGACGGCCACCCGTTCTGGGTGCCGGAGCTGGGCGAGTGGCTGGACGCCGACGAGCTGAAATCCGGCCAGTGGCTCCAGACCTCCTCCGGCACCTGGGTCCAGATCACCGCCATCGAGTCCTGGACCCAACAGGCCACGGTCCACAACCTCACCGTCGAGGGCATCCACACCTACCACGCGCTGGCGGGCGCCACGCCGCTCCTGGTCCACAACTGTGGAGAACTCAGCTATGAGGAGGCGGCGGAGAGGGCCAACCAGGCACTGTCCGCTGAACTCGACAGGATGCACGCGACAATGAGTAAGAGCCAGATCCGGCGGTACGCTATGGGATCTGCCGCTGTTGACCGGCGCACGGGGATGGTCGAGGTTGGCCTGAAAAGGACCGGTGATGGCAGTGATTTCTGCGCGGAAGACATTTGCCGGAAGGCTCTTGAGGCCAGAGGGGCGAGACCTGAGAACATCGTCTACAGCGTGCCGATTCGCCCGTTGAAACGGGTTGCGGCTCTTGTGTGCAGACGGTGTGAGAGTCGGACCACGCGCGATCAGTTCGCTCCTGGGACCAAGTGGGAGAGCGATCAGGGATGAGAACGACAGAAGAATGGGGGTGGGATGCCCTGACGACTTTGAGCATTCCTGCTCCTCGACTTCTGGAATACCTTGAACGGCTTCTTTATGGGGATGCGGACGAACGTCGCAGTGCCGGTGGCCTGCTCTACTGCGAAGTCGCCAATCAGGGACAGCTGTACAGCGCTGCCGCGCCGTGCGTTGACGTGATCGCGGAGCACGTGAGGTCCGGAGCCACTCCGAGCCCGGAAGCCGTGGACCTCCTCGAGTCGATCCTCAACGCCAGGTCTGCCGGGCTCCGGGCAAGTGCGGCCGGAGGCACGGTGGAGGTGGAGGCGTACTGCCGGAGAAGGATTCTGGAGATCCTTCCTGATCTCCTCAGTGAGGCCGATGGAAGAGATGCGGAGTACTTCCGAGAGGTGTGCTTCCTTGTTCCTCAGTTGGCCGACTCCTCGGAGGAGGTTGTCGAGTTTCTGAGGAGCTCTGTTGCGAGTCTTCAAGGTGAATTGCGGCGTATGGCGGTCGAAGCCTTGGAGGAGGCTGAGGAAGTGGTGTCGGAAGGGCATATGCCCTGACCTGATTTCCTTTGGGGTGCCTTCCGTGGCAAATTGCGCTTGTCGCTCCCTCGCTCTGGACCTACCGATCGGTTACTGAGCCTGGATCCACCGTGTGATCGTCTGCCGGGGTGAGGGCCGGGAACGAAGAAGTGCCTTGTGACCTGTGAGGATGAGAGTTCTCGACGCTCACATAAGGCACGGTCGGCAAGGCATCTCGTAAGTGAAGTCCTCCCATACCCGGCGGCGGTCTTCGCCGCGTTCGACGATCCGAATCTCTTGGCGCACGGCGGGGCTGGAGCCGACCCTCCGGCCGACCGAGCAGTGCGGCCTGCCCACGCTGGTCCGGGACAAGGGCCGCCTGACGGGCGCGGCTGAAACAGCGGCGGACGCGAGGGTGGAGTACACCGCCTTCACCGACAAGGCCAAGAAGTACGACACGGCTGCCCGGCTGCTCATTCGCCGCGTCAAGCGCCTGAACGACGCCCACGTTCCGGGTGGGCAAGGCGAGTTGTTCACCACCTGGCGCTTCCACGTGGTGTTCCCCGATAGCCCCTTCGAGCTGGTCGAGGCGGAGAGGCGTCACCGCGCGCACACGATCGTGGAGCAAGTTTTCGCAGACCTGGAGGACACCGCGCTCGGGCAGCTGTCGTCGGGAAGTTCACCGCGGACGCGGCCTGGCCCGCCCTGGCCACGCTCGCCCACAACCTCACCCGCGCCTTGGGAGCCCTGGCCTCCGTGTTCCACGCCAGGGCCCGCACCGGCACTATCCGCCGTCACCTGATCGCGGTCCCGGCACGGTCGGCCACCTGGCGATCATCCACACCCATCAACGAAAACCCGCGCCGGAATCACCCGGAAACGCTTACCGCGATCCGCCCGATGGATCCAGGTTCACAGCCGGTGGCGGCGGCGTGCGCGGGGTTGTTCCGCCCGGGGCTTACCACCAAGCGGTTCTGTAGTCGGAAGTGGTTTGCGAACACGAGTTGTGCCTGGTGATGCACGCGCGGAACGCGCGGTCGCTGCTGGACGACGTGGGATACCCTCCGGTCCACCTGAGGCCGCCCTCCGGAAGGTACGACCACGTCCACTGCTTCTCCGGTCGGCGGTCTCCGTCGAGGTCGACCTCGAAGACGAGGTTGTAGCCCTCCTTCGGGTTCACCGCACGCCCCCAGCCGTGTTGCTTCCCCGCGTGGATGCCGTGGCGGACCTGGACGGTACCGGCCGGGGTGACCTTGTCCACGGCGATCGCCGTGTTCGTGCTGCCGTGGACTTCCGCTTGGGTGATCCAGCCCGTGTCGGTCGTCGAGGTGGTGGTCGACACCGGGGTGGTGGCCGGGGTGGCGGTCGACGCCGGGGTGGCGTTCGCCGCCACGACGCCGGCGAACACGGCGGCTGTGGCGAGAACTCCGAGGATGCGCTTGCGCACGATTCTTCTCCTAGCCGTACCTGAGGCGCCGTCAGTCTGTGGCAGTCGGACCGGTGGTGTGAAGCCCTTTCGCTCTGGGCCGAAAGCATCGAGCGAATCGTTACGTTCCCGAGGTGCGGTGGTACGGACGCACCGCCCGCCCGTCGGAAGGTCCAGGGGGTCGGTTGCCGACCGGTATGGGCTGCGCCCGGCCACAGTCCCGACTCGGACCCGACGAGATCCTCGATGTCGACGCCAAGCGGCACGTGCACGTCTCCCGGGCGTGCTCGGCGGACGACCCCGCCTGTGGGCCTCGTCGCTTCCTCCGCCGTCGTCGGCGTCGGCCGCACATCGTTCGCGGCTGCCTCCACGCCCGGCAAGTCCGCCACATGATCGGGTGGGAAACCGAACTGCTTCGACTCGCTGAGCTTGCCTACCCCGGACACGAGGGAGAGTGGTCGATTCCACCTCGGCTGGGAGGGGCGCGGCAGGGATCCGGAAGGAACCGCTCCGGAGGTCGGGCACAGGCCCGGAGCGTCTTCCCGGTCCGGTGAGTGGGGCGGGTGGGACTCGAACCCACGGCCGACGGATTATGAGTCCGCTGCTCTAACCGGCTGAGCTACCGCCCCGGGACGGCGCGTCGCGCACATCTGTGCGCGCCGTCTGCCGCAGCATAGCCGCTCATACGATCTCCCGCCCGTGCCGGGGGAGGCATCGACCGATGAAGGACCGATGAAGCCCGCGATCGCCGGGTTGTCGGTTTCGCCGCGACGGGGAGCACTTACCCGGAAGATCGCCCGGTACGCCGAAGAGGGGCTCCATTCGGAGCCCCTCTTCCACTGCTCCCCCGACTGGACTCGAACCAGTAACCTGCCGGTTAACAGCCGGCTGCTCTGCCAATTGAGCTACAGGGGACTGCTCTGTCGGGACCGCCCTCCCGGAGCTCCGGGGGCGTTCCCTGCTGGCGAGGAATACATTAGCGCATGCCGGGGGGTGCTCTGAAATCGGTATCCGCTCCGGCCCTCGGGGTACTCGTGGGATGTCCGCCGCGGACCGCGGCGCGCACCCCGGTACGAGGGGTGTTCAGGGAGATGTCCGAGGAAAGGGTGGAGCCATGCGCTACCGGCTCACGTTCGTCGCAGGGATGGCCGTCGGGTACGTGCTCGGCACGCGAGCCGGCCGCGAGAAGTACGAGCAACTGCGCAAGACCGCTCGGCAGTTCATGGAGAACCCCGCGGTGCGCAACGCCTACGAGTCCGCCACGACCAACGGTCGCCAGATGGCCGGCAAGGCCCTCGACACGGTGTCCGAGCGGATGGGCGACCGGCTTCCCGGCACGGTGTCCGACAAGGTGCGTGGCCTGCGGGGGCGTGGCGCGGCGCAGCGCACGCCGTTCGACGACGACTGGGGCACCAGCAACACCTGAACGGGCCCGGACGGGCGGGACGGGGATTCAGCCCCCGTCCGGCAGTCGGCCCGCGCGGGAGGAGTCGAGCAGGGGACCGAGCAGGTCGCCGTGTCGGTCGAGCCGGCCGGAGACGTCCCCGGCCGTGAAGACGAGGTCGTCGGGTTCCGAGCACCCGGCGACCTCGTCCCACGTCACCGGTGTGGAGACGGACGGCCGGGGCCGGGCGCGCAGGGTGTACGGGGCGGCGGTGGTGCGGGTCCAGGCGTTCTGGCTGTGGTCGACGAAGACCCGGCCCGTGCGCAGGCTCTTGGGCACCCGGTGCACGGCCAGGTCGGGCAGCGCCTCCGACGCCTCGCGGGCCAGCCGTTCGGCGTACTCGGCCACGGCGTCGGCGTCGGTGGGTTGGAGCGGGACGAGCACGTGGAGGCCCTTGGAGCCGGAGGTCTTGGCGTACGCGGACAGGCCGTCCCGGGCCAGTCGGTCGCGCAGCCAGCGGGCCACCGCGCAGCACTCGACGACCGTGGCGGGCGCGCCGGGATCGAGGTCGAGCACCAACCGGTCGGCCTCCCCCTCCTCGGGGAGTCGCCACTGGGGCACGTGGATCTCCAGGGCGGCCAGGTTGGCGGCCCAGAGCAGGGTCGGCAGGTCCTGGACGAGAACCTGCCGGTCGGTGGTCCCGTCCACGCGGTGCACCTCGCGCACGGTCACCCAGTCCGGCGTGCCGGGCGGCACGTGCTTGGCCATGAAGGGACTGCTCTCCACGCCGCCGGGGGCGCGGACGAAGGACGCCGGGCGGTCCCGCAGGTGGGGGAGGATCGCCTCGGCGACGGAGGAGTAGTACTCCACCACGTCGCCCTTGGTGAAGCCGGCGGCCGGGTAGAGCACCTTGTCCAGGCTGGTCAGGGCCAGATCGCGGCCTTCCACGACGGTGTTCGGCATGGGGGACGAGTGCCACGGCCGGCCCGGTTCATGCGGAGGGCGGACGGGGGTGTGCGAAGGCGGCGGGAAAGCGCGGGAAGGGCGCGTGAGGGACGGGGGAGAAGGGGGTCGTTGCCGGGTGGTTCGGCCTGCCGATAGCCTGTGTTCGTCATTCCGATCAGTCTTCGGAATCTCGAACGGTGAAAGACCCGGGGGGCCGGGGAGAAGGGGAGGGCGGCGATGGGACGTCTCGTACCGGCCGTGACCAGAGCTCTCGACATCCTGGAACTCTTCCTCGACGGGGACGGCACCCTGTCCGCGCCCGAGATCACCCGCAGGCTGGGCCTGCCCCGCACCACCGTCCACGAGTTGGTGACCACGCTCGCCGCGCGCTCGTACCTGGTGCCCGTGCCCGGACAGCCCGGACGTTACCGCCTGGGCGTGCGGACCTACCAGCTCGGCAGCCGCTACGCGGAGCAGCTCGACCTCGCCGCCGAGGGGCAGCAGGTGGCCCGGAAGGTCGCCGAGACCTGCGACGAGACGGTGCACGTGGCCATCCTGGACGGCGCGGACGTCATCTACATCGCCAAGGTGGACAGCACCCACGCGGTGCGGATGGTCTCCGCCGCCGGGCGGCGCCTGCCGGCGCACTGCACCTCGGTGGGGAAGATGCTGCTGGCCTCGCTGCCGAGGGAGGAGCTGGACGCCCGTCTGCCCGGTCCCGACGACGAGCCGCTGAGGGCGATGACCGAGAACTCCATCACCTCCCCGGCCGAGCTGCGCGAGGCGCTGGCGGAGATCCGCGCGCGCGGCATCGCCGTCGAGGAGCGGGAGTCCAATCCGGACGTGAGCTGTGTCGCCGCGCCCGTGCGCGACGGCACCGGCAGGGTGGTCGCGGCGCTCAGCATCTCGGTGCCCACCATCCGCTGGAGTGAGGAACGGCGCATCGAACTGGAGGCGTTGGCGGCCGAGGGCGCCGCCGACCTGTCGGCGCGGCTCGGGTACCGGGGCGCGGCGTAGGCGGAACGGACGCGAGAAGAAGGGGGCGGACGGCGATGACCGGAACGGGCGGGGCGGCGAGGCTCGAGGTCGCGGTGCGGCACGACGCGCTGCTGGGCGAGGGGCCGACCTGGGACGCGGCGAACGAGCGGCTGATATGGGTGGACATCCTCTCCTCGCGGGTGCACACCTGGGACCCGGCCCGTGGTCGGCGCACGGTGCTGACCACCGAACAGCACGTGGGAGCGGCCAAGCCGCGCGCGGGCGGCGGCCTGGTGGTCAACCTCCGTGACGGAGTGGGCCGGTACGAGGAGGACGGTTCCTTCTCCTGGCTGCACCGCGATCCCGTGCCCGGCCGCCGGGGCAACGACGCGGCCGTGGCCCCGGACGGCGCGCTCTGGGCGGGGACGATGGCGTACGACGAGCACACCGGCGGCGGCACGCTCGTCCGCGTCGCCCCGGACGGCTCGGCGACGACCGTCCTGGCCGACGTGACGATCAGCAACGGCACGGGCTGGAGCCCGGACGGGCGGCTGATGTACCACATCGACACCCCCACCCGCCGCGTCGACGTCTTCGACGTGGCCGGCCCGGAGGTGACCGGGCGCCGGACGCTGGTCGAGATCGAGGAGGGGGCGGGCTTCCCGGACGGACTGACGGTGGACGCGGACGGCTGTGTGTGGGTCGCCCTGTGGGGCGGCGGCGCGGTCCGGCGCTACACCCCGGACGGCCGGCTGGACCGCACGATCCCCGTGCCGGCCGGCAACACGACGGCGTGCGCCTTCGGCGGGCCGGAACTGCGGGACCTCTACATCACCACGGCCCGCACCGGGGTCGACCCCGCCGCGGAGCCGCTGGCCGGCTCGCTCCTGGTGCTGCCGGACGCGGGACAGGGCGTGGCGCAGCCGCCTTTCGCGGGTTGACACAAGATCTTCACAAGGGGAGCCTTTCGCTCTCCGCACACACGCTCGTACTCTGCGGACTCCATGACCTACTGCGTCACGTGCCGTCGGCATCTGAACGGTGCCCTTTCCTGCCCGGGATGTGGCACACCCGGCCACGACCTGGCGTCGACGGACACGCCCACTGCCGTGTACGTCGAGCCGGTCGCCGCTCCGGAGCCGGCCGGACACGGGTACGGGGCGTACGGTTCGTACGCTCCGTACGGTGGCGGTGACGGGTACGGCGTCGGTGACGCATACGGCCTTGACGGCGGGTACGGCGACGGTTTCGGTGGGCAGGGGGTCGATCACGGGATCCCGCCCGGTCACGAGGCCCAGAACGTTCCTCCCGCCGATCCCCACGGCGTCCACGGTGTTCACGGCGTCCACGGTGTTCACGGCGTCCACGGCACCCCGGACGCCCATGCCGGGGCGTACGAGGACCAAAGCGGCGTGCACGGCGAGGAGTCGGCCGACGAGCACGACGGCGAGCACGCCGAAGAGGGTCCGGTCCGGCGCGGACGGCGCGGGCGTCGGGCCCGTTCGTACGCCGGGCGCCGCCGCCGGACGGCCGTGGCGGGGCTGGTGCTCGGCGCCGGACTGGCCACGCTGGGCATCGCGGAGTTCACCACGGAGGACGGGCTGGAGCATTTCCCCCTCCCCTCCTTCGGCACGGACGACGCCGGTGTGTCCGACGACGGCTCGGCCGGTGAGGGGGGCGTGGCCGATCGCCTGCCCGGAGGCGGACAGCCGGACGGAAGCGGGCCGTCGTCCACCTCGCGTTCGCCCTCGTCCTCCGCCTCCGACGGTTCCTCCGCGGACCCGTCGGAGTCCGCCGATGCGTCGGCCGACCCGGACGGCTCCGCCTCGGCGGACCCCTCGGCCACCGCGACCGAGTCGGGAGCCGTCTCGGTGCCGCCACAGCCCACCGGCGACCCCACCCGGGAGCCGGAGCCGCCGCAGGCGACGCCCGCCGACCCGCCGCCCTCCGAGCCCACCCGGGAACCCGAACCGGAGCCCGAGCCGGAACCGACCTGCGAACGCTTCATGTGGTGGTGCGTCTAGAGCCCCGGGGGGAGCGGACGCGGGACCGGCCGTTCCCGGTCACCCCGCGTCACTCCCCGGCGGTCTCCCGCCGCTCGGCGCCCAGCATGCGCTGCAGCAGTTCGCGCAGGGTGGCGCGTTCCAGGGGAGTCAGCTCGGCCAGGGGCTCACGGGCGAAGTCCAGCGAGGCGCGCAGCCGTTCGGCCGTGTCGTGGCCCTCCTCGGTGACGGCGGCGAGCTTGACGCGGCGGTCGGCGGGGTCGGAGCGGCGCTCGACGAGCCCGCGGGCCTCCAACCTGTCGACGATGCCCGTCACGTTCGACGGCTCGCACTTCAACCGTCGGGCGATCTCCCGCATGGGCAGGGGGCGGTGCTGGAGCAGAGTGAGCAGCCGGGCCTGGGCGCCGGTCAGCGCGTACCGGCCGGCGGCCTCGTCGTACTCCTGGTGGTAGCGGGCGACGACCGAGCCGATCAGTTCGACGACCTCGAGGGTGAGCGGATCGGCGGGGGAGGGCCGGGAGGAGCGGGAGGACATGGCACCAGCCTACCGATTTACTTGACAGTGTGAAATGTGAAGGGGATGGTTGTTTCAGGTACTGAAGCTTCTGGAGGCTCTTGATGACGTTGCCCACCACCGGCCGCGAGTGGCACCTGACGGCCCGTCCGCAGGGGTGGCCCACCCCGGAGGACTTCGCGCTGCGCGAGGCTCCCGTGCGCGCTCCCGGCCCCGGCCAGGTCCTGGTGCGCAATCTCCACCTCTCGGTCGATCCGTACATGCGCGGACGCATGGACGACCGCAAGTCCTATGTGCCGCCGTTCCGGCTGGACGAGCCGATGGACGGCGGGGCCGTCGGCGTCGTCGTCGCCTCCGAGGCCGAGGGCCTCGCCCCGGGCGACCACGTGCTGCACGGGCTGGGGTGGCGCGAGTACGCCACGCTGGACGCGAAGCACGCGTCGAAGGTGGATCCGGAGCTGGCCCCGCCGACCACCTACCTCGGAGTGCTGGGCATGCCCGGCCTGACGGCCTACGCCGGGCTGCTGGAGGTCGCCTCCTTCAAGGAGGGGGACGCCGTCTTCGTCTCCGGCGCGGCGGGCGCGGTCGGCAGCCAGGTCGGTCAGATCGCCCGGCTCAAGGGGGCCTCGCGTGTCATCGGCAGCGCGGGGTCGGACGAGAAGGTCCGGCTGCTCACCGAGGAGTACGGCTTCGACGCCGCCTTCAACTACAAGAACGGTCCGGTGTCGCGGCAGTTGAAGGAGGCCGCCCCCGACGGCATCGACGTCTACTTCGACAACGTCGGCGGGGAGCACCTGGAGGCCGCCATCGGCGCCCTGAAGCTGCACGGCCGTATCACGATCTGCGGCATGATCGCGCAGTACAACGCCACCGAACCGCCCGCCGCCCCGCGCAACCTCGCGCTCGTCATCGGCAAGCGGCTGCGGCTCCAGGGCATGATCGTGAACGATCACGCCGCCCTGCGGCCGAAGTTCGTGGAGGAGGTCTCGGGGTGGATCCGCTCCGGTGAGCTCAAGTACCGCGAGACGGTGGTGAAGGGCATCGAGAACGCGGTGGACGCCTTCCTGGGCATGCTCCGCGGACAGAACATCGGAAAGATGGTCGTCAGCCTCGACGACTGATCCGGCCCACCGGGCGATCGAGGAGACGAGCGGCGGGGCGGGCGGCCGGAAGGGCCGGCTCCGTCGGCGCGGGTCCCGCCACCCGATCGACGCGCCGCACACCATCGTCGCCTGACGTCGTCCGACGCCTCGGGCGCGTACCGCGCCGAAGAAGGCCGTCCCGGCACCGCCGGGGCGGCCTTTTCCGTGCGCCCGGTCGGGGCGGGCTCCCCGGACCGTCCGCTGTGTCGGCTGCCACACCTGTTTCTGCGCAAACCATTGACGCGGACGGTCGCTCCACCTACCTTCCCGTTCGAGTCACCGATCGCTATTCGAAATATCGGACGTGAGGTGGATGGTATGCGCCGAACCTCCCTGTCGAGCCGCGCTCCCAGCCGGCGGCGCGTGCTCGGCGGCATGGCCGGGCTGGCCGCCCTGACGGTCGCCGGAGCGGCCGGCACCGCCGGATGCGCCGCCCCCGCGGCCGTCGGCCGGGGCCGGACCAGGGTGCGCTTCTGGCACCTCTTCGGCGGCGGAGACGGCGTGAACATGCGGACGATGCTGGACGCCTACCGCGCGGCGCACCCCGAGATCGCCCTGGAGGCGTCCACGCTCCAGTGGGGCGCCCCGTACTACACCAAGCTGGGCATGGCGGGGGCCGGCGGACGAGCCCCCGAGGTCGCCGCCCTGCACCTGGCGCGGCTGCCCGGCTTCGGGCCCGGCAGGTTGCTGGACGCCTTCGACCTCGACCTGCTGGCCGAACACGGCGTCACCGAACGGGACTTCCCCGCCGACCTGTGGCAGCGTGGACGGGTCGACGGGGCACAGTACGCCGTCCCGCTCGACACGCACCCGATGGTCCTCTACTACAACACCGACATCTGCGCGAAAGCCGGACTGCTCGCCCCGGACGGCAGACTGAAACCGATCCGCGGCACGGACGAGTTCGTCGCCGCGCTGCGCGCGGCAGGGAAGGTCACCGGCAAGCCCGGACTGGTCGTCGAGACCCTCGGCGCCGGAACCATCGGCCCCTGGCGGCTGTTCTCCACCTTCTACTCCCAGACCGGCGGCACCCTCCTGAACGAGGACGCCACCCGCATCACCATCGACGAGGCCAAGGCCCTGAACGTCCTGCGCTTCATGCGGCGGCTCACCGACGAGGGCCTGGCCCACCGCCGGGTCGACTACAACGGGACGGTCGGAGTCTTCGGCGGCGGGGAGACCGCCTTCCTCCTCAACGGCGAGTGGGAGGTCAGCACCTTCGCCAACCTGGAACTGCCGTTCTCCATGACCCGCGTGCCCGCCCTGTTCGGACGCCCGACCGCCCAGGCCGACTCCCACTGCCTCGTCCTCCCCCACCAGCGCGACCGCGGCGGCGAGACCAACGAGGCGGCCCACGCCTTCGTCGCCTGGGTGATCAGAAACACCGTCGAGTGGGCCAAGGGCGGCCACGTCCCCGCGTACCTGCCCGTCCTGGAGGAACCGGCCTACCTCGACCTGGAGCCGCAGTCGGAGTACCGGTCGGTGATCGACGACGTGGCGCTGGACCCGCCCGCCTGGTTCGCCGGCTCCGCCTCGACGATGTGGATCGAACTCGGCGCGGTCTTCTCCGGAGTGCTCACCGGCTCCCGCACGCCGCGGGAGGCCCTGGAGGAGGCCACGTCCCGGCTCCGGGAACTGCTCGACACCCCCAACCCACTGGGAGACGAGGCATGACCGCGACCGCGCCCACCGCCCCGGTCCCGCCGCCGGCGGCGACCGCCGACGCCGGCGAGAAGGCCCGACCCGTGACCGTGCGCCGGCGCCCGCTCGAACACGGCCTGGTCTTCACCGCGCCCTTCCTGCTGCTCTACGCCGCCTTCCTCGTCTGGCCGCTGCTGCTGGGCGTCAAGATGAGCCTGGGCAACGACAACATCGCGGGCACCGGCAGCGACTTCGTCGGCCTGGACAACTACGCCGAGGCGCTACGGGACCCGGCGGTGTGGTCCTCGCTGTGGAACACCGTCTGGTTCACCCTGCTGTCCACCGCGCCCCTGGTCCTCGTGGGGCTGGTCATGGCCCTGCTCGCCCACCACCTGAGGGTGGTCCAGTGGTTGTGGCGGCTGTCGTGGTTCGCGCCCTTCCTGCTGCCCTCGGGCGTCGTCGGCCTGCTGTGGATGTGGATGATCTACCCCTCCGACTTCGGCCTCGCCGACCTGCTGTTGAAGTCCGTCGGCCTCACCCCCGAGGTCGGCTGGCTCACCGACACCCGCTACGCGATGCTCTCCATCGTGCTGACCACCGTGTGGTGGACGGTCGGCTTCAACTTCCTGCTCTACCTCGCCGCGCTCCAGGCCATCCCGCGACACCTGTACGAGGCGGCCGAGTTGGACGGCGCCGGCGCCTGGCACCGGCTGCGGCACGTCACACTGCCGATGCTCGCCCGCACCACCGGAGTGGTGGTCATCCTCCAACTCCTGGCCTCGCTGAAGATCTTCGACCAGGTCTACATCATGACCGGCGGCGGACCCGACGAGAGCACCCGTCCGATCCTCCAGTACGTCTACGAGGCGGGCTTCACCGGCTACCGGATCGGTTACGCCTCGGCCGTCTCCTACGTCTTCTTCGCCCTGATCGTGATCGTCTCGCTGATCCACCTGCGGATGACCCGCCGTTCCCGTGAGGAGGCCGCCAAGTGAGCGCGACCGTGAAGGCCGGACCGACCGCCGGGAGAGGTCTCGACGCGGCGAGCGCCGGGCGGAGGAAGATCGGGCCGAGGAAGGGCTCCCCGAGCGCGGAGGACGGGCGCGGGCCGCGGTGGACCCCGGGCCGCGTCGCGATGCTCGCCGTCGCGCTCGTCCTGGTGGTCCTGTGGGTGCTGCCGATGGCCTGGGCGGTCGCCACCTCCCTCAAGCCCGAGAACGAGACGACGCGGACCTCGCTGGAGTGGGTCGGATCGCGGATCACCTTCGAGGCGTACGGGAAGGTCTGGGCCTCCGGCGATCTGGGGCGGTGGATGCTCAACTCCGCCTACATATCGGTCGTGACGACCGCGCTGACCGTGGCGACCTGCGCCATGGCCGCCTACGGCTTCTCGCGCACCGAGTTCCGGGGCCGCCGGTTCCTCTACGGGCTGGTGCTGGCCGGGATCATGGTGCCGCCGCAGGTGCTCATCGCCCCGCTGTTCGCCGAGATGGTCTCCCTCGGACTGGTCGACACCTACTGGGGGGTGATCCTGCCCCAGGTCGCCGTCCCCGCCATGGTGTTCATCCTGGTGAAGTTCTTCGAGGGGGTGCCGCGCGAACTGGAGGAGGCGGCCTTCGTCGACGGCGCGGGACGCTGGCGGGTGTTCTGGACGGTCGTCGTACCGCTGTCGCGGCCGGTCCTCGCCGCCGTCGCCATCTTCACGTTCATCCAGACCTGGAACAACTTCCTGTGGCCGTTCCTGGTCACCACCGACCCGGGCGCGATGACGCTGCCGGTCGGCCTGGTCAACGTCCAGTCCACCTACGGCGCCCGCTACGCCCAGGTGATGGCCTCGCTGGTGATCGCCGGGCTGCCGCTGCTGCTGGTCTTCGCCTTCTTCCAGCGGCAGATCGTCCGCGGCGTCGCCCACACGGGCCTGGCCGGTCAGTGAGGCGACGGCGGGACGAGCGGGGCCGGGACCCGCGCCGCGGGGAGGGCCCCGGAAGGAGCCCGCGGCCACCGGACGAACCCGACGACGAGAGGAGGCCCGTCGGTCCCCTCGACCACGGACACGAGGGGACCTCGGGGCGCCGCGCGCCCCGAACGACCGACGACCAACGACGACCGACCAACGACGACCGACGACTGACCAACGACCAACGACGAACGAGGACCGACGAAGGAGCCGTATGAACGACCGACCGGGCGGGCGCGTTCGCGTCCGCCGTTCCCCGACCGTGCTGGTCGCCGTCCTCCTGGGCCTGCTCGTGGCCCTGGTGCCCGGCAGCGCGACCGCCTACCCGAACCCGGGCCGGGTCACCGGTGACGTCTCCGTCCACGACCCGTCGATGATCCGCCTCGACGACGGCCGGTACGTCCTGTACTCCACCCACGACGGACCCCAGGCCCGTATCTCCACCGACCGGATCCACTTCACCCACGCCGGACCGGCGTTCCGCACCCCGCCCTCGTGGTGGAGTCGGTACTCGCCCGAGCAGAGCCCCTGGGCGCCCGACATCTCCAAACACAACGGCCGGTACTGGCTGTACTACTCCCTCTCCACCTTCGGCTCCAGCCACTCCGCCATCGGCGTGGCCACCAGCCCCACCGGACTTCCGGGCACCTGGACCGACCACGGTCAGGTCCACGCCACGACCTCGTCCTCGGGCTACAACGCCATCGACCCCAACCTCTTCGGCGACGGCGACGGCACGTGGTGGCTGACCTTCGGCTCCTGGTGGTCGGGGATCAAGACGATCCGGATCGACCCGGCCACCGGCAAGCAGCACCCCGGCGACCGCACCTTGTACTCCGTCGCCGCCCGCAACCCCACCGGCAACGGCATCGAGGGACCGACGCTGATCAAGCGCGGTGGCCACTACTACCTCTTCGCGTCCTTCGACCGCTGCTGCGCCGGCACCGACAGCACCTACAGCATCCGCGTCGGCCGCTCCACCAGCCCCACCGGGCCCTTCCGCGACCGCAACGGCGTGGACATGCGGAACAACGGGGGCACGGTCGTCCTGGAGACCCACGGCCGGATCGTCGGCCCCGGCGGCCAGTCGGTCCTCGCCGACGTCGACGGCGACCTGCTCGTCTACCACTACTACGACGGCGCCAACAACGGCTCGCCCACCCTCGGCATCAACCTGCTGCGCTGGGACAACGGCTGGCCGGTAGCCTACTGAAACCTTTCAACCCAGGGTGGGGCCGCACGCACCCGGCCCCACCCGCCCCGGCACCTCCCCGCCCGACACCTCCCACTCGACACCGGACCGTCCCCGACGGAAGGAATCCATGAGCACCGCACGGTTCACCCTCGACCCCGCCTTCACCATCGGCGAGGTCGACCCTCGGCTGTTCGGCTCCTTCGTGGAGCACCTCGGCCGCTGCGTCTACACGGGCGTCTTTGAGCCCGGACATCCGTCCGCCGACGAACAGGGCCTGCGCACCGACGTGTTGGACCTGGTCCGTGAACTGGGTGTGACCGCCATCCGCTACCCCGGCGGCAACTTCGTCTCCGGCTACCGCTGGGAGGACGGCGTCGGCCCCGTCGACCGGCGTCCCCGCCGCCTGGACCCCGCCTGGCGCTCGCTGGAGACCAACCGCTTCGGCCTGTCCGAGTACATGGACTTCGTGCGCAAGGTCGGCGGCGAGCCCATGCTGGCCGTCAACCTCGGCACCCGCGGCGTGCAGGAGGCCAGGGAGTTGCTGGAGTACGCCAACCACCCCGGCGGCACCACGCTCTCCGACCTCCGCGCCGCGCACGGCGACAAGGAGCCCTACGGCATCCGGCTGTGGTGCCTGGGCAACGAGATGGACGGCCCCTGGCAGACCGGCCACAAGACCGCCGAGGAGTACGGCCGGCTCGCCGCCGAGACCGCGCGCGCCATGCGCCAGATCGACGACTCCCTCGAACTGGTCGCCTGCGGCAGCTCCAGCCAGGCCATGCCCACCTTCGCCGCCTGGGAGGCCACCGTCCTGGCCGAGGCCTACGACCTGGTGGACCACATCTCCCTCCACGCCTACTACGAGGAGATCGACGGCGACCGCGACTCCTTCCTGGCCTCCGCCGTGGACATGGAGTCCTTCATCGAGAACGTGGTCGCCACCTGCGACCACGTCGGCGCCCGCCTGAAGTCCTCCAAGCGGATCAACCTCTCCTTCGACGAGTGGAACGTCTGGTACCAGCGGCGCCACCACGCCCAGACCCCGCCCGACTGGGAGGAGGCGCCGAGGCTGCTGGAGGACGTGTACTCCGTCACCGACGCCGTGGTCTTCGGCTCCCTGCTGATCGCCCTGCTGCGCCACGCCGACCGGGTGACCGTCGCCTGCCTGGCCCAACTCGTCAACGTGATCGCCCCGATCATGACCGAGCCGGGCGGCCCGGCCTGGCGGCAGACCACCTTCTTCCCCTTCGCCCAGGCCTCCCGGTACGGACGCGGGCAGGTGCTGGACGTCCGGGTGGAGTCGCCGACGTACACCACCGCGAAGTACGGCGAGGTGCCGCTGCTGCACGCCACCGCCGTGCGGGACGACAGCGGGGCCGTCACCGTCTTCGCCGTCAACCGCGGGCAGCGCGACGCCCTGCCCCTGGAGGTGGACCTGCGCGGGCTCGCCCTGGAGGACGTCGTCGAGCACAGCGTGCTGGCCGACGCCGACCCCGAGGCCCGCAACACCCTCGACGACCCCGAGCGGGTCGCCCCGCACCCCGGCGAGGGCACCGAACTGAAGGACGGCGCGCTGCGCACCGTCCTGGAGCCGATGTCGTGGAACGTCATCCGACTCGCCTGACCCCGTAGGGCGCCGGCGGCGCCCGGGGAACACGACGGCGGGGCGGCCCGTGAAGGACCGCCCCGCCGAACGCTCACCGCCCCGGGCGGAGCGCTCCGAGCCGGCTACTCGGTGGAGAAGGAGTGCACCGTCGTGGTCCGGTACGTCTGCCCCGGACGCAGCACGGTGGTGGGGAAGGAGGGCTGGTTGGGGGAGTCGGGGAAGTGCTGGGTCTCCAGGCAGAACCCGTCGCCCTGCCGGTAGACCCGCCCCGAGGTGCCCTCCAGGGTGCCGTCGAGGAAGTTGCCGCTGTAGAACTGCACGCCCGGCTCGGTGGTGGCGATCCGCATCACCCGGCCCGAGACGGGCTCGGTGACGGTGGCGATGTGCTCCGGCTCGGCCGTGATGCCCTTGTCCAGCACGAGGTTGTGGTCGTAGCCCTGACCGAACAGGATCTGCTCGTGCGCCTCGCGGATGTCCGCCCCGATCGGCTTGGCCCGGCGGAAGTCGAACGGCGTGCCCGCGACCCGCGCCAACTCGCCGGTGGGGATCAGCGTCCTCCCGACCGGGGTGTAGCGGGAGGCGGCCACCTCCAGACGGTGGTCCAGGACGCTTCCGGCGCCCTCGCCGGCGAGGTTGAAGTAGGTGTGGTTGGTGAGGTTGACGACGGTGGGCTTGTCGGTGACGGCCTCGTAGTCGATCCGGAAGTCGCCCTGCCGGGTCACCGTGTACTCCACCCGGACCTGAAGCGTCCCCGGGTAGCCCATCTCGCCATCGGGGCTGGTGCGGGTCAGGACCAGCCCGACCTCGCCGCGTCGGGTGAACGGCTCCACCCGCCACACCCGGGTGTGGAACCCCTGGTCGCCGCCGTGCAGGCTGTGCCCGTTGTCGTTGCGGGGCAGCTCGTACGTCCGCCCGTCGAGCGTGAAGCGACCGTCGGCGACGCGGTTGCCGTAACGGCCGATGAGCGCGCCGAAGTACGGCGACCTCTCCACGTAGGAGGCCAGGTCGGAGAAGCCGAGCGAGACGTTGGCGTACCGGCCGTCGCGGTCGGGCACCTCCAGGGACTGCACGACACCGCCGTAGGACAGCACCTTCAGCCGGGTGCCGCCGCACGCCAGGGTCCAGACGTCCACCGCGGTGCCGTCCGCCAGCTCGCCGAACCGTTTCCGCCGTGGCGGGGACGGATCGCCGGGCTTGGCGTGCGCCTCTCCCGCTCCCGGCCCCACGGCCGCGGCGGCCGTCAACCCGGCCGCCGCGGCAGCCGTGATCACTGCGCGTCTGCTGGTGCTCACGTGCCCACCTTTCGCTTGTTCCAGACGTCGAATCCCACCGCCGCCAGCAGGACCAGGCCCTTGATGACCTGCTGGTAGTCGGTACCGATGCCCACCAGGGACATGCCGTTGTTGAGCACGCCGAGCACCAGACCGCCGATGACGGCACCCAGCACGGTACCCACGCCCCCGCTCATGGAGGCGCCGCCGATGAACGCCGCGGCGATCGCCTCCAGTTCGAAGTTGATGCCCGCCTGCGGGGTGCCGGCGTTGAGCCGGGCGGCGTACACGCAGCCCGCCAGCGCCGCCAGCACACCCATGTTGACGAAGACCAGGAAGGTGACCCGGGCGTCCTTCACGCCCGACAGCCTGGCCGCGGCCTTGTTGCCGCCCAGCGCGTACACGTGGCGGCCGATGACGGCGTTGCGCATCACGAAACCCAGCCCGATCAGGATCGCGCACATGACGAGCAGCACCACCGGGACGCCCCGGTAGCTGGCCAGGGTGAGGGTGAACGCCAGCACCGCCGCCACGATCGCCACGCACTTGAGGACGAACAGGTTCAGCGGCAGCACCTCCAGCTCGTACGCCTGCTGCCGGCGGCGGTCGCGCCACTGCTGGACCAGCACGACCGCCACCACGACCACGCCGATGAGCACCGTCAGGTCGTGGTAGTCGGAGAGCGGGCCGCCCTCGGGCAGGAAGCCCTGGCTGAGGTTCTGGAAGCCCCGCGGGAAGGGCGCCAGGGACTGGCCCTCCAGCAGGATCTGGGTGCCGCCGCGGAACAGCAGCATCCCGGCGAGCGTCACGATGAACGAGGGGATGCCCACGTAGGCGATCCAGAAGCCCTGCCAGGCGCCCGCCAACGCGCCGATCAGCAGGGAGCACGCCAGCGCCAGGGGCCAGGCCATGTCGTACTCGACCATCATCACGGCCGCCGCCGCGCCGACGAAGGCGGCCAGCGAGCCGACGGACAGGTCGATGTGGCCGGCGATGATCACGATCATCATGCCCATGGCCAGGATGAGGATGTAGCTGTTCTGCTGGACGATGTTGGACACGTTGACGGGCTTGAGGAGGTTGCCGTCGGTCCATATCTGGAACAGCACGACGATCAGCGCCAGCGCGACGAGCATCCCGTACTGCCGCATGTTGGCGCGCACGGTGCGCACGAGCAGGGCGCCGGCGGTGCTTCCCCCCGAGCGGGGCTCGCCGCTGCCTTCGGTCTTGGTCGGGGCGGTCTTCATCGGGGACCTCGGCTTCTGTCCATCGTCATGTGGCGCATCAGTACTTCCTGGCTCGCGTCCTCGCGGGACACCTCGCCGGTCAGCCGACCGGCCGCCATGGTGTAGATCCGGTCGCACATCCCCAGCAGCTCCGGCAGCTCCGAGGAGATCATCAACACCGCCTTGCCCTGGGCGGCGAGCCGGTCGACGACGGTGTAGATCTCGTACTTCGCCCCGACGTCGATGCCGCGCGTGGGCTCGTCGAGGATCAGCACCTCCGGGTCGGCGTGCACCCACTTGCCGAGCACGACCTTCTGTTGGTTGCCGCCGCTGAGCCGGCCGACCTGCTCGAAGACGGTCGGGGTCTTGATGTTCATCGACGCCCGGTACCGCTCGGCGACCCGCCGCTCCCGGTGCTCGTCGACGATCCCGGCCCGGGCGAGACCGGGCAGCGAGGCCAGCGAGATGTTGCGGCTGACGGTGTCGATCAGGTTCAGCCCGTAGGTCTTGCGGTCCTCGGTGACGTACGCGAGGCCCGCGGCGACCGCGGCGGGGACGGTGCGGGTGTCGACCTCCCGGCCGTTCAGCCGGACCGTCCCGCCCGCGTACACCCCGTAGGAGCGCCCGAAGACGCTCATCGCCAACTCGGTGCGGCCCGCGCCCATCAGCCCGGCGACGCCGACGATCTCGCCGCGCCGCACCGTCAGCGACACGTCGTCGACGACCTTCCGCTGGTGGTCGATGGGGTGGCGGACCGTCCAGCCGGAGATCTCCAGCGCGACGGCCCCGGCTCCCTCGCCCCGGTAGGGGGTGCGTTCGGGGAAGCGGTGGTCCAGGTCCCGGCCCACCATGCCGCGGATGATCCGGTCCTCCGAGACCTCCGCGGGAGCTCCCGGGGAGGGGCGGACGGACAGCGTCTCGATCGTCCGCCCGTCGCGCAGGACGGTGACGGTGTCGGCGACGCGCCGGACCTCGCCCAGCTTGTGGGAGATGAGGATGCAGGCGATGCCCTGGGACCGCAGTTCCAGGAGGAGGTCGAGGAGCTTGGCGCTGTCCTCGTCGTTGAGCGCGGCGGTCGGCTCGTCCAGGATCAGCAGCCTGACCCTCTTGGCCAGGGCCTTGGCGATCTCCACCAGTTGCTGCTTGCCCACGCCGATGTCGGCGACGCGGGTCTGCGGGTTCTCGTGGAGCCCGACCCGGCGCATCAGCTCGGCGGCGTGGCGGACGGTCTCGTTCCACCGGATGACGCCGCGCCGGGCGTGCTCGTTGCCGAGGAAGATGTTCTCGGCGATGGAGAGGTAGGGGACCAGGGCGAGTTCCTGGTGGATGATGACGATGCCGCGCCGCTCGCTGGCCCGGATGTCGCGGAACGCGCACGGCTCGCCCTCGAAGAGGATCTCCCCCTCGTAGCCGCCGTGCGGGTGGACACCGCTGAGCACCTTCATCAGCGTCGACTTGCCCGCGCCGTTCTCGCCGCAGACGGCGTGGATCTCGCCGCTGCGGACGGTCAGGTTCACCCCGGACAGCGCTCTGACCCCGGGGAAGGTCTTGGTGATGGAGCGCATTTCCAGAACGCTGCTCATGGTCGTCTCCCGGTGGTCTCGGGCGGGCTACGCGAGCTGGTCGGCGGTGTAGTAGCCCTCGTCCACGAGCAGGTCGGTGTTGGACTTGTCGATGCTGACCGGTTCCAGCAGGTAGGCCGGGACGGTCTTGACGCCGTTGTCGTAGGACTCTGTGTCGTTGACCTCCGGCTTGTCGCCGTTCAGCACGGCGTCGGTCATCTCCACGGCGCGTCGGGCGAGTTCGCGGGTGTCCTTGAAGACGGTCTGGGTCTGCTGCCCGGCGATGATCGACTTGACGGAGGCCAACTCGGCGTCCTGCCCGGTGACGACGGGGTAGGGCTTGGCCGCGGTGCCGTAACCGGCGCTCTTCAGGGCCGAGATGACGCCGATCGAGATGCCGTCGTAGGGGGAGAGCACCGCGTCCACGCGCTCGCCGCCGTAGTGGCGGCTGAGCAGGTCGTCCATCCGCTTCTGGGCGGTGCCGCCGTCCCAGCGCAGGGTGGTGACCTGGTTCATCGCCGTCTGGCCGCTGCGGACGACGAGCCGCCCGTCGTCGATGTGGGGCTTCAGCACGTTCATCGCGCCGCGGAAGAAGAAGCCGGTGTTGTTGTCGTCCGGCGAGCCGGCGAACAGCTCCAGGTTGAACTTCTCCCCCTTGTTCTCCTCCAGCTTCAGCGCGTCGACGATGTACCGTCCCTGGAGTTCGCCGACCTTGAAGTTGTCGAAGGTGGCGTAGTAGTCGACGTCCCCGGTGCCGCGGATGAGCCGGTCGTAGGCGATGACGGGGATGCCCGCCTCCTCGGCGCGGCGGAGCACGTCGGTCAGGGAGGAGCCGTCGATCGCGGCGACCACCAGCGCCTCGTGCCCCTTGGAGATCATGTTCTCGAGCTGCGCGACCTGGTTCTCCACCTTGTCGTCGCCGTACTGCAGATCGGCCTTGTAGCCCTTGGCCTCGAACGCCTTCACCATGTTCTTTCCGTCGGCTATCCACCGCTCGGAGGACTTGGTGGGCATGGCGATGCCGATGGTGCCGCCCTTGGGGTCGTCGTCACCGGCCTTGCTGCCGCCCTCGGAGCTCTGGCCGCAGGCGGTGAGCGCGAGGGCGAGGGCGGCGCCGAGGGCCAGGGGGGCTCTGGCGGTGCGGGTGCGGGTGCGCATGTCGGTTCGGTTCCCTCCGTGTGGGTGGTGGGGGCGAGCGGAGTGCCGAGGGGGCGAGGCGGTCGGGCCGGCCGGGTCAGTCGGGGAAGCGGTCGAGCGGGCCGGGCAGTCGGGAGCCGAGGGGGGACATCCCGGTGTCGGCGCCGAGGCGGGCCAGCAGGTCCAGGGCGAGACGTCCGCGGCGGACCCGCTCGCGCGCGGTGTCCAGGGTCACGTCGCGCAGGTGCGCGCCGTAGGGGTAGAGGCCGGGGGCCTTGCTGAGACCGAACTTGAGGTAGATCGGCGCGCCGCGCCGGATCAACTCGGCGACGTCGTACATCCGCACGTAGCCGCCGAGGTCGTCGGGGGCCTCCAGGTAGAAGTCCATCGGGGCGCGGCTGACCCGGCGGATCTCGGTCAGGTGCTCCAGGGTCAGGTCGGAGGGGATGTTGATCGAGTCGGCGCCCAGACGTTCGTAGACGGAGTACGAGGCGGGGTTCACCGGGCCGATGAGCGCCGAGACCTTGAGGGTGGTGTCGGCGGGCAGCACGCCCCGCGTCCGCAGCCGGTGCAGGGTCAGCAGCACGCCCTCGTCGGCCACCAGCAGGCAGCGCACGCCGAGTTCGGTCGCGCGCACGGCGTCCTCGACGCACCCGGCGAGCGCGTCGTGGCCGCGGGCGCGCAGCCCCGCGCCGCCCGAGAGGGTGCGGGTCCCGGCGCCGGTGTCCCAGGTGCCGCGCGGGCCGGTGAACAGGCACAGCTCGACGTCGTGTTCGGCGCAGGCCCCGACCATCTCGGTGATCTCGGCGTCGCTCAACATCCACACACCGCTGCCCTGGCTGATGCGGTGGACGGGGACGCCGAGGGTCTCGGCCTCCTTCAACACGGTGGCCAGTGCCTCCGGCCCCTCCACGGAGGGGATCTCGGTGCGCCAGGTGCCGCCGTCGGGGAAGGCGTGCGGGGACGCGTCGGAGGGGTTCAGGGGCGGGACGGGGTGGCCGAGGGCGGCGAGGGCGGTCTCGCCGGGGCGGCGGCCGGCGGGCGAGCCGGGCAGTGGAGTGGACGCGTCGGTCACGATGCTCCCAGGTTCGGTGTCTCGTACGTCGTTGGCGAGTGAGGGTGTGACGTGGGTCGGGGGCGGCCCGCGCGGGACGGGCGGGGCGGTCAGGGCCGCAGCAGGACCTTGCCGACCCCCGGATCGCCGCTGCCGACCAACGCGACGGCCTCGGCGAAACCGTCCAACGGCAGCTCGTGGGTGATCAGGGCGGCGGGCGCCAGCAGCCCGGTGTCGAAGGCCCGTACCGCGTGCGCCCAGGCGGCGGGCGGAGCGCCGAAGACGGACCGGACGGTGAGCTGGCCGACGGTCAGGTGGACGGGATCGATGCCCAGCGCGCCGGGCTCGGGCAGGCCGGTCAGCACCACCCGCCCGCCGCGCCGGGCCAGCAGGCAGGCGTCGTGCGCGGTGGTGGGCGCGCCCGCGGTCTCCACCACCAGGTCGTGACGGCCGCGCAGCCCCTCGGCGTCCGACGGGGCCAGCGCCCGGGTGGCGCCCATGGACAGCGCCTGCTCGGCGCGCTGCACACGGGGATCGACCACCAGCAGCTCGGCGGGGGAGACGGCGGCCAGCAACTGGACGGCCAGCAGGCCGAGCGTGCCCGCGCCGACCACGGCGACGCGCTCCCCGGAGCGGGGCTCGCCCGCCAGCACCGCCGCGGCGACCACGGCGGCGGGCTCCAACAGCGCCGCGGAGCGCAGGTCGGCCCGGTCGTCGAGGACGTGCAGCAGCCGGGCCGGCAGGACGAGGGCGTCGGCGAAGGCGCCGGGCCGGGTGAAGCCGGTCTCCTCGTAGCCTCCGCCGCACAGGCTGGTGGCGCCCTCCCGGCAGCGGTCGCAGACCAGGCAGGCGCGGAACCCCTCGCCCACCACCTTCCGGCCCACCAGCGCCGGATCGACGCCGGGGCCGACCGCGTCCACCGTGCCGGACCACTCGTGACCGGGGATCACGGGGTAGCGGACGTAGCCCTCGGCGCGCGTCCCGGCGTACACCTCGCGGTCGCTGCCGCAGATCCCCGCCGCGTACACCGCCACCCGTGCCTCGCCGGGGCCGGGCTCGGCGCGCTCCACCTCCACCAGCCGATGGACGCCGGGCCGTTCCACGACGACGGCGCGGCCGGCGCGGGCGGGGCGTACGGCGCCCTCCGGTGCCGGGGCCGTCGGGTCCTGGTCGTGTACGGGTGTGTTCACCGCTGCATCCTCCCCGCGCCGCACGGGCCGTACGCGCGTACGGTTCGCGTGGCGCCGTCGTGCTCTCCGTCCGCCGGGCGGAGGGCGGCGCCGCTCTCCGCCCGGCCGGCCGCGGTGGTCCCGCGCCCCCGTGGCGTACCGCGTGTCATGCCCGCGCTCCGCGCGGGTCCCGCTTCTCCCAGCCCTCGGCCCACAGGTCGAACCGGGCCTGCTGCTGTGGGAACTCCGCCGCCGCGTCGGTGTCCAACTCCACTCCCAGGCCGGGGGCTTCGGGGAGGGCGAAGTAGCCGTCCACGACCTGAGGGGCGCCCTTGACCACCTTCTTGATCTCGGCGTCCGCGAAGTCGTTGAAGTGCTCCAGGATCTTGAAGTTCGGTGTGCAACCGGCCAGTTGCAGGGAAGCGGCCGTCAGCACCGAGCCGCCGACGTTGTGCGGCGCGACCATCATGTAGTGGGTCTCGGCGGTGGCGGCGAGCTTGCGGGTCTCCAGGATGCCGCCGAGGTGGCCGAGGTCGGGCTGGATGATGTCGGCGGCCTGCGACTCGAACAGCTCGCGGAACTCGATCCGGTCGTGGATGCGCTCGCCGGTGGCGATCGGCAGGTCCACCTTGTCGGCGACCTTGGCCAGCGCCTTGAGGTTCTCCGGCGGCACCGGCTCCTCCAGCCAGCTCGGCTTGAACGGCTCCACCTCGCGGGCGATGCGGACGGCCGTGGCCGGGCTGAACCGGCCGTGCATCTCCAGCAGCAGCTCGCACTCCGGTCCGATCGCGTCCCGCACGGCCTCCACCAGGGCGACCGAGCGCAGCGTCTCGGCGTGGTCCAGTTCGAAGTGGCCGGTGCCGAAGGGGTCGAGCTTGAGGGCCCGGTAGCCGCGCTCGACGACCTTCAGGGCCGCCTTGTGGAACGCCTCGGGGGTGCGTTCGACGGTGTACCAGCCGTTGGCGTACGCCTTGACCCTCTCGGTGACCCTCCCGCCGAGCAGTTGCCAGACGGGGACGCCCAGCGCCTTGCCCTTGATGTCCCAGCAGGCCATCTCCACGACGGCGATGCCGGACATCACGATCTCCCCGGCCCGCCCGTAGTCGCCGTACTTCATGCGGCGGACCAGGTCCTCGACCGCGAAGGGGTCGGACCCGGCGATGTGATTGGCCTCGGCCTCGCGGAGGTAACCCACGAGTGCGTCGGTGTGTCCGAGCATCCGGGTCTCGCCGACGCCGGTGAGGCCCTCGTCCGTGTGGACTTGTACGTAGGTGAGGTTGCGCCAGGGGGTGCCGACGACGTGGGTGCTGATTCCGGTGATGCGCACAGCGGTTGCCCCTCCACGCTGTTCGATATTTCGTCAACCGTTCGAAATGCTGGCGTGAATGTAGTGACATGCCGTGACCGGCGTCAATGGGTCGTGCGGAGATCCCCTGGTCGAACCCTCCCGGGCGGACTCCCTCGCCGCACCCGCGGCCCGCTCGGGAGGGTCACCCCCCGGCCGTGATCCGGCGGTGGGCGATCTCGGCGAGCTTCCGCTGGCCCGCCTCGCCGGGGTGGAACCAGTCCCAGCCGCTCAGCTCGCGGGTGGTGAAGCGGTACTCGTGGACCGCCCCGCCGTCGTGGCGGCAGCGCGCGTCGCGCTCGCAGACCTCCCGGAGCGCGGCGTTGTACGCCCGCACCCGCCGGGCCACCTTCTCGCGGCGCTCCACTGCGGCGGCGTCCACGGCGTCGGCGTCGGCCAGCATCGCGGGGCAGATGCCCAACTCCCACACCCGGGCGGCCAGTGGGTGGGACCGCCCCTGCTCCCACAGGTGCTCCAGGTCCGGCACGCCGGCCACGTACACCTGGGTGCGGGGCGAGTTCCGACGCAGGACGCGCAGGGCCTCGGCGAAGTCGGCGCGGAAGTCGGCCACGGGCGTCATCCGCGCCACGCTCGACCGACAGGCGTCGTTCGCGCCGATCAGCACCGTCACCAGCTCCGGCCGGCGCGCCGCGGCCTTCTCGGCCTGGGCGGGCAGGTCGGTCATCAGGGCGCCGGAGCGCGCCAGGTTCCAGCGCGCGGAGGCCGGCACGCCCAGCCGCCGCGCCAGGCTCTCCACCGTCGCGGAGGTGCCGGTGGCCCAGGACGCCTCGGGGCAGTCGGAGAGCGGCGAGCAGGCGTTGTGGGCGCGGGTGATGGAGTCGCCCAGCGCCGCCAGCGAATCGGGACGAGGGTCCCACTCGGGCGTGGGCGAGGGGGACGGGCGGGCGTCGGGGGAGGAACCCGGGGAGCGGAGCGTGCCCCGGCCGTCCGACGAACCGCCCGGCGAACCTCCCGACACCACCAGGACGACGAGCGTCACGACGACGGCGACGACGACGGCGCACGCGCCGAGCACGAGCCCCACGCCGCGGACACGGCCGGGCGGCACGCTGTCTCGCACGTCTCCTGCCCCCGTTTCTCTCCGTTTCCCGGTGGGGTGATGGTTCGGACGGGTGGGTTGACCGCCTCGACCGACGGTACGTCACCCTTTGCGCGCCAGGGCGCGGTAGCTTTTTCCATGACGGTCCGAAAATGGCCGCCGGACACAATTGACAGATTACATCGCGTCACTTGCTGTCCCTTTTAGGGAGAAACGGCACGGATAGTGTTTACTGTTCGTAACCACGGGCTGGAGGACACGTGACCGATGGGACAAGATGTCAAGCGCTGACTCGGCGCACGGCCGGTAGGGATTCGAGGCCGCCACGGAAGGTCGCGCTCGAACCGCACAGGAGGTCCCGGTGACCACACGTGGAGTTCTGTACGTGCACTCCGCTCCCCGCGCACTGTGCCCGCATGTGGAGTGGGCCGTCGCGGGAGTGCTCGGCGCCCGCGTCAGTCTCGACTGGATCAAGCAGCCCGCCTCGCCGGGCACCTGGCGCGCGGAGCTCTCCTGGCAGGGCGAGCCCGGCACCGCCTCCAAACTCGCCTCCGCGCTGCGCGGCTGGCGCATGCTCCGCTTCGAGGTGACCTCCGAGCCGTGCGCCACCGCCGAGGGCGAGCGCTACAGCTCCACCCCCGACCTGGGCATCTTCCACGCGGTGACGGGTCTGCACGGCGACATCCTCATCCCCGAGGACCGGTTGCGCGCCGCGCTGGTCCGCGCCTCGCGCGGCGAGACCGACCTGGAGTCCGAGATCGCCAAGCTGCTCGGCAAGCCCTGGGACGACGAGCTGGAGCCCTTCCGTTACGCGGGCGAGGGCGCCCCGGTGCGCTGGCTGCACCAGGTGGTCTGACGCCCCGTCGCGCCCGCTCCCGCCGTACGGCCCGCGTCCCGTCCCGCGTCCCGTACGCCGCGCCGTCGAGCGTGCCACGGTGACGGGGGCACGGCCGCCTCGTGCTTACGCCGGCTTCGGCGAGGCGCCCCGCTCTCCGGGCCGCCGAGGGGCCACGGGGGCGGACGGCGGGGACGGCAGCAGCCGGTCCACCGCGCGCCGGGCGCGGGCGGCGGCCCCGGTGTCGCCGTAGAGCTGGATGGTGTGGTTCAGGCTCATCAGGATTCCGTTCAACTCGAACACGACCTGCTCCGGATCGGTGTCCGAGGGCAGTTCGCCGCGCCCGGCTGCCACCCGCACGTCCGCCGCCAGCCGGCTGCGCCACGCGCCGAACTGGCGCCTCAACAGATCCCGTACGGGACCGCCGCGACCGTCGTACTCGAACGTGGCGGAGACGAAGAAGCAGCCGCCGGGGAACACCCCGCGCTCCAGGTAGGAGATCCACGTCGCGCAGACCGCGCGCAGCCGTGTCACCCCCGGCTCGGCGTCCGCCGCGGGACGCCAGACCTCGCGGTCGAAGATCACCGCCGCCCGTTCCAGGACCGCGAGTTGCAACGCCTCCTTGGTGCCGAAGTGGCCCAGCAGGCCGGACTTGCTGAGACCGAGGTCGGAGGCGAGCCGTCCGATCGTCAGACCCTCCAGCCCCTCCAGGGAGGCGAGGGCGACGCTGTGCTCGATGATCCGCTCGCGGGTGCGACGGGCTTCGGCGACGGATCTGCGGGGGCTCACGGGCGCCATCGTACCGAGAAGTGGAACCCATAGAGTCCGATCGATCGGTCGCTATAAAGTCGTGGGCGCCGCGCAGCCGACGGCCGTGTCACGGTCGAGCCAAGGCCGTGCCGGGTTCGTGCCGGGGCTGCGCCGAGAAGAAGTCGAGAAGAGGAGCGCCGTGCACCCGACCCGCATCACCGCCCTGGGCCACCACCAGCCCGACCACATCCTGACCAACGACGACCTGGCGGGGATGGTGGAGACCAGCGACGAGTGGATCCGGCAGCGGACCGGCATCGCCACCCGCCGCATCGCCCGCGAGGAGTCCGTCGCCGACCTGGCCACCGCCGCGGCGGGCAAGGCCCTTGCCGCGGCCGGACTCGACCCGGCCGACATCGGCCTGGTCACCGTCGCCACCTGCTCGGCGCGGGACCGTTGCCCCTCCACCGCGGCCCAGGTCGCCGGACGTCTCGGCATCCCCGACGCCGTCGCCTTCGACCTCAACAACGGCTGCGCGGGCTTCACCACCGCCCTGGCCGGCGCCGACCACTCCCTGCGCGCCGGAGCCGCACGGCACGCCCTGGTCATCGGCGCCGAGAAGATGTCCGACGTCACCGACTGGACCGACCGCTCCACCTGCGTCCTCCTCGGCGACGGCGCGGGCGCCGCCGTGGTGAGCGTCGACCCCGCCGGCTCCGCCGACACCCCGGGCATCGGCCCCGTCGTCTGGGGATCGGACCCCTCGCGCGGCGACGCCGTGCGGCTGATGGGCGACTGGCAGCCCCGCTTCGCCCAGGAGGGGCAGACCGTCTTCCGCTGGGCCACCACCGAACTGGTGCCCCTGATCGAGCGGACCTGCGAGAAGGCCGGGATCACCCCCCGGGAACTCGGTGGGATCGTCACCCACCAGGCCAACCTGCGGATCATCGAATCCCTGGTCCGCAGGCTCGGCGCCGGCGACGCCGTGGTGGCGCGCGACGTGGTGGACTCCGGCAACACCTCGGCCGCCTCCGTCCCGCTCGCCCTCTCCAAGCTCGTCGAGCGCCGCGAGATCGAGGCGGGCGCCCCCGTGCTGCTGTTCGCCTTCGGCGGCGGCCTCTCCTGGGCCGGACAGGTCGTCACCTGCCCCTGACCTCACCGAGGACGGGAACGACCGAGGGGGCCACCGGGCGGTGCCCGGTGGCCCCCTCGGGGCGGTGCGCGGTGCCGAACCGCGCGGTCGGATCGCGGGTGTCAGACCGTGCGGAAGGCCAGGACGACGTTGTGGCCGCCGAAGCCGAAGGAGTTGTTGAGCGCGGCGATCCGGCCCTCGCCCAGCGGGCGGGCCTGGCCGCGCACGATGTCGGCGTCGACCTCCTCGTCGAGCTCGTCGAGGTTGAGGGTCGGCGGAGCCGTGCGGTGGTACAGCGCCAGGACCGTCGCCACCGTCTCCACACCGCCCGCGCCGCCCAGCAGGTGGCCGGTCATCGACTTGGTGGCGGAGATGGCGATGTGGTCCAGGTCGGCGCCCAGCACCTTGCGCAGCGCCTTGATCTCGCCGACGTCGCCCAGCGGGGTGGAGGTGGCGTGCGCGTTGGCGTGCACCAGCTCCGCCGGGTCCAGGTCGGTGCTCTCCAGCAGGTTCTGCAGCGCGGCGGCGATGCCCCGGCCGGTCGGCTCGGGCTGGGTGATGTGGTGGGCGTCCGCGGACAGCCCCTGGCCCAGCACCTCGCAGTAGACCTTCGCGCCGCGCTTGGCGGCGTGCTCGGCCGACTCCAGCACGATGATGCCCGCGCCCTCGCCGAGCACGAAACCGTCCCGCGTCTTGTCGAAGGGACGGGAGACCTCCTCGGGCGCCCTCTCGCTCTTGGACAGCGCCATCATGTTGGCGAACGCCGCGATGGGCAGCGGGTGGATCGCCGCCTCGCTGCCGCCCGCGACGACCACGTCGGCACGTCCGGTGCGGATCATCTCCACGGCGTAGCCGATCGCCTCGGCCCCCGAGGCGCAGGCGCTGACCGGGGTGTGCACACCCGCCTGGGCGCCCAGGTCCAGACCGACGTTGGCGGCCGGGCTGTTGGGCATCAGCATCGGCACGGTGTGCGGGGAGACGCGCCGCGGGCCCTTCTCCCGCAGGACGTCGTACTGGTCGAGCAGCGTGGTGACGCCACCGATGCCGGAGGCGACGACCGCGCCGAGCCGGTCCGGGTCCACCAGACCGTTCTCGCCGGCCTTGCCCTCGTAACCGGCGTCGGCCCACGCCTCGCGGGCCGCGATCAGCGCGAACTGCGCCGAGCGGTCCAGCTTGCGGGCCTGCGGCCGAGGCAGGATCTCGGACGGCTCGACCGCCACCGAGGCGGCGATCCGCACCGGCAGTTCGGCCGCCCACTCCTGCTCCAGGGCCTTCACCCCGGAACGACCGGCGACCAGGCCCTCCCACGTCGATGCGCTGTCGCCACCCAGCGGTGTGGTTGCGCCGATACCGGTGACGACCACGGGGTGATGGGTCGCGTTCACAGGAATTCTGTCTCCACTGGTAGGGGATGTGTGGGTCCGCGCCACCCGAAGCGGGTGGCGACAAGCGCGTCTCTCGGACGTCGGACCGGGTCAGTCCTGGTGGTTGATGATGTAGTCGACGGCGTCGCCCACGGTCTTCAGGCCCTTGACGTCGTCGTCCGGGATCTTCACGCCGAAGCGCTCCTCGGCGGCGACGACGACCTCGACCATGGACAGCGAGTCGACGTCCAGGTCGTCGGTGAAGGACTTCTCCGGCTGGACGTCCTCGACCGGGATGCCGGCGATCTCGTTCACGATCTCGGCGAGACCGGCGACGATCTCTTCCTTGGTGGCAGCCATGATGGCGCTCCTTTGCGTTGTGTGGTGCGGTCCTATTGTCATGGTGCGGTTTGACCGACTCAGGGGAGGGTAACGACCGTTGCCGCGTAGACGAGACCCGCCCCGAAGCCGATGACGAGTGCGGTGTCGCCGCTCTTCGCCTGCCCGGTCGCCAACAGCCGCTCCATGGCGAGCGGAATCGAGGCGGCCGAGGTGTTGCCGGTGGTCTCCACGTCACGGGCGACCGTGACGTGCTCCGGCAGTTTGAGGGTCTTCACCATCGAGTCGATGATCCGCATGTTGGCCTGGTGCGGAATGAAGACGTCCAGGTCGTCGGCGGAGACGCCCGCGGCGTCCAGCGCCTGCTGGGCGACCTTCGCCATCTCGAAGACGGCCCAGCGGAAGACCGTCTGGCCCTCCTGCCGGATCGCGGGGAACTTCGGCTCGCCGTTCTCGTCGACGGGCAGCTTCGACACGTCGTCGCCGCGGAACTCGTCCCACGGCACGGTCTGCGAGATGACGTCCGCCTTGTCGCCCTCCGAACCCCAGACGGTGGGGCCGATGGCCGGTTCCTCGGCCGGGCCGACGATCACCGCTCCGGCGCCGTCGCCGAACAGGAAGGCGGTGCTGCGGTCCTGAAGGTCGGTCAGGTCCGACAGCCGCTCGACGCCGATGACCAGGACGTACTCCGCGCTGCCCTCCACGATCAGGCCCTTGGCGATGGTCAGGCCGTAACCGAAGCCGGCGCAGGCCGCCGAGATGTCGAAGGCCGCGGCCTTGCCCGTGCCCAACCGGTGGGCGACCTCGGTGGCGATCGAGGGCGTCTGCTTGAAGTGGGAGACGGTCGAGATGACGACCGCGCCGATCCGGTCGGGGGTGATCCCGGCGGCGGCGACGGCCTTGCCCGCCGCGGCCAGCGACATCTCGGCGACGGTCTCCTCCGGACCCGCCCAGTGGCGGGTGGTGATGCCGGAACGGGTGCGGATCCACTCGTCGGACGAGTCGATGTGCTTGAGGATCTCCTCGTTCGGCACCACCCGGGCCGGGCGGTAACCGCCGACGCCGAGAATGCGCGCGTACGGGGCGCCCTTCGCGGGCCGGATCTTCGCGGTCATGGTCTCGGGACTCCTCTTCGACTACTCGGCCGTCGTGCCGGCGGGCTCGGCGCCTCGTGCGGGGCCGCCGTGCTCGGCGATCAGCTCGCGGGCCGCGTCGAGGTGGTCGGGGGTCTTCACGGCCAGCGTCTTCACGCCCGGCAGGGCACGCTTGGCCAGACCGGTGAGGGTGCCGCCGGGGCACACCTCGATCAGCGCGGTGACCCCCAACTCCTTGAAGGTCTCCATGCACAGGTCCCAGCGCACGGGGTTGGAGACCTGGTGCACCAGCCGCCGCACGACCTCCGCGCCGTCGGCGACCACGTGGCCGTCCCGGTTGGAGACGTAGCGGACGCGCGGGTCGTTCGCCTCGACGCCCTGGACGGCCTCCTCCAACGCGGAGACGGCCGGGGCCATGTGGTGGGTGTGGAAGGCGCCCGCGACGGCCAGCGACCGCACCGCCCGCACCCCTTCCGGCTTCTCCTCGGCGAGCGCGGCGAGCTGCTCGACGGTGCCCGCGGCGACGATCTGGCCGGCGCCGTTGATGTTGGCGGGGGTGAGGCCCAGCTTCTCCAGGTGCGCCGTCACCGTCTCCGGGTCCCCGCCGAGCACGGCGGCCATCCCCGTCTCGGTGACGGCGGCGGCCTCGGCCATCGCCAGACCGCGGCGCCGGACGAGCGCCATCGCGGCCTCGGGGGTGAGGACCCCGCCGATCGCGGCGGCGGTCAACTCGCCCACGCTGTGGCCGGCGACCGCTCCCAGGGCGTCCTCGCGGACACCGTCCAGCAGCGCCCGCGCGGAGACCAGTCCGGCGGCCACCAGCAGCGGCTGCGCCACGGCGGTGTCACGGATCTGCTCGGCGTCGGCCTCGGTGCCGTAGTGCACCAGATCCAGGTCTATGGCGGCCGACCACTCCCGCAGCCGGTCGGCGACGCCGGGGAGTTCGAGCCAAGGAGTCAGGAAGCCGGGTGTCTGGGCACCCTGGCCGGGAGCGACGAGTACGAGCACTCTCTCACTCTCTCTTGTCGACGGAGGTCCCCGCCGGTGGGGACCGGCACGAAGAACGGTCAGGGTAATTGTGGAGGGCCGACAAAATCGCCCGGCACGACTATATCCGTCCGGTCTGCTCGGCGAGGCGGCCGAGGATCAGCGCGATGCGCAGCGTGAAGGCCGAGCGGACATCGGAGGGTGACCATCCGGTGACGTCCGTCACACGTCTCAGCCGGTAGCGGACGGTGTTGGGGTGGACGAACAGCATCCGCGCCGCACCCTCCAGGGAGCTCGCCTGCTCCAGGTACACGCTGAGCGTCTCCAGCAGCGCCGCGCCGGCCTCCTGGAGCGGTCTGTAGATCTCCTCCACCAACAGCGTCCGCGCGGTGGGGTCTCCGGCCATCGCGCGCTCCGGCAGCAGATCGTCCGCCAGCACCGGCCTGGGCGCGTCCGGCCACGCGGCGCACGCCTTCAGGCCGGCGGCGGCGGCCCGCGCCGAGCGCGTCGCCGACAGCAGGTCGTCGACCACCGGCCCGGCCACCACCGGACCGGGGGCGAACGGCCCGATCAGCGCCTTGGCGACGTGCAGCGGATTGTCCGAGCCGCCCGCGACGACCACCAGCCGACTGCCCAACACGCCGGTGAGCACCTGGAGCTTGGCGTGGCGGGCGGCGCGCCGGATCGCCTCCACGGTCAACTCGCTGTCCCCGTCGGGCGCGGTGCCCAGCACGACGACGACGTGCTCGGGGGAGTTCCAGCCCAGTGCGGCGGCGCGGGAGACGGCCCCCTCGTCGGCCTCGCCGGAGACCACGGCGTTGACCACCAACGACTCCAGCCGCGCGTCCCACGCGCCGCGCGCCTCGGCGGCCTGCGCGTACACCTGGGCGGTGGCGAAGGCTATCTCGCGGGCGTACACGAGCAGCGCCTCGCGCAGCACGCTCTCGTCGCCGGGCGCGGCCACCTCGTCGATGGCCGACTCCACGACATCGATGGTGGTGCGGACCATCTCCACGGTCTGACGCAGCGTGACGGCCCGCGTCAGTTCGCGCGGTGCGGTGCCGAACACGTCCGTGCTGATGGCCTGCGGGGTCTCCGGATGCCGGAACCACTCGGTGAACGCCGCGATGCCGGCCTGTGCCACCAGCCCGATCCAGGACCGGTTCTCCGGCGGCATCGCGCGGTACCACGGCAGTTGCTCCCCCATCCGCGCGAGAGCGGCGGCGGCCAGCTTGCCGGAGGACTGCTCCAGCCGCCGCAGCGTCTGGGGGTGCGGGTGCGGTCGCTGCTTGTCGGGTGCTGGTGTCTGCGTGGTTTCTGGCACGGGACAAGACTGCCCTATTGGTACGGCGCGGCGGGGAGCGGGTGTCGGATTCGTACAACGAGCGGGGCGGCGACGGCCGTTCCGCTCGTACCGCTCCTCCACTCGACACCTGGATGTTTCATGACACTTCATCCAGAAGATGTCAAAGCAGCATCAAAGCCCTCTTGTGGTCCCCTGCCGGGCGACTCCGGGTCAGTTCCAGGATCGGCTCCGGACCAGCTCCGGGTCAGCTCCAGGGAAGCCGGGACCGGTGGGCCCAGTAGACGTCCGGGGCCTCGGCGAGAGAGGCGAGACGCGCGAGCCGTTCGTCGTCCAGCCGCACGTCCGCGGCGAGCAGGTTGCCGGCGAGCTGGTCGGTGGTCGCCGCCCCGGACAGGACGGTGTCGGCCCAGGGCTGGTGGAGGGCCGCGGCCAGGGCGACGGCGTCGCCGGACGCGCCGACCTCCCGGGCGAGCGCCTCCAGGACGGCGTGCGGCGGGGTGCCGGGCGTGAGGAGCCGACCGTTGGCGAGCGCTTCCTTGACGATGACGGTGCGGCCCGCGTCGTGCGCCTCGGCCAGGGCCTCTCCGGCGGAGGGCTCCAGCGGGTTCCAGGTGGCCTGGACGCTGCGGAAGAGGGGTTCGCCGTCGACGGTGACGTCCAGGGCGGCGCGGATGGCGTCGCCCTGCCTCGGCCCGCTGGTGGACACCCCCACGGTGACGCCCTCGGCGACCAGCTCGGCGAGCCGGCGGTGCAGGGCGGTGTCGGTCAGGGCGGGGCTGTCGGGGGTGACGGAGTGGATCTGGTAGAGGTCGAGCCGGTCGCCGAGCAGCGCCCGCGTCTCGGCGAGCTGCCGGTCGAAGGTGGCCGCGGAGTGGTCCTTGACCTCGTGCACGGGAGCGTCGACGGTCCAGTCCGCGGTGTAGGTGTAGCCCCACTTGCTGCCCACGACCAGCCCCTCGCGCGGGTCGTCGCCGCTGTTCAGCCAGTCGGCGAGGAACTCCTCGGCACGGCCGTAGGAGCGGGCGGCGTCGACGTACCGGACGCCGCGGGCCCAGGCGAGGTCGAGCAGTTCACGGGTGCGGCGGCGCAGCGCCTCGACGGTCCGCTCGGCGGGCAGGTCCCGCTCGCGTCCGAGGTTGATGTACCCGGGTCGCCCGACGGCGGCCAGCCCCAACCCGATGCGGGCGTACGGCGTGCGCGGGCGCATGCGGTCCAGGGCCATGTTCGGCGACCTCCCGGTGCGTGACGGTGGCGGGCGGAACCAGGCTATGCGCGGGCGCGGCGCCGGCCTCCCCCCGCCGGTTTTGTCGGCGTGTGCGGCGTCAGCCGTTCCCGGACGCCCCCGGCGCGGTGAGCACCGTGCGGCAGTCCTGCCAGGCGGGATCGCTCAACAGCGGACGGAGGCGGTCGAACAGCGCGCGGAGCGAAGGACCCCACCGCTCCCGGAAGACCGGGTCGACGTGGGCGATGTCGAGTTCGTTCGCCGCGGTCAGCTCGGCGAAGTCCCGCCGCAACTCCGTGCTGGGCGTGTGGAGGAGGCCGGTGAACCGGTCCCGGAGGGCCGCGTCGGGGTCGGTGAGGACGCGGTAGGCGGCCTGACGGTCGCAGCCGGCGTAGAAGTACACGATGTTCTCGGCCTCGACGCCGATCACCTCCGCCAACTCGTCGCGGCGGTCGGGCGGCAGGGGGGCGGACGCGAAACCGTCGGTGCCGTAGAGGGCGTGGCACAGGCCCGCCAGTCGAAGGGCCGGACGGGCGCCCCACGCGGCGAGCCGCCCCCGTACGCGCTCCAGGTGGGCGAGGAGGGTGCCGCCGGGGTGGGCGATTTCCTCGGCGCCGAACGCGCGCAGGAGCGCGACGACCCGGTCGGCGGGATCGACGTGAACGGACATGGAGGCGCTCCCCCCTGTCGGAACGACGGGGTCGGCACCCGTCCCGTGCCCTCGTCCGGGGCCCGGACGGTGGCGAGGACGCGGGGACGGGTTGCCGCCCTGGGCCCGCAACGATGGTCCAGCACCCCAAAACCCAAGTCAATCCTCGAGTTTGCTTGCCAACTCCAAGGGAAGGCTTGGGCGTCGTGACTCTCGAAGATCTGCGTGTCCTCGTCGCCGTGTGCCGGGCGGGAAGCCTCAGCGCCGTCGCCCGCGACCTCGGGTGCAGCCAGTCGGCGGTGAGCCAGCACATCAGGCGGCTGGAGAGGAAGACCGGGGTCGGTCTCCTGGAGCGCCACGCGCGCGGCGTGGTGCCCACGGCGGCCGGACGCGTCCTGTGCGCCGCCGCCGCCGACGGTCTCGCCGGCATAGACCTCGCCCTGCGCCGCCTCGACGACCTCGCACGCGGCGACGGCGGCTCCGTCCGCGTCACCACGGGCGCCACGACGGTGCGGCACTTCATGGCCGAGGCCATCGTCGAGTTCCGCCGCCGTCACCCCGGAGTGCGGCTGGAGTTCCAGACCGAGAACTCCAGCCGCGGCTGCTTCGACGCCCTCACCGCCAACGACCTGGACCTCGCCTGGATCACCATCGGCGAGCCCGTGCGGGGCGTCGAGCAGCGTCCCGTGGTCGACATGCCCTGGGTCCTGGCCACCCGCGTGGACGACCCGCTCGCCTCTCGGCCGTACCTCGACGCCGACGACCTGGCGGGCATCCGACACATCCGGCTCCCGGAACGCTCCACCTCCCGGGCCCGCCTGGAGGCGGCCTTCGCCGACCTGGGCGTCCGCGTCGACTCCGACACCAGCGTGGCCGACTGGGACACCGCCGTCCTGCTGGCCGAACTCGGCCTCGGCCACGCCCTGGTGCCGGCTCTGCCCGGATGGCGTGTTCCGGGCGTCGACGGCCCCCTCCGTCTCGTGCCCGTCCCCGCCCTGCCGCCCCTGTCGGCCGGCTGGGCCGTCCGCCGCTGGGACACCCTCACCCCCAGCGCCCGCACCTTCGCCGACCTGGTCGCCAGGAGCTGCGCGGAGAAGAACGCGGACGGGCGCACGGACGAGCACGCGGAGGGGAGCGCCGAGGAGGACGCGTGAGGGGACACCACCGCGCTCCCGGTGCCGCCCGCCTGCCTCCGACGGCGCCGGGGCGCCTGCGCGATCAGCCCTTGAGCGCCTCGGCGACGGCGTCGGACAGCGGGGTGGCGGGCCGGCCCAGGAGGGTCGTCAGGTCGCCGGTGGTCCGGGCCAGAGCGCCCTGGGAGATCTTGACGTCGGAGTCCACCAGCAGCTCCACGAAGAAGGCGGGCAGACCCGCGTCGGTGAGGATCCGCCGGTACTGCTCGGCGGGCAGGTCGTTGTAGACGACCTCCTTGCCGGAGACGGCGGTGGCCTCGGCGGCCAGGTCGGCGAGCGTCCAGGCGGTGTCGCCGGTCAACTCGTACACCTTGCCCGCCTGGTCGTCGCGGGTCAGGACGACGGCCGCGGCCTCGGCGAGGTCGGCACGGGTGGCCGAGGCGACGCGGCCCGCGCCGGCGGATCCGACGATCGTGCCGCGCTCGACGGAGTCCGCCAGGGTGGCGGTGTAGTTCTCGGTGTACCAGCCGTTGCGCAGCAGCACCGTGGGCAGGCCGGACTCGGCCAGGGCGGCCTCGGTCTCGCGGTGGACGCGGGCCAGCCCCAGCGGGTTGGTGTCGGCACCGACGACCGAGGTGTAGGCGACCAGCCCGACCCCGGCCTCCTTCGCGGCGGCGACGACGGCGCGGTGCTGGACGACGCGCAGATCGTCGGGGCCGTTGGCGGAGACGAACAGCAGCTTGTCGGCCCCGGCGAACGCGGGGGCGAGAGTCTCGGGCCGGTCGTAGTCGGCCTCGCGGACGGTCACGCCCCGCTCGGCCAGATCGGCCGCCTTCTCCGGGGCGCGCACCGCGACGGCCAGGTCGGCGGCGGGAACGCCGCGGTCGAGGAGTTTCTCCACGGCCAGGCGGCCGAACTGTCCGGTGGCTCCGGTGACGACGATCATCGCGAGTGTCCTTCGGGTGTGGGAACGACAGGGAAGCGCTCGGACTCGGAGGCCCGATGTGGCATCCACCGTACGCTGTGAAATTGAAAGCGCAAACTTTTCTACAGTGCTTCCTCTCGGGTAGCCTTCAGGCATGGAGACACCGACCACCACGCCGGAGGTCGCCCCGGGGACCGCGGAAGAACAGCGGGCCCGGGAGCTGGAATTCGACGTGTTCGCCCGTGCCTGCCCCTCCCGGCCGGTGCTGGAACACCTCACCGGCCGTTGGGGTGTCCTGGTCCTGGCCGGCCTCCACCACGGGCCCGCCCGCTTCAACGCCCTGCGCCGCCGCGTCGACGGCGTGAGCGAGAAGATGCTCGCTCAGACGCTCCAGGCACTGGAGCGCGACGGATTCGTCCACCGCGAGGTCCACGCCGTCATGCCGCCGCGGGTCGAGTACAGCCTCACCGAGCTGGGTCGCACCACGGCCGGCAAGCTGATCGACCTCATCGAGCACCTCGAAACCCACATGCCCGACGTCATGGCCGCGCAGCGGCGGCACGACGAGAACCACGGCGGTGACTGAGACCCGGCCGGGCGGGAGCCAAGGAACCCGGAAGATCGAGAAAGCCGAGAAAGTCGAAAAAGCCGTCCAAGCCGAGCGGGAAAAGACCCTGTGACGGCTCCTCACGGATGCGCGGGCGGCCGGGCGCCCCGGCTGTGAAGGGGGTTGCCTCCCGGCTCCGTTCGGGCTCGGCAGGGGCCCGCCCGTGACGTCGGGCCGAACCGCCCGCCCTGGTCCCCGGCGCCGTCCGTCCCTAGGGTTCCACCGTCGCGAGAGGGGAACCGATGGACCGGAACATCCGCACGGTGGACGACGTGTTGAGACTCCTGGACGGCCTGTTCGCACCCGACGCCGACCGCTGGACGGGAGGCGCGGCCTCCTGGTGGGACGGCTTCTACGCGGACCGCTCCAAGCCCGTGCCGTTCTTCGCCGCCAAGCCCGACGAGAACCTGGCCGCGTACCTCGACCGTGGCCTGATCGCGCCGGGCCGGGCGCTCGACCTGGGCTGCGGTCCGGGCCGCAACGCCCTCCACCTCGCGTCCCTCGGGCTCGAGGTGGACGCCGTCGACCTCTCCCCGGAGGCCGTCGCATGGGCCGAGGAACGCGCCCGCGAGGCGGGAGCCGACATCCGGTTTCGCGTCGGGGACGCCTTCGCCCTCGGCGACGGCCTGGCCGGCCCCTACGACCTGATCCACGACTCCGGCTGCTTCCACCACCTGCCGCCGCACCGCCGCGTCAGCTACCTCGCACTCGTGGACCGCGTCCTGGCACCCGGCGGCCACCTCGCCCTCACCTGCTTCGCGGCCGGGGCGATGGGCTGTGAACTGCCCGACGAGGAGCTCTACCGACAGGGCCGCCTCCACGGCGGCCTCGCCTACACGCCCGAGTCGCTGCGCCGGATCTTCTCCGGCCTGGAGGAAGTCGAACTGCGCCGCATGAACGACGAGCCACCCGAATCCCCGTACTTCGGCGAACCCTTCCTCTGGACGGCGTTGTTCCGCCGCCCCGCCTGAACCGCCGCGCCGTGGCCGCCGCACGGTCCCCGGGAGTCAGCCGACCCCGGCGACCGTGCGCGACCGCTCCCGCCGGCCATGCGGACCCGGTGTCCGACCGTGCGGCGACAGTGGGAACCGGACGATCGGCGAAGACACCGGACAAGGAGGCGGTACCGATGGCGAGCGGGAGGGGCGGCGCGACATCCGCCGCCCCGACCCACACGCTAGGCACCGAAGGTGAGGGTCGGGTGGGAAACCGGTGAGGAAACGGACAACATCCGGCGAACCCCCAAGGCCCCTCACCTCACGGAAGCCGCCTCCGGGTCAGTCGCGGGCGACGTCCAGGAAGGCGGACCAGGCGCCGGGGGTGAAGGCGAGGGAGGGACGGGCGACGTCCTTGGAGTCGCGGACGTGGACGGTGTGCGGGCAGGCCGCGACCTCCACGCACTGACCACCCGCGTCGCCGCTGTGGCTGGACTTGCGCCACTCGACGGCGACTTCGACGCAGTCGCCGCCCTGGCTCCCGCTGTAACTGGACTTGAACCACGCGAGGTCTGCGGTGTTCATGATTCGCGGATCATCTCCTCGATCAACCGGACGGAGTCCTTGGGAACCAGGGCCTGTGTTCGGATCATTCCATAGCGATCCTGGAACCTGCTGACCTCTTTCCGGTCGTCGAAAACTGTGCCTGTGGACTGTCCTTCCACGTAGGCCACCCACTGTGACTCTGGTGTCTCCAGGAGTGTGAAGGGACCATCGAAGCCGGCGTGGGTTTCATAGTGCGTCGGCATGATCTGGATCGACACGTTCCGCATCTCCGACAGTTCCAGCAGCCGCTCCAACTGGGCTCTGAGAATTGCCTTTCCGCCCACCGGGCGCCGCAGTACGCACTCCTCGATGACCATGGCCAACGAGACGGCCGGTTTGCGCGTCAGCAGTGCTTGGCGCTCCATACGGGTCCGCACCTGACGCTCGATCTCGTCTTCTTCCAACACGGGGACGTATGCGCTGAGCACCGCGCGGGCGTAGTCCTCCGTCTGGACAAGTCCCTTGATCACGTGCGTGTCGTACGACCACACGCTCACCGCCTCCTGCTCCCGCTTCGCGTACTCACCGAACCAGGCGGGCAGCCGCGTCCACTTCAGGTGCGGGGCGGCGGCACGCAACGCCCCCTTCGCGTCCAGTACTTCCTCGGCCTTGGCGATGAACTCCGGGCTCGCCAGCCGTTCACCGCCCTCCACCTTGGCCACCAGCGACTTGGAGTACCCGACGTGTCGGCCGAGTTCCTCCTGTGTCGCCCCGTGCGCCTCGCGCAGCGCGCTCAGGACGGCACCGAAGACCTTCATGCCGTCCGACCCCGTGATGTTGGGCGCGCTCGATGACATGCGATCACTCTCCCCCTGCCCTCACGACAACCGAGGGCTGTGCATTGGTCACTGCTGGTCACGCTAGGCACAAGCCGGAAAAGTCGGAGGCGTGAACGGAGAAACAACCACCGAAAGCGTCAATCCGGTCTGGGACTGGATTCCTCGGAACGGACACTCGCTACGGCTGGCCGGGGTGCACTTCGACGCCGTACGGGTCGCGGGGGGACTGGCGGCGCAGGCCGTGCGGGAGACGGACGGTCCGGCCGTCCACGAGTGCGTGGGGGAGCGGTACACGTACTTCCTGCTGCCGCCCGGCACCGTCCGCTCCCACCGCTGGCCGCCCGGCGCGCGGGGGCTGACCAGCGGCGACCGGTGCGCCGCGTACGTCGGCATCCCGGCCCTGCGCGGCGGGACGTGGCCGCTGTCCTGGGTCCTCACGCCCACCGAGCGGACGCCCTTCGTGGACCCGGCCGCGCTGCACGCCGTGCTGTGCCGCCTCGCCGGACGGCACCCCCGTCCGCTCGCCGGGGAGGAGAGCCGGTGAGCGCCGCCCGCACCGCCGGACTGCCACGGCGCGTGGCCACTTGGACGTGGCTGGAGAGGACCGAGGTGGGCCGGATGGCGTTCCTGCTGATCACGCCCCCAGTGCCCGTCCCCTGGGGCGACACCGCGCGGGACGTGGAACGGCGGATGCTGCGGCTGGCCGGCGCACTGGAGTTGGACGATCCGGGCCGTCCGTTGGCGTACGTCGGGCCGCGCCTCACCCTGGGCACCGGATCCGACCGCGTGTCCGTGCGGTTGGACGACCGGGGGCTGGGCCTGCGGGCGCGGGTCTGCGCGGAGTGGGCCGCGTTCGTGCGGGGCGGCGGGCCGGTGGCGCTGCTCGTCGGCCTCGACCCGCTCGCCCCCGCCACGACGCCGGAGGAAGTGGAGGAGTACCTGCGGACACGCGCCTCCTCCGGGCGGCTGCGGATGGGCAACACGGCGGCCGTGTGACGCCTCGGGCCCTTCCGCGTACGGTGAAGGAATGCTGCACATATGGCGTGGAGCCGACCGTTACCGGGGCGGTGACGCGGCGGCCGGGATAGAGACGCGGCACGCCTTCTCCTTCTCCGGTTTCTACGATCCGTCCAACACGCGCTTCGGTCTGTTGGTCGCCTGCAACGAGGAACGGCTCGCGCCGGGCGCGGGCTTCGCCGAACACCCGCACGCGGACGTGGAGATCGTCTCCTGGGTGATCGAGGGGGAGTTGACGCACGAGGACTCGGCCGGACGCCGCGCGGTGGTCCGGCCCGGGGACGTCCAGCGGTTGAGCGCCGGGCGTGGCATCCGGCACGTGGAGCGCAACGCGGGGAGCGAGCCGCTGCGGTTCGTGCAGATGTGGCTGGTGCCGGGGGTGTTCGGGGGCGAGGCCGAGTACGAGGTGGTGCGCGGCATCGTCGACGGCACCCCCTACGGGCTGGCCCGCGCCGACGCTGTCATGCACGTGCGGCGGCTGGACGAGGGGGAGCGCACGGCGATTCCGGACGCGCCGTGGGTGTACGTGCACGTGGTCCGTGGGGGGCTGCGCATCGGCGGCGAGCTGCTGGCGCCCGGTGACGCGGCGCGGATCACCGACGCGGAGCGGCTGGAGGCGTCCGGGAACGTCGACGGCACCGAGGCGTTGATCTGGGAGATGCACTCGGAGCCGTCGTACGGCTGAGGGAGTGGGGAGCGGGCCGGGATCGCCGCGCGACGGTCCCGGCCCGCTCGCTGTCATCCCGACGTCGCCGCCGTCACCGTCTCCGGCGGAACGGGCCCGCGGGCACGGTGAGGACGGCCAGGCCGAGCCCCAGGACGGCCATCCCGCCCCAGGACACGGCGGGCAGGCGTTCGCCGAGGACGACCACGCCCAGCACGGCGGCGACGGCGGGTTCGGCGAGCGTCAGCGTGGTCGCCGCCGACGCGCTGGTGTGGCGCAACCCGTGGCCGAAGAGCCGGTAGGCCAGGAACGTGGTGAAGAACGCCAGGTGCAGGGCCACGGCGGCGCCGCGCGCGGTGGCGAGCCAGCCCGTGCCGGCGAAGACCAGGACGGGCAGGACGAGCAGCGCGGCGGCGCCGAACATCGTCCCCATCACGGCGTCGGAGGAGTGTCCCCGTGTGATCAGCCGGCCGCCGATGAGCGAGTAGGCGGCGTAGGACAGTCCGGCCAGCGCGGCGAGCACGGCGCCGAGGGAGTCCACGCGCGCGGCGCCGCCGGTGAGGTGCGGCCCCAGGACGAGGAGGGCGCAGCCGAGCACGGCGGCCAGGGTGGCGAAGGCCCACCGCGCGGTGGGCCGGGCCTGGCGGGTGAGCCAGGCGAGCAGGCCGGTGAAGACCGGGGCGCTGCCCAGCGCGATGACCGTGGTCACGGCCACGCCCGTCCGGGCCACGGCCGGGTAGAAGGTGAGCGGGTACCCGGCGACCGCCAGCGCGCCGAGGACGAGCGCTCGGCGTTCGGGGCCGGTGCACCGGGCGGGCAGGGATCGGGCACCGGGTGAGGTGAGGAACAGCAGCAGGCCGCCGAGGGCCATCCCGGCCGCGCCGATGGCCGCCGCCGACGCGCCGGCGGGCGCCAGGGAACTGGCGGTTCCGGTGGTGCCCCACAGCACCGCCGCGACGAGTATGGGCAGCGGGCCGCTCAGCGCTCCGGCCCGTCGGGCCGCTCGGGGCTTCTCGGGTCCGGCGTCGGCCGGGTGGGAGGGAGTCGGGGAGGAAGAGGTCTGATTCCGCACGGTTGTTGACTTCCGTATGTCGAATGCGTCCGGGACGGTTTCCGTGAACGGGCGCACGACATCGGGCCCCGGCGGCCGTGGACGGCCGGGGTGCGGGATCGGATCTTCGAGGGATCGGACCGTCGCGGTGTGCGCCCGTCAGGCGCGCACCGGCGGCGGCAGGACCCTGCGCCGGAAATTCATGTGCCGATCGTACCGGCGTGTCCGCGCACAGGGGCGAGCGGCCTCGGCGCACGCCTCGGCACGCTTCCCGGACCGCCTCCCACTAGGCTCCGGCCGTGGATCTCGACCTCCTCCTCGACCACCTGCGACGCGAACTCGACGCCTTCCGGGCCTGTTTGGACGGGGACCTGTCCGCCCCCGTGGAGCACTGCGGCGACTGGACGCTGCGCGATCTCGCCGCACACCTGGGCGAGGGCAACCTGTGGGCGGCGACGGCCGTCACCGAGCGGCACGGCGACCACAGGCCCCCGGCCGCGCCGTGCGAACCGGCCGCTCTGGCACGGTGGTTCGAGGAGACGGCCGAGGTGCTGACGGCCACCCTCGGCGCCGAGCCGTCCACCCCGGCCTGGACGTTCCACCCGCCGCACACCGTCGGCTTCTGGCGGCGGCGCCGCTGCCTGGAGACCCTGGTGCACCGCTGGGACGCCGAACACGCCCTGGGGACGCCCCGCCCGCTGGACGCGGAACTCGCCGGCGAGGGCGTGGCCGAGGTCCTCGACACCATGGCCCCGCGCCAGGTCGCCCGGGGCCGCGCCACCCCGCCCGACCACGCCGTGCGGTTGACCGCCACGGACACCGGGGCCTCGTGGACGTACGGCCCCGGCGAACCGGTCGCCGTCCTCTCCGGCACCGCGGAGTCCCTGCTGCTGACGCTGTGGGGCCGTGCTCCCGACGACCCCAGCGGCCCCGACGACCCCGACGGTGGAGCCGCGCCGGTGTGGGAGGGCGACGAGGAGGCCGGGCGGCGCGTTCTGGGCGGGCCCCTGGCGCCCTGAGCACCAGGGGCCCGCGAGCCTCATCCGGAACCTGCCGGGACCTACCGGGGCTTACCGGAACAGGTGGTAGGGGATGGCGTCGGCCAGCATTCCGTAACCCTTCGGGTTGAGGTGCAGCCAGTCGCCGTCGTGGACGTCCGGCCGGAGCCGGTCGGGGTTGCGCGGGTCGCGCACCGCGCGGTCGAAGTCGATCACCGCGTCGAACCGGCCGCTGCCGCGGATCCACTCGTTGACCGTCCGGCGGGTCTTCTCGCGGAGCCCCGCCGGGTCGTCGTACATCTCGTTCCCGCCGAACGGCAGCAGCGTCGCGCCGTGGACCTCGATGCCCTGGGCGTGGGCGCGGGTGACGATCTGGTCGTAGGCCGCGATCAGGTCGTCCGCCACCTGTTTCTGGGCGGCCTCGGTCGCCTCGGCGGTCCCGATGTCGTTGACGCCCTCGAAGACGATCAGCCACTCGACGCCGCTCTGCGCCAGCACGTCACGGTCCAGCCGGGCCAGGACGTTGGGGCCCAGGCCGTCGTTGAGGACCCGGTTGCCGCCCGCGCCCTGGTTGAGCACGGCGATGTCGGACGTGCTCCGGCGGGCTTGGAGCCGGTCGAACCACTGGTCCGGCCAGCGGTTGTTGCCGTTGGTGGTGGAGCCCCGGCCGTCGGTCAACGAGTCGCCCAGGACGGCGACCGCCGCGGTGGACTTCCCGGACGTCACCTCGACGCCGCTGAGGAAGTACCAGTGGTCGGTGGGGGTGGCCCCCGGCAGGTCCTCGGCGTCGACGTGGTTGCCGCGCAGCAGGTGGGAGGTGGTCCGGGAGCCGGGGTGGGAGGTGATCTCGTTCGAGGCCTGTCCCTCGGCCAGGTAGGTGGTCACGGTGAGGTTCGTGCCGGGCGCGACCTTGAGGTTCAGCGGGTCGGAGACCATCTGCGCCCCGACCGGTATCACCGTCCCGGCCCTGCCGCCGAAGGTCACCTGCCGGGAGGTGCCCGGACGTATCGCGCTCACCCCCGCCTTCCCGCCGGCCGGGAGCGCTACGGAGACGGCCGTGATGGGCAGGGCCGTGCCGCCGAAGGCGTTGGAGAACCGCAGCCGCAGCCGGTCCCCGCCGACGGTGACGCGGACGGTCTGCCGCAGGGTGGTGTCGTCGAGGACCAGGCCGTCCCGGGTGAACGGGGCGGGCGGCATGTTGTGGGGCTCGGTGAGCTGCGGCATCGACGTCCAGGTGTTCACCCAACGCTGTGCGCGGCTCTTGGCGGCCGGGGACGTCGAGGTCTCGGCGGAGGCGGCCTCGGCGCGGTCCTTCCCGGTGGCGGGCGGGGTGCCGGTCACGGCGGACGCCGCGAACACGGTCGCCGCGAGGGCCGCCGCGGCGAACAGGCCGGACAGGCGGGACAGACGGGAGCCGGCCGGTCTTCTTCTCGTGGGGTGCGTCATGGGTTGCGCGTCCTCCGGTGGGGGCGGTGGTCGTCACGTGCGCGCGACGCAACCACCGGACGCGGGAAGGGGCAAGAGCGCGTCCCGCCTACTGCGGCGTACGGCAGCGGTACGCGGTGTACGGCGGCGCAACGGTCGCGTCCGGCCTTGCTCCCCGGCACACCCCGGCCGATCGCCGCGGGGCCGAGGCCGGTCCGGCGCCCGGCCGGCTCAGCGGCCCTTGACCAGTTCGGCGAACCGCAGGGCGACCGTGCGCCAGACCTCGGACGCGGCCGGCTCGTCGGCCTCCGCCCGACGGACGACCTCCACCGGGTCGAAGCCGTGCCGCAGCAGGCGCTCCGGTCGCCACGTGCGCACCCGCGCGGCCGTGACCTCCGGGTGGAACTGCGTGCCCCAGGCCCGGTCGCCGACGGCGAACGCCTGGTACGGGCACCGCTCGCTCAGCGCCAACCACCGCGCGTCGGGCGGGAGTTCGGTGACGGCGTCGACATGGTTCCCGATCGCCGTGGGGTGGGGTGGCAGACCGTGGAAGAGCGGGTCGTCCTCCGCCTCCGGACGCAGCGTCAGCCGTGTGCTGCCGATCTCCGGCCGGCCGTGGTTCGCCGCGACCGCACCGCCCGCGACCCGCGCCAACAACTGGCCGCCCAGGCAGATCCCGAACACCGGGACGCCTCTCTCCAGCGCCTCGGCGACCAGGGCGCGAGTGGCGGCGAGCCAGGGAGCGCGCTCGTCCTCGTCCGGCAGGTAGTCGCCGCCGAGCACCAGGAGGGCCCGGTGGGAGAGCCGTTCGGGCAGTGGCGCGCCGTCGTACGCGCGGACGACGTCCACCGTGAGCCCGCCCTCGGCCAACCAGGTGCCGAACCGGCCCGGACCGCCGTTCGGGGTGTGCTGCACCGCCAGTACGGTAGGCCGCCCGACCACTGTCGTCCCCGCTCCCGCGTCAGAGTCCGCGCAGCTCCGCCAGGACCGCGTCGGTGAAGGGCGGCCACGCCTCGATCGCCCAGGGGCCGAACGCGCGGTCCGTCAGGGCGACGCAGGCGGCGCCCGCGTCCGGGTCCACCCACAGGAACGTGCCGGACTGCCCGAAGTGGCCGAAGGTGCGCGGCGAGGAGGAGGACCCCGTCCAGTGCGGGGACTTGCCGTCGCGGATCTCGAAACCGAGTCCCCAGTCGTTGGGCTTCTGGTTGCCGTAGCCGGGCAGGACGCCGCTCAGGCCGGGGAAGACCACGGAGCGGGCCTCGGCGACCGTGCGCGGGTCCAGCAGGCGCGGGGCCTGGAGTTCGGCGGCGAAGCGGACCAGGTCGGCCACGGTGGAGACGGCGTCCTTGGCGGGGGAGCCGGGCAGGTCGGTGGCGGTCATCCCCAGCGGGACGAGCACGGCCTCGCGCAGGTACTCGGGGAAGGGGATGTCGGTGGCCTTGGAGAGGTGGTCGCCGAGGACCTCGAAGCCGGTGTTGGAGTAGATCCGGCGGGTACCCGGCGCGGCCATCGAGCGGTGCTCGTCGAAGGCCAGGCCGGAGGTGTGGGCGAGCAGGTGCCGTACGGTCGAGCCCTCGGGACCGGCCGGCTCGTCCAGCTCCACCGCGCCCTCCTCCACGGCCACCAGCACCGCGTACGCGGCCAGGGGCTTGGTGACCGAGGCGAGCGGGAAGCTGCGGTCGACGGGGCCGTGCGTCCCGACCACCGTGCCGTCGGCTCGTACGACGGCCGCCGCCGCCGTGGGGACCGGCCAGTTCTCGATCGTGCGCAGGCTCTCCATGGTCCCGAGCCTAACGTGCGACCGAACGGGGGAACGTGGCGGGATTTCGCCGCCGTTCCCCGCCTGCCCGGAACGGGCTCCGACTCCGTTCGACCACCCGTCCGGGGCCGGCGTACCGGCCCCGGAGGTGTGGTGCGCCACGCTGTGGGCTCCGCGTCGGCGCGACGGGACGTACCCACCGCGTCACAACTCGGCCAGGAGTTCGGCCTTCTTCGTGCTGAACTCGTCGTCGGTGAGCAGTCCGGCCTCGTGCAGCTCGCCCAGGTGCCGGATGCGGTCGGCGATGTCGCCGGGCGCGGGGCGGACCCGGACGGCGGGAGGCTCCACGTGGGGGACGGCCACGACCGTCTCCGGGACCGGGTCCGGCTCGGCGGCCCGCACCGCCTCCAGCACCGAGGCGGCCAGCGGCAGCGACTCGTGGACGAGGCCGTAGCCCAGCCCGAAGACGACGGCGGCCGGGTCCTGGTCGGGCTCCTCGGGCGGCTGCTCGTGCGTGCCGCGGCGGACCAGCCGCAGGTGGCCGCCCACCACCTCGGGCGAGCGCCAGACCACGCCCTCCAGTTCGCCGACGGCGAACGTCTGGTCGCCCGCCTTCCACTTCGCGGAGGACGCCGCGGTCGAGAACCAGCGGAAGGAGACCGTCTCCCCGTCGAAGGAGACCTTGCCGTCGTACGCCTTGAACTGCAGCGGCGGCGGAGGGGCGGCGACCAGGTGGCGGTCGGCGGGCTCGTCGACCAGGGGGCCGAGGACGGAGTGGACCTCGCTGACGTAGGAGGCGGCCAAGGGCTCACGCTCGACGGGGAGCACCAGACGGTAGGGGTCGCTGGTCTCCCTGAGCTGCCCGGCGGCGACCTCCACGAGCGGATCGGCGCCCGGCCGAGGCTCGGCGCGCAGCACGACCGTGCCCTGTCTGGGGCCGGGGACCAGATCGATCGACCTCAGCGCCTCGTAGGGGACACGCCGCTCGCCCAGGACATGGAACAGCCTCGGTGTGCGAATCCCCCGTTCGAAGCGGATGAGTACGGAGTCGGTGTCGAACTCCCAGGAGGAGTTAATTCCGGCCAGCACGTCACCCATGCGGGCCATCGTATGCGCCGGTGGCCCGACCGTCCTCCTCGACCGTTCCCCACGTGTCACAGCTCGTGCACCCGGTGGTAGGTCCCCGTACCGATGGCCGCCATGTTGGCCAGGCTTCCGGTGCCCGGAACGAAGTAGCCGGTGTGGCCGGTGGCGCCGTCGGCGGCCAGGCGGCGGGCGCCGAACTCGGGGGAGACCGGGTCGGAGCCGTGACCGAGGCCGCCGAACTCCAGGTACGGCACGTCCGCGATCCAGTCGCCGTCGCAGCGCATCGCCCACACCCGGGCCCGCGCGTCCAGGTCGGCGGCCCGGTCGACGCGCATGCCGGGACTGCCCACCGCCGTCATGTCGGTCACCCGGTCCGGCAGCCGCTCGTCCCGCCCGCCCCGGGCGGCGACCCCGCACACCACCGAGCCGTAGCTGTGGCAGAAGAGCGCCACCGTGGCACGGCCGGGGAGCCCGCGGAGGAAGGAGACCAGCCGGCGGGCGCCCTCCTCGGCCAACTCGCCGGCCGCGGCGTCCACGCCGACGCCGCGCGGCGAGGTGTAGTCGGCCCAGGCGACGGTGGCGGTGCGCACGTGCGGGGCGGTGGCGCGTTCGCGTTGGTGGAGGGCCCGTGCCATGCCGACCGGGGCGGTGTGACGGCGGCGGGTCCGTTCGAAGGTCAGCACGTCGGTGTCCACGCCGGGCACCACGACCGACACCCGTTCGGCGCGCTCCAGATCGCCGAAGACCTCCACGGCCCGGCCGCGACCGGTGGGGTCGAAGGCGAGGATTCTGCGTCCCGCGCGCAGCAGCGAGGTGAAGCGGTGCATGCGGCGGCCCGCCTCCCGGCGCCCCTCGTCCGTCAGCCGCTCGTCGGTCATCCGTCTCCGTTCGACGGCGCGGGCCCGGGCGAGCGCGAGGCGGTTGGCGCGGTAGCGGAGGCCGACGGGCACGCCGTCGAGGTTGCCCACGACCAGGGGGTGGCGGGCGGCCAGGCGGCTTCGCTGGACACCGGTCAGGCTCTGGAAGAAGCGGGCGACGACCCGGGGAGCGGAATCCGGGGAGGGCAGGGGGCGTCCGCCGACGCGGCCCTTCTTCCAGGCCAGGAGGGCGGCGGTGCGCGGCCCGGGGTCGGCGTGCCGCTCCCGGGCTCCCGTCCAGCCGGAGGTGATCAGCAGGACCAGGACCACGGCGAGGGCGAGCAGGGCCCGCCGCGGGGTGGGAGGGGCGGTGCCGGCGGGGTGCGCGCCGGCGCGGGCGGTTGGGGACGAGGAGGTCGGGGCCGTCGGGGCCGTCGGGACCGGGGTGTTCTTCGCGTGGGTTGCGTACAAGGAGGCGCCGGGAGGGAAGATCGGGATCACTGACTGTCACCCTAGGAGACGCCGGTGAGACCGCCTCCGATGCGTGACCCGGATCACGTTTCGACAGAGCGAACTCACCTGACCGGATGAGCGGCGATGGTGTGGAGGGCACTCCCGATGTCCTCCACCCGACGTCCCCTGCCCGATGCCTTCCACCCGATGCGTTCCAAAGGAGGGCGTCGCCCTCCGGAGCGGTGTCCACCGGGTGTCGTCCTTCGGAGCGGTGTCCACCGGGGGGGTCGGCATCATGGCACGGGACCGTCGGCGCACGCCCGAGAGGACGCCGGGCTGTGGACAACCCGGCGGCTGTGGACAACTCCGTTACCCGTCCCGGTGAAACGGCCGGTCCGCTCTTGGCAGGCCGGCCGATCCGTGTCGAAGCTGATCACACGACCGACACGGGGGAGTGATCCACATGCGTCACACACGAACGGCCCGCACCGCGCTGCCGACCGCCCTTCTGGCGACCGCCGCCCTGACGGCGCTCCTCACGCCGCACACCGCCGGCGCCGCCGAGGAGACGCCACGGCTGGGGCGGTGCGCGGCCGGGCAACTGTGCCTGTGGGAGCGGGAGGACTTCCAGGGGCCACGCCGCACCCACGAACTGGCGGACACCGACATCGAGAGCTGCGTCCCCCTGCCGCGAGGCGCGACCGTCGCCTCGCTCGCCAACCGCACCGGCCGGCCCGTGACGACCTACCAGAGCGCGGAGTGCGCCGAGACCGGCGAGTTCGACACCTACCCGTCGGGCTCCTGGGCGCCGCGGTCGCCCTACCGGGTACGGGCCGTCAAGATCTGGGAGAACTGAGGTGCGCGGCCGCCTCCTCGGCGGGCCGGCGCTCCCGTCCCTTTCCGTACTCGCACGGCATCGGGCGGAACACCGGGGGTATCCGGATCGGCAGCCCGGTCCGACGACCCTGGGAGGGATGATGACGGGCTCACGGCACATGTCGAACATGCGGCGGGGCGGGGCCGACCTCACCGGCGACGAACGCTCGACGTTCGGCGTCATCGGCCTGGTCTGCGCGATCGCGGGGTTCTTCGTGATGGGTATCGTCCTCGGCCCCATCGCGATGGTCTGCGGTTGGCTCGCCATGGGACGCCGCTGGACGGGCGCCCGGTCGAAACCGGCCCTGGTGGCCGTCGTCCTGGGCGCGATCGACACCGTCCTCGCCCTGATATGGCTCGCCTCCGCCTCCGGCTCGTGGGGGCTGTGGATGTGAGGGAGGCGTGACGCGCCACATGCCTCGGCCCCGGCCGAACGGCCGGGGCCGAGGCACCCACCGGGCGGGCCCGGCGGGGTCGGATCAGGCGTCGCCGCCCTCCGGACCGGGGTCGGCGGCGGTCACGTCGAGCAGTTGGTAGCGGTCGATGGCCTGCTTGAGCACCGAGCGGTCCACCTTGCCGTCCTTGGCCAGCTCGGTGAGCACGCCCAGGACGATCGACTCGGCGTCGATGTGGAAGAAGCGACGGGCCGCGCCGCGGGTGTCGGCGAACCCGAAGCCGTCCGTGCCCAGCGACTGGTAGCGGTTGGGCACCCAGCGGGCGATCTGGTCCGGCACCGAGCGCATCCAGTCCGAGACGGCCAGCACGGGCCCCTCGGTGTCCTGGAGCTTGCGGGTCACGTACGGGACGCGCTGCTCCTCCTCCGGGCGGAGCAGGTTGTGCTCCTCGACCTCGACGGCCTCACGGCGCAGCTCGTTCCAGGAGGTCGCCGACCAGACGTCCGCCCGGACGTTCCACTCCTCGGCGAGGATGCGCTGGGCGTCCAGGGCCCAGGGCACCGCCACGCCCGAGGCGAGGATCTGCGCGGGGATCGCGCCGCCCTCGGCCTGCCGGTAGCGGTACAGGCCCTTGACGATGCCCTCGGCATCGACGTTCTCGGGCTCGGCCGGCTGCTGGATCGGCTCGTTGTAGACCGTCAGGTAGTAGAAGACGTCCTCGGCGTTCTCGCCGTACATCCGCCGCAGACCGTCCTTCATGATGTGGGCGATCTCGAACCCGAAGGCCGGGTCGTAGGCGACGCACGCCGGGTTGGTCGAGGCCAGGAGGTGGGAGTGACCGTCCGCGTGCTGCAGACCCTCGCCCGTCAGCGTCGTGCGGCCGGCGGTGGCGCCGAGCACGAAACCGCGCGCGAGCTGGTCGGCCATCTGCCAGAACTGGTCACCGGTCCGCTGGAAGCCGAACATCGAGTAGAAGACGTAGACCGGGATCAGCGGCTCGCCGTGGGTGGCGTACGCCGAGCCCGCCGCGATCAGCGAGGCGGTGCACCCGGCCTCGGAGATGCCGTCGTGCAGCATCTGACCGTTCGGGGACTCCTTGTACGCCAGCAGCAGCTCGCGGTCCACCGACTCGTAGGTCTGGCCCAGCGGGTTGTAGATCTTGGCCGTCGGGAAGAACGAGTCCATGCCGAAGGTGCGGTACTCGTCGGGGGCGATCAGCACGAACCGCTTGCCGATCTCCTTGTCCCGCATCAGGTCCTTCAGCAGCCGCACGAAGGCCATCGTGGTGGCGACCTTCTGCTGGCCGGAGCCCTTCTTGACCGTGGCGTAGGTCTTGTCGCCCGGCAGCACCAGCGGCTTGGAGCGGTCCACGCGCGTGGGCACGTAGCCGCCCAGCTCGCGCCGCCGGTCGTGCATGTACTGGATCTCCTCGGACTCCCGCCCCGGGTGGTAGTACGGGGGCAGCCCGGATTCCAGGTCCTTGTCGGGGATCGGCAGGTGGAGCCGGTCGCGGAAGCGCTTGAGGTCCTCGACGGTCAGCTTCTTCATCTGGTGGGTGGCGTTGCGGCCCTCGAAGTTCGGGCCGAGCGTCCATCCCTTGACCGTCTGCGCCAGGATCACCGTCGGCTGGCCCTTGTGCTCCCGGGCCGCCTTGTAGGCCGCGTACACCTTGCGGTGGTCGTGACCGCCGCGACCCAGGTGCAGGATCTGCTCGTCGGTCATGTTCTCGACCATCTTCCGCAGCCGGTGGTCGCCGCCGAAGAAGTGCTCGCGGATGTACGCGCCGCTCTCGGTGGCGTACGTCTGGAACTGGCCGTCGGGGGTGGTGTTCAACTTGTTGACCAGCACGCCGTCGCGGTCCTGGGCCAGCAGCGGGTCCCAGGAACGGTCCCAGATGAGCTTGATCACGTTCCAGCCGGCGCCGCGGAAGTACGACTCCAGCTCCTGGATGATCTTGCCATTGCCGCGCACCGGGCCGTCGAGCCGCTGGAGGTTGCAGTTGACGACGAAGGTCAGGTTGTCCAGACCCTCACGGGCGGCCAGGGAGAGCTGACCCAGCGACTCCGGCTCGTCCATCTCCCCGTCGCCGAGGAACGCCCAGACGTGGCTGTTGGAGGTGTCGGCGATCCCGCGCGCGTGCATGTAGCGGTTCATCCGCGCCTGGTAGATCGCGCTGATCGGGCCGAGGCCCATCGAGACCGTCGGGAACTCCCAGAAGTCCGGCATCAGGCGCGGGTGCGGGTAGCTGGACAGACCGTCGGGGTACTTCGACTTCTCCTGGCGGAAGCCGTCCAGTTGCTTCTCGGTGAGCCGGTCCAGCAGGAAGGCGCGAGCATAGATGCCCGGGGAGGCGTGCCCCTGGAAGAAGATCTGGTCACCGCCGTCGCCGTGGTCCTTGCCCCGGAAGAAGTGGTTGAAGCCCACGTCGTACAGCGAGGCCGAGGAGGCGAAGGTGGCGATGTGCCCACCGACGCCGATGCCCGGCCGCTGCGCGCGGGAAACCATCACGGCCGCGTTCCAGCGGGTCGCGTTCAGGATCTTGCGTTCGATTTCCTCGTTGCCGGGGAAGAACGGCTCGTCCTTGGTCGCGATCGTGTTGACGTAATCGGTGCTGCGCATCTCCGGAACGGCCACACGCTTCTCGCGTGCCCGTTCGATGAGGCGCAGCATCAGGTAGCGGGCACGTTCCCGGCCCCGCTCGTCGACGGCCGCGTCGAGCGAGTCGAGCCATTCCCGGGTCTCCTCGGGATCGAAGTCCGGGACCTGGCTGGGAAGGCCACCAATGATGATCGGGTTGCGATCGGATCCGGAAGCCACGCTGTTCCTTCGCTGTTCGTTATTGCTCTGCAGGGGTGTCGCGCCGTCTCCCATCGTGTACCGCTGGGGCGGATACGTCATCTCTACCGAGGGGTAACCCCACTCCGTGAGACGTCCGGGTGCCCGGCCCGGTGCGGCCGGGGCGTGAGTCGGCCGAACGGCCACCCTACGCCTTGCCGCCCGCGAGCCGCGTACTGTCGTTCGAGTCCCTCCGGTTCCCTCATCCAATGGGGCAAAATAGGCATACGGTTGTGTCGCACGTCACGCTGGTTCAGGTGGTGTGCGGCGACAAGTCAACGTTTGGGCGGGATCAGCGGCCGGGTACTTGCGCGATCGTCCCGGCACGTGTGGACTACGCCCCATGCATCGCGCACGTGCGCGGGCACCCGTACTTTTCGAAAGATGACAGGAGGCAATCCGTGAGCGCGACCGCGGACCACGCGGAGGAGCGGACCAACCCCGCCGCAAGGCTGGGTTTCCAGCCCGGGCAGGTGGTCCAGGAGCTCGGTTACGACGACGACGCCGAGCAGGCACTCCGTGAGGGAATCGAGGCCATCACGGGCCAGGAACTCGTCGGCGAAGACTACGACGACATGGCCGACGCCGTGGTCCTGTGGTTCCGCGAGGACGACGGCGATCTGACGGACGCGCTGGTGGACGCCATCACGTTGATCGAGGACGGTGCCCCGGTCTGGTTGATGACGCCGAAGACCGGTCGACCGGGATACGTCGAACCCAGCGAGATCGGGGAGGCGGCCCAGACCGCGGGCCTGGCCCAGACCAGCACCGTCAACGCGGGCAAGGACTGGACGGGCAGCCGCCTGGTCACTCCGAAGACCGCTCGCACCGGCAAGCGCTGACAGCGCTGACAGCGCGGACAGCTCTGACAGCGCGGACAACGAGAACGACGAATCGACCGAGCCCCCGTCCGGCATCCGCCGGACGGGGGCTCGGCGCGTGGCGGCCGGTGCGTAGGGTGGGGAGCGTCACCCAACCGAAGGAAAGGCGTTCCATGGCGATCGAGGTGGGCACCAAGGCTCCGGAGTTCGAGCTGAGGAATCAGCACGGCGAGACCGTGCGACTCGCGGACTTCAAGGGGCGGAAGAACGTCGTCCTGCTCTTCTACCCCTTCGCCTTCACCGGGGTGTGCACCGGTGAGCTGTGCGCCCTGCGCGACGAGCTGCCCCGTTTCGTCAACGACGACGTCCAGCTCCTGGCCGTCTCCTGTGACTCCCCGTTCTCGCTGCGTGTCTTCGCGGACCAGGAGGGTCTCGACTACCCGCTGCTGTCCGACTTCTGGCCGCACGGAAACGTCGCACGCGAATACGGCGTCTTCAACGAGGAAAAGGGCTGCGCGGTGCGCGGCACCTTCATCATCGACAAGGAGGGGGTGGTGCGTTGGACGGTGATCAACGCGATCCCCGACGCACGCGACCTGAACGAGTACGCGAAGGCTCTCGAAAGCCTCTGAGTCCCCGCGGGCGCGGGGAACCGATCACTAGGATCGGCTCGTTATCCAACGGCATCCACCTACGGGGGCACCCAGTGCTCCTTATGAACATTCGGGAGGACTCGTGGGAGTCAGCCTCAGCAAGGGCGGCAACGTCTCGCTGACCAAGGAAGCCCCCAATCTGACCGCCGTGATGGTCGGTCTGGGCTGAACCTCACCGGCGAGGGCGACGGCGACGACGAGGTCATCAAGGTGAACCTCGCCGCCGTGCCGGCGGACGTCGCCAAGATCGTCTTCCCGGTGTCGATCTACGAGGCCGAGGCCCGCCAGCAGAGCTTCGGCCAGGTGCGCAACGCGTACATCCGCGTGGTCAACCAGGCCGACGGCAGGGAACTGGCCCGCTACGACCTGAGCGAGGACGCCTCCACCGAGACCGCCATGGTCTTCGGCGAGCTCTACCGCCACGGCGCCGAGTGGAAGTTCCGGGCCATCGGCCAGGGCTACGCCTCGGGCCTGCGCGGCATCGCCCAGGACTTCGGCGTCAACGTCTGACACCTGTCGGCGGCCGCGCGCGGCCGACCGACGTCACGTGATCTCGGCAGGCAGTGTCCGGCGCCGCAGACTTCCGTGTCCCGGAGGTGTGCGGCGCCGGGCGGTTTGGCAACACTGGGCGCATCACATCGGGAGAGGAAGCAGCATCATGGGCGTCACGCTCGCCAAGGGGGGAAACGTCTCCCTCTCGAAGGCCGCACCGAATCTCACCCGGGTCCAGGTCGGTCTGGGCTGGAAGGCCCGCTCGACCACGGGCGCGGACTTCGACCTGGACGCCAGCGCACTGTTGTGCGGAGGCGGCCGGGTGCTCGGTGACCAGTACTTCGTCTTCTACAACAACCTCGCCAGTCCCGAGGGTTCGGTCGAGCACACCGGCGACGAACTGGTCGGCGGCACCGGCGGCGACGACGAGACGATCCTGGTGGACCTCACCCTGGTGCCCCAGCAGGTGGACAAGGTGGTCTTCGCGGTGTCGATCCACGAGGCCGACGCCCGCCGGCAGACCTTCGGGCAGGTCACCGACGCCTACATCCGCGTGGTCAACCAGGACGACGGCAACGAGTTGGCGCGCTACGACCTCACCGAGGACGCCTCCTCCGAGACCGCGATGATCTTCGGTGAGCTCTACCGGTACGGCGGCGAGTGGAAGTTCCGTGCAGTGGGTCAGGGGTACGCGTCGGGGCTGAGAGGCATCGCCCTAGACTTCGGAGTAAACGTTTCGTAAAGCGGACCGCACGCAGCGGCCCCACCGCGCACGGGGTGGGGGGATTTCCCACGAGAGAGAAGATTGGTTAGCCCGTGGTTCTGAGAACATTCGGCTGGTCCTTCGCGGTGACGGCCGCCGGACTCGTCGCCGCCTACTTGTTCGGGGGGTGGGAGGCGTTCGCCCTGGTGGCAATCCTCTCCATCCTGGAGATCTCGCTGTCGTTCGACAACGCGGTCGTCAACGCCGGTGTGCTGAAGAAGATGAACGCCTTCTGGCAGAAGATCTTCCTCACCATCGGCATCCTGATCGCCGTCTTCGGCATGCGGCTGGTCTTCCCCATCGTGATCGTCTCCGTCTCGGCCCAGCTCGGGCCGATCGAGGCGGTGGACCTGGCGCTGAACGACCAGGAGCGGTACGAGCAGTTGGTCACCGACGCCCACCCGGCGATCGCGGCCTTCGGTGGCATGTTCCTGCTGATGATCTTCCTCAACTTCATCTTCGACAGGGACCGCGACGTCCACTGGTTGAGGGTCATCGAGCGCCCGCTGGCCCGTTTCGGCCAGGTCGAGGGCCTGTCCGTGGTCATCGCCCTGATCGTCCTGCTCTTCGCGGGCACCACCCTGGCGAGCCAGGCCGTGCTCTACGACGGCCACGCCGACAAGTCCGCCACGGTCTTCCTCTCGGGTATCGCCGGTCTGTTGACGTACCTCATCGTCAACGGACTCTCCAGCCACTTCGAGAACAAGATCGAGGAAGAGGAGGAGAGGGAACACGAGGTCGAGGAGGCCGCCCGGCGCGCGGGCAAGCAACCCCCGACGGTCCTGCTCGCGGGCAAGGCCGCGTTCTTCATGTTCCTCTACCTGGAGGTCCTGGACGCGTCCTTCTCCTTCGACGGCGTCATCGGCGCCTTCGCCATCACCAACGACCCGGTCCTCATCGCGATCGGCCTGGGCATCGGCGCGATGTACGTCCGGTCCCTCACCGTCTACCTGGTCCGCCAGGGCACGTTGGACGAGTACCGCTACCTGGAGCACGGCGCCCACTACGCGATCGGCGCCCTGGGCATCCTGCTGCTGATCACCATCAGGTGGCACGTCAACGAGGTCATCACCGGCCTCATCGGTGTCGCCCTGATCGGTGCCGCCTTCTGGACCTCGGTACGCCACAACCGCCGCGACGCCGCCGGCGGCGAGGGCGGAGACTCGGCCGAGAAGTCGGAAGTGCCCTCCGGCGTGTGACGGCGGCCCGATTGCGGAACGCTCTGTGCGGGGCGGCCACGCGGTGGAACCGCGTGGCCGCCCCGCGTCGTCGGAAGACCGATCCGGTCGGGATGAGTGGGGGTAGGAACGCATGGTCTCCCTGTGGGAGCACTGGCGCGGCGGCATGCGCAGGGGCCCGAGGTTCGACACCGTCGGCGGCCCCACGACATACGCGATGGAGCTGACCAAACGGCACTCGACGGTCTCGCTCACCCGGCAGGGCGCCGACAGCGGCAACCTGCAGATCAACCTCTCCTGGCGGATGCGGTCGTCCGACCTCGACGGACGGCCCCGGCGCGGTGAGTTGCTGCGCAACCCGCTGGCGATGTTCAAGCCCGAGCCGGTGCGGGGCCACACCCAGGGCATGGTGACGGTGGACCTCGACCTGGCCTGCATGTACGAGTTGAAGGACGGCAGCAAGGGCGTGGTCCAGTCCCTCGGCGGTCTGCTGGGGGAGATCAACGCGCCGCCGTACGTCAAGCTCAGTGGCGACGACCGGTTCGGCGGTTCGTCGGGCGAGACCATCTACGTCAACCTCGACCACAAGGACGAGATCAAACGGCTGCTGGTCTTCGTCTACATCTACGACGGCACCCCGGCGTTCGACCGTACGCAGGCCGTGGTCACGCTGATTCCCGGCAGCGGCCCCCGCATCGAGATCGGGCTCGACGAGCGCGCCCCGGAGGCCCGCTCGTGCGCGGTGCTGCTGATCGAGCACGACAACAAGGGGCACCTGGTGGCACGCCGCGAGGTCCGGTACGTCTACGGCTTCCAGTCCGAACTCGACCGGCTCTACGGCTGGGGCCTGCAGTGGGGCCGCGGCTACAAGAACAAGAAGGCGGGCCGGACGTGACCTGAACCCGTCCCGCGGCCCGAGCCCGTCCCGCGACCCGCTCCCGACCGTGGCCGGCCGGGAGCGGCACGGAGGCCCCTGATGCCTTCCGAGGCCCTCTACCGCCCCAGGAACTGCGGCCCCTGCGGGGGCAGGGCGAAGGCCGGGTCGGGCTGGTGGGGATATCCGTACGCCGGCTGCGGCGGCCGGACCGGCGGAGGCGGGGGCAACTGCGGATACCCGTACGCGGGCTGCGGGGAGGGCGGCGGCTGGTGCGGCGGCTGCGGGTACCCGTACGCGGGCTGGGCCGGCACGGGCGGCGCCATCGGCGGCGGCGGAGGCACCGCGACCGTCGCAGCAGCGGGCTCGGGCCTCGGCTGCGGCTCGGGCTCGGGGACGGGACGCGGCTCCGGTTCCGGCGTGGGCTCGGGGACGGGACGCGGCTCGGGGTGGGGTTCCGGCCGGGGCTCGGGCACCGGCTCCGGCTCGGGGACGTTCGGCTCCGGGGGCGGCTGCGGGATCGTGTGCGCCGGATCCCCGGACGCCTCCGAGGAGCCCTCCTCCACCGAGATCCCGAACTCCGTCGCCAGGGCGATCAGTCCGTCCTCGTACCCCTGGCCCAGCGCGCGGAACTTCCAACCGTCCCCGCGCCGGTAGAGCTCGCCGCAGATCAGGGCCGTCTCCGAGCCCGTCTCCGGCCTGATCTCGAACCGTGCCACCGTCTCGCCGCTCCCGGAATCCATCAGGAGCAGCACCAGGTCGCGCACGTCCGCGAAGGTGCCGCCGTCCGACGAGGCCGCCAGGAGCACCCGCTCCACGGACTCGTCGAGCCCGGAGAGATCCACCTCGACGGAGTCGGTCAGGCCCTCCGGCTCGTGCCTCTTGGGCAGGTACCGGACCAGCCCGGAGGGGTGTCGCGGCTGGTTGTAGAAGACGAAGTCCTCGTCGGAGCGCACGCGCCCGTCCACCCCCAGCAGCAGCGCGGAGGCGTCGACGTCGAGCACCCCCGTGCCCGGTGTCCAGCGCAGCACGGCGCGCACGGCCGTCGCGTGGAGCTGGATGTTCGACCCCTTCAACATCGCGTGCGTCATAAAGCCATCCTGCCTGGCGCGGCCCGCCGGGACAACGCGGGGCCATCGACACCACAGATTTGCAGGCAAGTAATGTTTTGTTCATTCATTCGGGTAACTTTTGAGCCACGCTCGTGCGTACGATGGTCGGCCGGATATCGCTCATGAAAGCCATGAGGCCGGCGAAGGAACGGGGGTCCTATGCGGCATTTCGGACACCTTTCGCCGGAGGTACGACGCGAGTTGTTCCACCGTGAACCGGTCGAGTTCTCCTCGGGGTCACCGGCGCGTCTCCTCTCGGTGGCCCTCGGCGCCACCCTCTACAGCCCCGCCAACCGCCCCCGGTTGGCCGAGGACGTCCGCAAGCAGGCCCGCAACGGGGTGGTCTCCATGGTGCTCTGCCTGGAGGACTCCATAGGCGACACCGACGTGGCCGAGGCGGAGGAGAACCTGGTCGGGCAACTCGCCGACCTGGCCGTGTCCGACGCCGGCGAGGCGCCGCTGCTGTTCGTCCGCGTCCGCGAGCCCGACCAGATCACCGACCTGGTCCGGCGCATGGGTCCGGCCGTCTCCCTGCTGTCCGGGTTCGTGCTGCCCAAGTTCACCGAGGAGCGCGGCATCCCCTTCCTGGAGGCGCTCACCGCCGCCGAGGCCGCCTGCGGACGACGACTTTTCGCCATGCCCGTCCTGGAGTCTCCCGAGCTCCTGCACCTGGAGACGCGCGTGGAGACGCTCACCGGCATAGCCCGGACCGTCGACAAGTACCGCGACCGCGTCCTGGCGCTCCGCCTCGGCGTCACCGACTTCTGCTCGGCGTACGGCCTGCGCCGCAGTCCCGAGATGACCGCCTACGACGTGCAGATCGTCGCCTCGGTCATCGCCGACGTGGTCAACGTGCTCGGCCGCGCCGACGGCACCGGCTTCACCGTCACCGGACCGGTGTGGGAGTACTTCCGCCTCCAGGAGCGGATGTTCAAACCGCAATTGCGCCGCAGTCCGTTCACCGGCCGCGCCGAGGAACTGCGCGCCGCCCTGATCGAGCACGACATGGACGGGTTGCTGCGCGAGATCGAACTGGACCGCGCCAACGGACTGCTGGGCAAGACCTGCATACACCCCTCGCACGTCGCCCCCGTGCACGCCCTGTCGGTGGTCAGCCACGAGGAGTTCAGCGACGCCACGGACATCCTGCGGCCCGAGTGCGACGGCGGCGGCGTCCTGCGGTCCGCCTACACCAACAAGATGAACGAGGTGAAGCCGCACCGCGCCTGGGCCGAACGCACCCTGCTGCGGGCCGAGGCCTTCGGCGTCGCCCGCGAGGGCGTGGGCTTCGTCGAGTTGCTGGCGGCGACCGCGTGAGCGACGGATCGTGAGCGACGGATACGGTGAGGGACGGACCACGGCGCCCCGGAGGGCGGACACGGACGGTGAAGGGAACGGCGTGACGGACGGGCGGACGGCGGACGGCGGACAGTGGTCGGGGGAGTGGGTCGCCCGCCGGCTGGGCGTCCGACTGGACGCCCCCGAGGGGGAGCCCGACGGGCTGCGCGACCTGCTGGGCCTGGCCCTGCGGCGCAACCCGCGCCGAGCCCACCTGCTGGTCTCCCGGGTCCTGGGCAAGCACGTCCCACAGCTCCCCGAGATCGTCCACGGCACCGGACTCGGCCTGGGCGAACGGGTTCGCGAACTGCTGGGCGACGACGCCGACCGCGCCGTCGTCCTCGGCTACGCCGAGACCGCCACCGCGCTGGGCCACAGCGTCGCCGACGGGCTGGGCACCGCCGTCTACCTCCACTCCACGCGCCGCCCCGTGCCCGGCGTGACGCCGGTGGGCGGCTTCGAGGAGGAGCACTCCCACGCCACCTCCCACCTGCTGCTGCCGGAGGACCCCGAACTGCCGGCCGGGGACGGCCCCCTGGTGCTGGTGGACGACGAGTTCTCCACCGGTACCACCGTCCTCAACACCATCACCGCCCTGCACCGGACCTTCCCGCGCGAGCGGTACGTGATCGTCGCCCTCACCGACCTGCGCGGGGAGTCCGACCGCGCCCGGCTGGAGAAGTTCGCCGCCGACCTCGGCGCCCGCATCGACGTGGTGGCCCTCGCCACCGGCGGCGTCCACCTGCCCGAGGACGTGCTGGAGCGCGGCGCCGCCCTGGTCGAGGCCCACGACGCCCCGCCGCCCCCGCCCGCCGCGCCCCCGTTCGAGGTGCGCCGCGTCGACCTGGGCTGGCCGCTCGGGCTGCCCGACGGCGGCCGGCACGGCTTCACCCCCGCCCACCGCGCCCGGCTGGAGGCCGCCCTGCCGGCGATGGCGGACCGGATCGCCGCCGAACTGCCCGACGGGGCGCGCAAGGTGCTCGTGCTGGGGTGCGAGGAGCTGATGTACGCGCCGCTGCGGCTGGCCGACGCGCTGACCGGGGCCACCACCGCGGAGGTCCGCTTCTCCACCACCACCCGTTCGCCCGTCCTGGCGGTCGACGAGCCGGGCTACGCGATACGCACCCGGCTGGTCTTCCCCGCCCACGACGACCCCGCCGACGGGCCCGGACCGCGCTACGCCTACAACGTCGCGGGCCAGGGCTTCGACGCCGTGGTGGCCGTCGTGGACTCGGCCGCCGACACCCCCGCCCTCCACGCCCCCGACGGCCTGCTCGCCCACCTCGCCGCCCACACCGGACGGGTGCTGCTCGCGGTCGTCCCCTCCCACCGGCCGCTGCCGAGGCCGCTGCGCGGTCCGGAGTTCTCCTCCTACGCGGCGGAGGAGGTCGGCTGGCTGCTCCAGGACCTCTCCGACGTCACCCTGGAGGCGCCCACCGAGGAGCGCGAGGAGGCCATCCAGAGCGGCGGCGCCCACTACGCCGAGTCGCTGCCGGTGGAGTACCAGCCGAGCGAGGAGTACCAGAGGCTGTTCCACCAGGCCCTGGACGCCTCCGCCGCCCGCATCGCCCGCGCGGTCGGCACAGTGACGGACACGCTGCTCGCCGAACGGGGGCGGGGCATCGTCCTGGCCTCCCTGGCCCGCGCCGGCACGCCGATCGGGGTGCTGATGCGCCGCTGGGCCCGCCGCGTCCACGGCCTGGACCTGCCGCACTACGCCGTCTCCATCGTCCGCGGACGCGGCATCGACACCAACGCCCTGCGCTGGCTCGCCGCCCACCACGACCCGTCCGACGTCGTCTTCGTGGACGGCTGGACGGGCAAGGGCGCCATCACCCGCGAACTCGCCGAGGCGCTGCGTCCGTTCCCCGGCTTCGACCCGGATCTCGCCGTCCTGGCCGACCCCGGGGGCTGCGTGCGCACCCACGGCACCCGGGAGGACTTCCTCATCCCCTCGGCCTGCCTCAACTCCACCGTCTCCGGGCTGATCTCGCGGACCGTCCTCCGCGCCGACCTCGTCGGGCCCGATGACTTCCACGGCGCGAAGTTCTACCGCGAACTGGCCGCCTCGGACGTCTCCGGGCACTTCCTGGACACCGTCGAGGCCCGCTTCGACGAGGTCCGCGATCGGGTCGACGTCGACGTGCGCTCGCTGCTCGCCGCCGACCGCACCCCCACCTGGGTCGGTTGGAAGGCGGTGGAGCGGATCAGCGAGGAGTACGGCATCGGGGACGTCAACCTGGTCAAGCCCGGCGTCGGCGAGACCACCCGGGTGATGCTGCGCCGCGTCCCCTGGCGCGTCCTCGCCCGGCGCGGCGCGGGCGCCGACCTGGACCACATACGGCTGTTGGCCGAGCAGCGCGGCGTGCCCGTCGAGGAGGTCGACGACCTGCCCTACTCCTGTGTGGGCCTCATCCACCCCCGCTACACACGCGGCGCGACCGGCGCCGACGGGAAGGCCGTCCGATGACCGCCTCGACGACCGACCCGACGCCCGACCAGGTGACCGACCCGATGCCCGGCCCGTGCACCGCGCTGGTCGCCTGCGACCTGGACCGCACCCTGATCTACTCGGCCGCCGCCCTCTCCCTGACCGTGCCCGACGAGCGGGCCCCGCGCCTGCTGTGCGTGGAGGTCTACCAGGCCAAACCGCTGTCGTACCTCACCGAGGCCGCCGCGGCGCTGCTGGCCGAGCTGGCCCGGCACGCCGTCTTCGTCCCCGCCACCACCCGCACCCGCGAGCAGTACCGGCGCGTCCACCTGCCCGGACCGCCCCCCGCCTACGCGATCTGCGCCAACGGCGGCCACCTGCTGGTGGACGGCGAGTCCGACCCCGACTGGCACGCCCGCGTGCGGCGTGCCCTGGAGGCCGAGAGCGCCTCCCTGGAGGAGGTCCGCGCCCGCATGCTGGCCGGCGCCGACCCCGACTGGCTCCTCAAGGAGCGCGTCGCCGAGGACCTGTTCGCCTATCTGGTGGTGGACCGCGACCGCCTGCCCGACGGCTGGGTCAAGGAACTGGAGGAGTGGGCCGAGCCGCGCGGCTGGACGGTCTCCCTCCAGGGGCGCAAGGTCTACGCCGTGCCCCGTCCGCTCACCAAGAGCGCCGCCGTCGCCGAGATCGTCCGCCGCACCGGCGCCCGGGACGTCCTGGCCGCCGGGGACTCCCTCCTCGACGCCGACCTGCTGCTGGCCGCCGACACCGCCTGGCGTCCGGGCCACGGCGAACTGGCCGACCTGGGCTGGACGGCGCCGCACGTCACCGCCCTGCCCGAGCGCGGGGTGGCGGCCGGGGAGCGCGTCCTGCGGGAGATGCTGATGCACACGCGCGGGCGCTGAGCGAGGATGCGGACATGACGGCGAAGGCACCCCGCGACAAGCGCCCGCTCCAGACCCCGGAGCTCTACCGGTACGTGCTCGACCACAACCCTCCACTCGACCCGGTGCTGCGGGAGCTGGTGGAGACCACGCACGCCCGCTTCCCCGAGCGGGCCGGCATGCAGTCGGCGCAGGAGCAGGGGCCGCTGCTGGCCTTCCTGGTGCGGCTGATCGGCGCCCGCCACGTCGTGGAGGTCGGCACCTTCACCGGCTTCTCGGCCCTCGCCATGGCCCGGGCCCTGCCCGCGGACGGCACGCTGATCGCCTGCGACGTCTCCGAGGAGTGGACGGCCGTCGCCCGCGAGTTCTGGACCCGGGCGGGCGTCGCGGACCGTGTCGACCTGCGCATCGCCCCCGCCCTGGAGACCCTGCGCGCCCTGCCCGCCGAACCGGGGATCGACCTGGCCTACCTGGACGCGGACAAGGGCAACTACGTCCACTACTGGGAAGAACTGGTGCCGCGGCTGCGGCCGGGCGGCCTCCTGGTCGCCGACAACGTGCTCTTCCACGGCGAGGTCGCCGACCCGGACGCCGGCGGCAACGCCGCCGCGATCCGCGTCTTCAACGACCACGTGGCCGCCGACGAGCGCACCGAGTCGATCATGCTGACGGTCGCCGACGGCGTGACGATCGCGCGTCGGCTCTGACCGTACCGGACGACACTGTGAGGCAGCCCACACCCGGTGACTGTCCGATCGGTCAGGACTGACCGATCGGACAGTTATCGTGAGGGGCATGGCACGTTCCACCTCCACCCTGCGCGGACAGATCCTGGAGGCGGCGCTGGACCTGTTCGCGACCCACGGCTACAGGGGCACGTCGCTGCACGACATCGCCACCGTGGTGGGCTGCTCCAAGGCGTCCCTGCTCTACCACTTCGCCGGCAAGGACGCGATCCTCACCGAGCTGCTGAGCCCGGCGGGCGAGGCGCTCGCCGAGTTGGACGCCGACCTGGCGGAGCTGGACGACGACCGGGTCGTGGAGGCGGCCGTCACCGGATACGTCGACCTCGCACTGCGCTTCCGACGCGAGGTCACGGTCCTCTTCCAGGACATCACCGAGACGCTCTGCCATCCGGCCCTGGCCCACGTGCCCGGAATGGCGGAACGACTCGTGGCCTCCCTGGCCGGCCGCTCGACGGACCCCAAACGCCTCGTCACCGCCCACATGGTGCTCGGAGCCGTCTTCGTGACGTGCGCCGGCGACCCGGACGTGCCGGCCGACGTGCTGCGCGAGGAACTCCTCCACGGCTCGCTGCGGACCCTCGGCCACACCACCTGACCTTTCGATTCCTCCCGTCGAACTCCGAGGAGAGAAACCTTCCGCCATGGCGACCCTGCTCTACCGGCTCGGCCGGTTCTCCTTCCGCCGACGGCGACACGTCGCCGCCGTGTGGCTGCTCCTGCTCGCTCTGCTGGGCGGCGCGGCAGCCGCCTTCAGCGGCTCCACCACCGACAAGTTCACGATGCCCGGCACCGAGTCCCAGCGAGCGATGGCCGCGCTGGAACGGGAGTTCCCGCAGGCCAGCGGCATCACCGGAACCATCGTGATCGCCGCCCCCGAAGGCGAGAAGCTCACCCCCGACCGGGTCGCGCCGGTGGTGAAGGAAGCCGGCGAGGTCCCCGGCGTCGTCGCCGCCGTCGACCCCTTCCAGGCCCGCTCCGTGTCACAGGACGGCCGCTACGCCCTGGTCCAGGTCCAGTTCGACACCCGGGCCGAGGACGTCACCGACGCACAGCGCGACGCCTACGAGGAGGTCGGCGCCTCCGTCGAGGGACTGCGCGTCGAGCACGGCGGCGAGATCGCGACCGCCAAGGTGGAGATCGGCTCCACCGAGGTGCTCGGCGTCCTGGTCGCCGCGGTGGTCCTCGTCGTCACCCTCGGCTCCCTGGTGGCCGCCGGCATGACCCTGCTGAACGCGCTGATCGGCGTCGCGGTGGGCATGGCCGGGCTGTACGCCCTCAGCGGCGTCATGGAGTTGACCTCCACCGCTCCGATCCTGGCGCTGATGCTGGGCCTGGCCGTCGGCATCGACTACTCGCTCTTCATCACCTCCCGCTACCGCCAGTTCCTCGCCGAGGGCATGGGCACGGAGGAAGCCGTGGGCCGGGCGACCGGAACCGCCGGCTCGGCCGTCGTCTTCGCCGGCGCCACCGTCGTCATCGCCCTGGCCGGACTCTCGGTCGTCGGCATTCCCTTCCTGAGCGTCATGGGCCTGGCCGCGGCGGGCACCGTCGCCATCGCCGTCCTGGTCGCCCTCACCCTGCTGCCCGCCGTCCTGGGCTTCGCCGGCGAGAAGGTCCTGCCCCGCAAGCAGCGGGGCGGCGCGGCCGTGGAGCCCGAGAAGGAGGGCTTCGGCTTCCGCTGGGGCCGGATCGTCACCCGACTGCGCATACCCGTCCTGCTGGTCGGAATCGTGGGGCTGGGCGCCCTCACCCTGCCCGCCCAGGACATGCGCCTGGCGCTGCCCGACGCCGGCACCGCCGCCCCCGGCTCCTCGGCGCGCGAGGCCTACGACCTGACCAGCGAGGGATTCGGGCCGGGCTTCAACGGCCGCCTGATCGCCGTCGTCTCCGGCGACGACGCCCAGGCCACCGGGGCGGCCGTCAAGGAGGCCGCGGCGGTGATCCAGGGCACCGACGGCATCCTCGCCGTGGCCCCGCCCCAGCTCAACGAGCGGGGCACCACCGCGCTGCTGACCGTCATCCCCGAGGCCGGCCCCACCGACGCCGCCACCGAGGAGGCCGTCCACGCCATCCGCGACCGCGTGGCCGACATCGAGGGCGCCGACGTCGCCCTGACCGGCGTCACGGCGATGGGCATCGACGTCTCCGAGAAGCTCGCGGACGCCATGCCGGTCTACCTGCTGCTCGTGGTCGGGCTGTCCATCCTGCTGCTGATGCTGGTCTTCCGCTCCGTCCTGGTCCCGATCAAGGCGGCGCTGGGCTTCCTGCTCACCGTCGGCGCCACCTTCGGCATCACCGTGGCCATCTTCCAGCAGGGCCGACTGGCCGACCTGGTCGGCGTGGACGTCCCCGGCCCCCTGGTGAGCTTCCTGCCGATCCTGCTGATCGGCATCCTCTTCGGCCTGGCCATGGACTACGAGGTGTTCCTCGTCTCGCGGATGCGGGAGGACTTCGTCCACGGCGACACCGCCCAGCAGGCCACGGTCAACGGCGTGGGGCACAACGCCCGGGTCGTCACCGCGGCCGCGCTGATCATGACGTCCGTGTTCGGCGGCTTCGTGCTCATGCACGACCCGATCATCAAGTCCATCGGGTTCGCCCTGGCCGTCGGCGTGCTCATCGACGCGTTCGTCGTCCGCATGACCCTGGTGCCGGCCGCGATGTCCCTGCTCGGCCGTGCCGCCTGGAAGCTGCCCCGCCCCGTCGACCGGGTCCTGCCCAACCTCGACATCGAGGGCGAGAGCCTGCGGCAGCAGCCCGTCGACCGGGCACCCGAGAAGGAGACCGCCGGGGTCTGACCCCGGGCCCACACGACGCGGCCCGCACGAAGCGGACCACACGACGCCGCCGCGGTGCCCGGAGCACCGCGGCGGCGTCACACGTCATACGGCCCGTACGGCGGCCCGTACGGCGGAGGGGTCAGCCGCAGCAGCCGCCTCCACAGCACCCCCCGCCCCCGCCGCCGCTCGGCGCCGGGGCGGAGGCACGGGAGGCGGTGCCGCCCACGGCCACCGTGGACAGCAGCTTGACGGTGTCGTCGTGGCCCTCCGGGCAGGTCGCGGGCGCGCCGGACTCGGCCATCGGACGGTTCAGCTCGAACGTGGTGCCGCAGGAGCGGCAGCGAAACTCGTAACGCGGCATGAAACGCAGCATAGCCACAGGTCAACCCGGACGGACAGAGACGACGCGGCCCGCTCAGCCGCCTGCGGCACGCTCCTCGCGGATGTCCTGCACCACCTGCGCCACCGTCTCCCGGATGGCATCCAGCTCCATCACGAACCGCCACCAGTCCGGGTGCCGCCCCGTCAGCCCCGCCACGGCCCGGTCCACCCGCGCCACCGCGGCGTCCAACGGCCCGGCGTGCCGGGGGTCGGGATGGGTGCGGCCGGCCATCGCCAACCGCTGGGCGTCACGGATGGCGAAACGCACCCGCTCCACCTCCTCGGTGTGGTCGGAGGAGACCTCGTTCAGGCGCCGCAGCCGCTCACCGACGGCCGAGACCGCCTCGTCGGCGTCGTTCAGCAACGCCCGCACCGTCGACAGCCGCGCGGTGGCGTCCGCCCACTGCTGCTCCTGACGCGCCTCGCGCGCCTCGGCGAGTCTCTCCTCCGCCTGCCGCACCGCGCGCACGGCCTGCTCGGGAACCTGCTGGAGATCCTCCCAGCACGCCATGGAGAACCGTCGCCGCAACTCGCTGAGCACCGGATCCACCTGGCCGGCACGGGTGTGCAGCGCCTCGGCGCGGGTGCGCAGGGAGGTGAGCCGCCGATCGATCTCGGCGGCCCGCTCCGGCAGTCGCTCGGCCTCCTCGCGGATCGCCTCCGCCTCGCGCAGGACGCGATCGGCCCGCTGGATGGTCTCCCGCACGCCGTGCCGGCCCGCGCCCTCGTTGAGCCTGGTCAACTCGGGGGAGAGGGAGGCCAGCCGGACGGCCAGGTCGTCCGCCCGGAAACCGGAGGAACGCACGGCGTCGAGCGCGTTCGTCGCGGCGAGCAGCGCCTGCCGGGCCCGCTCCACGGCGGGCGCGAGGCGGGCGAGCCGGTTCTCGGCCTTCTCGACGAGCGGCCCGAGCCCCTGCCCGAACCGCTCCAGGTCCCGCCTGGTCCGCTCCAGCTCCTCGGTGGCTCTGACCAGGGCCTGACGGGCGCGGGAGGCGGTGTCGGAATCCAGATCGTCCCGGTCCAGGTCGTGCGCGTCGACGGCCTTGATGTAGTCGTGGCTGACCTGGTCGATCCGCCGCCCGAACTCGGCGAAGTCGGCGACGGCCCGGCGGGCGGCGGGGGAGTCGTCGACGGCGGCCAGGGTCTCCATGGAGATCCGCAGGTCGCGCTGCGCGGTGTCCAACTCGTAGAACGCGGTGGCCGCCGCGTCCTTCGCGGCCTGGGCCTCGGCACGCCGACTCTCGGCACGCCCGCCGCCTCCCCAGCCCCAGCGGCGCGCGCCGCCGTTCATAGCCGCCACGTGTGTCCTCTCCCCGTACGCGCTCACCGGCCCGGCTGCCATTCTCCCACCCGGCACGAGCGAACACACGGGGCCGATCACACGGGGCCGATCAACGAGCGGTGCGCACGGTGCGCACCGTCACGTCACCGTTGTCGCTGGAGGCGTCGACGGTGTGCTCGCCCTCCTCGTCACGGGGCACCTCGATCCGGGTGCGGCCGTTGTGGGCCACCGCGTCCACCCGGTACGCGGCGCGTGGCAGTTCGACGGTGACCGAACCGTTGTGGCCGCGGGCCTCCACCCGGTCCGGAACCTCGACCAGCGCCAGCTTCACCCCGCCGTTGTCGACCTCGACGGTGACCTTGCGGGAACGGACGCCGGTGGCCTCGACGGAACCGTTGTGGCCGCTGAGCTCCAGCGGCCCGGCGGCGTCCCGCACCCTCACCTTGCCGTTCTCCGAGGCGACCGCGAGCGCGTCGCGGAAACCACGGGCGGTGACGTCCCCGTTGTCGCTGACGACCCGCACCGCCACCCCGTGCGGCACCTCCACCCGGTGCCGGATGTCGCAACTCGAGGGCCCCCGGCAGTCCGGCCCCAGGCGGAGCGTGCCGTCCTCCAAGGACCACTTCGCGCCCGTGCTGCCGCCGTAGGCGTACCCGGCGAACCAGCGGGTGACCCGCACGTCCCTCCGGTCCGCGGCGACCAACTCCACCGGCGAGTCGTCGACGTCGACCGTCAGCGTCGCCTCCCCCTTCCCGAGCGTGAAACTCCGGTGCTCCGGCTCGGCGTCATCGGCGTCCACACACCCGGCCGCCCCCGCGGTGACCGCGACCGCCAGGGCGACGGCGGCCAGGGCGCGGACGGTACTGCGACGGGTCTTGGTGGTCATCGGCGTTCTCCGTATCCGGTGGACAGGACGCGTCGCCAGGACGCGTCATCGCGTACCGCGACGGTACGGATCTCCGCCCCTGCCCCGGCATCCCGCGGACCACCGGATCGGTGCTGGGGAAAGCCCCCGTTCCCCTGTGGGGTTTGCGGCGCCGACCGGACGGCAGGGTACGCTGTGTCTCCATATCCCCCCGGGCGCATAGCTCAGCGGTAGAGCGCTGCCCTTACAAGGCAGATGTCGGCGGTTCGAACCCGTCTGCGCCCACCAGCAGCAGGACACGCGGAAGGCCCAGGTCAGCGGGTGCAAGCCCGGAGGCCCGGGCCTCTGTCCTTCACAGACGAGGGCCGAACCGGTGCGGCCGGCCTCCGTGTACTCGCCCGGGTGGTGAGCCGGCTCCGGTGCGAGTGAGGCCGGGAGTGCCACGGTGCGGACACCGGCCGCGCTCTTGGGTGTCTTGGCGATGGTCCCGTCCGCACGGGTCTCGGTGAGCGGCGGACGGAGATCGTACGGGACTCCAGGGCGATGTCACGGGGCTGGAGAGCGGCCGGCTCACCGAAGCGGAGGGCGCAGAAGGCCGCAAGGAGAGCCGGCAGCGGAGGCAGGGAAGCCGCTCCGCCGACCGCTCGGTAGGGTGCGGCTGCGATCAAGCCGACAGGGCGGATGGGGCCGGGGATCATGCGGCGTGCGGGCATTGTGCTGAACGATGAGGAGCGACTGCAGTGGGAGTCGGTGCCCCTCCTGAGTGTGGGACCGCTCCGGTTCGGGATGAGTCATGACGAAGTGGTCGCGGCATTGGGTGTGGACCACGCCGCGGTGATGCTGACCGGCCGTTGGGCGTCCTTCCACCTTTCCACCTCCCACGGGCAGGCCCTGACGACGTACTACGAAAAGCCCGGACACCTTGCCGGTATGGCGATCGATGCGCTTCACGGCCCGCAAGTCACCCTTCACGGTCTCCGGTTGGTGGGAAAAGTCCCGTCCGAGTTGAACGATCGATTCGTCGGCCACCTGAGGACCCAAGGCTTGGGGGAACACGTCGGATGCTCCCAGTACGGGGATCTTGGGGCGGATGTGTTCGGCCTTGTACTCCGTGTGCAGCGCGCGGGAGACATCCTTTCTCACCCGACCGGTTTTCGTGGCGCGAGAGTGGGCCGACCGTGTGTGTGATGCCTGGGAGGGATTCATACCCGACGAGGAATGGCGCACCCACTGCTGAGAAGCAGCCGGGAGGGCGCTGGGCTGTCCCTGGTCCGTCCGAGGCGAACAGGTGTTGACGGATGCCGACAGCCGGCTTCGGCGTCTACGCAGGTCACAGGGTCGGGCGCAGTCGGTCGGTGCGTGTGGAGGACCCGACTCGTCGCTTCCGGAAGAACCGATACCGGAAGGGCCCGGTGGTCACCTCAGAAGGCGCCGAACGTACCGCCCTCCCATCGCTCCGCACCCAGCGCACACGGTGGCGAAGACCAGTGTCCGGAACGCGGCTCCCGCAGCGAACCACGTGTCTTGTTGTATGTACTCACCGAGGAGCGTCCGAGTCACGGGTATGGACTCGCCGACGGGGCTGTTGGACGTCACCTCCGCGTGTTCGTCGAACCTGCCGGCGTCCGAGCGGAAGGCACCCAGGCAGACTCGCTCCTCGCCGCCCCGCGCACCGGACCTCATGTCGCACACATCGATCCGCAGGCTTCCGGTTGTTCCCTTCCCGAGAGCGGCAGCCCAATCCAGGGCTCCCCATCCGGCAGCGGCCGGCATGGTCAGGGAGAAGAGAAACCAGCCGGCGGTGTACAGGAGGGTGCGGCGCCGCGTCAGCTCGATTTGTTCGGCCCTGGGATCCATGTGATGGGTCTCCCGAGGCTCCTCCGCTGCTGGATCGTCCACGAGTCCCCCGAATCAAGGCCGGCAGGCGTTGGCAGGCAACGACCGATCAGATCATCGCAAGTGAGGGTGGTGTGCTGGAACAGTCGTGCGGCTGACCGGCGCAGTCACATCTCCCGTCAGGAGCAGCCACAGGACGAGGCGTAGCCGACGAACACGGCTGCCACCGTGAACGCGATTCCCGCCACGCCGGCCAACCGGCCACGCCGCCCCGGCCTGGCAGGACGAAGCAACTCCCAGCCGCCGTAACCGAGGAAGACCAGCGCGGCACCGCCTGCTCCACCGGTGACGAGCGGACCGCGCTCCCACCCCCAAACAAACACCAGAGCCAGTCCCAGCACGGTGAGGCAGGCCACCACCGTCAGCACTGCCTCTCCGATGAATTCACCCAGGAACTCACGTGAGAAGGAGCCGATCCCGCGTATCACGCGCCGGGCGCGACTCCGGTCCGTGGAAACAGTCACGTGCCCCCCGGAATCCGTTTCGAACGGTCGAACCCTACGGAATCGCGGCGCGTCGGAGAAGGAGTGCTCACGGGTGACCGCGAGCGGTCCGGAGGACCCCCGGCCGGTGGGCCCGAGGTCCTCGGTATCGGGTTCCGACATCGGCGGTGGCCGATCCCCCCGCCCACACTGGCGGTGGTGCTCAGGAGCGTTCCGGTTCGAAGTGCAGCGCGGTGATCCCGCACTCGAACGGCCGCGCGGCGACGAGGCGGAACCGCCGGCGGGTGTCGCGGGGGAACACGGGCATTCCGCCGCCGATCGCGACCGGGTTGACGAACAGGTGCAGTTCGTCGAGCAGGCCCTCGGCGATCAGGCTCGACACGAGCGTGCCGCCCCCGTAGGCGATCATGTCCCCGCCCGGCCGGGACTTGAGGTCGGCGATGGTCTCGGTCAGGTCGCCGCCGGCGACGACGGTGTTCTCCCAGGGCGACTCGGTGAGGGAGTCGGAGATCACCACCTTGGGCGTGTTGTTCATCTTGTCGATGGACGCCTGGTCCTCGCCCTCGGGCCCGGCCGCCCACGTCGGAATGAACCCCTCGGCGAGTCTGCGGCCCAGCACGATGCAGTCGACCGGCTCGGTGAGCGCGTCGACGTAGTCGTTGACGTCGTCGGACCAGGGGAGGGTCATCCAGTCCATCTCGCCGTTCGGGCCGGCCATGTAGCCGTCGACGGTGGTTTGGACCTGGAGCTTGAACGTGCGCACGGATCGCTTCCTTTCACGTTTCGGGACGGGGCGAGGTCGGACCGCGGCACGAGGGGACGAACGCCGGTCGCCCATGAAGACAGGGCGTATGACGCCCCGTCACCTTGCTCCGCGTGGTACGGGAAGTTACCTGCCCCCACTGACACGGACGGGTCCGGGAAACGTCGGAGGGCCGGACGCGGGTCCCCGCCGCCCGTCGCGGGTAGGGCTTTCCACAACCGTGCGGACCGGTCGGAGGGGGCGCGATGGACGTGGACGGAAGCGGGGCCGGGACGGAGGGGGAGGTGGCCGAGAGGTGGGACGACGAGTACCGCCGTGGCCGCTACCGGGACGAGCCGCCCGTGGCGATGGTGGAGACCGTCATCGAGGAGGCCCGCGCCCGGGGACTCCGGTCGGGCCTGTACATCGGGTGCGGGAACGGCCGGAACCTCGTCCCTCTCCGGGAGGCGGGCCTCGACCTCGTGGGGCTCGACGTCTCGGGGGAGGCGTTGGAGGCGCTGCGGGAGCGGCTGCCCGACCTGCCGCCCGACCGGCTCGTGCGCGGCACCGTGGACGACCTTCCGCCCGGCGCGCGGTTCCCGCTCGTGGTCGGGATCCAGGTCTTCCAGCACGGCACGCGCGCCCGGTGCCACGACCACGTCCGGACCGCGGCCGGCCTGGTGTCGCCCGGCGGTCTCCTGTGCGTCCGCGTCAACGCCGTCGGCACCCACGTCCATCCGGAGCACGACGTGGTCGAGACCCATCCGGACGGCGGCCTGACGGTCCGCTACCGCGTCGGCCCGAAGAAGGGGCTGGACGTTCACTTCTTCGCGGAGGACGAGCTCCGGGCGGCCGTTCCGGCGGACTTCGAGCCGGTCGTCGCCCCGACCAGGGTGACGGAGAGGAGGGTCCCGCCGGCCCCCGGGCACTGGTGCCAGTGGGAGGCGATCTGGCAGCGGGCGGCCTGAGCCGGCCGGGGCGGACGTGTGGGGGCCGGACGGTGGACGGCCGGCCGCCGGCGGAACCCGATCACGGTCCGGGATCGTTGGCAGGGCACGGACCGTGACGAGACGGGCAGCGAACGAAGCCGAGGTGGCACCGGTGGCGATGTGGGATCGGATCAAGGACCAGGCCAAGAGCCTTCAGCAGTCCCGGGACACGGGCACACCGGGCGGGCCCGGCGGAGGCCGGGGCGCCGGGGCCGGCGGGGGTTCGCGCACCCGGCTGGTGAACATGCTGAAGTCCCAGCTCAGCTCCGTGAAGACGGAGTTGAAGAGCGGCGCCTTCCGGGACGCGAGCATGGCGATGTGCGCGCTGGTGGCCGCCGCGGACGGGCAGGTCGACCCGGCCGAGCGGCAGCACGTCGAGTCGATGATCGTCGGCAACGACGTCCTGCAGAACTTCCCGGCGGACCAGCTCCGTCAGCGGTTCAACAAGCACCTGGACCACCTGCTGGCCGACTTCCAGGCGGGCAAGGCGGAGGCGATGCAGGAGATCGCCAAGGTCGCCAAGAAGCCGACGGAGGCCAGGGCGGTGATCCAGACCGGCATCGTGATCGCCGGTTCCGACGGCTACTTCGCGCAGGCCGAGCAGCACGTCGTCCGGGAGGCCTGCGCCGCGCTGGGGCTCCGCCCGGAGGAGTTCGACGTCTGAGCCCGTCCGGCCGGCTCCGGGGAAGACGGCCTTCCCCGAGGGCCGGGGCCGTACGGCGCGGGTCCGCCGGGTGAGGGACGTTCAGCCCCGCGCGGCGGCCGGGGCGGACGCGCCCTGGGGGCCGTCGTCGGAGAGGTCGGCGAAGGAGTAGGGCGGCCAGGGGCCGAGGAAACGGATGCGCGCGGCGGGCTGCTCGTCCCGCACGGCCGCGAGGACGGCGCCCACGGCCTCGATGTCCGACCTCCGGACGAGGAGCGCCGCGGAGAGGACGCCGAGCTCGTCGGCGTCGCGCACGCTCCGGCTCCGCTCGCGCAGGTCCTCCGCCACCGCCAGGAGCCGGTGGCGGACGTCGGCGTAGAGGGCGTCGGCGAGCCGTTCGGCGGACTCCCGACGGATCTGTTCCAACTGCCGGGTCAGCAGACGCCGCAGGCCGGGGGAGCGGTCCGCCAGCTCGGCCTCCAGGGAGCGGGCGCGTTCGTCGTCCCGCGCGGACGCCGCCCGGTCGACGGTGATCTCCACCCTGAGCTCGGCCCGGTCGGCCAGGGAGTCCATCCGGGCGCGGAGTCCGTCCGCGTGGGAGGCGATCCACTCCCGCAGCCGCTCCTCGGCGCTCCGAGCGCTCCGAGCGTCCCGAGCGTCCCGAGGGGCGTCGGCCGGGACGTCGGAGGGGGTGTCGGGCGCCACCAGGACGTTGAAGGTCATGGGCAGGGCCGTCCCCGTGCGCTCCCACACCGCCACCACCGCGGCGTCCTGTTCGGCCACCCGGCGGCGCACCTCCTCGTCCGTCCCCTGGTAGGGGGTCGGGTCCGCGTCGTGGACCAGGGCCGCGACGCCCGTGCCCGGTACGTCCAGCAGACGCAGGGGGTGGCCGTCGACGCCGGTGACGCCGTCGGCGGCGCCAGGCCGGTGGGGCACCAACGCGTAGACGTAGAGGGCCCGTTCCGTCACCGTCGCGCCTCCTCGGCCCAGCGGGCGGGGTTGACCAGCTTGTCCACCACGTCGTCCACGACCTCGTCCAGGCCCCGGTGCAGGTCCGCGACGGATTCGGTGATGCCGTGGTCGGCCTTGATCTCCTCGATCGCCTCGTCCAGTTCGAGGAGGGCGTCACCGAGGCGTTCGAGCTCCTCCACGGTCAGGTCGCCGCCCTCCATCCGGCGCACGGCCTGGCGTTCCAGGGCCTCCTGGATCACCTCCACCAAGGTGACCACCAGGGACAGCACCCCGTGTTTGAGGCTCTTCTCGTCGACTGTGATGGCCATCGTCTCCTCCTCCCGCCGTGTTCTCCCGCCGTCTTCCGCCCGCGCCCCTCGCCGTGTCCCGTGCCGTCCCGTCACGCCGAGGGCAACGCCGGCGCGTCGCGCGGCGATCCCAGGGCCTCGACCCAGCGGCGCGGTTCGTCGGCCGCGAGGGTCACCGTCCCGCGGGAACCGGTCTCCACGGTGAACACGGTTCCCTCGCCGCCCGGCCCGCGCTCCGCGCCGGGGCGGACCGCGGTGACGTCGGCGGCCGGCAGGACCAGGGCGGGCCGGGCGTCCAGCGGCGACTTCCACACCAGGCCGGCCGGGGTGAGCCGACCGTTCCCGCCGCGCCACAGAGGACCGTCCCGGCGCGGCTCGCGGTACCACAAGTGCCCCTCCACCAGGGCCCGTTCGTCCGGGCCGGGCAGGGGGGACCGCGGGCCGTCCGAGGTCAGGGGGCCGGGGCAGGTGCGGACCAGCAGGTCGCGCAGCCGTTCGGGATCGGCGGCGGACAGCAGTGCCCCGGCGCCGTCCGCCGTCTCCACCCGCACCCGGGTGCGGCTCTCGCCGCCGACCGTGCGCTCGCTCTCCAGACGCACCGCGCGCACCGCCGAGAGTTCGGCTTCCCACAGCACCTCGCGTGGATCGCGGCGCAGGACGACCAGCCGCCGGTCGGTGAGGTGGACGGTGCCCGGACGCCAGGTGGTGTGGAAGTCGTCGTCCAGGAGGTGGCCGCCGTACATGCGGACGACGCTCTCCTCGCCGGCCCGCAGCTCCAGCTCGTGCCGCGCGGCGGACCGCATCGCCCAGGCCCGGGTGTCGGCGTCCCACTGCCGCAGCATGCCGTACTCCAGCATGGTCTCCATGCCCGCGACCGCCGCGCGCAGACTGACGCCGATCAGGGGGATGTCGGCCACCGCCACGATGAGGTCCAGGTGCAGGACGGCGCCCTTGTTCAGCAGGACCTCGACGAGGTCGTCCAGCGTCACCCGCGGGTCCCTCGTCGGTTTCATCGGGGGACGCTCAGCCGGCACGCCGCCCGTCCTCCCCGCCCCGGTCACCGGGGCCGTCGGGGCCGCCGGCGCCGGACCCCGGCTCCGGTAGGGGACGCGGGGCGCCGCCGCCCGCGGCCAGCCGGGCCTGGGCGCTGCGCCACCCGCACCACGGACACCACTCGTGGAGCAACTGGCGGACGGGGACCCGCTTGCCGCACTCGGGGCAGGTCTCCTTCTCCTCGCGGCTCTCGCGCCAGGCGGCCGTCTCGGTGTCGGTGCCCGCGGGGAACTCCAACCCGTACCGCGCGGCGGTCTCGAACGAGGCGAGGGCCGCCCGCAGCCGGATGCCGAGGAGCTCGACGCCGGCCACCGACACCATGATGTCCGCGTTGAGCACCAGGCCCTTGTCGAGGAGGGTCTCCACCACGTGGGCCAGGCTGCCCTCGCCGTCCCGTCGCGGCTCCATGGGACGGGGGGCCCGGGGAGCCGGGGCCCCGCCCCGCGCCACGGCGGGCGTCCGCGCGGACACGGACGGAGCGGTGTCCGCCTCGGCCGGGATGCCTCTTTCCTGGTAAGTGCTCACCCCGTACGCCTATCCGGGCGTTGGCGTCCCATGCATCCCGCGCGTCCCGGCGGAGGAGCGGGCGCACGGGCGACGGGCTACGCGCGGTGCCGTGCCGGCGACCGGCACGGCACCGCGGCCGTTCACTCCGCGGTCTCGACGGCCTCCGCCGTCTCGGCCCTCTCCGCCGCGTGCGCGCGGGCCTCGGCGTAGGCGTCGCGCAGCTCCTCGCCCCGGGGCAGCCGGTCGGTCGGGCCGACGATCCAGCCGCGCTCGCCGACCCGCGGGGACCCGGCGGTGTTCGGGGGCGGCAGCAGCACCAGCGTGCCACGGGTGAGGACGAGCCCCCCGGCCACGTCCCAGCCGTCCGCCGAGCCGCGCGCGACGAAGAACTCCGCGCCCAGCGGGGCCGAGAGCACGGGCCCCACCGGCGCGCCGGAGTCCCGCAGCCGCTGGACGGTGTCGTGGGCCAGCGCGTTGGGGACGCGGACGACGTCCCAGGCGATCCCGGTGGGCACCTCCGCCAGGACGCCGCGCTCCCAGGCGGACAGGACGGCGGGCACCCGGCCGGTGGGGTGCAGCCAGCCCAGGGCCGGGGCCGCGTTCGGGGCGTGGTCCGCCCGGTGGGACAGGGGGCCCGCCTGGCGGGGGACGAGGCCCGTCCTGTGGGGGGAGGGGGTGAGGGTCACGGTGTCGCCTTCCTGTCCCGTCCGGGGAGTTGTCGCAGCAGCCACCGACAGTCGAGCGCCAGGGAGCGCACCTGCCGCCGGGCGGACGGCAGTTCGTCACCGAGGTCACAGCCCACCTGGTTGTCGATCCACGCCAGCCGGGTCCTGCGGCGCAGCCGCTCGGTGGCGGCCGGGGGCATGGCCTCCACCCGCGCCCGCGCGATCGGCAGCAGCAGACGGATGTGGCCGCGCAGCAGCTCTCCCAGTTCGACGAGGTCCTCGTGGCGGGGGGAGGCGCTGCCGTGGGCCAGGGCCCGGCGGATGGCGTGTCGGACGGCGGCCGTGTCGATCGAGCCGGTCGTGTCGACGGGGCCGGCCGGCCCGTCGTCCGAGGCCCGGACCGTGGTCGGTGTGGCGTCGGGTGTCGTGTGCACGGGAACCCCCGGACGTCGTCACTGATCGCTTACGGCCCCAGCGTGGCGGCGCGGAGAGGCCGCAACTGTCACTCTTCGGTGACACCCGCCGACACCCGCCCCCGAGACGGGGACTCTCACATCCCCACCCAGGAGGCCAGCCGCGTCAACGTGTCGGGGGAGCGGCGCCGCAGGTGCAGCAGTCCCCGCACCGTCTCCCGCACCCGAGGGTGGAAACGGGTCTGCTGGGGGGCCAGCCTGCGGGCCTTCAGCAGCGAGGCCAGCGACGCCTCCGCCCGGCCGGTCTCCAGCTCCGCGCGGGCCACGTCCACCAGCAGGGCGGCCCGCCGCGACGCCGCCCAGTCGCACGGCGGACGGATGGCGCGCGCCGCCGCCAGCGCGTCGTCGAACTCCCGCAGCTCCAACCGGGCGAACACCTCGTGGGCCCCGACGTTCGCGGGACCGAAGGACAGCCAGTGCACCGCCCCGACCTCGCCCGTGCGCGCGGCCGTCTCGGCGGCCTGCGTCAAGTGCTCCTCGACGGCCGACCGGTCGCCCGCGCGGGCGGCGATCACCGCCGCGCCCAGGTGCAACTGACCGGCCACCGCCAGCGCCTCCGTGCCCCGGTCGGCCTGCTCCAGCAGGTTGTGGCCGAACGCCACCATGCGCAGGCCGATGCGGTGTTCGGCGTCCCGGCCGCGGTAGGACAGGGCCCGCTTGTACTGGCGGATCGCGCTCAGCAGCGGGTCGCCGGCGTGCTCGGCGGCCCAGCCCATCCGGTCGAGCGCGATGACCGCCAGGTCGTAGCGGCCGAACTTCGTCGTCACGTCGTGGGCGCTGCGGCAGGCGGAGGCCATGGCCCGCCACAGCTCCGTGCTCGGACGCTCGTGACAGGAGGCGGTCAGGTCCGTCAGGAGGCCCGGCAGGCTCGCCGCCGCCTGGTACAGCCGCGCCTCGCGCACGTCGCGGCAGAGCGCGTCGGCCGCCGCGATCAGGTCGGAGGGGGAGGCGCCGGCCTCACGGGGGTCCGTCGGCAGGTCGTACAGGTCGAGCGCCTCGCGGATGGGCCGGACCAGGGCGGCCACCCGGTCGGGACGCAGGGGGTGTTCGGCGTGCCCGGCCAGGGTGGCGGCGTCGACGCACAGCGCCCTGGCGACGGCGGCGACGAACTGCGGGGACGCCTTCTTGTGCCCGCTCTCGACGTGGCGCAGCAGGCTGTACGAGTAGGGGATGCGCTGGGCGAGGCCCCGCTGGGTGAGTCCGGCGCGCTTCCGCAGGGTCGCGATCCGGTGACCGATGTGCTCGTCGTCCGACACGGGCATACCGGCGTCCTTTCGTTCCTCGTACTGCTGGAAAGGTACCCGCGTTCCGCCCCCGCGGACCGAATCGGTGTCGGTCGCGTGTGGTGGACTGCGCCGTATGAAGAACCGAGTTCTGTACCTCTTCGGCTGCGCCGCCCTGCCGGTCCTCCACATCGACCGCGCGGTCCACGAGGCCAGGGCACGAGGGTGGGACGTGTGCCTGGGGGTGACGCCGACCGCGCGGGAGTGGCTGGCGGACCGGTTGCCGGAGCTGGAGGAGGCGACCGGGCACCCGGTGCGCAGTTCCTACCGGCTGCCGGGCCTTCGGGAGGTGTGGCCCCGCGCGGACGTCGTGGTGGTGGCGCCGGCCACGCTGAACACGATCAACGCGTGCGCGCTGGGCATCACCTCGACGTTCGTGGTGGGTTTCGCCGCGGAGGCGATCGGCAAGCGCATCCCGCTGGTGGTGATGCCGAGCGTGAACTCGGCCTACGCCACGCACCCGCAGTTCGATCGCTCACTGGAGACCTTGCGCGGGGTGGGGGCACGGGTGCTGTACGGCCCCGGCGGCTTCGTGCCGAACCCTCCGGGCCAGGGGCGGCCGGAGGCGTACCCGTGGCACCTGGCGCTGGACGCCGCCGCGGAGGCGGTGGAGGCGGCGGTGGAGGAGAGAGCCGAGTGACCGTCCGGCGGTGAACGGCCTCCCCGGGCGGCGGAGCCGGGGACCCGACCGGAACGGGCACGGGATGTCGGGTCCGGTGGGGGCCGCCCTTCCTAGCGTGGACGGCACAGGAAGCGAGGAAGGAGGGCCGGGGGTGCTGGAGCGGCTGAACCGGGCCATGGAGCACATCGAACGGAACCTCGACCGGCGCGTCGAGGCGGCCGAACTGGCGCGGATCACCCTGACCTCGGAGTACCACCTGCGGCGGCTGTTCTCCGCGCTGGCGGGGATGGGGCTGGCGGAGTACGTCCGCCGTCGGCGGCTCACCGTCGCCGGCGCCGAGGTGCTCGCGGGGGAGCGGACGCTGCTCGACATCGCGGTGCGGTACGGCTACGGCTCGGGCGAGGCGTTCGCGCGCGCGTTCCGCGCCGTGCACGGCGTCGGGCCCGGCGAGGCCAGGCGGACGGGCGCCGCCCTGAACTCCCAGCCCCGGATGTCCTTCCGGCTCGTCGTCGAAGGGAGTGCCGAAATGCGGTATCGAGTGGTGGAGAAGGGAGAGTTCGCCGTGGTCGGCAGGAAGGCCCGCGTCCCCCTGGTGTACGAGGGGGTGAACCCGGCGATCGCCGAGTTCGTGCGGAGCGTCGACCGGGAGGTCCGGGAGCGGTTGGAGCCACTCTCCGACCAGGAGCCGCGCGGCGTCGTGGGGGTGAGCGACGACATCGCCGAGGACCGGGCTGAGGGCAGCGAACTGGACTACTGGCACGGCGTGGTGACCGGCGCGGAGGCGCCGAAGGACATGGACGTCCGCACCGTCCCGGCGGGAACGTGGGCGGTGTTCGAGAGTTCGGGGGAGTTCCCCGGGGCGCTCCAGCGCCTGTGGGGGGACGTGTTCGCCCAGTGGTTCCCCTCCAACCCCTACCGGAGCAGGCCGGGCCCGGAGATCCTGCGCACCCGGCTGTCGGCGGACGGCACGGAGGCGGAGGCGGAGCTGTGGCTCCCGGTGGAGCGGACCGTGGACTGAGTCCGCCGCGGTTCCCGCCGCGGGGCGGGAGCCGTCCGCGTCGGGACGTCGGAACACGGAGAGGGGCTCGAGCCGCCCCCACACGGCTCGAGCCCCGTCCTGTTCGGCCCTGGCCCCGCCCCCTCGCCGGGGCGGGGCCGGGCCCTTTCGGTCATCCGGTCGCTGGACGGCTCAGGGCCGGATGACGGCCCACACGATGTGGCCCAGTCCGCGCCCGGCGGACTCGACCCCCCAGGCCTGCGTGAGTGTTTCGATCAGTTGGAGGCCGCGACCCCGCTCCTCCTCGGCCCCGGGGAAGAGCAGCATCGGGGTGCTCGCGTAACTGCCCTGGTCACGCACCTCGACGCGGATCTGGTTGTCGGCGACGTGCAGCAGACAGCCGATCCGATCGCTGTCGGTGTGGAGCACGGCGTTGGAGAACAGTTCGGAGACCACCAGCCGGACCGTGTGGCAGACGTCGACGGGGACGCCCCACTGAAGCAGCCGCTCGAAGGCCCGGTCGCGCGCGTCGGCCACGGACACCGCCTGGGCGGGGAGTTCGAAGGTCTCCTGACGCAGGTCAGGGCAGACGCCGACCGGGCTCGGGAGCGTCGTCGTGCCTGGAGAAAGCGCCACGGCCGTCCGCCTTCCGTACATCTGTTGGGGGGAGCCTCACTATCCACGCTGTCGCGGGCAGAAGGCAAGAGGCGTCTTGCAAATTGCAGAATATTCAAGGCAGGCTGCCTCGGCCATCGACGGTGTGTCAGACTCTTTCCCCAACAGGTTTTCCGAGGGAGGGAACGTGGCGACCGTCGGGCGGATCGTGCTCGGCCTGCGGCTTCGTGACCTGCGGGAAAGGGCGGGTTGCTCCTACGAGGAGGCCGCCCGCGCGCTCAGCGTCAACGCCGCTACGGTCCGCCGCATGGAGAAGGCCGAAGTCGGCTTGAAACCGCTGTTCGTCGAGAAGCTGCTGGAGACTTACGGGGTCGAACGGGCGGAGATCGACGCCTTCCTCGCATTGGTGGAGGAATCTCGCAAACCGGGCTGGTGGCACCGTTTCCGTGACGTCCTGCCGGATTGGTTCGGTCTGTATGTGAGCCTGGAGGGGGCCGCCAGCCTCATCCGCGGCTACGAACCCCACTGCGTTCCCGGACTGCTCCAGACCGAGGGCTACGCCCGCGCGCTGTTGCGCACCGGTTTCCCCAACGCGCCCGAGGAGGAGATCGAACGCCGTGTCGCGCTGCGCATGGGACGGCAGCGCCTCCTGGCCGAGCCCGACGCCCCGCGGTTGTGGATGGTGATCGACGAAACGGTTCTGCGCAGGCCCGTCGGCGGGCCGGAGGTCATGAGGGCGCAGATCGACCGGCTCCTGGAGGCGATGGCGCTGCCGAACGTCACGCTCCAGGTGGTGCTCTTCGAGGCGGGGCCCCATCCCGGGATGTTCGGGCCCTTCCAACTGTTCCGATTCGACATACCGGAACTTCCGGACATCGTCTACACCGAAAGCCTCACCGGCGCCGTCTATCTCGACGAGCGCCCCGACACGGCCGCCTACCTGGAGGTCTTGGACCGCATGGGTGCTCAGGCCGTATCAGTACGACACACCGAGGATCTTCTCGGTGCCATTCGCAAGGAGTTCTGACCGATGGGTCACATTTACAACGGGATGCCTGCCAAGGAGCTCGGGACCGAGGGCTGGCACAAGCCGTGGAGCGGGACCAACGGCGGCAACTGCGTGGAGGCGATGAAGCTCGGCGACGGCCGCGTGGCACTGCGGCAGTCCAACGACCCCGACGGTCCGGCCCTGATCTACACCCATCAGGAGATCGAGTCCTTCATCCTGGGCGCCAAGCGCGGGGAAGCCGACTTCCTCCTCACCTGAGTCACCCGACCCGAGTCACCCGACCCGAGTCACCCACCACCGACCACACCACCACCCCCCACGGGAGACGAGATGACCGCGCAGGGCTTCTCCGCGGACGACATCGACACCAGTCGGCCGCACTCGGCGCGCATGTACGACTACTTCCTCGGCGGAAAGACCAACTACGAGGCCGACATCAAGGGCGCCGAGGCCGTCATCGCCGGCTGGCCCGGCGTGCTGACCGGCGCCCGCGTCAACCGTGCCTTCATGCACCGGGCGACCCGCTGGCTCGTCCGCGAGGCGGGCATACGGCAGTTCCTGGACATCGGCACGGGCATCCCGACCGAGCCCAACCTCCACCAGGTCGCCCAGGGCATGGCCCCGGAGGCCAGGGTCGTCTACGCCGACAACGACCCCATCGTGCTGCGGTACGCGCAGGCGTTGCTGCGCAGCACGCCCGAGGGGCGCACGGCCTACCTCCACGCCGACGTGACCGAACCGGACACGATCCTGAACCATCCCGAGCTCCACGAGACGCTGGACCTGAGCCGTCCGGTCGCGCTCTCCCTCAACGCGGTCTTCCACTACATCGGCGACGAGAAGAAGCCGCACGAGGTCGTGGCCAGGCTGGTGGACGCGCTGGCGCCCGGCAGCTACCTCTGCCTCACCCACTGCACCCCGGACTTCGACCCCGAGACGTGGGAGCGCCTGCGCCGGATGGCCGAGGCCGCCGACTCCCCGATGGGCCGGGAGCGCACCAGGGAGGAGATCCTGCCCTTCTTCGAGGGGCTGGAGTTCGTCGAGCCCGGCCTGGTCCCCCCGCACCGGTGGAGGCCGGAGCCGGACCAGCCCCTCGCGGACGCCACCGACGCGGAGGTCTCCCTCTACGCGGGCATCGCCCGCAAGCCCTGACACCACCCCCGTGCGCGCTCCGGCGCACGAGCCCCCCGTCCGCGCCCCGCGATCACGCCGTCGCGGGGCGCGGACGTGTCGTGTCGCCGCCTCGCGACGGTGTGATCGGAGCGGTGTGATCGGAGCGGTCGGGGAAGGGGCTTCGGGCCGTGTCAGACGGCGTCGGCGGTGTCCCGTGCCCGTCCGCGTCGCATCAAGCGGGCCGCCAGGGCGCCCGCGAGGAGGAGGGCCAGTACGGAGACGGCCGTGCCCAGCCAGGTCGTTCCCAGCCACTGGCCGCCGAACCAGCCGACGCCGACGCTGTACGCGGCCCAGGTCAGGCCCGCCAGGGCGGACCAGGGGAGGAACTCCCGGGCGCGTCGCCGTGCCGCGCCCGCCGCCAGGCTCATCACCGATCGGCCGGCCGGCGCGAACCGGGCCAGGACGACCAGGGGGCCGACGCCGCGGGCCAGGACGTGGCCGAGCCGCTCCTGGGCGGACGTCAGCCGGCGGGAGCGGGCGACGGCCCGGTCGAAGCGGGCGCTGCCGTGCCGGGCCAGGGCGTACACCAGCAGGTCCCCCAGGACGGAGGCGCCGGAGGCGCACACCACCAGCGCGCACACTTCGGGAAGCGGGGCGCCGGAGAGCCCGGCGACGCCGGCGGCGGTCTGCCCCGCGGCGAAGGCCGCCGCGGTGATCACGATGACGCCGCTGGGCAGGAGGGGCAGGAAGACGTCCAGCAGGACGGACAGCCCTATGAGCACGTAGACCCAGGGGGCGTAGAGCAAACCCCCCAGAATCTCCTGCACGTCCACTCCCCCCGGTCCGGCCCCCGCCGGGAGCGGCATACCGCCGTACAGAGTACGCCCGCGTCACCCGTAGGGCTCCGGCGGGGCCCGTGTCACGGCCGATCGTCCGGGAAGCGGCCCGGTTCGACGGAAGCATGGCGGCGGCGTGGCGTTCGCCCGCCGCGGCCGGCGCGGGCCCGCGCCCGGTGCAGCCGCCGCCGGGCGCGGGCCCGTACGTCCCGTGCCGGACGTGCCGGACGCGGGCGGGGGGCGGAAGGCGTACCGCCTCCGGGTCAGCAGCCGTTGAGGACGCTGCCGAGCCTGCTCTTCTCCGCGGAGTCCACGGACAGGCCGTAGCTGTGCTTCACCCACACCCACATCCGGGCGTAGGTGCAGTGGTAGGCGGTGCGCGGCGGCATCCACTCCGCCGGGTCCTTGTCGCCCTTGGCCTGGTTGACGTTGTCGGTGACGGCGATGAGCTGCGCGATGCTCAGGTCGTTGGCGAACGACTGCCGCCTGGCGTTGGTCCAGGAGCTCGCGCCCGAGCGCCAGGCCTCGGCGAGCGGCACGACGTGGTCGATGTCCACGTCGGAGGCGGCGTACCAGGTGGCGCCGTCGTAGGGGGAGTACCAACTGCCGCTGGTGGCCGCGCAGCTACCGTCCTGGACCACGTTGCTGCCGTCGCGCTTGAGGACGACCTCGCGGGTGTTGCAGGTGCCGCTGACGGTGGTCCAGTGGGGGAACTTGTCGCGGCTGTAGCCGTCGGACGAGCCTTCGGCGCGCACCGTCAGGGAGGCGAGGTAGGAGCGGGCGGTGGCGGCGCTCGGCGGGGTGGGAGGAGCGGCCTGGGCGGCGGGGGCGTTCAGGAAGAGCAGTCCGGCGCAGAGGGCGAGGAGAGCGCCGAGGGTGGTGGATCGACGCGCGTAGAAGCCCCGCCGTGCGGCGGGCATGCGCATGCCGTGCATGTGAACTCCCTTGGAGTGGGGGGATGTTGAGTGGAGCGGACCCCGACAGGGTGGCGCCGAAAGGTTTCCTCTCGGCGGTCGACAGGTAACAGAGTGACGACATGAGCACGTCAGATCAAGAGTGGTGACCGAACCGGTCGCCGCGCTCGACGCACCCGACCGGCGCGTGGCGCTGTGGCGGGACGTCCGGAGCCGCCGCATAGCCTGACGGTGTGTCAGCCGCACCCCCCGTCGCGCCGTACCGGGCAGCCGACACCCTGCTGCCCGTCACCCCCGCCCTCGGCGTCGTCCTCGCCGTCTTCCTCCTGGTCGCCGCGGGAGTCGCCGCGCTCGCCCACCTGGCCCCGGACCGGGGGCACGGCTACGCGCGCTCCGTCCTCACGGCCGGGGCGCGCGCCGCCGTCCAACTCGCCGCCGTCTCCTGGGTGATCGGCTGGGTCGTCGGCGCGGTGCCCACCCTGCTGACCTTCCTCGTCCTGATGTACGCGGTGGCGACGCGGACCGCGGGCCGGCGCGTCACCCACAACCGCACCTGGTGGTGGGCGGGCCTCCCCATCGCCGCGGGGGTGGTGCCGGTGGTGCTCGCGCTGCTGCTCACCGGACTCGTCCCGCTGGAGGGCATCACGCTGATCCCCGTCACCGGCATCCTCATCGGCGGCGCGCTCACCGCGAGCACGCTCGCCGGACGCCGTGCCCTGGACGAGCTGCGAACCCGCCACGGCGAGGTGGAGGCCGGGCTGGCGCTGGGCTTCCCGGAGCGCGACGCCCGCATGGAGATCGCCCGCGCGGCGGCCTCCGGCGCCCTGATCCCCGTCCTGGACCAGACCCGCACCGTGGGACTGGTCACCCTGCCGGGGGCCTTCGTCGGCATGCTGCTGGGCGGCGCCTCGCCGGTGCAGGCCGGGGCCGTCCAGCTCTTCGTGCTGGTCGCGCTGCTGCTGGTGGAAGTGGTCGCGGTCGCCGTGGCGCTGGAGCTGATCGCGCGCGGACGGCTGCACCGGGACGCTGGAGAGGACGGCGAGGAGAGCGGCCTCCGGAGGGCGGCCGGCCGCCCTCCGGAGGCATCGCGTAGGCTGTCGGGTGACTGAAGGGGAGTAGCCTTCCGCCGGACCGTCGACACACTGGTCGGCCCGTCCTCGACGGACCGACCCGGCGCCCGGGGCCGGTGCTCGCGCACCGTGCCGGCGAGACCTTCGGCCGCAGCTCGTGACCGCATGTCCATGACGCTGCCGTGCCGAAGTGTGTCCGCTCCCCGGTGGGCCCCTCGGCAGGGCGGCCCGATATCGACGAGGAATCCTTTTCCGTGTTCAGTCTCACCGTCGCCGCCGTCACCTTCGGCGTCGTCTTCCTGGCCGAACTGCCCGACAAGACGGCGCTGGCCGGACTGGTGCTCGGCACCCGCTACCGCGCCTCCTACGTCTTCGCGGGCGTCGCCGCCGCCTTCGCGGTCCACGTCACGCTCGCCGTCGCCGCGGGCAGCGTGCTCACCCTCCTCCCGCAGCGGCTGGTCCAAGGCGTCACCGGCGTGCTGTTCCTGGCGGGCGCGCTGGTGCTGCTGTTGAAGAAGGACGACGGTGAGGAGGAGATCGGCGAGCCCAAGGACCAGTCCTTCTGGAAGGTGGCGGGCAGCGGATTCACGTTGATCATGGTCGCCGAGTTCGGCGACCTCACCCAGATCATGACGGCCAACCTCGCGGCCCGCTACGAGGACCCGCTCTCGGTCGGCCTCGGCGCGGTGCTCGCCCTGTGGGCGGTCGCGGCCATCGGCATCCTGGGCGGGCGGGCGCTGATGCGCCGCGTGCCGCTGAAGTTGATCTCCCGGATCGCGGCCTGCGTGATGCTCGTCCTGGCCGGGCTCAGCTTCCACGAGGCGCTGACCGCCTGACCGTCCGGTCGCCGTGTCCGCCCACCCGTCCGATGCGGGCGGGCGGACACGGCCACGCCCCTCCTCCGGAGCCGGCGGGGAGGTAGGACTCCGGAAGAGGGGCGTGTGTTCTGGGGGCCGTGCCTCAGCCGGCCTCGGGGGCGACGCGCAGCCGCACGGCGCCGTCGTCCCCTGGTTCGACGCGGACGCACTCCAGCGTCGGCGCGTGGACGGTGGGGGAGAAGGCCGCGGCCCGGGGCCCGACGCCGACCACCCGCATGCCGGCCGCGCGGCCCGCCGCGACACCCGCCGCGGAGTCCTCGAAGACGACGCACTCCTCGGGCGCGAAGCCCAGTTCGGCGGCGGCCTTGAGGAAGCCCTCCGGGTGCGGCTTGCTCGCGCCGACCGATTCGGCGGTGATCCGCACCCGCGGCATCCGCAGCCCCGCCGCCGCCATGCGGGCGTCGGCCAGGGGGACGTTCGCCGAGGTCACCAGGGCGTGCGGGACATCGGCGAGCGCGGCCAGGAAGGCGGGGGCGCCCGGCACCGGCACGACGCCCTCGGTGTCGGCGGTCTCCCGTTCGAGGAGCCGCCGGTTCTCGGCGATGTTGACCTCCATCGGCCGGTCGGGCAGCAGCTCGGCCATCGTGGCGTAGCCCTGGCGCCCGTGCGCCACCCTCATGACCTCGTCCCCGTCCAGGCCGTGCTCGGCGGCCCAGGCGCGCCAGACGCGCTCGACGGCGGCGTCGGAGTCGACCAGGGTGCCGTCCATGTCCAGCAGCACGGCGCGGGCCGTCAGGACGGCGGCGGTGGCGGTGGGCTCGGACGACATGGGGAGGGCTCCAACGGGCGGGGACGGAAGAGAACGAAGTGGATCCGCCCGCCGGTCAGGGATTCCGTGACGAGCACGGGGAACGGGCGGAACCACTTTGTTCCTTCACGATACAAAATCGTTCGCGCTCGCGCCACTCCGGGGGTCCCTCAACGCCCTCCCCCGGTGGCGCCCTCCAACGCCCGGCGGGTGTTCGGTCCGTAGACGCCCTCCGGATCGCCCCGCACCCCGTACCACGTCTGGAACGTGGCCACGCCCTCGCGGACGTCGCCGTCGTACCTGCCGTCCACGTCGCCGCGGTAGGCGTACGTCTGGCGCAGCCGGTACTGCAGCTCCGCGACCTCCGGGCCGGTGTCCCCCTCGCGCAGCACGGCCGACCGTCCGCCGTCGCCCCACCGGTCCCCGTCGCCGCGCTCGCCCCCGTCGCCCCAGCCTCCGCGGCCGTCCCGGCCGCCTTGCCCCGGGGCGTCGGCGGAGGAGGACGGCCGCGCGTCGCCCTCCCCTGGCTCCGGGCGGGCGGACGGGGCGCCGGAGGTGGAGGAGGACGGGGAGGGACTCCGCGACGGGCTCGCGGACGAGGAGGGGGAGGGCGACGCCGAGGGGGCGGCCGACGCGGTGGTGCCGGCGCCCGTCTCGGCCGCCCCCTCGGCCTCCCCGGTGGGCAGCAACAGGGTCGGCGCCCCGCCCCGATCCCCGAACCGCGCCTCGTCGAAGGGGTCGTCGCCCTGCGTGAACATCCCGGCGATCAGCACGCCGGAGCCGACCACGGCCAACGCGGTGCCACCCACCGCGAGCACCAGACCCCGCCGCACACGGCGTCGGGGAGGCTCGTCCGCCACGACCGGCAGGGGGGACGTGTCGGACGGGGCGGACGTGCCGCCGTCCGGACGTCCGGCCTTCTCGAACATCGCCACGTCGGCCGGGTCCGGACCGTCGTCCGGCCGCGCCGCCGGACGCGGCAGCACCTCCACGTCGGCGCACCGGCAGGTCGCCCGGCCGGAGGCGTCGGCAGGCCTCTGACATATCGGGCAGATGGGTGTGTCCGCCACTGTGGGCTCCCCTCCCTCAGAAATGTCACAGAGGTTACTCGATGCCCCTCCGGCCGCTCGATGCTCGACGTGCCCCGCCCTGTCTCGCCCCGCCTCGCCCCGCCTCGCCCCGCCTCCGCGGTCGAGACGATCGCGACGACCTTGCTTGGCACGGCGATCCCGGGGCACCCGCCACGGACGGAACCCGACACGGGCCGCGCCGCGGGACCGCGAGGCGGGTCCGCGCGTCGGCGAGGAGGTTGTCCATGACGCGGCACGCACCGGCCGCCGGTGCCCCGCCCACCGAACAGGGAACCGACCGACCGCGCCGCGCCGTGTGGCCGGCGATCGGAGCCCTGCTGCTGGGCCTGCTGCTGGGCGCCCTCGACCAGACGATCGTCGCCACCGCGCTCCCCACGATCGCCAGTGACCTGGGCGGCCTGGAACACCTCTCCTGGGTGGTCACCGCCTACCTGCTGGCCTCCACCGCCGCGACCCCGCTGTGGGGCAAACTCGGCGACCAGTACGGGCGCAAACGGCTCTACCAGGGCGCGATCGTCATCTTCCTGGTCGGTTCGGTGCTGTGCGGAATCGCGCGGACGATGGCCGAGCTGATCGCCTTCCGAGCCGTCCAGGGCCTGGGCGGCGGCGGCATGATGGTGCTGTCGATGGCGATCGTCGGCGACATCGTCCCGCCCCGCGACCGAGGCCGCTACCAGGGCGCGTTCGGCGGAGTCTTCGCCGCCACCAGCGTGCTGGGACCCCTGCTCGGCGGGCTGTTCACGGAGCACCTGAACTGGCGCTGGGTCTTCTACGTCAACCTTCCGGTGGGCGTGGTGGCCCTCGCCGTCATCGCCGTCGCCCTGCGCGTGCCGGTCCGCCGCGAGAGGCACCGCGTCGACTACGCGGGCATCCTGCTGATCGCCGCGGTCGCCACCTGCACGGTGCTGATCACCTCGCTCGGCGGCACCACCTGGGAGTGGGCGTCGACGCAGGTCCTCGGCCTGGCCGCGCTCGGCGTCCTCGCGCTGACCGGCTTCGTCCTCGTCGAGCGGCGGGCCGCCGAACCCGTCCTGCCGCTCGGCCTGTTCCGGGTGCGCACCTTCACGATCTGCTCGGCCATCGGCTTCGTCGTCGGCTTCGCCCTGTTCGGCGCGATGACCTACCTGCCGACCTTCCTCCAGGTCGTCCACGGGATCTCGCCCACCATGTCCGGTGTGCACCTGCTGCCCATGGTGCTGGGCGTGCTGGCCTCCTCGACCGGTTCCGGACAGATCATCAGCCGCACCGGCCGCTGGAAGGTCTTCCCCGTGGTGGGCACCGCCGTCACCGCGATCGGCCTGCTGCTGCTCCACAACCTCGACGGGAACAGCGACACCTGGCAGATGAGCGGCGCCTTCCTCGTCTTCGGCCTGGGCCTGGGCCTGGTGATGCAGGTGCTGATCCTGGCCGTGCAGAACGCCGTGCCCTACGCGCACCTGGGCGTGGCCACCGCGGGCGCCACCTTCTTCCGCTCCATCGGCGCCTCGGTCGGCGTCTCCGTCTTCGGCGCGATCTTCGCGAACGTCCTGGCCGACCGGATGGCCGACGCCCTGCGGGGGCGGGCACTGCCGCCCGGGGTCGACGCGGAGGGGCTGCGGGCCGACCCGCGCGCGGTCGGCGCGCTTCCCCCGGAAGTCCGGGAGGGCGTCCTGGGCGTCTACTCCTCCTCCATCACCGACGTCTTCCTGTGGGCGGTGCCCGTGGTGCTGGCGGCCTTCGTCCTGTCCTGGTTCCTCCGGGAGGACCCCCTGCGGGACAGCGTCAGGTCCCCCGAGGGCAGCGAGGTCGTCCCGCCCAACCCGGTGGAGCGCTCCTCCCGCGACGAGGTCGCCCGCGCCCTGTCGCTCCTGGGCTCCCGTGAGGGCAGGCGCGACCTCTACCGGCGCGTCGACGAACGGGCCGGGACGGATCTGAGGCCCGCGTCCTGCTGGATGATGCTGCGCATCCACCGCTACGGCTCCGTCGAACCCGCCCTGCTGGCCGACCGCGGCGCCGTGCCGCTGGAGGTGACCCTGGAAGCGGCCCGTGAACTGGAGGAACGCGGCCTGGCCGTGCGCGAGGGCCTGCCCCTGGTCCCCACCGACCGGGGCCGGGAAGTGGCCGACCGACTGGCGGCGGCCCGCGAGGAGTGCCTGGCCGAACTGCTCGGCGACTGGTGGACCCCCGACCGCCCCACCGACCTCACCGAACTCGTGCGCCGGCTCAACGAGGAGACGGGCGGCACGGAGCGGGAGTGCCCGCGCCCGGCCACGAGGCGGGTGGAGATCTAGGGAGGCGCCGGGGACCGACCCGACCGTCGGTCGCGGCCCGTGCGTGCCCCCACGCCGCCGGGGCGCGGCGGAGCCCGTCCGACACCGGATGCCCGGCGCCGGACGGGCCGGATCACCGCCGGACGGTTCAGTCCGCCTTCGGCTTGGGCGCGGCCTGCTGAACGACCTCGAAGGTCCACAGTTCCGAACCGGAGGACGCCGGCCGTCCGCCGCCCGAGCCCTGGTGGGCGGCCTTCATCGGCCCCTCCATCCACGCCCGGTACGACTCCTCGTCGCGCCAGCGGGTGTAGACCAGGTAGCGATCGGTGCCCTCCAGCGGGCGGAGGAGCTCGAACCACTCGAAGCCGTCCGAGGACTCCACCACCCCCGCACGAGACGAGAACCGCTGTTCGAGGGTTTCGCGCTGCTCGGAGGGGACGGTCAGGACGTTGATCTTCACGATGCTCATGCCGTCCATCGTGCCCTCCCCCGCTCGGGGTGGCGTACGCGGCCCACCGGTCAGGTGATCGGGCGGTGTCCGGCGTCCGACCTCTCGGCGATGATGTCCGCATCCACGTTCGAGTCGACGTCACACGCGCGTGGCTCTTTCGGGGCGGAAAGGGACATGGGGGGTTTCGGGGGCAATGGTCACGGACGGCCGCGAAGCGGTGGTGGGGGGCGCACGGTGGGGCGCGCGCGGCGGGATGACGCTGGTGGCTCTCTGGCTCCTGGCGGGGGCGCTGGTCGCGCGTCAGGCCGCCGCCGTGCTGAGCAGGCCACCGGGCCGGCGGCTCGTCGACCTCGAGACGTGGCTCGGCGAGCACGGGGTCCTCCACGTCAGCGGCCCGCTCTACGAGGGCGGGACGTTCACCGGGACGCCGTTCTCCGGCCTGGTCCTCAAACCGTTGGCCAACGCCGCCGAGCAGGTCCTCGGCGTCGTGTGGACCTTCGGCACCCTGCTGCTGGTCGTCGCCCTCGGCGTGGTGGCCGTCAGAGCCCTGCCCGGCGTGGCCGGCCGGCGCGCGCGGACGATCGCCGTGCCGGTGGCCGTCAGCCTGCTGGTGCTGTCCATACCGGTGCGCAACACCCTCCACCTGGGGCAGACCAGCATCCTCCCGGTGCTGCTCGTGCTCTGCGGCCTGCCGTACGCCGCCCGCTCGCCGCGCGGCGCGGGCGCCGCCGTCGGCGTGGCCGCGGCCCTCCAGCCCACCGTGCTGCTCTTCGCGCCGCTGCTGTGGGCGCTGGGGAGGCGACGCGCGGCGGCCGTCTCGGGCGGGGTCTTCGCCGGCTGCACCGCGACGGCCTGGGCGGCCATGCCGTCCGACTCCTGGACGTACTGGGTGCACCACGTCGCCGGGGCCGGGCTCGGCGCGCCCGCCGACGCGCGGGCCAACCAGTCCCTGCACGGCCTGCTCCTCCGGCTCGGGGCGACCGGCCCGTGGGAGATCGCGCTGTGCGTGGCCCTGGCCGCGGTGGTGGCCGCGGTCGGTCTGCGGCGGGCGGTCCGGTACGCGCGGGACGGCCAACTCCTGCTGGCCGCCGCCCTCGCCGGCTGTGTCGCGGTCGCCGTCTCGCCGGCGGCCTGGCAGCACCAGCAACTGTGGATCCTGCTCGCCGCCGTCGGCCGGGTGGGCCGCCGCTCGGGGGACCGCCTGGTGTGGCCGGTCTTCGTGGTGCTGGTGATGACGCTCGACGGCACCGCGCTGGTCCCCCACATCGCCTTCCTCGCCCCGCTGGGCGAGAACGCCCCGCTGATCGCGGCCCTGCTCGCGGCCTGCGTCCTGCCCTTCGTCCCCCGCGCCTCGCCGCTGTGGGACGCGCCCGAGCGCTCCGGCCCGCTCGCCCGCCCCAACCTGCTGCTGGAACTGCTGCTCATCCGGGTCGGCTACTGGCTGTACTCCCTCATCCGCTCCCTGGCCCCCGACGGGCGCGAACGGGCCGAGGAGCACGGTCGGCAGATCCTCGCGATCGAGAGCGCGCTGGGGGTGGACGTGGAGCACCGGCTCAACCACGCCGTGGCGGGGGCGGGCCTGCTGGAGGACGTGATGAACGCCTACTACGCCGGCCTGCACTTCCTGGTGCCCATCGTCCTGCTCGCCGTCCTGTACGCGCGTCGTCCCGTCTCCTACCGCTGGGCCCGCACCGCGCTGTCCTTCACCACGCTGCTGGGACTGGTCGGCTTCTGGCTCTACCCGCTGGCGCCGCCGCGCCTGATGCCGGGCCTGGGCTACATCGACACCGCGCACGGTCCGCAGGACTTCGACGACCCCGACTTCGGCGTGCTGACCGGGATCTCCAACCAGTACGCGGCGATGCCGTCGCTGCACGTCGGCTGGTCGCTGTGGTGCGCGGTCGTCGTCGTCCGCGTCACCTCGAACGTGTGGCTGCGGACGCTGGGCGTGCTCTATCCGGTGCTCACCACGGTGGTGGTGATGGGCACCGCCAACCACTACCTGCTGGACGCCGTCGGAGGGGCGGCGGTGGTCGTCGCGGGCTTCGGCATCACCCGGGTCTGGACCCGGTACGGGTCCGTGGGGCGCATGGCGGCGTCGGCGGAGGAACCGGCGCCGGTTCCTCCACCGACGCCGACACCGACACCGACACCGGGGCCGGTCGGCGCGGGAGCCCCTGGGCGCGCCCCCGGGGGAGCGGGCGAAAGGACGGTCGAGGAGACGATCGACGGGGCGGGCGGAGTCCGTCGCGTCCGCTGACCCGCGCCGACGTGCGAGGCCGACGTGCGAGGAGGGCCCCGACCCACGGAACTCCGTGGGTCGGGGCCCTCCTCGCACGTCGGCGTACGCCGCCCCCTCACAGCCGCAACAGCCGCTCGGTGGCGTCCCGGTACCGGCGCAGGGCGTTGCGCAACTCCTCCGTCTCCGCCGTCGCGCCCTCGCCGTGCCAGGGCGCGCGCAGTCCGTGCCGGCGCTCGGCGACGAGCGCGCCGATGCGGCGGAAGACCTCGTCGAACAGGGCGTCCGCCTCCTCGACCGAGCGCCGGGGCTCGTCGACGAAGCCGTTCACCGTCTGGTGCAGGCGCCGGACGAACTCCTCGCGCTCCGCCGGCGGCAGGAGGGCGGACTCCCGCTCCCGGTCGGTTCGCTCCGTTCCGCTCACCGTGCCGGTCTCCGTTGTGATGGTCGCGTGCTGGGGCGTGGTCAAGCGCTCCTCCTCGAAGTCTCGTGGTGGTGCGGCTCGTGGTGGTGCGGCTCGTGGTGGTGCGGCGTCCGGAGGGCGTGCAGCTTCTCGGCGAGCCGGCCGTGCCGGTGCGGCTCCCCGCCGGCGTGGACGTCGTGCCGGTCGTGTGCGTCACCGGCGTGACCGCCGTGCCGATCGCCGTGCCGGTCGCCGTCCGTGGCGGAGTGCGCGACGAGGTCCTCGTACAGGGCGCGGGCGTGCACCAGCGCCTCGCGCAGCCGCTCGGTGTCGACCTGCCCCTCGCGTCCCAGCACCGCCACCGCGTGCATCTCGCGGTAGCCCTGGACGCGCTCGGGGTGGTGCACCGAGAGCGCGGCGACCTGCTCGTCGTACCCGTCACCGGGGAAGCCGCGCGCCTCGGCCAGACGTCCCAGCAGCCGGTCCGCCTCGACGACCGCCTCGACGGGCGAGTCGACGAACCGTTCCTGGACCGCGGCCCACTGGGCGGCGTAGCTCTCGCGCTCCTGCGGCGTCAACGGCTGCGCCCGCAGGTTCCCGTGACGCCGCAGCCGATCCCGGAGTTCCTTCTCGGCGGCCTCGACGTCACCGCCGTGCTGGGCGACGGTCCGCTCGTACTCGGGGCCGAAACGACGCCGCAGGGAGTGCGGAGCCTTCCGCTTCCCCGCGAGGTACAGGGCGAGTACGAGGACGACGACCGCCGCCACGATCAGAGTGATGATCAAGCCTGTGGACATGGCTCGCCTTCCACGAGTGTCCCCTTGCTCGGGCTGTCACCTGTCCGCGTTGCCGCCTTCGTCCCCCGCAAACGAAGCGCTGGTGAAGGCCACCGGAGCGCCGAACGCCGCCCGTCGCGTGGCCCGGCGCAGCGCCCGCAGCACCGCGCCGCCCAGGACGAGGACGAGGACCACGGTCAACAGCGCGCGTGACAGGTCCCAACCCATCGACGTGGCGAGGACGTAGGCGACGAACTTGGCCAGCTTCGCCTCCAACGGGTCCTCGGCGGAGTAGGAGATCCCGGTGGCCATGCCGGTGATGAACGGCCAGCCGTAGAGGTTCATCACCACGCCGTACAGCACCGCCGCGACGGCCCCGTACCCGGCGAGCATCGCCAACTCCGCCCGCCCGCGCAGCCGGTGCGGTCCGGGCAACAGGCCCGCACCCATCGACACCCAGCCCATCGTCAGCATCTGGAACGGCAGCCACGGTCCGACCCCGCCGGTCAACAGCGCGGAGGCGAACATCGACAGCCCGCCCAGGGCGAACCCGAACCCCGGCCCCAGGACCCGTCCGGAGAGCACCATCAGGAAGAACATCGGCTCCAGACCGGCCGTTCCCGCGCCCAGCGGACGCAGCGCGGCGCCGGCGGCGGCCAACACGCCCAGCATCGCCACGGCCTTGGCGCCCAGGCCGGTGTCGGAGACGGTCGCCATCACCACGCCCAGCAGCAGCGGCATCAACAGCGCGAACAGCCAGGGCGCGTCGCCGGAGTGGGCCAGCCCGGAGTCGGATTCGGCCAGCAGCGGCCAGCCGAAGGCGACGACGCCGACGGCCGTGACGAGGCCGATGGCCGCGACGGAGCGCGGCCCCAGCCGCACGGGCCGGGTCAGGGGGTCGGTGCCGCTCACGCGCCCCCTCCCGCTCCCGCCAGGGCCGCCCGCACCTGATGGACCGTGAGCCAGGGCTGCGGGGAGAGGATCTTGGCGGTCTGTGGGGCGAAGGCGGGGGAGGAGGTGACGACCTCGGCGGACGGGCCGTCCGCCACCACCTCGCCGTCGGCCAGGACGACCACCCGGTGGGCGAGTTCGGCGGCGAGTTCGACGTCGTGGGTGGCCAGGACGATGGCGTGCCCGTCGTCGGCCAGGGAGCGCAGCACACCGGTCAGGCGCTCCTTGGCCGCGTAGTCCAAGCCGCGCGTCGGCTCGTCCAGGAGCAGCAGCGGCGGTGCGGCCGAGAGGACGACGGCCAGGGCCAGGGCCAGGCGCTGACCCTCGGACAGGTCGCGCGGGTGGGTGGTGTCGGGCACGTCCGGCAGCAGGGAGGACACCAGGGCGCGGCAGGTGCCGGGCTCGGCGCCCGTGTCCCGGTCGGCGGCGGCGCACTCGGCGGCCACGGTGTCCGCGTACAGCAGATCGCGCGGGTCCTGCGGGACGAGGCCGACGTGGCGCAGCAGCTCGGAGGGCTTGGTGCGGTGCGGGACGACACCGGACGCGCCACCGGACGCGCCGCCCAGGCGGATCCGGCCGCGCGTCGGCTCGTGCACCCCGACCAGGGCGTTCAACAGGGTGGACTTGCCCGCTCCGTTGCGGCCCATCAGCGCGACCGTCTCACCCGGCCGCACCGTCAGGTCCACGCCCCGCAGGGCGGCGATCCGGCCGCGGTGGACGGCGAGCGAGGAGACTTCGGCCAGCGGCGGCACGGTGGACGACGCACGGCCCGGCCCGTCGCCCGCGGGCGGGACGAGGGGCGCCAGCCGCTCCCGCAGGCCGGCCGCCCGACGCCGCGCGTCGCGCACCGACAGCGGCGGCGGGGACCAGCCGGCCAGCCGGCCCAGGGCGACCACGGGCGGCCGGACCGGCGAGAGCGCCATCACCTCGGCCGGGTCGCCGAGGACGGGCGCGGCGCCCGGCGCGGGCAGCAGCAGCACCCGGTCCGCGTACTGCACCACGCGCTCCAGCCGGTGTTCGGCCAGCAGCACGGTGGTGCCCAGGTCGTGGACCAGCCGTTGGAGCACGGCCAGCACCTCCTCGGCGGCGGCCGGATCGAGCGCGGAGGTCGGCTCGTCCAGCACCAGCGCCTTCGGGTGGGTGGTGAGCACCGAGCCGATCGCGACGCGCTGCATCTGCCCGCCGGAGAGGGTGGCGGTGGGACGGTCGCGCAGCTCGGCCAGTCCCAGCAGGTCCAGGGTCTCCTCCACCCGGCGCCGCATGGTGTCGGGGGGCAGGCCCAGCGACTCCATGCCGTAGGCGAGTTCGTCCTCGACGGTGTCGGTGACGAAGTGGGCGAGCGGGTCCTGCCCGACGGTGCCGACGACGTCGGCCAGCTCGCGCGGCTTGTGGTCGCGGGTGTCGCGGCCGGCCACGGTCACCCTGCCGTGCAGGGTGCCGCCGGTGAAGTGCGGCACGAGCCCGGAGACGGTGTTCAGCAGCGTGGACTTGCCGGTGCCGGACGGGCCGACGACCAGCACCAGTTCGCCCTCGTCGACGGTGAGGTCCACACCGTGCAGGGCCGGCACGGCGGCGTCCTCGTAGGTGACGGAGACCTGGTCGAAACGGATCATGCGCGGGTCGTCTCCTTCGCCGGCGGGGTTTCCTCGGCCCGGCGGCCGGTCGCGTCGTCGGCTCCGGCCGGGGCGTCCGGCACGGGCGCGACGAGCGCCGGGAGCAGGCCGATCAGGACGGCCGCCGCGGGCCACAGCGGCAGTTCGGGAACGGTCAGCGGGGTCACGGACGGGCGCAGCGCCTCGGGCACGCCGGCGGCGGCCCGGATCACGGCCGCGGCGACCACGGCCCCGGAGGCGGACACCAGCCAGGCCCGCGCCCCCCAGCGGTCGGGCCGGTACCGGCTGCGCACCGAGCGGCGTCCGCCCAGCCACAACCCGCCGAGCGCGGCGGCCAGTCCGAGGAGCAGCACCGGCAGACCGTGGGCCGCGCCCTCGGACGCCAGCAGCCCGTACGTGCCGGCGCACACGCCCAGCAGCCCGCCCAGGGTGAGGACGGCGGTGGTGCGACGCACGGCGGCCGGCACCCGGGCGGTGCGGCCGTAGCCGCGGGCGTCCATCGAGGCGGCCAACGCCACCGAGCGCTCCAACGCGCCCTCCAGAACCGGCAGGCCGATCCGCAGTACCGCCCTGACGCCCTTGTCGTCCCGGCCGCGCAACCGGCGGGCGGCGCGCAGCCGTCGGACGTCGGCGACCAGGTGCGGCGCGAACGTCATCGCCACGACCACCGCCAGCCCCGCCTCGTACAGCGCGGCGGGCAGGGACTTCAGCAGCCGGGCGGGGTTGGCCAGGGCGTTGGCGGCGCCGAGGCACACCAGGATGGTGGCCAGCTTGAGCCCCTCGTACAGCGAGAACACCAGGCCCTCGGCCGTGACCCGGCCGCCGAGCCGCACGCCCTGCGCCCACTCGGGCAGCGGGATCTCCGGAAGGGTGAACAGCACGACGGTGCCGGGGATCGGGGAGCCCAGGAGGGTGGTGAACACCATCCGGACGGCCAGCACCAGCAGGGCGAGCTTGAGGAAGGCCGCGTAGCTGCGCGCCCAGGGGGCGTCGGTGCGGCGGGCCGCGACGACGTACCCCGTGACGGCGACGATCAGCGCCAGCAACAGCGGGTTGGTGGTCCGCGACGCGGCCGTGGCCAGCCCGAGCGCCCACAGCCACCACGCGCCCGCGTGGAGGGCGTTGGCGCGGGTCGCCCGGGGGGCGCGCAGCGCGGCCAGGACGGTCATGACCGGCGGCGGCGGGCCCGCCGGACGGCCGCGGCGCACAGGACGGCGACGACGGCGGCACCGCCGATCGCGCCCGTGTAGGAGCCGGCGCCCGTGTCGTCGGAGGCGCTGTCGGACGCGTCGTCGGAGGTCGGAGCCGTCCCCTCGCCCTCGTCCGTCCGCTCCTCCGCCGCCTCGTCGGACGTGCCGGAGCCGGTGTCGGAGACCTGCTCGCCGCAGCCCGTGCGCGGATAGCCCGTGATGGCGCACAGCATCGCCGAGGAGTCGTACCGCAGCGGCCCCAGGACGTCGGCCAGCGCCTCGGCGGCGGTCCCGTCCTCGGGGACGACCGCGCAGGCCGTGCGGCCCTTCGGCGGGACCTCGCCCGCGGGGGCGTCGGCCGGGGTGCCGAAGTCGACGCTCAGCGCGATCCGCTTGTTCCCCGGACGCGGCTCGGTGCCCTCGCAGATCACCGCGAAGTCCGCCTCCCCGCGGGGTCGGTCGGCGTCACCGGAGTCCTCGCTCACGGCGAACCGGAACCCCAGCACGTCGCCGTCCTCGGGGCGGAGCGTGCCCGGCCCCTGGGTGGCGTACGTCCACTCCCGCCCGTCCCGCTCCCAGAAGGACCAGTAACGGTACTCGCCCGCGTGGGCGGGCGCCGCGCCGAGGACCACCAGGACGGCGGCCGGCACGGCGCCCCGCAGCACGCGCGACAGCACCCGCGGCGCGGTCACTTCGACCGCTTCCTGTTCCGGGCGACCACCACCGCCGACAGGGCCAGGACGACGACCAGGGCCACGGCGACGGCCACCACGGCGCCCGTGGAGACGCCGTCTCCGCCGTCCTTGCCGTCGCTCGCGTCCTCGGCCCCGGCATCGGCGTCGGCCGAGACGGACGCCGGGGCCGGGCCGGTGGCGTTCAGGAGCTCCACCAGATCGGTGCCGCCGAAGTCGGTCGGGTCGCCGCCCACGGCGTGGGTGGCCAGGACGAGCTGGCCCAGGGCGGCGGGGCTGCTCTCGAACGCGTCCCACTTCGGGGCGTTCTTCTCCAGCCAGGTCAGGGTGTCGCGGGCCGCGTCCCGTTCGCCGGCGGCGGCCAGGGCGAGCACGGTGTCGGCGGTGTTGCCGTAGTCGGGCTGCTCCTCGGCGCCGGGCATGACGGACTTCAGGTGACCGCCGTTCTCCTCCAGCACCTTCGTCAGGTACGCGACGCCGCCCCCGGCGGCCTCGGCCACGGTGGGCTCCCCGTCCTTGTCGCAGCTCGGCGCCGTGGGCGCGGCGCCGTCGCCGTCGGGCTCGACGACCAGGTCCTCGCCCAGCGCGGCCAGGACGGCGGCGGCGGTGGCGTCGTCGTTGGCGGCCAACCGGCCCTTGTCATCGGGCTGGTAGGCGAAGGCGCCGCGCTCGTCCGCCTTCGCGTCGCAGCCGAGGTGGAAGTCCAGCAGGGAGTCGTACGGCGACTCGTCCTCGGTCGAGAGGACCTTCGCCGGGTCCTCGCCCGCCGCGACCAGGGCGCCGATCACGAGGGAGACGGAGTTGGCGTCGCTCGGGCCGCCGGGGTTGAAGCTCCAGCCGCCGTCCTCGTTCTGGACCAGCTTCAGCCACTCCACGGCCTTCTCCACCCGCGCCTCGTGGCCGCCGAGGGCGGCCAGCGCCTGGACGGCGACGGCGGTGGCGTTGACGTCGGCCAGGGTCTCGGCGGCGCACGGCTCGGTGGGGTCGGGACGGTAGGAGGCGAAGGCGCCGTCCTCACACTGCTGCCCGGCCAGCCACTCCACGGCCTTCCCGGCGGGCTTCACCCCGGCCGTGTCCTGGGCCAGCAGCGCCAGGGACTGGCGCCACACCCCGTCGTACCGGGGGTCGCCCTTCCCGTACAGCGCGGACGGCAGGCTCTTCTCCGCCGGGGCCTGCGCGGACGGTGACTCATCGGCGGAGGCTGCGGGGGCCGCGACCGCGCAGAGCGCGGCGGAGGCGGCCAGGGCCGCGACGGTGCGGCGCAGGGACATGGCGGGTGCCCTACTTTCTTGTCGTGGGTTCGAACTGGTCATTCGTAAGATCAGCGGGACCCGGGGGTCCCGGGTATGGCTGCATGGCAGTCGCCGCCTGATGGCT
>NZ_JODL01000004.1 GCF_000718985.1 Streptomyces megasporus | reverse complement strand
CCGGTTACATTCCGAACCCGGAAGCTAAGCTCTTCAGCGCCGATGGTACTGCACGGGGGACCGTGTGGGAGAGTAGGACGCCGCCGAACGATTTGTTGTTGAGGCCCCGTCGGGCAGGTTCCGACGGGGCCTCTTCACGTTTTCGGGCCTTTGTTTCGGTTTGCCGGTCCGGCTCGTTCCCGGACCCCCTTTCAGCCGCCGAGCCACGCTGGGGGTATCGTCAGGAGGCATCGTTGGTACGGACTCACAGGAGGTCCAGGGTGGAGGCCCAGGAGACGCGCGTCCAAACGGACCGCGTCCTCACCATCCCCAACATCCTCAGCATGGCGCGGCTCGTCGGCGTACCGGTCTTCCTGTGGCTGATCCTCTGGCCGGAGTTCGGCGGACCCAACGCCGACGGCTGGGCGCTGCTGGTGCTGGCGTTCAGCGGCATCAGCGACTACCTCGACGGTAAACTCGCTCGACGCTGGAATCAGATCAGCAGTCTCGGCCGCATCCTGGACCCGGCCGCCGACCGGCTGTACATCCTCTCCACCCTCGTCGGGCTGACGTGGCGCGGCATCCTGCCGCTCTGGCTGACCGGGCTGCTCCTGGCGCGCGAGCTCATGTTGCTGGTCGCGATCTGGATCCTCGATCGGCATGGTTACGCGCCCCCGCAGGTCAACTTCCTCGGGAAAGCCGCCACGTTCAACCTGATGTACGCCTTCCCGTTGCTGCTGCTCAGTGACGGAGAAGGATGGATTCCGTCACTCGCTGCTATTTTCGGATGGGCGTTCGCCGGCTGGGGTACAACTCTGTACTGGTGGGCAGGAATCCTCTACGTGGTCCAAGTCCGCCGTCTGGTCAAGGTGGACGCAACTGCCGGCTAGGCCCTGACTCTCTTCCTTCGGCTGTGGATCGGGTAACCCCTCAGAGAACCACGGGTCTCCCCGACAGGGCATGGTCGGCATGATTGCCGTCTCTTCAAGGAGGACGCTTCCGACATGAAGGCCGTCGTAATGGCCGGTGGCGAGGGCACCCGCCTTCGCCCTATGACCGCGAGTATGCCCAAGCCGCTGCTGCCGGTGGCCAACAGGCCCATCATGGAGCACGTGCTCAGGCTGCTCAAGCGGCATGGTCTCACCGAGACCGTGGTGACCGTACAGTTCCTGGCCTCACTGGTCAAGAACTATTTCGGTGATGGCGAGGAGCTCGGTATGGAGCTCACCTACGCCAATGAGGAAAAGCCGCTCGGTACCGCCGGTAGCGTCAAAAACGCGGAGGAAGCCCTCAAGGACGACTCGTTCCTCGTCATCTCCGGCGACGCGCTCACCGACTTCGACTTGACAGAACTCATCAATTTCCACCGCCAGCGCGGTGCGATGGTGACCGTGTGCCTCACTCGGGTGCCGAACCCATTGGAGTTCGGCATCACCATCGTCGACGACGACGGAAAGGTCGAACGCTTCCTGGAGAAGCCGACCTGGGGCCAGGTGTTCTCCGACACCGTCAACACCGGCATCTACGTCATGGAGCCGGAGGTCTTCGACTACGTCGAACCCGACGTCCCCGTCGACTGGTCGGGGGACGTCTTCCCGCGGCTCATGAAGGAAGGCAAGCCGATCTACGGCTATGTCGCGGAGGGCTACTGGGAGGACGTCGGCACCCACGAGAGCTATGTGAAGGCCCAGGCCGACGTCCTGGAGGGGAAGGTCGACGTCGACCTCGACGGCTTCGAGATCTCCCCGGGCGTCTGGATCGCCGAGGGGGCGGAGGTCCACCCGGACGCCGTGCTGAGGGGACCGCTGTACATCGGCGACTACGCCAAGGTGGAGGCCGGCGCGGAGCTCCGCGAGCACACGGTCATCGGCTCCAACGTGGTCGTCAAGAGCGGGGCCTTCCTCCACAAGACGGTGGTCCACGACAACGTCTACATCGGCCCGCAGTCCAACCTCCGCGGCTGCGTCATCGGCAAGAACACCGACGTGATGCGTGCCGCCCGGATCGAGGACGGGGCGGTCATCGGTGACGAGTGCCTGGTCGGTGAAGAGTCCATCGTCCAGGGCAACGTCCGCGTCTACCCCTTCAAGACCGTCGAGGCGGGCGCGTTCGTCAACACCTCCGTCATCTGGGAGTCGCGCGGTCAGGCCCACCTGTTCGGCGCCCGTGGCGTCTCCGGCATCCTCAACGTGGAGATCACGCCGGAACTGGCCGTACGGCTCGCCGGCGCCTATGCCACGACCTTGAAGAAGGGCGCGACGGTCACCACCGCCCGTGACCACTCCCGAGGCGCGCGCGCCCTCAAGCGCGCGGTGATCTCGGCCCTCCAGGCGAGCGCCATCGACGTGCGCGACCTGGAGAACGTGCCGCTGCCCGTGGCGCGGCAACAGACCGCGCGGGGCAGCGCGGGCGGCATCATGATCCGCACCACCCCGGGCATCCCCGACTCCGTCGACATCATGTTCTTCGACGAGAGGGGCGCCGACCTCTCCCAGGCGGGTCAGCGCAAGCTCGACCGTGTCTACGCCCGCCAGGAGTACCGCCGGGCGTTCCCCGGCGAGATCGGAGACCTGAGCTTCCCGGCGAGCGTGTTCGACTCCTACACGGGAACGCTGTTGCGAGCGGTGGACACCACCGGTGTCGCCGAGTCCGGTCTCAAGGTCGTCGTGGACGCCTCCAACGGCAGCGCCGGGCTCGTACTGCCCAGTCTGCTCGGTCGGCTCGGTGTCGACTCGCTGACCATCAACCCCGGTCTCGACGAGTCGCGGCCCACCGAGACCGCGGACACCCGTCACGCCGGACTGGTGCGACTGGGGGAGATCGTCGCCTCGGCCCGGGCGGCCTTCGGGGTCCGGTTCGACCCGGTGGGCGAGAAGATCTCCCTGGTCGACGAGCGGGGCAGGATCATCGAGGACCAGCGGGCGCTGCTGGTGATGCTCGACCTGATCGCCGCCGAACGGCGCAGCGGGAAGGTCGCCCTGCCGGTGACCACGACCCGTATCGCCGAGCAGGTGGCCGCTTACCACGGCACCCAGGTCGAGTGGACCACGACCTCGCCCGACGACCTCACCAGGGTCGGGCGCGACGACGCCACGATCTTCGGCGGTGACGGCCGCGGCGGGTTCATCGTGCCGGAGTTCAGCAGTGTCTTCGACGGCACGGCGGCCTTCGTGCGGCTGCTCGGGCTCGTGGCCCGGACCCAGCTCACGCTGAGCCAGATCGACGCCCGCATCCCGCAGGCCCACGTGCTCCGTCGTGACCTGGCCACGCCCTGGGCGGTCAAGGGCATGGTCATGCGGAGGGTTGTGGAGGCCGCGGGGGACCGTTACGTCGACACGACCGACGGGGTGCGCGTGGTGGAGTCCGACGGCCGGTGGATCATGGTGCTGCCGGACCCGGCCGAGGCGGTCACACACCTGTGGGCGGAGGGGCCCGACGACGCCTCCGCGCAGGCGTTGCTCGACGAGTGGTCGGCGGTGGTCGACAGCGCCGGACGCTGACGCCCGAGCCCGACGGGGCCCCGGAAGTCGCCGTGAGCCGGCGCTCCGGAGGCCCCGTTCGGCGGTACGGGGCCGGACGTGCGACGATGTGCGGCATGTCGCAGCAGCACCCCGTACGGAGCACCCCCTCACGGCCTGCGCGACCCGATGCCTCCATGTCGCTCCTGACCAATGTGATGGAGCACAGCCTCGACGACGGCTACGCGGAAGCCGCGGCCCGTCGGGGCGCCGAGGGCCGGTCCGGGCTTCCCCGCACGCTGCGGGCCAAGCTCGGGCTGGCCGCCGGTCTCGTCCTCGCGGCGCTGGTGGTCACGCTCGGCGCCGCCCAGGCGCGTTACGAGGCGCCCACGGACGCCAGGGAGCGACAGGAGCTGATCGACCGGATCGAGGACGGCAGCCGGGACGCCGACGACCTGCAGAGGAACGTGGACGATCTCCGCGAGGAAGTCGCGGCGATGCAGCGCAAGGCACTGCAGGAGCACGGCGGCGACCGGAGCGAGCTGGTCGCCCTGTTGGCCGGAGCCGTGCCGGTCGAGGGTCCGGGGATCAAGCTGGTCGTCGACGATGCCGAGGACGCCGGACAGAGCGGGGCCAGCGGGCCGCGTCAGAGCACCAGCTTCGCCGACACCGGACGGGTGCGGGACAGGGACCTGCAGCGCGTCGTCAACGGGCTCTGGGAGTCGGGGGCCGAGGCGATCTCGGTCAACGGCCAGCGCCTGACGGCCCTGTCCGCCATCCGCGCCGCCGGCGACGCCATACTCGTCGACAACAAGCCGCTGGTCCCGCCGTACACGCTGCTCGCGATCGGCGACGGGGAGCGGCTGAGCGGCGAGTTCCAGAACAGCAGCGACGGCCGGTACCTGGACGTGCTGCAGGACGACTACGGCATCCGCACCAGGATCTCCGTGCAGGACAGGGTGCGGCTGCCGGCCGCCCCCAGCCTGACCGTTCGCACAGCCGAGCCCGTGAAGACAGGAGAGGGCAGTACATCGTGATCGCCGTTTTGGGTCTCATCGTGGGAGTCGTGGCCGGGCTCGTGGTCCGTCCCGTGGTGCCGACGGTCGTCGAGCCCTACCTGCCGATCGCCGTCGTGGCCGCGTTGGACGCGGTGTTCGGCGGTCTGCGTGCGATGCTGGACGGCATCTTCGACGACAAGGTCTTCGTCGTGTCGTTCCTGTCCAACGTGGTGGTGGCCGCCCTGATCGTCTTCCTCGGCGACAAGCTGGGTGTCGGCGCGCAACTGTCGACCGGTGTCGTGGTGGTGCTGGGTATCCGTATCTTCTCCAATGCCGCCGCCATCCGGCGGCACGTGTTCCGGGCGTGAGTGGACGATGAGCGACGACAGGTCACCGGGCGAAGGCCCGGAAGAGAAGCCGGAGAAGGCCACGGGGGCGGAGGAGCCCGAGAAGGGCGGTGCGGAGGAGCCCACGGGGGACGGCCCCGCCGGGTCGCCGGTCCCGCCCGAGGCGCGGCCGGAGCCGACCGGACGCGAGCGGCTGATCCGCGGCCTGTGGCCGCCGAGGGTGAACCGCAACCAACTCACCGTGGCGCTGCTGCTGTTCGTCCTGGGGCTGGGGCTCGCCATCCAGGTCCGCTCCACCAGCGAGAACAGCCCGCTGCGCGGCGCGCGGCAGGAGGACCTGGTGCGGATTCTCGACGAGTTGGACAGCCGCACCGAACGGTTGGAAGAGGAGAAGAGGAAGCTGGAGAACCAGCGCTCGGAGTTGGAGAACAGCTCCAACCAGGCGGAGGAGGCTCGCCGCCAGACCCAGGAACGGGCACGGCAGTTGGGGGTGCTGGCGGGTACGGTGGCGGCTCAGGGACCGGGTATCCGGATGACGGTGAGCGATCCGGTGGACGCGGTGGAGGCGCACATGCTGTTGGACGCCATTCAGGAGTTGCGGGCGGCGGGTGCGGAGGCCATCGAGGTCAACGACGTGCGGGTGGTGACGAGCACCCACTTCACGGACGACGACGGCGACATCAGGATCGACGGACGCAAGGTGTCGGCGCCCTACCGCTTCGAGGTCATCGGTAAACCACAGGACATCGAGCCCGCGCTCAACATCCCGGGCGGTGTCGTCCAGACTCTGGAGAAGGAGCAGGCCACCGTGTCCATAACCCGTTCAGAGAAGATCGTCGTGGATGCCTTGCGATCGGAGAAGCGGCCTGACTACGCTCAGTCGTCATCACAGTGAGTCGATGCGGGAGAAACCGGGGGGTCGGCGGGCTTGCCGGCCGACGAGTAGGGGAAACTGTCCGAAGGCCGGGGATGTTGTGAGGATGTCCGCTACGGCCACTGTGAGCATCGAGGGTCTGTCCTGCCCCACGGGCGGGTCTGTTTCGTGCGAGGGGAATCGCCCGTGAGTTTTCTTGGAAAGTTGTTCGGCAAGCGTCAGGACGCCGGAGAGGGCGCGCGGCACCGCGCGCCGCGAGGCGGGGAGCCTGCCGAGAACACGCAGCGTCCGCTCTTCCGGGACGAGGTCGCTCCCGGTAACGGCGGCGATTCGAGTGGTCACGGCTCCGGTGCCGTGGACCGGGGCGCGTCCGGCCGCATAGGTTCCGAGGCGCCGTCAACTTCGGGCGGAAGCGGAGGTACCGATCCGTCGGTCTGCTCGAGGTGCGGGAACCGCGTCGCCGAGACGAGCCGGTTCTGTTCCAACTGCGGTGCGCCGCTGCACGGCGGCACCCCCGCGCCGGAGCGCTCCTCGGAGACGACCTCCACCATCTCGATCTCGGGCCTGGAGGCCTACGAGGCCGAGATGACGGGGCAGACGGCCCCGCCGCTGTCGCCCGAGGCGCAGGCGGCCGTGGACGCCCTGCCGATGGGCTCGGCGCTGTTGGTGGTGCGCCGGGGGCCGAACTCCGGCAGCCGCTTCCTGTTGGACAGCGAGCTGACGACGGCGGGGCGGCACCCCCAGAGCGACATCTTCCTCGACGACGTGACCGTCTCCCGGAGCCACGTGGAGTTCCGGCGTGGCCCGGACGGCCGGTTCACCGTCGCCGATGTCGGAAGCCTCAACGGCACGTACGTCAACCGCGAACGGATCGACTCGGTCCTGCTCAACAACGGCGACGAGGTCCAGATCGGCAAGTACCGGCTGGTCTTCTTCGCGAGCAAGAGGACCGTCTGATCCACCGACCGCCCCGGGGACGCCCCATGCTGCCATCACGGTCCGGCGGTGCCCGCAAGGGCACCGCCGCCGAGGAATCCGGCCCGATGAGCATCGGCGCCGTACTCAACCTGCTGCGGGACGAGTTCCCCGAGGTGACGGTCTCCAAGATCCGTTTCCTGGAGTCCGAGGGCCTGGTGGAGCCCCGGCGCACTCCGTCGGGCTACCGCAAGTTCAGCGCGGCGGACGTGGAGCGCCTGAGCCGGGTGCTGCGGCTGCAGCGGGACCACTACCTGCCGCTGAGGGTCATCAAGGAACAGCTCGAGGCACTCGACCGGGGCGAGGAGATCAGCCTGCCCGGCCCGACACGGCCGTCCGATCCGCTGGACGCGGTGGACGGCATTCCGTCACCGTCCACCGGTCCGGACGGTGATGCCCCGATTGGTCCCGACGGCCCCACCACCACGCGGATGGGGCGCGCCGAACTGTTGGCCGTCACGGAGGTCGACGAGGAGCGGCTCGCCGAGTGGGAGTCGTACGGGCTGATCGGCCCGGCCTCGGACGGTGGGTACGACGCGGACACGGTCACCGTCGCCCGGATCGTCGCCGACCTGGGGCGGTACGGCCTGGAACCCCGCCATCTGCGTGTGGTCAAGGCGGCGGCCGAGCGGGAGGCGGGGCTGATCGAGCAGGTGGTCGCCCCGCTGCGCAGGCACCGGAACCCGCAGACGAGGGCGCATGCCGAGGCGACCGCGCGGGAGCTGGCCACACTGGCGGTGCGGTTGCACGCCGCCCTGGTCCGGTCGGCGCTGAAGACGCATCTCCACTGAGATGGAGGGGGGCTCGACTACCCAAAGGGGGCGGGCACGTCCTAGGGTTGCTGTGTGAACGAGCTCGACGTTGTGGGTGTCCGGGTCGAAATGCCCTCCAACCAGCCGATCGTTCTCCTGCGTGAAGTGGGAGGCGACCGGTACCTTCCCATTTGGATCGGTCCGGGGGAGGCGACCGCGATCGCCTTCGCCCAGCAGGGCATGACGCCCGCCCGCCCGTTGACCCATGACCTGTTCAAGGACGTTCTGGAAGCGGTGGGGCAGGAACTCACCGCTGTGCGGATCACCGACCTGCGGGAAGGCGTCTTCTACGCCGAGCTGGTCTTCGCCAGTGGCGTGGAGGTGAGCGCGCGGCCGTCCGACGCCATAGCGTTGGCTCTGCGCACGGGGACGCCGATCTACGGCAGTGACGGTGTGCTGGACGACGCGGGGATCGCGATCCCGGACGAGCAGGAGGACGAAGTGGAGAAGTTCCGCGAGTTCCTCGACCAGATCTCTCCGGAGGACTTCGGCAGCAGCAACCAGTAGGGCCGGTAGGGGGAGCCTCCGGCGTCGGACCATTCCGGCACCCATTCCCGTGATGAGGGCACGCGAAACCACCCCTTGGGTGATTATCACTCGGCGTGCCGAGTGTGGCGATCGTTGACGCGCCCCGGGCGACTGCCTACCGTCGATTGGGCAGGTCCCGGGCATATCCACGGGACGTGAAGGACGGAGGGTCGGCGTGAGAAGCACCGGCGACAGTAGGGCGGCGGGCGATCCGTATCCGTTGCACGGGTCCTCCATACGGCCCCCTGCGCGGTCCGCCTCCGCGGCGCGGGACGCCGGCTCCGAGTCGATCGGCTACCGGGGCCCCACGGCGTGCGCGGCCGCGGGCATCACCTATCGGCAGTTGGACTACTGGGCCCGTACGGGGTTGGTCGAGCCCAGCGTCCGCCCGGCGTACGGCTCCGGCACCCAGCGGCTCTACAGCTTCCGCGACGTGGTCGTCCTCAAGATCGTCAAGCGGCTCCTGGACGCGGGTGTGTCCCTGCAGAACATCCGCACGGCCGTGAAGCACCTGAGCTCGCGCGAACTGGGCGATCTCGCGCACACGACGCTGATGAGCGACGGGGCGACGGTCTACGAGTGCTCCTCGCCCGACGAGGTCGTCGACCTCCTCCAGGGCGGCCAGGGCGTCTTCGGGATCGCCGTCGGAGCGGTGTGGCGGGACGTGGAGGCGGTCCTGTCCCAACTGCACGCCGAGCGGGTGGACACCGGGGAGACGTTGGTGGGGAACAATCCCGCCGACGAACTGGCGCGGCGCCGCAACCGGGCGGGCTGAGCACCGGGGCCGTCCCCGGGCCGCCGGTGCCGCCGGGAGTTCTCGGTGCGGGTGGGGACGGTCGTCGCGGTTGTCGGTGGCGTAGGGCAGCATCGCAGGTGTGAGAAGGGCACCGACGGTCCTGCACCTGGACATGGACGCGTTCTACGCCGCCGTGGAGCAGGCGGCCAAACCCAGCCTGCGCGGGAAGCCCGTGATCGTCGGTGGCCTCGGTCCGCGCGGAGTGGTCGCCACCGCTTCCTACGAGGCCCGCCCCTTCGGGGTGCACTCGGCGATGCCGATGGGACAGGCTCGACGGCTGTGCCCGAACGCCGCGTACCTCACGCCCCGCTTCGGCCTCTACCGCCAGGTGAGCGATGTGGTGATGGGCCTGCTGCGCGAGCTGTCGCCGTTGGTGGAGCCGCTGAGCCTGGACGAGGCGTTCGTGGATCTCCAGGCGGGCGACTCGGGGGTGGCGTCGGCGCGCGAGGCCCTGGCCGTCGGCGAGCGGCTGCGCCGGGACATCAGGGCCGCCACCGGGCTCAGCGGCTCGGTCGGGCTGGCCGGGTCGAAGATGCTCGCCAAGATCGCCTCGGAGCAGGCCAAGCCCGACGGGCTGGTGGTGATCCGGCCCGGCACCGAACGCGCCCTGCTGGCACCCATGCCGGTGCGCACGCTGCCCGGTGTGGGGCCCGCCACCGCTCAGACGCTGCGCCGGGCGGGAGTGACGACCGTGGGGGAGATCGTCGAGGCCGGGGAGGCGGAGCTGGTCCGGCTGCTGGGCAGGGCGCACGGCACGGCGCTGTACACGATGGCGCAGGGGATCGACGAACGGCCGGTGGTGGCCGAGCGGGACGCCAAGTCGATCTCGGTGGAGGACACCTTCGACATCGACCTCACCGACCGCACCAGGATCCACGCGGAGATCGCCCGGCTGGCCGAGCGCTGTGTGGAGCGGCTGCGGAAGGCGGGACGCTCCGGGCGCACGGTGGTGGTCAAGGTGCGCAACTACGACTTCTCCACCCTCACCCGTTCCGAGACGCTGCGCGGTCCCACGGACGACCCGGTGGTCGTCAAGGAGGCCGCCGCCCGACTCGTCGAAGGCGTGGACACCACCTCGGGGGTGCGGCTGCTGGGGGTCGGGGTGAGCGGCCTGGCCGACTTCACCCAGGAGGACCTGTTCGCCCAGGCCGCCGGTGCCGTCCCCGGTGATCGGCCGCGTCGGACCCCGCCCGCGGCGGACGGCTCGGCCGCGGTTCCGGCGGCCGACGAGGTCTCGAGGACCGGGCGGCGCTGGCTGCCCGGCCTGGACGTGCGGCACGCGCGGTACGGACCGGGCTGGGTCCAGGGAAGCGGTCTGGGACGGGTCACGGTGCGGTTCGAGGAACCGGGGTCGCCACCGGGCCGGGTGCGCACCTTCGCGGTGGACGACCCGGAGCTGGCGCCCTCCGACCCGCTCCCCCTGCGGGCGCCGCGGGCCGGTCAGCCCTCCGAGCCCGCGATCCGCCCGAAGGTCATCCCGTCGTCGGAGGCGGGCGCCTCGGCGGGCACGTCCAGCCCGTAGTGGCGGTAGAGCATCAGCTCCTGTTCCGGGGAGAGGTGGTGGCCCACGCCGAAGTCCGGGGCTCCCTTGACCAGGGAGCGCTCGAAGGGCACCCGCAGCACCCCGTCCACCACGTCGCTGGGCTCCAGCGGGACGAAGGCGTCGCGGCCGAAGAACCCGGTGCGCACCGCCGCCCACTCCGGGACGCCCGTGGTGTCGTCGAGGTACACCTCGTCCACGGTGCCGATCTTCTGTCCGTCGCGGTCGAAGGCCTTGAGCCCTATCAGGTGCCGCGGATCGATGTCGGTCTGCACGGTCCCTCCAACTGCTCGCATAAGTTCGCGCGTACTCGGAAACGGTTCCTACAAACAACGAAAGGGCACATTCGGTGCATCGGCCACTCGAAACCGGAACCGGAACCGACGCGAGGCCCGCGACATCCGGCGCTGGTAGGCTCTGAAACGGCTGCTGACCCCGAGCGGGAGAGTCCTCCGACGGAAGACGCCGGAGGCGCCGAAGGAGCAAATCCTCCCCGGAATCTCTCAGGCTCACGTACCGCGCGGGCGAGGTCACTCTGGAAAGCAGGGCGGGCCGCGGACGAGCGACACCGCAGCCCCTCCTCACCGACGGTGAAAACCGGACCGCGGGCGCGGACCGGTGAAGCTCTCAGGTCGAGATGACAGAGGGGGAGGCCGTTCGGGCGCCCGCGCCGTGGTGCCCCTCGCAGGTCGTACGGACCAGGAGGCCTCCGCAGATGACACACGACCGCGTCTCCCTCGCCGAACTGGAGCGGGGAGCGCCCTTCGAGGAACGCCACATCGGACCCGACGCCGGTGACCGGGCCAAGATGCTCGCCCAGGTGGGGTACGGATCGCTCGACGAGCTGACCACCGCCGCGGTGCCCGAGGTGATCAGGAGCACCGAGGCGCTGAACCTGCCGGAAGCCCGCAGCGAGGCGGAGGTCCTGGCCGAGCTGCGCTCCCTGGCCTCCCGCAACCGGGTGCTGCAGTCCATGATCGGCCTGGGCTACCACGGCACCTTCACGCCGCCGGTCATCATGCGCAACGTCATGGAGAACCCGGCCTGGTACACCGCCTACACCCCCTATCAGCCGGAGATCTCCCAGGGGCGCCTGGAGGCGCTGCTGAACTTCCAGACCATGGTGGCGGACCTGACCGGCCTGCCCACCGCCGGCGCCTCGCTGCTGGACGAGGGCACCGCGGCGGCCGAGGCCATGGCGCTCTCCCGGCGGGTCGGCAAGGTCAAGGACGGGGTGTTCCTGGTCGACGCCGACTGCCTGCCGCAGACCATCGCCGTGGTCGAGACCCGCGCCGAGCCCACCGGTGTCGAGGTCGTCGTCGCCGACCTGTCCGAGGGCATCCCCGCCGAGGTCGCCGACCGCGGTGTCTTCGGTGTCCTGCTGCAGTACCCGGGCGCCTCCGGGGCCGTGCGCGACCTGCGCGGCGTCATCGAGCGGGCGCACGAGCTGGGCGCCGTCGTCACCGTCGCCGCCGACCTGCTCGCCCTCACCCTCCTGACCCCGCCCGGGGAGCTGGGCGCCGACATCGCGGTGGGCACCACCCAGCGCTTCGGCGTGCCGATGGGCTTCGGCGGACCGCACGCCGGCTACATGGCCGTGCGGGAGGCGTACGCGCGCAACCTGCCGGGCCGGCTGGTCGGCGTCTCGGTGGACGCCGACGGCGCCACGGCGTACCGCCTGGCCCTGCAGACGCGTGAGCAGCACATCCGCCGGGAGAGGGCCACCAGCAACATCTGCACCGCCCAGGTGCTGCTCGCGGTGATGGCCGCGATGTACGCCGTCTACCACGGCCCGGACGGCCTGGCCGCCATCGCCCGTCGCACCCACCGCCTCGCCGCCGTCCTGGCCGCCGGGCTGCGCGAGGGCGGCGTCGAGGTCGTGCACGAGGCGTTCTTCGACACGGTCGTCGCCCGGGTGCCCGGCCGGGCCGCCGAGGTCGTCGCCGCCGCTCGCGAGGCCGGGATCAACCTCCGGCAGGTCGACGCCGACCACGTCGGCGTCGCCTGCGACGAGACCACCCGCCGCGAGCACCTCGCCGGCGTCTGGGAGGCCTTCGGCGTGTCCGCCCGTCTGGCGGACGTCGACAGGCTGGACGCCGCCGCCGGCGACGCCCTGCCCGGGGGGCTGCTGCGCGAGAGCGACTACCTGACCCACCCCGTCTTCCACCGGCACCGCTCCGAGACCGCGATGCTGCGCTACCTGCGCCGTCTCGCCGACCGGGACTACGCGCTGGACCGCGGCATGATCCCGCTGGGCTCGTGCACGATGAAGCTCAACGCCACCACCGAGATGGAGCCGATCACCTGGCCCGAGTTCGGCGGTCTGCACCCCTTCGCGCCCGCCGAGCAGGCCGAGGGCTACCTGACGCTGATCCGCGAGCTGGAGGAGCGGCTGGCGGAGATCACCGGGTACGACAAGGTGTCCATCCAGCCCAACGCCGGGTCGCAGGGCGAGCTGGCGGGCCTGCTGGCGGTGCGGGCGTACCACCGCGCCAACGGCGACGAGCGGCGCACCGTCTGCCTCATCCCCTCCTCCGCACACGGCACCAACGCCGCGAGCGCCGTGATGGCCGGGATGAAGGTCGTCGTGGTGAAGACCGGCGAGACCGGCGACGTGGACATCGAGGACCTGCGGGCCAAGATCGACAAGCACCGTGACGAGCTGGCGGTGCTGATGGTCACCTACCCCTCCACCCACGGCGTGTTCGAGGAGCACATCACCGACATCTGCGCGGCCGTCCACGACGCCGGGGGCCAGGTCTACGTCGACGGCGCCAACCTCAACGCGCTGGTCGGTCTGGCCCGGCCGGGCCGGTTCGGCGCGGACGTCTCCCACCTGAACCTGCACAAGACGTTCTGCATCCCGCACGGTGGCGGTGGTCCGGGCGTCGGCCCGATCGGGGTCCGCGCCCACCTCGCGCCCTACCTCCCCAACCACCCGCTCCAGCCGGCGGCCGGCCCGGAGACGGGCGTGGGGCCGATCTCGGCGGCGCCGTGGGGCTCGGCGGGCATCCTGCCCATCTCCTGGGCGTATGTGCGTCTGATGGGCGCGGAGGGGCTGCGCCGCGCCACCCAGGTGGCGGTGCTCGGCGCCAACTACGTGGCCAAGCGTCTGGAGCCGCACTACCCGGTGCTCTACACCGGTCCGGGCGGCCTGGTGGCGCACGAGTGCATCATCGACGTCCGCCCGCTGACCAAGGCCACCGGCGTCAGCATCGACGACGTCGCCAAGCGGCTGATCGACTACGGCTTCCACGCCCCGACGATGTCCTTCCCGGTGGCCGGGACGCTGATGATCGAGCCCACCGAGAGCGAGGACCTGGCGGAGCTGGACCGCTTCTGCGACGCGATGATCGCGATTCGGGCCGAGATCGAGAAGGTCGCCTCGGGGGAGTGGAGCGCGGAGGACAACCCGCTGCGCAACGCCCCGCACACGGCGGCGCAGATCGCGGGCGAGTGGGAGCACTCCTACGGGCGCGAGGAGGCCGCCTTCCCGGGCGGTGTCGTCGCGGCCGACAAGTACTGGCCGCCGGTGCGGCGCATCGACGGCGCCCACGGTGACCGCAACCTGGTCTGCTCGTGCCCGCCGCTGGAGGAGTACGACGGCTGATCGGCCCCCGTGACCGTCCCGGAGGCGGGAGACCGCGGAGGGACACGAGGGACACGAGGAGCGGGCCCCCGACAGGCGTCGGGGGCCCGCTCGGTTCCGGTGCGCGTTCGACGCCGTGGCGCGGTGCGGTGCGTCGGGTTCAGGCCGCGGCCGTGACGTGCTCGGCGGCCGGTGGCCGGTGCGGCGCGATGATCCGCCCGTCCGGCAGCAGCTCGCCGGTGTCCTCGAAGAGGAGGACGCCGTTGCACAGCAGGCTCCAACCCTGTTCCGGGAAGCGCGCCACCGGTCGGGCGGCCTCACGGTCGGGGGAGTCGGCCGGCGGACACGGCGGTCGATGCCGGCACACGGTGGAGTTCTTCCGCTGCGGCGTGCCGGTACTGCGGCGTGGAGTGTGTTCCATGGCCGCCCCTCACATCTCTCGGTCGGTAGGTCCCCAGTGTTGCCCTCGCGGAGGGAATTCCGCGGGGTTTTCGATGCGGCTCTCCTCGAATTCTGGGGACGCTCCCTTTTCCCGGACGGTTGCGCGGCGGACATCCATCCGTTCGGGTGATGTCGCCACCGAGAAGGACTAGTCATTCAGGAGGGGGGAACGGCGTGGCGCCGTCGCTCTCAGGCGGGCGTGCCCAACAGCGACGTGCCGGGCACCAGCCGGCGGGTCAGCAGCGGCAGCAGGGCGTCGACGCGGTGCGGGCGGTGCGCGGCGATGCCCGGAGGCGCCGGGGCCAGCGGCACCAGCAGGTCGTCCGGGGCGGGGGAGCCGCCCGCGGCGTCGGCCTCCGCGTCGCCGTGGAGCCACAGCGTCAACATGTACAGCTCGGGTACGGACAGCAACCGCGGCTGGTACGTCGTCGGCAGCGTCTCGGCCCGGGCCAGGGCGGTCTCGGTGGAGGCGATGAACGGCCCCTCGCAGAAGTGGGAGAACGTCCAGCCGTCCGCGGTGAGCATGGCCTCGGCGGCCCCCACCACGCCGTGCGCGTCGCGCAGCAGGAAGCGCCACCCGGTCAACCGGGTGCGGGGCGGGCCGGCCGCGGCCGTGATCCCGTCCAGCACGTGGAGTGGCAGGGGGAGATCCGGCTGCACGGAACCTGTCCGGGCCTGCGGGCCGGGAGGGGTGAACTTGCCGCGGAGACCGGTGGGAGAACCGAGGGCCGCGTGCACGCTGCGCAGAGCGGGTGCCGGGGCCGGTTGGACACGCAGGGGCATGGTGGGTCGCCTCTCGCTCGGAGACACGGTGGTGCTCAGCAGGCGCGGACGGCGCTGTCGGCGTACTGGGGGCCACGAAGAGGGCCGGGGGAAGGGCTTCGACGGAACGGCACCCAAGAGAGGAGCCGCGTCTCGGCCGCTTTTGTGGAGTTTATACGACGAGTGTTCAGTCGGTGTTTCGACTAGCTGTCTCGCATGTTACCGGCAAGAGGACATCGGGACATTTCACGGAGGCGATTCATCTGCGAGTCCTCGGGTGCCCTGCCGCTGACCTCGGGAATGGTTGGCCATGCGGTCGGCCGTATCTTTTCGGTATTTCCCCGAGTGCGGTTCGTATGCCGGTGGCAACCTTCCGTGCCGGAAGCCGTATGCCTTGGGAATGTGCCCGGCGAAAGCCGTCGGCATCAGCTTAGCGTCCTTCACCTCGGCGCGAGGCGTTATCTCCGGCATCCGCGGGGCATCATCCGGTCACGGTTCACACGAGGAGGGACACTTCGATGGGCGAGAAGGTCGTGGCCAGCGGGTTCGACCTGTCCGACCGCCAGCACTACAGGGACAAGCTCCATCGGTGCCTCGAGGGGTTGCGACGACTGCTGGACGAGCAGCGCTTCGACCGCCCCCGCGACCTCATGGGGTTGGAGATCGAACTGAACCTCGCGGACGCCGAGGGGATGCCCCGGATGATGAACAAGGAGGTGTTGGAGCGCATCGCGAGCCGGGATTTCCAGACGGAACTGGGGCAGTTCAATCTGGAAGTGAATATCCTTCCGCACCGGCTGTCCGGGCGCGTGCTGGACCAACTCGCGGAGGAGTTGCGCACCGGGCTGGCCTATGCCGACCGCAAAGCCGGGGAGCTCGACGCGCGGATCGTGATGGTCGGCATTCTGCCGACGCTCACCGGGGACGACCTGGTCTCCGCGAACCTCACCGCCGTCGACCGCTACACCCTGCTGAACGACCAGATCATGGCCGTCCGCGGCGAGGAGGTCGTCCTCGACATCCAGGGCGTGGAGCACCTGCGGTACACCTCGTCCTCCATCGCCCCGGAGGCCGCCTGCACCTCCGTGCAACTCCACCTGCAGGTGACGCCCGAGCGTTTCGCCGACGTGTGGAACGCCGCCCAGGTCATCTCGGCCGTCCAGGTCGCGGTGGGCGCGAACTCGCCCTTCCTCTTCGGTCGCGAGCTGTGGCGCGAGTCCCGTCCGCCGCTCTTCCTCCAGGCCACCGACACCAGGCCGCCCGAGCTGATCGCCCAGGGGGTGCGTCCCCGCACCTGGTTCGGCGAGCGGTGGATCTCCTCGGCGTACGACCTGTTCGAGGAGAACGTCCGCTACTTCCCCTCCCTGCTGCCCATCAGCGACGAGGAGGACCCGCTGGAGACCCTGGACGGCGGCGGCATCCCCTCGCTGCACGAACTGGTCCTGCACAACGGCACCATCTACCGCTGGAACCGTCCCGTGTACGCCGTCGCGGACGGAGTGCCGCACCTGCGCGTGGAGAACCGGGTGCTGCCCGCCGGCCCCACCGTCACCGACGTCCTGGCCAACACCGCCCTGTACTACGGACTGGTGCGCGCGATGGCGGACGAGGCGCGCCCGGTGTGGAGCAGGATGCCGTTCTCGGCGGCGGCGGAGAACTTCGACAACGCCTGCCGGCACGGCATGGAGGCCCAACTGTGGTGGCCGCGCCCCGGGCGCGGGGGTTCTCTGGAGGCCGTCCCCGTGGACCGGCTGGTGCGGGAGGAACTGCTGCCGATGGCCGCCGCCGGCCTGGACGCCTGGGGCATCGAACCCGGCGACCGGGACCGCTACCTGTCGGTCGTCGACGAGCGCTGCCGGCGCCGCGTCAACGGCGCCTCCTGGCAGGTCGACGCCTACCACCGGGCCCTGGAGAGCGGGCTGGACCGGGAGAAGGCCCTGGCGGCGACGGTCAGGCGCTACTGCGAGCTGATCCGCACCGGGGAGCCGGTGCACGGCTGGCCGGTCGGCCCGTAGCGCTTCCCGCCCGACCCCATCGGGAACCCCGCCGCGGACGGGCGGCGACGGTGGGGCAAGCTGTTCCTCCCGGGCCGCCAGGCGCCGGTGGGAGGAACGGCCGAACGGGAGGCGGAGTGCGACCAGGCGTGCGGGACGAAGACCCCGGAAGGGACGGCCCGGGCCACGAGGACGGCCACCGGGACGGAGGCCGGGAGCGCGGTCGGAAGCACGGTGGGGAGCGGACCGGGAACGGCGACGCCGCGGTGTCGCGTCGGGTCCTGGGCCACGAGACGCTGCTCGTTCTGGGGTTGTCGCTGGGCGCGAGCGGGGTGTCGGCGCTCATCAGCTTCGTCGGGTCGCTGACCAGGCCCGGCGGCCTGGAGGACCAGGCGGCACGGCTCAACGGCTCCTACGCTCCGGACCGCCCCTGGCTGGATCTGGCCTGGCAACTGTTCGGCATCGCCACGGCCCTGGTGCCGGTGCTGCTGGTCGCCCACCTCCTGACCCGCGAGGGGCCCGACGGCCGAGGCGGTCCGGGGCTGCGGGGCATCGGCTTCGACCTGCGCCGGCCCGGTTTCGACCTGGGATGGGGCGCCGTGGTGGCGGCGGGCATCGGAGGCAGCGGACTGCTGCTCTACCTCGGTGCGCGGGCGAGCGGGTTCAACCTCACGGTGGTGCCCGAGTCGCTGCCGGACGTGTGGTGGAAGATCCCGGTCCTGATCGCCGCGGCGATCCAGAACTCGGTGGTCGAGGAGGTCATCGTCGTCGGCTACCTGCTGCGCAGACTCGACCAACTGGGCTGGACCCCGATGGCCGCGCTGGTCGCCGGTTCGCTGCTGCGGGGGTCGTACCACCTGTACCAGGGCATCGGAGGGTTCGTCGGCAATGTGGCGATGGGCGTGATCTTCGTGCTGCTGTACCGGCGGTGGGGGCGGGTCGGGCCGTTGGTCGCGGCGCACGCGCTGATCGACATCGTGGCGTTCGTCGGATACGCGCTGCTGGCCGGCCGGGTGGACTGGCTGCCCACGGCCTGACGCCCGCCCCACCGCGCGGGCGCGGCCGTACCGGGGTCACCGTCGGACCGCTCACGGCCCGACGAGCAGCTCCCCGTCGATGACGGTGACGGCATCGCCGGTCAGCAGGGTGCGCTCGCCGCGCAGCGTGGTGCGGACCAGCCCGGTGCGGGCCGACGCCTGGAGGCCGGTCAGCGTTTCCCGGCCGAGGCGGGCGGACCACAGGGGGGCCAGCGCGGTGTGGGCGCTGCCGGTCACCGGGTCCTCGTCGACGCCGACGGCCGGGCCGAAGAAGCGCGAGACGAAGTCGTAGGGCGCGTCCTCCTCGGCCGCCCGCGCGGTGACGATGACGCCCCGGTGGGGCAGCCGCGCCACGGCGGCGAGGTCCGGGGTCAGGGCGCGCACGGTCTTCTCGTCGGCGAGTTCGACCAGCAGGTCGCCGACGTTCTCGCCCGTGTCGTGGGCGGAGAGCACCTCCGCGCCCAGAGCCGCGCGGACCTCGTCACCGACGGCGACCTCGGTGAGCGGGGCGGTGGGGAAGTCCAGCGTGATCGAGCCGTCCGTCGCCGCGCCGGCGGTGAGGACGCCGCTGCGCGAGGCGAACCGGACGGTGTCGCCGACCGTGCCGGTGGTGCGCAGGACGTGGGCGGTGGCGAGTGTCGCGTGGCCGCAGAGGTCGACCTCGGTGGTGGGCGTGAACCAGCGCAGCGCCCAGTCGGCCTCGGCGTCCCCGGGCAGCGGGTGCGCGAACGCGGTCTCGGAGAGGTTGACCTCGGCGGCGATCCGCTGGAGCCGGTCGTCGTCCGGGAAGGGACCGGAGTCCAACAGCACGACGCCGGCCGGGTTGCCCGCGAAGGGGCGGTCGGTGAACGCGTCGACGATACGAATCCTCATGATCGCGAGCGTAGGGGGCCAGCGGAGGGCGGACCAGGGCCAATGTCGGGCGGGTGGCCCCGAACGGGGACCGCACGGGAACCGCACGGGAACCGCCGGGTGCGGGGCCGCCCGGTGCGGCGCCGCCCGCTCCGGGCCGAGCGCGCCTATCCTGGCCGACGCCCGTACCCGCCCCCGTCAGGAGGCCACCGGATGGACCGCGACACCGCGACGGCGACCGGAGCGGACGCACGGCGCCGGCTCCCCCGCACGGACGTCGTGCTCGCCGATCCCCGGCTGGTGGAGGCCGCCGAACGCCTGGGCCGCGCGCTGGTGAAGTCGGTCGTCGCCCGCGCCCAGGAACGCGCCCGGAAGGGGGAGATCCCGCCGGAGGCGGTCGCCGACACCGCGGTCGCCACGCTGCCCGAGACGGCCGGAGGGCTGCGGCCGGTGATCAACGCCACCGGTGTCCTCCTCCACACCAACCTGGGCCGCGCGCCGCTGTCGAGGGCCGCCCGGGCGGCGATGGCCGCCGCCTGCGGCCCGACCGACGTGGAGCTGGACCTGACCACCGGCGCCCGCTCCCGGCGCGGCGCCTCCACCATGGCCGCCCTGGTCGAGGCCGTGCCGGCCGCCGAGGCCGCCCACGTCGTGGGCAACGGCGCGGCGGCCCTGGTGCTGGCCGCGACCGCGCTCGCCGCGGGGAAGGAGATCGTCGTCAGCCGGGGCGAGATGGTCGAGATCGGCGACGGGTTCCGCCTTCCGGACCTGCTGGTGTCCACCGGCGCACGCCTGCGCGAGGTCGGCACCACCAACCGCACCACCGCCGACGACTACGCGGCCGTGATCGGCCCCGACACCGGCTTCGTGCTGAAGGTCCACCCCTCCAACTTCCGCGTCACCGGCTTCACCCGATCGGCGTCCGTCGCCGAACTGGCCCGGCTCGGCGTCCCGGTGGTCGCCGACATCGGCTCCGGACTGCCGGCCCCCGAACCCGCCCTGCCCGACGAGCCGGACGCCACCACCTGGCTGCGCGCCGGCGCGTCCCTCGTCACCGCCAGCGGCGACAAACTCCTCGGCGGCCCGCAGTGCGGACTGATCCTCGGACGCGCCGACCTCGTCCGACGTCTGTCCCGGCACCCCCTCGCCCGCGCGCTGCGCGTCGACAAGCTGACGCTGGCGGCGCTGGAGGCCACCGTGCGCGGCCCCGACACCCCCGTCCACGAGATGCTCCACGCCGACCCCGGGCGCCTGCGGGAGCGGGCCGAGCACCTCGCCGCCGAACTGCGCGGCGCGGACATCGACGCCCGCGCGGTGGAGAGCGAGGCCGCGGTCGGCGGCGGAGGAGCCCCCGGCGTCACCCTCCCCAGCGCGGCGGTGTCCCTGCCCGAGGAGTACGCCGCCCCCCTGCGGCAGGGCGCGCCCGCCGTCCTGGGACACATCGAGAACGGGCGATGCCTGCTGGACCTGCGCACCGTGCCCGAGGAGGACGACGCCGCCGTGGCGGAGGCCGTACGGCGGGCGGGGAAGTCCGTCCCGCGGGGGACGGACGAGGGAAGGGAGTGACCGACCGTGCACGTCCTGGCCACCGCGGGGCACGTCGACCACGGCAAGTCGTCGCTGGTCCGCGCCCTCACCGGCATGGAACCCGACCGGTGGGAGGAGGAGCGCCGCCGTGGCCTCACCCTCGACCTGGGCTTCGTGTGGACCCGCCTGCCCGACGGCGAGCGGATCGCGTTCGTGGACGTCCCCGGCCACGAGAGGCTGGTGGGCAACATGCTGGCCGGGGTCGGCCCCGTCCCCGCCGTCCTGCTGGTGGTCGCCGCCGACCAGGGATGGCAGCCGCAGTCCGAGGAGCACCTCGCCGTCCTGGACGCCCTGCGGGTGCGGCACGGCGTGCTCGCCGTCACCCGTCGCGACCTCGCCGACCCGGAACAGGTGCGCGAGGACGCGCTCGCCCGGATCGCCGAGACCTCGCTCGGGAAGGTCGAGGCCGTCCCCGTCAGCTCCGTCACCGGGGAGGGCCTGGACGACCTGCGCGCGGCCCTGGCCCGGCTGACCGCCGCCCTGCCCGAACCGGACCGGGCCGCCGACGTACGGCTGTGGGTGGACCGGGCGTTCACCGTGCGCGGTCGCGGCACCGTGGTCACCGGGACGCTCGCCGCCGGCACGGTTCGCGTCGGCGACCGCCTCACGGTGGCCTCGGACGGAACCACCGTGCGCGTACGCGGCCTCCAGGCCCTCAAGGAGGACCGGTCGGAGGTGAGCGCGGTCGCCCGGGTCGCCGTCAACGTGCACGGCGTCCCCGCCGACGCCCTCCACCGGGGCGACGCCCTGCTCACCCCCGACCGCTGGCTCGCCACCGCCCTGCTGGACGTACGGCTGCGCGGCGATCTCGCGACCGACCTGCCCCGGCACCTCGTCCTGCACGCCGGGTCCGCCGCCGTGCCCGTCTCCGTCCGACCGCTCGGCGCCGACACCGCCCGGCTGACGCTCGCCCGTCCGCTGCCGCTGCGGGTGGGCGACACCGCGCTGCTGCGCGACCCCGGTCGGCACCGGATTCCCGCCGGGCTCACCGTGCTCGACGTCCGTCCGCCCCGGCTGGGGCGCCGCGGCGCGGGGCGGTCGCGGGCCCGCGAACTGGAGACCGTGACCGGTGCCCCGGACGGCGCGGCGGAGCTGCGCCGCCGCGGGCTGGTCCGCCGCGCCGAACTGTCGGCCATGGGAGTGCCGCCCCCGGCGGAACCCGTCGTCGGTGACTGGCTCGCCGACCCCGGCCACTGGGCCGCGCTCAGACGCCGTCTGGGGGAGGTGGTGGAGGAGCACGCGGCCCGGCACCCGATGGATCCCGGACTGCCCACCGAGGCTGCCCGCCGAGCCCTGGGCCTGCCCGAACGCGCCCTGGTCCAAGCCCTGGCGGACACGGCCCCCGAGAACGGGCCCCGGCTGGAACGGCGTGACGGCCGAATCCACGGCAGCAGCACCCGTCCCCGACTGCCGCACCCGGTGCGGGCGGCGGTCGACGCGGTCCGCGCCGACCTGCGGCGCGCGCCCTTCCGCGCCCCGGAGGCCCACCGACTGGCCGAGCTCGGCCTGACCCCCAAAGCGATCGCCGCCGCCGTCGCCGCGGGCGCCCTGTTGCGGATCGGGGACGGAATCGTGCTGCTGCCCGGCGCCGACACCAGGGCGGCCACGCTCCTGGCCGCCCTGGAGCAGCCGTTCACCACCAGCGAGGCGCGCCGCGCCCTGGACACCACGCGCCGGGTCGTGATCCCCCTCCTGGAGCACCTGGACGCACGGGGATTGACGGTCCGACTGGACGGCACCCGCCGCCGCTGCCCACCGCCCGCCGGCGCGACCGGAGGCACGGGCGGGACCTGAGAGCGGCAGGGGCCGGAGTGCCCCGAACGGACCGCGCCGGTGGTGGAACCCGGAGGAAGCCGTGAGGCTGGAGGAGGGCGACCGGACCGTGGAAAGGTGATCCCGATGCTGGTGCCGTTGCTGATCCCCAAGCCGAAACCGATGTCGAAACGCGCCGATCTGGGGCTGCTCGTTCTCAGGGCGGGCACCGGCGGTGTCCTCTTCGCGCACGGCGCCCAGAAGCTCTTCGGATGGTTCGGCGGACACGGCCTGGAGGGCACCCGACAGGCGATGGAGCAGATGGGCTTCGAACCGGGCCGGGAGAGCGCGCTCGCCGCGGGACTGGCCGAGACGGGCGGCGGCACGCTGCTGGCGCTGGGACTGGCCACACCGGCCGCGGGAGCCGCGGTCGTGGGGACCATGGCGGGAGCGGTCTCGGTCCACGCCCCGGCGGGCTTCTTCGTCACCGAGGGCGGTTACGAGTACCCGGCCTTCCTCGGGTTCGTCGCCGCCTGCCTCGCCGCCACCGGGCCGGGACGGTACTCACTGGACCGACTGCTGGGCCACCGGCTCAACCGCCCCTGGATGACGGCCGCCTGCTTCGCGGCGAGCGCCGCCGCTGCCGCCGCCGTCCTGCGGCGCCGCGCCGGCACGCTCGGCAGCGGGCCGGAACAGGCGGCGCCTCCCGGCGCGGGCTCCGCCCCGGACTGATCCGGGCGGACGCCCCGCGGGCCGTCGACGGCCGCGTTGTCAGTGGTGTGGGAGATCCTCGGTGGACGGCACCACCGAGGAGGAGACCGTTCGATGACGATCCATGTGGCCAACCGCCGCCGTACGGCGGCCTCGCTGGACAAGGCGTTCCCCGGCGCGGAGGTCGTCGACGTGACCTCCCGGGCGGAGGAGCCGTGGGTGCGGTTGAGCCCGTTCTTCCCGCACGGCGGCATACCGGTGCCCTTCTCGGACGGTCTGACGAGCCGCTCCGTGGAGGGAATCTGGCAGGCGCTCAAGGTCTTCCGGGACGTCGACGTCGACCTGTCGAAACTCGACGTCGCCACGATGAGAGGGCTGAAGCGGACGGTACGCCGGTACGGGCCGGTGCGGGGGCACCGCATGGGCCCGACGGGGGAGCGGCTGTTGGACTACGAGTCGGCCCGCCGACGTATCTACCTGCCGTCCTACCGGTGGGTCCTGGAGAACCGCGTCGCGGACCTGGTCGAACGGCTCCGCGCGAAGGCCGAGACGTCGGACGTGGTGCTCCTCGACCACACCACCAACGGCGACGTCTTCGACCTGGGCAGCCCGCTCTCCCACGCCGCGCTCGTCCGGCGGTACGTCGAGGGCCGCTGGCCGAGCGAGGAGGAGCCGACCCCGACCCGGACGGACGAGCGGGTGGGATGAGCGCCGCGGGCCGCGGGCCGATCGGCGGAGGCGGATGGGAATCGAACCCACCTGCCCGAGATCCTCGGACACCTCGGTTTTGAAGACCGGGAGGGCCACCAGGCACCCTTACGCCTCCTTGCCGGGACGGAGCCGCCCCGACGTGGATCATCCAAACCCGCCCTCCGACGGGAGTCAATCTCCGGCACGGCGTTTCCGGAGACGGGCGCGGGGCAATGACTGCCGGACGCGTCGGAGAGAAGGGAACGCGCGATGTACACCAGGGACGAGACGGACCGTCAAGGAGGCGCGGAGCGGGCGCCCGTACGGCTGACCGGGTACGCGCACGGCGGCGGCTGCGCCTGCAAGATCCCGCCCGGTGAGCTGGAGGAGACGGTGGCGGGGCTGTTGGGCGCGGCGCCCGACGACCCGACGGGGGAGTTGCTGGTCGGCCTGGACACCGGCGACGACGCGGCAGCCGTCCGCCTCCCCGGCCCGCCGGGCGGCCCCGCCGTCATCGCCACCGCCGACTTCTTCACACCCGTGGTGGACGATCCGTACCACTGGGGCCGGATCGCCGCGGCCAACGCGCTCTCCGACGTCTACGCCATGGGCGGTCGCCCCTTGGTGGCGGTGAACTTGCTGGGCTGGCCGCGGGAGCGGCTGCCGTTCGACCTGGCGCGGGAGGTGCTGCGCGGTGGGGCGGAGGTCGCGGGCCTGGCGGGCTGTCACGTGGGCGGCGGCCACAGCGTCGACGACGTGGAGCCCAAGTACGGCATGGCCGTCACCGGGATCGCCGACCCGGAGAAGCTGCTGCGCAACGACGCCGGACGGCCGGGGCTGCCGCTGTCGCTGACCAAACCGCTGGGCCTGGGGGTGCTCAACAACCGGCACAAGGCCACCGGCGAGTTCTTCGAGCACGCGGTGGAGACCATGGCGTCCCTCAACCGGGAGGCCTCCGAGGCGGCGGTGGCGGTCGGAGCGCGGTGCGCCACCGACGTCACCGGCTTCGGGCTGCTGGGCCACCTGTACAAACTGGCCCGGGCCTCGGGAGTGACCGCCGTGGTGGACTCCACCGCCGTTCCCTACCTGGAGGGAGCCCGGGAGGCGGTCCGCGACGGCTACGTCAGCGGAGGCACCCGCCGCAACCTCGACTGGGTCGCGCCGCACACCGACTTCGGCGCCGCGGACGAGTCCACCCGGCTGCTGCTCGCCGACGCCCAGACCTCCGGCGGCCTGCTGGTGGCCGGAGAGATCCCGGGGGCGCCCGTGATCGGCGAACTGGTTCCGGCGGGGGAGCACGCCGTGGTGGTCCGCTGAGCCGACGGCCGGTGCCGGAGGGGCGGCCGGCACCGCGCCCCGGCGTGCCCACCGGGGCGTGACGTGTCCGAGGAGCACACGGACGGCGCCGCCCACCGACCCGTGTCACGACTTCGGCGGCCGTCCGTGACGTTCCGGCCCGCTCGTGGTTGGCCGAGGCGGAATGTCCGGTTCGGGGAAAGGGTCGGTTCGTGGGGGAGACGAACGGTGCGGTCGGAGGAGCCCTCACGGTGGGCGTGGTGATCGCGCGCACGGGGCGGTTGTCGAAATCGGGGGATCCCCTGGCGTTCGCCATGTCCCGGGTGGAGCCGGAGCTACGGCGCGTCAAGAACGGCGGACCGAGCCACGAGGTGCGCCTGGCGAGCCGGGACAGCCGCTCGTGCGCCGACGGGACGCGGGAGGCGGTACGGGAACCGGTGCGGGACGAGGGGGCGCGGATCGTCCTGACCCTGGCCGGCACGGAAGTCCTCCCGGCCGTCGCCGACACCTGCGAGGAGGAGGGCGTCCCCTGCGTGTCCGGCACCTTCCCCTGGCAGGTCTACTACCACGGACGCGGAGGGACGGCCGTTCTGCTGGACCTACCACTTCTGCCGGGGCCTGGACGGCATCGCCGAGACCTTCGCGGACCTGTGGGAGGCGGCCGGCGGCTCGGCACGGACGGTCGGCTGCCTGTGGAACGACGGACCTCAGGGGACTGGTCGCGCCACGCCGAACACGGCTTCCCACCGGTGGTCCGGGCACGCGGACATCACCTCCTCGATCCGAGCCGCGCACGCCCTGGCCACGGCGGACGATCCCGTGCCGCGCGGCCGTCGGCGACGCGAAACGGGACCGCTCGTTCCTCCGTCCCGAGGAGGAGACGGCGCACCCTGTCCCCTCCCGAGGTGGTACGGGCGAATGGCCCCGGACGCGGATGCCGGAGCGCGGGGAAGATGATGGGGTTGGTACGTGCACAGCCGTACGCCCTTCCCGAGCCCCGCGAACACGGGGCCGCACGCCGGTGACCTGCTCGGTGCGGAGCTGGTCGCGGCGCTGTCGAGCGCGCGCCGCCGCGCCGGACGGGACGGCGACCGGCACGTCGACACCGCCCATCTGCTGCACGCCCTGATCGAGTGCGACCCGGCCGTCCGTGCGGCCCTCGGCGGTCCGGCACGGCTGACGCGGCTGTTGGGCTATCTGGCGCAGCGCAGCATCGGCTACGGGCTGCGCTGGCAGGGCACGGTCGAGGGCGTGGCGTCGGGAGCGACGGTGGACCGCGGGGGCCGCCACGGTGGCCCGACCGGCTGGTCCCCGGCCGCGGTGGTGGCGCTGGAGGGCACGCTGCGGCGGGCGCGGGAGCGGGGCGGCGCACCGGCCGAGGGGACGGACCTGCTGGCCGCGCTGGTCTCCGATCCGCGGTGCCGGGCGGTGGAGGTGCTGCGTCGCGCGGGCGTGATACCCGAGGAGCCGGCCGTGGTCCGCGTCGACGATCCCTGTGGTCAGGGGCACTGTCGCTGACGCTCCTGTCGCGCCCTGCCATGATGGGCCGATGCACGCCACGACACCGTCGTCCGCCCTCCCCGGGAGGAGCGCCGGACTCACCCTCGCCCTGCTGTCGGCCCTCGCGTTCGGCGGCTCCGGTCCCGCGGCGAAACCGCTGATCAACGCCGGTCTCGATCCGCTGCACGTCACCTGGCTCAGGGTCGCGGGGGCCGCCGTCGTCCTGCTGCCGCTCGCCTGGCGACACCGTGGCCTGCTGCTGCGGCGTCCGGCGCTGCTGGCCGGGTTCGGACTGTTGGCCGTCGCGGGTGTGCAGGCCTGCTACTTCGCGGCGATCTCCCGTATCCCGGTCGGGGTCGCGCTGTTGGTGGAGTATCTGGCGCCCGCGCTGGTGCTGGGCTGGGTGCGCTTCGTCCAGCGCAGGCCGGTGACCCGGGCGGCGGGTGTCGGGGTGGTGCTCGCCGTCGGCGGGTTGGCCTGTGTGGTGGAGATCTGGGCCGGGCTCGGGTTCGACCCCATCGGGCTGCTGCTGGCGTTGGGCGCGGCCTGCTGCCAGGTCGGCTACTTCGTGCTCTCCGACCACGGCACCGCCTCCTCCGACGGCGCGGCGCCCGACCCGCTGGGCGTCATCGCCTACGGGTTGCTGATCGGCGCGCTGGTGCTCACCGCCGTCGCCCGCCCGTGGGAGATGACATGGTCGGTGCTCGCCGGACGGGCCGAGGTGGGCGGCGCCCAGGTGCCCGCCATCGTGCTGCTGGCCTGGATCGTGCTGGTGGCGACCGTGATCGCCTACCTGACCGGGGTGATCTCGGTGCGCAGGCTCTCGCCGCAGGTGGCGGGGGTCGTGGCCTGTCTGGAGGCGGTCGTCGCCACCGTACTGGCCTGGGTGCTGCTCGGTGAACGGCTGTCGGCCGTCCAGGTGTTCGGTGGTGCGGTGGTGCTCGCCGGCGCGTTCATCGCCCAGCGCGCCACCCCTGCGGCTTCGCCGGAGGGGCCGGTGGCCGGAGGCGGCGGAGCCGAGCGCGCGGAGGAGAAGGCGGACGAGGACGAGAAGGCGGACGAGAAGGCGCGGGAGAAGATGGAGGGAGACGAGGGGGGACGGTTGTCCGCCCAGGTGCCCTTCTCCTAAGGTGGCGGCCATGCATTCGACCGTGCTGCCGCCGCCCGCCGCGTAAGGCGGGCCGCCGGGAAGACCGCACCGGGGCGTCATCGCCACCGGGCGTGTCGCCGCTGCCCGCATACGGGGCCACGCGACCACTTCCCGAACCACGCGGAGAACTCACACGTGTCGAAACCCACTCCCCTCGTGTCCGCCGTTCCCGTCCCCACCGGCGGTGCCGGACGCCCCGAATCCGGTGCCCTGTCCGTCCGGCGCGGCCTGCTTCACCTGGTCGTCGCCGGGATCGCCTGGGGCACCGCCGGAGCCGCCGCGGCCCTGCTGTACCGCGTCAGCGACCTGGGGCCCGTGGCCCTGTCGTTCTGGCGGTACGTCGGCGGCATCGCCCTGCTGCTGGCGTACCTCCCACTGCGGGCCCGAGTCCGAGGGCGACGCGCCGTCGCTCCGGCGGTTCCCGAGCCGCGACGGCGCCGGACGGGGCGGATCGTCGCCACCGGGCTGGGCCTGACCCTGTTCCAGACCGCCTACTTCGCGGCGGTCCAGGCCACCGGACTCGCGGTCGGCACGGTCGTCACCCTCGGCGCCGGGCCGGTGCTGATCGCGCTGGGCGCCCGTCTGACGATGGGCGAACGGCTGGGTCGCGGCGGTCTGATGGCCGTGCTCGGGGCGCTGGGCGGCCTGGTGGTGCTCTGCCTCGGAGGCGGCGGGGCGACGGTACGGCCGGCGGGCGTCGCCCTGGCGCTGCTGGCGGCCTCCGGATACGCCGGCATCACCCTGCTGACCCGGTGGATGGGACGGGACGGCTCCGGCGGCGATCCGTACACCACGACCACCTGGGCCTTCGGCGTCGGAGCGGTCTGCCTGCTGCCGTTCGGCCTGCTCGAGGGACTGCTGCCGCAGACCACCACCGACCCGCTGTCGGTCCTGCTCCTGCTGGCGTACACGGCCGCGGTGCCGACGGCGCTGGCGTACGCGCTGTACTTCGCCGGGGCGGCGGTCGTCCGGGCCGCCACCGCCTCGGTGATCATGCTCATCGAGCCGGTGAGCGCGACCGTGATCGCCGTCGCGCTGTTGGGCGAACGGCTCACCGGGGCCACCGTGGCGGGCACCGTGCTGCTGCTCGCCGCCGTGACGGGGCTGGCGGTGGCCGAGGCCCGTGCGGCGTCCGGGGCTCGGCGGACGTCCGGGCCCGGCGTCGGGGCGTGAACGGCGGGACGGGCGCGGGGAGACGTCGATCCGTGCCCGTCCCGCCTCCTCAGAGGGCGGCGAGGTAGTCCGGCACCGGGATGCCCGGGGCCAGGTCGTCGGCGGGCACGAGGGGGCCGAGGACCTGCCGCACCGGAACGACACCGCTCCAGTGGGGGAGTTCCAGATCCTCCGGCTCGTCGTTCGGGCCTCCGGTGCGGACCTTCGCCGAGACCTCCTCCAACTCCAGGGCGACGACGGCGGTGGCGGCCGACTCCCAGGCGTCGGACCGGCGGGTGTCGGCCGAGCGCCCGGGAACCGCCTGGTCGACGAGGGCGTCGAGCGCGACCGCCCGCTCGGCCGGATCGGTCACCTGGCGGGCGGTGCCGTGCACCACCACCGAGCGGTAGTTGACGGAGTGGTGGAAGGCGGAACGGGCCAGGACCAGACCGTCCAGGTGGGTCACCGTCAGGCACACGGGCAGCCCGGCGTCGCCGGAGGAGCCCGCCGCGCGCAGCGGGCGGGAGCCGGTGGAGCCGTGGACGTACAGGCGCTCGCCGACCCGGGCGTAGAGGGTGGGCAGCACGACCGGGGCGCCGTCGCGGACGAAGCCGAGGTGGCAGACGTACCCCTCGTCGAGGATCGCGTGCACCAGCGCGCGGTCGTATGTGGCGCGCTTGCGACCACGGGTCGGAACCGTGCGCCGGGTCGGAGCGTACGCGCTCCTCGGGGCTGTGTCGGACATGGCCTCACTCCCTGGGTATCCGTCGGACCGGAGCTCCGTCGAACCGTCGGCCGATCGGGACGGGCGATCGGTCGGCCGGTCGAGTCGCCGACTTGCTTCCATGCTTTGCACTAGTGCATATTTGTCTTTGTGCTAGGAGATTATAGGATCGAGGGGCGGCGCGCGGTCGAGATCGCCGCCAGCGTGGAACGGGGCGTGGGAACAGGGGAGTTGGCGCCCGGACGACTCCTGCCGCCCATGCGGGAGTTGGCGGCCGAACTGGGCGTGAACCCCAACACCGTCGCCGCCGCCTACCGCATGCTGCGCGAACGCGGGGTGGTCGAGACGGCGGGGCGGCGCGGCACCCGAGTGCGACCGCGTCCGGCCAGTACCCCCCGAGAGGCGATCCGGGTCGAGGCGCCCGAGGGCGTGCGGGACATCTCCACGGGCAACCCGGACGTCTCGCTGCTGCCGTCGCCGCGCGACGCCCTCGCCGTCGCCGGCGATCGCCACGAGAAGACCCCGATGCTCTACGGAGGCCCCGCCCTCACCGAGGACCTGGCCCGGCTCGCCCGTGCCGCGTTCGACGTCGACGGCGTGCCGGCCGGTCCCGTCGCCGTCACCTCCGGCTCCCTGGACGCCGTCGAACGGGCCCTGACGGCCCATCTCAGGCCGGGGGACGCGGTCGCCGTCGAGGACCCGGGCTGGGGGAGCCTGCTCGACCTGGTCCCGGCCCTGGGACTGCGGACGCTGCCGGTCGCCCTCGACGACGACGGTCCGCTTCCGGACGCGGTGGAGCACGCGCTGCGACAGGGCGCGCGGGCCCTGGTCGTCACCGACCGGGCGCAGAATCCCACCGGGGCAGCCGTCTCCGCCGACCGCGCCCGGGAGTTGCGCCGGGTGCTGGCCGGGCACCCCGGCGTCCTGCTGATCGAGGACGACCACGGGCACGGGATCGTCGACCTCCCCCTCCACCCCCTGGCCGACGCCGACGGCCCCACGGGCCACTGGATGCTGGTGCGCTCCGTGGCCAAGTCGTACGGCCCCGACCTGCGGCTGGCCGTGCTGACCGGCGACACCGTCACCGTCGACCGGGTGGGCGGACGGCAGCGGCTCGGACCGGGATGGGTCAGCCACCTGCTCCAGCACACCGTCACCGCCCTGTGGGAGAGCCGCGCGGTGGACCCTTCCGAGGTCGCCCGTTCCTACGGACGGCGCCGTGACGCGCTGCTCGCCGCGCTCGCCGAGCGCGGGGTGGCGGGGCACGGGCGCAGCGGAATGAACGTGTGGGTGCCGGTGCCCGACGAGACCGGCGCGGTCGCCCGCCTGCTGGCCGCCGGATGGGCCGTCGCTCCCGGCGCCCGGTTCCGGATCGCCTCGCCGCCCGGCATCCGACTGACCGTCTCCGACCTGGCCGCGGACGACATCGGGCCGGTCGCCGACGCGGTGGCGTCGGCGATCCGGCCCATCGAGGCGCGGCGGTACGGCTGAGCGCCGTCCGCTACGGCTCCGCCCGCCGGCGCGGCCGGCTCCGGGTGAGCGCCGCGCCGGCGAGCACGATCAGCGCGCCGACGGGAGTGTTCCAGGCCAAGTGCTCGCCCAACAGCAGCACCCCGGCCGCGGTGGAGACCACGGGGAGGAAGTACGTGACGAGGGTGGCCGTGGTCGGCCCCACCTCCGCCACCAGCCCGTACTGCAGGAGGAAGGCCACCCCGGTGCCCAGGGCGCCGAGCGCCACGACCGCCAGCAGCGGACCGACGGGGAACGACGTCGGGAAGGAGGTGAACAGCGGCGTGACCACGGCCAACTGCACCGTGCCCAGCAGGAGTTGAGAGGTGGACATCGACAGGTTCGAACCGCCGGAGTTCGACAGCGTGCGCCGGACGTAGGCCCAGCCGACGGCGTAGCTCGCCGAGGCCACCAGCGCCATGACCGTGCCCCCGGCGTCCTGGCCGGTGGAACCCTGCCAGGCGCCGAGCACGACGAGGACCCCGACGAAGCCGATGCCGAGCCCGGCGACGCCGCGCCTGGTGGGCCGGTCGTCGGAGAGGGCGGCCAGGGAGAGCAGCATGCTCCACAGCGGAGTGGTGGCGTTGCAGATGCCCGCCAGGGTGGAGGAGATGGTCAACTCGGCGTAGGCGAAGAGCGTGAACGGCAGCGCGTTCAGCAGGAACGCGGCGACCGCCAGGTGCCCCCAGGTCCGCGCCCCCCGGGGCAACCGCTCGCGCCTGACCAACAGGACCGCGCCGAGGACGGCCGTACCGAACACCACCCGGCCCAGGGTGACCTGGAGCGGGGCGTACCCCTGGGTGCCGACCTTGATCAGCAGGAAGCTGAAACCCCAGATCAGGCAGAGGGCGGCGAAGCGGACGCGCCAGTCGACGGAGGGGAGACGGAGACCGGTCCGGTGGTCGCCCGGAAGGGAACCGGCGGGTCTGCCGGACGTGTCGGGGGCCGGCGTGTCGCGGAGCGGAGCGGAAGTGGACATGCGTCAACGATCGTGCTTCGCAAGGTTAAGCACAAGCGAGAATTGATGGAGTCGATCACGTAGCATCGCTTACATGTTGAACCTGGACCGGCTGCGCGTCCTCCACGCCATCGCCCGCCACGGCTCGGTGAGCGGCGCGGCCGAGGGACTGCACGTCACCACCTCCGCCGTCTCCCAACAGATGGCGAAACTGGAGCGCGAGACCGGCCAACAGCTCCTGGCCCGGAACGGCCGCGGCGTCCGGCTCACCGACGCCGGGCGTCTGCTCGCCGGGCACGCCCAGCGCATCCTCTCCCAGCTCGAACTCGCCGAGGCGGACCTGGAGGCCCACCGCGGCCGGGCCGTCGGCGAACTGCTGTTGGGGGCCTTCCCGACCGCCGCCCGCGGCCTGTTCCCCGCCGCCCTGGCGGACCTGCGCGTCGCCCACCCCCACCTGCGCGTCCACCTCCAGGAGATGGAGCCCGACACCGCCGTGCCGCGGCTGGTGCGCGGTGACATCGACCTCGCGGTCGTCCTGGACTGGCACAACCGTCCCCTCTCCCTACCCGAAGGGCTGGCCAAGGAACCGCTCCTGGACGATCCCGCCGACGTGGCGATGCCCGCCGACCATCCCCGCGCGGGAACCGGCCCGGTGGAGCTGACGGACTTCGCCGACGACGAGTGGATCTCCTGGCCCGACGGCGAGTTCTGCCACGACTGGCTGCTGTTCACGCTGCGCGGCCAGGGCGTCGAACCCAGGATCCGCCACACGGCGGGGGAGCACCACACCCAGCTCGCCCTGGTCGGCGCCGGACTCGGAGTGGCCGTCGCGCCCCGACTCGGCCGCGGACCGGTGCCGCACGGGGTCGTCGTCGCCCCCGTGCGGCACACGATGAAGAGGCACGTCTACGCGGTCTGGCGCGAGGACGCCGACCGCAGGCCGTCCATCCGGGCGGCGGTGGCGGCGCTGCGCGGGGCCGCGGACGGCGTCCTCGACTGACCGCGCGGGGCGGACCCGCGCCCGAGGGGCAGGCGCCGTGCCCCCGGGCGCGGGAGCCTCAGAGGGGGCGGCCGACGGCCGCCCGGGGCGTCACGGTCATGCCGCCGGTGCGCTTGGCCCCGGCGGCGCGTTCCTTGCGCAGGGCCCGCATGTAGTCGTCGAAGTCGACCTGGATGGTGTGGCGCTTGCTGGCGACGTAGCGCTTGGCGAGGGCCGACCGGTGGCGGTCGATCTCGGCGTTCATCCGGTCGAGCCCGGGCAGGGCGTAGCGGCCCTGGAGGTGGTCCGCGGCCAGCTCCGACTGCCGCTCGGCGATCGGCATGATCGCGCCGAGCGGCTGGACGAGGCCGATGAAGTACAGGCCGGCGACGGTGGGGTGGAACATGCGCTGGTACAGCCGCACCTGGTTGTCGCCGCTGGGGTCGAGGAAGTCGGTGTCGAAGAAGGGGAAGGAGATCTTGTACCCGGTGCAGTACACGACCAGGTCGGCCGCCACCCGGGTGCCGTCGGTGAAGACCACGTCGGGCCCGTCGAAGTGGTCGATGTTCGGCTTCGGGGTGATCGCGCCGTGCGCGAGGCGGTCCAGGATGCGGCTGGACATCGTCGGGTGCGCCTCGGCGAACCTGTGGTCGGGGTCCTTCAGGCCGTAGCGGGACATCGGTCCGGTGGCGGCGCGCATCAGCGGCCGGGCCAGCCGCCAGCGGACCGCGGCGGGTATCCACTCGCGGCCGGCGATGGCGTCGTAGGGCCTGCCGAAGACGTACTTGGGGATGATGTGGACCCCTCGCCGGTGGGCCAGGTAGGTCTCCTTCGCGTGGTAGCTGGCGTCGACGGCGATGTCCATGGCGGAGTTGCCCATCCCGAGCACCACGACCTTCTTGCCGACCAGTTGCGACTCCTCCTTGTAGTCGTGGGAGTGCATCTGCCGGCCGGTGAAGGTCTCCGCGCCGGGGAAGGCGGGTTCGGGCATGCGAGGGTCCCAGTGGTGGCCGTTGGCCACCAGCACCGCGTCGTACCGGCGGGTCTCACCGGTGCTCAGGCGCACGTCGAACCCGCCGCCGTCCCGGGGCGCGACGTGTTCGACGCCGGTGGTGAACGCGATCCGGTCGCGAAACCCGAAGTGGTCGACGTAGGCGTCGAAGTAGGCGGCGATCTGGTCGTGTCGCGCGAAGTTCGGCAGGTGTTCGGGCATCGGGAAGTCGCTGTACTCCATGCGCGACCGCGAGGTGTTGATGTGCAGCGACCTGTACGACGAGGAGACGCCGTTGCTGTTGTTCCACACCCAGTTGCCGCCGACCCGGTCGGACAGCTCGAAGCAGTCGAACGGGATGCCCCGCTCGTGAAGGACCTTGGCGGCGGCGATGCCGGAGGAACCGGCGCCGATGACACAGGCGCGGGGCAGAGCGGACACGGAGAGACCTCCTGGAAAGGCGTATGACCACTGGTCATGTGACCGGTGGTCACAGTAGAGTCGCACGCCATGAAGAACAACCCGTGTGCACGGATCGAGCGCCACCGCGGTCCGCGTGGCCTGGAGTTGCTGTCCGCGATACCCGCCGTCGAGGACCCGGCCAAGCCCCCTCTGCTGTTCGTCCACGGCCTCGGTCACGGCGCCTGGTGCTGGGAACACTGGCTGTCGGAGGCGGCGACCGCCGGGTACGCCGCCCACGCGGTGTCGCTGCGCGGACACGGGCGGAGTGCCGGCTCGCTCCGCACGGCGCGGTTGTCCCACTACGTGGACGACGTCGTGCACACCGCCGCGTCCCTGCCGCGGCGAGCGGTGCTGGTCGGGCACTCGATGGGCGGCCTGGTGGTGCAGAAGGCCCTGGCGCGCTACTCCGCGCACGCCGGTGTGCTGGTGGCCCCGGTCCCCGCGCACCCCGCCGTGGGCTCCCTGCTGGCCGTGGCCCGCCGGCACCCGACCGATGCGCTCAGAATGGTCCTGGGGGGTTCGCTGCCGCTACGGCCCGAGTACCTGGTGGAGGAACTTTCCCCCGCCGACGCCGCACGCCACGCCGGCCGGTGCGGACCGGAGTCGCCGCTGGCCCAGTACCAACTGCTGTTCCACCGCCCCGCGCCCCCGCCTCGCGGGAACGCGCCCGTGCTGGTGCTGGCCACACCGCAGGACCGGCTGGTTCCGCTTCGCGATGTGCGGGCCACCGCCCGCAGGTACGGCGCCGTGCTCGAGGAGTTCCCCGGCATGGGTCACGATCTGATGCTCGACGCACGCCGGCACGAGCCCTTGCGGACACTCCTCGACTGGCTGCCGACGGCGCGGCCCGCCTCGTGACCTCACGGCCGCGGGGCCCCGAACGCCGCCACGAACACGTCGATCAGTCGGTCGACCGCCGAGGCGACCCGTCGAGGATCACCGCTGTCCAACCCGAGCAGCGGGTCGAGGCCGGGGCTGCGCGGCGCGAGCGCCAGGTGCGGCAGCATGAGCAGCAGCAGCGCCAGCATCGCGTCGAGGTCGGTGTCGGCGCGCAGGTGGCCGGCGGCGCGGCCGCGTTCGACGAGCGGGCGCAGGACCGCGAGGTAGTGACGGTTGACGGTCCGGCGAACGGCCGAGCTCACGGTGTTGTCGGGCTCCAGGTTCACCGCGGCGGTGAGCGCGAGTTCCAGGGGGTGGGAGTCGAAGTAGGCCACCCACAGATGCGCGAGCTCCCGGAACGAGCCGAAGAAGTCCTCCTCCCACGGCAACGCCGGGATGTGCTCCTCCATCGCGGACCGGATGCGGACGCTGGCCAACTCCGACAGATGCGCGTACATGTCGACCTTGTCGGCGAAGTACTGGAACAGGCTGCCCTTGGCGACCCCCGCGTTGCGGGCGATGACGTTCAGGCTGCTCCGGGAGAACCCGTGCTCGGCGAACTCGGCCTCCGCCGCACGCAGCACCGCCTGCCGCCGCTGTTCCGGAAGCCGCTCCCACGTAGGCGTCGGCACCGCCGTCTCCCTCCACTGTCGTGACCACCGGTCACATCATGACGCACCGGACCGACGGCCCGCCGCCGCGTTCGCGGAACCACCGGAAGCCGACCGGCTCCGCCGCGGGCCGTCCCGCGCCCGGCCTCACGAGACGCCCGGGCGCCGGCCGAATCGTTGCGCTGCCGCGTCGCCGATCCCCTTCTTGTGTAGGAAACGGTCTACCGAAAGGGGTGGGCGAATGCTTCTCGAACCGGATGAATGGTCGCGGCTTCGGCGAATGGCGAAGGAAGTCGACGGAAATCCCAGTAGGGGCGAAAAGGGGCATTGTTCCAGCGGAAGGAGCAACGCATGATGCTAAGATCACCGCGGTTGCCAAGCAGTATTCAGCCTTCTGGAGCGGGGGCTTCCATCTGTTCGGCGGTACCGGACAACCGACGGCGCGTCGGCCGCTAGCCTTGATGCCTGTTGGCGGGGCGAGGAGCGCGGCCGACCACTGAGACCTCGGTGCGTCCTTGTGCTCCTCACACCACAGTGCCGCTCGACCCATTTCGTGATCCTCCATCAGAGAGAACCCATGGCAAGTTATGCGCAGGACCCGGCCTTCTGGAGCCTGGCCGCTGTGGCGCTCGGTTCCGTAGGGCTGACGGTCCGAGTGAGTCTGAAAGCCAAGCGGCAGGAAAAGGGATTAACGGAGAAGCTGGCCCAAGCCGAGGCGAAAGCCGAGGAGGCCGCCAGAGAAGTGCAGGAGGTCACCGACGGAAAAATCTCGACGGTCCTCAAGTCCGCCATGCAGACCCTTCGCCTCCTCGCCGCCGAACAGCAGGTCAAGCTCGACGAACTGCAGAGGGAATACGGCGGCCACAAGATCCTGCAGCCGCTCCTGGAAGTGAACCACGCCAACGCGCAGTTCGCCCGACGGGCGCTGGGCATCGCGGTCCTGTGCGGGGGTTTCTCCGGGCGGCGGAAGGAACCCGCGTCGGTCTACGACGTGATCCGCAGCGCCCAGGGGCAGATCAGCCAGTTCGACCGCGTCAAGATCCGTGACCAGAGCGGTTTCGCCGTGGTGCCCAGCGCGGTCGACGGAGTCGCCCTGGCCGTCGCCGAGTTGTTGGCCAACGCCGCGAGCTACTCCCCTCCGGGGACCACGATCGAGGTGAACCTCCAGCCGGTCCAGCGGGGGTTGTGCATCGTCATCGACGACGCCGGCGTCGGCATGAGCGAAGAGGCGAAGCAGCGGGCCGCCGCCCTGTTCTCCGGTGAGTACCGGCCGGGCCTGTCCGAGCTGGGCAACCCACCGCAGTTCGGTTTCCCGGTGGTGGCGGAGTTGGCACGGCGCTTCGGCTTCCACACGGACGTCAGCACCACCTCTCCCTGGGGCGGCGTGCGAGCGATCGTGCGTCTTCCCGAAACACTCCTGACGACGGAGCGCATCGAGCGGAGGAGCACTCTGACCGTGGACGCCGTCCCGCACAGCGCTCCCGGGGAGCAGCCGGCCTCCGAGCGCACCGTCAACGGCCTGCCCAAGCGAGGTGCGCGGAAGGCCCCCATCGCTCTGGTGCGCACGCCACGAGTCGACGACCGGCCGACCGCACCGGCCGAACCGGCCACGCCGGCCGAACCGGCCGAACAGGACAGCAGGGTGACCGCGGCCAGGATGGCGGCGTTCCAACAGGGCACGCGAACCGGCCGACAGCCCATCGTGCCAAGCCAGGAAGGGCAGGAGTCTTGAAGTTTCAGCAAGACCTGTCATGGATGCTCGAGGACATCCTGAAGGTCCCCGGCGCGCAGCACGCGCTCCTCGTCTCCGCCGACGGCCTCAAGCGCGGGGCGACCGTGGAACTCGACCCCGACCTGGCCGACACCGCGGCCGCGGCGATGAGCGGCCTGCAGTCGATCAGCCGCTCCACGGCCAACTTCGCGGGCCCCACGGGCTCACCGCGGTGGCGCCAGACGGTGGTCGAGTTCGACCACGGATGGGTGTTCCTCATCGCGGCCGGCAACGGTGCCTACCTCGCCGTGTCGGCGTCGTCGGACGTCGACATGGGAGACATCACCTTCCGCATGCAACAACTCGTACAGCGGCTCGGGAGGGAAATGACCTCTCCGCCTCGTGAGGCGGCTGGTGAAGCGTGACCACTGAGGATGCGGATTTCGAACTGCGCGGCGAGTTAGTGCGGCCCTATGTGATCACGAATGGCCGTGAACTTCCCTCGGAAAGGGAATTCTCGGTGACGACGCTGGTCACGGTCACGGACGAGGCGCCCAACAGCCGGGTGCTCTCCCCGGAGAGTCGCAGCATCCTGGACCTGTGCTCGGGAGGCTATCTCTCCGTCGTCGAGATCGCCGGACACACGGGACTTCCCCTGGGAATCGTCCGAGCGCTTCTCGCCGAACTCGCGGAAAACAAGCTCATCTGGACCCGTGCGCCGGTACCGAGTGCCGAGAGCGCCGACAAGCAACTTCTCAAGGAGGTGCTGCATGGCCTCCGCAGGCGTTTTGCATGAGCGTGGCCCGATGCATCTGGGATCGTCCGTTCAATCGACGGTGAAGATCCTCGTCGTCGGTCACTTCGGCGTCGGGAAGACGACTTTCGTCGGCAGCATCTCCGAAATCGAGCCGTTGCGCACGGAGGAATTGATCACGGAGGCCAGTACGGGGGTCGACGACCTCGCCGGCACCCCGGACAAGACCACGACCACGGTCGCCATGGACTTCGGCCGCCTCACCCTCAGCGAGACGCTGGTCCTGTACCTGTTCGGCACCCCCGGGCAGCAGCGTTTCCAACAACTGTGGGAGGACCTGTCCATCGGTGCCCTGGGCGCGCTGCTGTTGGTCGACCCGGAGCGGCTGGGCGAGTCGTTCCCGGTCCTGGACCTGGTGGAGCAGTACGGGCTGCCGTGCGCGGTGGGGGTCAACCACTTCGACGGCTCCCCCTCCTACGCCATGGACGAGGTCCGTGAAGCGCTCAACCTGCCCCACGACACCCCCGTGGTCCCGTGCGACGTCCGAGACCGGAAGTCCGCGGCCGACACGCTGATCACCCTCGTGGAATACCTCCATTCCCGCACCGACTAGGAGTTCCCCCCGTGTCACACCAGACGGATCACCGGCAGCCCCCGCCGGGCTGTCCCGCCCACGGCAGAGTCCCGCTGTACACCCCCGAGTTCGGGGAGGACCCGGACGGCTACTACGCCCACCTCCGGCAGTTCGGCGCCAGCGGGCCCGTGGAGATGGCCCCTGGTGTCGAGGCCGAACTGGTGACGAACTACTCGGCCGCCCTGCAGATCCTGCAGAACCCCGGCACCTTCGTCCGGGACGCACGCCGCTGGCGCGCTCTCAACGAGGGTCGGATACCGGCGGACAGTCCCGCCCTGCCGATGATGGCCCACCGGCCCAACGCCCTGTTCTCCGACGGCGCCGACCACGCGCGGCTGCGGCAGGTGGTGACCGACGGCCTGTCCACCGTGGACCCGCACCGGCTGGGCCGCCACGTCGAGCAGGTCGCCGACTACCTCATCGACCAGTTCAGCAGCCGGCCCGGAGGCAGGGCCGACCTCATGGTCGACTACGCCCAGCAACTGCCCCTGCTGATCTTCGGCGAACTCTTCGGATGCCCCGCCGACATCGGTGACAGGGTCGTCTTCGGAGTCACGGGAATCTTCGAGGGCGGCCCCGAGGCCGAACGGGCCAACAAGGTTCTCGGAGAGGCCCTCCACGAACTGGTCACGCTCAAACGCCGCTCTCCCGGCGACGACGTGACCTCCCACATGCTCAAGCACTCGGCCGGTCTCAACGACGGCGAGATGGTCAACCAACTCGTCACACTGCTGTCGGGCGGCACGGCGCCCCTGACGTCCCTCATCAGCACGGGCATCGCCCTCGTGCTCGGCGACGACCGGTACTCGGGCACCCAACTGCTGGTCGAGGACGCCGTCAGCGAAGTGCTGTGGAAGTACGCCCCCATCGCCAACTACGCCGTCCACTACCCGGTACAGGACGTGGAGCTCGACGGCAGGGTGCTGCGGGCCGACGCCCCCGTGGTCATCAGCTTCGCCGCCGCCAACACCGACCCGGCCGTGGCCGCGGACCCCTGGGCGCTCCGGGGACGGGCCCACCTCGCGTTCGGCGCGGGCCCCCACGCCTGCCCGGCCAAGGACCCGGCCGTCCTCATCGGGAACGCGGCCATCGAGAAGCTGCTCAACCGGCTGACCGACATCACCCTGACCACCGACTTCCAGAGCCTGACCTGGCAGCCGACCCCCTGGAGCAGAACACTCACCGCCCTGCCCGTCCGCTTCACCCCGACCCCGCCCTCCACCCGGCGAACCGCGGCTCCCACCCAGGAAGCCGAAGCCGGCCGTGCCGGTGCGGCGTCCCGGTCGGCGCCGGCGCCCGCGACGAAGACCACGCGCTGGAGCGCGTTCCTGAAATGGCTCACGGGAGCGTGATCCACCCTGTCCCGGGCGCCGGAAGCATCCCCGGCGGAGACCACGCCGGGGATGCGCTGTCCGGCGCGGCACACCGGGAGTGTGACCTACCCGACAGCACATGACGGGGGCACATCGCATCAACGTACGACCACATGGGTAGGGACGAGGCGCCGATCCGAGTGATCTTGTAAAGGAGTCGATCGCGTGGAACCCGCGATAGCCCGCCCCGTCGACCGGCGTTCCGTGACCGCCCTCTTCTCCCGTCTGCGCACGGCACAGGGGCAGGCGGACCCCTTCCCGTACTACGCGAAACTCCGGTCGATGGGGGACATCGTCCCGGCCCCCTGGGGCGGGTACCTGGTCACCTCCTTCGACCTGTGCGACCGGTTACTGCGCAGCCGGGACTGGCTCGTGCCCGACGCCCGCTGGCGCGCCCTCCAGGGAGAATCGACGCGCTGGAACGCGGCCTCCTCGCGGGAGATGAGCAAGACCCTGCCGGCGCTCAACCCGCCGGACCACACCCGCGTCCGCAAGGCCACGGGCAACATGTTCGACCGCAGGGCACTGGAGGACCTCCGGCACTCGGTCGCCGAGATCACCGACGACCTGCTCGACCGTCTCGCCGAACACCTGGAGGACGGCGAAGCGGACTTCAACGCCCTGGTCAGCGAGGAACTCCCGGTGATCACCATCGGTCGGTGGCTCGGCCTGCCGTCCGGTGACCACCCCCTGCTGCGCGACCTCACCCACGACCAGGTGTTCGCCCAGGAACTCCTCCCCTCGGCCAGCCAACTGGCCCTCTCCGACGCCGCGACGGCGCAGTTGGGCAAGTACTTCACCGCCCTGGTCCACGAGCGACGCGCCCGGCCCGGACCGGACCCGGTGTCGGCATGGCTGCGGGTCTGGGACGAGATCGAACCCGACCGGGAGGCCGCCGACGAGGCCGTCTACCACATCACCCTGTTCGTGCTCCTGGCGGCGCTGGAGACGACCGCCACCCTGCTGTCGACGACGGTGCGGCTCCTGCTCGAACACCCCGATCAGTGGGCGTGGCTCCGCGCGCATCCCGAGCACGTCCCCACGGCGGTGGAGGAGGCCCTGCGTTACGACGCCCCCACCCACGTCATCAGCCGGATCGCGGGCAAGGACCTCACCGTCGCCGGCGTCGACGTCCACGCGGACCGGATGGTCCACCTCATGGTCGGGGCGGCCAACCGGGACCCGGCCCACCACACCGACCCCGACCGTTTCGACGTCCGTCGCCCCAGACCGGCCCACCTGAGTTTCAGCGGAGGCATCCACTACTGCCTCGGCGCGCCCCTGGCCCGCCTGGAGGCCACCACGCTGCTGACCGCTCTCCTGGACCGCTTCCCCTCCCTCCGGTTGGCTCGCCCGCCCCAGTGGGCCCCCCGCGTGGCCTTCCGCCGCATGTTGACCCTGCCCGTAGCCCACCCTTGAGGTATCCGTGAGCTCCGCCGTGACCCCAACCGCGACCCCAACCGCGGCCTCCACCGCGACACCCACCGTGATCGAAGGCCACTACAAGACGCTCCAGGTCGGCCAGGAGGGCCCCGTCCTGCACGTCCGGCTCAACAGCCCGGAGACCGGCAACGCCCTCACCGCGGACATCCTCGACGAACTCATCAGCGTTCTCGGCACGGTCAACGACCGCCTCGACGTCCGGATCATCGTCCTGTCCGGCGCCGGGGACGACTTCTGCCTGGGCGCGGACCGGGGGGAGTTCGCCACCTCCCTCGAGGACGACCCCACCGGAGCGCACCTCCGTGTGATCGCGGACAAGGCCCGACGTGTCTGCGAGGCCCTGGACACCGCCCACGCGGTCACCATCGCCCGGCTCCACGGCAGGGTCATCGGCGCCGGCCTCGCACTCGCGATCTTCTGCGACCTGCGTGCCGGAGCCGACACCTGCCGCTTCCGCCTCCCCGAGACGAGCCTGGGCGTGGCACCCGTGTGGGGTGGTGTCCTGCCCCGCCTGCTGAACGAGGCGGGCACCGCCCGGATCCGTGAACTCATCCTCACCAGCGCCCCCTTCGACGCGGCGCGGGCCCACGAGATGTCCATCCTCCACAAGGCGGTGCCCGCCGAGGAACTCGACGCCACCGTCGAAGCCTGGGTCAAGCCACTGATACGCCGCCCCCGCGGGGCACTGCCCTTGGCGAAGGCGATACTCGGCTCCTACTCCAGGGGGAACCGCCTCGCCGACGGCGGCCTCCTCGACGCCCAACTGCTCTCCGCGGCCTGCGCGATCGGCGCCCTCGACCGACCCGACTGACACCGGGAGTCGCCGGAGCCCGGTCCGTGACCGGTGACGCGGGGAGAGCGGCCCCGACGGAGGCGAGTGCCGCGAGCAGCGGAGCGAGGACGACCGCCGCGGGCGGGAGATCGGCTCCCCGCGCGGTCGGGCTCCGGGTGGCCGAGCCTGGGACGGGGCGCCCCGGAGGACCGGTCCGTGGCGGTCCTCCGGTGGCGGAGGCAAGGCGTCAGACGTTGACGCCGAAGTCCTGGGCGATGCCGCGCAGCCCCGAGGCGTAGCCCTGGCCGATGGCCCGGAACTTCCACTCACCGCCGTGGCGGTAGAGCTCGCCGAAGACCATGGCGGTCTCGGTGGCGGCGTCCTCGCTCAGGTCGTAGCGGGCCAGCGAGGTTCACCTTGATGACCTCGTCGTCGCCGTCGCCCTCGCCGGTGAGGTTGTCACCGGTGTGCTCGACCGATCCGTCGGGGCTGGTGAGGTTGTTGTAGAAGACGAAGTGCCGGTCGGATGCGACCTTCCCGGAAGCGCCGCACAGCAGCGCGCTGGCGTCCAGGTCGTAGTCGGTTCCGGTGGTCGTCCGCACGTCCCAGCCCAGGCCGACGAGGACCGCGCTCAGTCCCGGGGCCTCCTTGCTGAGCGAGACGTTGCCACCTTTGGACAGGGATACTCCCACGCTTTCCTCCTGTGACGCGTTGGTCTGCGCGGTTCTCGGGACTGCCGAACCCGCCCTTGAAATCTACAGCAATGTAGAAGATGTGGGGGAGGCCGGGTTGCCGCACGTCTACGATGTACCGCCGACCCGGCGAGTGAGACGGGGGAGCATGGGGCTGAAGGGAGACGGTGTGGTGGATCGGGATGCGACCGGAGCGTCCCAGCGGCCTCGTCCGCACCGGCGGGGCCGGGGCGAGCTGGAGGCCCAGGTGCTCTCGGCGCTGCGCGAGGCGCCGGGCCCGGTGGACACCGCGTGGGTGCGGGAGCGGCTCGGCGGCTCCCTGGCGTACACCACCGTGATCACCATCCTGACCCGGCTGTTGGCCAAGGGCGTGGTGACGCGGCAGAGGTCGGGCCGGTCGTTCGTGTGGGCGCCGACCGCGGACGAGGCGGGGTTGGCGGCACTGCGCATGCGGAGGCTCCTGGACGGAGAGAGCGACCGCCAGGCGGTGCTGGCGAGTTTCGTGACCTCGCTGCCGCCGGACGACGAGCGGCTGCTGCGGGAACTTTTGGGCCGGGCGGAGGAACCGGAGGACTGATGTCCATGGGGGTCTTCTTCTTCCTGCCGCTCGTCCTGCCGCTGACCGCCTGGCCCGTCGCGCGCCTGGCCGAACAGCGCCTGCACCCGCGCACCGCCACCGTGCTGCTGTCGGTCACGGCCGGCGTGCTGGCGGTGTGCAGCACGGTGTGTCTGGCGCTGCTGGTCGTGGTGGGGACCGCGCAACTGCCGGGCAACCCGCTGCCGGACGGTTGGTCGGACCCGGAGGTGCGTGCGGCGGTCCCCTTCGACGAGATCGCGGGGAAGGCGTCGATTCCCGCCCTGGTCGCGGTGCTGGCGGCCTGCTCGCGGACGCTGTGGGCGCACCGTCGGGTGCGGCGCCGGGCGCTTCGGGCGTTGGAAGGACTGCGCGACTCCTCGGTGGCGGTACTGCCCGACGAGGTCCCGTACGCGTACGCGCTGCCCGGCGGCCCGCGCCGGACGGGCCGGATCGTGGTGTCCACGGCGATGCTGTCGTGCCTGGAGGGCCACCGGGAGCGCCGCGCTCTGTTCGCCCACGAGCGAGCGCACCTGGTGGGCAAGCACCACCGGTACCTGCTGGTGGTGCGGCTGGCGGCACGAGCCAATCCGTTCCTGCGACCGCTGCGCACGGCCGTGACCTACACCACGGAGCGGTGGGCGGACGAGGACGCGGCGGAGGCGGTCGGCAGTCGGCGGGCGGTCGCCCGTGCGATCGGCAAGGCGGCGCTGGTCTCCCGTGGTGCTCCGGCGGTGACGCTGGCCCACCTCGCCGCGGCGGGACCCGTGCCACGGCGAGTGGCGGCGCTGTTGGAGCCGGCGCCGACGGTGCGCAGATGGCCGTCGGTGTTCACCGCGGTGGGGCTCGCGGCGTGGACGGCCGCGGCGGGCACCACCGTTTCGGCGCTGTCGTCGGCGAGTTCGGCCGTCACCCTGTTCCTCGTCCTGAAAGCGGCCACCCCCTTGTGAGAAGCCCGCGGTTCCTGTGCCGACCGCCGCTCGGACCGGGCGATCGACACAGGAGGACGGGCGGGCTCAGCGGCCCTTGAGGCGCTCGACGAGCGCGACGCCGCAGGCGGCCAGACCGACCTGGATGGCCAACTCGATCCAGTCGACGCCGTCCGTGTTCGCCACCCCCAGTCCCGCCGCGACGGCGGTGCCGACCAGGGCGGCGAGGACGCCGACTCCGATGGTCGGCAGCACCCCGGTGTGTTGGCGGCCCGGCAGCGCCAGCCGGCCCAGTGTGCCGATGACGGTGCCGATCACGATCGCGCTGATGAGGCCGGAGATCTCCATGCGGTTCCCCTTCGAGGTCGTCTGCCGGTCTGTCTGCCGGGTCTGTGCACGTCCGCCGTACGTCCGCCGTGCGACCGCCGGAGCGGGCGAGGCGGGCGTCGCAACGGTGCGTCGGTCACAGATCGAACTCGTGGGGCGACAGGTCGAGGGAGAAACACGCCTCGCGGACCACGGCCCGCTCGGTGGCGTCGAAGTGGCCGTCGGCGCCGCCGATGACGATGCCGATCTGGATCACGGCGCGGGCCTCGGCGGGCTTCTTCCTGGCCTTGGCGACTTCCTGCAGGATGCCGACCTTGCCCAACTCGAAGTCGGCCACCAGCTTGTTGACGTAGTCGTCGAAACGGCGCTGGAGGTCGTCGGCGGGGAAGTTCCGCAGCACCTCGTTGTTGGCGATCAGGTGGCTGACACGCCGCCGCTCGGCCGGGTCGATCGTGCCGTCCGCCGCCGCGACGAGCGCGCACATCGCCATGCTCGCGTCGCGGAAGGCGCCGCTCTTGAGGTCGTTCTTCTTCGCCTCCAGCTGGGCCTGCATCGTCTGGGCGGTTTCCTTGATGCGATCCCACAGGGCCATGACGTCTCCATGCGTTGTTCGGGTCCGGACCGCGGGGGAGCGGTCCGGACCCAGGTTAACTTCTACAAGAATGTAGAAAGAAGGGGGTCGAGGGGCGTCTCACGCCTCCTCGTCGCCCTCGTCCTCCCCCTCGAAGGCGTCGCCGATCTCGTCGACGATCTCGGCGGCCACCAGCCCGCCGGCCACGCCGACGGCCAGTCCGGCCGCGCCCGCGGCGATGGCCGTTCCCATGCCGGGGCCGGAACGGTGGCCGTGGTGACCGTGGTCGTCCTTGTGGGCGTACCCCCCACCATGGGGGTCGGGCTGCCCGTACGGGACCGGTGCGGCGAAGTGGCCGCGGTTGTCGGCCAGTTGACGGAGCCAGGCGTCGACGACGGCGTTCCAGTCGCGGTGTGCGACACCCTCGTGGCCCACGACATGGCGGTTGAGCGCGTCATGGCCGTCGGAGAAGAAGCCACCGGGCTTGTCGGCCTCCAGGACGATCTCCACGCCACCGGGGTTGGCGAGGAAGGTCACTTCCAACTCCCGCATGGTGTGCGCGTACTGGGGCGCGGGGGCGAGCTCGATCTCCTGGTAGAAGGGCAGTGCCTGACCGGTGCCGCCGATGTGCCCGTACTCCAGGTCGGCCGACTTGAACCCGAAGCCGAGCTGCCCGAGAGCCTCCAGGACGGCCTCCTGGGCCGGCAGCGGACCGACGGCCAAGGGGTCCAGGTCGCCCTTGTCCCTGGCGCCGCTCACCGCCAGTTCGGTGCGCACCCCGAGGACGATGCCCAGGTGCTGTCCGTGCAGTTCGGTGATCGGGGTCTCCCACGGCAGCGTGACGGCGAACGGGACGCTGCGCCGCTCCCCTTCGGCCAGGCGGAAACCACCGGCGACGGTGAAGCGCTCGAAGGCGACGAAGCCCTCGGACTCACCGCCCTCGTGCTCGGCCTCGACCCGGGCGACCAGTTCCAGGGTGATGTGGTCGATGTCGAAGTCGGCTTTGCCGCCTTGGAGGTGGACCTGACCGCTGAGGCCGCCGCCGGGGAGGAAGGGGCCGGGGTCGAGGACCGTGTCCACCGTGGGCCCGCCCACTCCGAGCGAGCCGAGCAACCGTTTGAACACCATGGTGGCGTTCTCCTTCGCGTGTGCGTGTGAGGGTGCGCGACGCCGCGCCCGGCGGGGCTTGCGCGACGCCGCGCTTTTTTTGGGGGAGTTACCTGACCGTCACTTGGCCGTCGCGCCCAGCGTGGCCAGGGCCTGGGCCCAGCGGACGTACTTCAGGTCGGCCAGGTCGGCCACCGTCTTGACGCCGAACGCCTCCTCCAGCAGTTCGCCGTCGCGGTCGGAGACGCCCTTCAGGGCGGAGACGGGGGCGGACAGGATCTCCGGCAGGCTCTTGTCCGCCCACGCCTTGTCCAGCACCTTGTCCAGTTCGATCGAAGCCACGTTGCCCTCCCGGGTCGACGATGTGCGGGTGGGGTGGCAGGGCGGGCCGCCGGAACCGCGCGGGGTGGGCCCCGCGTTGACCGGTTGCCTCCGTTGCTTCCGCGAGCGGAGCGATCACTCGTCGCGTCGTGCTGCTCCCGCGACGTGCGTACGCCCGCGGACGGCCCGGAACGCCCTGGCCACCTCCTTGTTTCTACAAGACTGTAGAAGCATAGAGGCTATGGAGCCCCGCTTGACGCGCAGTCGGGCCGTCGGTCGAGGAAAGTCCGAAAACAGCCCTTCGGGGGACAGCGCCGTTCCCGGAAGGGAGAGAAGGGGAGATCCGCCTCCACCCGCGCCGCGCGGACGTGGGTCCGCGCCGTCGCGGCGGAACCGATGCCCGGCGCCACGGCGACCGCGCGTCATCGCGGCCCACTCGAGCGGGGGCGGGTGGTCGGGGACGGACCGACGCGACCCTCCGCGGCTCGGCGCCACGTCGCTCGCGCCGAACCCCCGGAGCGTCCGCGATCCTCCTCACGTCGCCGGGACGCCCCCACCCGGCCGCCGCACCATGGAGACGTCGACGGGGTCCTGGCCCGCCACGGTGAACCCGTGGCGCTCGTGCAGCCGCCGGGCGGCGCTGCCCCGCAGGACGTTCGGTCGAACGGGCACGTCGTCGGCGTCGATCCGTTGTGGCAGTGTCCGCAGCACAGCCGATCCGAGCCCTCGGCCCTGGAGGGTCGGAGCGAGATGGAAGCGCTCCAGCCGCCGCCCGTCCTCCACGGGTCGCACGGTGACGCAGCCCGCGAAGGCGCCATCGGCCACGATGACCGACGTGTGCCGCGGGGAGAGGGAGTCCCGCAGCCGCCGCCGGACCCGATGCTCGTCGAACCGTCCCAACCGCTCCGGGTCCGGGCGCAGCACCGTCGCCCGCGGCTCCGTGACCGTCTCGACAGCCGCCGGCTTGGCGGGACGCAGCGCCCGTGCCACGGGGCGGCCCGACGCGATCCCGGGCGCCACCCGGCCCGGCCGCATCCGGCCTGCCCCGGCGCTCGTGTCCATGGGCCGAAGTATGTCAACGACCCGCCGCGACCACGTGTGCGGCGGGATCGCTTGTCGGCCGGCCGGGCGGTGGATGGGGCGGGCGAGGCAACAGGCGCTCTTGACAATCATTTTCAGTTGATGGAGTGTTGGTCCCGCGAGTGGGGCTCGGTTCCCGCCCGCCCGACTGCTCAAAAGGGGGAGAGGTGAAGGCTTTGGTGTTCCTGCCCGCGGAGCGGCCCGCACGGCAGCCGATGAGCGGAGCCGAGCCGATCGGCCTCCTGGCGTCAGTCGGCGTACCGACAGGCCGCGGACGAGCGGAGCCCCGCCCTCACGGCATGTCCCCGGCTCCCTGTCGCTAGCACCGGGAGCGCTTCCGGACGGGTTCTCCGTCCGCACCCCTCGCCCGCAGCCGATACGGCCCCCGGCGGCCGTCGCCGGTCTCCGTCCGCGTGCGAAGACCGCCGTGGCGGGCCCCTCTTCCCGTGAGTGTCGTCTTCCGCTTTCGAAAGGCCGGTCACATGTCCCCGCCCGCGACTTCCACGCCCTCGGCGAGCGTCGACGGCGCCGCGCCTGCCGGCGCGCAGCCACCCGAGCCCCCGGCGGGGCCGGCCGACCGGCTCGGCTCCCGTACGGGCTCGGCGCCGGCGTGTGCCCTTCTGCTCGTCCTCTTGGCCGTATCCGTCGTCCTGGCCATCGGAATGGGGCCGGCCGTGATCGCGCCGGACGACACCGCCCGATACCTGTGGGCCGCTCTCAGCGGCGGCCGTATCGCGGCGGACGAGGTGACCGCTTATCAGATCGTCTGGGAGATTCGCACCCCACGTGTGCTGTTGGCGGCACTGGTGGGAGCGGGGCTGAGCGCCGTCGGTGTCGCCATTCAGGCCATGGTGCGCAATGCCCTGGCCGACCCCTTCGTCCTGGGCGTTTCCTCGGGCGCGTCCGTGGGCGCGGTCGCCGTCACGGTCACGGGCGGACTGGCGGCGCTGGGCATCCACGCGATGTCCGTCGGCGCCTTCATCGGCGCCCTGGCGGCCTCCTTGCTGGTGTACGCCGCGTCGGCCGGCCGGGGCGGCCTGTCCCCACTGCGTCTCGTCCTGACGGGGGTGGCCATGTCGCTCGGGTTCCAGGCGGTGATGAGCGTGATCGTCTACCTGGTTCCCGGCAGCGAGGCCACCAGCACGGTCCTGTACTGGACGATGGGCAGCTTCGGGGCCGCCACCTGGGGCGCGCTCCCCGCGGTCACGGCGATCGTGCTGCTCGGCGTGGTCCTGCTGCACCGGCGCAGCCGCGTGCTGGACGTCATGGCCCTCGGCGACGAGACCGCCGCGAGCCTGGGCGTCGATCCGGACCGGCACCGCAAGAGCCTCCTCGTGGTCGTGTCGCTCCTCACCGGCGCGATGGTCGCCACGAGCGGCGCCATCGGTTTCGTCGGGCTGGTCATGCCCCACCTGGTGCGCATGGCGGTCGGCTCCACCCACGCCCGGGTCCTGGCCGTAGCCCCACCGGCCGGCGCGGTCTTCATGGTCTGGGTCGACCTGGTCTCCCGGACGCTCGTCGCGCCGCGTGAACTCCCCTTGGGCGTCATCACGGCGCTCGTCGGAGTCCCGGTGTTCATCGTCCTGATGCGCCGCAGGGCCTACATGTTCGGAGGACGCTGAGATGAACCTCGGGCTCGACGGACTCTCGGTGGTGACCGACGGCAGGGCCCTGGTGCGAGACCTGTCCCTGGAGGCGGCGGACGGGCAGGTCGTGGGCCTGGTCGGTCCCAACGGGAGCGGGAAGTCCACCGCCCTCAGGTGCGTGTACCGCGCGTTGCGTCCCAGCTCCGGCACCGTGTGGGTGGGCGACGACGATCTGTTCCGCCTGACGCCGCGCCACAGCGCGCGGATCATCGCGGCGCTGACCCAGGACGGGGCCGTGGACCTCGACTTCACCGTGGAGGAGCTCGTCGCGCTCGGGCGCACCCCCCACCGCCAGGGCAACCAGGCGCTCGACCGCCGGGAACGGGAGCTGTGCGAACGGGCGATGCGACGGATGGACGTCCACCACCTCGCCCGGCGAGGCGTCCTCACCCTGTCGGGCGGGGAACGCCAGCGCGTCCTGGTCGCCCGCGCCCTCGTCCAGGAACCCCGGATCCTGGTCCTGGACGAGCCGACCAACCACCTCGACATACGCCACCAGGTCGAACTGCTCTCCCTGCTGCGCGGCTCGGGTCTCACCGTCCTGGTCGTGCTGCACGACCTCAACCTCGCCGCCGCCGCGTGCGACCGGCTGGCGGTCCTCTCCCAAGGACGTCTGGTGACCGCCGGCACCCCCCACGACGTCCTGACCGCGGAACTGGTCCGCGACGTGTTCGGCGTCCACGCCGACGTCGTCCCGCACCCGCTGACCGGCGATCCGCAACTGCTGTACTCGCTGTCCCCTTCTCCACTGAACGGAAGTGCCACACCATGCCCATGACCCGCCCCTCGACTGCCGCGCGCGGGCGTGCCGCCCTCGGCTCCGCCCTCGCGGCCACACTGCTGCTCAGCGGGTGCGGCGCCGAGGTCGACTCGGACGCCGAGTCCGCGAAGTCGGAGAAGGTCACCGTCAACAGGTGCGGTGAGCCGGTGGAGTACACGACCCCCAAGCGGGCCGTCGCCTACGAGGGAGGCAGCGCCGACAAGCTGTTCAGCCTCGGCCTGACCGACCACGTCCTGGGCTATGTGATGCCGCCGGCGAACCCGCCCGTGACCGAGTCGCCGTGGGCGGCCGAGTACGCCAAGGTGAAGATGCTCGGCGACGACCTCCTCAACAAGGAACTCGTCGTGGACGCCAAGGCCGACTTCGTGGTGGCGGGCTGGAACTCGGGCTTCAGCGACCAGCGGGGTATCACCCCGGAGATCCTGGACAAGCTCGGCATCCAGAGCTTCATGCACACCGAGAGCTGCTTCAACTATCCCGAGTACCCGGAGAAGATCACCCCGTTCAAGGCCCTCTACTCCGACCTGGAGCGCCTGGGGAGGATCTTCGGGGTGGAGGAGAGAGCGAAGGAGGTCGTGAACGGTCTGAGGAAGCGCGTGGAGGCCGTGGCCGCGAAGGCCCCCGAGGGCGAGCCGGTGCCGGTCTTCCTCTACGACTCGGGCACGGACCAGCCGTTCACCGCCGGCAGCCAGGTCCCGCCCAACGACATCATCAAGACGGCGGGCGGCAGGAACATCTTCGACGGCTTGGATCAGCGGTGGACCCAGGTGAGTTGGGAGGCCGTCACCGAGGCCGAACCCGAGGTCGTCATCATCCTCGACTACGGCGACCGGCCCGCCCAGGAGAAGATCGACTTCCTGAAGAAGTCGCCCCGCACCGGCAAGCTGCCCGCCGTCGAGAAGAACAACTTCTTCGTCCTCGACTACAACGAGGGGATCAGCGGGCCGCGCAACATCGACGGCCTGGAGAAGTTCGCGAAGTACCTGCGCACCCTCAAGGCCTGAGCGGAGATCACCGCCGAGGGACGGAGCCTCTCGCGGGACACCGGCCGCGCACGCGGGACCAAGGCGCCCCCGCGGGGACATCCCCGCGGGGGCGCCTTCCGCGACCGGCCGGTGCGCCGTCGCACACGACAGGGCGGTGACCGTGGACACGAGGGCGGACGTGTCGGAGGCCGAACCCCGGCCGCTACACCGCGGCGGTGACGGGAGCGGGCGCGCGGTTCCAGTCCATGCGCGACCAGGGGAGGGCGAGTTCGTCCACCGTCGTCACGGCGCGGGGGACGAGGTCTTCGACGCGCGACGCCTCCCGGTACCGGGCGAAGACCGAGTCCACGTACCGGTGGCCGGTGTCCGCGGCGATGAACAGGACGGTCCGCTCGGGGGCACGGTCCCTCTCCCACCGGGCGGCCAGATAGCCGGCCCCGGTGGACAGGCCGGCGAAGACCGCGTGCCGGCGCAGCAGGTCGACGCTGCCCGCGAGAGCGGCGTCGAAGGCGACCCAGTGAAGGGTGTCGTAGAGGGTGTGCGTGACGTTCCCGAAGGGGATGGAACTGCCGATCCCGGCGATGATGATCTCCGGGTCGGCGACGTGCTCGCTGCCGAAGGTGACGCTGCCGAAGGGCTGGACGCCGACGAGTTCGACGCCGGGCGACCTCTCCCGCAGATATCGGGCGAGAGCCCCGGTGGAGGCCCCCGACCCCACTCCGCCGACGACGGTGAGGCGATCGGTGTCGGTCTCCCGCCCGATGTGCTCGGCCACGGCCCGATAGCCGAGGTAGTGGATGTCGTCGTGGTACTGGCGCATCCAGTGGTAGTCGGGGCGCTCGCGCAGGATCTCCTGGATGCGCTCCACTCTGCGCTTCTGGTCGAGCTTCAAGTCGTCGCTCGGGCCCATCTGCTCCAAGTGGGCGCCCAACACGGCGAGTTGGGTGCGCAGCACGTGGTCGACGGTCGTCGAGCCGACGATGTGGCAGCGCATGCCGTGGCGGTGGCAGGCGAGGGCCAAGGCGTAGGCGTAGATGCCGCTGGAGCTGTCCAGCAGGGTGTCGCCGCGCCGCACCGCGCCGGTTTCGAGCAGGTGTCGCACCGCCGCCAGGGCGGAGACGACCTTCATGGTCTCAAAGCGCAGGCAGACGAGTCCGTCGCCGAGACGTATCAGGTCCGGTCGGCCTACCGCTTCCGCTATGTGCTCGTCCATCCATGAGCTCCTCGCCGGTGGTGAAGGTCGTGAAGGTACGGGTGACCGGGATGCCGCTGTCCTCGAGCGCTCTCGCGCAGCGCCGCAGTCGGCGGTCCAGATCGGGGGAGGCGGGGTCGAAGAGCACCCCGGCCACGTTGCCGCTGTGGGCGAGCTGCAGGCCCACGGCCCCGACGCGTCCGCCGATCTCCACGAGGGCGTCGAACTCGTCGTGGCCAAGGACGCGTTGGGCGCGCCGCGCGCTGGCGGTGGCGACCCGGCCGAGGAGCGCCGGGTCCGCCTCGGCGATCGCCCGCCGCAGCAGGGACCGCAGGCGTTCGTAGGCGTGCAGGTCCTCGTCGTCGTGGGCCTGTGCCGGAAGGGAGAGGGTGTCCACCGGCTTGCCGCCGCCCAGGGCACAGCCCACGACGACGGCCGGCGGCAGCGCGTCGCCGAGGACCTCCAGCACACGTCCCTCCCGCTGGGCGAAGAGCAGCGGCCGACCGTCGAGCATCAGCGGATCGGACGCCCGCTCGGCCCGCACCGACAGACGCGCGATCGTCTCGGGCGGCAGGCGCAGACCGAAGGAGTCCGCGACCGCGCGTATGGCGGCGATGACGTCACTGCTGGAGGAACCCATCCCCAGTCCCACGGGAATGTCGCCGCTCAGGCGCAGTTCTCCGCCGCACACCGGTTCCCGGCGCCGTGCGGCGCACTCCCGCACGGCGAGGACCGCCGCGCGCAGGGCCTTGGCGCGGTCGTCCGGGGTCACCGACACGTCCTCGGGCGCGGTGCCCGGGCGGCGTGTGAACTCCGCTCGCGCGCCCGGGCCGGGCATGGGCAGGGTGACCAGGCCCGCGCAGCGCCGCCCGCGGGAGTCGAGGAAGACACCCTGCAGGATCTCGCCGTGGTGACAGGAGGCGTGCCCGGTGCCGACGACGGCGGTGCCGGCGCCGGACGCTGCCCGCGTGGTGGCCACCGTCACGAGACGCTCCCCACGCGGTAGCGGTACAGCACGGTCGGGTCGGCGCTGAACTGGGAGAAGGGGAAGGGCTCCGCGGACAGCGCCGTCACCCCGGACCCCAGGAAGGCGCGCGCCACCGCGCTGCCGGTCTGGGCGTAGACGACGAGCGGCACGCTCCGTTCGCGGCAGCGCGTCAGGACCGTGTCGAAGGTGCCGTTGCCGAGCGTCATACCGGTGGCGACCACGGCGTCGGCGGCGCCGAGGACCTCCTCCATGTCGTCGGTCACCGGGTCGCCCCACTGCGTCGTGCGCAGGTTGAAGTCGCACGGCAGCGGATCGCCGCCGCGTTCACGGACTGCCGCGACCAGGGGGTTGACGACGCCGATCAGCGCGACCTTGGCGCCGTCGTCGATGTCCAGCAGTCCGGCGATGGCCGCGTCCCGGGCCCTGGCTCGCACCTCGGGGGGCCCGGCGGGCAGTGTCACCGGTTCGGCGTGTGCCGCCTGCCGGTGGGGCCGGGCCTCGGCGAGGTAGGCGTCGAGGGCGGCGATCCGCAGCGGGCGGGGCGCCGCGCGCAGGAGTGTCTCCAGCGGGCTGCCCGAGGCGTCCCGGCATATCGCCGGGTCGATCTCGCCGGCCTCGAAGGCACAGGCTCCGAAGGAGCCTCCCAGGCGTACCAGGACGTACTGGTTGAGGTAGGTGGCGTCGCTTCCGGCGAGCCGGGTTCCGTGGTGGATCCAGAACACGCTCGTGGCCGTGAGGTCCGAGGGACGCGGCCCCTGTTCGCCCGCCAGGACGGCGGCCAGCAGATCGTCGACGGTGTCGGGACGGGGGGTGGACGGTCGCGCGCTCATGCCCGGCCGCCGCGGGTCAGCCGGAACAGGAAGGTGACGACGCCGTCCTGCCAGTCGTGCAGGTGATCGATCCTCGGGGTGAACCCCTGGTCCAGCGCGTGCCGGATGATGGTGTGCAGGTCGGCGGTGTTGGAGACGACGAGGAACACCTCTCCGCCGGGGGCCAACAGGTCCTTCTCGTTGAGTTGCGCGAAGAACCTCGCCGGCAGGGACGCGCCCACGCAGACGTTGCGCACGACATCGGGGTCGTCGCTGACGGTCTGGCTGACCGCGGGTGGGTTGAAGGTGACGACGTCCAGCCGCACCCCTTCGGGCAGACCGTCGAACAGATCCCCCACCACGGGTATGAGGGCGGTGCCCTCGCGCTCGCCCACCAGGCGCTCGTAGTGGCGGACGGTGGTGGCCACGCTCTCGGGGTGGATGTCGATCGCGTGGATCTCCCGGGCCCCGCGGACCCCGGCGACCACGGCCTCGACACCGAGCCCGACGCCCATGGCCCCGTACCGGCGGCCGCGTACGTCGATCCGGCCGTCCAGCAGCCGCTCGTGGATCATCCGGCTGGTCCAGCCCGGCATGAAGACACCCGGCGGTACCTCGAAGGTCCACCCGTTCCACTCGTGGCTGCGAGTGGTGTGCAGGTCGGCCTTGGGCTGGTTGACCGCGATGATCCGCTCGGCGGGCAGTGGCGGCGGGAGCTGCTTCAGCAGGGCGGGCCCGCTTGCTGTCGTGTCCACTGGGTCTCCTTCTCACGGGAGGACTGACGCGTAATGATAATCATATTCATCAGAGGGCCGTGGGGAATCCCCGGAAGTGCCGACGTCGAGCGCCGGCAGGGGGTGTGGACGTCGAGGGGGGTCGGGCGGGCGCGGGTGTTCGGCGGGTAGATTAATGACAATCATTTTCACTAGGGTGGCGTTGGTGCGCCTCCGGTCCGTGCGCGCTTCCTCGCCCTGCCCGCTGCCCATGCGGTGGCTCCCGGCAGGCGGCACGGACACGGACCACCGAGCCCCGCAGGCGATCCACCCCTCGACGACAGGAGCATCACGCCGTGGCGACTCCGTCCGCACCCGCGACCTCCCAGGCGAGCCCGCCGCCCCGGAGGAGCGTTCTGCTCGACATCGCCTTCCTGAGGCTGTGGGCCGGTACCACGGCATCGGGCCTGGCCACCTGGGCCCTGCCGTTCGTGCTCGGGCTCGCGGTGCTCGACCGGGCGCTCACCCCAGCGGGCCTCGGCCTGGTCCTGGCCACTCGCACGGTGGGATTCCTCGCGGCGGTGCCGATCAGCGGTGTCCTGGCCGACCGGCACTCCCGTCGGGGTGTCGTGCTGTGGGCCGGACTCGCCGCAGCCGTGGCGGCACCGCTGATGACCGCCGGGCTGGGACGCTCGCTTCCGCTGATGGCCGCCGCGTCCGCGCTGGCCGGAGCGGGGCAAGGGGCCTGTCGGCCGGCGTTCCAGGCCCTGACCGCCGAGGTCGTCGATGCCGACCGCAGGCAACAGGCCAACGCCGCCATGACGTTGGCGGTCCGTGTCACCACCTTGGTGGGTCCCGCTCTGACCGCCTTGCTCGCGGTGCTCCTCGACATCCGGGCGCTGCTCCTGGGGATCGGTCTGCTCTGGCTCGTCGCGGCCCTCGTCCCCGGCCCCGGCGCCGCCGGCGCACCGGCCACCGCGGGTCGACGTGCCTCCCTCCTCGGCGAGTTCGCCGACGGAGTGCGCGAGGCGCGCCGGCACCCCTGGTTCGTGGCCGGACTCGCCGCTCTGACCGCTGTCATCGCCACCGGCTACTCCGCCACCGGTGTCGCCCTGCCCCTGGTCAGCCGCGACCGGTACGGGACCGAAGTCGTGCTCGCCGCGGCGACGACCGCCTACACGGTGGGCGCTCTGGCGGGGGCCGTGGTCACCGCCCGCCGGCGGGCACGGTCCCCGGGCTGGAGCGCCCTGGCCGGTCTGGCCGCCTACGGTTTCGCGCCGCTCAGCCTGATGCTGCCGGTGCACCCCGCCGTCGTGATCGCCGCCTACGCCGTCGCGGGGGTCGGGATCGAGCTGTTCAACGTGCCGTGGTTCACCGCCACCCAGCGCGAGGTCGACCCGGACAAGCTCGCCCGGGTCTCCTCACTGGACTTCCTCCTCTCCTACGGTCTCGCCCCGGTCGGCCTCGCCCTCATCGCCCCGGCCATCGACGTCTTCGGAATCCGTCCGGTACTCGCCGTCTGTGCCCTGGTCTGCTTCCTCGCGCCGGCCGTGGCCGCCGCGGTGCCCACCGCCCGCCACTTCTCCCGCCGCCCGAGCCGCCCGGACTGCCCGGGGTGATCCACGGGCCGCGCCCCCCATGACCTCCCTGTACGTGCAGGACGTCACCCTGCGGGACGGCATGCACGCCGTCCGGCACCGGTACGCCGTGGAGCAGGCCCGCACCATCGCCGCCGCCCGCGAGCCGGGCACGGACGTGGCCGGCTGACCATGGACGGGGTCCGCGACCGCCTCCGCGCCTACCGCGACGTTCTCGACCCGGCCACCGAGACGGGCATCCACGCCCACCACAACCTCGGCCTGGGCGTGGCCGACACCGTCGTCGCCCTCGACCTCATCGCCCGCGGTATTGCCCGCGGTGAGCGGTACGGACGGGGCCGACCTGCCGGCACCGGCCCCGGGCGGCGTGCGGGGAGATGCCCCGTGCGCCGCCCGGGACCGGCCGGACCGGGGTCAGCTCCCCGCCAGCAGGATGTCCTGGTTCGCGGCGAACTCCGCGTTGGCCCGGTCGTAGTCGTCCGGACGGCCGATGTCGAGCCAGTAGCCGTCGAACTCGAAGGAGGCGGGAGGTGTGCCGGTTTCGAGCAGGTCGAGCACCAGATCGTCGAAGCCCAGCGGGAGACCGGGAGTGTAGGAGGCCAGGGTCTCCCTGCTGAGGCCGTAGATACCCATCGACACCCGATAGTCCAGACTGGGCTTCTCGCGGAACCCGGTGACGCGCCCCTCCGCCGTGGTGAGCACCCCGAAGTCGATGGTCACTTGGCGGATGTAGGTGGCGATCGTCAGCGGCGACTCGCTCGCCCGGTGGTGTTCCAACAGTGCTCTGTAGTCGAGGGAGGTGAGGACGTCGCCGTTCATCACCAGGAAGTGCTCGGGGAGCCGGTCGCGCAGCAGGACCAGCGGTCCGAGCGTGCCCAGCGGACTGTCCTCGACCGTGTACTCCACCTCCAGGCCCCATTGGGAGCCGTCGCCGACGTAGGCCCGGATGATGTGGCCGAGGTGGCCGATGGCCAGGGTGACCTTCGTGAAACCGACGGCGGCCAACTGACGCATCACGATCTCCAGGATCGCGTGCTGGTCGCCGATCGGGACGAGCGGTTTGGGCAGGGCCGTGGTGTACGGCCGCAGGCGTATGCCCTTGCCGCCGGCCATGATGACTGCGTGCATGTGAATGCCCCCTCTGAGAAGAGCCTTTCGTCGATACAGGTCCGGGCGCCGAGGAACCATCAGGGGGTGCGGAGACCGTAGAGTGGAACCGCTGCCCCGGCAATGGCAGTGATCGCCTGTTCAGCGTCGTCGGTTAACGAGGTCACGTTGTTCCCTTACATCGGCTCCGGTTCGTACTGCTTCTCCAACTCGCTCGCGATGGTGCTTGGTGACGATTCGCCGGATCCCGCCGTCATCGAGGTGCTCACGGGGTCGCCGTTCGGCTTCCAACTCATCGACGGCACCCTGCCGTTGTTCGACCCCTTCGGCTGGGACCCCGAGGCCGGACTGGACACGGCGATCGAGCTGCTGGGACACGAGTGCGTGCGCAGCGACGGCGACGATTCGGACGAAGCCGTGGACCGGCTGCGGGAGGCAGCGGCCCGGGGACCGGTGGTGGTCGGCCCGGTGGACATGGGCCTGCTGCTGTACCAGCCCGGTTCCGGAACGGCCAACGGCGCCGACCACTACGTGGCCGTGGAGGCGGTCGAAGGAGACACGGTCGTCTTCCACGACCCGCACGGGTATCCGTACGCGACTCTGCCGGTGGGGGCGTTCCTGGAAGCCTGGCGGGCCGAGGAGATCAGCTACGTCGACCGGCCGTTCGTGCTGCGCACGGAGTTCGAGCGACGCCGCGAGGTCTCCGCCGAGGACGCGCTGCGCGCCTCGCTGCCGAAGTCCCTCGCCTGGCTGAGCGGCCGTGGGGACGTGGAGATGCCGCCCGGCTCGCTGGGCAACGGGGCGGGCCTGGAACGGCTGGCCGAGCAGGTGGCGAGTGGGGAACTCGACCCGGACATTCGGCAGATGATGGAGAACTTCGCGGTGCGGACCGGCGCACGCCGCTTGGCCGACGCGGCCGTTTGCCTTGCCGGGATCGGCCACAGCCGCCCCGCGGGGATCCTCGCCGAGCAGGCGAGGATCCTCGGGGGAGTGCAGTATCCGCTGGTCACCGGGGATGACCGGGCGCTGGCCGAGGGGCTGCGCCGGCTCGCGTCGACCTACGACGAGCTGCGGGAGGCGTTGGCCAAGGCGGTCGAGGCGGACGAGGCCGCGACGGCCCGCTGAGCCGCCGCGGGCGGTGGGTCGGTCGGGCGTGGTCCCGGCGCGGTCAGGCGCGGACATCGAATTCCTCCTCCAGCCTGCGCAGTTCCTCGGGGGGAGGCACGGCCGCGCCCTCGGGTAGTTCCGCGACGATCCGGATCGGGTCGCACGCCGGCCCCGCCACCCGGCGGCCGTCGTTCAGGTCGAAGGCCGAGTGGTGCAACGGGCAGCGGATCCGCAGTCTGCCCTCGTCCAGATGGCCGAAGAGCAGTCGGCCTCTGCGGTGCGGGCACACCGCCGAGGCCAGCACCCGGCGGCCGGCCAGCTCCACCAGGATCAGGCCGTCGCTGACCTGTTCGACGGCAGGGGGGCGCGGCATCGGTCCGCCGGCGCCGGCCGGTGCGTCGGTCCTCTCGGAAGGGGTCATGCCCGCACCTTCTCCCGAGCGATCGAGATCGCCGTCTCGGTGGCGTCGTTGACGATCGCGCTGGTGAGTTCGACCCCGGACCACACCGCCGAGAGGTCGAGATCGCGCGCCGCGGCCATCTCGTTGAGCGCCACACGCATCTGCTTGCTGTGGTACATGTCGATGTAGAGGTGCTCGGTGTAGTACCTGCCGGACTTCAGCCCCAGGCGTTTGGCGGCCTGGGCGAAGCTGCGGAACCCGTAGAGCACGCTGGCCTCGAAGTAGGTGTAGCCACCGAGGAAGTACTCCGGGGAGGGGGCGCGGGAGGCCAGCCAGTGGAACATGTTGACGTAGGCGTGGCTCTGCTGGCTGGACCCCCGGTAGTCCGCGACCTCGGTCGGCATCCCCAACTCCCGCAGCAGCTCGCGGTACAGCTCGGAGTGCGCCATGTCGTCGTTCCCGCAGCCCAGTTCGTCCACCATCACCCGGAAGACCGCCATGCCCGAGCGGTACGGCAGGCGCGGTATGACGGGCAGCAGCGACAGCGACTCGGTCAGCCCGTCCATCGCGAACTCGCCCACCACCACCTTGAACTGCTCCAAGGTGGCCTCCTCGGCGAGGAATCGGTGGTTGTCCGACGCGGCCGCGCCCTCGCGGGTGAGGAAGTCGGACAGCGTGCGCAGAAGTTCCCGGTGCGACTCGAACCGCGGTGCCGTACGGCGGTAGTGCTCGGCGAGCGGGACGATCCACCGCCGCTCCAGCTCCAGGATCTCCGTGTACTCGTCGGCGTCCGGGACGATCTGGTACAGGTCGAAGAGCCGCCTCTGGTCGATCTCGGCGCGGGCTATCGGAACGGGAGACGGTGTGGTGGTCATTCGGAACTCCGGAGATGGTGTCTGGGCTGCGGAAGGCCGGTTGTTACGCTGATGTGGTCGATCAAGAGGTCGGCCGCTCGCGGACCTGCCCGGACGACGACGGAGGCGGGCCGCGCGAAACGGCCGTATGTGGGGGAGGCATGAGCATGGCGAGGACGGATACCTCCGATCCCTGGTTCCGCCGCATTCCGGCCGAGGGCTGCGGACTGCGCCTGGTCTGCCTCCCGCACGCGGGCGGCGCCGCGACCGCCTACACGGGCTGGGCGGCCCGGCTGCCCGCCGGAATCGAGGTGCTGGCCGTCCAGTACCCCGGCCGCCAGAACCGCGTGTCGGAGCCGGCCGTCGAGTCGATGACCGAGCTGGCCGACGCCGTCACCGCCGCGCTCGTGCCCTACCTCGACGTACCGGTCGTACTGTTCGGGCACAGCATGGGGTCCGCCGTGGCCTACGAGGTCGCCCTGCGGCTGGAGCGCGAGGCCGGTCCGGTGCTCGGCGGGCTGTTGGTCTCCGGGCGTGCCGCCCCGCACCGCGCCGCCCCCGCCCGGAGCGGCGCGCTGGACGACGACTCCCTGCTCGACTCGGTGCGCCGGCTCGGAGGCCCGGATGCCCAGGTGTACGAGCACCCCGAGCTGCGCGAGGTGCTCATGCCGGTCCTGCGGGCCGACTACCGGTTGCTGGACGGCTACCGTCCGGCAGTCCCGGACGTGCTGCTGCGGGCGCCGGTCACCGCGTACGGCGGCGACAGAGACCCGGTGTGCCCGGTGGCCGACCTCGACACCTGGGCGGAGGTCACCGAGGGGACCCACCGCACCCGGGTCTTCTCCGGCGGCCACTTCTATCTGCGCGAACACGAGGGCACGCTGGTGGAACACATAGCGCGACACCTCGTGCCGGGCGCACGGGCGGAGTGAGCGCGGTACCGTCGCCCCGCTCATGAGCCGCTCACCGCATGGCCCGGGTCGGCCGCGACCGCGTCCAGCACCGCGAGGTAGTCGTCGACCACACGCCGTGCGGACGGCTCGTCGAACAGCTCGCTGTCGTACTCCAGTTGGCCTCGGAGACCACCGGCTCCGTCGTCGTCCAGAGCCAGTGTGGCGTCGAACTTCGACGTCCCCGTGTCGCAGGGCAGCAGGGCGGTCCGCAGCCCCGGCATGCGCGGCGCCCGACTCGGAGTGCTGCCGTAGGAGAAGAGGAGCTGGAACAGCGGGTTGTACTGTGCGCTGCGGACGGGACGGAGTTCCTCGACGACCCGCTCGAACGGCACGTCCTGGTGGGCCAGTCCGTCGCGCACCTCCTCCCGGACGGCGGCCAGCAGCTCGTGGAAGCGAGCTCCGTCGGCCAGCTCGGTGCGCAGGCACAGCGAGTTGACGAACAGCCCGACCAGACCGGCCAGTTCCGGCCGGTCACGCCCCGACACCAGGGTGCCCACCACCAGATCGCGCGCTCCCGTGGCGCGGTGGACCTGCTCGTAGAACGCCGCGAGCAGCACCATGAAGACGGTGGCGTGTTCCGCCCCGGCGACCTCGTGCAGCCGTGCCGTCAGGGCCGGCGAAACCGCGAACCGCAGCACCGCGCCCTTCCCCGTGCGCTGGGCCGGCCGCAGCGGGAACGGCAGCCGGGTCTTCGCGGGCGCGCCCATGAGCCGTTTGCGCCAGTAGGCGAGCTGCTCGTCGAAGCCCTGCTCCGCGGCCTGCCGGTGCTGCCAGCGCGCGTAGTCGGTGTACTGGAGCGGAAGCTCGGGCAGGTCCGCCTCCTCCCCGGCCAGAGCGGCCCGGTACGCCTCGCCGAGTTCGTCGAACAGCACCTCCATCGACCCGCCGTCGAAGACGATGTGGTGGAACACGAGCACCAGCAGGTGCTCCCGCGGCCCGCACCGCAGGAGCGCCGCCCTCAGCAGCGGCCCGCGCGTCAGGTCGAACGGCCGGCGGGCCAGTTCCGCGACGGCGGCCCGGACCCCATCCGCGTCCCGACCCTCGACGTCGACCAGCGGCAGCGCGAACTCCCGCGGCTCCATGGGAGACTGCACCGGAAGGCCCTCCTCGACGGTGAACACCGTGCGCAGTGCCCGGTGGCGGTCGACCAGCCCGTCGAGGGCCCGGCGCAGCGCCACCGGGTCCGGCTCCCCGATCAGCCGGATCAGCACCGGCTCGTTGAACCTGGGCGAGGTGGGGGCCATGCGGTGCAGCAACCACATCTGCCGCTGGGCGAACGAGGCAGGGGCCCGGTCCTCGGGGCCGCCCGCACCGTCCGACCGCGGGCCGGAGTCACCGGCGCCCTCCGTCCGTTCCAGTTCGGCGGCCAGTGCCGCCACGGTCGGAGCTCTGAAGATCATCCTCTGCCGGACGTCCAGGTCCAGCCGGGACCTGAGCTCGGCGGCCAGCCGCACGGCTCCCAGCGAGTCGCCGCCCAGTTCGAAGAAGTCGTCCTCGACGCCGATCGGCTCGCCGCCGAGCACCTCCTGCCAGACCGGCAGCAGCCGCTCCTCCAGCGGGGTCCGCGGCCCGACGGCCGGTGTGCGGCCCCGGGCGCCCTCGTCGAGCGGGAGCCCGCCCAGGGCCCGCCGGTCGACCTTGCCGTTGGGACTGAGCGGCAGGGCCGGCAGAGGGACGTAGCGCGAGGGCACCAGGGCCGGAGGCAGGACACCGCGGAGGAACGCCCGCAGCGCCCGCGCTCGGGGCCGCGCGTCCCACACCACGTACGCCACCAGCCGCTCGGTCCCCGCGGAGTCCGCCCTGGCCAGGACGGCGCTGCCCAGGACACCGGGGAAGCGGCCGATCGCGGTCTCCACCTCGCCCGGTTCGATCCTGATGCCGCGGATGTTGATCTGGTGGTCCACCCGGCCGAGGAACTCCAGCTCTCCGCCGGGGAGCCGGCGCGCCAGGTCCCGGGTGCGGTACATCCGGGCGCCGGGGCGGCCGGCGAACGGGTCCGGCAGGAACCTCTCGGCCGTCATGGCGGGCAGCCCCAGGTAGCCGCGGGACACCCCCTCGCCGCCCAGGTACAGCTCGCCCGGTTCGCCGTCGGGCACCGGGGCGAGCCGCTCGTCGAGGACGTAGGCCCACAGGCCCGGCAGCGGTGTGCCGATCGGCAGCCGGGGCAGGCCGCGGATCTCGTCGGCGTCCGCGTCGGTCTCGTACAGGAGCTGGGAGACGGTTGCCTCGGTGGCGCCGTACTCCTGCACCAGCCGGACTTTGGTGGCGCACCAGGCGGCGACCCGGTCGACGGCCACCGGTTCGCTCCCCACCACCAGCAGCCGCAGCGAGGCGGGGGCGGTGGGGGCGTCCTCGTCGCCGAGTTCGCGCATCCACTCGTACCAGTACGACGGCGTCAACTGGAGGACGGTCACCTCCTCGCGTTCGATCAGCGCCAGCAGCCGGCCGCTGTCGGCGAGCTCCTCCTCCGGGTCCATGACCAGGCAGGCCCCCGCCACCCAGGTGGACAGGATCTCCTCGGCCGCCACGGAGAAGCCGATCGAGGCGAACTGCAACACCCGGTCCTCGGGCGTCAGGTCGAGCCGGGCCCCGATGCCGCGGGCGAGGTTGGCCAGCGGCCCGTGCGTCAGCAGCACGCCCTTCGGGCGGCCGGTCGAGCCGGAGGTGTACGCCACCCAGGCGAGGTTGTCCGGGTGCACGGGAGCGGGGTGTGCGGCACGGTCCGCGGCGGCGTCCTCGTCCCGGCCGTCGTCGACGAGGAGCACCGTCGAGGAGTGCGCGGGCAGGGAGCCGGCGAGGGCGCGGGCGGTCAGCAGTACCGGAGCCGCCACGTCCTGGAGTACGAACGCCAGGCGCTGCCGCGGGTAGTCCGGGTCCAGGGGCACACAGGCACCGCCCGCCTTCAGGACGCCGAGCAGCGCGACGGCGAGTTCCACCGAGCGGCGCAGGAGGACGCCCACCGGCACCTCCGGTCCGACACCGGCACGGCGCAGCCGCGCGGCGAGCGCCTCGGCACGCTCGTCGAGCTCGCGGTAGCCGAGCACCGCCTCGCCACAGCGCAGCGCGGGCGCGTCGGGCGTCTCGCGGGCGCGTTCCGCGATCAGCTCGGCCAGGCCACCGCCGGACGCGGGGTGTTCGGCGGGGCCGGTCACGGTACCAGCACCACCTTCGTGGCCCGGCCGCTGTCGAACAGCTTGAACGCCTCTTCGGCCTCGGACAGCGGGACGCGGTGCGAGATGACGAAGGTGGGATCGATCCGGCCCTGCCGCACCAGGTTCATCAGCCGTTCGCCCAGGCTGATCGGGTCCCCGACCGAGAAGCGCAGGGTCAGCTCCTTGGCGAAGGCGAGAACAGTCGGCATCGGCATGGCCTGCGACGCGTGGGAGCCGGCCGCGCAGACCGTGCCGCGCGGGCGGACGATGTCCAGGGCGGTGAGCAGCGACGCGTCCACACCGACGGCTTCGAGCACCACATCGGCGCCCCGCCCGTGGGTGAGGTCCAGGACCCGGGCGGTCAGGTCGTCGCCGGGCGCGACCGGCTCGGCGCCCTGGGCGGCGGCCAGCGCGCGCCGGTCCCCGTTCGGGTCGATGGCGAGCACCCGGGCGGCGCCCATCAGTTGGGCCGACTTCAGGGCCATCAGACCGACCGGGCCGCAGCCGACCACCGCGACCACGTCGCCGGGCCGCACCCCTCCCCGCTCGGCGCAGGCGAAACCGGTGGTCAGGATGTCACCGATGAAGAGGGCCTGTTCGTCGGTGACGCCGTCGGGGATCGGGGACAGCACGACATCGGCGAACGGCACGCGCACATATTCCGCGTGGCCGCCCGCCACCGGGGTCGTGCCCACCACCGTGTCGTAGCCGAACAGGCCCACCTGCTCGCACTGGTAGTGCCAGCCCTGCCGGCAGTACCAGCACCGGCCGCAGGCGATCACGTCCGAGGCCACCACCCGGTCGCCCGGCCGTACGCCGCGCACGTCGTCGCCCGTCTCCACGACCACGCCGGTGAACTCGTGACCGGTGACGGTCCCGGGGGTGAAGTCCGGGATCTCACCGCGGTAGGGGTGCAGGTCGGTGCCGCAGATGGCCGACCTCACCACCCGTACCACCGCGTCGCCCGGCGCGGTGACGGATGGCACGGGCGCGTCGTCGATGACGCGGACGTCGTACGGCGCATGCCATTCCACGGTCTTCATGCGGTCTCTCTCTCATCGTCGTGGCTGTGGGTCGTGCTGGTGATGGAGGAGGCCGGCCCGGGAAGTCCCGGCAGCAGCCGGGCGGCGGCTCCGCCCGTCAGCGACGCGAACTCCGCCTCGCTCAGCGGCGTGCCGTCCGGCCACAGGGAACCGTCGCCGGTCAGCTCCCGCATCCGCGCCATCGAGTCGGTCATGGTGCAGAACGGGTAGTCGGTGCCCCACAGCAGCCGGTCCATCACACCCAGGGCCCGGGCCCTGGCGAGTGCCGCCGTGACGGTGGGGACGGGCCGGTACCAACTGAATATCGACAGGTCGGCGTGGACCCGGGGATAACGGACCATCAGGTCGAGGGCGGCATCGGTCCACGGCGTGCCCAGATGGGCGAGGACCAGCCGCAGCTCGGGGAAGTCCCTGGCCACCCGGTCCAGCAACTGGGGAGGGAAGTAGCGGGGGTCGGCCCGCTTCGCGGGGGTGTAGCCGGTGTGCACGAGCACCGGGACGTCCAGCTCCTGCGCCGTCTCGTACACGTCGTACCACCGGCGGTCGGCCGGCGACATCCGCAGGTAGCAGGGCGCCGTCTTCAGTCCCCTGAGCCCCAGCTCCGTCACCGCGTGCCGCAGTTCCGCCGCCGCGCCCGGGGTGCCCGCGTCCACCGAGGCGAACCCGGTGAACCGGCCCGGGTGCCGCCGACACATGTCGGCGACGAACTCGTTGGGGACCTTGAAACCCTCGACGCGTTGCACGTCGAAGGCGAGCAGGAAGGCGTGCCGGACACCGGCCGCGTCCATTTGGTCCAGCAGTTTCCGCTCGGGGGAGTCCAGCGCCTCCGGCGGCATGCCGGTGGTCGCCATCATGTCCCGGGCGAAGGACCGGGTGAAGTGGCGGTAGTACTCGCCCGCGTGGACGTGGGAGTCGACGATCACATGAGTTCCCGGGTCAGTCGGTCCAGATGACGGTGTGCACCGCCTTGGCGGCGAGTTCGAGCCGCTCGGCGTGCTCGGGGGCGGTCGCCGTCGCCGCGCGGCGCAGCGTCGTCACGACCGGGGACGGCGCGTGGTTGACGACGAGGGCGCACCTTCGCGGACCGCGGCCCAGCACGGTGACCTCGACGTCGGGGGAGTCGGCGGAGACCTCCGGGACGATGCCCTCGGCCGCGGCGATCGAGGCGTAGAGCCGGTGCCAGGGGGCTTCGTCCAGCCGGTACGGCGCGTTCAACTGGTGCTCCAGTGGAGCGCCCAGGTAGTACGCCGCGCCCCTGCCGTACTCGTTGCGGGTGAGCGCGGGGGCTCCGCAGGGAAACGTGGCGAGGGTCTTGGCCGTGGTGGCCTCCAGCACGGGCAATTGGCCGGGGTCCCAGGCGAGCGGGTAGCGCACCCCCTCCCGGTGGAACTCGCCGAGGTCGGCGGCGCGCAGGGTGAAGTCGGCGATGCGGACGCCGAACAGCTCCTCGCCGCCGAAGCCGTGCAGCAGGTCGCCGCTGGTGTACAGCAGCACTCCGCCCCGCTCCACGTACGAGGCGAGCCGCTGCTGGTCGGCGAGGGTGATGTGGCGCACCGACGGGCAGATCACCATGCGGTGGCGGTCCGGATCGAGCTCGCCGTGGGTGAACTCGTAGGGCAGGTGGGTGCTCCGCAGCAGCAGGTGGGCGTAGAAGCCGGCCGCCGCGTCGGAGCCGGTGGAGGCGAGGTACCCGGCGTCGCCCTCCTCGCGCCGGTGGATCAGGTGCACGCCGACCGGTGCGGGAAGCGGCCGGAAACCGGCGAGTTCCCCGGTCGCCCGCCGCGCGAACTCCCGGAACTCGTCCATGGCGGGCTTCGGCCTGCCGTCGGCCCGCAGCAGGCCCACCGTCCGCTCGTTGGGACGCAGCGCGTACGGCTTCTCCTCCGTGGAGAAGTCCTGCCAGCACCAGACGATCACCCCGCACGCTCCGGCCGCAAGAGCGCTGTGCGTGGCGGCCCGCAGGTAATCCCGCGCGGTGGTCTCGCCGCAGCCGTAACTGCCCAGTTCGTCCACGAGCACGGCGGTGTGGGGGACCCCCCGGCGCACCAGGTACGGCACGAAGCCGGTCGACTTGAAGGAGGCGACGGACTCCATGTGGAACGGTGTCCACACCGGGAAGCCGTGCAGCCCGACCAGGTCCAGCGGTTCGGAGTGCTCGGGGCGGAAGTTGTGCTCCCCGACGACCGCGGACGCCTCGTTGGCCTGGAGCACCAGCGCGCCGGGATGGGCCTCGCGGATCGCCTCCGCCAGCGCGCCCCACCACCGCCGCACCTCGTCGGGGCCCAGCGCGGCGGAGCGGGCCCCGTCCACGTGGATGACCTCGTCCCCGAGGTCGTATGCCAGCACGTCCCCGGCGTCGCGCAGGGCCGTGGCGATGTGCCGTACGAAGGCCAGCTCGCGCTCGACCATGTACCGGTCGTGCCACAGGTCCCGTCCGGCCCGCCAGGGCGGGTCGAAGCGCTGGCCGTTCATCCAGATCGTGAGCAGCGACGGGAGGCAGGCGAGCCCGTGCCGGGTGGCGGTGGCGACGAACTCGCGCAGCCGCTCGGTCATCACCGGGTCGTACGCGCCCGGGGTCGGCTCGAAGTCGGCCCAGAAGACGAAGAAGCGCACCGTGTTGAAGCCGAGTTCGGCCATCCTGGCGAAGTCGGCGTCGAGGCGCCGCGCGTCCCACTCCCGCCAGTAGCGGCAGCCGGTGGGGGAGGGGTGGTAGTTGAAGCCGACGCCGAAGAACGGCTCTCCGTCGCGGAGCAGCCCGCCGTCCTCGAACGTGTAGCACACCGCCGGGGCGTTCACGCCACCTCCCGCAGGGCGTCGCGGAACTCCGTCGCGACCAGTCGCACGTCGTCGTCCGTCAGCTCGGAGTAGAGCGGCAGGGACAACTGGCGCTCCATCACGTCCTCGGTCACCGGAAGCTGTCCCTCGCGGCAGCCGAACCGCTCCCGGTAGGCGGTGAAGAGGTGGCTCGGCGGGTAGTGCACCCCGGTCTGGACGCCGGCCGCCGCCAGCCGCTCCTGGAGCCGCGGACGCGGCGTTCCCGGGGGCAGCAGGACCGCGAAGAGATGGTGCGCGCCGTGTTCCACGGCGCGGCCGGCGTAGGGGAGGAGCAGGCCGGGCAGGTCGGCCAGTTCGTGCCGGTACCGGGCGACGATCTCCTGGCGGCGCCGCTGGCGGTCCGGCAGGTCCCGCAACTGGACGAGGCCGATGGCGCTGCCGACCTCGGTGGGGCGGTAATTGAGGCCGAAGGAGTCGACGTCGTAGACCGAGGGACCGCCCCGGTGGCGCTCCTGGGCGCTGACGCTGAGCGCGTGCGAGCGCAGCCGCCGGATGCGCTCGCGGAGCCGCGCGTCCCGGGCGACGACCGCGCCGCCCTCGCCCATGGCCAGGTTCTTGGTGGCGAAGAAGCTGTAGCAGCCGATGTCGCCCACGGTGCCGAGCACGCCGTGTTCGGACATGGTGGCCGGAGCGTGCGCGGAATCCTCCACGAGCGCCACGCCGTGCCGCCGGGCCAGCTCGGCCAGGGCCGGCAGGTCGGCCGCGTGGCCGCCGTAGTGCATGGCGACGATCGCGCGGGTCCGGTCGGTGACGCGGGCCGCGACATCGGAGGGGGAGACCCCGAGGTCGTGCGGTCCGGACACGTCGGCGAAAACGGGAGTGGCCCCGCAGAGCGTGACCACGGCCGCCGCCGAGACGAAACTCAAGGACGGCAGGACCACCTCGTCCCCGGGCCCCACGCCCAGTGCCAGGAAGGCGAGGTGCAGGGCGGCCGTGCCGTTGCTGACCGCGACGCTGTCCTCGACTCCGGCCGCGGCGGCGAACTCCTCCTCGAACCTGCGGGTGACCGGTCCGTTGGACAGCCAGCCGGACCGGATCACCTCCGCCACGGCCTCCGCCTCGGCGGCGCCGACCCGCGGCCGGTACAGGGACACCTTCCAGTCGGCCATCAATCCCCCTCTACGGATGCCCTGGGCAGGTCCGCCCGGTCCGAGCCGGACGGGGCTGTCAGGGTCGTGTACACCGCGTCGATCCGGTCGGCCACGACATCCCAGCCGAACTCCCGTTCGGCCCGGGCGCGGCCTTCCGCGCCCAGCGTCGCCGCCAGCTCGCGGTCGTCGAGCAGCCTGGCGACCGCGTCGGCCACCGCCTCCGCCCGCGGTTCGGCGATCAGACCGTCCACACCGTGGCGGACCACCTCGGCACCGCCCATGAACGTCGAGCCGACGACCGGCTTCCCGCTGGTCCACGCCTCGACGTAGACCAGCGGGAAGACGTCCACCGTGGACGGGAGGCAGAAGACGTCGCAGGCGGCCAGCGCATCGGCCTTCTCCGCCTCGTCGACCATCCCGAGCTCGACGATCCTCGGGTCGGCATGCCGGGAGAACAGCTCCTCGCAGTCCTCGTCCCAGCGCGGTCCGATGAAGACGAAGTGGGCGTCCGGGTGGCGCCGCCACACCGTCCGCGCCGCTTCCAGGAGGAGCGCGTAGCCCTTGGAGCGCATCTTCCGTCCCAGGAAGAGCACCACCGGGCCGGTGATCCCGTGGGTCTCGCGGAACCGCCGCGGGTTCTGGCCGGAGGCCAGGTGGGCCCCCTGGCCGATGATGTGCAACGCGGCCTCGTCCACCCCCTCGCCGAGCAGCATGCGCCGCTCGGCCTCGGTCAGGACGAAGACCGCGTCGGCCTGCCGGCACACGTCCAGCACCGCGGCCCGGTCCTTCCACACGTCGGGAGCCGAGGCCGGAGTGAAGGCGAGCGGCACCCCCCACTCGCGGGCCAGCCGTAGCGCGGCCCGCGGGTAGTCGGGATCGACCGAGTCCACGGCGTGGACGATGTCCGGCCGATCCCCGGGCGGGGGCGAGTCCGGCAGCGTCTCGACCGTCACTCCGGCCGCACGCATCCAGCGGGCGGACTCCTCGTCCATCTCGCTGGAGTAGAGGCCGACGGTGTGACCGCGGCGCCGCATGGACTCGGCCAGGTACTGGGCCATCAGCTCGGCTCCGGCACGGGCCGGGAAGTATCCGCGGTGGACGATGCGCAGCCGTTTCCCGCTCATGTGTCCGCCTCACGGTCGGCCCGGGCGCGGGCGTACCACTCGTAGGTGCGCCGTACGCCCTCGCGCAGCCCCACCCGGGGTTCGTAGCCGGTCAGCTCGCGCAGCAGGGAGACGTCCGGCACGCGGCGCTCTGGGGAGAGCGGCGGTGCGGGACGGATGTCCAGTCCGGGGTGGCGGCCGACGGTGTCGAAGACCACCCGGGCGAGGTCCTCGATCAGGGTCTCCTCGCGGTCGTTGCCGACGTTGACCAGCAGCGTCTCCTTGGTGGGCAGCTCCGTCAGCCGGATGATCGCCTCGACCGCGTCGGACACGTAGCAGAACGCCCGGTACTGGTCCGCGCCGTGGATCTCGAAGGGATCGTTGCCGCTCAGCAGCCGCTCGATGAACTGCGGTATCACATGCTCGTAGCCCATGCGGGGGCCGTAGACGTTGTGGAACCGCACCATGCGCACGGGAAACCCGTACGCCCGTGCGTAGTTGCGGCACAGCAGCTCGCCGGCGATCTTGCTGAAGCCGTACGAGGAACGCGCCACGGTCGGATCCGAGACGACGAGCCGGACGTCCTCGGGGGTCGGCACGGGCGCCACGCCGGCGGCGACGCTGCCGGCGTACGCCTCGCTGGAGGAGGCGAAGCACAGGGTCGCGCCGTCCAGTTCGCGGAACCAGTCCAGCAGGTGGATCGTGGAGAGCAGGTTGGTGCGCAGCACCCGCTGCGGTTCCTCGTTGGAGTACACGACGCCCACCACGGCGGCGAGGTGGTAGACCTCGTCGAAGTCGCGGGGCACGTCCTCGGGGAGCGGCAGGGTCAGGTCGTGGGTGATGACGGAGACCCGCCGGCGCAGCTCGTCCAGTTCCGCGTCGCTGCGGCCCCGGCTGAAGTCGTCGAGCAGGGTGACGTCGTGCTCGTCGGCGAGCCGCCGAGCCAGGTGCATGCCGATGAAGCCGGCGCCGCCGGTGATCAGGACCTTCTTACGCATGACCGAGCCTCATCACGTTCGTGGCGGGGGGAAGGATGCGCCAGGTGTCGTACACGACCGCCGGTGGCCGCATCCGGGCTGTCAGGGCGTCGATGTCCAGGTCCCGGTAGGACAGGTGGTTGTTGAGGACGATCGCGGCGTGCGCGTCGGTGAAGCCCTCCTCGATGTCGACCGTGCGGAGGCCGAGGGCGGCGATCCGCGCGGAGGGCACCACGAAGTCGTGTGCGACGATCTCGCCCACCCGGCCCTGGAGCAGCTCCAGCAGCGCCTCGTACGGCGCTCCGCGCAGGTCGTCCGTCTCGGGCTGTCCCTTGTAGGCGAAGCCGGAGATCAGGATCCGCGCGTCGGCCGGGTCGCAGCCCCGCTCCCACAGCGCCGCCAGCACGCGTTCGCCGATCCGGCGCGGCAGGGACTCGTTGAGCGAGCGTGCCGCCGCGACCATCCGGGGAGTGTGGTCGTACGGCTTGAGCGAGTGCATCAGCAGGTACGGGTCCTTGGTGAGGCAGCTCCCGCCGACGAGCCCGGGCATGCTGAGGTCGGGGCGCGGGTAGTCGAGGTTGGCGCTGGTGATGACCTCGTGCGCGTCCAGGCTCAACTTCTCGGCCATCAGGGCGACTTCGTTGCCGAAGCCGTAGATCAGGTCGGTGTGGCAGTTGCACACCAGCTTGATCAGCTCGGCCGTTTCGAGAGAGGAGACCGGCACGACCTTGGGCGTCTGGGTCGCGAACAGCTCCGATGCCCGCCGCACCGCCTCGTCGGTCAGACCGCCGACGATCTGCGGCAGCGAGAGCAGCTCGGCCAGCGCCTTGCCCTGGATGGTCCGTTCCGGGCAGAAGGCGAGCAGCGGCTCGGCGCCCTTCTGTCGCAGGATCGGCAGGACCAGGTTGCGCGTGGTGCCCACGGGCACCGTGCTGCGCACGATCACCAGGGTCCGCTCGTCGACACCCTCGGCGATCGTCTCGACCGCGGCCCGGAGGTGGCCGAGGTCGGGCTCCTGGCTCTCGGGGCCGAGCGGGGTGCCGACGCAGATGATGACCGTCGGCGGCAGCTTCTCGCCCCGCAGTTCGTGCGTCACGTGGAGCCGGTCCCCGACCGACTCGCGGACGATCTCCTCCACACCCGGCTCGGAGAGCTGGAGGATGCCCGCCGCCAGGTCCTCGGCTACCGCCTTGTTGTACTCGTAGCCGAGCACCCGCTGCCCGGTGGACAGCAGGGCGGCGGTGAGTGTGATGCCGACGTACCCGAGCCCCACGACGCAGACGTCGTAGTCCTCGTAGGAAGTGCTCGATTTCATCAGTTCCCCTAGCGGTGGGAGTTTAGAGTGCAGAAACCTGATCCGGGTCCCCGACGACCCAGTAGGTCTTTTCCGGCCGTCCGCCGAGCTGGCGTTTCTGGTCGTCGAGTCCCTTGACCTCGGAACCGCCCGCGTCTACTTCCCGGATTCCCTGCCGCCACATCAGCTTGAATACGCTGAGCCAGGCGTACTGGGGAATGGCGGTGAATCCGGTGGGGTCCTTGAAAAGGCCGACGAGACGATCCGGGAACCGCATCGTCATCGTGCAGTACAGGGCGGCTCTGCGATCGCTCACCCGCTCGCCGGCGAAGAACATGGCGGGGTGTACGTCGCCGTCGTCCGTGATGATTTTCCCCAGGTAGGAGAAATAGTCGTGCTCGTTCGTCCCGCCCGGCCGCTGACGGACGATGGCGTAGTAGTCCTCGGGGGTCGAGCCGACCACCGTGCCCTGTTCCCGGCGCGCCTCGAAGTAGCCTTCCACGACGCTTCGCGCCAGTTCCTGCTCCGGCTCCGTGTAGCCGTAGGGCTCGATCACGAACTTCAGGTGCGGATTGCGGTCCAGGAAGTTCTCGAACCGGCGGTGGGCGAGGCGGTTCTTGCTCCTGTACCGTTTGCGCTCCTCGCCGGTCAGGTTGGCTATCCGCAGGGTGCCGTCGGGCTGCTCGTGGAGGATCTCCTCCAGGTGGTAGACCCGGTTCGGGTAGGTCTCGTCCTCCTCCGGGGCGCCCAGGTGCCAGGGGTCGGTCTCGATCCCGGAGAAGCCGGCGGCGAGGAACCGCTCCCGGTCCTCGGGCGAGAGGTGCCGCACGTAGACGGACGTCCTCGCCAGCCCGGCCTTCCGCGCCTCGGCGATGAACCCGCGTACCGCCTCGACCCGCCCGGGGCCTTTGGGGGCGACGATGTGGAGGTGTTTGGCCACATGGCCCTCCTTGCTGAAGTACCCGACCCCGAAGAGGTTGGTGCCGTCGTTGTAGACGAGCCCGTTCGGGTACTTGCTGCTGGCGCCGCGGAGGTTGTATCCGTTCGCGTAGAGCATCAGGCCGACGTGGCCCATGGCGAACGAACCGTCCTTGTAATTCTGGATGGCCTCGAAGGACTCCTCGACGGGGGAGACCCTGGCCCCGAAAATCTCCCTCAGGCGATCCTCGAAATGGTCGCGCTCGGTTGCCAGAAGACGCACCGGTATTCAACCTCCAATGGTCACCTGAACAAAAATTTCTGCGACCTCGGAATTCCGAGGGAGATCCTATCGTGTTCAGGCCGGTCTACAAGGGGGAAAGAGTGGCTCGTTGGGCGGGCGGGAAATTGGACGACGTCAGTTCTTCTGCAGAACTTCGGTCCGGGAGCGGCGGCGGGCCGGTGCGGGCAGCGCGCTGCGGTCGAGTTTGCCGATCGGGGTGAGCGGAAGGGCGTCCATCGTGACGAACTGGCTCGGCACCATGTGCTCCGGGAGGCGGCTGCGCAGGTGGGCCCGGAGCTCCTCCTGGGTCGGGGCCGAGGGGCCGGCGGGCGTGGTGTAGGCCACCAGCCGGGGACCACCCGGAAGATCGTCTCGTACTACGGCGGCAGCATGCACGACGCCAGGGTGAGATGTCAAGACATTCTCGATTTCTCCTGGTTCGATACGGAAACCGCGCAACTTCACCTGGGAGTCGAGACGTCCGTGGTAGTCCAGCAGTCCGCTGGACGGCCGTCGGGACACCCGGTCGCCGGTGCGATACATGCGCGCGCCGGGACGGGGGTCGAAGGGGTCGGGCAGGAACCTCTCCGCGGTGAGCCCCGGACGGCCGTGGTAGCCCCTGGTCACCTGGGCCCCGCCGATGAACAGTTCGCCCGGGGTGCCGTCCGGTACCGGTCGCAGCCGCTCGTCCAGCACATAGGTGCGGACGGCGTGGAGCGGCAGGCCGATCGACACCGCCTCGTCGTCCGGGTCGAGGAGGACGGCCGTGGCGCAGACGGTGGTCTCGGTCGGGCCGTAGACGTTGAAGACCCTGGTGACGCCGGCCTTGTGCAGGTCGCGCAGCAACCCGATCGGCATCGCCTCGCCGCCGGCGAGCACCGAGGTGACCCCCGGCGGCGGACCGCCCAGGGCGACCACCTGCGCCAGTGCCGACGGAACCGCGCACACGGAGTCGCCACGGACCCAGGAGTCCTTCTCGCACAACGCGAAGACGTCGGGCGCCAGCATCACGTGGCCGCCGGAGCACAGCGGTACGAAGATGTCGCAGACCGAGAGGTCGAACGAGGTCGGGCAGGTGGCGACCATGGTGCCCCCGGCCACCGGGCCGAGCAGCGCGGTCATCGCGGACACGAACTCCGTCGCCGTCGCGCGGGACACCAACACGCCCTTGGGGCGGCCCGTCGAGCCGGAAGTGTAGATCACGTACGCCAGTTGGCCGTCCAGGACCTCCTCCGCGGCGGGCGTGGAGACCTCCGCTCCCGGAGCCGTCAGTTCCTCCAGGACCAGCTCCCGGACGCCGTGGGCGAGTGTGCCCGCGTGCCGCCGTTCGGCCAGCACCGCCGCGGCGCCGGAGTCCTCCAGCATGTAGGCGAGCCGCGCGTGGGGGTACGCGGGGTCCAGCGGCACGTACGCGCCACCGGCCTTGAGGATCCCCAGCAGCGCCGACAGCATCTCCGGCGTGCGCCCGGCGAGCACCGCGACCCGGCTCTCCCGGCCGACGCCGAGGGCCCGCAGTTGTCCGGCCACCCGGTCTGCCGCCGAGTTCAGCTCCCCGTAGGTCCAGGTCCTGTTCTCGCCGGTGACCGCGGGACTCCCCGGCTGACGGGCCGCCCAGCGCTCGAACGCGGTGACGAAGTCGGCGGCCTCGCCACCGCTCCGCGCCGGCACCGTGTTCCTGTCCACCATGTCTCAGTCCTCCTCGGTTTCCCCTGGGGCGCGGGACCTCGTCCCGCGCGTGCGCTCCGCGCGTCCCGCGGTCGCGCGCGCCGTCACGCCGTGTGCCGTGCGACCTGTCGCAAGTGGCGTTCCAGATAAGGCGCGATGGCGCTCTCGGGATGGACGGCGACCTCCTCGGGCGGGCCCGCGGTGACCACCTCGCCGCCGTCCTCGCCGCCGCCCGGACCCAGGTCGACGATCCAGTCGCAGGCCGCCGCGAACTCGACGCTGTGCTCGATCACCACGACGGTGTTGCCCAGGTCCACCAGGTCGTGGACCACGTCCAGCAGAACCTGCACGTCACTGAAGTGCAGCCCGGTCGTCGGCTCGTCGATCAGGTAGAGCGTCCGGCCCTCGCCGCGCCGCAGCAGTTCGCGGGACAGCTTGAGCCGCTGGGCCTCCCCGCCGCTCAGCGTGGTGGTGTCCTGGCCCAGCTTCAGGTAGCCGAGGCCGACCCGGCGGAGCATCCGCAGCGGATCGGCCACCGCGGGGACGTCTCCGTACAGTTCCAGCGCCTCCGCGACCTCCAGGTCCAGGGTCTGGGCGATGTCGAGGCCACGGCAGGTCACTTCCAGCACCCGCGGCGAGTAGCGCCGCCCGTCGCACGACGGGCAGCGCACCGAGAAGTCGGCCAGGAAGAGCATCTCGATCCGGACGACCCCCTTGCCCGCGCACCGGTCACAGCGGCCGCCCCTCTCGGTGTTGAAGCTGAACATCGCCGTCGAGTAACGGCGGCGCACCGCCTCCTCGGTCCTGGCGAACAACTTGCGGATCTCGTCGAAGATCCCCAGGTACGTCGCCGGGGTGGAGCGGGACGACGCGCCGATGGACTCCTGGGTGACGGTCACCACCCGGCTGAACTGCTCCCAGCCCGTCAGTTCGTCGAACGGGCCGGCGGGCGCCCGCCGATGGGCGAGGGCCTGCGACACCGCGGGCTCCAGCGTCCGGGTGACGAGCGAGCTCTTTCCGCTGCCGCTGACCCCGGTCACACAGGTGAGCAGTCCGACGGGCACCGCCGCGTCCGCCCGGCGCAGGTTGTGCAACCGGGCGCCCCGCACGGTGAGCCAGCGGCCGTCCGGCCTGCGGCGCTCGGCCCGGGGCGAGGCGACCACCAGCTCGCCCCGCAGGTAGGCCGCGGTCCTGGACTCCGGATGCGCGATCACCTCGGCGGTCGGTCCCGCCGCGATCACCAGCCCGCCCCGGGTGCCCGCCCCCGGCCCGAGGTCGACCAGATGGTCCGCCGCCTCCATCGTCTCCTGGTCGTGCTCGACGACCAGCACGGTGTTCCCGGCGTCCGCGAGCCTGCGCAGCATCCCGATCAGCCTCCCGTTGTCGCGGGCGTGCAGGCCGATGGACGGCTCGTCCAGGACGTACGTCACGCCCACCAACCCGCACCCGAGCTGCCGGGCCAGCCGCAGTCGTTGGCCCTCGCCGGCCGAGAGGGTGGGCGCGGACCGGTCGAGGGAGAGGTAGTGCAGACCGACCTCGAGCATGAACTCCGCCCGGACCCTGACCTGCTCCAGCAGCTCCTCGGCGAGTTCGGAGAGGAACGTCCCGGACAGCTCCGCCCGCACGTCCCCGATCCAGCCCGTCAGGCGGGACACCGGGAGGGCGTTCACCTCGGCGATGTTCAGGCCGCCGAGCCGGACGGCCAGGGCCTCCGGATGGTGCCGCGTCCCCCCGCAGTCCGTGCAGCCGCGGGCCGACATGAACATCTGGTAGAACGACTTGCGCTCCGGTGAGTCCGCCTCCCGGAACAGCCTCTCCAAGTGCTGGACCAGGCCGTCGAAGGGCTTCTCCGCCAGGGCCCGCGCCAGCGCGTCCGGCAGCGGCTCCCGGGTACTGCCGAACAGGATCACCTCCCGCACCCCCGGCGGCAGGAGCCGCCACGCGGTGTCCAGGCCGGCGCCCGCGAGTTCCAGCACCGTGGGCAGCTCGCGCAGCGGCCACCAGGTCTTCTTGCTGCGCCGGCGGTCGCCGAAGAAAGTGAGCGCGCCGGAACGCACCGACTCGTTCTCGTCCCCGACGAGCAGCGCCGGGTCCACCCGGTAGGTGAAACCGAGCCCCTGGCACGTCTCGCACATGCCGGCGGGGGAGTTGGGCGTGAACCAGTGCGAGGAGGTCGCCCGCGCCTCGGCGCCGCAGTCGGGGCAGACCCAGTCCGCCGCGAGATGGCGGATCACGGTGCCGTCGAGCCGGGCGACCGGGACGCTCCCGGCACGGTGGGCGGCCTCGACGAACCTCCGGGCGCGCGCCACCTGCTCGGCGTCCGGAGCGGGGCCCAGGACCATCTCACGGGACGTGTCCGTGCCGCCCGCCTCGGCCACCAGGACCACCGGCCGGTCGGCGGCGGCCGGGACCAGCGCGTCGAGGTGCTCGGCGATGTCCCGCGGACGCACCTCCTGCCCGCAGTTCCGGCACTCGTGCCGACCCGCGCGGGCGAACAGCAGCCTGATCCGGTCGGAGATCTCCGTGATGGTGCCGACGTTGGAACGGGGGTTGCGGCTGATGGTCCGCTGTTCGATCGCCACGGTGGGGCTCAGGCCGCTGACCCAGTCGGCGGCCGGCTTGGGCACCTTGGGCAGCTTGCGCCGCACGTACGCCGACAGGCTGTCCAGGTACTGCCGGTAGCCCTCCGCGTAGATGGTGTCGAAGGCCAGTGAGGACTTCCCGCTGCCGGAGACTCCGGTGAACACCGTCACGCCGTGCCGCGGCACGGCCAACTCCGACACCCGCAGGTTGTGTTCCCTGACGCCCTTGAGCACGATCCAGTCGCGCGGATCGCGTCCGGCCGCGTCTTTGGTGCCGTTGTCGTCTCTGCCCATCGCATTCACCGTCTTTCTCGAACCCGTGTCCGGGCCCCTGTTCCCCGGGCCCGTGTCCGGGGCCCGTCCTTCCCGCGCCCCGTCCGGGGCGGCTCAGTCCCGTGTGCCGCGGACCGGCGGTGCCGCCCGTTCCAGGCGGCCGTTCTCGTCGACCGGCAACTCGTCGACCACCGTCACGAGCGCCGGCCGCAGGTAGCCGGGCAGGCGGGCCCGCCCGAGCAGCTCGCGGGCGTTCGGAGCCGAGCCCGCTCGGTCCTCGGCGGCACCGTCGGGGGCGGCCACCGCCAGGCGGGCCGTCAGGCCGCCGTCGGCGCCGAACTCCACCACGGCGTCCGCCACGTCGTCGAGCCCCGTCAGGACCCAGCGGATCTCGGCCGGCCGGATCCGGTACCCGGCGACGGTCCGCTGCTCGGCCACCGCGCCGAGCAGCTCGATCCCGCCCGTCGCGGTCTCCCGGGCGAGCAGTCCCGTGGCCAGCGCACCGCCCGGTACCGCCGGACCGGCCAACCGCAGTTCGCCCACCGCGCCCGGCTGCCGGCGCGTCCCGTCGGCTCCGGCGGGCCACATGGCCAACCCGCCGGCGACCGGCAGCACTTCGGGGCCCCGCCCGCGGTCGCGTCCCACCGGTACGGGCCACAGCTCCAGGCCCTCGGGGCCGACCGCGCGCAGCACCGTGCCGCCCGCCCGCCCGGCGAGCGCGGCGGGCAGCCGCCCGTGCTCGCCGGTGACGACCACGGTGTCCGGCGCCTTCGCCCCGCTCCGGCCGAGCCGGGGCAGCACCGCCGACGGCAGCACCGCGACGTCCACGGCCGACTTCGCGAGCAGCTCGGGCAGGTCCGGGGCCGTGGGGCCGACGCCCCCGGGCGTCTGGCAGACGGTCGCCCCCGCGTACAGCGGCAGCAGGGTCTCGACCACGAAGAGCGCGCTGCCGGGCGGCGCCATCCGCAGGCAGCGGGAGCCCGGCGAAACCCCGCAGCCGGCCGCCCACAGCCGCAGCAGCTCCGCCAGCGTGCCCGGTTCGAGCACCAGCCGCGCCGCCCGTCCGCCGTCCCGGCCGACGGCGCTCGCGTCGAGGGCGCGCCCGGCACGGAGCGCCGCGAGGATCTCCACGACCGTGTCCTCGCCGCGGTCGGCGGGCACGGTCAACGGCTCCGTGCCGCCGCCGGACCGCTCGACCGCCGCCTCGACCCGCCGCCACAGCTCGCCGTAACCGAGGGAACCCGCGTCCGTCTCGAGAGCGGTGCGCTCCGGCCGCTCGGCCGCCCAGCGGCGCACCGCCTCGTCGACCGGCCCGGCCGGAGATCCGGACACGGGCCCGGTGGGCACGGGGACGGGGGGAACGGCCAGCGAGGCCAACTCGGCACCGGGGTCCGCGAGAGCGGCGTCCAGCAGCTCCCCGTACTGGTCCGCCAACAGCGGGACCGTGTCGGCGTCGAACAGACCGCGGCTGACCACGAACTGCAGCGTGAACGTCCCCGGCTTCTCGATCAGCCGCACCTCGACGTCGAACGGGCTCGACGCCTCCGCTTCGCCCACGCGCTCGTACCGCAGCCGCAGGCCGCCCAGGTCGGCGGTGGCCAGCGCGTTCATCGCGTGCACGCTCAGCAGCGTCACCTGCGTCAGCGGGTTGTGGCTCTCCTCGCGGCCGGGCCGCAGCCGTCCGGTGAGCCGGTGGGAGGGCATGTCCGCGTGCTCCTGGGTCTCCAGGACGGTGTCCCGGGTGCGCGACAGCAGCTCGTGGAAGGTCATCCGCCGGTCGCCGAGGTCGGCCGGGATCGCGATCATGTTGCTGAAGTCGCCGATCACATTCGCGGTCTCGGGCCGGTCGCGGTACGCGGTCAGGGTGCCGGTGGCGAACCTGTCCTGACCCGTCGCGCGGGCCAGCCACAGGTGGAGGACCGCCGTGAGCGCCATGTACGGCGTGACGCCGGTGCGGCGGCACAGCGCCCGCAGCGCCTCGGTCCGCTCCGCGTCCAGGACCAGGTCGTGGACCGTGCCGCGGACCTCGCGCACGGCCGGCCGGGGCAGGTCGGTCGGGAGGTCGAGCAGCGCCGGGATGCCGCTCAGCCGGTCCTCCCAGTACGCGAACTCCTCCTCCATCCGGCGCTCGTCCATCCACCGCCGTTGCCACAGCGAGAAGTCCGCGTACTGGACCGGCAGTGGTGACAGCGGCGAAGGCCGGCCCTCGCCGAAGGCCGCGTAGAGCGTTTCGACCTCGCGCACCAGGATCTGGAGCGACCAGTCGTCGAACACCAGTTGGTGGGTGGTCAGGGCGAGGAGCGAGGAGTCGTCGGACAGCCGGAGCAGCAGGGCCCGCAGCATCCGGCCGTCGGTGAGCGTGAACGGGCGCGTGCGCTCGGCCGACACCAGCCGCTCCACCTCGCGGGTCTGTTCGCCGGGCCCGAGGCGGCGCAGGTCGGTCACCACGAGCAGCTCGCCGTCCGGCACCGCGTCGGCCGCCTGCACGGCGGTGCGGCCCAGGGCGTGGAAGCCGCTGCGCAGCGTCTCGTGCCGGGACACGATCTCCCGCAGGGTGCGCTCCAGCACGTCGATGCGCACGGTCCCCTCCAGACGGAGGGTCACGCTCACGTGGTACATGGGGGACGTGGGCCGGAGCCTGCTGTTCCACCACACCCACTCCTGGGTGTAGGAGAGGGGGAAGAGATCGAGGGCGCTGCCCTCGCGCTCCACCAGGTCCCCCAGCCGTTTGCGGTCCGCCGGGGACAGCGCCGCGAGCTTCTCGCTCCACCGCACGGGTCAGCCCTCCCCGTCCGTCAGCGCGCCGAGGCGGGACAGCAGGTCGTCCAGCCCGGTCTCGGTGCGGGCCACCGCCTGGATCGGGCCGGGCGTATCGGCCGTGACCTCGCTGCCCTGCTGTTCGATCAGCTTGGCGAGCGCCGCGACGCTCTGTGCCTCGAACAGCGAGCGCACCGGTATCTCCACACCGAGCGCATCGCGCACCCGGTGGGTGATGACCGTGGCGAGCAGCGAGTGGCCGCCGAGCGCGAAGAAGTCGTCGTGCAACCCGACCCGGGGCACCTTCAGGACGTCCGCCCAGATCCCGGCCAGCGTCTTCTCCAGCTCGGTCCGGGGGGCCACGTACTCCTCGTCCTCCGCCCGCTCCGGCGCGGGGGCCTGCGGCAGCCCGGCGTGGTCGACCTTGCCGTTGGCGAGCCGCGGCAGCGTGTCGAGCCGCACGAAGGAGGCCGGCACCAGATGGTCGGGGAGCACCGCGCGCAGCCACTCCCGCAGTTCCCGGGCGGACGGGGCGGCACCGCCCGCGGTGGTGTACCAGGCGACCAGCCGCCGGTCCCGGTCGTCCCGGCCGGCCGCCGTGACGACGCAGTCCACGACGGAGGGGTGCTCCCGCAGCCGGGCCTCCACCTCGCCCGGCTCCACCCGGAAGCCGCGGATCTGGACCTGGCGGTCGGCCCGGCCGGCGAACCGGACGGTGCCGTCGGGGAGGTGGCGGCCGAGGTCGCCGGTCTTGAACCAGCGGTCGGAGGCGTCCCCGGTCAGCGGGCCGGCGATGAACCGCTCGGCGGTGAGCTCCTCGTCCCCGAGGTAGCCCAGCGCGAGGTGGGGGGAGCGGACGTGGATCTCGCCGAGCTCGCCGATCCCGGCCCGGCGGCCACCCGGGCCGAGCAGCACCAGTTGGGCACCGTCGACGCCCGGACCGAGCGGTATCTCGGCCGGCGGCTCCCCGTCCGGCACCGTGTGGGCGCTCACCGCCTGCGGCGTCTCGGTCGCCCCGTAGAAGTTGACGCAGGTGACGCCCGGCGCGAGCCGGCGGGCCAGCTCCACGTGGCGCCGCAGCAGCCGGTCGCCGCCGAAGAACAGACAGCGCAGCGAATCGACGGTCGGCTCCCGCCCGTCGTCGCCCCCGTCGTACGCCCCGGCCAGCAGGAACTCCAGGGTCGCGGGCGTCACGTTGGCCACCGTGATCCGCCGGTCGGCGAGCCAGTCGGCCAGCCGCCCGGGCAGCGTCTCGTAGTCGGGGACGCAGAGGGTGGCTCCCAGGGTCAGCGGCGTGAGGACGTCGCGCAGCATCGGGTCGTGGCCGGGGGCCGACAGCAGCGCGAACCGGTCGGCCTCGGTGAGCCCGTACGCGTCCCGGTACCAGGCCACGAAGTGACTCAGCGGGCCGTGCGGGCCGAGCACGCCCTTGGGCTGCCCGGTGGAGCCCGAGGTGAAGCCGATGTACGCCAGGTCGTCCGGGCCGACGGACACCTCGGGAGCCTCGACGGGCGGCTGCGCCGGCTCGTCCCGCCCCGGCGGCACCGGCTCGCTCACCACCGTGTCCCGCACCGCCGCGGCCAGCTCGTCGGGCGCCTCGGCGCCCCCGACGCGGATCCAGCCGCGCGGAGCGGCCCGGCGGACCTGCTCGGCGAGCCGGGCCGCGGGCTCGGACGGGTCCAGGACGAGGAAGGCCGCGCCGGCGCTCAGCACGGCGAGCATCGCGCAGACGAGTTCGGCGCCGCGCGGCCCGTACAGCGCGACCACCTCGCCGGAGCCGACACCGTCGGCCCGCAGCCGGTGCGCCAACCGGTGCGCCCGGTCGGCGAGTTCCCGGTAGGTCCACGCGGCGTCGGGCTCCTGGACGGCGATCGCGTCCGGAACCCGCCGGGCCTGCCGGGCGAACGCCTCGGCGACGCTTCCGGTCCACTCGGCGGGCAGCGGGCGCACCGGGTCGACGAGGACCGCGCTCGCCCGCTCGGTGACCAGGTCGTAGCGCGACACGGGCAGGCCGGGGTCCTCGGCGACGGAGGTCAGCAGTCGGACGTACTGCCCGAGCAACTCCTCCGCACGGGCCGCGCCGAACAGGTCCGCGTTGTAGACGAGCGCCAGTTCGCCGCCGTCGACGCTCACGTACACGGTGAGGTCGAACTTGGCGCCGCCGTCCGGGACGCGCAGGAACTCCGCGTCCAGGTCCGGGAGGTCCAGACGCTGTCCGGCGAACGGGACCATGTTGAAGAAGACCTGGAAGATCGGGGTGCGGTCCAGCCGGCGCGTGGGCTGCAGGTCGGCGAGGACCTTCTCGAAGGGCACGTCGCGGTGGGCGTACGCGTCGTACGCGGCGTCCCGGACCCGGCCCAACAGGGTCCGGAAGTCCGGGTCGCCGGAGAAGTCGGCGCGCAGGGCGAGGGTGTTGACGAAGAACCCGATCAGCGGCTCGATCTCGGAGCGGTTGCGGCCCGCCTCCGGGATGCCGACGATCAGGTCGTCCTGCCCGGACTGCCGGTGCAGCAGCACGCCGAACGCCGCCAGCATGACCATGTACAGGGTCGCGTCGGTCTCCTGACCGAGCCGCTTCAGCCCCGCGACCGTCTCCGGCGCCAGTCGCCGCTCCACGCGCTCGGCGCGGAAGGTCCGCACGGCCGGCCGGACCGCGTCGAGCGGCAGGTCCAGGTCGGGCAGCTCGCCACCGAGCCGCTCCCGCCAGTGGGCGAGCTGCCGGGCGCACTCCTCGCTCTCCACCCACTCGGCGTGCCATGCGGCGAAGTCGCCGTACTGGATGGGGAGTTCCGGCAGAGGAGAGGGGGCGCCCGTGGCGAACGCCGTGTAGAGCGCCGCCAGTTCACGGGCGAGCAGGGTCACCGACCAGCCGTCCGCGACGATGTGGTGCAAGGTGAGCAGCAGGATGTGCTCGGTGTCCCCGGTCCGCAGCAAGGTGGTGCGCAGCAGCGTGTCCCGCTCCAGGTCGAACGGCTTCAGCGCCTCCTCCTCGCACCGGCGGAGCGCCTCCTCCTCCCGCTCGCCGTCGGGCACCTCCCGCAGGTCGCGCACGACCAGCGGGACGTGCAGGGACGGCAGCACCTCCTGCACGGGCTGCCCGCCGGGCGCCGTGAACCGGGTGCGCAGCACCTCGTGCCGGGCCACGATCTCGTTGACCGCCCGCTCCAGCAGCGCGACGTCCAACGCGCCGGTCAGCCGCACGGCCGCGGGCATGTTGTACGCCGGGTTCCCCGGCTCCATCCGGTCCAGGAGCCACAGCCGCTCCTGGACCGGGGCCAGCGGCAGCGGGCCGTCGTGCCGGCGGGCGGGGATCCCGGAGGCGGCCGCACCGCCCGCCAGGAAGGCGATCAGCTCCTCCTTGCGGGCGACGAGTTCCGCGCGCAGCTCCTCGGCCAACCCGTGCTCCGGGGCGCTGTAGCGCAGCGCCCCGTCCTCCAGCCGCAGCCGGATGTCCTGCTCGCGCAGGCGCGTCAACAAGTCGATCAGCGACATGACCGCTGCACTCCTCACCTGTCCACCGCGATGACGCGGAACTCGCTTGTGTACCGGCGGCCCTGGCGGTCCATCAGCCATGTCTGCTCGCTGGTGGGCAGCATCTCGCTGACGGTGATCGTCGTCCGTCCGTCCGGCTCGGCCGCCGCCCCCCGGACCGCGTGCGCGAAGGCGTTGACGAACAGCGGGCTGTCCAGGTCGACGTAGAACGGCTTCGTCTCGTGCGCCGCCTTGACGAACACGAAGCGGGGGATGCCGTGCGATTCGGCCCACCGGCGCGCGGCCACGAACCGCTCCGCCTCGTCACGCTCGTGCGCGAAGGCGAGCTCGTCGGCGTCGAAGCGCCACGACTCCCGGCAGACCACCACCCGGTCGATCGTCACCCGGGGGGTGTGCCGCCGCGGGCCCGCCAGTTGGAAGCGGCTCACCAGCTTGAAGCTGATCGCCTCCGCGAGCAGCTCCACCATGTCGAAGACCGGCCCCCCGTCCGCGCCGTGGGCCACCACCACGCCGTCGCGCAGCCCGACCCGCAACTCGGCGCTGGGCAGCGCCCGGGGGTGGTCCGTCAACCAGGAGGCCTCGTCGCCCAGAAGCAGCCGGTAGTCCTGGTCGGTCGCCAGTGTGATCATGGTCCGGGTGGAGTACAGCCACTGCTTGGGCAGGACCGGGTACACCCGCGGTTCCGGCATGTCCAGCGCCGTCGCCCGTGCCATCTCCTCCGGGTCGGGGTGCTGCTGGACGAAGAGCAGGTTGCGCAGCGTGTTGACGCCGACGTGCAGCTCGCCCATGACCAGCCGGTAGTCGCCGCGCGCCACCGCCTCGGGGCTCTCGGCGGCGATCATCATGTCCGGCGCCTGGTAGCGGGCGCCCGGCCAGCCCGGCGCCTCGGCCGCGAACACCTCGTCCACCAGCGGACGGAGCGCGTCGGACCGGTACTCGACCCGGCGCCCGTCGAACCGGCCGAGGACGGAGCGCCAGCGCTCCTGGAACTCCTCGACGGCCCGGTCCATCACCTCCTGGCGGGGCCCCAGGACCATGGACTGCACCCGGGCCCAGAACTCCGGGAGCCGCGGCTCGTGTGCCGGGCCGCCCGAGGTGAGTTCCCGGTACACCCGCCGGAATTCCTCCCGGTAGCCCTCGGCGACTCGCCAGGTCAGCCAGCGCGCGGAGTCCAGCATCAGCGAGAGCGGCGGGCCGAGCTCGTCGCGCAGACCGGGGCCGATCCCCACCCAGCCGTCCCGCCGACAGTCCTCCCAGACCAGGGTGCGGGCACCGTAGGTCTCGCCGTGCGCGCGGGTGGGCGGTTTGCCGGTGATCTCGGTGAAGGTGCTCTCCAGTGCGTCGAAGGCGCGGTCGAGCTCCTCGGGACGCCCGGCCGCGGCAGCGATCCGGTCCCGGGCCTCGGCCAGCCGGTCCAGCCGGCCGAGCGCCTCGGCCCGCAGCGAGGGATCGCCGATCCGCTCCAGCCGGCTGCGGACGGCGGCCTCCGGTCCGGGTTGCAAGGGCAGTTCGAGGTCCCAGGCGATCAGTCCCGTGGCGCGCAGGGACTCCAGCAGGGCCATGCCCTCGGCCTCGGAGCCGACCGGGAGCTCCGCGACGACGTCGAGCGCCGTGCGGCGGCCGTCGCAGAGCCGGAGCACCTCGTGCAGGACCTGGGCCTTCGCCCGGGGAAGGGGGACCGTGCGACCGGGCAGCCGCAGTACGTCCCCCTCCAGCGACGCGGTCGGCAGCCGGCGGGGGGCGATCCAGCGGCGCAGCGCGAGGTCCTGCCCGAGCGACCGCACCAGGGCGTCGAGGCCCCACTGCTCGAAGTACACCTGGCGGGAGGCGACCAGATCCTGCCCGGGACGCACCTCCAGCGGGGCGCCGTCGTCGGTGAACTCCGCCCAGCCGACCGGCCCGAAGAACCCGATCGAGTCGTTCTTGACGCAGTAGCGCTGGAGGTAGCCGGCGACCAGTGCCTCGTGGTCGCGGCGCCGGGAGTTGCGCCGCCCGGAACCGCCGTCGCCGCCCAACCTGCGCACGCCGTCCGCGTACGCCCTGCGGTTCTGCCAGATGACGGCTTCCTGGAAGCGGCTGTCCGCGGCGGTCTCGCGCAGCGCGTCCGACAGCATGGCCGTGTCGTCGTCCAGCGCCTTGCGGAAGTCCTGCTCCGCGGTCCTGGCCAGGTCCTCCGCCTCGGCGAGCCGTACCGACTGGGGCCAGTCGGCGAAGTCGGCTCCGGGTGACTTCCCCTTGTTGAGCCGGGAGATCGCGCGCAGCAGCGGCCGCCGGCGGCCCAGGTCGTCCCACCGCCCCGCCTCGCGCAGGGCGTCGAGCGCCGCCCGGAACGCCTCCAGCGTCTCCTGACGGGCCGCTTCGGCGGCCTCCCGGGCGCGGATCAGCCGCCCGGCCGCGTCGGCCGACGCCGGCGCGGCCAGGCGCAGCACCCGGCTCGCCGGGAAGCCGGTGCCGCGAAGCCCCACCGTCCGCCACAGGTTCCAGTCGCCGCCGGGCAGGGGCACCAGGTGCGCGGCCCGGCCCGTCGGCGCGGCGCCCTTCGGGGTTCGTGCTGTCACAGCCGGCCTTCCTCACGGTTCTCGGTCACCGGAGCCGAGGGCCCGGCGGACCGCGCGCCGTCCCTGGCCCACAGCAGGGCGTCGACGACGGCGGCGCTCTGGCTCACGGTCCGGGCCTGCATCACGCTGCGCACCGGGACGTCGACCCCGAGCTCGTCCCGCACCGCGGAGATCAGTTGGACCGCGAGCAGCGAGTGCCCGCCGAGGTCGTAGAAGTCGTCCTCGACGCCGACGGGTTCGACGCCCAGCACCTCCGACCAGATCTTGGCGAGCACGCGTTCGGTGTCGGTGCGGGGCGCCACGTAGCCGTCCGGGTGGTCCTCCTCGGCGGCGCCGTGGTCGGCGCGCCGGAGCGGATCCGCCGGGCACAGCTCGGCGACCGTGGCGTCGGGCCGCTCCAGCAGGCCGTCCAGGACGGCGCGGTAGTGGTCGGCCAGGCGCGTGGCGGAACCGGCGGTGAGGATGTCGGTGCCGTACTCCAGCGCGGCATGCAGCTCGGTCCCCGCGTCCACCACGGTCAGCATCAGCTCGTACTGGGCCGTGCGGTGCGGCAGCGGGTGAGGGGCGATGCGCAGCCCGCCCCAGGGGACCGTCGCCCCGGGGTCCGCCGTGCCGAGCACGAAGGCCGCGGCGTCGGCGTGGGCGTGCGGCCGCTGGAGCACGAACACCGCCTGGAAGAGCGGGTTCCGGCCGGGTTCGCGCCTGGGCTGGGCGATCTCCAGTATCCGGGGGAGCGGGAGGGCCTGGTGGTCCAGCGCCCCCAGCACCGTGCGGTGCAGCCGCCCGGTGAACTCGCGTGCCGTGAGGCCGTCCTCGAACCTGGCCCGTATGGGCAGCGGGTTGGTGAAGTACCCGACCACGCCCTCGACGTCCTGACGCCCGCGGTTGGCCGCCGGCGAGCCGACCACCACGTCGTCCTGGCCGCTCGCGTGGTGCAGCGCGATGTGGAAGGCGGACAGCAACACCGTGTACAGCGTGACGCCCTCGGCCGCGGCGAACTCCCTGAGCCGGCCGGTCTGCCCGGCGTCGAACCGGAAGACCAGACGCTCCCCCCGGTGGCTCGGCACCGGCGGGTGCGGGGTGTCCACCGGGAGGTCGAGCACCGGCGGCGGCCCGGCCAGCGTCTCGCGCCAGTACGCCTCCAGCGCCGCGCCCCGGGCACCGGCCAGCATGCTCCGCTCGCGGCGCACGTGGTCGGCGTACCGGCCGGCCGGGGCGGGGAGATCGGCGGGGGCGCCCAGGGAGTGCGCCCGGTGGCAGCGGCCGAGCTCGTCCAGGAGGACCACCATGGACCACAGGTCCGCGGCGATGTGGTGGACGGTGAGCAGCAGCACGTGCTCGTCCTGGGAACGGGTCAGCAGCCAGGCCCGCAGCACCGGGTCGTGCTCCAGGTCGAACGGGCGGTGCGCGAGGTCGGCGAGCCGTTCGGCCAGCCGGTCCTCGCTGTCCGCGGACGCGTCCAGGCACTCCAGGGCGATCGGTTCCGGGGAGACGAACGAGACCGTCCGGTCCCCGTCGACGCGGTAGCGGGTCCGCAGCACCTCGTGCCGTTCGCTCACCTGGGCCAGGGCCCGCCGCAGCGCCTGGGGGTCCACCCGGCCCAGGAGGCGCAGCGCGACCGGGATGTTGTACGCCGTGCTCGTCGGATCCTGCTGCTGCACGTGCCAGATCGACCGCTGGCCCAGGGACATCCCGCCCGGCTCCCCGTCCGGCTCCGCACCGTCGGGCTCCCCGTCCGGCGCGGACGCGATCCGTGCCTCGGCGGCGAGCGCGTCGATCCCCGCGTCCCCGAGCATCCGGCCGAGCCGCAGCTCCACACCCAGCTCGTCGTGCATCCGGTTGGCCAGCAGCACGGCGGCCGGCGAGTCGATGCCCAGGGAGGACAGCGGAACGTCCGTGGCGACCTCGTCGGGCGCGCAGCCCAGCAGTTCGGCGATCCGGGCGCGCAGGGCGTCCGCGACCACGGCGTGCGGCTCGGACGGCGGGGCGGAAGGCGTGGTCCGATCCGGCAGCGCCCGTGCGTCCCGTGCGTCCGTGTCCGGGCCGAGCGCCTGGAAGCCGCCGGACAGGTACCGCTCCCGGCACAGTGCCCGCTGCACCTTGCCACTGGTCGTCTTGGGGATCGTGCCGGGCTTGAGCAGCACCACCGCGTGCACCGCCAGCTCGCAGGACTCCATGACGGCCTCGCGGACGGCGGCGACCGCCTCGGGCACGGAGACCGTTCGCAGCGAGCGGCCCTCGACCTCCTGCAGCACGACCAGCACCTGCTCCCCGTCGTGCTCCACCGCGACGGCCGCGCAGCAGCCGGGGCGGAAGGCCGGGTGGCTGCGCTCGACGGCCTGCTCGATGTCGGTGGGGTAGAAGTTCCGGCCCCGGACGATGATCAGGTCCTTGCGGCGCCCGGTGACGAACAGCTCGCCGTCGGAGAGGAAGCCCAGATCGCCGGTGCGCAGGAAGGGGCCCTGGTGGGTGTCGGCGGTGCGGGCGCCGAAGGCCTCGTCGGTCGAGACGGGATTGTCCCAGTAGCCGGCCGCCACGCTCGCGCCCCGTACCCAGATCTCGCCGATCCGCTGCTCGGGCAGGGTCAGACGGGTCTCCGGGTCCACCACCAGCACCTCCTGGTCCGCCGCCGGGGTGCCGCTGCCGACCAGGCGCCGGGACGGCCTGCCGGACACGGCGGGCTCCGCCCGGTCGGCCTCCAGACCCGCCGCGTCGACCTCGACGACGGTCGGCTCGGTGGACGCCGACGCGCCCGTGACGAAGAGCGTCGCCTCGGCCAGCCCGTAGCAGGGCAGGAAGCTCTCGCGGCGGAAACCGCAGTCGGCGAACGCCTCGGCGAAGGCGTCCAGGGTCGCCGCGCGGATCGGCTCCGCTCCGTTGAAGGCCACCCGCCACGAGCTGAGGTCCAGCTCCCGCCGGTCCTCGTCGGTGGCCAGCCGCGCGCACATCTCGTACGCGAAGTTCGGGGCTCCGCTGAACTCGGCCCGCTCCTCGGAGACGACCCGCAGCCAGTGCATCGGGCGGCGCAGGAAGCTCATCGGCGCCATCAGGGCGACGGGGAAGCCCGCGTACAGCGGGGTGAGGATGCCGCCGATCAGCCCCATGTCGTGGTAGGGCGGGAGCCAGATCACGGCACTGGTGCGCTCGTGGCAGCCGAAGGCCCGGCTGATCATGCCCAGGTTGTGCAGCAGGTTGCCGTGGGTCAGCACCACGCCCTTGGGCGAGGCGGTGGAGCCGGAGGTGTACTGGATGAACGCCGTGCTGTCGGCCCCGGACCGCGGCGCCGACCAGTCGTCCGCCGCGCCCGTGTCCAGCCGGTCGGTGACCGCGATGCGCAGCCCCTTGGGACCGTGCTCCTCCCCGTCCTCCCGCAGCAGCTCCAGCACGGAGGCGGTGGTGAGCGCGAAGCCCGCCCGGGAGTCGGCCACGATCGAGGTCAGCCGGTGCACGTTGCGCTGGGTGCGCGGCGGGTAGGCCGGGACCGGAACCACCCCGGCGTACACGGCGCCGAAGAAGGCCCGGATGTAGTCCAGACCCGGCGGGTACAGCAAGAGCGCGCGGTCCCCGGCGACGGCTCCCAGCTCCCGCAGCCGCACCGCCACCGCCCGGGCGTCACGGTCGAGTTCACCGTAGGTGACGCTCTCGGCGGTCGTGTCGTCGGACAGGAACCGGAAGGCCGTGCCGTCGGAGGACGACATCGCACGGCCACGCAGCAGCTCGACGAGGGTCGAGGTCATTGGTGGGTACCCCCCTGCTCGGACTTGGGCGCCGGGACGCGGGCGGCTGCCGCCACCTCGGCCCGGCGGATCTTCCCCGACGACGTCTTGGGGAGTTCCGCGACGAACTCCACACGGCCGGGCACCTGGTGCGGCTGGAGCCGCTCGCGGCAGTAACGGACCAGTTCGGTGACGGTGAGCTCGCCACAGGCCACCACGGCCGCCCGCACCCGCTCGCTCCCACCGGGCAGCACCTCGCCCCACACGACGGCCTCCCGCAGCAGCGGATGGCCGAGGAGGACCTGCTCCACCTCGACGGGGTTGACCTTCTTGCCGCCGACGTTGACGAACGAGTCCTTGCGGCCGATCAGATGCAGCACTCCATCCTCGTCGAGACGGGCCACGTCGCCGGTCGCGTACCACCCGTCGCGCAGCACCTCGGCCGTGTTCTCCGGCCGGTTGAGGTAACCGCCGAACATCGCCGGCGTACGGACCAGCAGCAGGCCAGGGGAGCCCGGCGCGACCGAGGCGCCGGCGTCGTCGACCAGACGCACCTCGACGCCGGATGCCGGCCTGCCCACCCCGCCGGTCTCCTGCCGCTGGCAGGCGATGATCCCGGCCTCGGTGCACCCGTAGACCTGGCTGATCCGCACCCCGAACCGGTCGGCGAAGCGGCGCGCCGCCTCGGGCGGCAGCGCGGCCCCCGACGACAGGCACAGCCGCACCGAGGAGAGCCGGGAGCCGCTCCCGCCCGCCGAACGGACCATCAAGTCGCAGACGAGCGGGGTGGCCACCAGGACGGTGGCGCGGGTGCGTTCCAGCTCGCGCAGCAGCAGTCCGGGGGCGAAGCGGCCCAGGACGACCAGCCGGGCACCGGTGAGCAGCGAGGTCACCAGACCGGCGATCAGGCCGAAGGAGTGCAGCAGCGGAACGGCCGTCAGCACGGTGTCCTCCGGGCCGTAGCCGAAGGACCGCCGGTAGATCAGCCCGCCCTGCACGAGGTTGGCCTGGCTGTGCACCGCCGCCTTGGGCGCCCCGGTCGAGCCGGAGCTGAACTGGTAGAGGAAGGGGTCGTCACCGGAGGGCTCCGGCGGTACCGCGGCCGGAACGGCGCCCGCGGACCCGCCGGAGGCGCCGGGGACACCGGTGGTGTCGATCAGCCGCCCGACCCGGTCCCGGACCCCATCGAGGGCTCCGAGCCGCTCCGGACGTCCCAGCACCGTCAGCTCCCCCGGCTCTCCGAGCTCCTCGGCCAGCGCGTCCAGTTGGGCCGCGGTCGAGCCGGGCTCGGCAGGCACCAGCCGGGCGCCGGTGCGCGCGACGGCCAGGAACGCGACCACGCAGTCGGCCGTGTTGTCGAAGAGGAGGACCGCGGTGCGCGCGCCGGTGAGTCCCGCCTCGAAGAAGTGGCCGGCGGCCGCCTCGACCCGGCGGGCCAGCTCGCCGAACGTGACGGTCTCGCCCCCGTGCTCCACGGCCACCCGGTCCGGCCAGGCGGCTGCGGCGTGCCCGAGGAGGGCGCCCAGGGTGCGGGCGGTGTCAGGGCTGCAGGACACGCGCGGCCTCCTTCCCGGCCTCTCCGGCCTCTCCGGCCTCCTCGGCCTCGAAGTCCGGACGCTGGTGGCGGAAGTAGTGGTCGTACAGCTCCGCGTACCGGCCCCCTGCCGCGAGCAGGCTGTGGTGGTCGCCCTGCTCGACGATCCGTCCGCCGTCCACCACGACGATGCGGTCGGCCCTGCGGACCGTGGGAAGCCGGTGCGCGACGACGACGGTCGTGCGGTCCTTGGAGACGGCGTCCAGCCCCTCCTGCACCTGGGCCTCGGTCAGCGGGTCCACGTTGGAGGTGGCCTCGTCCAGGATGAGGATCGAGGGGTCCTTGAGCATGACCCGCGCCAGAACGACCAGTTGACGCTGGCCGGCGGAGAGGTTGCGGCCGCCTTCGTTGGTCTGCGTCGCGAGCCCCGCCGGAAGCTGCTCCAACCAGTCCCCGTCGGCCACCGAGCGGGCCGCGGCCAGGATCTCCTCGTCGGTGGCGCCCGGCTTGCCGAAGCCGATGTTCTCGGCGACCGTGCCGGAGAAGAGGAACGGCGACTGCGGGACGATGCCGAGGTGGGACCGGTACTCGTCCAGGTCCAGCTCCCTGATGTCCCGGCCGTCCACCAGCAGCCGGCCGCCGTCGAACTCGTACGACCGGGTGATCAGGCGGATGATGCTGGACTTGCCGGCGCCGGTGTGCCCCACCAGCGCGACCGTCTCGCCGCTGCGGATCTCCAGGTCCAGGCCGCGCAGCACCGGCTTGTCCGCGGCGTAGCCGAAGTCGACGCCCCGGAACTCGATCCGGCCGGCCAACTCGGGCACGGCCCGTGCGCCGCTCTGCCGCACCCCGGGCTCCCGGTCGATCAACGCGAAGATCCGCTCCGAGGCGGCGAGCCCCTGCTGGAACTGGTTCCAGAAGGAGGCGATGCTGGTCAGCGGGAACCAGAACAGCGTCAACGCCTCGAGGAACAGCGACCACTCGCCGGCGGTGAGCTCCCCGGAGGTGATCCTGGCGCCGCCCAGGAGGACGACCAGGACCGTACCCAGACCGGTGAGGGTCAGCAGCAGCGGGAAGATCCCGCTGAACAGCCGGTTGAGCCGGACCGTGGCCCTGAACCACCGCTGGTTGGCCTCGGTCAGACCGGCGTTGGTGGACTCCTCGCGCTGGAAGTTGCGGGCCACCGCGATGCCCCGCAGCGTCTCCTGCACGTAGGCGGTGATCTGCGCGAGCGACCGCTGCTGCTGGCGCGACGCCTGCCGGGACACCCAGCGGAAGGCCAGGCTGACCAGCACGATGACGACGGAGACCAGCAGGGTGACCAGGGCCAGGAGCACGTTGATCGTGAACATCGCGACGAGCAACAGCCCGATCATCAGGACCTGGCCGACCAGGCTCAGCGTCAGCGTGGCCAGTGTCGCGAACGCCTGGGTGTCGGAGGTGATGCGGCTGGCCACCGACCCGGAGGACTGCTCGTCGAAGAACCCCATGTCCTGCCGGAGCACCGCCGCGAAGGCACGGCGGCGCATCTCCAGCACCACGTCGCCCACCAGGGTGCCGATCACCCGCTGCTGCACGAGGGTCAGCAGCCAGGCCACCAGGCCCGTGGCCAGCGCGCCCGCCACCAGGGGGAGCACCCCGCGCTCGACGCTGTCGCGGTCGGCCGTGTCCACCACGACGGCCGCCAGCAGCGGGAACGCCGCTCCGGCCGCTGCCGCGCCCACCACGCAGAACGCGACCAGCACCACCTTGCGGACCTTCGTCGCGAACATCGGCGCGATCCGCCGCAGCAGCTCCCGGTCACCGTAGGAACGGTCGTAGCTGTCCGCGGAGATGCCGTCGAGTATGTGCGCCATCAGTGGACTCCCTCTCCGGTCCGGCCGCCGGCCCGGTCCTCCAGGTACGGCGCGAAGATCCGGTGGTACAGGCGGCAGGTCTCCAGCAGTTCCTCGTGACGTCCCTGGCCGACGATGCGGCCCTGGTCCAGCACCAGGACCAGGTCGGCGCTGCGGATGCGGGAGAGCCGTGGGGTGATCATGAACGTGGTGCGGCCCGCGGCGGCCCGTCGGATCGCCCGCTGGATCTGCTGCTCCGTGGCGCTGTCCACCGCGCTGGTGGAGTCGTCCAGGACGAGGATGCGCGGGTTCGCCAGGAGGGCCCGGGCGATGGCGATCCGCTGGCGCTGGCCACCCGACAGGGTCGTGCCGCGCTCGCCGATCACGGTTCGGTAGCCGTCCTCGGTCGCCATGATGAACTCGTGGGCGTGCGCGGCCTTGGCGGCCTCTTCCACCCGGGACCGGTCCACGTCCGGTCCCACGCCGAAGGCGAGGTTCTCCTCGATCGTCTTGGAGAACAGCACCACGTCCTGCTCGATGACCGAGATCTGGGAACGCAGCGACTGCGGGTCCCAGTCGGCGGTGTCCACACCGTCGATCAGCACCCGGCCGGAGTCCGGTGCGTAGGTGCGGTTGAGCAGTTGCAGCAGCGTGGACTTCCCACTGCCCGTCGGCCCCACCAGCGCCACCGTCATCCCCGGCTCGACCGAGAAGGAGACGTCGCGCAGCACGGGCTTGTCGTCGTAGCCGAAGGAGACCCGGTCGAAGACCACCCGACCGGCGATTTCCCCCGAGTGGCCCGACTCCCCCTCGTCCGCGCCGGTCCGGTCGTCGATCACCTCCAGGATGCGCCGGGCGCCGGCGATCCCGAGGAAGATCAGGCCGATGCTGAAGGAGGCGAGCTGGGTCGGGGACCGCAGGGCGGCCATGAGGCCGAGGAAGGAGACGAACTGGCCCGTCGTCAGGGAGCCGCCCGCCACCAGCGAGGCCCCGTGCAGCAGGCCGCCGGCCAGGGCGATCGCCAGCAGCAGCGTCGGCAGGTACACGGCCTGGGCGTGCGCGTGCCGCACCGAGGCGTCCCGGTAGGCCCGTGCCAGTTCCACGAACCGCCGCTGCTCCTCCTCGCGCCGACCGGTCGCGTCCACCGTCTCGATGCCGGTGATGGTCTCCGAGACGTGGGCGCTGAGCTCGCCGAACCGGGCCCGGGTCGCGCCCGCCGCCGGGTCCAGCCGCCGGCCGTACTCCAGCAGCGCCACCAGGAACAGCACCAGGAACACCGCGGGCACCAGCAGCAGACGGACGTCGAGCAGCCCGATGAAGATGATCGGAACCAGCAGGCCGAGGGCCATGTCGAGGGTCATGTCGACGCCCGGCGACAGCATCAGGTTGAGCGCCTGGGCGTCACCGGTGATCCGCGCGGACAGGTCGCCCACCCGGCGCCGGTTGAAGAACCGCTGGCTCTTGTGGAGCAGCGACGAGAACAGGGAGGCGCGCACGTCGCGCTCCAGCCCGCACGCGTACGCCTCCAGGGAGTACGTGGCGCCGATGCCGACCAGGCCCCGGACGAGGACCAGGGCGAGCAGGACCAGCACCATGGTGGTGAACAGCCCCTGGTCGGGGCCGTCGCCCAGCACCGCGTCGAAGGCGACGCCGACCGTGATCGGGACGGCGGCGGCCAGCACGTGCCAGAGCACGGTGGTGACCAGATGGGTCGCTATCCACCCCTTGGAGCGGGAGAGGTGCGACAGCAGCCACCCCAAAACCGGTGTCCCGGTCCGCCGGGGCGTGGCGGAGGGCCGTTCGGTCGCGGTCGTCATGCGGTCTCCTGCGTGGGGTCGTTCAGGGTCCGGGCCGGGGCCGGGAGGTATCCGCTGCGCACCAGTTCGGCCAGGTAGGTGTGGAGCAGCCGCTCGTCGAGCGGCGGGCAGTCGACGCCGGCCGCCGCGTACGCGGGACGGGCGTGGCCGCCGGAGTCCGCCGGGTCGCCCGGCGCCCCGGGCCCGGCCGGGTCGGCCAGCAGGTCGACGAAGGGGAACAGCGCGTTGTCCCACGAGTCCCGCGCGGACGTCCGGAGGGCGGCGAGCCACTCGGCGTACGGCACCCGGCGCAGGTCGTAGCCGAACCCCTCGACCCAGTCGAACACCGTGGCGAGGTCGACCGGCTCGGGGTGCGCCAGGTCGAAGGAGCCGGACTCGCCGCCCTCGCGCAGCGAGAGCCGGACCACGGTCTCGGCCACCCGGTCCGCCGGCACCATCCGGACGGGGAGCGTCCGGAGATCGGGGTGGCAGCCCAGTTGCACGCTGCCCTTGACGATCGCCCAGATCAGGTCATTGGGGTTGCCGATGCCGCTGCCGCTGTGGCCGCCGACGAAGTCCGGCCGGTGGACGTCGACGGGAATCCCCCGCTCCCGCGCGGCGACCGCCAGGTGCTCGGCCGCCCACTTGCTCTGGTTGTAGCCGCCGGCGACCGACGCGCCGGAGCCGGTGCCCGGCTCGGGCACGGACGCGGTGGAGACGTGCTGGACGGGGATGCCGCCGCCGTGGGCCGCGAGCCGCAGCACCTCCTGGGTGCCCTCCACGTTCGCCGGGCGCAGCATCTCGTACGGCAGGGTGAAGCTCACCCAGGCGCCGCTGTGGTAGATCGCGTCCAGCCGCGCGGCGAGGGCGTCGAACCGCTCGGGGGAGAGCCCGAGCAGCGGGCGCCCCAGGTCTCCGGGCTCCGCCACCAGGCGCTCCGGGGCGTCCGGCTCCGGCAGCCCGTACGCGCCGAGCGCCTTGAGCAGCCGGGCCCGGCCGTCCTCGGGGCCGTCCGCGCGGACCAGGCAGTGGACGGTCGCCGAGGTCCGCGTCAACAGCTCGTGCAGCAGGTGGGCGCCGAGGAAACCGGTGGCGCCGGTGAGCAGCACGGCCTCGGGCGCACCGGACCGGTGACGTGCGTCCGCGCGCCCGACCCGGATCGCCGGGTCGAGGACGGGCGGCTCGAACCGGTCGGGCGGTGTGCCCTCCGCGGTGCCGTCCGGCCGGGCGGTTGCGGTGTCCTCGATCCGGCGGGCCAGCTCCGCGACCGTGGTGTTCTCGAAGAGTGCCACCAGCGGCAGTTCGGCCCCGAGGTCGCGCCGCAGTGCGAACAGCACGCGCGGGACGAGCAGGCTGTGCCCGCCGAGGTCGAAGAAGTCGTCCTCCGCGGTCACCTCGTCGACGCCGAGGACCTCTTCCCAGATGCGGGCGACCGCCTGCTCGGTGGCGGACGAGAACGCCGGGGCGGGACGTCCGTGGTCCTCGAGGATCGGCGCGGGCAGCGCCTTGCGGTCGTGCTTGCCGTTGGCGTTGAGCGGTATCCGGTCCAGGATCGTCATGGTGGACGGCACCATGTAGTACGGGAGCTGGGACCGCAGGTGGTCCTGCAGGGCCGCCGGGTCCGGCCGGCGCCCGGACTTGGGCTCGACGTAGCCGGCCAGCCGCCGCTCGCCCTGTCCGTCCGCCCGGACCACCACGGCCGCGGCCTGCACGTCCGGGTGCTGGCCGAGCACCGACTCGATCTCCTCCAGCTCGATGCGGAAGCCGCGCAGCTTGACCTGACGGTCCACCCGGCCGAGCACCTCCACGTCGCCACTGGGCAGGATCCGTGCGAGGTCGCCGGTGTTGTAGAGCCGGTCGCCGGGCCGCTCGGAGAAGGGGTGCGGCAGGAAGCGCTCCGCGGTGAGGCCGGGGCGGCCCACATAGCCGCGGGTCAGGGCCAGACCGCCGATGTACAGCGTGCCGTGCACCCCGACGGGCACCGGCTGGAGCAGGTCGTCGAGCACGTAGAACTCGGTGTTGGGCAGCGGACGGCCGATCGGCACCGGCTCCTCGTCGCTCCGCTCGGGCATCGGCGTCTCGAACAGCCCGCTGTCGACGGTCGACTCGGTGATGCCGTACGAGTTGACCAGCCGGGTGCCGGGCGGGCACAGCGCCTTCAGGTTCCAGTAGTCGCGCATGAACCAGATGTCGGCGCCGACCGCGAGGATCTTGAAGTTGTCCAGCATCCGTCCCTGTTCGGCCACGTGGCCGGTCAGCAACCGGATCACCACGGGCACCAGGTCGGCGAAGTCGATCCGCTCGCGCTGGAGCAGCTCGTACAGCCTGACCGGGTCGAGCAGCACCTCGCGCGGGCACAGCACCAGGGTGCCGCCCGAGCACAGGGCACGGACCATGTCGCCGGTGAACACGTCGAAGGCGATGTTGGCCGCCTGGAGGTGGCGGCGCACGGTGGTGCCCAGCTCGTACACCCGCTCCCAGGAGCGGAAGGCGCTCACCAGCGCCCCGTGGGTGAGCATCGCGCCCTTGGCCCGGCCGGTCGATCCGGAGGTGTAGACGATGAAGGCCAGGTTGTCGGAGGCGGCACGGGGAGCCGGGGCGGGTGCTTCGGGCAGCCGGTCCGGTCCCTCCGCGAGCCAGTCGTCGAAGTGGCCCACCGTGACGTCCCTGCCCAGATCGGGCATCGCGGAGGTGATGTCGTGCCGGGTCAGCAGCAGGCGCACCTCGGCGTCGGCCAGGATGAAGTTGAGCCGGTCGACCGGGTTCGCCGGGTCGAGCGGCACATACGCGCCGCCCGCCTTCAGCACGCCGAGCACGGCGGCGACGGCGTCCGGGCAGCGGGGCGTGCACAGTCCCACCCGCACCTCGGGGCCGACGCCGAGCGCCCGCAGTCTGGCCGCGATCGTCTCGGCCCGTCGGTCGAGTTCGCGGTAGCTGACCCGGTCGTCGCCGTCCACCACGGCGATCGCGTCGGGGGTGTCTCGGACGTGCCGTTCGAAGAGGCCGTGGACGTTCTCCTCGGGCGCCACCTCGACGGAGACTCGGTTCTCGCGGACCAGCACCCGGTCCAGTTCCTCCGCCGAGAGCAGCGGCAGCCGGGAGACGGGCAGGTCCGGGTCGCCGACGACGCCCTCCAGCAGCCGCTCGAAGTGCCCCGCCATTCGTTCGACCGTCTCGTCGAGGAAGAGGCCGACGTTGTACTCCCAGTCGCAGCGGAGCCGCTCCCCGTCGTCCACCAGATCCAGGCTCAGGTCGTACATGGAGGTCCGCCGGCCCTCGTTGGTGAACGGGGCGACCCGCAGGCCGGTCAGATCGAGCTCGGCGCGCGGCGCGTTGTGCAGCGAGAACATGGTCTGGAACAGCGGGGACCGGCTCAGGTCCCGGTCCGGCTGGACCGCCTCGACGACCTGCTCGAAGGGGATGTCCTGGTGGGCGAAACCGTCCAGGCAGAGCCGCCTCGTCCTGGCGAGCACCTCCCGGAAGGACGGGGCGCCGGACAGGTCGGCGCGCAGGGCCAGGGTGTTGACGAAGAAACCGATCAGGGACTCGGTCTCCGGCCGGTCCCGGCCCGCCACCGAGGTGCCCACGACGATGTCGTCCTGGCGCGAGTAGCGGTGCAGCAGCACGGTGTACGCCGCGAGCACCGTCATGAACAGCGTGGTGCCCGCCTCGGCGCTCAGCTCGCGCAGTCTGGAGGTGAGCTCGGCGGACAGGACGAACGAGCGGGTCCGGCCCGAGTAGGTCTGGACGGGGGGGCGGGGCCGGTCGGTGGGGATCGCCAGGCCGGGCAGCTCGCCGCTGAACCGCTCCCGCCAGTAGTCCAGCCCCTCCGACCCGCCGGCCGCCGACCGCTCGCGCTGCCAGTGCGCGTAGTCGGAGTACTGGATCGGCAGCGGGGGCAGCGGATCCTCCCGCCCGGCCAGGAAGGCCTCGTAGTACGCACCGAACTCGCGGGTCAGCACCCCCATCGACCAGTCGTCCGCGATGATGTGGTGCAGGTTGATCAGCACCACGGTCTCCCGGTCGGCCGGCCGGACCAGCGCCACCCGGAACAGCGGGCCGGCCGCCAGGTCGAAGGGCGTCCCGGCGTGCTCGGCGGCGAGCCGCCGGACCTCGGCCTCGGCGTCGGCGGTCCCGCGCAGGTCGATCACCGAAGGCTGCCAGACGACCTCCTCCGGGGGCGTGACGACCGGCACCGGCTCGCCGTTCACGGCGGTGAAAGAGGTGCGCAGCGTCTCGTGCCGCCGCACCAGGGCCTGGAACGCCCGCCGGGCGGCGTCCAGATCGACCTCCCCCTCCAGGCGCAGCGCGTACGGCATGTTGTAGACGGTGTCGCCCGGCTTGAACTGGTCGAGGAACCACAGCCGCTGCTGCGCGAAGGAGAGCACCGCACCCGGCTCCCGCCGAGCCGGTATACGGGAGGTGCCGTCGGCGGCGCGTCGCTGGAGCCGCTGCATCAGCAGGGCGTACTTGGCCGGGGAGAGCTCCCGCAGCCGCCGCAGCTTCTCTTCGGTCTCGCTCATTCGGTGGCCTTCCGTGCCTGTCGTGCGAAGGTGCGCAGCGCCGCGACCGCGGTCTCGGCCGGGACGCCGTACAGTCCGGCCGCACCGGTCCACTCCAGGTGCAGCCGGCCGCCCCGTACGTGGCTGACGACCTCCAGCGGGCCGGGTCGGGGGGCGAGCGGGGCGGCCGGGTCGTGGTCCGGGGAGTCGGCGAGCCGCAGCGGCCCGTCCCCGGGCAGCAGCGCGTCCAGATCGCCCAGGTGGGTGAGCCGGACGGAGGAGGCGACGGGAGGCGCGGCCACGGGGATGGCCGACGGACCGAGGGAGTGCCCCGGCACCGCGTCCGCGGTGGTGTCCGGCCGAGGGGTGAGAGCGAACCAGCCCGATCCTTCGGCCAGTTCGCCGGAGTGGTCGGCGATGCCGAGCACCGCGGCCGGGGCGCCGAGCCACTCCGACAGCGCCCGGGCGACCGCGTCCGCGACCAGTGCGGGCAGGGCGGCGCCGGATCCGGTCAGCGCGGCGGTGTCCGCCGCGTCGAGCGCGGTGCGGTGCGTCTCGACGGCACCGTCCGCCAGGGCCTCCTCGGGCAGCACACAGACCGACGGAGGCAGCGGAGCCGGAGTCCGGGGCCGAGCGGGTTCCGCGGCGGGCGCGTCGACCGCCGGCGGCAGTGCCGCCGTCCGTCCGGCCGCCGACCACTCCAGCACCGCGGCCAGGTCCGCCAGCAGCCGTCGCCAGCCGGCCAGATCGGCCGCGAGTTCGTGCACCACCAGCAGCAACCGGCGCGCTCCGGCGGGACGCTCGACCACGGCGGCGCGCAGCAGCGGCGCCTGCCCGGCCGCGAGCGGGGCGCGCAGCCGCTCGGTCGCCAGGCGCAGCATTCCCAGGGCGCGTGCGGCGTCCTGCCGGGACAGGTCGAGTCGGCCCACCGGCACCTGCCCAACCGGCTCCGCGGTCTGCCTGACCCAACGGTCCCCCTCCCGGACCAGGGGAGAGCGCAGTGCCGTGTGCCGCAGCAGCAGTTGCAGCCCGGCCTTCTTCACCTCGGCCGCGCCGACCCCCTCCGGCAGGTCCAGCAGCAGGGCCCGGGCCCGGCCCTCCGGACCGGCGCCGCCGTCCTCGGCCAGGAACCGCTGGACCGGGGAGAACGGCACGGCGGTCTCGTCGTCGGTTCCGTCCGCCGGCTCCCGGCCTCCCACGGCGAGCCGCTTTCCGGAGTCGGGGAGGGGGTCGGGGAGGGTGTGGCGGTCCACCGCGCCCGCCGTGCGAGGGATCTCGTCCAGCTCGATCCAGTACTCGGGCAGCAGCAGCTCCGGCAACCGCCCGGCGACGGCACCGCGGACCTCGGCCTCGCTCACCTCGCCGCGCGGCACGTAGTAGGCCGCCATCCGCCGGCCCAACCGGCTGCGGTCGTCCGGGTCGGTGTAGCCGATCTTCGCCAGCATCGACTTCACACGCGGGATGTTGATCGGTGTGCGCAGCTCCTCGTCGGCCTCGTCCCGCGACAGGTGCCCCAGCCGCACCTCCCAGCGCGTGGGCGACTCGTAGTTGTGGAAGCCGCGCTCCAGCTTGTGCACGTAGACGCCGACGTCGTTGATCATGCAGTTGGAGCTGCAGAAGCCGGTGTCCTTGGGAGCCGACCACAAGGTCTCCCGGCTCTGCAGGAACGCGCGGATGTCGTCCTTGGTGACGGCCGAGTAACGGTAGTAGTCGATCACCTCGACCCGGTCCAGCACGTCGGCCGACAGGTCGGAGCCCACCTGGTGGTAGACCTTCCGGCCGACCTCCAGTTGCCGCTCGATCCGTTCGGGGGCGAACTCCCCGTTCCGGTAGAACCACAGCAGCCGCTCGTCGATGATCTGACCGCGCGACAGGCCGGTGACGACACTGGGGATGCCGCGTTCGTGGGCGAGCCGGGCACTCAGGTCCAGCAGGGAGCGGAAGCACCCGTTGCAGACGCTCTTGTGCTGCTGCAGGCTCCGCACGAAGACCCGGTTCTGGTCGGCCCGGGTCATCGTGACGTGCTCGATGCCCAGCGCCCCGGTGATGGCTTCGACGTTCTCCAGCGCCGTACGGGAGATGAAGCCGTTGTCGAAGGTGAAGGTCATCACCCGCAGTCCGAGCCGGACGAGCTGGTGCAGCACGTAGGTGCTGTCCTTGCCGCCGCTGAACAACAGCAGGCAGTCGTACTCCGATCCGGCGGCCCGGGACCGCTCGCGCACCAGTCGCACGAACTCGTCGACCTCACCGAAGTAGGACAGGATCTCCTTCTCGTGGGTCTGGTGCATCAGGCAGAGGTCGCAGACGCCGTGCTCGTCCAGCACGGTGCCCGGGTAGGCGGTGTCCATCCCGCAGCGCACGCACCGCTCGGCCTTCGTCCGCATGGCCGTGGCGCTCTGGAAGACGACCGCGCAGTCGGCGATCCGCTCGTCCTGGAGCAGTGCCGCCTCGATCTGCCGCTCCACCAGGCGGATCCGCTCGGCGTCGTCGAGAGGTGTCGTCATCTCAGTTGCCGCCGTTCTGGGCCAGCAGCCGCTCGGCCTCGTCGTCGTCCAGTCCGTCCAGGTCGGCGAGCAGGTCGTCGAGGTCGCCGCCGCTCTCCAGCAGCGCCTCCTCGATCAGCGCCGCGAGCGCCTCGATGGTCGGCGCGGCGAGGAACCGCTGGAGGTGGATCTCCACGCCGAACTCGGCGGTGACCGCGGCGAGCAGCCGCATCACGAGCAGCGAGTGCCCGCCGAGCTGGAAGAAGTCGTGCCGCACGCCGGGCTTGTCCACCGGCAGCAGCCCGGCCCAGATCGCGGCCAGCGTTTCCTCGGTGGCGGTGCGCGGGGCCACGTGGTCCTTTTCGAGCTGCTGCTGCGGCGCGAGCGGCACGGGCAGGGCCCGGCGGTCCACCTTGCCGCTGATGGTGCGGGGGAGTCGGTCCATCGGGACGATCGCCCGGGGCACGTGCGCGTCGGGGAGACGCGGCACCAGGTGCGTGCGCAGCGCCTCCGCCTCGACGGGCTGGGCCAGTTCCACGAAGGCGCACAGGTAGGCCGGGTTGCCCTGGTCGTCGGGGACCGCCACCACGGCCGTGTCCCGCACCGCGTGGTGGGTGCGCAGCAGATGCTCGACCTCGCCGAGCTCCACCCGGACCCCGCCGATCTTGATCTGCTGGTCGCGTCGCCCGACGTACTCCAGCGTGCCGTCCGGCAGCATGCGGGCGAAGTCGCCGGTGCGGTAGACGAAGTCCTCGGGGTCGTCGCCGAGGGGGTTGGGGACGAAGACCTCCCGGGTCGCGTCCGGCTGGTGGAAGTACCCCAGGGACATGTACGGCGTGCGGATGTACATCTCGCCGACGGTGCCGGGCGCGCAGGGTCGGCCGAGCCCGTCCAGCAGCACCACCCTGGCTCCGGGCATGGCCTTGCCGATGGGGATGGTGGCGCGCTCGGCATCGGCCGGGGTGACGAAGTGGAAGGTCTTCGTCATGGTGGTCTCGCTCGGCCCGTACATGTTGAGCAGCCTGACCCGCTCGCCGTGCCGGCCGAACCACTTGGCCACGTCGGACGGGGCGAGCGGCTCGCCGGCCATCGCGATGCAGCGGAGGGCGGCGAGCTCGGGGCCGTTGGCCGCCGTCGCGGTGGGGAGCAGGGCGCGGAACACCGTCGGCACGCAGTGCACGAGGTCGATCCGCTGCTCGTCGAGCCACCGGGCGAGGGCCGGACCGTCCAGGGTGAGCCCGGTGGGCGGCACGCAGACCGTGCCGCCGGAGACCAGCGGTACGAACAGGTCCCGCAGGATCGCGTCGAACGCCGGCGAGGAGAGCTGGCTCACCCGCCACTTTGGTCCGACGCCCAGCAGTTCGGTCTCCCAGCGGACGAAGTGGTCGATGCCCTGCATGCGCCCGACGATGGCCTTCGGCCGGCCGGTGGAGCCGGAGGTGAAGAAGATGTACGCGGCGTCGTCCGGGTCGTGGACGTGCTCCCTCTCCAGCGTTGTGCCGGTCGGCTCGGCCGCCAGGTCCAGCTCGACCCGGCGGGCCGTCGGAAGCGCCTCGTCCAGGAGCCCGGCGGACTCCTCGCGGGCGGAGGCCCCGACCACCACCCATTCCGGCGCGGCGGCGGTGAGCATGGTGCGCAGCCGCAACCCGGGCGCCGAGAGGTCCATCGGGACGAACACGCCGCCGGTCTTGAGGACGGCGAGGATCGCGACGGCCAGCTCGCGCCGGTCGACGGCGAGGATCGGCACCACACAGCCGACGCCGGCGCCGGAGGCCCGCAAGGCCGCGGCGAGTTCGCCCGCGCGGCTCTCCAGCTCCGCGTAGGTCAGCGTCCCCTGGGGGCACTCGACCGCCACGCGCTCCGGGAACCTCCGCGCGGTCTGCTGTACCAGGCCGTGGACTGCTTGGAAGGCCATCGTGCTTCCTCCATCGGTAGGGGCAGCCGCCGCCGCCCCAGAGCTCATGTGTTGTCGGGAAGGGCAAAGGTGTCGAGCAGCACACCGAAGGTCAGAACGGTCAGCAGCAGGTCGTCGCCCAGGTGGGGGTGGATCTCGAAACCGGGCTGCCGGTACTGCTTCTTGAGGTTCTCGATCACGTCCGGGTCGAAGTACCCCTGCCGTTTGATCCGGTCGTAGGAGAGCAGGTCCTCCACCCACTCGACGCCCTGCCGCAGCAGGGCTGGGCTGCCCTGGGCGCGGAAGCCGAACTTCTCGCGGTGGATGATCTCGTCGGGCACCAGACCGCGTGCCACCTGCTTGAGCGCGTACTTCTCGGTCCGCTCGGTCACCTTCAGGCGCGGCGGCATCGTCGTCGCGAACCGGACCACCTCGGGGTCGAGGAACGGGTACCGGGCCTCGACCGAGTTGGCCAGCGCCATCCGGTCCCCGTGGTCGGAGAGGAGGTGGTCGGTCAGCCGGAGCTTGAAGTCGAGGTACGAGCGCTGGTGCACCGGGTGCCTGCCACGCAGCATCTCGGGGTCGACCACCGGGTGGGCCAGGCAGTCCACCTCGGCGAAGGCGTCCCGTACGTCCGGCGCGTACAGGTCGAGCTTCGACTCGCGCCAGGCGTGGTAGTCCCGCTCGTAGAAGATCTGCGGGTCGCCCCACAGCCTGCGGCGCAGGTCGTCCTCGAACGGGTCGCCCGCGGCGGGCCGGCGGACCAGGTCGAAGCGGTAGCCGAGGTAGCCGGCGAACAGTTCGTCGGCACCCTCGCCGGTGAGGATCACTCGGGTGCCGCTCTCGCGCACCGCGGCCGACAGCGCCATCGAGCAGGTGTTGTAGGTCTCCTTCACCGGGCACTCGGCGTGCAGGACCATCCGCCGGAGTTCGGCGGCGATGTCCGCGGGGCGGAAGAGAGTCTCGTGGTGCCGCGAGCCGAGGTGGCGGGCCATCTTCCGCTGGAAGCGCGACTCGTCGATGTCCTCGTCGCCGAAGGAGATCGAGAAGGAGTTCGGTGTGCCGCCCGTGCCCACGCGGTGGACCAGGGCGCCGATCAGGGACGAGTCCAGACCGCCGCTGAGGTAGTACCCGACCGGCACATCGGCCTGGAGCCGGCGCCGCACCGACTCCTCCAGCAGTCCCCCGAGGGTCTCCAGGCGGTCGGCGTCGGACATCTCGTCCGGGGCCTCGCCGTCCGGCGGGTAGTCCAGATCCCAGTACTTCACCTTGCGGACGTCGCCGTCCTCCACCAGGAGGTAGTGGCCGTTCTCCAGGCTGCTGATCCCGCGGAACAGGGTGCGCGGACTCACCGTGCCGGGGAAGGTGAGCACCTGGTCGAGGCCGGTGAGGTCGACGCGCCGCTCCACCTCGGGGTGCTGGAGCACGGCCTTGATCTCCGAGCCGAAGACGAAGTGCCGCGGCGTCCGCGCGTGGTAGAGGGGAAGGATGCCCATGGGGTCGCGGGCGAGGAAGAGCCGCCGCCTGCGGCTGTCGTGGATGGCGAAGGCGAACTGGCCGTTGAGCCGGTCCAGCAGGCCGGTGCCGTGCTCCTCGTAGAGGTGCACGAGTACCTCGACGTCCGTGTTCGTGCGGAACCGGTGGCCCTTGGCCTCCAACTCGGCTCGCAGCTCACGGTGGTTGAAGATCTCGCCGTTGCAGACCATCACCACCGAGCCGTCCTCGTTGCGGACCGGCTGCTCACCGCCCTCCAGGCCGACGATGCTCAGCCGCCGGAACCCCAGGCCCACGCCATCCCGCACGTACCGGCCGCCCGAGTCGGGGCCCCGGTGCAGCAGCGTCGCCGCCATCGCGTCGAGCACCCCCTCGTCGACGGGGCCCGCGCCGTCCAGATCGGCGTAGCCGGTCACACCGCACACGGTCAGATCCCCCCGAGGTCGTCGTTGAAGCCGTCGGCCCAGTCCGCGGCGCCCAGCGAGAGCGCCGAGACGCGGCGCTCCGGACCGGCGCACGCGTCCGCCAGCAGGGCCAGGTACTGCTCCGTCATCCGCTCGATCGTCGGCCGGTCGAACAGGTCGGTGCTGTACTCCAACTGGCCGCGCAGTTCGTCCTCGAACTCGAACAGGTCCAGGCGCACATCGAAGATCGACGTCGAACGGACGTCGTCGAGGCGGGTCATCGTCACGCCCGGCAGCTCCACCTGTCGTCTCCGTGCCGGGATGTTCTGCAGGATGAACATCACCTGGAACAGGGGGTTGCGGTTGGCCGCGCGCTCCGGAGCCAGCTCCTCGACCAGCATGCGGAACGGCAGGTCGCGGTGGACGAACGCCTCCAGCGCGGTCTTGCGCACGCGGCCCAGCAGCTCCCGGAACGTCGGGTCGTCGGACAGGTCCGTACGCATCACCAGGGTGTCGGCGAAGTAACCGACCAGCGCGCTCCACTCCGGCCGGTCCCGGTTGCCCACGGGGGTGCCCACCAGCAGGTCCTGTTGGCCGGTGATCCGCGACAGCAGGGCCTTGAAGCCGGCCAGGGTGACCATGAACAGGCTGGCACGGGACCGCTGCGCCAGGCGGTTCAGCTCCTGGCGGAGGTCGTGCGGCACCTGGAAGACGTGGCGGTCGCCGCGGAAGCTCGGGCGGGTCGGGCGGGGACGGTCGGCGGGCAGGTCGAGGGAGGCCGGGGCGCCGGCGAGTCGTTCGGTCCAGTACTTCAGCAGAGTCCTGCCGCGCGGACCGGCCAGCCGCTCGCGCTGCTCGCGGGCGTACTGCGTGAACTGCCTGGGGAGCGGCGGCAGTTTCACCTCGGTGCCGGTCACGGCACCGGCGTACAGGTCCGCGACCTCCTGGAGCAGCACCTGGAAGGACCAGCCGTCGGAGACGATGTGGTGGACGACCAGCACCATGACGTGCCGCTCGGGCCCGGTCCTGACCAGTTCGACCCGGAAGAGCGGAGCGCGACCGAGGTCGAAGGGCCGGTGCACCGCCTCGTGGACGAGCCGGTCCGCCTCGGCGTCCCGCCTGTCCTCGGGCAGGTCGGTCAGGTCGGTCACCGTCAGGGGCAGCGGTACGTCCTCGGCCACCACCTGGTACGGCACGCCGTCGACGGAGGCGAAGGAGGTGCGGAGCATCTCCTGGCGGTCGACGATCCGCCGCAGGCACGCGGCCAGCACCTCGACGTCGAGCGGCCCGTCGAGTCGCCACATCGCGGTGGAGTTGTACGACGCGTTGCCCGGCTCCAGGCGGTCCAGCACCCACAGTTGTTCCTGGGTCAGGGAGAGCGGGGCCGGCCCGGTGGCGCCGTCGGGCGGGGTCGTGCCCGTGCTATCCGGCATGGTGGGTCGCTCCTGTGGTCGTCAAGAGGGTGCTCAGGGGGGTTCCGGGGTCGTCCGCGACGGTCGCGAGGACCTCGCCGAGCTCGGCGAGCAGCCCGGCCAGGGCCTGCTCGCCGAAGCGCGCGCGGCCGTGGCTGAGCAGTGCGCGCAGGTCTCCGTCCTCTTCGTAGAAGACGAGGTCCAGGTCGTAGAGCGTCTGCGGATCGTGGTTGACGATGCGGGCCTCCAGGCCCGGCAGGCCGGGGGGCACCTCGGGCGTGCTCTGGAAGGAGAAGAGCACGTTGACCAGGGTGTGGAAACCGCCGCGCCGCGGCGGCCGGAGTTCCTCGACGAGCTTCTCGAACGGGATCTCGCGGTGCGCGTACGCCCCCAGCGCGCTGCCGCGTACGGCCCGCACCAGGTCTCGGAAGGTCTCGACGCCGGCCAGGTCCGTCCGGATCACCAGGAGGTTGACGAAGAAGCCGACCGCGTCGTGGTACTCGGGTCTGCTGCGCACGGCCGTGCGGGTGCCGACCGCGATGTCGGCCGTGCCGCTGTGGCGGTGCAGCACGGCTTTGAAGGCGGCCAGCAGCACCATGAACAGGGTCGCCCGCTCACGCCCGGCCAATTCTCGCAGCGCGGTGTACACGGGGCGGGGCACGGTGGCCCACTGCGTCGTGGTGGAGCCCCCGACCGCCGGCTCCGCGGTTCCGGCCAGGTCGAGCTCGGGCAGTGGCCGGAGCCCCGCCAACCGCTCCTTCCAGTACGCCAACTGCCGCCGGTAGCCCGGGCCCTCGCACCAGCGGTGCTGCCAGCGGACGAAGTCGGAGAACTGGGCCGGCGGCGGCCCGAGGGGGTTCCCGCCGCCCTCCAGTTCGGCCGTGTACAGCGTCTCCAGTTCCCGGAGCAGCACGTTCCACCAGGACCATGCGTCCGAGACGATGTGGTGCACGGTCATCCGCAGGACGTGCTCCTCGGGGCCGAGCCGGAGCAGCATCGCCCGCATGACCGGCCCGCGGGCGAGGTCGAACCGGCGGCGGGCGTCCTCCTCCAGCAGCCGGGTCAGCTCGGCCTCCCGCTCCCGCGCGGGCAGCGGCGACAGGTCCACCACGGGCACGTCGACGGCGGACTCGTCGGTCACGCGCTGCACCGGGCGCCCGTCCACGACGGGGAAGACGGACCGCAGTGCCTCGTGGCGGCGTCGCAGCTCCTCGATGCTGCGCCGCAGCGCCGGCACGTCCAGCGCACCGGTGAGCCGGAAGGTCATCGGGTCGACGTAGACGGACGTGCCCGACATGCGCTCCAGGAACCACATTCCCTGCTGCGGCGAGGTGAGCGGATGGTCGGCGACGACGGAACTACTCATCGGCGCCACGCTCCGGGGATCTGGCGACACGGCTGTTGGCGTGTGCCTCCTTGATGACGGCCCAGTAGAACTTCGGATAGGTGCGCGAGGTGTGCTTGGCCAGTTCCAGCGTGGTGCTGTGCCGTTCCCTGAGGCGGTTGATGGGCACCACCATCGCCGCGTGGTGCTCGATGTGGAGGTTGTTGCCGTTGGTGAACCACGTGCTGAACCGACTGCCGGTTATGGAACGGGTGTTGAGCAGTACGTCGGTGCTCCAGTTGTCGCACAGGACGTGCTCGGGGAGTTCGACCAGGAAGTGCGCCGGCACGGCGACGAGCAGAGGAAGCAGCCAGAGCCAGAGCACCGGCTCCCCGTACCCGAGCGTACAGAGGACCACCGCCGCGACGACCGGCAGCGCGAACATCCGGTACTCGCCGACGATTTCGCGTTTACGAGCCTCGGCTATCTGGCCCATGCCGTATTCCCAGCCACCGCGCCAGCAGCGCACGACGTCCATCAGGGCGGCCCCCATCCGGCCGAAGGCGAAGCACTCGCGTACCAGCACCCCCCAGGTCAGCTTCTGCCGGGTGGCGAAGCCGAAGAACTCGGAGTCCTTGTCGGTGCCCAGATAACGGTGGTGCTGCAGGTGCCGCACCCGGTAGTGGCTGTAGGAGACCAGCATCGGCACCCCCAACGGCACGCCGACCAGCCGGTGCCAGCGGGGCGACCGGAACGCCGAGTGATGCAGGCACTGGTGTTGCAGCTCGACCCAGTGCGTGTACATCAGGCCCACCAGGACGACCCCCGCCACCCTGACCGGCCACCAGCCGCCGGCCAGCGCGAGTACCGCCCCGGCGGCCCAGAGGCAGCCCGCGGCCAGGAGCTTGATGACGAATATCCGCTCGTCCGCGGCGCTGACCTTGACCCGCTGGAAGAGGAGCTGCGACGCCGAGGCGTTCGCATCCGAAGACATGGACTATGACACCTTCCCAAAGCCGCGTACCGCGGGTTTCCGTCCCTGAATCCACCGGGACGGAAGTCCGCCCTTATGTGTGTGTCACTTGCCGGTTGTTTCCGAGAATTCGCCCGGAGTTTCGGTCCGAGGCGGGAGAAACGGACGCACAGAAGCACACACCCGCGAGCGGCAGCGCCAGTAGCCGCCCCGTGTGGAGCTTTTTCATGGATATCGACGCGTGACGAAATACGCGTCGAACAGGAGAAGGGAAAGAGACGCGGAGCCCGTCCGCGTTACCGCGGGAGATTGGCGATCAGACAGGAGACCTGTGCCGCCGCGGTCGGGGTCTCGAAGAGCTGGTTGAGGAGCAGCCCTTCGATCTCCAGGGCCTCGTCCTGGTCCACTCCGTGGGCCGCGAGGACACGGCCGATCGCCTGGAGGGCGAGGAGGGAGTAGCCGCCCAAATCGAAGAAGTCGCTGGTCTCGGGGTCGATGGTCTCCCGCTCGACCTCGAGGACGTCGGCCCAGACCTCCAGGACGGTCTCGGTCACCGCTGCCACGTCGAGGGCATCGGACGTGGATGCCACGTGCTGCGTGGCGCTCTGGTCGTTCATGGCGGTCCCCCCGCATGAGATGTGAAGCCGGCCGGTATGCACGGCGGAGCGATGGTTCGACTGGGTCGCATCAATCGCCATGACTGAAAACCGGCCTTGCCGGAGAAGGCGTTGGCATCCAAGCACAGCGCTGATCGGGTAGGCAAGGGATGTTGGAAACTTTTTCGTTCAGCCTCTGATCCCTTCCGGACCTGGAGTTATGTCGTTGGGGATATGCCGCTTGAACATTGCGCATGGCTAGTGCAGCTACCTGACGGGGTGTGGTACGTTGCGCCGAGCGCCAGGTCTCATGCCTCTCGCATGGCCGAGATTCACCGTCAACGCGGCATCGTTCCGCCCTCCGGTCCCTTTGGGGCCGTGGTGTGTCTCCGTGCGGGGTGCCGTCCATTCCTCTCATACCTGGGCTTCCAAGGATCTCCCCGGGTAACTCAGTCAAGCCCGCGACCGCGGTGGTACGGGCACAGGCCAGGATCTACAAGGGGGCAGAGCCGTGACACCTGCCGACCGGGGGCCGGTCGCCGTCGAGACCGGCGCGACGGGGGTCCCGCGAACACTCGGGGTGCTCGGCGGCATGGGGCCGGCGGCCACAGCCGAGTTCCTCCGCCTGCTGGCCCTCAGGACGCCGGCCGGCAACGACCAGCAGCACCCGCGCATCGTGATGCTGTCCGACCCGGGCATACCGGAAAGGACCGGAGCCGTCCTCGCCGGCAGTGACGAGCCGCTTCCCGCCATCCGACGCGGGCTCGTCCAACTGGCCGACTGGGGAGCCGACCTGCTCGCCGTGCCGTGCAACACGGCGCACGTCTTCATCGACCGGATCCAGGCGGACATCCCTGTCCCGCTCGTCCACATCGTCGACGCCACCCTGCGCGCGGCCATGCGCGTCAACCCCTCCGGCGGTTGGCTCGCCGCCACCACCGGCACCGTGCGCAGCGGCCTCTACCAGTGGCGAGCGGCCGCCTGTGGCTACCGGCTGTTGCTCCCCGACGAGGCGACGCAGGACCGGATCCACCGTGCCGGGATACTGGTCAAGGCCAACGAGACCGACCGGGCCGGAGAAGTGCTGGGTGCGGCGGCACGCGAGCTGTGGCGTGAGCGCGACCTGCCCGTGCTCACGGCCTGCACCGAACTGCCCATCGCCTACGCCGCCGCCGGCCTGCCCGAGGAGCGCTCGGTCTCCAGCCTTGCCGCGCTGGCCGAGGAGTGCGTGGCCCGACTCCTCGCCCACCGACCTCCGGCGGCCGGCGGAGCGAGGAACCGAGAGATTCGGGCATGACGCCCCGTCAAGTGCTAAGCCTGCCCGCTCGCCGTGCTCTCCGTGCTCTCCCCGCGGTTCAGGACCAGTTCGGCCACCTCGTCGGCCCGCGCGAAGCGCACGTCGCCGCGCGAGAGGGCGAACTGGATGAACTGCTCCAGCGCGTGGAGCCGCGACGGGCGGCCGGTGAGGAAGGGATGGAGCGTCAGCACGCACAGCGAGCCGAACTCGCGCATGGCGTCCAACTCGGACGTCCACAGCTCCACCACCTTCGAGGGAGCCTCGATGAGCCGGCCGACGTCCGGTTCGGGGAGGAAGGCGTACTGCTCCCAGTCGTCCAGCAACCACTGCACCGGCAGCTCGGCGATCCTCCTGCCTCCGCTGAGCAGCGCGTACGGCCGGTCGTCGTCCATGAGGGAGGAGTCGTAGCGCAGCCCGAATTCCCCGAGCAGGTCCAGCGTGTACCGGGTCATCTCCCAGTTGGGCGCGCGGTACCCCACCGGCTTCACACCGAATTCGGAAAAAGTCTTCAGGCTCCGCTCGATCTCTTCCCGCTGCTCTGCCTCGGAAAGATGCACCGGATGCCGGTGGGTAAATCCGTGCATCGCTATCTCGTGTCCCCGCTCGGCCACCGAATTCATTACCGACGGCCACCGCTCCGCGGTGACACCGGGCACGAAGAACGTGGCCGGGAGATTGTAACGGCCGAGCAGGTCGAGAATGCGCGGAACACCGACCCGCGGCCCGTACGCCTGATGGGACATGGTGGTCAGGTGGTTCAAGTAGCGCTCACCGCGGGCCAGGACCGGCGACTCGGCGTCGACGTCGACGCTCAGCACGACGACTGCGGAGGAGCCCCGGAGCCAGTCACCGGAAGCGGTCCGCTCCGGCCAGTCCACGGCGGGGACTTCAAGGCTTTCCATGGAAGAAATCCTTTCGACGGGTTTTTCCGGCCGCTCGCGTGGCGGCCGGAAGGTCACTCTAGCAATTCGATCGGAAAACGGAAGACGCAGCCAGAGAGGATTACCGTGAATCAGGAAGAGACAGTCACCGAACAGTTCAGGGTGGTAGTGAATCACGAGGAGCAGTACTCCATCTGGCCGCTGGACCGGGAAATTCCGAGCGGCTGGCGCGATGCCGGAAAGCAGGGCGGCAAGGACGAGTGCCTGGAGTATGTGGAGGAGGTCTGGACGGACATGCGCCCCCTGAGCCTGCGCCGGAGGATGGACGGGGCGGACTCCCCGGCGGGCGCGGCGGCCGGGGCCGGACGGACGGGAGCCGCCCGATGACCGCTTCCGCTCCCTCGGTGACGATGACCATCGGCGGTCGTGCGGTGCCGGGCACGGGCCTGCCCGTGGAGAACCCGGCCACGGGCGAGGTGTTCGCGCACTCCCCGTCGTGCTCCCCGGAGCAGCTCGACGAGGCGGTGGAGGCCGCCACCACCGCGGGCGCCGACTGGGCGGCCCGCGGCGAGGACGACCGTCGCGCGTGCCTGCGTGCCTGCGGTGAGGCCCTGGCGGCCCATCTGGACGAGGTCGCCGAACTGCTCAGCCGGGAGCAGGGCAAGCCGCTGTCCAACGCCCGCGCCGAGGTCCGGCTGTCCGCCGACTGGTTCGGCCACACCGCCGACCTGACCATCGGCCGGGAGACGCTGGAGGACGGCGACTCCTCCCGCATCACGATGGAGCGGGTGCCGCACGGGGTCGTGGCGGCCATCGCGCCGTCCAACTTCCCGATCATCCTGTCGGTCTGCAAGTACGCCCCGGCCCTGCTGGCGGGGAACACCGTGGTGCTCAAGCCCTCCCCGCAGACGCCGCTGTCGACGCTCCGCGTCGGAGAGGTGATCCGCGACTGCCTGCCGCCCGGCGTGCTGAACGTCATCAGCGGCGACAACGCCCTGGGCGAGGCGCTCACCTCGCATCCCGGCGTCCGGATGATCTCGTTCACCGGTTCCGTGGAGACCGGACGGGCCATCGCCCTCCAGGGGGCCGCACAGTTCAAGGCGGTCGTGCTGGAACTCGGCGGAAACGACCCGGCGATCGTCCTGCCCGGTACGGACGTCACCGCTGTCGCTCCGGCCCTGTTCCAGGCGGCGATGGCCAACAGCGGCCAGTTCTGCGCGGCTGTCAAGCGTGTCTACGTGGAACGCGCGCGTGCGGAGGAACTGGTCCAGGCCCTGGCGCGTTTGGCCGAGACCGCCGTCGTGGGCGCGGGCAGTGATCCGGCGACCGAGTTCGGCCCCCTGGTCAGCCGGGCCCAGTTGGAGCGGGTGACGGCGCTGGTCGACGACGCGGTCGCGCGCGGCGCACGCGTCGTCACGGGCGGCAAGCCGCTCGGCGGCCCCGGCCACTTCTACCCGCCGACCGTGGTGACGGATCTTCCCGACGGCACCGAACTCGAACTGGAGGAGCAGTTCGGCCCCGTCATTCCCGTCATCGCCTACGAGAACCTGGACGACGCCGTCCGCAGGGCCAACTCCACCCGGTACGGGCTGGGTGCCTCCCTGTGGGGCGACGCCGAGGCGGCCGAGGCGGTCGCCCCGCTCCTGGACTGCGGCACGGTGTGGGTCAACACCCACGGGGACCTGCGGCACAACGTGCCCTTCGGCGGGGCCCGTTGTTCCGGCAGGGGAGTGGAGTACGGCCACTGGGGGCTGCTCGAGTACACCCGGATCAAGATCCGCAACATCGCCCGCGGCTGACCGGCCACCCACGGCGGCGGAAGGCCGGTTCCCACGCCGGCGCCTCGCAGACCGATGATCTGGAGAGTGATGAAAGCAAGGATCCGTCGCACGGCCGGAGTGGTGGGCGCACTGCTCACGGCCGCTGTGACCATGTTCGTCCTGGGGGCCGGCCTGGGACCGGTTCCCGCCCTCGGCCGGGCCCTCGAACCCGGCCGGGGCGTCTGGCAGTCCGCGGACGACGCCCAGCGCCCACACGACGAACGGCTCGACCTGCCGGGGCTGTCCCGGCCCGTCGAGGTCTCGTTCACCTCGGACGGCGTCGCCTCCGTGCGCGCCTCCACCGACGAGGACCTCTTCCTGGCGCAGGGGTACCTTGCCGCCCGCTTCCGGCTCGTCCAGATGGACGTGCAGCGGCGGCTCGGCGAGGGCAGGCTCGCCGAGCTGAACGGTCCCTCCGCCATCGACTCGGACGTCTTCGAGTTGACGCTCGGCATCAAGCGCACCGCCGAGGCCACCTGGGCGGACATGCCGCGCGACAGCGCCGCCGCCAAGGCGCTCGTCGCGTACTCGGCCGGGGTCAACGCCCGCCTCGACGAACTGGAGAAGAACCACGACTGGCCTGCCGTCCACGCCCTCACCGGCGTCCGGCCGGAGCGCTGGACGCCGGTGGACAGCCTGGTCGTCCAGGGTGTCCTCACCCAGCAACTGAGCTTCGACACCAAGCCGCTGACCTACGCTCTGCTCGACAAGTCGCTCGGCGCGGAGCGGGCCTCCGAGTGGTTCCCGGTGCTCCCCGCGAACGAGCAGCACCCCTACGCGCCCGGCCCGTACAAGGACCTCGGCACGGACCCGATCACCACGCCCAACGCCAACGCGGCCGAGGGCGGCGTCGTCCAAAAGAAGACCCGGGACGCGGAGCGGGAAGAGCCCGGTTCGCGGCCCTCGCAGGCATCGGCCGGCCCGGCGGCCGGGGGCGACGGGCCGCAGGGCGGGGCGGAGACCGGCGACGCCACCGTCCAGGCGGCGACCGCCATCCTGAGGAGGATGGCCGAACTGCCGCCCACCGCACGGCACCTCCACCCCAACAGCAACGCCTGGGTGGCCAACGGGCCGGCCGCCGGAGACGGCGCGCTGCTCGCCGGCGACCCGCATCTGCGGCTCTCGCTGCCCTCGTACTGGTACCAGCTCTCCCTCAAGTCCCCCGGATACGACGTCACCGGGGTGAGTCTGCCCGGTATGCCGGCCGTCCTGATCGGGCGGAACGCCGACATCTCCTGGTCCCTGACCGCCGTCCAGAACCAGGCGACCTTCTACTACCGGGAGAAGACCAGTCCGGACCGCCCGGACTCCTACTACTGGAAGGGCGCCTGGCGCCCGATGGAGAAGGTCCGCTACACCGTCCCGGTCCGAGGCGGGAAGCCGGTGCAGGTGGAGGTCAAGCTGACCGTTCACGGACCGTTGATGACGGACAAGGGCCAGACCACCGCCGTCGAGTGGATGGGCAACCGGCCCTCCCAGGACCTCGCGGCCCTGCTCGACCTCAACAGGGCGCACGACTGGGACAGCTTCCGGAACGCCCTGCGCGGCTGGCACGCTCCGGCGCAGAACTTCGTCTACGCCGACAAGAAGGGCAACATCGGCATCATCGCCCCGGGTTACTACCCGCAGATCTCCTCCGGGGACCCGCGCGGCCCGCTGTCCGGAACCGGCGAGTCGGACATCACCGGCACCATCCCGTTCGAGGCGGTCCCGCAGGTCTACAACCCGCCGGGCAACGTGGCGGTCACGGCCAACCAGCGCCCGGTCGGGCCGGACTACCCCTACTACATAGGCCCCGCCTCGAACTTCGACGTCGGCTACCGGACCAACCGCATCCTCTCCCGGCTCTCCGACCGCACCGGCCTCACCACGGCGGACTTCGCCGAGTTGCAGAACGACGTCGTCGACGAACTGGCAGTGCGGATGGTGCCGGAACTGCTCAAGGCACTGGAGGACGGCGAGCTCACCGAGCAGCAGGAGACCGCCCGCGGTCTGCTGGCCTCCTGGGACGGCTCGATGGACACCGACTCGGCCGCCGCCGCGGTCTGGTTCGCGTTCTACGGGGAGTACGTCTCCGTGGTCTTCCAGCCCTGGTGGGACCATGCCAAGGTCCCCGTGGAGGTCGACCCGGCCGGCCTCGACCTGCTGCGCACCCCGGTGACGCTCATGCAGAACCTGGAGAAGTGGACGTTCAGCGACCCGGACAACCCGGCGTTCACACCACCGGGCGAGCGGAAGCGGACCGCCGACGAGGCGATGCGCGAGGCGTTCGCCGGAGCCGTGTCGTACCTGGACGGGCGGCTGGGCAAGGACCCGGCGACCTGGGAGTGGGGACGCATCCACGAGCGGGTGATCCCCTCGCTCACGGGGGCCCCCTACCTCGGCGACGGTCCGTACCCCTCGGACGGCAGCCCGTGGACGGTGAACGTCGCCGACAACGGCCTGCTGTCGGACTACGGCCCCAGCTTGCGCATGGTGGTCGGCTGGGACGCCTCGGGCCGGGCCGACGCCGAGGCGATCTATCCGGGCGGGCAGAGCGACAACCCCGCGTCGCCCTGGTACAAGAACCTCGCCCCGCACTGGTGGAAGGGCGAGCTGCTGCCCCTGCGCACCGCGGACGAGCAGGGCGGAGGGGACATCCAGTGGACACTGCGGCCGAAGAGGTGAGCGAGATGACCACCACCGATCTCACGGCTCGGTCCGGGGACGGCCGGGAAAGCCCCGGGCCCTCCGTGGAACCGGCTGCCTCCGGTTCCGCCGCAGCCGCGCCGGACCGTGCGGAGGGGAGGGGAAGGAGGCGGGCCGCCGCGACAGCGGTCGGCGTGGTCGCCGGCTCGACGGCGGCGATCGCGCTGGGCACGCTCATCGGCGCCTGGTTCATGCCGTTCCTGGTGGGCGCGGCCGTCGGTGCGGTCGGCCGGCTCCGGTCCGCGCGGCTGTGGCGCGGCGCGTCGGCCGTGGCGCTCGCCGGTGCGCTCGGCTGGGCACTGCCGCTCGGTCGGCAGGCACTGGGCGGCGCGCCGGTGGGCGAGGTCGCCCGGACGGCCGCGGCCCTCGCCGGCCTTCCGCCGCTCGCCACCGTGACGGTCTCCGCCGCACTGCTGATCGCGGTGGTGCAAGCACTGGTCGGTTTCTGGGTCGGTCGGACGGTCGTCCCGCGCCGCGGTTGAGTACCGTGCCCGCGGGCACGGGTGGCGCGGACCGACACGGCCCGAGGGAGTCATCGCACACCGCCGTCTCCCGCCGGTGATCCGCGGCGGCCCGTACGAGTCCGTCCGTACGGGCCGCCACCACCCCGCACCCGCACGTCGTGGCAGGCCGCCCGTCACCGCCCGGGGCAGCGGGCTCGGACCGGGCACGGTGGGTTTCCCAGGAACGGAGGAAGCGAGCCGGGCGATCGGCTCCGCTCCATCAGCGGGAACGCGGGCTGCTCGCTCGGCAGGCGATGCCGAGCGCTCCCCCTCCGCCCGCACCGACCTCGGGTGCTCGCCGCGCTTGAGGTGGAACCGGGGCCGTCCGATGTCACGATCGCGACGTGCGCGCTCCCGCGTCGGTCCCGCTTGATCAGTCCACGCTGCTCAAGAGCCCGGGCCGGATTCGAACACCTGGGCGGGGCGGGCGCCGAAGGACGGCTTCCACGTGCTGCGGCACACCTACGCCTCGATCATGCTGGAGGCAGGGGGATCCGCACGCCGGTCGAAACTCCCCGGATTCTCCCCAGGGCTGATCGCGGCGGAGTTCCCGGTTTGCACGTGTCCGGAGTCGACCGTGGATTGTAAGGTCGGCACCTCGGATAGCCTGGGAAAATGCTTCCCGAAGTCACCGCCACGCGCTATGTGACACCCCTGCGCGAGGGTGGTTCGCTGCCCGGGATCGTCGAGGCCGACGACCTGGGCACCTACGTCATGAAGTTCACCGGCGCCGGACAGGGCCGCAAGACGCTGGTGGCCGAGGTGCTGTGCGGACGGCTGGCCCAGCGGCTCGGTCTGCGCGTGCCCGACCTGGTGCGGATGCAGCTCGACCCGGTGATCGGCCTGGGCGAGCCCGACCAGGAGGTGCAGGAGCTGCTCAAGGCCAGCGGTGGACTGAACCTGGGGATGGACTTCCTGCCCGGCTCGATCGGCTTCGACCCGCTCGCCTACCGGGTGGACGCCGTCGAGGCCGGGCGTGTGGTCTGGTTCGACGCGCTGGTGAACAACGTCGACCGGTCCTGGCGCAACCCCAACATGCTCGTCTGGCACGGCGATCTGTGGCTCATCGACCACGGGGCCACCCTCATCTGGCACCACAACTGGCCCACCGCCGCCAAGGCGGCCGACAAGCCGTACGACGCCTCCGACCACGCCCTCGCCCCCGTCGGCCCCGACATCGCCGCGGCCGCCGCCGACCTGGCGCCACGCGTGACGGAGGAGCTGCTGACCGAGTGCGCGGCCGACGTCCCCGACGAGTGGCTGGACGGTGAGCCCGGCTTCGACACGCCGGACGCGCTGCGCCGCGCCTACGTCGAGGTGCTGGCGGCCCGGGCCGGTACCGTCCACGAGCGGATCACCGTCGGCGCCCCGAGCCAGGACGGCCCCTCCAGGGCGCCCGGCTGGCTGAAGGACTGGGCGGACGCGGTGAGCGGGCTGAAGAAGGGCGGGCGGGAACGGTGAGCGGGCAGTTCGGCGGGCGCGACGTCTTCGAGTACGCCGTCCTGCGGGTCGTCCCCCGCGTCGAGCGCGGTGAGCTGATCAACGCCGGGATCGTCCTCTACTGCCGTGCCCGGTCCTTCGTGGCGGCCCGGACGCACCTGGACGAGGAGCGGCTGCGGGCCCTGGACCCGACCGTCGACGTCGAGGGCGTGCGCGCCGCCCTGCGCGCGGTGGAGTGCGTGTGTCTGGGCGGGGACGCCGCCGGGCAGGCCGCCGGTGACGACGCCGGGCGGCGCTTCCGCTGGCTGGTCGCGCCCCGCTCCACCGTCGTCCAGCCGGGGCCGGTGCACACCGGTCTGACCGCCGATCCCGAGGCGGAGGCGGAGCGGCTGCTGGAGGTGTTGGTGCGCTGAGGCGCCGGGAGGACGCCGAGCCCGAAAGCGGGCCCGGGAGTGGGCTCGAAAGCGGGTCCGGGAGTGGGTTCGGCCTCACCCGTGCTGCGGGGCGTTGACAGAGCGTGTCCGTGCTTCTAGCGTCACGTCCACCAGAGGTACTAAGCGGTTGCTCACCCATTCGAGCGCGAGGAGAACCAGCATGTCCACCACCGAGCAGCGTGTGGCGATCGTGACGGGCGGAGCCCGGGGCATCGGCGCGGCCACGGCCGTCCGCCTGGCCGCCGAGGGTCGGGCCGTCGCCGTACTCGACCTGGACGAGGCGGCCTGCAAGGACACCGTGGAGAAGATCACCGCGGCGGGCGGCACGGCGCTCGCCGTCGGCTGCGACGTGTCCGACGCCGAGCAGGTGGAGGCCGCCGTCGCCCGGGTCGCCGAGGAGCTGGGCGCGCCGACCATCCTGGTCAACAACGCCGGCGTGCTCCGCGACAACCTGCTGTTCAAGATGAGCGAATCCGACTGGGACACGGTCATGAACGTGCACCTGCGCGGCGCCTTCCTGATGTCCCGGGCCTGCCAGAAGCACATGGTCGACGCCGGGTTCGGCCGGATCGTCAACCTCTCCTCCAGCTCCGCGCTCGGCAACCGGGGCCAGGTCAACTACTCCGCCGCCAAGGCCGGGCTGCAGGGCTTCACCAAGACCCTCGCCATCGAACTGGGCAAGTTCGGCGTCACCGCCAACGCCGTCGCCCCCGGCTTCATCGCCACCGACATGACCGCCGCCACCGCCGCCCGCGTCGGCATGGGCTTCGAGGACTTCCAGAAGGCCGCCGCCTCGCAGATCCCCGTCCAGCGCGTCGGCCGCCCCGAGGACATCGCGAACGCCATCGCCTTCTTCACCGGCGAGGAGGCGGGCTTCGTCTCCGGCCAGGTGCTGTACGTGGCCGGCGGACCGCTCGACTGACGGCTCGACGACCCCACCAGGAACGGAAACGGTATGGCAGAGCAGGACAGCGGCAGGGTCGCCCTCGTCACCGGGGCGAGCCGCGGCATCGGCTACGGCGTCGCCGAGGCGCTCGTGGCCCGCGGTGACCGGGTGTGCATCACCGGCCGCAACGAGGAAGCGCTCAAGGAGGCCGTCGAGCGGCTCGGTTCGGACCGGGCCATCGGCGTCGCCGGCAAGGCGCACGACGAGGCCCACCAAGCGGAGGCCGTCGAGCGCACCATGGAGGCGTTCGGCCGCGTCGACCACCTGGTCAACAACGCCGGCACCAACCCGGTCTTCGGGCCCATCGCCGAGGTGGACCTCGACGTCGCCCGCAAGGTGTTCGAGACCAACGTGATCTCGGCGCTCGGCTTCGCCCAGCGGACCTGGGCGGCCTGGCAGAAGGAGAACGGCGGCACCATCGTCAACATCGCCTCCGTCGCCGGGTTGTCCGCCTCGCCCTTCATCGGCGCCTACGGCATCAGCAAGGCCGCGATGGTCAACCTCACCCTCCAGCTCGCGCACGAACTGGCGCCGAGGGTACGGGTCAACGCCATCGCCCCGGCCGTGGTGAAGACCAGGTTCGCCGCCGCGCTCTACGAAGGACGCGAGGAGGAGGTCGTCAAGCGCTACCCGATGGGACGGCTCGGCGTGCCCGAGGACATCGGGGGAGCCGCGGCCTTCCTCACCTCCGACGCCTCCGGCTGGATCACCGGCCAGACCCTCGTGCTCGACGGCGGGATGTTCCTCAACGCCGGCGTGGAGTGACCCCGTAAGGGCCTCCCCCGGCCCTCTCCCGGCCGCGTCCGACGCGACCGGGAGAGGGCCCGGCCCGGCCACCGCCCCGGTGCCGGACCGCCCTGGACGGGCGGCCGGTGCCGGGGCGTTCGCACTCCCCGGTTCCCGCCGGTCACCGCGGATCTGTCCGGTCTGTCCGGGCGGAACGGCGCACCCGCTTCCCGGCCGTCGAAAACCCCTCGATCCTGCTCGTTCCATGAGCCTGTCAGCTCCGTCATATGCTGCGGTAAGGTCTGCCAAGTCGTCGGCACGACAGGCCAGTCGAAGTTCTGCCGCACGTGCGGTGGCATGCGCACCGCGGCCCATGCTCCGCCCCGTCGGCCGATGGAACTCCCCCCACAGCACCCCCAGGCAGTAGTGGCATCGCCGACCGAGGAGCGTACAAGTGTTCAGCCAGGACAAACCCCTGAAAGGAGCGGCCGTGGTGGTGACGGCGAGCCTGCTCGCCGGATGCGGTTCGCTGGTCGGGGAAGGCGAGAACGACGACGTCATCGTGGTCGGCACCGCGAGCACGCCCAGCGTCCTGGACCCGGCCGGCGCCTGGGACGGCTCCTGGGAGCTGTTCCGCAACGTCTACCAGACGCTGGTGCACTTCCCGAACTCCAGCGGGAACCCCGAGCCCGACGCCGCCCAGCGGTGCAGCTTCACCGACACCGTCAGCAGCGTCTACCGCTGTGTCCTGAAGAAGGACCTGACGTTCTCCAACGGCAACCCGCTGGACGCCGACGCGGTGAAGTACTCCTTCGAGCGGACCCTGGCCATCAAGGCGGACACCGGCCCCGCCCAACTGCTGCAGAGCATCGACCGAATAGAGACCTCGGGCGAGCGGACGGTCATCTTCCACCTCAAGCGGCCGGACGCCACCTTCCCGCTGGTGCTCGCCACCCCCGCCGCCTCCCTGGTCGACCCCGCCGTCTACCCGGCCGACCGGTTGCTGACCTCGAAGGAGATCAGCGGCTCCGGACCGTACCGCATCAAGGAGTACAAGGACGGCGAGAAGGTCGACCTGATCCGGAACGAGAAGTACAACGGCGCCGCCGACGTCAAGAACGACGCCGTCACCGTCCGGTACTTCGGTGACTCGGAGAAGATGGCCGACGCGTTCAAGGACGGCGACCTCGACCTGACCTACCGCGGCCTGACGCCCGAGCAGATCACCGACTTCGACAAGAACCGCACCGACTACCCGGGCGTCAAGCTCAACGAGGTCTACGGCACCGAGATCCGCTACCTGGTGTTCAACCCGGAGCACGAGGAGGTCGCCGACCCGGCCATCCGCCGGGCCGTGGCCCAGATCATCGACCGCAAGGCCCTGGTCCGCAACGTCTACCAGCGCACCGCCGCCCCGCTGTACTCCATGGTCCCCGGCGGGATCACCGGGCACGTCAGCGCCTTTTACGAGGAGTACGGCGACCCCGACGTGAAGAAGGCCAAGGCCACGCTGGCCGAGGCCGGGATCACCGACAAGGTCCGCCTGACCCTCTGGTACACCACCGACCGTTACGGGACCACCACCGCCGAGGAGTTCGCCGAGATCAAGCGGCAGCTCGAGGCGTCGGGGCTGTTCGAGGTCACCTTGGAAGGCCGTGAGTGGCGCGAGTTCCAGAAGGGGATCGCGAGTGGCAAGTACCCGGTGTTCGGCCGTGGTTGGTTCCCGGACTTCCCGGACGCGGACAACTACATCTCGCCGTTCGTCGGCAAGGAGAACGCCCTCGGCGCCCCGTACGAGGACAGCGCCCTGACCGGCACGCTGCTGCCCCGCTCCCGCAAGGAGAGCGACCGCGGCGCGGCCGGCGAGACCTTCGCCAAGGCGCAGGAGATCCTGGCCGAGGACGCCCGACTGCTGCCCCTGTGGCAGGGCAAGCTCTACATCGCCGCGCACGACGACATCGCCGGCGTGGAGTGGTGCATCGACTCCTCGACGATCATGAGGCTGTGGGAGCTCTCCCGCAAGGAGAGCTGGTGACGCTCCGCCTCGTCGCCGGTGCTTCGTTGTCGGTGGTCACCGGTAGGTTCTGAGGCGCAACGCGGAACCACGACCGGAGGTTGTCTCACGTGAACGGCATGCTGCCCGATTCCTGGCAGGGCGTACTCGGCGACGAGCTGAAGAAGCCGTACTTCGAGGAGCTCGTCGAGTTCGTCGAGGCGGAACGGGCGCGCGGGCCGGTCTACCCGCCCCGTGAGGAGGTCTTCGCGGCGCTGGACGCCACCCCCTACGAGCGGGTCAAGGTGGTGGTCATCGGTCAGGACCCCTACCACGGCCAGGGGCAGGGGCACGGGCTGGCGTTCTCGGTGCGGCCGGGCGTGCGGATCCCGCCGTCCCTGCGGAACATCTACAAGGAGATGCAGGCGGAGCTGGGCTGCCCGATCCCCGACAACGGCTACCTGATGCCGTGGGCGGAGCAGGGTGTGCTGCTGCTCAACACGGTCCTGACGGTCCGGGAGGGCGAGCCCAACTCCCACAAGGGCAAGGGCTGGGAGAAGTTCACGGACGCGGTGATCCGCGCCGTCGACGCCCGGCCCGACCCGGCCGTCTTCGTGCTGTGGGGCGCCCACGCGAGGAAGAAGCTCGCGCTGATCGACACCGAGCGGCACGCGGTGGTGCAGGGCGCCCACCCCTCCCCGCTGTCCGCGAAGAAGTTCTTCGGCTCCCGTCCCTTCACCCAGATCAACGAGGCGATCGCGGCGCAGGGGCACACCCCGATCGACTGGTGCATTCCCGACCTGGGGAAGTGACCGTCGGGCCCCGTGCGGCGCACACGGGGCCTGGCCCACGTCAGTCCAGCGCGTGGTCGAAGGTGTACGCGACGGACGGCTCGCCGTGCACCGCGGTGAAGCCGCCCGTCCCCCACAGCCCGGCCAACTCCCCGGTGCCGGAGCCGGGCACCACCTCGAAGGCGCAGCGCGTGGTCCACTCCTCGTCGAAGGTGCCGCGCTCGGCGAGGACGAAGCTGCCCTTGCGGCCGTCGACGGTGCCGGTGATCAGCTCGTGACCGGTGAAGCTCCCGGTCGACCGTGGATCGCCGGTGGTGTAGGCGATGGTGTACGCGCACAGTGTCCCCTCGGCCTCGATGCCACCCGTGAAGCGGTTGACGACGGTGGCCCTGGCCACCTTCGGACCGCCCTCGGTCTCGGCGAGGACGGTCTCCTGCCAGTCGGCGAAGGTGAAGCTGCCGGTGGTGTGCGTGCTCATGGAACCCTCTCGGCCGGGGCGCGGGCCTTCCCGCGCCGGACGTCACCACTGTCGCCGCCGTACCTGACACCTCCTGTCAGGTACGGCGGGCAGACTGGCGCCATGCGCGCCGACCGCCTTCTGCGGATGCTGCTCCTGCTCCAGAGCCGGGGCCGGATGAACGCGTCCGAACTCGCCGCCGAGCCTGAGGTCTCGATCCGCACCGTCTACCGCGACGCCGAGGCGCTCGCCTCCGCCGGTGTGCCCGTCTACGCCGACCGGGGGCCGGACGGCGGCTACCGCCTGCTGGAGGGCTACCGCACCCGTCTGACCGGGCTCACCGGGGAGGAGGCCGACTCCCTCTGGCTCGCCGGCATGCCCGCCGCCGCGGCCGAGCTGGGACTGGGCGCCGAACTGGCCACCGCCCGGCTCAAGTTGCGCGCCGCGCTCCCCGCACGACCGGCCGAGCGCACCCACCGTGTCCAGGAGCGCTTCCACCTCGACGCCCCCGCGTGGTTCCGGGACGTCGATCCCGTGCCGCACCTGGCCCGCGTCGCCGAGGCCGTCTGGGAGCAGTGGGCGCTGCGCGTCCGCTACCGCCGCCTGCGCGGCGAGGTGCGCCGCGAGCTGCACCCGCTCGGCCTCGTCCTCAAGGGCGGCATCCGGTACCTGGTCGCGCGCTCGGGAGAGGGCACCGAGGACGGCCCCGAGCACGGCCCGGCGGAGCCCGACGGGGATTCCGCGAGGAGCATGCGCACCTACCGGGTCTCGCGCATCCTCGATCTCGACGTCACCGGCGAACGCTTCGAGCGGCCCGCGGACTTCGACCTCGCCGCCCACTGGGCCGGGGTCTCCCGCCGTCTGGAGGCCGGCCGTTGGCACGGCGAGGCGCACCTGCGCGTCTCACCGCGCGCCCTGCGACTGCTGCCCGTGTGGTTCGGCGCGGTGGGCGCACGGGCGGCGCGGGAAGCGGGCGAGCCGGACGAGGAGGGGTGGGTGCGGGTGGTCCTCCCGGTGGAGAGCACCGCCATGGCGGTGGGCGACCTGCTCCGGCTCGGTGCGGAGGCCGAGGTGCTCGGCCCCGCCGAACTGCGCGCGGCGGTGGCGGAGACGGTGGGGACACTGGCACGGCGGTACGGGCGGGACGCCGCCGCCGGAGCCTGATCCCCTCGGCCGCCCGCGCCGATTAGCGTCGGAGCGGCACCGGCGGCACGACACACAGGAGAGCCCGTGGCGGAGCAGTGGCAGGGGATGGAGGAGGCGGGGGGCACGTCGAACGACCCGGTGTCGGTGCGGATCGGCCAGGCGGTCATGCTGCACCGGGGCGGGGACCGGGAAGAGGCGCGCAACCGACTGGCGCTGCTGTGGGAGGAGACGGCCGAGGCGGGCGATCCCTTCCACCGCTGCGCCGTCGCCCACTACCTCGCCGCCACCCAGGACGATCCCGGCGCCGCCCTGGAGTGGGACCTGCGGGCGCTGGCCGCCGCCGAGGCGCTCACCGGGGACGGGGCGGCGGGGGAGGAGCACCGGTCGGCCGCGCGCTCCCTGTACCCCTCGCTGCACCTGCGTCTGGCGGCCGACCACGCCGGACTCGGCGACCCGGACGCCGCCCGGCGCGAACTGGCCCGCGCCAGGAGGGCGGTGGCGGAGTTGCCGGACGACGCGTACGGCGTGGACGTCAAGGCCGCCATCGACAGGCTGGAGGCACGGCTGGCGGCCCCGGACGGCCTCGGGGGCGCGGACGCCGGCGGTCAGTCGCCGTAGACCTCCCTGCAGGCCCGCGCCTGCGCGCTGCCCGGGTCCCAGCCGCCGTACGTCTCGCCGAGCCCGCACACGTCGGTTCCGGGCCAGGCGGGAACGCCTCCGGGGACGAGCCCGGACCGGTCGGAGGAGGGGGCGCGCTCGCGCGGTGGACGACGCGGTCGCTCCGGTGCCGGACGGGCGGACGGTGGGGCGCTCCGGGCACCGGCGGGCGGCGGGGCGTGCCGCGTGGGAGCGGTGCCCGGCGCCGAGGGGCGGGCCGTCTCGCTCGGCGCCCGCGCCAGGGTTTCCCGCGCCGGGCCCGGAGTGTGCCGTGGCCGCCCCTCCCGGTCCGGTGGCGCGGGGTCGGCGGAGGGGGACGGCGGGAGGTCCGTCCCCGCCGGCGGGTCGCCTGCCACCGTCACGCAGCCCGAGGCCCCCGAGACCAGGGTCAGGGTCGCCCCGGCCAGGAACAGGGCATGTCTCACACGTCGCACCCCGACCACTCTGCTCTGCGCGACGGTCGTCGGGAACTCCCCGCAGGAGTGACGGCAGCGGGCTGCCGTGACTCGCGTGGCTCGTGTGACTGGTGTGACGCGCTTGGCAGCCCAGGAGCGCCTCAGCGCCCCAGCATGCCCCGCAGCACCTCGTCGAGACCGGCCCGCAGTTCCTCCAGGGTCGGCACGGTGGAGTGGTAGGAGCCCGCCGTGCAGGAGAACATCACGCCGTCGCACCAGGCGACCAGTGACAGAGCATGCCGCTCGGGTTCGACCGACCCCGCCGTGGCCATCATCGCCACCAGGAGCTCGCGGAAGGCGCCGCCCTCCCGGTCGTAGAGGGCGCGCAGGGCGGGGCGCCGGGTGGCCTCCAGCGCCAACTCGTAACGGGCGACCGCCAGCCGGCGGTGGCGGGCCAGATAGCGGTGGAGGGACCGGGCCAGGGCGTCGGCCAGCGCGGCCGGGCCGTCCTCGGGTCGGGGCATCTCCCGCGGCTTCAGCACCCGCGCCTCGCGCACGGCCAGCCGCCGCACCGCCGCCTCCAGCAGCGCCTCGCGGGTACGCGCGTGGTTGGAGGTCGAGCCCTGCGGCAGTCCGGCCGCCTCGTCCACCGCACGGTGGGTGAGACCCCGCAGGCCCCGTTCGGCCAGCAGGTCGATCGCGGTGTCGGCGATCAGTTCACCGCGGGGGGTGGTGCTCGGAGCCATGGCGGCCAATCTACCGCCCTCACTACACCTGTAGTAGCCTCACACGGTGGCACTACAGATGTAGTGCCGCGTTCCGGTCGTCGACACCGGGAGGAGAACCGGCCGTGAACCGGCCACGAGCCTTCGTCATCGGCGCGGGAATCGGCGGCCTGACCGCCGCCGCGGCGCTGCACCGCCGCGGCTGGGCGGTCACCGTCGCCGAACGCGCCCCCGCCCTGGAGCCCGTCGGGGCGGGCATCGCCCTGGCCCCCAACGCCCAACGGGCCCTGGACGTCATCGGGCTCGGCGACGCCGTCCGGGCCATGTCCGCCTGGCAGGGCGAGGGCGGCCTGCGCGCCCCGTCCGGCCGCCGGCTCTCCCGCACCACCCAGGAGGCCGCGGCCGAGCGCTTCGGCGGCCCCGTCGTCGTCGCCCACCGCGCCGAACTCGTCGCCCTGCTCGCCGCCCGACTCCCCGAGGGCGCCGTCCGCACCGGCACCCCGGCCGAGCTCGTCGACCCGGGCGCGGCCGGGGCGCCCGCGACCGTGCGCACCGCGGACGGACAGGAGCACACCGCCGACCTCGTCGTCGCCGCCGACGGCGTCCGCTCCGCCGCCCGGCGGGCCCTCTTCCCCGACCACCCCGCGCCCCGCTACGCCGGATTCACCGCCTGGCGCTTCGTCGTCCCCGCACCCGAACGTCCCTTCAGCCCCCACGAGACCTGGGGTCGCGGCTCGCTGTGGGGCACCGTCCCGCTGCGCGACGGCCGGGTGTACGCCTACGCCACCGCCGTCGTCCCCGCCGGGGAGAGGGCCCCGGACGACGAACGGGCCGAACTCCTGCGCCGCTTCGGCGACTGGCACCATCCCGTGCCCGACCTGCTCACCGCGGTGGACCCCGCCGCCGTCCTGCGGAGCGACGTGTACCGCACCACCGCCGCGCTGCCCGCCCACCACCTCGGCCGCACCGCGCTGCTCGGCGACGCCGCCCACGCGATGACGCCCAACCTCGGTCAGGGCGGCTGCCAGGCCGTCGAGGACGCCGTCGTCCTCGCCCACCACGCGGCCCCCGACCCGGAGTCGACCCCCTCGGCCCTGGCCGCCTACACCCGCGACCGGCTGCCCCGCACCATGGCCGTGGCGCGCCGTTCCGAACGGGTCGGACGGCTGACCACCCTCACGTCGCCGCCCGCCCTCGCGCTGCGCACCGCGGCCGTCGCCGTCCTCGACCGGATCGGTCCGCGCCTGGTCCTGCGCGGCCTCGACGGCATCGCCGACTGGCGACCGCCGGAGCCGTATGCTGCCGGGACACAGGAGACGGAGACGGAAGCGGACCGACGGCAGCGACGTCGGCGACACCGGGAGGCCCCGTGAAGGTCGGTGTGATCGGACTCGGCGACATCGCGCGGAAGGCGTACCTCCCGGTGCTCGCCACCCGAGCGGGGCTGGAACTCCACCTCCACACCCGCACCCGCGCCACCCTGGACCGGGTCGCGGACGCCCACCGCGTCCCGACCGGACAGCGCCACGCCGACCTCGACTCGCTGCTCGCCGCCCGCCCCGACGCGGCGTTCGTCCACGCCCCCACCACCGAGCACCCGGGCATCGTCGCCCGGCTGCTGGAGGCCGGGGTGCCGACGTACGTCGACAAGCCGCTCGCCTACGAGTACGCGGAGGCCGAGCGGCTGGTGCGCCTCGCCGACGAGCGGCACGTCACGCTCGCCGTCGGCTTCAACCGCCGCCACGCCCCCGGCTACGCCCAGTGCCTGGAGCACCCGCGCGACCTGGTCCTGATGCAGAAGAACCGCGTCGGGCTGGCCGCCGATCCGCGCGTGGTCGTCTACGACGACTTCATCCACGTCGTCGACACCCTCCGCTTCCTGCTGCCCGGCCCGGCCGAGCACATCGACGTCCGCTCCCGCATCCGCGACGGGCTCCTGCACCACGTGGTGCTGCAGATGTCCGGCGACGGCTTCACCGCCATCGGCACGATGAACCGGATGAGCGGCAGCGCCGAGGAGATCCTGGAGGTCGCGGGGGAGGACACCAAACGCCAGATCCTCAACCTGGCGGAGATCGTCGACCACAAGGGCCAGCCCACCGTCCGCCGCCGCGGGGACTGGGTGCCCGTCGCCCGCCAGCGCGGCATCGAACAGATCACCCTGGCCTTCCTCGACGCCGTGCGCGTCGGAAGGCACCTGAGCGCCGAGGACGCCCTGCGCACCCACGAACTGTGCGAACGGATCGTCACCACCGTGACGGAGCGGGACGGGTGAGCGGCTCCCGCCCCCGCCGCGCGTCCGCCCCCACCGGGGCGCCGTCCGACCCGCGACCGGGCCCCCGCCGGAGCCGGCCGCCCGCCGCGACGGCACCCGACACCAGCAGCGCCGCCACCGCGACGGCGGCCACCCAGTCCCCGAACCGCACGTAGGGGCTGGCGCCCGCGGCGAGCGGCACCTCGTACACCGCCGATCCGATCCGATCGGTGCCCAGCCGTTCGCCCACCGGCTCGCCGCGCGGCCCGTGCACGGCGCTCACCCCCGTCAGCGTGGCGTGCACCATCGGCCGCCAGGTCTCCGCCGCCCGCAGCGCGGCCAGGGAGGCGTGCTGCTCGGGCGCCCAGCTCCCCTGGAAGGAGGACGTCGCCGACTGGGCGACCAGCACGCCCGCGCCGTCGCGCGCCAGCGCCCGGCTCATGTCGGGGAAGGCCGACTCGAAGCACACCAGCGGACCGACGCGCACCGCGCCGGTGTCCATCACCACCGGCGCGTCGCCGCGCCCGCGGTCCTCGTCGGCCGCCCGTCCCACCGCCGTCGCCCAGCCCAGCAGCGAACGGGCCGGGACGTACTCGCCGAACGGAACCAGGCGCATCTTGTCGTAGTGGTCCCCGGTGGGCCCGTCCGAGTCGACCAGCACCGAACTCTTGAAGATCCCCGGCCGGTCCGAGCGCCGCGCGTCCACGTTGACCAGCACCGGCGCCCCGACGCGCGCGGACAGCGCCGCCAGCCGCTCCCGCAGGTCGGCACGGTCGTCCAGGTCGTGGCCGACGCTGCTCTCGCCCCACACCACCAGGTCCACGTCCCGGCCCGCCAGGTCGCGGGTCAGCCGCTCGCCGGTGTCGAAGCGCACGTCCGGCCCGACCACGACGCCCGGCTGCACCACCGCGATCCGGACGGTTCCCGCGGGCCGCGGCGACGGCGCCCAGGCCCAGGCCGCGGCCGGGAGCAGCGCGCACACCACCGCGGCGACCACCGCCACCCGGCGGGCCGGGGGCACCGCGACGAGCAGCGTCAGCACCGTGTTGACGGCCACCACCCACACGGTGACCAGCCACACCCCGCCCAGCGACGCCAGCCGCAGCGCGGGCGGCACCTGCCACTGACTCGCCCCCAGCAGCGCCCAGGGCCCGCCCAGGTACTCCCAGGAGCGGACCAGCTCGATCACCAGCCACGCCGAGGGCACCAGCACCACGGCCGCGACCGCCCGCCCGGGAGTCGGCGAGCCCGCCAGCAGCCGCCGCGCCAGCCACCCCCAGGGCGCCCACAGCAGCCCCAGCAGGGCCGCCACCACCACGACGAAGACGTGCAGGTTGGGAGTCAGCCAGTGGTGGCCGGCCAGCAGGAAACCGGCTCCGCCCAACCACCCCTCCACGGCGGCCCGCCGCCCGTCGTCCGCCGTCCGCAACAGCAACAGCCACGGCACCAGCGCGACGTGGGCCCACCACCACAGGGACGGCTCGGGGAAGGCCAGGGCCGGCAGCGCACCCGCCACCGGCGCGAGCGCCCACCGCCGCCACCGCGCGTCCCGTGCCACTCGCATGCCGCGCCTCCTCGCCTCGGCCACGACCAGTGTGGGGGAGCACCGGCCCGAGGACAGGGCGCCGTGCCGCACCCACCTCCGTGAACCGTTCCCGCGGAACGCACCGGGGAACAGCCGGCCGAGAACCGCCTCTTCGGGGTTTCGGTGGTCCGTATATGGGTCCCCGTTCCCGGGAACCGGCCGGTGATGGCCCGGCCACGGCGGGGAACACGGACCGGAGAAGGCCGGATAAGACCGGAAAGACCAGAGAAGGCCGATAAAGGCCGAAGAAGGCGGAGCAGAACCGGAGCGGGACCGGAGAAAGAGGAGAAGGCGACGGTGGAACTTCCCCTGCTGGTGGGCGCCGACGGCTCCGAGTCCAGCCTGGACGCGGTGGACTGGGCCGCGGACGCGGCGGTCCGCCACGGAGTGCCGCTGCGGCTGCTCCACTCCTCCGCCGAGTGGACGGAGGAGGAGCCTCGGCCGGAGGATCTGACGGCCGCCGCCGCGGAACGCGCCCGCCGGCGCGCTCCCGGCGTGCGACCGACCACCGACATCCTCACCGAGGACCCCGCGGACGCCCTGGTCCGCGCGGGCCGCAACGCGTTCGCCCTGGTCGTCGGCTCCCGTGGCCGGGGCCGGATCGCCGGACTGCTGCTGGGCTCGGTGGGGCTGTCGGTGGCGGGTCGCGCCGACTGCCCGGTGATCGTCGTACGCGGCGGGGAAGCCGCCCGCCGGGGCAAACGGGGACGGATCGTCCTCGCCGTCGGAGACGGGCCGGAGGACGCGCCCACCACGCGCTTCGCCTTCCGTGAGGCCGCGGCCCGAGACTGCGAACTGCACGCCGTACGGGCCTGGCGCCGACCGGCGACCCAGGCGCGGAAACACCCGCTGATCCAGGGGAACCCGTCCGCGCTCCGCGAACGGGAGGCCCTGGAGCACGTGGACGGCGCCCTGCGCGCCGTCGCCCGCGACCACTCCGGGGTCGACCTGCGGATGCGGGCCGTGGAGGGCCCGACCCGGGCGGTGCTGCTGGAGGAGTCCGAAGGCGCGGATCTGCTCGTGGTCGGAGCGCACCGTCGCCGGGAGCACCTCGGCCTCCAACTGGGGATGGTCGACCACACCGTCCTCCACCACGCCGACTGCCCGGTCGCCCTCGTACCGGAGCACATCTGACCCGACCACCGGACGGAGACTCATGTCGTCTGCCGCCACCGAACCACGGGAGAACGGTCCCTACGAGCCCGGAGGCCCCACGACCCCGGGGCCGGCCGCCCACCGGGAGGAGACCGCCGCACCGGCCCGGTGCCTGCGCCGGGTCCGGGCCGTGATCTTCGACACCGACGGGGTGATCACCGACTCCGCCCGGCTCCACGCCGCCGCGTGGAAGAAGGCCTTCGACACCTGCCTGGAGACGTGGCGCGAACGCTCCGGCGCCACGAGGACGGGCCCACAAGACCGATTCCGCCCCTTCGACGTCGACGAGGACTACCGGCGCCACGTGGACGGACGGTCCCGCATCGACGGAGCCGCCGCCTTCCTCGCCTCCCGGGGCCTGGACCTGCCGATGGGCACCCCGCAGGACCCACCGGGAGACGACACCGTCCGGGCCGTTGCCGCCCGCAAGGAGAAGCTGTTCACCGACGCGCTGCGGGAACACGGCGTCGACACCTGGCCCGGAACGCTGCGGCTGCTGCGCGTCCTGCGCCGCGAGGGGATGCCCATGGCGGTGATATCCGCCTCCCGGCACGCCCGGGAACTGCTCTCCGGCGCCGGGGTGCGGGCGACGTTCGACGCCGTGGTGGACGGTCACGAGGCGGCCCGCCTGAACCTGCCGGGCAAGCCGGACCCCGCCGTCTTCCTGGAGGCCGCCCGGCGGCTGGGCGTGCCCGCGGCGGAGGCGGCCGTCGTCGAGGACGCGCTCGCCGGCGTCGAGGCGGGACGCCGGGGCGGTTTCGGCCTGGTCGTCGGGGTGGACCGGACGGCCGGCCCCACCAGCGCCGAGGACCTGCGCGAACACGGCGCCGACGTGGTCGTGCGCGACCTGGCGGAGCTGCTGACCGAACCCGGGGACGACCCCGGTGAGGAGAACCCCGGCCGGCGGGACACCGGCCGGCGCGACGAGGAGAGCTGAGACCGTGGAACAGTGGGTGTGGGGGTACGAGGGCTACGACCCTACCGAGGAGCGGCTGCGAGAAGCCCTGTGCACGCTGGGCAACGGCTACTTCGCGACGCGCGGCGCGGCGCCGGAGACCGACGCCGGCGAGGTGCACTACCCGGGCACGTACGTGGCCGGCTGCTACAACCGCCTGGCGTCCACCGTGGGGGACCGCGAGGTCGAGAACGAGGACATGGTCAACCTCCCCAACTGGCTGCCCCTGCGCTTCAGGATCACGGACGGCCCCGGACCGCGTCCCGAGGACGGCCCCGGACCGCCCTGGTGGACCCCCGACGGGGACGGACTCCTGGAGTACCGGCAGGAGTTGGACCTCAGGCAGGGCGTCCTGAACCGCGCGATCCTCCTGGAGGACGCCCGGGGACGGCGGCTGCGCGTCGAGCAGAGCCGCCTGGTCCACATGGGCGAGCCGCACCTGGCGGCCCTGCGCACCACGTTCACCGCGGAGGGCTGGTCCGGGACGATCGAGGTCGAGTCGGCCGTCGACGGCGGCGTCGTCAACGCGGGCGTCGCCCGCTACCGCGCGCTCAACGGTCGCCACCTGACCGGCCACCGGGCCGGCACGGCCGACCCCGACACCCTGTGGCTGCACTGCCAGACCACGACCTCCGAGATCTGCGTCGCCGTGGCCGCCCGCACCCGCCTCGCGGACGGGGAGCCCGAGACGGTCCGCGACGACCCCACGGCCCCGCGCCCCGCCCGTCGGCTGACCCTCGCCGTCCGGTCCGGGGAGCCCGTCACGGTCGAGAAGGTCGCGGCCCTCCACACCTCGCACGACCTGGCGATCAGCGACCCGTTGCAGGCGGCGCTGGAGGACATCGAGCACGCGCCCGGCTTCCCCGGCCTGCTGGAGACCCACCGCGCCGCCTGGGGGGAGCTGTGGCGCCACGCCGACCTGGAGGTGCCGGGCAAGGCGGGCCACATCCTGCGGGTGCACCTCTTCCACGTCCTGCAGACGCTCTCCCCGCACACCGCCGACCTGGACGTGGGCGTCCCCGCCCGAGGGCTGCACGGGGAGGCGTACCGGGGGCACGTCTTCTGGGACGAGCTGTTCGTCCTGCCCTACCTGAACATCCACTTCCCGGAGGTCTCCCGCGCCCTGCTGAGCTACCGGTACCGGCGGCTGCCCGAGGCCGTGCGCACCGCCGAGGCCCACGGGTACGCCGGGGCGATGTACCCGTGGCAGAGCGGCAGCGACGGCCGGGAGGAGACCCAGACGCTCCACCTGAACCCCCGCTCGGGCCGCTGGCTGCCGGACCACTCCCGGCTCCAGCACCACGTGGGCTCGGCCATCGCCTACAACGTCTGGCAGTACTGGCAGGCCGCCGGCGACACCGACTTCCTGCACTCCAGGGGCGCCGAGATGCTGCTGCGGATCGCCCAGTTCTGGGCGAGCGCGGCCCGGTACGACCCCGACCACGAGCGCTACCGCATCCTCGGGGTGGTCGGCCCCGACGAGTACCACGAGGCCTACCCGGACACCGACCGGCCGGGCCTGGACGACAACGCCTACACCAACGTCACCGCCGCCTGGACGATCGCCCGCGCCCTGGACCTGCTGAAGGAGCTCCCCGAGCCGCGCGGTCGCGAACTGCGCGAGGAGCTGGGGTTGGACGGCGAGACGGTCGAACGCTGGGAGGACGTCTCACGGCGGCTGCGGGTGCCCTTCCACAACGGTGTCATCAGCCAGTTCGACGGCTACGGGGACCTGGCCGAACTGGACTGGGAGGGGTACCGGGAGAAGTACGGCGACATCCGCCGGCTGGACCGGATCCTGGAGGCCGAGGGCGACACGGTCAACCGCTACCAGGCGTCCAAGCAGGCCGACGCGCTGATGCTCGGCTACCTGTTCTCGCCCTCCGAACTGGCCCGACTGTTCCGGCGGCTCGGCCACACCCTCGACGACGACCTGTGGCACCGCACGGTCGACTACTACCTGCACCGCACCAGCCACGGGTCCACCCTGAGCTCTCTGGTGCACGGCTGGGTGCTGGCCCGGGTGCGCCGTCCCGAGGCGTGGACGTACGTACAGGAGGCGCTCATCAGCGACGTCGCCGACATCCAGGGCGGCACGACCCCCGAGGGCATCCACCTGGGCGCCATGGCCGGGACGCTGGACCTGGTGCAGCGCGGACTGACCGGTCTGGAGACCCGCGAGGACGCCCTGTGGCTGGACCCGGCGCCGATCCCGGAGCTGTCGGAGTTCGGCTTCACCCTGCGCTACCGGCACCACTGGGGCGTGCGGGTGCGGATGCGCTCGGAGGAACTGAGCATCGGCCTGCCCGTCTCCGCCGAGGCCCCCGTCCGCCTGGTGCTGCCCGACCGGACCGTCACCATCGAACCCGGCGAGTCCTGCCGGCTGGGGCTGACCGGAGCCTGACGGGCCGCCCCACCGGTCCGGCGCGCGCTCGCGCGCCGGACCGGCACGGGCCGCCGGTCACGTGGCGGTCACGTGGTGGTCATGGACCCCGGTGCCGGTCCGGACGGTCCCCGCGGCGGTCGAGCCAACTCGCCGTCCCCATGACGAGGACGGAGACGAGCAGCAGCGCCCCGATCGCGGGGTGGAGGATCATCAGCGCCGGGACCAGGACCACGCAGACGCCGAAGAGCACCCACGGACGGCGCCGCGCCGGCGGGGCGTCCGGAGGCGGTCCGGGCACGGGCTCGCCGAACTCACGGAAGCGCGCCGCGAATTCGGCGTCCTCGCGCAGCGCCCGCTCGGTCTCGTGCAGGATGCGGAGTTCTCGGGGTGTGAGTCGGGATTCGTTCATGGTCTCGGATGAGTGTGGACGACGGTGGACGGTCTACTGCCGTCGGGTACCCCATCCGCGCGGGTCATCCCCGGTTCTCCCCATCGACGACACGCCGACGACGGCGAGAGCGAGGGACGTCCCCGTCCCTCCGCCGGCCTCCCCGGCGCACGCCTCCCCCGGCGTGTTCCGGCGTGTTCCCGCTCCGGCACCCGGGCGGTTTGTCAGCCCGGTCGGCCCAGTCGCGCCGGCCCCCGGATGCCGTCCGTCTCCGCTCGCGCTCACGCTGCCGGTGAGGAGGGCGACGCCGCCTTGAGGGAGCGGCGCGCCGCGACACACAGGAGGCGGACGATGCGCCGAACGGAACGAACGGGACCCGCGGCACGGACGGCACACCGGGGGGCGGCGCGAATACGGCGTCCCCTCCGGATACGCCGGGCGGTCCCGGCCGCGGCCCTGGCGCTCACCGGCCTGGTCGCCTCCCTGGCCTCGTGCACCGCGCACGGCGGCACCGACCGGGACGACGGGGCGCGTCCGGCGGACGACCGACGCCGGCCGTTCACCCTGCTCGCGACCGGCGACATCATCCCCTACCCCTCGATCATCCGACAGGCGGAGGAGGACGCGGGCGGCGACGGCCACGACTTCTCCCGCATCCTGGCGGGCGTGAAACCGATCGTGGCCTCGGCGGACGTGGCACTGTGCCACATGGAGACGCCCTACGGGGACGAGGACGGACCTTTCACCGGCTACCCGATGTTCCGCTCCCCGCCCCGGCTCGCGGAGGCGCTGCGCGCCACCGGGTACGACAGTTGCTCGACGGCCTCCAACCACAGCCTCGACGACGGTTTCGAGGGCGTGCGCCGCACCCTGGACGCGCTGGACGAGGCGGGTCTGCGGCACGCGGGCACGGCCCGCAGCGCGCGTGAGGCCGCCCGCCCCGCCCGGTTGAGGGCGGGCGGCGCCGAGATCGCCCACCTGGCCTATACCTACGGCACCAACGGCATCCCCCTCCCCGACGGCCGGCCGTGGGCGGTGAACCTGCTGGAACCGGACCGCGTGATCGCCGACGCCCGAGCGGCCCGCCGCGCCGGGGCCGACGTGGTCGTCGTCAGCCTCCACTGGGGGACCGAGTGGCAGCAGGCCCCCGACGACACGCAGCGGGAACTCGCCCGCCGGCTGACCGCCGCGCGCACCGACGGCCGCAAGGACATCGACCTGCTGATCGGCACCCACAACCACGTTCCGCAGCCGTACGAGAAGGTGAACGGCACGTGGGTGGTCTACGGCCTGGGCGACCAGATGGCCAGTTTCGTCCCGGCGGAGAAGCGCGGCGGCAACGAGGGCTCCATGGCCCGCTTCACCTTCACCCCCGAGCCCACCCCCGAGTCCGGGGAGGGAGGCTGGACCGTCTCCGCGGCGGAGTACCTGGTCGGCCACTCCGACACCGGGCCGCCCTTCCGCGTCGTCCACGCCACCGAGGAGAACTTCCCCGAGGTGCGCGAGCGGGTGCGCGAGGCGGTGCTGAGCCGGGGCGCGGCGAAGGACGGTCTCGTCGAGGGCCGGTGACGGAAGACCGGTGCCGGAAGACCGGCGACGGAGAAAAGCCGTTCGGGGGCCGACCCCCGAACGGCGCCGCGCGCGGCCCCTCAGCCCACCGACCCGCCCGCGTGCGGGGAGACCGCCCCGACCGCGATGAGCCCGAAGATCAACAGACCCAGCAGTATCCGATAGACCACGAACGGCATGAAGCTCCTGGTGGAGATGAACTTCATGAACCAGGCGATGACCGCGTAGGCCACCAGGAAGGCCAGGGCGGTCGCCAGCAGCGTCGGCCCCCACGAGACGTGCCCCTCGCCGATCTCCGTCAGCTCGAACAGACCGGAGGCGAGCACCGCGGGGATGGCCAGCAGGAACGAGTAGCGGGCGGCGGCCTCACGGCTGTAGCCCATGAACAGGCCGCCGCTGATCGTCGCGCCCGACCGTGACACGCCCGGCACGAGCGCCATCGCCTGGGCCATGCCGTACAGCAGGCCGTCGCGCACGTTCAGGTGGTCGAGCGACTTGCGCTCCCGCACCGCGCGGTGCCGCCCCCCGGAGGCGCCGCGCGCCGCGAGGCGGTCGGCCACACCCAGGACGACGCCCAGCAGGATCAGCGTCGTGGCGATCAGCCGCAGGTCGCGGAAGGGGCCCTCGATCTGGTCCTTGAGCGTCAGGCCGAGCACACCGATCGGGATGGAACCGACGATCACCAGCCAGCCCATCCGCGCGTCGGGGTCCCGCCGCGCCTCCCTGTCGCGCAGCGAGCGGAACCAGGCGGAGAGAATCCGCGCGATGTCCTTGCGGAAGTAGATCAGCACGGCGGTCTCGGTGCCGACCTGGGTGACCGCGGTGAAGGCCGCGCCCGGGTCCTCCCAACCGGCGAAGACCGCGGTCAGCCGCAGGTGGGCGCTGGAGGAGACGGGGAGGAACTCGGTCAGCCCTTGGACGAGCCCGAGGATGAGTGCTTCGAACCAAGACATGTCGGGGTGTGCTCGTCCTTGCGTTGCGATCATCGGTCAGGTCGGGCAGAGGCTAGGGCCGCCGAGCGACGGAAGGGGAAACGGCGGACGAACGTACACCTGTGGTGTGTGCCGAATCCGTCACCGTCCGGCCGGGGGCCGTGACCGAGGCTATCCGGCGGTCGCCAGAGCCTGACGCAGCCGCGCCCGTCTGCGCCAGGCGACGACGGCGGCGGCCGACCCGGAGACCGCGATGAAACCGAACGCGACCAGGAAGACGGGCGAGGTGGGCGTCGAGGCGGTGCTGCCCGCCACGACGTAGGCGGCGGTGTTGGGCACACTGCCCAGCGCGGTGGCGGACAGGAAGGCGGTCCAACCCATCCGGGAGACGGCGGCGCCGTAGTTCGAGACGGCGAACGGCACACCGGGGAACAGCCGGAGCGCCAGCATCGAACGGAAGCCGTGGCGGCTGAGCTGCCGGTCGCCGGCCGCCAACCAACGGCCGCGCAGCAGGGGCCGCAGCGCGTCCTGCCCCAGCAGCCGCCCGAGCCCGAAGGCGATCCCCGCGCCGAGCACCGTACCGGCCACCGCCGCGACCGTGCCCGGAACGAAGCCGAAGAACGCGCCCGCCGCCAGGTTCAGCACCGGCCGCGGCACGAGCGCCGCCGTGGACAGGCCGTACGCGGCGGCGAACAGCGCCACCGAGGCGCCGCCGGGAAGGCCGGAGAGCGCGGGGAGCCGCCCGTCGGCGATCAGCCGCTGCGGCTCGTGGGCGGCCACCACCACAGCGGCGCCGACCAGCAGCGCGACGAGCAGGGACAGACGGAACCACGGGGAGAACAGCAGCGCGGAGCATCGGGCGGCGAGTCCGGCGGGCCGTCGGGGAGCGGGGACGAGCACCGGTGGAGCGTAACCGACGAAGGTGAAGACGACGTACGCCCCCGTCTCGGGGCCCCGCGCGGACGCTTCGGCACGGAACGGGCCGCGCCGGCCGCCCCATCGGCCGTCCCCCGGTCGTCCCACACCCCCCACAATGGACCGATGGAGAAGACGGCGGACGAACCGGTGCCCGTGATCAGGGACGTGGACCAGGGCACCGCCCGGCTGCTGCCCGACGTGGACCGCGAGCGGGCCTGGCTGCTCACCGTGGACGGCGCCCCCCAGTCGTACGTGGACCTCGACGCCCCGGAGCACCTGGAGTTCGAGTACGCCCGCAGGATCGCCCACGTCCTGGACAGCGCCGCCGCGCCGGGCGAGCCGCTGGACGTCCTCCACCTGGGCGGCGGGGCGCTGAGCCTGCCCCGCTACCTGGCCGCCACCCGCCCCGGCTCGCGCCAGCACGTGGTGGACGCCGACCGGGCGCTGCTGGAGATGGTCGCCGAACACCTCCCGCTGCCCCGGGACAGCGGGATCACGGTGCGCGCCGAGGACGCCCGGGCCGCCCTGCGGAACCGGCGGCCGGCGTCGGTGGACGTGGTGATCGCCGACGTGTTCGGCGGTTCCCGCGTCCCGGCGCACCTGACCACCCTGCCCTACGCCCGCGCGGCGGCCCAGGTGCTGCGCCCGGAGGGGATCTACGCGGCCAACCTCGCCGACGGCGCGCCCTTCGCCTTCCTCCGCTCCCAGCTCGCCGGCTTCGCCGCGGTCTTCGACCACCTGTGCCTGATCGCCGAGCCCGCCGTGCTGCGCGGTCGCCGCTTCGGCAACACCGTGCTGGTCGCCTCCCGAGCCGAGCTGCCCCTGGAGGAGCTGGCGCGGCGGGCGGCGAGCGACCCGTTCCCGGCCCGGGTGGTGCACGGCGCCGCGCTGGAGAGGCTCGTCGGGGACGCCCGTCCCGTTCAGGAGGCCGACGCCGCGCCCTCGCCGGAGCCGCCGGACGGCGCCTTCACGGTCGGCTGACCCTCAGGACGGTCCGCGGGTTCCCCGGGCGGGGCGGAGGCGACGACCGTCTCGCGCCGGGTGAGGTTCCGCACGTCCGGCACGCACAGCACCGCGGCCGTCAGCAGGGCCACCAGGATCGAGCAGCCCCACAGCGCCGCGGGCCGCCCCACCAGCCCCTCGACCGGTCCGGCCGCGGCGGTGGCGACCGGCACCAGGGCGATGGAGCCCAGCCAGTCGTAGGCCGAGACCCGGGAGAACTTATCCTCGGGCACCTCCTGGTGGAGCGCCGTCATCCAGGTCACCCCGAACACCTCCAGGGTGACGCCGGTCACGAACATCGCCGCGATCAGCCACCCCACCGGCACCGGCACCGCGAGCGCCGCCGAGGGCAGCGCCAGCGGGAAGACGCACAGCGTGCCGGCGAGCAGGACGCGGCGCGGTCGCCAGCGGGTCATCAGCAGCCCGCCGAGCACCGTGCCCGCCCCGAAGGAGGCCAGTGCGACGCCCCACGGCCGGGCGCCGCCCAGGTGCTCCTCGGCGACCTGCGGCCCGTACACCGCCTCGGCCGCCGCGACCACCGCGTTGACGACGGAGAACTGCAGGACGATCGCCCACAGCCACGGTCGCCCCACCACCTCGCGCCAGCCGTCGCGCAGATCGCCGAGGAGGCCGCCGCCCGGCTCGCGCGCGGGCATGTCGGTCAGGTCGAGGAAGGCGCGCAGCGCGCCCGCCACCGCGAAGGCGGCGGCGTCGAGGGCCAGCACCCAGCCGGGGCCGACCGCGGCGATCAGCGCGCCACCGAGCGCGGCGCCGCCGATGGAGGCGCCGTTCACGCCCATCCGGAAGACGGCGAAGGCACGCCCGGCCTGCTCGCCGCGGACGCTGGAGAGCACCATCCCCTCGGCGGCCGGGGCGAAGAACGCGTGGCCGACGCCGCCCAGCGCGGACAGCAGCACCATCTGCCACAGCTCCGCGCTCCCGGAGATCACCAGGGCCGCGAAGACGCCCTGGGAGAGGCAGTTGAGCGCGTTGGCCGCCACCATCACCCGGTGGCGCGGCAGCCGGTCGGCGACGGCCCCGCCGACGAGGAGGAAGACGACGAGGGGAACGGTGCGGGCGGCGGCGACCAGGCCGACGTCGGTGCCGTCCCCGCCGGAGGCGAGCACGGCGAAGGCCGCCGCGATCAGCGCTCCGAAGTTGCCGAGACCGGTGATCACGGCGGCGGCCGTCAGCAGGGTGTAGTTGCGGCCCGCCCAGGTGGGTCGGCCGCCCCGTCCCACCCGGCCCGCCCCGCGGTCCGTCACTCCTCCTCGGCGTAGGGCCGCAGGCTGGCGGTCATCTTGTCGATGGTGGCCTGGGGCACCTCGTCCTTGACCCCGGCGTCAGTGACGATCAGCCAGATGCGCAGGTCGTTGGTGCCGTCGATCCAGGAGACGGCCACGACCTTGCCGTCGGACTCGCACTTGTTCTCCTTCTTGACCCCGGTGGCCGTGGCGGTGGCGATGTGCCCCTTGATGCCGTGCTCGTTGGAGAACTTCTCGGCCTTGGCGCGCTTGACGGTCTCCTTCTGCTCGCCGTAGGCGAAGTAGACGAAGTTCTCCGCGGCGACCTCCGCGGCCTCGGCGGTGTTGCGGGAGCCCTGAGCGCCCTTGCTGCCGACGATGGCCCGGGTGTACTTGCCGCCGCCGGACTCGCACCACCCCCTCTTGTAGCTGGCCGGGCCGCTGAAGGCGACCTGCGGTCCGGAGAAGGGGTCGTCCTCGTCCTTCTGCCCGTAGCCGATGATCGTCGTCTCCGAGTTCACCTCCCAGTCCGACGGCACGTCGAAGGCGTTGTGGTGCTTGGCGTTGGTGACGACCTGCCAGCCGGAGACCACCGGGTCGGGCTTCTCGGGGTTGAGGCCGTCACGCGGGTTGTTGGGGTCGTCCCCCCGCCGGCCGGACTCGTCCTCGTCCTCCAGGGCGCTCTCCTCGGCGGAGGGGCCGGCGGTCGGCGACGCGGTGCCCTCGGGCTTGGTGGTGGTGTTCTCCCCATCGTCCTTGAGGACGAAGATCCCGGTGATCACGGCGGCGGCGATCACCGCGACGGCCGTGACGACGGCGATCGCCACGGTCTTCCCGCTCTTCCCGTTCTTGCCCCCGCCGCCCTGCGGCGGCTGCGGGGAGCCGGGCATGCCGGGATATCCCCACTGGCCGCCCGGCTGCGTCTGCTGGTACGGGTTCGGCGCCTGGTACCCCGGCGTCTGGTAGGGGTTGGGCGCCTGGTACCCGGGCGTCTGGTACGGGTTGGGCTGCTGCGGGTTCTGCTCGCCCCCGGGCTGCTGCTGTCCTGGCCACATGGCCGAAACCATAGAGGCGTCCCGGGGGCGGAGCCACGCCCACCCCCGTTTCGGTACGGAGCCGGTACACAGGGGACCACACGGGGAACGCCTCTCCGCCTCTCCTGCGCTCGGCTCCCGCCGCTCAGCCCTTGCCGCCCTCCTGCTCCTGTCGGTGCATCCGGGCCAGGTCCCCGTACGCCGCCGCGTTCACCCGGATGCCCTCCCGCTCCTCGGCGGTCAGCTCCCGCTTGACGCGGGCGGGGACCCCGGCGACCAGCGAGCCGGGCGGGATCTCCATGCCCTGGGGCACCAGCGCGTGCGCCGCCACCAGCGAACCGGCGCCCACCCGGGCCCCGTTGAGCACGGTCGCGCCCATCCCGATCAGCACATCGTCCTCGACGGTGCAGCCGTGCAGCACCGCGTTGTGCCCCACCGAGACGCGCGCCCCCACGGTCAGGGGGAAGCCCGGATCGGCGTGGAGGGTGCAGTTGTCCTGGATGTTGCTGTCGGCGCCGACGGCGATCACGTCGCAGTCACCGCGCAGCACCGCGTTGTACCAGACGCTCGCGCCCGTGCTCAGCGACACCTCCCCGACCACCACGGCCGTCGGAGCCACGTACGCCCCCAGGGCGACCACCGGTTCCCTGCCGCCCACGCCCGCGATCATCGCTCGTCTCTCCATCCGCGCCGTCTCCCGTCGTCGAGGCCGTGCCGTTCCCCGCGCGCCGCCGCGTCGCCGTGCCGCGCTCCGGTTCACCGTTCCCGGGCATCGATCACCCGTCCACCGGCACCGTAACCGGTGGTTGGGGCGAGGATCACAGCACAGGGGGCGGTGTGCCACGCGCGGCGGCGTCTACGGTGAGCGGGTGCCGAACCGCAGGAACGTGTTCTCATCCCTGTTCTCCCGTGTTCTGTCCCGCACCGTGCACGCCCTGTGGCGGCACGCGCAGCGGGCGGGCGCCGTCACGGCCGAGCACCCCGGCCCGTACGTCTTCCGTCGGATCGGGGACGGCACCCGGCTGGCCTTCCCCCAGGGCACGCTGTTCGGCACCGAGTGGATCGAGCTGGGCGACCACTGTGTGATCGGCGCCGAGGTCACGCTGACGGCCGGGATGATGCCGGACCTCGACCTCGGGCCGGACACGGTGCTGCGGCTGGGCAACGGGGTGGTCCTCGGCCGCGGCAGCCACGTGGTCGCCGACACCTCCCGGGCGCGCGTGACCATCGGGGACGACGTCTTCTGCGGCCCGTACGTCTACATCACCTCCACCAACCACTCCTACGACGACCCCCACACGCCGGTCGGCCGGCAGTGGCCGCGCTCGGCGCCCGTGGAGATCGGCGCGGGCAGTTGGCTGGGCACGGGGGCGGTGGTGCTGCCGGGGGCGCGGCTGGGCCGGAACGTGGTGGTGGCGGCCGGGGCGGTCGTCCGCGGCGAGGTGCCCGACCACGCCGTGGTCGCCGGGGCGCCCGCGAAGGTCGTACGGCGCTGGGACCCCGAGGAGGGCTGGCTGCCCCCGCTGCGCACCCCGCCGCCCGTGCCGATCCCCGAGGGCGTCACCTCCGAGCAGTTGCGGGCCCTGGCGGCGCTCGACACCGCGGGGCCCGAAGCGGGCACACTGGACGCGGCGGCCGGCCACTGACGGGACCGGCCGGAGCCGAGACCTGTCGAGACCTGTGGGGTGGATGCGCGTGAGCAACCGGAATCTGCGACTCATCCTGCTCTTCGCCGTGCTCCTGCACGGCCTGGCGGTGCTGCTCTACGCCGCCCGGTACCACTGGTTCGCGTGATGTCCGGGCGGCGTCCGGGGGGCTTTCGCGCCGCCGCGCCGACCCCGCGCACCGGGCTCCCGGTCGTCCGGCGGGCCCGCCCACGGGGCTGCTAGCGTGCGGAGCATGCGTGCGCCCATCGGAGAGTTCACCGACGCCTGGCCGGTGACCGACAAGCTCGACCTGCTGCCCCCGCCCGTCGTCGCCGCGCTGCGCGGGCCCGTCCCCGCCGACGGCGTCGTCTACGTGGACAGCGACCCGGACGACGCCGACACCGCCCGTTTCTGCGAGGTCCACGCCATCCCACCGGAGCTGTCGGCCAACTGCGTGGTCGTCGCCGGCCGTCGGGGCCAGGAGACCACCCTCGCCGCCTGCGTGATCCTCGCCCACACCCGTGCCGACGTCAACCGCCTGGTCCGGCGCGAACTGGGCGCCCGCAAGGCCTCCTTCGCCCCCATGGAGACGGCCGTCGACGAGTCCGGCATGGAGTACGGCGGCATCACCCCGATCGGTCTGCCCGAGGACTGGCCGCTGCTGGTCGACGCGGCCGTGGCCGACGCCGAGTACGTCGTCGTCGGCAGCGGGCGCCGCCGCGGCAAACTGCTGGTCCCCGGCAAGCTCCTCGCCCACCTGCCCGGCGCGCGGGTGCTGGAGGGGCTGGGCGTTCCGGTCGCCTGAGCCGGCGCCGGCTCAGGCGACCGGAACGCCCGGGAGCGCTACTCTGCCCGCATGTCGATCCACGATGACCTGCTCGTCGACATCGCCGAGAAGGTGGAGACCGAGCAGAGCAACCAGATGCCTCTGACCGTCGTGGTGCCCGGCGCGGTCATCACCGGCAGGCTGGCGCCCGAGGCGGTTTGGAAGGCGCGAGTGGCCGAGGTCCTGCGGGATTCCGAACGGCTGAAGCCGTTCGCGGAGCTGTTCGAGCCCTCCGGGGCGGACGCCCGCCGCAGCGGGGAACGCTCCCGGCCCACCCACCTGCACCTGCACCTCGCCCGCATCCTCCAGGGCAGCTACGGCCTTCCCGACACCGGCGGGATGTACCGCGTCGCCATCGACGAGGTCAGTAGCTGGACGCTGGGAGAGCTCAGCTACTCGGACGGGTGATCCGTGCGCGGCGCGGCGGCGGTCCGGGCGCGTTCCGCCGGACCGCCGCCGTGCCGCCGCCGTTCAACCCAGCTTCGGGATCTCGATGGCCGGGCAGCGGTCCATCACCATGTCCAGCCCGGCGGCGCGGACGCGCTCGTACGCCGCCTCGTCGATCACGTCGAGCTGGAACCAGACGGCCTTCGCCCCGATCGCCACCGCCTCGTCCGCGACGCCGCCCGCCAGGGCGGAGTTGACGAACACGTCCACCACGTCCACCGGGAAGGGGATCTCGGCCAGGGAGGCGTAGCCCTTCTCGCCGTGCACCGTCTCGGCCTTGGGGTGGACGGGCACGATCCGCTTGCCGAAGCGCTGGAGCACCCGGGCCACGCCCCAGGCGGCGCGGTCGCGGTTGGACGACAGGCCGACCACGGCCCAGGTGTCGCCGGTCTCGGTCAGGATCCTGCGGACCGTCTCTGTGTCTGCGTACATGTTCAGGTCAACCGGGGTCCCGGCCGGGCCATTCCCGGTGGACGCGTGGACGCCGGCGGGCCTGCCGACGGCCGGACGGAGCCCGTCGGGGGAGGGCGCGGGAGCCGGAGCCGGGAAGCTGATCTAGGCTGGGCCGGGTGCGGGAGCAGTATGTGACGGTGGCGGGCGAGGGCGTCCACGAGACCGAGGTGAACCGGTCGCGCTTCATCTGCTCGCTGGCGCCCGTCGCCACCGAGGAGGAGGCGCAGGCGTTCGTCGCCCGGATCCGCGCCCGGTACGCGGACGCCACCCACAACTGCTGGGCCTACGTCATCGGCGCCGACGCCGGGGTGCAGAAGGCGAACGACGACGGGGAGCCCGGCGGGACGGCCGGGACGCCCATGCTCCAGATGCTGCTGCGGCGCGACGTCCGCTATGTCGCGGCGGTCGTCACGCGGTACTTCGGCGGGGTGAAGCTGGGCGCGGGCGGGCTGATCCGCGCCTACGGCGGCGCGGTCGGCGAGGCCCTGGACGCCGTGGGCACCGTCGTCCGGCGGCGGATGAGGCTGGTGACGGTCACGGTGGACCACCAGCGGGCGGGCCGGATCGAGAACGACCTGCGCACCGGCGGGCGGGACGTGCGCGGCGTCCACTACGGGGCCGAGGTCGCCATCGAGGTCGGGCTGCCCGAGGCCGAGGTCGACGGGTTCCGCGCCTGGCTCGCCGACGCCACGGCCGGAACCGCCCGGCTGGAGCTGGGCGGCGAGGCGTACGGGACGGCGTAGGACGGTAGGACGGAGTAGGGCCGCACAGGACGTCCGAGGCGGCCGGCGCCGTCGCGCCGGGCACCGTGTGAACCGCGCGTCGTGGTCGGTCACACCTTGGGTAAACAGCAGCGAAACGCACAACTGTGTTCTAGTCTTCACTCTCGGTACGGAGGCGACCGCACGACCGGCGCCGTCGGTGCCGTCGGTTGCGCGGGGGAGGAAGGTGCGCACGACCGAGTAGGGGGGCAAAGGGGTTGTCCGAAGCTGCCGGATCGCGGGTCATCGAGTCGCCCGCGGAGTTGGCCGAACCGTTCCGTGTCCGGGCACGCGAGCGAAGGGGGAGGAGGGGGCCGGAGGCGGAGTGGCGCCTTCCGGTGGCCCTGACGGTGGACGTGCTGGGGGCCTCCGCGCCGGTCGGCGCGCTGTGCGCCCTGACGGGCCGACCGCATCCGCTGTGGACCGGTGTGCTGGTCGGCCTGGTGTGGTCGTCGACCGGGGCGCTGCGCCGCCGCTACGCCGCCGACGTCCTGGGGGAGAGCGGGGCCGTGCTGCCGGTCGTCCGCGACTGGCTGGTGATGCTGGGCGTGCTCGCCGCCGTGTGCGTCACGGTGCGGGCCGAGGTCTCGGTCGCCGCCTGGGTTCCCGCGCTGTTGCCGTGCCTGGTGTTGACCGCCGTCCACCGCAAGGTGATGTTCCGCCACACCCTGTCCCTGCGACGCGACGCCCGGGGCCTGCGGCGGGTGCTGGTGGTGGGGGAACCGGAGGCCGTCGGGGACCTCCTGGCGCGGATGGGCACGCGCACCGACGGCCCGTACGTGGTGGTCGGCAGTTGCGTGATCGGGGACGGCGACACCGTCCCGGCGCCGCCCACGACCGCCCGACTGCCCCTCGACGGCGGCGTCGGCGGCGACCGGGTGGACGACGACGGCGCCGGGACGGTCCTGCGGTGCGCCGCCGGCCTCGACGCCGACCTGGTCCTCGTCGTCCCCGGAGCGGCGATGTCGGGGGAGCGGCTGCGCCGCCTGGCCTGGGCGCTCCACGACGACGGCCGCGACCTGGCCGTCGTCCCCGGCCTGATCGAGGTCGCGCGGCACCGATTACGGCCGGCCGAGGCCGCGGGAATGACCGTGCTGCACGTCGATCCCGCGCCACGCCGAGGGCTGCCGATGCTGCTCAAGCGGGCCACCGACACGGTGGGGGCCCTGCTGCTGACCGTGCTCCTCGCCCCCCTGTTGGCGGCGGTGGCGGTCGCCGTCCGGCTCTCCTCCCCGGGCCCCGCGCTCTACCGGCAGGTCCGCGTCGGCCGGAACGGGACGACGTTCCGGATGTGGAAGTTCCGCACGATGGTGGCCGCCGCCGACCGGATGCGCCCCGAGCTGGAGACGGCGAACGAACACGACGGGGCGATGTTCAAGATGCGTCGGGACCCCAGGGTCACCCGCCTGGGACGCTTCCTGCGCCGCTCCTCCCTGGACGAACTGCCCCAGCTCTACAACGTGCTGGTCGGCCACATGTCGCTGGTCGGGCCGCGCCCGCCGCTCCCCGAGGAGGTGGAGCGCTACGACACCACCGAACTGCGGAGGCTGTCCGTCAGGCCCGGCCTCACCGGGGTCTGGCAGGTCGGCGGACGGTCCGACCTGTCCTGGGAGGAGACCGTCGCGCTCGACCTGAACTACGTGGACAACTGGTCGTACGCCCGCGACATCGACGTCCTGGCCCGTACCCTCCGAGCCGTGGTGAGCGGCCGTGGCGCCTACTAGCCCCGGACGCGGCCCGGTCGGCCCGGACCGCTCAGACCGACTCCGGCGCCCGGCCCGACTCCGGGGCGTCCCGCCAGGCGCGGTAGGTCGCGGCGACGCCCTCGGCGAGAGCGATCGAGGGGGACCATCCCAGCGAACGGATCCGAGTGGTGTCGAGCAGCTTGCGCGGAGTGCCGTCGGGCCTGGTGGAGTCGAAGGCGATCCGGCCCTCGTACCCCACCACCGAGGCGACCAGTTCGGCCAGTTCGCGGATCGTCAGGTCCTCGCCGCAGCCGACGTTGACCGGCTCGTCGCCGTCGTAGCGGCGCAGCAGCACCTCACAGGCGGCGGCCAGGTCGTTGACGTGCAGGAACTCGCGGCGCGGTGTGCCGGTGCCCCACAGCACGACCTCGTCCAGGCCCTTCTGTCTCGCCTCGTGGAAGCGCCGCACGAGCGCGGGCAGGACGTGGGAGGTCTCCGGGTCGAAGTTGTCGCCCGGCCCGTAGAGGTTGGTCGGCATCGCCGAGACGAAGGAGGCGCCGAACTGCCGCCGGTAGGACTGGATCTGGACGATGCCGGCGATCTTGGCGATGGCGTACGCCTGGTTCGTCGGCTCCAACGGGCCGGTCAGCAGGGCGTCCTCGGTGATCGGCTGGTCGGCGTGCCGGGGGTAGATGCAGCTCGACCCGAGGAAGAGCAGCCGCCGTACCCCGGCGGCGTGGGCGCCGGAGACCACGCCGAGCTGGATGCGGAGGTTGTCCTCCAGGAACGGCACGGGATACGTGCTGTTGGCCATGATCCCGCCCACCCGCGCGGCGGCCAGGACCACGGCGTCGGGACGGGTGTCGCGCAGGTACGCGGCGGTGGCGGCGCCGTCGCGCAGGTCGAGTTCGGCGCGCGTACGGGTCAGCACCGTGTAGCCCCGGTCGGACAGCCGCCGGGCCACGGCGGAGCCGACCAGACCGCGGTGCCCCGCGACGAAGACGCGGGCGGGCGGAGGCAGCAGGTCGTCCATGGCGCGGATTCTGCCAGGGACGGACCGAACCCGTCGTACATCTCATGAAATACGACCAGTTGTCGCCGCCGGTCTCCGAACGGACGGGCACCGGCGGCGACCTTCCGAGGGGGGCACCATGGCGCGCACCGCTGTGATCACGGGCGTCACCGGACAGGACGGCTCGTACCTGGCCGAACTGCTGCTGGGCAAGGGCTACACCGTGCACGGCCTGATGAGACGCTCGTCCAGCTTCAACACCGAACGCATCGACCACATCTACGAGGACCCGCACACCCCCGACCGGCGGCTGGTGCTGCACCACGCCGACCTGTCCGACGGGGTGGCGCTGGTGAACCTGCTGCGCGACGTGCGGCCGGACGAGGTGTACAACCTGGGCGCGCAGTCCCACGTCCGCGTCTCCTTCGACGCCCCGCTGTACACCGGCGACGTGACCGGTCTGGGCGCCCTGCGGCTGTTGGAGGCCGTCCGCGCCAGTGGTGTGGAGACCCGGCTGTACCAGGCGTCGTCCTCCGAGATGTTCGGCTCCACCCCGCCGCCGCAGAACGAGACCACGCCGTTCCATCCCCGCAGCCCGTACGGCTGCGCCAAGGTGATGGCGTACTGGGCCACCGTCAACTACCGCGAGGCGTACGGCATGCACGCCGTCAACGGCATCCTCTTCAACCACGAGAGCCCGAGGCGCGGCGAGACCTTCGTCACCCGCAAGATCACCCGCGCCGTCGCCCGCATCCAAGCGGGCCTCCAGGAGCACCTGTACCTGGGCAACCTCGACGCCGTCCGCGACTGGGGCTACGCGCCCGAGTACGTCGAGGCCATGTGGCGCATGCTCCAGCGCGACGAACCCGACGACTACGTGGTGGCCACCGGGGTGGCCGCCACCGTCCGGGACTTCCTCGACGCCGCGTTCGGCACCGTCGGCCTGGACTGGGAGCGTTACGTCCGCCACGACCCCAAGTACGAGCGTCCCACCGAGGTGGACGCCCTGATCGGCGACGCCTCCAAGGCGGAGCGGCTGCTGGACTGGAGCCCGAAGGTCCACTACGACGAGCTGGCCCGGATCATGGTCGAGGCCGACATCCGGCAGTTGGAGGCCGAACTGTCCGGACGGCACGTGCGGGTGGACCGGTGAGCGCCCCGGCCGAGGAGCGCCGGCTGCGCGGCTTCACCGGCGCCGGCTACGACAAACAGCGCGGCCTGCTCGCCCAGGCCGCCTGGTTCGCCGCGCTCAACCTGCTGTTCGTCAAGTGGTGGTTCCCGCCGCGCTGGCGCCCCGCGCTGCTGAGGGCCTTCGGCGCGCGCGTGGGGAAGCGGGTCCTCATCCGGCACCGGGTGCGCGTGCAGTGGCCGTGGAAGCTGACGATCGGCGACGACGTCTGGATCGGCGAGGGCGCCTGGCTGATCAACCTGGAGCCCATCACGATCGACAGCGACGTGTGCGTCTCCCAGGAGGCGGTGCTGTGCACCGGAAGCCACCAGCGCCGCTCGCCCACCTTCGAGTTCGACAACGCGCCGATCCGCCTGGAACGCGGCGCGTGGGTGGCCGCCCGCGCCCTCGTCCTGCGCGGCGTCACCGTCGGGGCGGGCGCGGTGGTCGGCGCCGGGGCGGTCGCGCACCGCGACCTGCCCCCCGGAGCCGTGCACACCACCGGAGGCGCCCGGTGAGGATCCTCCACACCGTCACCCTGGTCGGCGACGACGGGGCGTACGGCGGCCCGGTGAGCGTGGCCACGGGCCAGTTGAGCGAACTCGCCGCCCGCGGCCACGAGACCGCCCTGGTGTCGCTGTGGCGCGGCGCGGCGCCGCCTCCGCCCACCGTGGACGGCGTCCCGCTGCGCGCCCACCGGGCCCGCGCGTTCGTACCCGGCCAGGGGTTCCTGGGCCTGTTCCACCCCCGTCTCGCCCTCACCCTGTGGCGGCTGACGGGCCGGGCCGACGTGGTGCACGTCCACGCCGGACGCGACCTGGTCTCCCTCGCGGCGCTCGCCGTGGCCGTCCTGCGCCGTCGCCCCTTCGTGGCGCAGACGCACGGCATGATCCAGCCCCGCCGCTCGATCGCGGTCCGCCTCTTCGACCGCTGCCACGTCCCCCTGCTGCGCCGGGCGCACGCCGTTCTGGCCCTGACCGACTCGGAGGAGGCCGGACTGCGCGAGGTGCTGGGGCCGGACGGCCCGCCACCGGTCCGACTGCCCAACGGCGTGCGCCCTTCGGGCGGGGAGGGCGACGAACGCGACGAGCACGACGAACGCGGTGAGCCCGAGGAGGAGGACGTGCTCTTCCTCGCCCGGCTCCACCCCCGCAAGCGTCCCGAGGCGTTCGTCCGGATGGCCGCGCTGGTGCGCCGCGAGCGCCCCCTGACCCGCTTCACCCTCCACGGCGCGGACGAGGGACGGCTGGCGGAGGTGCGCCGGCTGATCGAGGCCGAGGGCCTGGCGGGAGCGGTGGAGTACGGCGGGCCGCTGGACCACGCCGCCGCCCTGCGGCGCCTGGCCCGCGCCACCGTGTACGTCCTGCCCAGTGTGGACGAGCCGTTCCCGATGAGCGTGCTGGAGGCGCTGGCCGCGGGCACGCCCGTGGTGTGCACCGACCGGTGCGGCATCGCCGCCGACCTGGAGCGGCGCGGGGCCGCCGCCGTCACCGACGGGACGCCCGAACGGCTCGCCGAGGCGGTGCTGCGCCTGCTGGCGGACCGTCCGCTGCGGGAGAAGACCGTCGCCGCGGGCCGCGCCGCCGTCGAGGAGGAGTACGCGATCGCCGCCGTGACCGACCGGCTGGAGGACCTGTACCGGTCCGCCGTCCGGTCCGGGGCGCGGTGAGGGGCGGTCGGCGGCCGAGGCCGCCCGCGCGCCGCTCACCGGGCCCCGGTCACCCGCCGCCCGGTCCCTCGGGCGCCCCCTCACCCGGCGTCGAGCGCCTCCCGCAGCAGGTCCGTGACGCGCGCCAGGCCGGCTTGGCGGCTCAACCGCCGCTCGACGTACTCCCGCCCCCGTCCGCCCAGTTCGGCGCAGCGCCCGGGATCGGCGGCCAGCGAGCGGACCGCCGCCAGCAGCGCCTCGGGGTCCTCCGGAGCCACCACCACCCCGGCACCGGAGCGCTCCACCTCCAGCGCGGTGCCGCTGCCGGGGGCGACGGAGGCCACCACCGGCCGGCCGGCGGTGAAGTACGAGGTCAGCTTGGACGGCAGGCTCATGTCCACCACCGACGCCTTCTGGGTGACGGCCAGCACGTCCGCCGCGGCCAGGACCTCGGGGAACTCCGCGTCGCCCGCGGGCGGCAGGAAGGTCAGCGACTCCACCCCCACGGCGGCCTTCCGCAGCCGCTCGCGTTGGTGACCGTCGCCCATCAGCACCACCCGCACCCCGCCGCCGTCCCGGTCGGCGAGCCGGGCGGTCTCCACCAGGACCTCCAGCCCCTGCTTGAGCCCCATGTTGCCGGAGTGGAGGACGACGGCGACGTCCTCGGGCCAGCCCAGCCTCGCCCGGGTCAACGTGCGGTCGCCGGCGGGAGGACGCACGTGCGTCCAGTTGGGCACCACCCGCACCCGCTCGCGCGGCACGCCCATCGCCGTCACCCGGTCGACGAACGACTCGTGCACCACCGCGACCACCGTCGCCGAGCGCAGCACCCGGCCCTCCACGCCCCCCGTCACCGCCGCGACCCGGCCGCCGCCGCGCATCCCGCTCTGCCCGGCCGCCGCGCCCATCAGGTCCTGGACGACCACCACGTGCGGCACCCCCGCGCGCCGCGCGATCCGGGCGCCCAGCACGCCCCCGGCCAGGGTGGGCATCTGGGTGAGCACCACATCGGGGCGGACCGGGGGCGGCGCCAGCACGCCGTGCGCCAGGAAACTCGCCTCGAACAGCCCCCGCCGCACGGCGGTCTGACGAGCCGGCACGGTGTGCCGCCGGCGGTGGACCACGACCCCCTCACGGACCTCCCGCATCCGCCACCTGCCGCGGTAGCCCTCGCGCACGCGCCACGCCGGGTAGTGCGGCATCCCGGCGAGCACGTGGGTGTCGGCGCCCGAGGCGGCCAGGTGCTCGGCCGTCTGCGTCGAGTACGGGCCGATCCCGGCGTGCTCCGGCGCGTAGTTGGTCGAGACCACCAGCACACACCGGCCCGCGAAGAAGTCCTGCACGGCCGTCCCCCCTCCGAAGTCGAGGTCGTCACGGGTGTCCACGGGCCCCCGTGGACCCGGAACACACGGGGAACGGCGAACGACCACGGCCCCGCCCACCCCCGCCCCACGGATTGTGGGGCCGGCCGGGAAGCGGGGGAAGGAGATCCGGCCATGCCCGGCAGGGAACCGGCCCACACCCGACCGGACGGCGGACGCCCCGAGCGCCCCGAGCGGCGCGACGTCGGCGCGCTGTGCTGCTGGACGGCCCTGCTCGTCCTGGTGCTGCCCGTGCTGGTCCTGTACGGGCAGGACGTCCGACCCTCCGCCGCGCTCGCGCTGCAGTGCGTGGTGGTCGCGCACGCGGGGGCGGCACTGGCCCGCGTCCTGACCGATCCCCGGACACGGATCGTCGCCCTCGGTTTCTGGCTCTTCTGCTACGTCTGGCTGGGACTGGCCCCCCTGGCGATGCTCGCGACCGACACCTACCCGTGGGGCTTCGCCGTCGACGCCGACACCGCCTTCACCGCGACGCTCGTGGTGGAGACGGGCCTGCTGGCCCACAGCGCCGGCTCGGCACTGGGCCGGGAGCGGCCGGGCCGTCCCTCCACCGTGCTCGAACCGGTGCTCGCCCGCCGGCCGGCGCCCGCGCGCGTGCTGCTGCTGTGCGGGATCGCGTTGGCGCTGGCCGCCGTGCTGGTCCCCGCCCAGGGCGGCGTCCCGGCGTTCTTCACCAGCCGTCAGGCCGTCAACGAGGCGGCCGGCCAGGCGGCGCCGGGCGGTGCCGCGGACCAGGCCATGGCGGCGTGGCTGCTGTCGGTCCCGGCGTTCTGGGCACTGGCCGCGCTGCTGTACGTGCCGCGCGTCGAAGGGGGCGACCGGGTGCTGCGCGGGCTGCGCGTACTCCTCCTACCGGTCCTGATCGCGGTGAACGCCGTGGTCAACAACCCCGTCAGCCAACCCCGCTTCTGGGCCGGGACGGTCCTGCTGACCCTCCTGTTCGCCGCCCCCGTGCTGCGCCGGCCGAGGGCCTTCCGCGTCGGGGCGGCGGCCGTCACCGCCGCGGTGCTGGTGGCCTTCCCCTACGGCGACTACTTCCGCCACGACGAGCGCGCGCCGATCGAGGTGGTCTCGCTCGCCGAGCAGTTCACCTCCAACGGCGACTACGACGCCTTCCAGCAGATCGCCACCGGGGTCGACCGCGTCCGGGAACACGGCCACTCGCCCGGCGACGCGCTGGGGCCCCCGCTGTTCTTCGTGCCGCGCGCGGCCTGGCCCGACAAACCCGAGGACGCCGGCATCCTCCTCGCCCGGCACGCCGGCTACTCCTTCGAGAACCTCTCCGCCCCCCTGTGGATCGAGAGCCACCTGTGGGCGGGACTCCCCGGAGTCGCCGCGGTCTTCGTCGCGCTGGGGGCCGCGAGCCGGCGGATCGACGACGTCCGGCACCGGCTGCGGGGGCACGGCGGCACCCTGGCGGCGATGCTCGTCCCCGCGTTCGGCTTCTACCAGCTCATCCTGTTGCGGGGCAGCCTGATGTTCGTCGTGGGGCCGCTCACCCTGATGATCCTCGTGCCGTTGCTGATCACGAGGAGGGCGGACCGCCGGCCGTCCCCGCGGCCACCGCGACCGCCCGCCGTCGGGCCGCTTCCCGCACCCCTGCCCGCCGGCGCCGCCGCGCACCGGACCAGCACCCCGCCCCCGCCCACAGGAGAGACACGCACGTGAGCGCCCTCGACCACTCCCCACGGGAACCGGACCAGCTCCGCGACCAGGTGAACCGGCTCCTCCGCCACCGCGCCGCCATCGCCTCCGGCCTGCTGCTGGGCACCCTCGCCGGCGGAGCCGTCGCCGCCCTGGGAGGCGACGACTACACCGCGACCGGCGAGGTCGTCGTCCAGCCCGTCGGCACCGCGTCCCCGGAGAGCGGGAGTTCCGCGGACCGGCGGATCAGCATGGGCACCGAGCGGCGGATCGCGCTCGGCGCGGCGGTCGCCGACCGCGCGGCCGAGGCCCTGGGCGGGGGGACCGCCCCGGCCGACCTCCGACGCGACCTGCGGGTGACCAACCCTCCCGAGACGCACGTCCTGGAGTTCGAGTACACCGCGGACTCGCCCGAACTGGCCGCCCGAGGGGTCGACGCCTTCGTCCGGGCCTATCTGGACCACCGCCGGGACACCGCCGACCGGCGGATCGACGCCACCGTCGAGAAGCTGACCGGGGAGTTGGAGCCCCTCCTGGAGCGGCGTGGGGAGCTGGACCGCAGGATCGCGGCCGGCGGGCCCGACGCCTCGGCCGCCGAGTCCGAACGCGAGGGACTCACCGCCCGCACGGCCGACCTCCAAGGGCGCATCGCCGCCCTGAAGGCCCTGGACACCACCCCCGGCGAGGTGGTGCGCGAGGGCGAGCCGCCCGACGCCCCGTCCGGCCCCGGCGCGGCCGTGCTCCTCGCGGCCGGAGCGGTCGTCGGGTCCGCCGGGGGGCTGGTGGCCGCCTGGGTGCGCTCCCTCCTCGACCCCCGCGTACGGTCCGCCGACGAGGTGCGCGCCCTGCTGCGCGCGCCGGTGCTCGCCGGCCTGCCCCGCCGCCGCGCCGGCGGGGGCGCTCGGGGCATCGGCCTGGAGGTCGGCCCGTCCCACGAGGGCGAACGCGCCGAGACGTACCGGACGCTCGCCCGGCGGATTCTGGGCCACGAGCGGTTCGCCGAGCCCGGCGGCCTGTTGGTCGCCTCCCCGGGGGAACCCGACGCCGCCGCGGCCGTCGCGGTCAACCTCGCCGCCGCCCTGGCGGAGACCGGCCGCGACGTGCTCCTGGTCGAGATCGACCCGCGCGCGCCGCGTCTGGCCGGAGCGCTGCCCCTGCGCGGCGCGTCCCCCGCCGAGTGGCCCGGCCGCGCGCGGCTCACCGTGGACGCCGGCACCGCCGGGAGCCTCGAACTCCTCCCCGGGGACCGGTTCCCCGACGTCCCGCGGGCCCTGAACTCCCCCGAGATCGCGCGCCTGCTGAGCGGGGGGACCGGCCGGGACGAGTACGTCGTCGCCGTCACCCGTCCCCTGCTGTCCCACGCCGACGGCACGGCCGTCGCCCCGCTCGTGGGCGGCGTGGTGGTGGTCTGCGACCCGGACGCGACCCGCGGGGAGGAACTGGAACGGGTGCGGGAGCTGGTGCCCGCCGTCGGCGGTCACCTGCTGGGCGCGGTGCTCCACCACGGCGCCCGCCGCGACCGCCGGTCCCGCCGCGCCCCGGACGGAGCCCCGCCGGACTCGCCGCGTCCAAAGACCCCGCCCACCGCCCCGCCGCCGGCCGGCGGCAGGGGTCCGGAGCCGTCCGAGATCCGGCAGGACACCGCCTACGGCTCGTACGGGCGGTACCGCCGCACCGGTGACGGCACCACCTCGCGCACATGACCGGCGTCCGTTCCGCTCCGGGCGCCTCCGAGGACGCTTCCGACGGTGCCCCGGGGGGCACCGAGGCCCGGGACCGGGGCGTCGCGGCGACCGTGCGCGGCGGCTGGTTCGGCCTGGCGGGCTCGGCGGTGAACGCGCTGTTCGGCTTCGCCCTGGTGGCGATCGTCACCCGTGGACTGGGCGCGCACGGCGCCGGCGCGGTCTTCGCCGGCGTCGCGGTGTTCACCATCCTGGGCAACGCCTGCAAGCTGGGCGCCGACACCGCGCTGGTGCGCTTCGTCTCCCGCGACGTGGAACTCGCCGGAGGGGCCGGGGTGCCCGCGCTGCTGCGCACCGCGGTGCCGCCCGCCCTGCTGGCGAGCACGGCCGTCGCGGCGGCGCTGTTCGCCGTGCCCGATCTCGCGGCCCGGCTGCTGCCCGACCTCCCCGCGGACCAGGCGTCGGCGGTGCTGCGGCTGTTCGCCGTCTTCCTGCCGCCGGCGACCGTGACGCTGGTCCTGCTCGGAGCCACCCGAGGTTACGGCTCGGTGGTGCCCTTCGTGGGCGTGGAGCAGATCGGCAAACCCGTGCTGCGGGTCGGGGCGGCCCTCCCCGTGGTGCTGCTCGCCCCGAGCGTGTTCGCGCTGTCCGCCGCCTGGCTGGCGCCCACGCTCCTGGGCGCGTCGGCCGCCTGGCTCGCGCTGCGCCGGGCGCGCGCGGCCCACCCGGGCACCGGCGGGCCTCCGCCGGCCGGCCCCGGCGAGTTCTGGGCCTTCGCCGGGCCGCGCGCGCTGTCCTCGATCTTCGACATCGCCGCGGTGTGGGTCGGCGTGGTCCTGCTGTCGGCGCTGGGCACCAGCGCCGAGGCCGGTGTGTACACCGCGATCGGCCGCCTGGTGACGGCCGGCACGCTGCTCCAACTCGCGGTCCGGCTGGCGGTCGCCGCACAGCTCGGCAGGTTGCTCGCGGGCGGCCGGGAGCGGGATGCCGAACACCTCCACCGCCTGTCGACCCGGTGGATCGTGCTGTTCTCCTGGCCGGTCTTCGCGCTCTTCGCCGCCTTCCCCGGCACGGTGCTCTCCCTGTTCGGGGCGGAGTTCGACCGGGGCGCGGCGGCGTTGGCGGTGCTCTCGGCGGCCTGCGCGATCAACGTCGGGGTCGGCAACGCCCAGACCGTCCTCCTCATGGCCGGACGCAGCGTCTGGAACCTCGCGGTCGCCGGTGCCGGCTTCGCCGTCCAGGTGGGCCTGGGGATCTGGCTGGTGCCGCGGTACGGGGTGGAGGGCGCGGCGGTGGCCTGGGGGACGGCGATCGTGGTGGACAACGTGGCCTCGGCGCTGCTGGTCCGCCGGCGGCCGGGCTTCCGCACCGTCGACCGCGGCTACCTGTACGCCGCGGCCGTCGCCCTCGGGGCGGTCGCGCCGTCGGCGTTCGGCGTCCGCGCGCTGCTGGGCGACACGGGTCGGGGAGCGCTTCTCGGTCTTGCTTTGGCCATCTGTGCCTTCGGGGCGGCGGCCTGGCGCTATCGTGAGCCGTTGGGGGTGGGGGATTTCCTCCGGGTGGTGCGCAAGGGCGACGGGGGGAGCCCACGGTGACCGCGGGCGGCTTCTCGGGCGCGTCACCCACCGCGGACACGGTCCCTTCCCTCCGGCTCGTGCCGTTCTCGCTCGCGCTGCTTCCAGGGGGGAACCATGCGCAGAAGAAGATCCGTCACAACCCTGCTCGCCGCCGTGCTCCTCGGACTGTCGTCACTGGCGCTGGGCACCGGGCCGGCCCACGCGGCCGGCGAGCCCACCCTGACCGCCGACCCGCTGAGCACCTGGCAGACCGACGGCGTGGTGTGGGCCCTGGCCCACGCGGGCGGCGTCGTCTACGTGGGAGGGACCTTCGACCACATCCGCCCGCCCGGTGCGCCCGCCGGCACCGACGAGTTACCGCGTGAGAACTTCGCGGCCTTCGACGCGGTGACCGGCGAACCCCTGCCGTGCGCGCCGCGGTTCACCGGGGGATCGGGGACGGTCCGGGCCCTGAAGGCGTCGCCCGACGGCTCGCTGCTCTTCATCGGAGGCTCGTTCGGCAACGCCGGGGGAGTGGGCCGCTCCAACACCGCCGCCCTCCGCACCGCCGACTGCACCGTCGACCCCGCCTGGAAACCGGTGGTCTCCTCCACCGTCCGGGCCATCGACGTCACCGACACCACCGTCTACATCGGCGGCCAGTTCTCCACCGTCCAGGGCCAGACCCGCACCCGTGTCGCCGCGCTGACGTACAGCGGTGGACTGCTGCCCTTCAACGTGACCGTCGAGGGCTCGTCCATCTCCAACGACCCCACCCCGGGCATCAACGCCATCACCGTCGCCCCCCGGTACAACAAGGTCATCATCGGCGGACGCTTCACCTCGGTGAACGGCAGCCTGCTCAACTCCGTCCACGGACTGGTCGGTCTGGACGCGACCACCGGACGGATCACCAACACCTTCACCGGCTGGATTCCCCGCCGCTCCGCCGTCAAGGCGCTGGTCAACGACGGCACCAACTTCTACCTCGGCGCCGAGGGCACCGGCGGAGGGGTCTTCGACGGCCGGGCGGCCGGGCGGCTGTCCGACGGCGCGATGCTGTGGAAGGACACCTGCCTGGGCGCCACCCAGGCCGTCGTCCCCCACCAGGGCGTGCTCTACAGCGGATCGCACGCGCACGACTGCGGGCAGACCCCCGGAGGGTTCCCCGAACACAACAACCGCCAGCACCTGCTGGCCCAGTCGATCGCCGACAAGACCATCCTCCCGTGGTTCCCGGACACCAACGACGGCATCGGCGAACAGATCGGCCCGCGCGCCATGGTGATGGCCGACGGAATCCTGTGGACGGGCGGCGAGTTCACCACCGTCAACGAGCAGCCGCAGCAGGGGCTGACCCGCTTCGCGGCCGAGCCCGACACCGGGGCCCCACAGGTGCCGCTGATGAGCGGGGCGCCCGGCACCAGGCCGGGCGAGATCATCCTGAGCTGGAAGGCCTCCTGGGACCGGGACGACGGCGTCCTGACCTACCGGATCCACCGGGACGGCGTGTACCTGACCTCCATCGAGAAGGAGTCCCGCTACTGGGACCGGCCCACGATGACCTTCACCGACACCGTGGAGCCCGGCTCGACGCACCGGTACTCGCTGGAGGTCACCGACGGAACCAACCTCTCGGGTCGCAACGGACCCGTGTACGTGACGGCCCCCGACGCGAGATGAGCCGAGGAGAGCCACGGATGACGTACCGAGTGGGCTACGCGCCCGGGGTCTACGACCTGTTCCACGTCGGACACCTGAACATCCTCCGGCACGCCAGGAACCACTGCGACCACCTGGTGGCCGGCGTGGTCTCGGACGAGATGGCCGAGCTGGCCAAGGGGAGGGCGCCGGTCGTCCCCCTCACCGAACGGCTGGAGATCGTCCGCAGCATCCGGTTCGTGGACGCGGCGTTCGTCGAGACGGTGCCCGACAAGCTGGAGACCTGGCGCCAGGTGCGCTTCGACGCCATCTTCAAGGGCGACGACTGGAGGGGGACGGAGAAGGGGGAGAAGCTCGAACGGGACTTCGCCACCGTCGGAGTCGACGTCGTGTACTTCCCCTACACCGTGCACACCTCCAGCACCCTGCTGCGCGGGGCGCTCGACGGGCTGGCCGGGACGGCCCGACGGACCGGGACCTAGATCGGGTCCCGGACCGGCTCCCGGGCCGGTTCCCGGGGGGCCGGGGCGGACAGCTCGCGGTACCACTTCACCGAGAACGCGACCAGGAACAGCAGGTGGGCGGCGCACAGCGCGCAGTACAGCGCCGTGAAGGGCCCACGGGCGCCGAGGAGGAGGAACACCGCGCAGAACACCCCGTAGTCCACGGGCAACAGCGCGACCGAACGGAGGGTGGAGGGCGGCGCCGCGGGAGCCGGCCGCTCCGCCCTCCGTTTGAGCTGCTCGGTCAGGACGCCGCCGAAGAAGACCAGCACGGCGGCGAACTGGAAGACGACCGGCACCAACAGCCACCGGGGGTCGGGGAGGTCGAAGTGGCGGTGGAAGGAGACGAGCACCGCCATGTGGAGGGCGAGCATCTTCGCGCAGTCCACCACGTGGTCCAGCCACTCGCCGGCCGCGCTGCCCTTCCCCGTCAACCGGGCGAGCTGCCCGTCGGCCGAGTCCAGCGCGAAGCCCACCACCAGCGCGGCGAACACCCCCGCCCCCACGGCGTGGGACGGCGGCAGGGCGGCCAGCAGCGCCACCCCCGTGAAGGTGAACACCGCGCTGACCACCGTGACCTGGTTGGGCGACAGCCTCAGGGCGTAGGCCGCCGCGGCCAGTAACCGTCCCGCCGGACGGTTGACGTACCGCGAGTACAGCGACACCCCCCTGCCCGACTTCTGCGCCGCCGACAGCCGTCCGATCGCGTACCGGAACCGTCCCATCGCCCCCACCCGCAAACCCGTCCGAACCCCACCCGAACCCCGCCCGAACCTCCGTCCGGACGGTGGCCCGCCGAACACACCCCCGAAGGAGCACCATCATGGCAGGCGAACCCCGTCCCCGAACGGCGAACGGCGCCGGCCGCCGGACGGCCCCGACGGCGGGCACGGCGGACGCGGTGGGCGCGCCTCACCGCTCGCCCGGACCGCCGAACGTCCGAATTCCCCCGTCCGGGGCGATCCGCCGTTCGGGGCATGCCACAATCCAGACCATGACCCACGAGGGCGACGGAGACAGGGACACGCGGGGCGGAGCGGGCCGTTGAGACTGCTGCACACCTCCGACTGGCACCTGGGGCGGAGCTTCCACCGGGTGAACCTCCTGTCCGCCCAGGCGGCCTTCGTCGACCACCTGGTGGAGACGGCGCGGCGGGAGCGCGTCGACGCGGTGCTCGTCGCCGGCGACGTCTACGACCGGGCGGTGCCGCCGCTGGCGGCCGTCGAACTCTTCGACGACGCCCTCCACCGCCTCGCCGCCCTCGGCGTACCGACGATCATGATCTCCGGCAACCACGACTCGGCCCGCCGGTTGGGCGTGGGCGCCGGACTCATCGAACGGGCCGGCGTCCACCTGCGCACCGACCCCGCTACCTGCGCCACCCCCGTCGTGCTGGCCGACGAGCACGGCGAGGTCGCCTTCTACGGGCTGCCCTACCTGGAACCCGCCCTGGTCAAGGACGTCCTGGGGGTGGAGAAGGCCGCCCACGCGGCCGTGCTGGGCGCCGCCATGGACCGGGTGCGCGCCGATCTGGCCGGCCGCCCGTCCGGCACCCGCTCCGTCGTCCTCGCCCACGCCTTCGTCACCGGAGGCGAACCGTCCGACAGCGAGCGGGACATCACCGTCGGCGGCGTCGCCTCCGTCCCGGCCGGCGTCTTCGACGGCGTGGACTACGTGGCACTGGGCCACCTGCATGGCTGCCAGACCCTCACCGACCGCGTCCGCTACTCCGGCTCGCCGCTCGCCTACTCCTTCTCCGAGACCCACCACCGCAAGTCGATGTGGCTGGTGGACCTCGGGCCCGGCGGCGAGGTGCACGCCGAGCGGATCGACTGCCCGGTGCCGCGCCCGCTGGCCCGCGTCCGAGGCCGCCTGGAGGACCTGCTCGCCGACCCCGCCCTGGAACGCCACGAGGAGGCGTGGGTGGAGGCCACCCTCACCGACCCGGTCCGTCCGCGCGAGCCGATGGCCCGGCTCGCCGCCCGCTTCCCCCACGTCCTCACCCTCGTCTTCGATCCCGAACGCCCCCCGGAGGACACCTCGCTCTCCTACGGGCGGCGCCTCCGCGACCGCACCGACCAGGAGATCCTGGAGGGCTTCGTCGCCCACGTCCGGGGCGGCGAGGGGCCCGACGACCGTGAACGCGCCCTGCTGAGCCGGGCCCTGGACGCCGTACGCGCCGAGGAAGCCCGCACGGAGACGCCCCGATGAGACTGCACCGGCTCACCGTCACCGCCTTCGGGCCGTTCGGCGGCACCCAGACCGTCGACTTCGACGCGCTGTCCGCCGCCGGGTTGTTCCTGCTCCACGGCCCCACCGGCGCGGGCAAGACCTCCGTGCTGGACGCCGTCTGCTACGCCCTCTACAACGGCGTGCCCGGCGCCCGCCAGGCGTCCGGACCGAGCAGGCTGCGCAGCGACCACGCCGACCCCGACACCCGGACCGAGGTGGTCCTCGACCTCACCGTCGGCGGACGCAGGCTGGAGGTCACCCGGCAGCCCGAACAATTGCGCCCCAAGAAGCGCGGCACCGGCCTGACCACCGAGAAGGCCCAGTCCTGGCTGCGCGAGTACGACTCCGCCACCGGCGCCTGGAAGGCGCTCAGCCGCTCCCACCAGGAGATCGGCGAGGAGCTCACCCAGTTGGTGGGCATGAGTCGCGAGCAGTTCTGCCAGGTGGTCCTGCTGCCCCAGGGCGACTTCGCCCGCTTCCTGCGGGCCGGGGCGGAGGAGCGCGCCAAGCTGCTGGGCCGCCTCTTCGACACCCGTCGCTTCGCCGCCGTCGAACAGCACCTGGCGGAGCTGCGCACCACCGCGCAGCGCCGGGTGCGCGGCGCCGACGAGCGGCTGCTGGCGGTGGCCCACCAGATGTCGCAGGCCGCCAGCACCGACCTCGGCACCGATCTCGGGCCCGCCGACGGGGTGTTCGACGAGCTCTCGCCCGGCGATCCGGGGCTGGCCGACGCCGTGTTGGAGTGGGCCGCCCTGGCTCGCTCCACCGCCCGGGAGCGGCGGGACGTCGCCACCATCGCCCTCCGGGCCGCCGAGGAGGCCCACACCGCGGCCCGCCGGCGCCTGGAGGAGACCCGGGAACGGGACCGCCTGCGGCGCCGGTACGCCGCCGCCCGCCGCCGCGCCGACATCCTGGCCGCCGGGGCGGAGGAGCACGGCCGGGACCGCGCCCGGCTGGAACGGGCCCGCGCCGCCGAGGCCGTCGCGCCCGTCCTCGACGCGCGCGAGCGGGCCGAGGCCGAACTCCGCCGCACGGCGCTCGCCGAGGAGCGGGCCCGCGACCGGCTCTCCGGCGACCTGGCCCAGGCCCCCGCGGAACGGCTCGCCGACCTCGAACGCGCCGCCCGGCAGGAGCTGGGCGCCCTCGACGCCGCCCGGCACGCCGAGGAGCGCGGCGCCCGCCTCGCCGCCGAACTCGACCGGCTGGAGCGCGAGTCGGGCGAGGACGAGGATCTGCTCCACGAGGTGGAGGAGTGGCTGACGGGTTGGGAGGACGTCCGCGACGCCCATCAACGGCGCCTCGACGCCGCCGCGGAGGCCGCGTCCCACGCCGAACGGCTCGCCGGCCGGCTCGACACCGTCCGGCGCAGCCTGAAGGCCGCCCGCCTCCGCGACGACCTCATCGCCGCGGAGGCCGGCACCCGTGCCGAACTGTCGGCGGCCCACGAGAAGGCCCTGGCCGCCAAGGAGGACTGGCTGGACGTCAGGGCCCGTCGGCTGGACGGCATCGCGGCCGAACTCGCCGGCGAACTGAGCGACGGCACGCCGTGCATGGTGTGCGGCTCGCCCGACCACCCCGCCCCGGCCCGCCCCGGCGCGCGACACGTCGATCGGCGGGCCGAGGAGGAGGCCTTGGAACGCCACCGGCGGGCCGAGGAGGCGCACCGGCTGGTCGAGCGGCGGCTGGACACCCTCCGGGAGCGGCTGACCCTGGCCGCCGAGGAGGCGGGGGAGACGCCCGTGGCCGAACTCGCCGACGAGGTGGCCGCGTTGGAGACCCGGTGCGCCGAGGCACGCCGGACCGCCGCCGACGCCGCGGACGCCCGCGCGGCCTTCGACCGGCTCCTGCGCGAACACGAGACCCGCCAGGCCGCCCGCCGGGACGCCGAACGCCGCATGGCCGCCCGCACCTCCCGGCGCGACGCGCTGGTGGCGGAGCGGACGAGCCTGGCGGAGCAGGTGGCCCGCGCCCGAGGCGAGGCCGTCTCCGTCGCCCACCGCGCGAGCGAACTGGAACGGCGCGCCGCCCTGCTGGCGGAGGCGGCCGAGGCCGCGTCCGCCGCCGAGACCGCCGCGCTGCGGCTGAAGGACGCCGACGCCCGACTCGCGGACGCCGCCTGGCGCGCCGGCTTCGACACGCCGCAGGCCGCCGCCGACGCCCGGCTCGCCGACCACGAGCAGCGCGTCCTGCAACGCCGCATCGACGACCGGCAGGCCGAGGAGGCGGCCGTCGCGGCCGAACTCGCCGACCTCGAACCGGCCGGCGCCGCCGTCCTCCCGCCCGCCGACGTGGACGCCGCCGAGGCCGAACTGGACGAGGCCGTGGCGAGGCTGAACGCGGCGTCCGCCGCCGACGCCGAGGCCCGTCGACGCTGCGACGAACTCGACCGGCTCTCCGCCCGCGCCCTGGCCGACGCGCGGGAACTCGCCCCGCTGCGCGAGGAGTACGACCGCGTCGCCCGGCTCGCCGGTCTCGCCGCCGGAACGTCCACGGAGAACGAGCGCAGGATGCGCCTGGAGTCGTACGTCCTGGCCGCCCGGCTGGAACAGGTCGCCGCGGCGGCCAGCGCCCGCCTGACGCACATGTCCGGCGGACGCTACACCCTGGTCCACTCCGACGCGCGCGGTCCGGGCCGGGGCCGCTCCGGTCTGGGCCTGCACGTCATCGACGCCTGGACGGGCAGCGAACGCGACACCGCCACCCTCTCCGGCGGGGAGACGTTCTTCGCCTCGCTCGCCCTCGCGCTCGGCCTCGCCGACGTCGTCACCGAGGAGGCGGGCGGGCTGCGTCTGGACACCCTCTTCATCGACGAGGGGTTCGGCAGCCTGGACGACCAGACCCTCGACGAGGTGCTGGACGTGCTGGACTCCCTGCGCGAGCGCGACCGCAGCGTCGGCATCGTCAGCCACGTCCCCGACCTGCGCCGGCGCATCCCGGTCCAGTTGGAGGTGGTCAAGGGCCGGGCGGGCTCGGTCATCCGCCATCGGGGCGCGAAAACCGAGTGACGCCCGCCCCGCCCGCCGGGTGCGGCGGGCGGTGCTGCCGTGTCACGGGCTGCCGGGCGTGGAACCCGGCGGCCCGTGGGAGGAATCGTTTCTCCGGCTCAGGAGACGGGCTTGAGGTGGACCGGCAGGGAGCGGTGGCCGTTGGCGATGAACGACGCCTGGGGCACCAGCTCGGCGGGCTCCACCGCCAGACGCATGTCGGGGAAGCGCTCGAAGAGGGCCGGGAGCGCGATGGAGGCCTCCAGACGGGCCAGGGGCGCGCCGAGGCAGTAGTGCACCCCGTGCCCGAACGCCATGTGCTCCCGCTCCTCGCGGGTGAGGTCGAAGGCGTCGGCGCTCTCGCCGTTGAGGGCGGGATCGCGGCCGGCGGCGCCGAAGGCGAGGATGATCGCGTCGCCCTTGCGGATCGTCACGCCGTCGAGGTCGATGTCCTCCACCGCGTACCGCAGGGGCATGTGCATGATCGGGCTTTCGAGGCGCAGCGTCTCCTCGATCACGTCGTCCCAGCTCGCCTTCCCCTCCCGCACCAGGGCGAGCTGGTCGGGGTGGGTGAGCAGGGCGTGGGTGGCCTTGGCGATCAGGTTGACGGCCGTCTCGCTGCCGGCGCCGATCATCAGGACGAGGGTGCTGATCAGTTGGTTCTCGTCGAAGGCGAAGTCGCCGTCGCGGGCGGCGATCAGGTCGCTGGTCATGTCGTCGCCCGGCCTGACGCGCTTGATGTCCGCGAGCGCGCGCATGCAGGCCCACATCTCGGCGTAGTCGGCCCGGGCCTGCTCGGGGGAGGCACCGGTGTTCAGGACGGCGTCCATGACCCGACGGGTCCAGGCGCGCATGTCGGCCGGGACGCCGAACAGCTCGCAGATGACCTCGTTGGGAATGATGTAGGCGAACTCGGCGCGCAGGTCCACCGGCTCCCCGGGATCGGCGGACTCCAGGTCGGTGATCAGTCCGTCGACGATGGCCTGGACGCGGGGACGCAGCGCCTCGGTGCGGCGGGGGGTGAAGGACGGGGCGATCATGTTGCGCAGACGGCGGTGCTCTTCGCCGTAGCTGGTGAAGGCGCTGACCACGCGCACCCACACGTTGAGGGCCCAGTCCTGGGGTATTCGCTCCAACTCGGGCCAGTGCCGGCGGGGGTCGCGGGAGACCCGGCGGTCCGCCGCGAGCCGCTTGACGTACTCGTGTCCGGTCACCGACCACGCAACCACGCCGCCGGGGAGCTCCACCGGCGTCGCCGGTCCCTCGGCGCGGAGTCGGGCCGCCTCGCCGTGGAGGTCTCGGCCGGTGGGATCGAGGACGTGGACGTCGGAAACGGGGCGTTCCAAGGCTGACCTCCGGATGTCGGATCGGACACGGTGGGCGCGGAGTCGGGCACGGGTGCGGAATCGGACGCGAGAACGGGCCCGGAGTCGGGCCCGGAAACGGGTGCGGAGAGTGCGGGGAAGGTCACGGGAAGCGCCGTCAGGCTACGGTGGAAGGGACCGTGGCGCCAGGTCAACTCGCTTGCGGGGACGGCGAGTTGGAGGTCCGGGAGCATGTCGAGCAGGGTCTCGATCGCCACGTCGGAGACGATCTCCGAGATGCTCTGCGCGGGACACACGTGCGGGCCCGCGCCGAAGGCCAGGTGCGCGTGGTTGGCGGTGCGGCGGTCCGCGTCGATCTCGCGCGCCACCTGGTTGTTGGCGGCCTCGTGGCTGATGAGCACCGGGACGCCCGGGGGGATCACCAGCCCCGCCCCGGAGTCGTCGCGCAGGTCGTACTCGGTGATGGCGTAGTGGAAGCAGAAGTTCGCCATCGGGGACCGCTCCCACAGCACCTCGTTGAGCGCGTCGGAGACGGTCAGGCTGCCGCCGGAGAGGTCGCCGGCGAAACGGTCGTCGGTCAGCAGCAGCATGATCGCGCTGGAGATCCAGGCCGTCTGCGGCACGACGCCCGCGCCGATGAGGACCACCAGTTGGTGGAGCATCTCCTCGTCCGTCAGCCGCAGCGGGTGGTGCAGCAGCCAGGTGGTGACGTCGGCGCCGGGGGAGCGGCGCTTGTCGGCGACGAGGTCGGCCAGGCAGCGGGCCAGGTCCTCGCTGCCCCGCTGGGCGACCTCGGGCTCGGCCGCGATCATCTGGAGGCACGCCGTGGCCATCCGCTCCGTCTGCTCGTCGGAGCAGCCGAAGAGTTGGGTGAAGACCAGCGCCGGGATGCGCCTGGCGTACTGGGAGACCAGGTCCGCCGAGCCCACGGGACCGAACTCGTCGATCAGCCGGGCCGCGCTGCGCTGCACGAAGGACCGGACCCGGTAGGAGTCGACGCGGGCCAGGGCGTCGTCGATGGTCCTGCGGAGCCGCAGGTGCCGGTCGCCGTCGGCGAACAGCAGGCTGGGGCGGAAGCCCATCATGGGGACGACCTCGTTGTCCAGGGGGATCAGGCCCTGGGCCAGGGCGGTCCAACGGCGGGCGTCCTTGCTGAACCGCGAGCTGCGCAGCACCTCCAGCGCCGCGTCGTAGTCGGTGACCACGATGGCCGGGACGCCGGGGGCGAGTTCCACCCAGTGGGCGGGCCCGCGCGGACGGAGTTCGGCGTAGACGGAATCCGGGTCGGCGGCGAAGCCGGGGCCGTACAGCGCGGGCAGGCCGCCGCCCGCGGAGCCGCCGACGGCCTGGTGGGCCGGGCAGCCCGGCGGAGGAACGGAGCCCGGGCCGGGGGGCGGGGACGTCACGGAAGGTGCTCCCGGTAGTAGGTGTGGACGTGTTTGACCAGGGCGATCAGAGCCCGCGCGGCGGAGGCGCGGTCCCGCGCGTCGCAGTCGACCAGGGGCGTCTCGGGGCTCAGGTCGAGGGCCTCGCGGATCTCCTCCTCCGGGAAGTGCGGCGAGTCGGGGAAGGAGTTGAGGGCGACCGCGTAGGGCAGGCCGTGCTTCTCCACCATCTCCATCGCGTCGAAGGAGGCGTCCAGGCGACGCGTGTCGGCCAGCACCAGGGCCCCGTAGGCGCCGTGGGCGAGCTGTTGCCACACCGGCGCCACCCGCATGAAGCGCTGCTGGCCGGGGGCGCCGAACAGGTACAGCACCAGATCCGGGGCGAGGGTGAGACGACCGAAGTCCATCGCGACCGTGGTGGTCCGCTTGTCCTCGACGCCCTTCAGGTCGTCCACCAGCGCGCCGGCCTGCGTCATGACCTCCTCGGTCCGCAGCGGCTCGATCTCGCTGACCGCCCCTATCAGCGTGGTCTTGCCGACCCCGAACGGTCCGACGACGAGGAGCTTGGCGGCGGTCTCGACGGTGTCGCGCACGTAGATGCCGCTGTCAGAGGATGTTGTTGAGGCCATCCAGAACCTTCTCCAGGACGTCGAGATCGGTGGGTCGGGCCGCGGGCGGAGGCTTGCGCACGACCATGTGGCCGCTGTCGATCAGGTCGGCCAGCAGGATCGTGGTGACGGACACGGGAAGCCGTACGTGACCGGCGACCTCCGCCACCGACAGGTAGCCGCCCTGGCAGAGCCGGACCATCTTCTGCCGCTCCGGGTCCAGCTCTCCCAGGGGACGGTCGCCGGTGGCGGTGACCAGCGAGACCAGCTCCAGGGAGTGGGTGTTGCGACTGGGCTGGTGGCGACCGCCGGTGATGACGTACGACCGGACCAGGTCCGTACGCACGCGGCGGGGAGTCATGTCGGACTGCCGGCGTCGTGCCGGGGTTCGCTGGCCATCTGCCCTCCGAGCTGGGCCACCAACTGGTGCATCCGGAAGCCGACCGCCTCCACGTCGGCCGCGGCGGACGTCGCGACCGTCAGGAAACTGCCCTCCCCGGCCCGGATGGTGATGACGTAGCCGTCGCGGAACTGCGTCAGGCTCTGCTCCCAGGAGTCGGGCTCGGAGCGGCACAGCCGCGCACTGGCGCTGGAGGTGGCCTGCACTCCGGCCAGCGCCGCGGCCATCTGCTCGGCGGTGTCCCTGTCCAGGCTCGGGGTGCAGGCGCGGACCAAGCCGTCCCCCGACACCAGCAGGGCGTCGTAGACCTCGGGCTGGTCCATGAGCTGCCCCAGCATCCAGGCCAACTTCTCGTTGTCGAAGATCATGATTCGCTGTTCCCTTCGGACCTTTCGGACCCTTCGGACGTCGACGTGGAGCGCTGGGCGGCCCGTGCCGCGCGGGTGAAACCGCCCAGCGTGGCGGCGGACTCCCGTGGTGAGCGGCCGGGCGCCGCGGGTCGGGCGGGCCGTACGGCGGGTGCCTCGGACGCCGGTGTCCGTGTGGCGTGCCGTCGCCGTTTGGGGAGGCCGCCCGCGGTCGTCTCCCGCGCCGTGGACTGTGGGGCCGGTGCGGAGGCCTGCGCGACGGTCCCGGGCCGGGAGGAGGTCGCGGCGGCCGGCGGCAGGTCCGGCACGCTGTCGGTGAGCAGCGCGCTGGGCAGGAACGCCACGGCCCGCACCCCGCTGTAGGGGGACTTGGTCACCGACACCTCGAACCCGTACCGGGCGCTGAGCAGGCCGATGACGGCGAAGCCGAACTTCGGCGGGTCCCCGAGCCGGGTGATGCTGACGGAGCCCTCGCCCGACAGCAGACGCATGGCGCGCTCCCGCTCACCGGGCTGGAGACCGACTCCCTTGTCGTCGACGACGACGGACAGCCCGTTGTGCGCGCGCTCGAACTGCACCAGCACCGTGGTGTCCGGATGCGAGTAGCGGGTGGCGTTCTCCAGCAGTTCGGCGAGCGCGAGCACCAGCCCCTCCACCACCCGTCCGACGACGGCGCGCTCACCCTCGTCGTGGAAGACCTTGACGCGCTGGAAGTCCAGGATGCGGCTGACCGCGCCCCGCACCACGTCGCTCAGCGGGGTGGCGTTGTGCTGCCGTCCCGGGTAGGAGCCGCACACCACGGTGATCGCCTGGGCGCGGCGCAGGATCTGGGCGGTGGCGTGGTCCACCACCTGCAGGTCCTCCAGCACCTCCGGGGAGTCGTGCTTGCGGAGCATGTCGGTGACGGCCATCTGCTGCTTGTTGGCCAGCGCCTGGAGGGTGCGGGCCACGGACAGCAGCGTGGCCTGGGTCATCCGCGCGGTACGGCCCTCGGCCTCGGTGAGGGCGCGCGCGATCTGGGTCTGGAGGTCGTGGAGGTGGTGCGCGAACGGCGTCCCGGCCAGCTCCGCCGAGACCGGCGGCGGCTGGGGGACGGGCTGTCGGTCGCCGGCGGCCTGGAGGGTCGCCGGCATGCTCACCCCGGTCAGACGGGCCAGCTCGGCGTCCCGGGCGCGATTGCCGGACCGGGCCTCGGACAGGTGCGCCCGCAGCGCGCGGATCCGGCGTGCCTGGTGCACCGCCACCGGCGTGAGTGCCACACCCAGGCCCGAGCCGAGCAGGCTCGCCACAGTCGTCATATCGGTCATCGGCTTTCCTCGCGGACGCGTCGTTGCGGGAATGAGGCGGTCGGGCCGTCGGGTGGGGCCGACCGACGAAGATCACGGTTCGCGTGCGACAGCAGCGTAGGAGCCCGGTGGAGGAGAGGGAGAGGAAATGGCCGACTTGCAGAGGACCGACGACGGGCCGAAACACCCCCGGAGGGGGGGGCGGGTCGGGGCGAGCCGGCGGGCGTGGCGAGGGCGGTGGTCGGGGCCCTCGCCCGGTGGGGCACACGGCGTGGCGGCGTGCCCCACCGGGGGCGTGACGGGGGTTCAGGCAGTGTCTCGGACGGCGCGGACGGCGTCTCGAACCGCGCCTCGGACGGGCCTCAGAGGGCGGACAGCTCCGCCACCAGGTCGTCCAGGCCCAGCGACCCCAGGGAGAGGGCGTCCATGTGCCACTTCTTGAGGTCGAAGGCGTCGCCGTGCGCCGCGCGGGCCGCCGCACGGCCCGCCAGCCAGGCGCGTTCGCCCAGCTTGTAGCCGATGGCCTGCCCCGGCATGCCCAGGTACCGCACCAGCTCGCTCTCGACGTGGTCGGCCGGGAGTCCGCTGTGCCGGCCGAAGAACTCCTGGGCCAGGGCGGGCGTCCACCGCTCGCCGGGGTGGAAGGGGGAGTGGCCGGGGATCTCCAGCTCCAGGTGCATGCCGATGTCCACGATGACCCGCAGGGAGCGCATCATCTGCGCGTCCAGGTAGCCCAGCCGCAGCTCGGGGCTGTCCAGGAAGCCGAGTTCGTCCATGAGCCGCTCCGCGTACAGCGCCCAGCCCTCGGCGTTGGCGCTGACCATGCCGACCGTCGTCTGGTAGCGCGAGAGCCGGTCGGCGACGTGGGTCCACTGGGCGAGCTGGAGGTGGTGGCCGGGAACGCCCTCGTGGTACCAGGTGGTGACCAGCTCGTAGAGGGGGAAGCGGGTCCGGCCCATCACGGGCAGCCAGGTGCGTCCGGGGCGGGAGAAGTCCAGGGACGGCTCGGTGTAGTACGGCGCGGCGGCGCTGCCGGGCGGGGCGATCATGGACTCCACGCGTCGGACCGGCTCGGCCAGGTCGAAGTGCGTGCCGTCCAGCTTCTCGATCGCCTCGTCCATCAGCTCCTGGAGCCAGACCCGGGTCTCCTCCACGCCCTCGATCGCCGTGCCGTGGGTGTCCAGCCGGCGCAGCGCCTCCCAGGGGGTCGCGGCGCCGGGCAGGACCTTCTCGGCCTCGGCGCGCATCTCGGCGTGGATGCGGTGGTACTCCTGCCAGCCGTACGCGTACGCCTCCTCCAGGTCCAGGTCGGTGCCGTTGTAGTGGCGCGCCCACCGCCGGTACCGCTCGCGGCCCACGGTGTCCGGGGCGTCGGCGACGGCGGGGGCGTAGGTGTCGCGCAGCCAGTCGCGCAGGTCCTCCAGGGCGCCGCCGGCCTCGGCGGCGCCCCGGTCCAGCTCGGCGCGGAGGACGTCGGGGCCGTCGGCGGCGAGGGCGGCGAACCAGTTCCTCCCGTCGGTGTCGATCCACTCGCCCAGTTGACCGAGCACCGTGGTCACCTGGCGGGGGCCGGCGGGGAGGCCCTTGGCCAGGCCCTCCGCCAGCGAGGCGCGGTAGCCCTCCAGCGCCGCCGGGACGGCGCGCAGCCGTCGGGCGAGGGCGGCCCAGTCCGCGTCGTCGGCGGTGGGCATCACGGTGAAGACGCCCCGCACGTAGTGCAGCGGGGAGCTGAGGTTGCCGACGGCACGCAGCCCCTCGCCCGCGTCGTGCACGGCGAGTTCGGCGGTCAGCCTCTCCCGCAGCAGACGGGCGCAGCGCCGCTCGACGGTGCTGTCGCCGCCGGGGCGCCGCTCGGCCTCGGCGAGCCGTTCCAGGGTGGCGCGGGCCAGCTCGGCTTGGGCCTCCTGACCGGCCGGGGAGAGGTCGGGCAGCCGCTCCGAACTCTCGGGGAGGCCCAGGTAGGTGCCGAGGACGGGATCGAGTTCGACGAGGGCGTCGACGTACGCGTCGGCGACCCGACGGGGCAGGAGGGCGTTCTTCGTGGCTTCGGACATGGGGCACATCCTCGTACGGAACCCCCGCCGCGTCACCGTGGATTCGGAACCCGCCGATCTTCCCGCCCGACGCTCCCGCCCGACACCCCTGCCCGACGCCCCTGCCCGACGCCCTCGTCGGCGGTTCACGCCTGCGGCACGGGCGGCAGCAGCGGTCCGCACGTCCACTGCTGGAAGATAAGCCGCGTCTCGACCCGGGCCACCTCCCGGCGCGAGGTGAACTCGTCCAGCACCAGCCGCTGGAGATCGGCGGTGCCGGCGACCGCCACGTGGACCAGGTAGTCGTCGGGGCCGGTCAGGTGGAACAGGGCCCGGGACTCGGGCAGAGCCCGCACCCGCTCCACGAAAGGACCGATCAACTCCCTTCTGTGTGGCCGGACTTGGACCGAAAGGAGGGCTTCCAGGGGCCTCCCGACTTTGGCCGGATCCATGCGGAGGGCATGACCGAGGATTACCCCGCCGCGGCGGAGCCGTGATACGCGGTCCAGGCAGGTCGAGGGAGCGACGCCGACGGCCGCGGCGAGGTCGCGGTAGGTCGTCCGGGCGTCGTTCTGCAGAAGGCGCAGAATCTCCAGATCGACCGAATCAAGAGCGACGGAATCGGGCATTCGCCGAACGTAGCACGGACATTTCCCGCTACACGCCGGTAACTGTTCAGCATCGCCCCATGAACATGGACAGCATGGACACGACACCGCCGGCGCCCACCCGCGCGCGGGCCACCGAGGCCGTGCACGCCGGGCGCGAGGACCTCGCCGCCCTCGGCCTGCACGCCGCCCCCCTGGACCTGTCCACCACCTATCCGTCCCGTGACAGCCGGGCCGAGGCGGCCCGGCTGGACGAGTTCGCCGCCACCGGAGCCCGGCTGGAGGGGCCCCCGGTCTACGCCCGGCTCGACAACCCCACCGTGGCGCGCTTCGAGACGGCCCTGGCCAGGCTGGAGGGCGCCGAGGCGGCCGTCGCCTTCGCCAGCGGGATGGCGGCCCTGAGCGCCGTCCTGCTGCTGCGGGCCTCGCAGGGGCTGCGCCACGTCGTGGCGGTGCGCCCCCTGTACGGGTGCAGCGACCACCTGCTCACCACCGGCCTGCTGGGCACCGAGGTGACCTGGACGGACCCGGCCGGAATCGCGAGCGCCCTCCGGCCCGACACCGGGCTGGTGATGGTGGAGACACCGGCCAACCCCACACTGGCCGAAATCGACCTGAAGGCCGTGGCGCACTCTTGCGGTTCGGTGCCGCTGCTGGTCGACAACACCTTCGCCACCCCCATCCTGCAGCGCCCGCTCGAACAGGGCGCCCGGATCGTGCTGCACAGCGCCACCAAGTACCTGGGGGGCCACGGCGACGTCCTCGGCGGCGTCGTCGCCTGTGACGAGGAGACGGCGCGCGGGCTGCGGCGGATACGGTTCGCCACCGGCGGCGTCCTCCACCCGCTCGCCGGCTACCTGCTGCTGCGGGGCCTGTCCACGCTGCCGGTGCGGATGAAGGAACAGTCGGCCACGGCCGCCGAGCTGGCCCGGCGCCTGGCGGACGACCCGCGCGTCGCCCGCGTCCACTATCCGAGGCTGGGCGGCGCCATGGTCTCCTTCGAGGTGCACGGCGACCCGCACGCGGTGATCGCCGGAGTCCGGCTGATCACCCCGGCGGTCAGCCTGGGCAGCGTGGACACCCTCATCCAGCACCCCGGGTCCATCAGCCACCGCATCGTCGACGAGGACGACCGCCGCACCGGCGGAATCGGCGAGAAGCTGCTGCGGATGTCGGTCGGGTTGGAGGACGTCGAGGACCTGTGGCGCGACCTGGACACCGCCCTCGGCGCCGCTCCGGGCGCCGCGTCGAGCGGCGCCGAGGACGGCGTCACGGGGCTCGGTGCCCGCCCTGCCCGCCCTGCCCACCCGTCGTCTCCGCGGGAGCGGGAAGCGGAGCGAGCCGGGCGGTGATGACGAGAGTGCCCTCCTCGACCTGGTAGTCCAGCGGCAGCCCCAGGCCGCGCATCGCCGACACCATGCCGGTGTTGTCGGCCCGCGTCACGGCGTAGACGCTCTCGCAACTCGCCTCGACGGCCATGTCCACCAGGCGGCGCAGCAGTTCGGCGCCGATGCCGCGACGCTGCCAGACGTCCTCGACGAGGAGGGCCACCTCGGACTCGTCCCCGTCCCACAGCAGGTGGCCGAGCGCCACCAGCTTCCCCGTGGCCGTCTCGGCGGCCAGGGTGCGGCCGAAGCGCGGGCCGAGCAGGTGGTTCAGGTAGCGGTCGGCGTCCTTCACCGGACCGTGGTAGCGGGCGGAGAGCGTCCGTGCCGAGCACCGTCGGTGCATCGCCCTGGCGGCTTCCAGGTCGGACGGGCCCGCCCGCCGCACGGTGATCTCGTTCCCCTCCGGGAGGGTGAGCGTCTCGTGGTGGCGCGGCATCCTCGCGCCCGCCCCCGTCGAGGGGGAGACCGCGTCCAGACGGGTGTCCAACTCCACCAGGGCGCGCGCCCGGGCGAACTCGGTGGGGGTGAAGGGCAGGTGGGGACGTTCGACGACGAGCGTGCCGCCGCGCGGGTCGCGCAGCCGCAGGACCGTCTCCTCCAGGAGGCCGTCCTCCGGGACCGGCCTTCCGTCCGTCCCACCGTCGGACAGGTGCGCGGGCACCGAGCGGATCGTGCAGCGTCCCAGCAACTGCCGTAGCGCCAGGGGAAGTTCGGCGGTGTCCAGGGCGGTGCGGGTGGCCAGCCCCAGCACCCGGGTGGGGACGTCCGCCAGGTCGTGGGCGTCGGCCCGCTCCAGCCAGGTGTCCCGGCCGCCCGCCGTGGCCACCGCCCGGGTCAGCTCCCCGGGCTCCAGCGACAGGGGAGCCCGCAGCAGGAACTCGTCCACCGTCACCTCGCCCAAGGGGTGGGTCTGGAGACTGAGCACGTCCACCCGGTGCTCCGCCAGCGCGGCGCACAACGCGGCGAGCGAGCCGGGCTTCTCCGGCACGGTGGTGCGCAGTCGCCACAGCGTCGACCGCCCCTCCTCGGGGTGCGCGCCGTCCACGGCCTCCGCTGTTCCGGCCTGCCCGGCCGTGGGCGGTTCGGGTCGTTCGGGATCGGGCGGCGGATGGTGACGGCGCCGCGCCCACCAGGTGTGGATTCCGGCGGTGAGCAGCAGGGCGGCGGCCGACAGGATCAGCAGGACGGGGCCGTCCGGCCCGTGCGCCACCGTCTTCGCGACGCCGTCCGCCACGGTCACGGCGGTGAACAGCGCGGCCAGCTCGACCAGGTCGTGCCGCCAGTGGTGGGAGCCGTGGGTCCCGCGGCGGCGCCTCGTGCGGGTCGCCGCGCGGTGTGCGGAGGATTCGGTCATGCCGTCACTCTCGCCGACCGGTGTTGCCTGGCCACGAACGATCTGTGTCCGATGGGTTAAAGGGCCTTCCGGGAGACTTCCGGGAAAGATGCCCGTTCTGCCGTCTTGTGCCGCCTTTCTATTGTCTTTCTGTCGCCCTTCTGTCGTCCGTCCGGCGTCCTTCCGGCATCACCGGACCAGTCGCCGCAGCGTCACTCCGCACCACCGGCCGTACAGCCGCTGGAACAGCGGGACGAGCGGGCCCGCGGCCCGCGTCCACCACAGCGCGGGCCGGCTGAACGCCCGCACCTCCAGCCACACCGCCCCGTCCTCCGCCCGCTCCACGACGAACGCCTCCTCGCCGTGCTCCGGATGCCCCGGCAGCGTCCCGTAGCCGAAACCGGCCCGGCGCCCGCCGTCCTCGGACCACACCACCCGGCACGGGGCCCGCAGCCGCAACCGACCGACGCCCAGCCCCACCACCACGCGCACGCCCGGCTCGGCGCGCGGCGCGTCCGCGGTGATCTCCACCCCCATGCCCCGGTGCATCCGCCAGCTCAGCACGGCGTCGGCGGCGGTCTCGAAGACGCCGGGGCCCGAACCGATCCGGGTGCGGACCCGCAGCCGCCCGAAGCCGGGTGGGAAGCGCCCCTCGCGGGTCGCCCCCACCTCGGCGTACGTCAAACCGGCCGAGGGGCCCTGGTGCTCGCTCATGGACGCCAGCGTAGGCGTCCCACGGCGCGCGCCTGCGACTACTGCCCCACCAGGCCGGGGCGCAGCGTCCTGGTGAACAGCACCGCGCCGCCCTCCTCGCGCAGCCGCACCGTCAACTCGCCGCTGTCACCGTCGATGTCCACCTGACCGTAGAACTGGTAGCCCTCGCTCGGCGCGACGTTCCCCCGCTCGGGGGCCTTGACGAAGACCCGCTCCGGGCCGAACGTGCCGTCCAGCGAGCTCGCGGGGAAGGCGCCCGCGTTCAACGGACCGGAGACGAACTCCCAGAAGGGCGCGAAGTCCTTGAACGCCGCGCGCTCCGGGGAGTAGTGCTGGGCCGAGGTGTGGTGCACGTCGGCGGTCAGCCACACCGTTCCCGTGATCCGCCGGTGCTTGACGAACCGCAGCAGTTCGGCGATCTGCAACTCCCGCCCCAGCGGCGCGCCCGGATCGCCCTGCGCCACCGCCTCGACGTTCTCGCCGTCGGGGACGATCAGGCCCAGCGGCATGTCCGAGGCGATCACCTTCCACACCGCGCGCGAGCGCGCCAACTCACGCTTCAACCAGGCGAGTTGTTCGGCACCCAGGACGCCTTGCGGGTCGGAGGTCTCCAGGCCGGGGGAGTTGGCGCCCCGGTGGGTGCGCATGTCCAGCACGAAGACGTCCAGCAGCGGGCCGTGGCGCACCACCCGGTGGATGCGTCCCTCGCCGTTCCGGTGGAGGGAGGAGAGGGGGAAGTACTCGCCGAACGCCTGCCGCGCCCGTGCCGCCAACACGTCCGCGCGCCGCTCGGTGTAGCGCTCGTCGGTCAGGATCTCGCCCGGATACCAGTTGTTGACCACCTCGTGGTCGTCCCACTGCACGATCGAGGGCACCCGGGCGTTGAACCGCCGCAGGGACTCCGCCATCAGGTTGTAGCGGAAGTTCCCCCGGTACTCCGCGAGGGTCTCGGCGACCTTCGCCTTCTCCTCGGTGACGACGTTGCGCCAGAGCCCGCCGTCGGGCAGTTCGACGGTCTCCGTCAGCGGCCCGTCGGCGTAGACGGTGTCCCCGCTGAAGAGGAAGAAGTCCGGGTCCAGCCGGGCCATCTCGTCGAAGATCGGGTAGCCGCCCCGGTCGGGGTTGATGCCCCAGCCCTGTCCGGCCAGGTCGCCCGACCAGAGGAACCGCACCCCGTCCCGGCGCCGGGACGGGGCGGTGCGGAAGGCGCCGTACACCGGCTCGCTCGTGCGGCGGGGGTCGTCCGGGTCGGTCAGCACCACCCGGTAGTGCACCTGCCGGCCGGGCGGCAGCCCGTGGAGCGCGGTCGTCCCGGTGAAGTCGGTGCCGGGACCGAGGAGCGGGCCGCGCAGCCGCCGGGGGTTGCGGAAGGACTCCGTGGCGGAGGTCTCCACCCACATCCGGGCCGGGCGGTCCGAGCGCACCCACACCAGGGCGGAGCCGGCCGTCACGTCACCCGCCTGCACCCCCCAGTCGGCCCGCGGCCGTCCCGACAGCAGTTGCGCGGGCGCGGCGCCCGTCCGCACGGGGGCGCCCACCGCAGTCCCCGCCGTCAGGCCCGGCAGCGCCAGCGCCGCCGAGGCCACCAGCGAGCCGCGCAGGACCGCGCGCCGGTCGGGTGCCGGGTGCCCGGACGCGTCTGCTCGTGCCATGGACGAACCTCCTGAGTTCGAGGGAGCGGATCGTATGGCCGTTCATGGTGATCACACGAGGAGAACAGCGGGGAACCGCCCCGCCGCGTGGACACCTGTTCCGGGTGAACGCCGAGGTACCTCGCCCTGCGCCGTCCGGGGGCGACGGCGGTGCGCGCCGCCCCCCGCGGGCGCCCGGGGCCGGCGGGTGGGCCGTCAGCGCACGGTGTCCAGGACGACCCGCGCCACCAGCGCCGGATCGTCGTTCATCGGCACGTGCCCGCAGTCCGGCAGCCGCACCAGCCGGGCGCCGGGCACCGCGTGCTTGGCCCGGACGCCCTGCCGACGCGGCAACAGCCGGTCCCGCGTGCCCCAGGCGATGGTGACGGGGATGTCCGGGACGTCCGCGGTGTACGCCTCCTCGTCGCCCGCCAGGCCGGCCGCCAACGTCGCCTCGAAACCGGGCGCCTCGCGCAGCGCGCGGGTCTCGGCGACCACGGCGTGGGGCGAACGGCGGGCGGGACGGGCGTAGATGGTGCCGGTCAGCGCGGCCCGGCCGATCGCGTTGCGGGCCATCTGCTCGACCACCGGCTGGGGCAGCAGCCGGGCGCCCGCCCGCATCCCGGTCAGGACGGCGAAGGCGTAACGCCGTTCGAGCTCGGTCCAGAAGCCGGCGGGGGAGAAGGCCGTCACCGAGCGGGCGTGGCCGCGGCGGCCCAGTTCCAGGGCGAGCAGACCGCCGAGGGAGTTGCCCACCACGTGCGGGCGGTCCAGGCCGAGTTCGGCGAAGAACGCGGCCAGCAGCGGCACCACCGTGAGGTGGTCGTGCGGCAGACCGTCCGGCAGCGCGGGCGATTCGCCGAAACCGGGCAGGTCCAGGGCGATGACCTCGTGCGAGGCCGCCAGGATGTCGGTCACCGGCTGCCACGCCTGCCGGTGGTGGCCGATGCCGTGCAGCAGGACCACGGGCTCGCCGGAGCCGTGCCGCTCGTACGCGATGGTGAACGCGGGGTGGTCGGCGGGCTCGACGCGGGCGAAGGAAGCCGCTGGGGTCATGGAACCCTCCTGGGAACATCGGGCGGTCGGTCGCGTGCGCGTGGACACCATGCGCGTGGACACAATGTCAGCAGCGGGCCTTCGGAGGGAAGGGCGGGCGTCGGACCGTCCGAAGCCGCTCGGACGCGCCCGGCCGGACCGGATGGGATGATCCCCCCGTGAACGACAGCGCGACCGGCGCCGCGTCCGGTACGGACCCCGACGGCGTCGACGTCTTCGAGGAGCACCGGCCGCTCCTGCTCGGGGTGGCCTACCGCATGCTGGGCCGGGTGGCCGACGCCGAGGACGTGGTGCAGGAGGCGTGGCTGCGCTGGTCCGCGGCCGACCGCGCGGCCGTCCGCGCACCTCGCGCCTACCTGGTGCGGACCACCACCCGCCTGGCCGTCGACCGCCTGCGGCAGATCGCCTCCCGGCGCGAGGCGTACGTCGGGCCGTGGCTGCCCGAGCCGCTGGCCACCGACGTCGAGCACACCGTCGAGCACACCGTCACGGACGGCGCCGAGCGCGTGATGCTCGCCGAGTCCGTCTCCCTGGCCGTGCTGGTCGTCCTGGAGTCCCTCTCGCCCCTGGAGAGAGCGGTGTTCGTCCTGCGCGAGGCCTTCGGCCTGCCCTACGGCGAGATCGCCGAGACCCTGGACCGGAGCGAGGCCGCGGTGCGGCAGCTCGCCGCGCGCGCCCGCCGGCACGTCGCCGAACGCACCCCGCGCTTCGAGGTCGACCCCGAGCAGCGGCGGAGGCTGACCGAACGCTTCCTGGCCGCCGCCGTCGAGGGCGACCTGGCCGGACTGCTCGCCGTGCTCGCCCCCGACGCCCGCCTGGTCGGCGACGGCGGCGGCCGGGCCAAGGCGCCGCTGCGGATCATCGTCGGCGCCGACAAGGTGGCCCGCTTCCTGGCCGCGATCTCGCGGACCCCGATCCCCGACCCGGAGTTCGTGCCCCTCGAACTCAACGGCGGACCGGCCCTGTTGGTCACCTCGGAAGGCCGTCCGTACGCCGTCTTCGCGCTGGAGGCGGCCGACGGGCTCGTCCGCTCCGTCTACATCGTCTCCAACCCGGAGAAGATCGCCCACCTGGCGCGGTGACGGCCGCGGGCGGCCGGCGCTCCACGCCCTCGCGGCACGTGCGTCACATGAAGTTGCGGGTGTGCAGCGCGGACAGCTCGGCGGCCTCGTCCGGGGGGAATCCCAGGTGGACCAGCCGGCGCTGCCGGCCCTCGTCCATCTCGGCCCGGAGCCTCACGACCGCGTCGTACCCGCGCGCCACGGCCTCGGGCGTCCACTCCCCGGCGGCCAGGACCACCAGGGCGTCGAAGACGTCCTGGTTCAGCCCGGCGGTGTCCACGAGCGCGTCGTGACGGCGCTCGACGGCGGCGCGGAGCCGGGCGCGGAAGGCGGGGTCGAGGGTGGCGCGGTGGTGGAGGTGGGCGACCCCGAAGGCGACGTGCCGGGCCTCGTCGCGCCGCGCCAGGCCGGTGATCCGGCGGGTGATCGGGTCCGGGGCGTGTCGCTCCAGGAAGCCCAGGAGGTTCAGGAAGCTGCCTTCGCCGAGCACCGACAGGAGGAACGAGGCCAGCGAGAAGTCCGCCTCGGTGAGCAGCGTGTCCAGGGACTGTCGTCCCCCGGCGGAGGAGGTGCCCAACGCGCCGCCCCTCAGGAGGGCGCGGCGGGTGAAGACCTCCATGTGCCGGGCCTCGTCCGCGGCCTGGACGGCCAGCAGTTGGAGCACCTCCCGGAAGTGCGGGTGGATCCGGGCCAGCAGCCGGGCGGGGACGACGAGGGCGGCCTGCTCGTTCTCCACCAGGTAGGTCATCACCTGGACGACGGCCCGCTCGATCTCCTCGGGCAACTCGAAGGGGGTGTCCCAGTCGACCGCCGAGGCCGGGTCCCACTGTTCCGCGGCGGCGCGGGCGTAGAGGGAGGGGGCGACGTCCGCCCAGACGTGCTCCCGGTCCGCCAGGTCGAAGGGCCCCGCCGGCCCCCCGCTCTCGACCAGGGCGCCACGCGCCGCCAGCCCCCAGGCGGGCGAGGGCCTCGCCAGCACCCGGCCCGGCCCGGCCTCCCCCGCCCGCTCGGCGTCGGACCAGCGGTCGAGGTCGAAGCGCCCCCGGACGACCCACTCCCGCACGCCGCCCTCCCCGGGCCCCGGCGCCCGCACCCGGTGACCGTGCCCGCGGCACCACGCCCGCAGATGGACGGAGAGCGCCGGGTCCTCGCCCGCCACGCCGAGCTCCTCGCCCGGCCGCAGCGCGCGCAGGGCGCGCTGCACCAGCAGGTGGGCGCCCCGCTCGAACCCCAGCCCTCCCAGGTGGAGGACGGGAGGGGGCGGAGCGGTCACGGCTCGTACTCCCGGGCGGTGATCCTCCCGGCGGAGTCGTAGAAGCCCGCCTCGTCGACCGCGGCCTCCAGCAGCGCGTAACCGGTGGTGCGCCCCGGCCGCCACTCCGTCAACCCTTCGAGATCCAGCAGCGGACGCACCTCGGGGTCGGCGGCGGACATCGACAGCAACAGCCGCGCGAACTCCTCGACGAGCTCCGAGGGAGCGGTGTCGACCACCGTCATGTTGCAGTGGTCGTAGGGCGCCGACTGGGCCAGCACCCGGGTGCCGCCCGGCGGGAGCGTCCCCTCCTGGGCGAACAGCAGGTGGTTGCCGTCCAGGACGCACGCCGCGTCCACCTCGCCCGCCACCAGGGCGCGCACCGCCTCCCGTTCCCCGCCGACGTGGTCGCCGTGGAGCCCGGTGCCGATGTCGAACCGGCGCACCGCGACGTCCTCGCCGGGACGCAGGCCCGCCCGGCGCAACAGGGAGAGCGGCAGGAGGGTGGCCTGCGGCGAGTCGACCGCGCCGACGGCCACCACGCCGTCCTTCAGATCCAGCGGAGTGGTGTGGGGCGAGTCGTGCCGGACGAGGACGACGGAGGTGAGGTCGAGGTCGGTGTCCCTCATCACCAGCGGACGGACCCGCCGCCCCCGTGCCCTCGCCATCCTGGAGGCCCGCACCCAGGCCAACGGCGAGTTCCAGGCGGCGTGCGACCGGCCCTCCAACAGCTCCTCCACCTGGCGCTCGTAGGTGGAGTGGAGGACGAAGTCGAAGGGAAGCCCACGACCGCGCAGCCACGCGCGGAAACCCGTCCAGATGGTGACGGTCTTCGGGTCGTAGGCCACCGCGCCCATCAGCAGCGTCATGCGCGGACCTCCTCGGCGGGACGGGACGGGGCGTCGAACAGGGGGAGACCGAGCCCCGCACGGCCGACGAAGTCGTGGAGCGCCTCGGAGGTCGGGGCCATCACCCGTGCCGCCATCGCGTCCCTGAAACGGCGCTCCACCCCCGTCTCCCGTCGGAAGGCGGCCCCTCCGCACAGCCGCATCGCGCCGTCGGTCACCTCGCAGGCCGCCTCGGCGGCCACCGCCTTCACCTGCAGGACCCGCAACGTGGCGTCCGCGCGGCCCGTCTCCAGTGCCCGGAGGGTGTCCGTCAGGAAGGCGCGCACCCCGTCCACCCGGGTGCGCAACTCGGCGTACCGCGCCCGGGGAACGGGCTGCTGCGCCAACGAGCGCCCCAGGTGCTCCAGTCTGGTGGTGACCAGATGAGTCCCGGCCTGCTCCAGGGCGGAGTCCATCAACCCCAGGGAGACCGCCGCGTTGAGCACCAGGAAAGCCGGCAGCGCCGTCGCCAGGGCGAGGTCCAGGCCGGCGCCGTCGGCGCCCAGCATCGCGTCGCGGGGAATGCGGACGTTCCGGGCGGAGACGGGGCTGGAGGCGTTGCCCCGCAGCCCCAGACCGTCGAACCCCCCGGCCACCCGCAGGCCCTCGGCCGTGCTCGGCACCAGCCACAGCGTCATGGCCCCCTCGCCCTCCAGGGGGAGGCTGGACCACACGTAGCTGTCGGCCTCGCCGGCGGAGGTGACCCAACTCTTGTCGGCGTTCAGGGCGACCGTCCCGCCGTCTCGACCGTCGTGCCGCGCGGTGCCGACCGGGGCCCAGAAGTGGCTGCGGGAGCCCTTCTCGGAGAAGGCCAGGGTGGTCAGGTGCTCGCCCTGCGCGATCGCCCGGCGCACCTCCTCGGGGCCGTGGGCCTCGATCAGGGTGGTGGCCGCGTAGTGCATCATCACGACCATGGCGGTCGATCCGCAGCTCGCGGCCAGCCGCTCCACCACGTGCGCCGCCGCGGACAGGCCCCGACCGAGCCCGCCGACCTCCGGGGCGCTGACCAGCCCCAGCAGGCCCGACGCGGCGAGCGCGTCGACGCCCGCGCGGGGGAAGCGCCCCAGCCGGTCGATGTCGGCCGCCAGGGGGGAGACGGTGCCGTCGACGACCGAGCGCACCGCCTCGGCGTGGTCGATCCGCCTCTCCGGCGTGGGCTCGGGGAGTCTGTGGTCGGCCGGCGGGGCCGCGGTGTCGTCGAGAGTCGGGGAGTTCACACCTGTTCACCTCACACGGTCATCACAATACTACTCAGAGTAGTCAAGGGAGGTGTTCCGGGCAACCTTCGCTCACTCTCGGTCGTCGTGTCCCCGCCCGTCGGGCCGTGGTCGAGCGGACGGGCGGGAGGGGGGCGGGCGAGGCGAGGTCAGAGCCCGCCGCTGACCCGCAGCACCGCGCCCGTGGTGTACGACGCCTCCGGCGACAGCAGCCAGGCGACCGCGCCGGCCACCTCCTCCGGCTCCCCGGGACGGCCCAGGGGGGTGATCTCGGCCTTGCGCCACGGTCGCCGCGGGTCACCCATCGTGGCGTGCATGTCGGTGAGGACCGTGCCGGGTTGCACGGAGTTCACCCGCACCCCCTCCGGCCCCAACTCCTTGGCCAGGCCGACCGTCATGGCGTCCAGTGCCGCCTTGGTCGCCGCGTAGTGGACGTACTCGCCCGGACTGCCGAGCGTGGCCGCGCACGAGGAGATCGTGACGATGGCGCCGCCGCTCCCGCCGTGCCGTGCGGACATCTCCAGCGCCGCACGCCGCGCGCACAGCAGCGTCCCCATGACGTTGACGTCCACCACCCGGCGCATCACCTCGGTGGAGGTCTCGGTGAAGCGGCCCAGCGGCCCGGTGATCCCGGCGTTGAGGACCGCGCCCGTGAGCGGTCCCAACCGCCGCGTCGTCTCCTCGAAGAGCGCGTCGACCTCGCTCTCCACGCTGGTGTCCAGCCGGACGGCGATCGCCTCCCGGCCCTCGGCCCGCACCGCCTCCACCGTGGCGTCGGCGGCGTCCCTCGACCGCTCGTAGCCGATGGCGACATCGTGCCCGGCCCGCGCCAGGCGTCGGGCGATCGCCGCCCCGATGCCCCGGCTGCCGCCGGTGACGATCGTGACCTGCCGTTCCGTGTCCCGCTGGGCCATGTGCGCTCTCCTCCGCTTGTCGACCGGGCCCGACCCGGTCGGTCCGGGACGGCACGCGGGCGATCCTATTGGTCTTGACCAAGTGGTTAAGGATCCTTAAGGTCGGCATACGAAACAACCTTTAAAAAACAAGCGCGCGTAAATCGACGGAACACGGCGACTGCGGAGGCAAGGGTGGGGACCACGCGACTGGAGACGGTGCCGGAGCCGAAGTACTGGCACCTCAAGACCGTGCTGTCGAACGCTCTTGACTCGGAGTTCGAAGTCGGGGAGATCCTGCCGAACGAGCGGGAGCTGGCCGCGCGCTTCGGTGTCGCCAGGGCCACGCTCCGCCAGGCCCTGGAGCAACTGGAGTTGGAAGGTCGCCTCCAGCGCCGCCGCGGGGTCGGCACCACCGTCGCCCCGCCGCGCGTCGGTGTCGAGGTGAACCCCGCCCAGCACGCCTGGCCCGGAGCCTCGGGAGACGCCTGGCAGACCGAGGGGTGCGAGGAGAGCGTGCCCCCCGCCGCGGTGGCCAGGGCGCTCGGCACGGACGCCGACGGGAAGGTGTACACCGTCCACCGCGTCCGGACGGTCCACGGCCAGCCGGTCGCCACCGAGCTGCTGTACGTCCCGGCCGCCTCCGTGCCGGGGATGTCGGGCATCGAGACCGACGCGGGCGCCGCCCGCGGCCGAGCCGTCCTCCGTGAGCTGAACCGCCTCGAACTGGGCGGCCAGGAGCGGGCCGTGGAGCTGGGCTCCGCCCGTGCCGAGGACGCCAAGCGGCTCGACCGCCTGCCCGGCGCGCCCGTCCTCGTCGTCACCACCCGCTACCTCGCCGCGGGCGGCACCGCGGCGGTCGCGATCTCCACCTACCGCGCCGACACCTGCCGGCTGACCTTCGGGGACACCGGCGGGCTCTCCCTGATGGCGAGCTGACGGCCCGACGGTCGACGGGTGGGGGCGCCCCGGAAAATCCGGGGCGCCCCCACCCGTTCCGCGCGTCGGAGGGCTCGTGGCGGAGAGCCGGTGGCGGAGCTCGCGTCAGAGGGCTTCGGCGCCCTCCACGGTGAACAGCTCCTCCTCGACGTGGTCGAGCGCCAGCCGCAGCGCACCGGTCGCGATGGCGTCCCCGCCGAGCCGGGAGAGCTCGACCCGCGGCGGCCGCAGGCAGTAACGCTCCAACTCCCGGCGGAGCGGCTCCAGTACGCCGTCCAGCCCGGTGGCCCAGCCGCCGACGACCACCAGCTCGGGGTCGAGGGCCAGCACCAGCGCCGCCACGTCGTGCACCAACCGGCGGATGAACCGGTCCATGGCCCGCCGAGCCCGCTCGTCCCCCTCACGGGCGAGGGCGAAGACCTCGGCCACCGCCGCCTCGTCCAGCGGGTGGAGCGGTTCGCCGGTCGTCGACAGCAGGTGCTCCGGGGTGGCCTCGCGCCCCAACAGGTGCAGCGCGCCGATCTCCCCGGCCGCGCCGCCGAACCCTCGGTGCAGCCGTCCGCCGATCAGCGAGCCGGCGCCCGGACTCAGCCCCGCCAGGACGAACACCACGTCCTCGGCGCCGACGGCCGCGCCCTTCCAGTGCTCGGCCAGCGCGGCGGCGTTCGCGTCGTTCTCCACCAGCACCGGGCACCGGAAGGAACGCCGCAGTCGTTCGCCCAGCGGCAGCCCGGTCCAGCCCGGCAGCGCGGTGCACAGCCGTACCGTGCCGCCGGCCTCCACGATGCCGGGGGTCCCCACGCCCACCGCCCGCAGGGTGCTGCGCGGTGTCCCGCAGGTGCGCAGCAGGTCGGCCACCGCGCCGCGCACCCGCTCCAGCCGCTCCTCGGCCGGAGCGCGGTCGGACACCTCCCGCCCGACCGCGCCCAGTCGGCGGCCGGACAGGTCGGCCAGGACGGCCGCGACCCGGTGCGGGCCGATCTCGATGCCGAGCAGATGACCGGCCTCGGACCGGAAACGGAACCGGCGGGCCGGCCGACCCTGCCGTCGGACGTCCTCGGGGCCGCCGGACGCCTCGGCCACCAGCCCGGCCGCGACCAGTTGCTCCACCACGCCCTCGACCGTCGGCCTGGACAGTTCCGTGACCTGGGCCAGGTCGGACAGCGTCGGTGGGCCGTCGGCGGCGCGCAGCGCCCGCAGGACGACCGTGGAGTTGATCCTGCGCAGCAGGGAGGGATCCCTGCCGGTGAGCCGCCCCAACGTTCGCCTCCCGGTAGGTGCACATCAGTGGGCGGATGGTATCCGGCGGGCGTCGGCGCGGCGAGCGGTGGGGGAGCTCGGTGGGGCGGCCGTCATCCGGGGTGCCCGGGTGCCCGGGGTGGCCGAGGTGTGGGCCCGGTGTGGCGCGTCCCGGCTCGTGGCCGGTGGTCACCGCCGGGGTGCCGGACCCTCACGCCGACGGGGACGGGCCGGTCCGGGAGGCCATGCGGGCTCCGAGGCCCGGGCCGCGTCCGGCGTCCGGCGTCCGGACGGCACTCCGCCGGGCGGTGCTCCGCCGACCGGCGCGGCGTCCCTCACCGCTGCGGGTCGAACGCGGCGGCCCGCAGCCGGCCGTACTCGTCGGCCATCGTCTCCAGCGTCCAGTGGGCGTTGAGTCCGCTGGGGTTGGGCAGCACCCAGACCCGGGTGTCGCCGATCGCCGCCTCCTGCGGGCCGATCCGTGCCTTCCGGTCGCCGAAGGCCGCCCGGTAGGCGGTCACCCCGACCACCGCCAGCCAGGCCGGTCGCAGCCGTGCCACCTTCTCGATCAGCACGCGCCCGCCCTCGCGGAACTCCTCGGCGGTCAGCTCGTCGGCGCGGGCGGTGGGGCGGGGGGAGATGTTGGTGATGCCCAGGCCGTACTCCAACAGTTCGCGCTGTTCGGAGGGTTTCAGCCGCCGCGGGGTGAACCCGGAGGCGTGCAGCACCGGCCAGAAGCGGTTGCCCGGATGGGCGAAGTGGTGGCCTAGCCGGGCGGTCGTCAGACCGGGGTTGATCCCGCAGAACAGCACCCGCAGCCCCTCGGCCACCACATCCGGGACGGTACGGGAGCGCAGCTCCTCCATCTCGTCGCCGGACATGCTCCTTCCGGGGCCGCTCGCCCCGGACCCGTTCGTCCCCGACACCGTGTTCTCCGTCATGGCCCTCCCGGCTGTCGCTCGCGGGTTTCTCCTTCCCGGGAGGGCCCGTGTCAGTCGGACGGGTCGGTCAGAGGATCGCGCCCGGGGTGTAGGCGGCGGCCTCCGGGTGGCGCTTGGCGATCTCCTCGATCCGGGCCACCACCGAGGCGACCTGGTCGCCGGCCGCCCCGGTGAAGGACAGCCGGTCGGCCAGCAGTCCGTCCAACTTCCCCCGGTCCAGCGGGATGCGCTCGTCGGCGGCCAGCCGGTCCAGCAGTTCGTTGCGCTCGGCGCCCTCGCGCAGCGCCAGGGCGGAGGCGACCGCGTGCTCCTTGATGGCCTCGTGGGCCGTCTCCCGGCCCACCCCGGCCCGCACCGCGCCCATCAGCACCTTGGTGGTGGCCAGGAACGGCAGGTAGCGGTCCAGCTCGCGGGCCACGACCGCCGGGAACGCGCCGAACTCGTCCAGCACCGTCAGGAAGGTCTCCAGCAGGCCGTCGAGGGCGAAGAAGGCGTCCGGCAGGGCGACGCGGCGCACCACCGAGCAGGAGACGTCGCCCTCGTTCCACTGGTCGCCCGCCAGCTCGCCGACCATCGAGGCGTGGCCGCGCAGGATGACGGCGAAGCCGTTGACGCGCTCGCAGGAGCGGGTGTTCATCTTGTGCGGCATCGCCGAGGAGCCGACCTGACCCGGCTTGAAGCCCTCGGTCACCAGCTCGTGGCCGGCCATCAGCCGGATCGTCTTGGCCAGGGAGGAGGGCGCCGCGGCCAGCTGCACCAGCGTGGTCACCACCTCGTAGTCCAGCGAGCGCGGGTAGACCTGGCCGACGGAGGTGAGGGCGTGCCCGAAGCCGAGGTGCGAGGCGATCCGCCGTTCCAGCTCGGCCAGCTTCCCCGTGTCCCCGCCCAGCAGGTCCAGCATGTCCTGGGAGGTGCCCACCGGTCCCTTGACGCCGCGCAGCGGGTAGCGCGTCAGCAGCTCCTCCAGCCGGGCGTACGCCACCAGCAGTTCGTCGGCGGCGGTCGCGAAGCGCTTGCCCAACGTCGTGGCCTGCGCGGCGACGTTGTGGGAACGCCCGGCCATCACCAGCTCGGAGTGCTCGGCGGCCAGCCGGCCCAGCCGGGCCAGGGTGGCGACGGCGCGGTCGCGCACCAGCTCCAGCGAGAGCCGGATCTGGAGCTGCTCGACGTTCTCGGTCAGGTCCCGGGAGGTCATGCCCTTGTGCACGTGCTCGTGCCCGGCCAGCGCGTTGAACTCCTCGATCCGCGCCTTCACGTCGTGGCGGGTGACCTTCTCGCGCTCGGCGATCGAGGCGAGGTCGACGTCCTCCAGCACCCGCCCGTAGTCGGCCAGGGCCCCGTCCGGCACCTCCACGCCCAGATCCTTCTGGGCCCGCAGCACGGCCAGCCACAGTCGCCTCTCCAGCACCACCTTGTGCTCGGGGGACCACAGGCGGGCCAGTTCCGCCGAGGCGTAACGGTGGGCCAGGACGTTCGGGATGCGCGGCTTGTCGGTCACACCCGGGGATTCTACGGGGTGTGATCGGGGGCCGGAGGCGTCAGGTCCGGCGCCGGGTACCGCTCCCGGTCCACGGCCGGGACCAGGGGCGCCAGGTCGGGCCGCTTGGGCGGGAGCCCGTCGCCGGAGGAGCGCCCGGTCAGGCGCCGCCCGATCCAGGGGAGCAGGTGTCGGTGGGTGAAGCGAAGGTCCTCGACGCGCCGCGCGTACCACTTCGGGAGGACCGCGGGCGGCAGGTCCGCCCGCCAGTCCGACTCGGCCGGGTACCCGAGCCGCTGCCAGACGGCCTCGGCCACCCGCCGGTGCCCCTCGGTGGTGAGGTGCAGCCGGTCGTCCGCCCACAGCCGCGGATCGCTCAGCGCCGCACAGCCGTACAGGTCCACCACCAGGGCCCCGTGCTCCTCGGCCAGGGCGTCGATGAAGGAGAACAGGTGCTCCATCCGCGACCGGTAGCGCTCCAGGACCGGTCCGCGCCGGCCCGGACTGCGCATCAGCACCAGCCGCCCGCAGTTCGGGGCGAGCTTGGCGACGGACCGTTCCAGCAGCCCGCACACCCGGTCCATGTCGCACTTCGGGCGCAGGACGTCGTTGAGGCCGCCGACCAGCGTCACCAGATCCGCGCCCATGGAGGCGGCGACGTCCACCTGCTCCTCGACGATCTGTCCGATCAGCTTGCCGCGCACCGCGAGGTTGGCGTACCGGAAGCCGTCGACGCGCTCGGCGAGACGGCCGGCGAGCAGGTCGGCCCAGCCCCGGTAACCGCCGTCCGGCAGCAGGTCGGACATGCCCTCGGTGAAGGAGTCCCCCAGGGCGACGAAACTGGTGATGACCGGTGGGGCGGGAGAGGTGGATGTGCTGTCCATGGCGTGGGCCATCGTAACCGACCGGCTGGTATGGCGTCCCGCGCGGCTCGCTGCGCGATCGGCCGTGTCGGCCCATGCCGGCGACGCGGGTGGAAGTGGTCAGCGACCCACCAGTTCGCGCAGCACGTCCTCCATGGTGACCAGTCCGACCGTCCGGCCGTCGGTCCCGATCACCGCCGCGAGGTGGGTGCCGCTGTCGCGCATCGCGCCCAGCACGTCGTCCAGGGGGGTCGTCGCCCGCACCCGGGCGATCGGCCGCAGGGCCGCGACGGGGAACGGCACATCGCGCGGCGAGGCGTCGAGCGCGTCCTTGACGTGCAGGTAACCCAGCGCCCGACCGCCGTTGTCCACCACCGGGAAGCGGGAGAAGCCGCTGCGCGCGGAGAGCTTCTCCAGGTCTTCGGGGGTGATCCCGAACCGGGCGGAGACGACCCGCTCGGAGGGCCGTACGACCTCGACCACCGGGCGACGGCCCAGCTCCAGCGCGTCGCGCAGCCGCTCCGTGGCGCGCTCGTCCAGCAGCCCGGCTTCGCTGGAGTCCGCCACGAGGCGGGCCAGCTCGTCGTCGGAGTAGGTCGAGGACACCTCGTCCTTGGGCTCCACCCGCAGCAGGCGCAGCAGGGCGTTGGCGAGGGCGTTGATGCCGAAGATCGCCGGCCGCAGGGTCCGGGTGAGGGCCACCAGCGGCGGCCCGAGCAGCAGCGCGGTGCGTTCGGGGGCCGCCAGCGCGATGTTCTTCGGCACCATCTCGCCGAACAGCATGTGCAGGTAGGTCGCCAGGGCCAGCGCGATGACGAAGGAGATCGGATGGATCAGGCCCTCGGGAACGCCCACGAGGTGGAAGAGGGGCTCCAGCAGGTGCGCGATCGCGGGCTCGGCGACCACGCCCAGCACCAGCGTGGAGAGCGTGATGCCCAGTTGCGCGGCGGCCATCAGGGCCGACACGTGCTCCAGCCCCCACACCACGCCGCGCGCCCGTTTCTCGCCCCGCTCGGCGAGCGGCTCGATCTGGCTGCGGCGCACGGAGATCATCGCGAACTCGGCGCCCACGAAGAAGGCGTTGGCGACCAGCGTCAGCAGGCCGATCAGCAGTTGGACGGCGGTCACCGGCGCATCTCCCCCTCACCGTCGTCGTCGATGGCGGCGCCGACGACGTCGGGGCCGTGGTGGCGTCCGCCGCCGTGGTACCGGTCGGCGCCGTAGGTGTCGCCCTCCGGCTCCGGGGGCGCGGTCAGGCGCACACCGGCGGCCCGCCGCCCGGTCGCGTCCACGACGTCCAGGCGCCAGCCGGCGATGTCGAGGGCGTCGCCGGCGACGGGAATCCGGCCCAGCTCGGTGGCGATCAGCCCGGCCAGGGTGTCGTACGGGCCCTCCGGGGCGCGCAGGCCGATGTTCTCCAACTGGTCGACGCGGGCCGCGCCGTCGGCGTCGTAGAGCGTGCGGCCCTCCTCGTCCTCGCCCGCCGGGACCAGCTCGGGCGTCTGGAGCGGGTCGTGCTCGTCGCGGACCTCGCCCACGACCTCCTCGATGATGTCCTCCAGGGTGACGACACCGGCCGTGCCGCCGTACTCGTCGATCACCACCGCGATGCCGTTCCTGCCGGACAGGCGGTCCAGCAGGCGGTCCACGGTCAGCGACTCCGGCACGAGCACCGGCTCGCGCAGCAGCTCGGTGATCGGATGCCGGGGACGGCGGTCGGCGGGGACGGCGATCACGTCCTTGACGTGGGCGATGCCGACCACGGTGTCGAGGCTGTCGCGGTACACCGGGAAGTGGGACAGGCCGGTCGCCCGCGAGACGTTGACCACGTCCTCGGCGGTGGCGTGCTCCTCCAGGGCCGTCACCTGGACCCGGGGCGTCATCACGCTCTGCGCCGTCAGCTCGGAGAGGTGGATGGTGCGGACGAACAGTTCGGCGGTGTCCGCCTCCAGCGCGCCCTCCTTCGCCGAGTGGCGGGCGAGCGCCACCAGTTCCTGGGGGGAGCGGGCCGAGGCCAGCTCCTCGGTGGGTTCCAGACCGAGCCGGTGCAGCACCCGGTTGGCGGTGTTGTTCAGGTGGGTGATCAGCGGACGGAAGGCGGTGCTGAAGGCGCGCTGGGCGACGGCGACCTTGCGGGCGACCGCCAGCGGACGGGAGATCGCCCAGTTCTTCGGCACCAGCTCGCCGACGACCATCAGCAGCACGGTGGACATCGCGGTGCCCAGCACCAGCGCCGTCGAGGACGCCGCCGCGGCGGGCAGTCCGACCGCCCGCAGCGGGCCGCTGAGCAGCCGGGCGATCGACGGTTCGGCGAGCATGCCGATGATCAGGCCGGTCACGGTGATGCCGAGCTGGGCGCCGGAGAGCTGGAAGGTGAGCGACCGCACCGCCCGCAGCGCGCTGTCGGCGCCCGGTTCACCGCGTTCGACGGCCCGTTCCAGTTCACTGCGCTCGACGGTGGTCAGGGAGAACTCCGCCGCGACGAACACGGAACAGGCGAGGGTCAGCAGCAGGGCCAGGAGCAGGAGGAGGACTTCGATCATCGGGTCACCCCCGTCCCATGGCCGGGCCGGACGGAGAGGTCCGCTCGGCGGTGGGGGCCGAAGAATCCGCTGCCGGGAGGCTCGCCCATGGGCGGACGTTCACACCCCTTTCCTCAGCGTGGCCGGGGCCGTCCACCGCGGGCGGACGGCCGTTTCCCCACCCGGTTCCCCACGACCGTCCCTTTCAGTCCAGCGGTTTCACCCACCGGCTCCACCGCGGCTGCGGCGCGTAGCCCGCGGCACGCCACGCCCGGTGGGCCGGCGCGTTGTCGTCGAGCACCATCGCGTCGCCGCGCCGTCCGCCCAGCGCGACGAACCGCTCCTCGGCCGCCCTCAGCAGGGCCGAGGCCACCCCGCGACGGCGGTGCGTCGGACGGACCGCGAGCCGGTACAGATGGCAGCGCCAGCCGTCGAAGCCGGCGATCACCGAGCCGATGAGCACCGGCTCCGACCGTCCTCCGTCCGACTCGGCCAGCAGCAGCGCGTCCGGGTCCCGCTCGATCAGCCGCGCCACGCCCGCGCGGTCGTCGCTGACGCTCGTCCCCTTGGCGGCGTCCTTCCAGAAGGCCAGGACGGCGTCGACGTCCGCCGCCGTCGCGGTGCGAATCCGGACCCCAAAGCCGTGTGAAAGATCGTCCATACGGGCATCCCACCAGCGGTCGCACACCGTGCGCGGGGAGTTTCACCATGCGGGCATCAGCCGCTCCGCAACTCCTCGATCACCGGCCCGAACGCCTCCATCCAGGGTTCGAGGACGCAGATGTAGGTGAAGCCGTACCGCTCGCGGTGGGCGCGCACCTGCTCCGCGATCTCCTTGACACCGCCGGTGAGCAGGGCAGGGTGTTCCAGGATGTCGTCCTCCGTCATGCCCGGGGCGTACGGGGCCAGTTCGCGGGCCACCGCGCGTCGGTCGCGGGTGGCCTCCACCCGCTGGACGAGGTAGTTCAGCTCCGCGGGCTCCCGCCGCCCCGCGGCGGAGCGCCGGTAGGAGGCCACCCGCTCCTCCAGCTCGGCGGGGGAGACCAGGTGGAGGGCGCCGTCCGGTGCTCCGGGCGCCTGCCGCGCCCCGGTGAAGGCGGCGATGTCGGCGTGGCGGGCGGCCAGCCGCAGCACCCGGTCGCCGTTGCCGCCGATCAGCAGGGGCGGCCGGGGGCGCTGCTCGGCCGCCGGGGCGTGTTCGGGGTCGGTCAGCAGACGCTCCAGTTCGGCGACGGTGTGCTCCAGGCGGTCCACCCGCTCGCCCGGGGAGCCCCAGGGGAGTCCGGCCCGCTCGTGCTCGGACCGCACGTACCCGGTGCCCAGGCCCAGCTCCAGCCGCCCGCCGGTGAGCCGGTCGCAGGTGGCGACCTCCCGGGCGAGGAGGGCCGGGTTCCAGAAGCCCGCGTTGAGGACGAAGGTTCCCACCCGGGGACGCTCGGTCGCCTCGGCCGCGGCGACCAGCGCCGGGAACGGGGCGAACGTGCCGAGATGGTCGGGCACGAGCAGCACGTCGTAACCCAACGCCTCGGCGCGGCGGCACTTCGCGCGCCACCCGTCGCCGGATTCGGGGGTGACGAGGTTGACACCGAAACGGAACGGTCTCGCCAAGGTTCCTCCTCCGCGCTCTCGGGACTCTCGGGGTTCGGATTCCCGAACTTACCGAATCTTCCGGACTTTCTGGTTCTTCTCTGGTTCTTCCGGATGTGAGGCGGGCGGGTCCGGCGGTGTCGGAGGACGTCGGGAAGGTGTCGCTCAGGGCTGCCGTACGGTGTCGAACCGCTTCATGCGCTCCAGGACGGCCCCGGCGGTGGGTTCGGACATCTCGTCGACGATCCGGCCGTCCGCGAGGAAGAGCACCAGGTCGGAGTGGGCGGCGGCAACGGGGTCGTGGGTCACCATCACCACCGTCTGCCCCAACTCGTCCACGGCCCGGCGCAGGAACTCCAGCAGGTGCAGACCGGAGCGCGAGTCGAGGTTTCCGGTCGGCTCGTCGGCGAAGATCAGCCTGGGCCGGGAGGCCAGCGCGCGGGCGATGGCCACGCGCTGCTGCTGACCGCCGGAGAGCTGTGTGGGCCGGTGCTCCAGCCGGTCGTGGAGGCGGAGCGCGTCGATCACCGTGTCCAGCCACCCCGGCTCGGGCCGGCGGCCCGCGATGTCCATGGGCAGGGTGATGTTCTCCAGCGCCGTCAGGGTGGGCAGCAGGTTGAACGACTGGAAGACGAAGCCGATCTCGTCCCGCCGCAGCCGTGTGAGCCTGCGGTCGTCGAGCCCGGTGACCTCCGTGTCGCCCACCCACACCCGCCCGTCGGTGACCGAGTCCAGCCCGGCCAGGCAGTGCATCAGCGTCGACTTGCCCGAGCCGGAGGGGCCCATCACCGCCGTGAACCGGCCGGCGGCGATGTCGACGTCCACCGAGTCCAGCGCCACCACGGCCGCCTCGCCACTGCCGTACGTCTTGGTCAGCGAACGGGCACGGGCGGCCGGCCGCCCGCCCTCGGGCGCCTCGCGCGTCTTCTCCGCCTGTGTGGACACCGCACCCTCCCGGTCAGGACGGACGGCCCCTCCGACGGGAGCCGTCACCACTGCCGTACCCGGTGCGCGGCGGTGCATCCACCGAGCGGCCCGGCCACGGACCCCCCTGCGCCGATGCGCCGAACACGGACGGGCCGCCCGCCCCTCGCCGGCGCACGTGTCACGGACGCCGCGCGCTGCCCAGGACATGGGCCGAGACCGGGGTCGGCACGCCGCCCTCCGGCACGCGCAGCCGCCGAAGGGAGACGGAGACGAAACCCGCCGCCCCGATCGCGGCGACCGTGTCCCGGCCGGTGTGGCAGCCGCCGAAGAGGCGCGGCCACACCGTGCGGTCCAGCGTCCGCTGGAGCAGGAACCCCGCGGCCCCCTCGGACCGGATGTGCTCGTAGAAGCGCAACTCGCCACCCGGCCGCAGCACCCGCCGCAGCTCCGCCAGCGCGCGATCGGGGTCCCGCACGGAGCACAGCACCAGCGACACCACGGCCGCGTCGAACTCCCCGTCGGCCGCGGGCAGCGCCTCCGCCACCCCCGGCACCACGGAGACCGGGACGGCGGCCTCCCGCGCGGCGTCCGTCGCGACCCGCCGCAGACGGGGCTCCGGTTCGACGGCCACCACCTCGCGGACACCGGCCGGGTAGCGGGAGAAGTTCAGCCCACTGCCCGCCCCGACCTCGACCACCCGGCCGGACAGCCCGGCCAGCAACTCGGCACGGTGGGCCCCGATGCCCGCCCGGACGTCCAACGCCGGGGCGAGACGGGCGTAGTAGCGGGCGAAGATCGGGTGGCGCACGGCGTCGTCCCGGCCACCGACGGTGGAGACCCTGTCACGGTTCGGCACGGCAACCCTCCGATCGCACCGGTCACCCCCAGTCTGCCCCCGCGGACGGCTCCGCGCCCTCCCAGGCGCCGCCGAGAGCCGGGGACAGCCACGCCCCGGCCCGCCGTCGGAAGACCTCGGGGGCCAGGGCGCCCGCCCCTTGCGGGAGCAGCCCGACCAGGGGCGCGCCCGCCGCGACCGGCAGGTCGGCCAGGTTGCAGCGGGCCGCGAGGTCCGGCTCGCGCGGCCAGCTCCCGACCACCACCCCGGCGCACGCCAGGTCACGGGAGCGCAGCGCCTCCGCCGTCAGCGCCGTGGCGTTCAGCGTGCCCAGTCCGGCGGCGGCGACCACCAGCACCGGGGCGCCCAGCAGCCGGGCCGCGTCGGCCAGCGTCGAGCCCCGGTCGTCGAAGCGCACCAGGAGCCCGCCCGCGCCCTCGACCAGCACCAGGTCGTGCTCCTTCGCCAACGTGCGGGCCGTCTCCGCCACCGCGTCGGGGGACACCCGGGGGAGACCGGCCCGCCGCGCGGCGGTCTCGGGCGCCAGCGGCTCGGGATAGCGGGCGAGCTCCACGGCGGTCACCTCCGCCCCGGCCAGTCGCCGCACCTCGGCCACATCGCCGGGCTCGCCCTCGGCGACCCCGGTCTGCGCGGGTTTGAGCACGGCCACCGAACGGCCCGCCGCCACGGCCGCGGCGGCCAGCGCCGCCGTGGTCACGGTCTTGCCGACCTCCGTGTCCGTCCCGGTGACGAACAGCACCGACATCCTCGTGCCTCTCCTCGAATCCTCGGGCCTCCTTCGGCCCCTCGGCCCCCTTCCCCCCGGTGTGCGGGCCCCCGGCGTGCGGCCTTCGCGTGTGGGGGTGTGTTCAGCCCGCGCGCGCCGCCGCGCACACCGCCGCCGCGATGCGCGCCACGTCCTCGTCACCGGTGACGTAGGGCGGCATTGTGTACACCAGATCCCGGAAGGGCCGCAGCCACACGCCCGCGCGGACCGCCGCCTCGGTCGCCGCCGCCACGTCCACCTCGTGGTCGAGCTGGACCACGCCGATCGCCCCCAGCACCCGGACGTCCCGCACCCCGGGCAGCGCGGACGCCTCGGCGAGCCCGGCGCGCAACCCCGCCTCGATCCGCCGCACCTCGCCCGCCCAGTCCTGCCCGAGCAGCAGATCGAGCGAGGCGTTCGCGACCGCGGCGGCCAGCGGATTGCCCATGAAGGTCGGGCCGTGGGCCAGCACCGGCACCTCGCCCCGCGAGATGCCCTCCGCCACCCGCGACGTGCACAGCGTCGCGGCCATCGTCAGATAGCCGCCGGTCAGTGCCTTGCCGACGCACATCACGTCGGGGGAGATCCCCGCGTGGCAGGACGCGAACAGCGCGCCCGTCCGCCCGAAGCCGGTGGCGATCTCGTCCAGCACCAACAGCACGTCGTGCTCGTCGCACGCCTCGCGCAGCACCCGCAGCCAGGCGGGGGAGTGGAAGCGCATCCCGCCCGCGCCCTGTACCACCGGCTCGACGATCACCGCGGCCAACTCCCCGGCGTGGGAGGCGATCAGCTCCCGCAGGTGCGCCTCGTACGCCGGGTCGGGCGCCGGGTCGAGCTCGGCGTTGAAGCCGTCCGGCGGGGCGTCCGCGAAGACCTGCTCGGGCAGCACGCCCGACCACAGGTGGTGCATGCCGCCCTCGGGGTCGCACACCGACATCGGCTGCCAGGTGTCCCCGTGGTAGCCGCCGCGCCAGGTCAGCAGCCGCCGCTTTTCCGGCCTGCCGAGCGAGCGCCAGTACTGCAGGCACATCTTCACGGCGACCTCGACGGACACCGAACCGGAGTCGGCGAGGAAGACGTGCTCCAGCCCCTCCGGCGCGATGTCCACCAGCCGCTTGACCAGCCGTACGGCCGGCTCGTGGGTGAGCCCGCCGAACATCACGTGGCTCATCCGCTCCACCTGGGCGCGGACCGCGTCGTTGAGCACCGGGTGGTTGTAGCCGTGGATCGCCGCCCACCACGACGACATGCCGTCGACCAGCTCCTCGCGCCCCCAGGCGGGCCGCGCGAGCCGCAGCCGGACCCCGGAGGCGGAGGAGACCGCCAGCGGCTCGGAGCGGCCCGGCATCGGACCGTAGGGGTGCCAGACGTGCCGGCGGTCGAGGTCCAGCAGTTCGTCGGGGGAGAGCTCCGGGGCGGTTCCGGGGAGCCCGGACACCTCGGACACCTCGGAGGAAGATCCGGGGGAGAGGTCGGGGGAGAGGGGGAGCGGTGCGTCAGGCATTGGGCGGCAACTCCGTGCCCGTGCCCCGCCGCCGTACGGCCACCAGGTCGGTACGGGCCCGCTCGGCCGGCGGAACGCTTCCGGGGGAGCCCCCGCAGACGCCTTCGCCGTTCGCGTCGCCGCACGGTCCGTGGCCGCCGGCCGCGAGGTCCGCCCGGTGCTCGGGCAGGGTGCGCTCGTCCGCGCCCTCCACCTCGAAGCCCGCGTCGGCGATCATCTCCAGGTCGGCCTTGCCCGCCTGGCCCTCACTGGTGAGGTAGTCGCCCAGGAAGATCGAGTTGGCCAGGTGCAGGGCCAGCGGCTGCAACGACCGCAGGTGCACCTCGCGCCCGCCGGCCAGCCGGACCTCCACGTCGGGGCAGACGAAGCGGGCCATCGCCAGGATGCGCAGGCAGCGCTGCGGGGTGAGGTTCCACTCCTTCGCCAGCGGCGTCCCCTCGAAGGGGATGAGGAAGTTCACCGGCACCGAGTCCGGGTCCAGCTCGCGCAGCGCGAAGACCACGTCCACCAGGTCCTCGTCCGACTCGCCCATGCCGGCGATCAGCCCCGAGCAGGCCGAGAGACCGGCCGCCTGCGCCTGCCGCACCGTCTCCACCCGATCGGCGTAGGTGTGGGTGGTGGTGATGTCGCCGTACGTCGCCTCGGAGGTGTTGAGGTTGTGGTTGTAGGCGTCCGCGCCGGCCTCGCGCAACCGCTCCGCCTGGCCGTCGGAGAGCAGTCCGAGGCAGGCGCACACCTCGACGTCCTCGTTCTGTTCCTTGATGGCGGCGATGGTCTTCGAGACCCGGTCCACGTCCCGGTCGGTGGGCCCGCGCCCACTGGCCACCAGACACACCCGCTTGGCGCCCCCGGCCACGCCGGCGCCGGCCGCGGCGGCGGCCTCCTCGGGCTTCAGCCAGGTGTACTTGAGGATGTCCGCCTTCGAGCCCAGCCGCTGCGAGCAGTACGAGCAGTCCTCCGGGCAGAGTCCGGACTTCAGGTTCACCAGGTAGTTCAGCTTCACGCGCCGGCCGAACCAGTGGCGCCGCACCTTCCCGGCCGCGGCCACCACGTCCAGGAGGTCGTCGTCGGACGTGGCCAGCACGGCCAACGCCTCGTCACGTGTGGGCGGCTCGCGGCGCAGCCCCTTGTCCACCAGCGTGTTCAGCAGGTCCATGGCGTCGATCCTGTCCTACCCCGCCGTCCGCGGCCAAGGTCGCGTCCCACAACCGGCCGCCCGGAAGATGTGTGAATCGCCACACCCTGTACCGGTGCGTCCGCGGCTACCTTTGGGCAGACCCGACGGAAGGCGAGGGACGGCCGCATGCCCCAGGACCCACAGCACCCCTCACCGGCCCCCCGGGACCCGTTCGACCGGCTCGACGAGGAGCGCGAACGGCGTCGCCGCGCGGGCCTGGTGCGCTCCCTGCGCCCCCGTCCCGCCGACTCCCCCCTGCTCGACCTCGCCGGCAACGACTACCTGGGGCTGACCCGGCATCCGGACGTCACCGCCGCCGCGGCGGACGCCGCCCGGCGCTGGGGCGCGGGCGCCACCGGCTCCCGCCTGGTCACCGGCAGCACCGAACTGCACGCCGAACTGGAGGCGGAACTCGCCGACTTCTGCGGCTTTGAGGCAGCCCTGGTGTTCTCCTCCGGCTACACCGCCAACCTCGCAGCCCTCACCGCCCTCACCGACCGCGGCACCCTGGTGGTCTCCGACGCCGCCAACCACGCCTCCCTGATCGACGGCTGCCGGCTGTCCCGCGCCGAGACCGCCGTCGTCCCGCACGCCGCCCCCGAGGCCGTCCGCGCCGCGCTCGACGGCTTCCGGGGCCACGCCCTGGTCGTCACCGACGCCGTCTTCTCCGTCGACGGCGACGCCGCGCCGCTGCCCGACCTGGCCGCCGTCTGCCGCGAGCGCGGCGCGGCGCTGCTGGTGGACGAGGCGCACGGCCTGGGCGTCCTCGGCGAGGGGGGCCGGGGCGCCCTCCACGCCGCGGGCCTGGCCGGCGCCCCGGACGTGGTGGCCACCGTCACCCTCTCCAAGTCCCTGGGCAGCCAGGGCGGCGCCGTGCTCGGGCCGGCCCGGGTGATCGACCACCTGGTCAACACCGCCCGCACCTTCGTCTTCGACACCGGGCTGGCCCCGGCCGCCGTCGGCGGCGCCCTGGCGGCGCTGCGGCTGCTGCGGCGCGAACCCGCCCGTGCCGCCCGCGTCCGCGACGTGGCCGAGGGCCTGTACGCGCGCCTGACGGCCGCCGGACTCGACGCCGGACGTCCGGACGCCGCCGTGGTGTCCGTCCGCGCCCCCTCCCCGGAAGCGGCCCTGGGCTGGGCCGCCGACTGCCGGGACGCCGGACTGGCCGTGGGCTGCTTCCGGCCGCCCTCGGTACCCGACGGCGTCTCCCGGCTGAGGTTGACGGCGCGTGCCGACCTGACGGACGCCGAGCTCGACACGGCGGTCGACACCGTCGTCCGCACGGCGCCGACGGGCCGATCGGGGCCGACGGGCCGATCGGGGCGGGTGGGCTGATCGGGGCGGGTGGGTCAACACCACGCGCCCCACGCGGAGTTCACCGCTTCGGGTTACAGAAAACGGCACAAGTCGGGGTAACGGCCGTATCGGAGTCCATGTGATGGCACTCTGACGCGCAGCAGCCATCCGTGGGCGGTCCCGCCTCCACACGCCCGGCACCGCGCCGGAGTCCCGCCCCGATGGGAAAGGGACGAAGCTCGCCATGGCAGACCATCAAGAAGCGTCCGTCACCCTCCTCAGCGCCCCGGCATCGGTCACCATCGCGCGCAGATACGTCACGGACGTCCTCGCCGAGTGGGGCATCGCGGGCGGAGCCGGCCGGAACGAGCTGGCGGACGCCATCCGACTGATCGTCTCCGAATTGGCCGCCAACGCCGTCCTGCACACCTCCGGCCGGTCGCCCGTCTTCACCGTCGACGTCCGGCTGGAGCGCGACGAGACGCTCCGGGTCGGGGTGACCGACAGCGATCCGAACCAGCCCCGGCGGCTGCCCGCCGCCGTCCGGCAGGACAACGGCCGCGGAATGGTCATCATCCGCGGCCTCACCGCCGAACTGGGCGGCGGCCTCACCGTCGAACCCACCGCCGAGGGTGGGAAGACCGTCCTGATCACGCTGCCCCTGCGGCCCCCGCCGTCCTGATCCGGACGCGCCCACGCGCCCACACCGTGTCGGACCCGACCGTGCCGGCCCGCGTGTCCCCGGATCAGCCCGCTCCTTTGCGGGCGAAGCCACCACGCAGCAGCGCCCGCAGCGTGTCCGCCGCCGGGGAACGCTCCCCGCCGCGGTAGGCCACCGAGATCGTGCGCCCCAACTCCGGCGGTCCCAGCCGCCGCGTCCCCAACGGGGTCACCGCCACCGAGGCCGTCATCTCCGGCACGACGGCCACCCCCAGCGCCGCGCTGACCAGCGCGCACACCAGCACGTACCCCGGTGTCTCGCAGCGCACCGCCACGCTCGCGCCCGCCCGGGCCAACTCCGCCTCCACCTCGCGCCGGTGGGAGTTCACGGGCGCGCTGCTGATCAGGGGCAGGCCGGCCAACTCGGTGAGCGGCAACCGCCCCGCCCCCGCCGACAGCGCGTGCCCCGGTGCCGTGACCAGCACCAACTCCTCGGTCAGCAGCGTCTCCAGCCGTACTCCCGCCGGCGGCGCCGCCACCGGACCCGGCCGGTAGGTGTGGGTGAGGGCCAGATCCACCTCGCCCCGGGCCACCGCCTCCACCCCGGAGGGCGGCTCGAACTCCACGACGCTCAACTCGACGTCGGGATGCGCCCGCCGGAAGGCGCTCAGCACCGGCGGCAGGACGTGCGTCCCCGCCGTCATGAAGGTGCCCACGCGCAACCGGCCGCCCGACAGGCCGGTCAGGGCGGCCAGTTCGTACCGTGCCCGATCCAGTTCGTCGAGCACCCGCCGCGCCCGTGCGGCGAGGAGCTCGCCGGCGGCCGTCAGCCGGGTGCCGTGACGGTGGCGCACCAGCAGCGCGGCGCCCGCCTCCCGCTCGAGTTTGGCGAGCTGCTGGGAGAGCGCGGACGCGGTGTAGCCAAGCCGGGCGGCGGCCCGAGTGATCGAGCCGGCCTCGGCGACCGCGACCAGGGCGGCCAGCCGTGTCGGATCGTACATAAGGAGTTCTTAACGCAGGCCCGGAACATTCTCCATACCCGTCGCAGGCCGGCCCCGGCCAGGATGAGGAGCATGGACACACACCTGGTCGCCTTCACCGGGGTCGCGGCGGGCATGGTCGCCCTGCCCGGCGCCGACTTCACCGTCGTGGTACGCAACGCGCTGGACTCCCGCCGGGCCGGACTCGCCGCCGCCCTCGGAGTCGCGGGCGGTCTGTTGGTGCACACCGCGCTCGCGGTCGCCGGGGTGGCCGCGATCCTGGTGGCCGTGCCCGCCCTGTTACAGGCCCTGCGGCTGGCCGGCGGCGCCTACCTGCTGTACCTGGGCGTCCGCGCGCTGGCCGGCGCGCTGCGCGCCCCGGCCGGGCGGGCGGGATCCGAGCCGCGGGCGACCGCGCGCGGGCTGCGCGAGGGTTTCCTCACCAACGTGCTCAACCCCAAGGCGCCGGTGCTCTTCCTCGCCCTCCTCCCGCAGTTCGTCCCCGACGGACAGCCCGTACTGCCGCGCACCGCCCTGTTGGCGGGACTGGTGGTGCTCCTGGCGCTGCTGTGGTTCCCCGCCGTGGCCCTGCTGGTGGACCGGCTCGGCGGTCTGCTGCGCCGCCCCCGTGTCGTCCGTGTGCTCGACGGGCTTACCGGCCTCCTGCTGACGGGCCTGGGGGTCGCCCTGCTGTGCGACCCCCTGTTCTGAACCGCCGGATTCCCAGGGGGAGCAGGGCCCACATCACCGCGCAGAAGGCGAGCACGCACGCCCCCACCGTGATGCCCGCCGCCCGCCCCAGCACCACGTCGGCCACCAGCAGCACCGCCCCGGTCAGGGTGAGGGAGAGCACCACCAGCCCGGCGGCGGCCAGCCGTGAGGACACCTCGACCAGCAGCCGCTTCACCCCCCGCCGGAACAGCGCCCGGTGCAGCGCGGCCGGGGCCGTGAAGAGGACGGACGCGACGACGGCCAGCAGCAGCGTCGTGACGTAGGTGCCGCGCTGCACCGCGTCCAGCTCGTGGAAGCGCTGGGTGAAGGCGAGCGTGAGCAGGAAGGCGAAGAGGATCTGGACGCCGGTCTGGATGACCCGCAGCTCCTGCAGCAGCTCGACGAAGTTGCGGTCGTCGCGCTCCAGGGGCGTCTCACGGCGGTCGCCGCGCGGGCGGTCGTCACTCATGGGGTGCGGGGTGCCCTCGCGCCGCCGGCTCACGCGCCGCCGGGCCGGTGGGTTCCGCTCACGCGCCGCCGGGCCGGCCCTCCGGCTCGGGCGGCGGCGCGACCAGGGACGTGCGGCGTGGGCCGTCCAGGACGCGCAGGGCCCGCGTCAGAGTGGCCGCGTGGATCTCGGCTTCACCGCGCTCGTGCATCACGGCCAGCGCGTCCCGCAGCGCGGTCGCCCGGCCGACCAGCGCCTGGGCGGCCCGCAGGGCCCCGTAGGTGTCGCGCCCCCGGGCCGGATTGATCCGGGCCAGCAGGTCGACCACCTCCAGGTAGCGGTCGATCAGTTCGCCCTCGGCCCGGGTCAGGGCGGGCAGGGGCGGCAGTTCGGGAGGCAGCACGGCCCACGACTCCTCTCGCCGGTCGCTCACCCGGCCGCGCGCGCGGTGCGGGAACCCTTGCGCCCCACCGTCAGCCGGTCCGCGAGTCCGTAGGCCACCGCGCCCTGGGCGTCGAGGAACAGGTTCCGTTCGATGTCCTGCCGGACGCGCTCCACGGACCGGCCCGTGTGCAGGGCGAGCATCTCCTCCAGTTTCTCGCGGGTGCGCAGCGCCTCCCGGGCGTGGATCTCCAGGTCGTGGATCCGCCCCTGGGCCGGTTCGGCGAGGGAGGGCTGGTGGATCAGCACGCGCGAGCCGGGCAGGACCAGGCGCTTGCCGGGGGTGCCCGCCGCGAGCAGCACGGCCGCGGCGGAGGCGGCCTGGCCCAGGCAGACGGTCTCGACGTCGCAGGAGACGAACCGCATCGTGTCGTAGATCGCGGTCATCGCGGTGAAGGAGCCGCCGGGGGAGTTGATGTAGAGCGAGATGTCCCGCTCCGGGGCGGCGTGCTCCAGGTGCATGAACTGGGCCATGACGTCGTTGGCGGAGGCGTCGTCGATCTGTGTGCCCAGGAAGACGATGCGTTCCTCCAACAACTTGGAGTACGGGTCCAGAGTCCGGGCCCCGTAGGCGGTGCGCTCGGTGAGCTCGGGCAGGACGTGGCGGGCGATCGGGCTGTCCATGGCGGGTCCCCTCGTCGGTCCGGTGGGCAGGCCGGACGGGCTTACGTACGAAATGTACAGGATGTACGTATGTTTATGCTGGGAGCATGGCCTACGAAATTCCGGTCACGCAAGCCCGCGCGGAGCTCGCCGACCTGATCAACCGAGTGGTGTACGGCGGGGAGCGGGTGGTGGTGACCCGTCACGGGAAGCCGTTGGTGGCCCTGGTCACCGCCGCTGACCTGGAACGACTGGAGAAGCAGGAGACGCCGGCGCAGGACGAGGTGATCAGCACCGTCTCGGCCGTGCGGGAGGTGCCGTCCGCTCCGGGCGAACGGGGACGCTTCGGCATCGCCGCCCACCACCCCGGTCCGCCCGCCGGAGACCGGCGTCCCGGCCATCGAGGCGTGTAACGAGGCGTGTGAGGGGACGGGACGGCGCGGCCGGGCGGCGCGCCGCCGTCGTCCGGTCGCCCATGGCGCGGCGACCGCCGGCGGACCGCGGACGGGGGCGTGGATCGGGAAGCGGGCCGGGACCGTGCGAACGGGGGCTCAGGGCGCGGCGTTCCCGGGCGCCGCTTCGGAGCCGTCGCCGCTCCTGCGGGCCGCGGCCTGCGCGGCCTTGGCGTCGGGGGCGTACAGGTCCACGTACTCCTGGCCGGACAGGTTCATGATCGCGTACATGATCTCGTCGGTGACCGCGCGGAGCACCGTGCGGTCACCGTCCATCCCCGCGAAGCGCGAGAAGTCCAGAGGGGCGCCGAAGCGGATGGTCACCCGGCCGATCTTCGGCAGCCGCCGGCCCGGCGGCTGGATCTCGAACGTGCCGACCATGGCGCACGGGACCACCGGCACCCCCGCCCGGAGCGCCATGACGGCGACCCCGGTCCGGCCCCGGTACAGCCGTCCGTCGTGCGATCGGGTGCCCTCGGGGTAGATGCCGAGCAACTCGCCCCGGCCCAGCACCTTCAGGCCCTCGTCGATCGCCGCCCGGCCGGCGCCGCGACCCGAACGGTCCACCGGGATCTGCCCCACGCTGCGGAAGAACGCCGCGGTCAACCGGCCCTTCAGCCCCGGACCGGTGAAGTACTCCGCCTTGGCGAGGAAGGTGATGCGCCGCTTGAGGATCGCGGGCATCAGGAAGTGGTCGGAGAACGACAGGTGATTCCCGGCGACGATGGCCGCGCCCTCCTCCGGAACGTGCTCCAGCCCCTCGATCCGGGGCCTGAACAGCAGCCGCAGCAGCGGCCCCAACAGGACGTACTTGAGCACGTTGTAGAACATGGGCTGGCTCCCTACCAGGTGGGCCTTCGACCCGCATTCTCGCAGGCGACAGGGCAGGCCGTGGAGGGGCGGCGGATGCGCGGGTTCCGCCACGTGCGACCACCTCCGGCCGGGCCCGTGTCGCCCCGATACCGACGTCTGTGACGAGCCGTCAGGTCGTTCCGTTCCCGGCTTGACGCTTACCCGCTCATCACCGGTACAGGCGTCGGAGCGCACGCGCCCGCGGACGGACACCGGTCTTTCACGGGCACTGCCGGCGGGCGCCGTCCGACCGGGAGGTCGAGCGCCGCGGTGGTGGCCGCCGTGAGCAGGAAGAAGGCCGCGATGCCGGTCCTGCCCCGACCTCGGTCGGCCGGCCCGGTGCCCGGTCGCGTGGGTCGCGGCCGCGTGGGTGGCGGCAGCGAGAAGCTCGTTCGCCACCGGTGACGTGGTGGCTCTCGGCGAGGTGTGAAACGCGGATCGGCCGCTGTTGCCGGCATTGGTGAACATGTCCGGACGCGGAAAAACCGCGCACCGCGAGGCGGCGAGGTATCGTGAGCAGACCCTTGTGGGGCGGGAGAGGGGGGGGATGCAAGAGGATACCGGCGTGAATGACGGGGGCGGCCGAGTTCAACGTTCTTCTTGACATCCTCACGACCCGTCGAGAAGGATGAAAGCGTTGTCCGTTCGGCGTACTGAACCGGTATGTTCCCGTCTGTCGATAAAACGTACTTCCGTTGTTCGGTGACCGGCGGTGGTGTGGAGTTCCCGGCCAATTCGACCCGGATCGGAATTCCGTGGACACATGTCGTGCTCTTCGGTGCCAAGCCCGGATCGAATGAGCGACTCTCCCGGGCGGCCCGACCGTTCCCGCCCGGCGTCGGTGCCGGTGCCGCGCCGCCTTCCGGGCCGGTTCGGCGCAGGTCGTCCAGGACGTGAGGAGATCGCATGGCCCCACCGGCCGGCTGCCCATCGGCACCGTCACCGGTGACGCCGACTCCACCGGCGCCGTCGCCGTGCGCACCGCGCCGGCCGCCTGAACCGGCGTCGCGCGGAGAATTCCCCGGACCGGCGCACCCTTGGAATCGGCCTTCCCGGAAAAGCACGTGCCGTCCGGGCACCTTCAAGAAAACCCGCACGAAAGGGCAGGAGCTCGAAGCATGACCGAAACAATGCGCGACAGGCTCAGAAGGATTCCCGTCTTCGCGCACGTGGAGCGGGAGGATTCCAAGGACTCCGAGCCGCCCGAGAATCCCGTGCCGACGGTGGCCGAGTGGATCCTCGCGGCGCACGAGGCCGGACAACCGGAACCGCACGCGATGAGCCTGTGCACGGTCAATGCCGAGGGAATTCCGTCGAGCCGGGTCCTGCTGGTGAAGGACATCGACGCCGACCGTCTTTTTTTCGCCACCCCTTCCGACAGTCGGAAGGGAATTGACATCGCGTCGAATCCGCATGTCGCCGCCCACTTCCACTGGCCCGTCACCGGTCGGCAGGTGCGGATCGTGGGGGTGGCTTCCGGCCAGGACCGGGACGCCTCCGAACGGGACTTCGCCGAACGGGGACGCGGCTCCCGGCTCTCCGCCCACCTGCACCGACCGGGCCCACTGCCCGACCGTCGAACCGCGTTCGACGAGTTCGAGCGCCTCGACGCGCGCTACCCGGACCAGGTGCCGTGCCCGCCGAGCTGGACGCTCTACGCGATCACCCCCACCGAGGTGGAGTTCTGGGAGGCGAGCGTGGACCGTGTCCACCACCGTGTGCGGTACCGCAGGGACGCCGGCGGCGCCTGGCGGCACGAACTGCTGTGGCCCTGAGGAGGAGGGCCCCATGACACCCTCGTCGGGGACCGGTCGCGCGCCGACGCCCTCGGCGCGTACGGGAACCCGGCGGCGCCCTGCGGTCCCGCCCGAGCGTCCCGAGCCACGCCGTGGGCCACACGGACCGCGCCACCGGGCTGTCCGACCGAGCACCGCGACGAGCCCTCGCTCGTCCTCGGCGCCTTTCCGTGCCCGCCAACCTGCCGCACGTCATTCTCGACAACGCCGTCCTCGACAACGCCGCCTACGAATCGACCGGTGGGCGGCCCGTGTCCTCGCCCGGCGCGGACTTCGCCGCGTCGAACTCGCGGACGCGGACGTGTGTCCCCGCGCGGAGTCGACGCGGTGGATGGTCGGCGACCCGCCGGCGCGCCCTCGGTGTCCCGGGAGTTCCCGACCGGCTGATCACCGGCCCGTACGGGGCGCGACCGAGCGCCGCGCCTTTTACGGAAGGCCGGGACGAGTCCGCGTCATTCGCGATGCCCGCCGGTGGGGCGCCACCGCTTCGACTTCCTGCCGCGCCCACCGGGCGTGGGCGCGGCGTCGCTGTAGCGGAAGGCCGTGATCCGTTCACCGTGCTGGACGTTGAGCCGGTGGATCACGAGGGCGCCGAGCATGATCATCCCGATGATCACTGCCACGGTGATGACGATTTCCATGGTCCTCACAGCCTCTGCGACCGCTACGTCTGCTGCGGCCTCTGCGTTCGGTGTTCGATCTCGGTCGGACGCGGCGGGAGAGTCCCACCGGCCGTCCTCGGCTCCCGGTCCAAGGCCCCCGCGACGGGCGCCGGCCAACCGGCCGTCGAGCCCGTCGTCTCCGGTGGGATCACCAGCAGTTCACAGCGGCCGGCGGCGTGGGAGAGCAGGATCAGCTCGTACGGGTGGCGCTCGTCCAGGAACCACCCGACACGCACCGTGCGCCCGGTGACGCGCACCATGCGCGGGACGACGGGCCAGCGGGTCGGATCGACGGTGACGCGGGTGACACGTCCCCAGCCGTCGTCCAGCGCGTCCGTCAGGGCGGGGAGTTCACGGGAGAGATCACGGGAGCGGGGCCACCAGGCGCCGTCCACGCAGGGACGCCCCGGAAGCACACGGATCGCCGTCAGGGCCACGCGGGCCGGTGGTGCGGGGACACGTCCGACGGTCGGCACGGGGTCGGTGGTGGTCATGGCGCGGACCCGCCTCCGGGCTCGGTTTCTCTCCGAACGCCCGGTGTCGTCACTCGCCGGGAACGACACCCGCAAGGTGGCGGGTGCGCGAAGTACTCCCGGTCCTTCCAGGCTACTCCGCCCCTGCCGTGTCGCGGGTCCGCGACCGGACGCCCCGAGAGTCGCCCCCGCGGGGGCTCAGTGGAGGCTCAGTGGGGGATGCGCAGGGCGAGGAGGGCGATGTCGTCGGTGCTGTCGGAGGACATGCGGGCCAGGACCTGATCGCAGAACTCGTCCAGCGGGTGGCGGGCGAGCGCGGCGGCGTGGCGACGGAGACGTTCCATGCCGGCGCCCAGATCGGTGCCGGGGACCTCGACCAGGCCGTCGGTGTAGAGCAGGAGGGTGGCACCGGGCGGCAGGGGAGTGGTGGCGTCGGGACGGCCGCCGTCGCCCAGGCGGGTGCCCAGGAGGAGGCCCTGCCCCTGTTCGAGGTGCTCGGCGTGCCCGTCGGGGGTGACCAGGAGGGGCGGTGGGTGGCCGGCGCTGGTCCACCGAAGCTGCCAGGGACCGTTCTCGGCCCCCTCGACGCGGGCCAGTACGAGGGTGGCCATGGGGACGTCGGTGATGGCGGGGATGGCGTCGTCGAGGCGGTCGACGACGGCGCTGGGCGGCCCGGTGCGGTCCCAGGCCAGGACGCGCAGCATGCCGTGGAGCTGGGCCATGCCCGCCGCTGCGGTCAGGTCGTGGCCGACGACGTCGCCGATGACCAGCGCGGTGGCGCCGTCGCGCAGGAGGAAGGCGTCGTACCAGTCGCCGCCGACCTGGGAACCGACGGGCGCGGGCTGGTAGCGGGCGGTCAGGCGCAGCGGGCCGGGCCGGGGCAGGGAAGCGAGCAGATTGCGCTGCATGGCCTCGGCGATCTCGCGTTGACGACCGAAGAGGCGGGCGTTGTCGATGACCATGCCGGCGCGGCGGCCGATGTCGCCGGCCAACGCCAGGTCGGCGGCGTCGAACGGCGGGGTGGCGCCGGTACGGACCAGGGTGAGGGCCCCCGTGACCCGCCGGGCGGTCCCCAAGGGCACGATGACGACGGAGGCCGCTCCCAGCGACCGGAGAAAACCCGCCTGGACGGCGGCCAGCGGGGAGTCGGGCGGTGCGGCGATCTCACCGGGACCCAACAGGACGGGCTCGCCTCCATGCAGGACCCGTACCAGGGGGGAACGGGAACGCTCGACCGCCGCCGGAAGGGTACCCTGCCACGCCTCCCGCTCGGTGTCCCGGCCTTTGGGGCCGATCACCGCGACCCTGCGCACCTCGCCTTCGACGCGCAGGTCGACGGCGGCCCAGTCCGCCGTCCGGGGCACCAGGAAGCGGCCCAGCCGGTCGAGGGCCTCGTCGGTGTCGAGGGTCTGGGCCAGAAGCGCGGTGACCTCCGCCACCAGGGCCATCCTGCCGGTGAGGTCCTCCAGCGCGGTCGCGTGCGCCGCCCGGTCCTCGGAGGTCTCCCGGCCGACGCCGGCGCGGGTGAACAGCACGGTCATGCCCACCGCACGGCCGTCCCCGCGCAGGGGAGCGCCGGACCAGGAGACCGGGACCAGGCGTCCGTCGCCGCGCAGGAAGCCGTCTCCCTCACCGTGGGCCGGGGCACCGCGGGCGAGTGCCGCGAGCAGTGGGCACCGCTCGCGGGGTGCCGTCGTGCCGTCGGCGCGGCGGTGCAGCAGGGTGTGGAAGTCCTCTCCCACCATCGCCGCCGCGGTGCGGTCCAACAGTTCCTCGGCGGCGGGGTTGACCGCGACGATCAGGCCGGAGGAGTCCACCACGGCCAGACCGGCCCCCAACTGGTCGAACACCTCCCGCCAGAACGTCGGTTCCGCCGCCCACCGCCGCCCCTCGCCGCCTGCCGCATCCTGGACCACGCCGATTCCTCCGTCGACGACTGTTGTCATCGACGGTTCCCGCGAGCGGGGAACCGTATCGGGCGGAGCGGTGATTTTCCGGAGCCGGGCCGTGCCCGTCCACGACGGCGCGGGGACGGGCACGGACGCTCAGCGGTCGTCGGAGGGGGTGGTTCCGGGCCGGGCGTCGATCCAAAGGACGGTCGGGGCGGCGCAGCAGCCGCAGTCGTCCTCGGCCGCCTCGGGCCGGTCGAACAGCCCACTGCCGCCGCACACCCCGGTCTCGGGCAGGGTCAACTCGACCCGCTCGGCGGCCTCCAGGTCTCCGGCCAGGGCGGCGGCGACGGAACGGACCTGTTCGTACCCCGTCATGGCCAGGAAGGTCGGCGCGCGGCCGTAGGACTTCATGCCCACCAGGTGGATCCCGGTCTCGGGGTGGGACAGCTCGCGGTGGCCGTGCGGGTGGACGGTGCCACAGGAGTGGACGTTGGGGTCGATCAGCGGCGCCAGCGCCACCGGCGCCTGGAGGCGCTCGTCCAGGTTCAGGCGGATCTCGGAGAGGAACGACAGATCGGGCCGGAAGCCGGTGAGCGCGACGACCTCGTCCACCGGCTCGGTGCGGCGGCCGTCCTCGGCGACCAACACCAGGCGCCCGGCGGCGTCGCGTTCGACGGCGGCGGTGCGGAACCCGGTGACTGCGCTCGCGTGCCCGGCCTCCACGGCGGCCTTGGCGGCGAGCCCGAGGGCCCCACGGGCGGGGAGTTGGTCGGCCTCTCCGCCCCCGAACGTGGCGTCGGTGATGCCGCGCCGCAGGATCCACAGCGCGTGCGTGCCGGTGCCGTCGTCGGAGCGGGCCAGGTCGGCGAGGGCCGCCAGGGCGGTGAAGGCGGAGGCGCCGGAGCCGAGCACGGCGGTGCGCCGGCCCGCGTACCGGGCGCGGACGGCCGGGTCGGTCAGGTCGGGGACGCGGTAGGTGATGCGGTCGGCCGCCGCGCGCTCGCCGAGGGCGGGCAGACCGTTGCCGCCGGCCGGATTCGGGGTGGCCCAGGTGCCGGAGGCGTCGAGCACCGCGCGGGCCAGGATCCGCTCCTCGCGTCCGTCGGCGTGGATGACGTGCACGACGAACGGCCGGGTCTCGCGGTCGGCGTCGACGACGCGGTCGCGTCCCGCCCGGGCGACGCCGGTGACGGTGGCGCCGTAGCGGACGCGACCGCCGAGGGCGTCGGCCAGCGGCTTCAGGTAGTGCTCGGCCCAGTCGGCGCCGGAGGGACAGGCGGTCGGGTCGGGCCGGGTCCAGCCGGTGGGGGCCAGGAGCTTCTCGGCGGCCGGGTCGATCACCTCGCCCCAGGGGGAGAACAGCCGTACGTGTCCCCAGGCGCGGACGGCCGTGGCGGCCGATGGTCCGGCTTCCAGGACCAAGGGCTCAAGCCCCCGTTCGATCAGGTGCGCGGCGGCGGCCAGACCGACGGGACCGGCTCCGATCACGACCACCGGGAGTGGCTGTTCGCTCATGGTCGTTCCTCTTCTCGTGTTCTCGTGTGCCGGTTCTCGCGGGGCTCCCCTGCCGTGCCGCCGTGGGCTCGGCGGTGGCGTCGGCGGCTGTGAGCGTCCACGACGAGACGGGTGCTCGTGGGGCGCGGTGAGCGGAGGCGCACACGGACATGGATGGTCACGGAAGCCATTGCTTCGATGGCCGTCGATGTAGCCCACCTTGTCACTGGCTTCGACGGGTGTCAATATTGATTCATGTCGAAGTCAGAGACGGTGTCGGCGGCGTCCGCGCCCGGTCCCGAGAGCGTGGTCCCCTGCTGCCCGCCGCTGGACGAGCGTCCGTTGACGGCCGAGGAGGCCGAGACGGCCGCACGGATGTTCAAGGCGCTCGGCGACCCGGTGCGCCTGCGGCTGTTCTCGCTGGTCGCCTCCCACAAGGGCGGCGAGGCGTGCGTGTGCGACATCTCCGACGTGGGCGTCTCCCAGCCCACCGTCAGCCACCACCTGAAGAAGCTCAAGGAGGCCGGACTGCTCACCTCCGAGCGGCGCGGCACCTGGGTGTACTACCGCGTCGAGCCGTCGGTGCTCGCCGCCATGGGGCGGCTGCTGACCACCGCCGCCGCCCGGAAGTGAGGCGTCAGCTCCGCCTGTCCGGCGCGGCGGGCGTCGGCCGCGCGGCCGTGAACCTCTTGCGCCAGGCCAGGGCGACGTACACCAGGGCGATGAGGATGGGGACCTCGATGAGCGGGCCGACGACACCGGCCAGCGCCTGGCCGGAAGTGACGCCGAAGGTGGCGATCGCGACCGCGATGGCCAGCTCGAAGTTGTTGCCCGCGGCGGTGAACGCCAGGGTGGTGGTGCGGTCGTAGGCCAGGCCGATGGCCTTGCCCAGGGCGAAGGTGCCGAAGAACATCACCGTGAAGTAGATCAGCAGCGGCAGCGCGATCCGGGCCACGTCCAGCGGCTGGGAGGTGATCGTCCTCCCCTGGAGGGCGAAGAGGATCACGATGGTGAACAGCAGCCCGTACAGTGCCCAGGGGCCGATGCGCGGCAGGAAGCGCTCCTCGTACGCCGCGCGGCCCATGCGCCGCTCGCCGAGGCGGCGGGTGAGGAAACCGGCGAGCAGCGGGATGCCGAGGAAGATCACCACGTTGAGGGCGATCTCTCCCATGGAGATGTCCAGCCGTTCGCCGTCGCCCAGGCCCAGCCAGCCGGGGAGCAGGTCGAGGTAGAACCAGCCGAGCAGGCCGAACGCGAGGACCTGGAAGAGGCTGTTGAGGGCGACGAGGACGGCGGCGGCCTCGCGGTCGCCGCAGGCCAGGTCGTTCCAGATGATCACCATGGCGATGCAGCGGGCCAGCCCGACGATGATCAACCCGGTGCGGTACTCGGGCAGGTCGGGCAGGAAGATCCAGGCCAGGGCGAACATCACCGCCGGCCCGATCAGCCAGTTGACCACCAGCGAGGAGACCATCAACCTCCGGTCGCCGGTGACCGCGTCGAGGCGGTCGTAGCGGACCTTCGCCAACACCGGGTACATCATGACCAGCAGGCCCAGCGCGATCGGCAGGGAGATCCCGCCGACCTCGATCCTGCTCAGGACGTCGTTCAGACCGGGGATCAGCCGGCCCAGGCCCAGGCCGGCGGCCATGGCCAGCAGAATCCACACCGCCAGAAACCGGTCGAGGGTGGAGAGCCTGGCGACGATCCCGGCGGCGTCGGCATCCGCCGCTCTGTGCGCCTTCTCCGGCGTGGTCTCTTCGGCGGTGGTCACGGGCAGGCCCTCTTGGTCTCGGCGGCGCGGGTGGTGCGGGCGGTGCGGGCCAACTCCAGGAGGGAGCGGCCCAGGTGCTCGATGACGTCCGGGCGCAGCCGGTAGTAGGTGTACCGGCCGCACGGCTCGGTCTCCACGACCCCGGCCTCCCGCAGCACCCGCAGGTGGTTGGAGAGGTTGGTCTGCTTCGCCCCGGTCTCGTCCACCAGATGGGTGGTGCACAGCGTCTCGGTGGCGAGCAGGGTCACGATCCTCATCCTGAGCGGATCGGAGAGAACCCTAATCAGGTCAGTGTCGACTGACATCAGCATGCGCTGATACTGTCACATCGGCCGAGCCGATGCCGGCCGGCCCACCGCGGAGACGAGAGGTCCACCGATGTCCGACAAGCCGTCCGTGCTGTTCGTCTGCGTCCACAACGCCGGCCGCTCCCAGATGGCCGCCGGATTCCTGAACCACCTCGCCGGCGACCGGATCGAGGTGCGCTCCGCCGGCTCGCTGCCCGCCGACCGGGTCAACCCCGCCGCCGTCGAGGCCATGGCCGAGGTCGGCGTCGACATCGCCGACGCCAGGCCCACGGTGCTCACCACCGAGGACGTCCAGGCGTCCGACTACGTCGTCACCATGGGCTGCGGGGACGCCTGCCCGGTCTTCCCCGGCAAGACGTACCTCGACTGGCAACTGGACGACCCCGCGGGCAAGGGCGTCGAGGCCGTCCGCCCGATCCGCGACGAGATCCGCCGGCGGATCGAGGCCCTGATCGCCGAGATCGCCGAGATCGCCGAAATCGCCGGGAACGACACCACGGCGGCCGTGAGCGGAGCTGAGCGCGGGACGACGGCTTTCCGCTGACACGCCCGGCGCGCGGAGAACGCCGATCGGCGGGAGAATCGAGAGGGTGAACCCGCCCGCGGGGGAACGGAACTCCCCAGGCCGGACCGTGCGCGGCGACGGCACCACGTCCGCGCTCCGGGACTTCCTGCGCACGGAGACCGGCAGCGCCGTCGTCCTGGTGGCGTCGGTGCTCGCCGCACTGGGCTGGGCCAATCTCGCCCCCTCGGCGTACGAGGAGTTCTGGCGGACGCACCTGTCGGTGCGGGCCGGACCCTACGGCGTGTCGCTGGAGCTGCGGGAGTGGGTGAACAGCGGCCTGATGGCCGTGTTCTTCCTCGTCGTCGGCCTCGAGACGCGTCGCGAGTTCGACATGGGCGAGCTGCGCGAGCGCGGACGGCTCACCCTGCCGCTGCTGGCCGGCATCGGAGGGATGGTCGTGCCCGTGGCGGCCTACCTGGCCGTCAACGCGGGCCACGGCACGACGTACGGCTGGGGCGTCGCCATGTCCACCGACACCGCGTTCGCGCTCGGCCTGCTCTCCCTGGTGGGCAGGCGCATGCCCGCCGGGCTGCGGGTCTTCGTCCTCACCGTGTCCGTCGTCGACGACTTCGCGGCGCTCGGCGTCATCGCCCTCGCCTACAGCGGCCACGTCACCGTGCCGGCGCTCCTGACGGCCCTCGGCGCCTTCGGCGTGGTGCTGCTGGTACGGGCCCGGGGCGTGCGCCGGGGCGGGGTGTACGCGCTGCTCGCGGTGGCGCTCTGGCTCGCGCTGCTGGAGTCCGGGGTGGAGCCGGTCGTCGCGGGACTCGCGATGGGACTGCTGACCTACGCCTACCCGGCGGCGCGCGGCGACCTGGAACGCGCCGGCCGGCTGTTCCGCCTCTTCCGCGAGCAGCCGACACCGGAACTGGAGCGGACCGTGCGGTACGGCCTCGCCACGGCGATCTCCCCGAACGACCGGCTGCAGCGGATGTGGCACCCCTGGAGCAGCTACCTCGTCGTGCCGCTGTTCGCCCTCGCCAACGCCGGCATCACCGTCGGTGGCGAGCAACTGGCGCGGGCGCTCGGCTCGCCCGTCACGCTGGGCGTCCTGCTCGGCTACACGCTGGGCAAACCGCTCGGCATCCTCGGCGCCTCGGCCCTGGGCGCCCGGCTGAGCCGAGGACGGCTGCTGCCCTCGGTCGGCTGGGGCTCGGTGGCGGTGGGCGGCACCATCTCCGGAGTGGGCTTCACCGTGTCCCTGCTGATCGCCGCCATCGCCTTCGACGGCGCCCGGCTGGAGGAGGCGAAGGTCGGCGTCCTCGGCGCGGTGGTCTGCTCGTCCGTCCTCACCTGGCTGGTCGTCCACGGCCTCGGAGCCCTGCCGCGGCGCATGCGCCTGCGGGCTCTGTACGGCCGGGCCGAGGGCGTCGTGGACCTCGCCGTACCCGTCGACCCGGACCGCGACCACGTGCGCGGACCCCGCGAGGCCCCCGTGACGGTCGTCGAGTACGGCGACTTCGAGTGCCCGTACTGCGGGCGGGCCGAGCCCGCCGTCCGCGATCTCCTCGCGAGCGACGGGGACGTCCGCTACGTCTGGCGACACTTCCCCCTCGACGACGTCCACGTCCACGCCCGGCTCGCCGCCGTCGCGGCCGAGGCCGCCGCGGCGCAGGGCCGCTTCTGGGAGATGCACGACCTGCTGTTCGCCCACCAGGACGCGCTGCGCCCCTCCGATCTGAGCGGATACGCCGAGGAACTCGGCCTGGACGCCGAACGGTTCCACCGCGACCTCGCCGAGCGCGCCGGCGCGGCCCGCGTCACCGCGGACGAGGAGTCCGCCGACCTCGGCGGCGTGTCCGGAACCCCGACCTTCTTCGTCAACGGACGGCGCTACCAGGGAGCCTTCGACCTGGCCGGCCTCACCGCCGCCGTACGGGCCGCGCGGGAGCGCGCCGCCCTGACCCGGTAGGCGCTCCCGGCCCCACCGGAGGGAGCTTCGTCACCCGGTGGGGGGACGGCACCGGTGCGGCCGCTTGCCCGTGACGGGCCGGTGCGGTGACCTGGAGCGGGCGATCGTGCCCCCGAATCGTGTGCACCCCGAGGAGACCCGTCATGTTCCCGCGCCCCCGTGCCACCGCCGCCGCGGCCGTCGCCGCACTCCTCGCCCTCGTCCCGACGTCCGCCGCCCGCGTCGGAGCCACCGAGCCGCCGCGGCCCCACGGCGAGCTCTTCCTGACCGTCTCCGACGCGGACGGCACCTGGACGCGAGGCGTGCGGCTGGTCTGCCCGGACCAGGGCGGTCCCCACCCCAGGGCGGACGAGGCCTGTGCTGCCCTCGACCGGACCCAGGGCGAGTTCCGAACGCTCTCCGACGGCACGGGGCACTGCACCATGGAACACGCGCCGGTGATCGCCACGGCCTCGGGAACCTGGCGGGACGGCCGGATCACCTGGGAGGGGAGGTACCCCAACGCCTGTGACCTCGCCAGGCGGACCGGGGCCGTGTTCGACTTCTGAGCCCGGACCGGGCCCGGGGACCGACCCATGACGAGGGCGGGGCACGTCCGTGCCCCGCCCTCGTTCCGGCTCACTTCTCCCGTGCCGCCACCAGCCCCAGAGTGGCCAGCCCCAGGACCACCCAGGCGAACCACAGCCACCCGTTGCCGCCCAGCGCGGCGGAGTAGGCGGTGGCCAGCACCAGGGCGGCCACGGTGATCACCAGCATGGCCTTGGCCCGCTCCGACACGGTCCGCGTCCTCTCGGGCATCGCGCCCACACTCCTCCCGACATCGGTCGGCAGGCGGATCGGCGCCGCCTCCACCGCGGCCCGGGCGCCGCGCGCCCCGGCCCCGGTCCGCCGCGTCATTGCCCGCGGGCCTGCAACGACGCCAGGTAGGCGTTGTAGGCCGTCAGCTCACGGTCGCCGTCGCGGTCGGCGGCCCGGTCGCTCCGTCGAGCCTGCCGCTGTTCGGAGAAGTACCACTGAATGAGCAGGGCAATCAGCACGATCACCGACGGAATCTCGCTGAAGGCCCAGGCGATGCCGCCCGCCATCTCCTGGTCGTCGAGCGCGGTGACCCCGAGCGAGGCCGGCGGGTTCGCGTAGGTGTCCACCAGCGGCGTGCTCGCCATCATCATCGCGATGCCGAAGAAGGCGTGGAAGGGCATGCCGGCGAACAGCTCCAGGATCCGCATCACGTAGCCGGGGCGGTGCGGGCCCGGGTCGACCCCCATGATCGGCCAGAAGAAGATCAGCCCCACCGCCAGGAAGTGCACCATCATCGCGATGTGCCCGGGCCTGGAGCTCATCAGGAAGTCGAACAGGGGCGTGAAGTACAGCGCGTACAGGCTCGCGATGAACATGGGGATAGTGAACAGGGGGTGCGTGATCACCCGCATGTACCGGCTGTGCAGCAGGGCCACCAGCCATTCGCGGGGGCCCTTGCGTCCGCGTCCGGCGGACGGGAGCGCCCGCAGCGTCAGCGTCACCGGGGCGCCCAGCAGGACCAGGATCGGCGACAGCATGCTGATCACCATGTGCTGCACCATGTGCACGCTGAACAGCACCATGCCGTAGTTGTTGAGCGCGGTGCACATCACCAGGGCGACCGTCAGCACGCCCAGCACGAAGGAGACCGTGCGGCTCACCGGCCAGGCGTCGCCGCGCCGCCGCAGCCGCACGACGCCCCAGCCGTAGAGTCCCAGCGCGAGCAGGCAGCCGATCAGGAAGAACGGCTCACCGGAGAACTCCAGACCACGCGCGAGGGTGAAGGGCGGAAGATCCGCCATGCCGTGTCCGCCGTGGTCCATTCCGTCGTGGTCCATCCGTGGCTCTCCCGATTCATGCTGATCCGCTCGAACCAGAGTAGAGCCGGCCCCGCCCGGACATCCGGGCGGGGTGGCACGGTCAGGCGGGCTGTGTGGCCGCCGCGATCCGCTCGGCGCGCAGCGCCTCGTACCAGCGGTCGTCCACCGGCGGGAGGGCGTTCACATCCAGGGCCAGCTTGAGCAGCAGGTCCGCGATCTGCGGGTTCCTGGCCAGCACCGGTCCGTGCATGTAGGTGCCGAAGACGGTGTCGTTCCAGGCGCCCTCGGTCCCGTCGCCGGTGCCGTTGCCCCGGCCCAGCCGCACCCGGGCCAGCGGACGCGCCGTCGGGCCCAGGTGCGTGACGCCCTGGTGGTTCTCGAAACCGGTGAGCTGCGGCAGTCCCAGCCGCTCGTCCATGTCGGCCAGGACGTCGCCGACGCACCGCTCGCCCTCGCCGCGGGTGCTGGTCACGTCCAGCAGCCCGAGGCCCGGCTCGCGCTGCCCGAGGTCGTTGACGAACTCGTGTCCCAGGATCTGGTAACCGGCGCACACCGAGAAGACGATCGCGCCGTTGTCCACGGCCCGGGTCAGTCCGCCGTCGCGGCGCAGCCGCTCGGCGGCCAGCCGCTGCGGACGGTCCTCGCCGCCGCCGATCAGGTAGATGTCCCCGGAGGTGGGGATCGGCTGGTCGGACCGGACGTCGATCCGGTGCACCGCCAGGCCGCGCTGCCGTGCGCGCCGCTCCACCACCAGTACGTTGCCCTGGTCGCCGTAGGTGCTCAGCAGGTCCGGGTAGACCCACACCAGGCGCAGGCCGCTCTCATTCATGCTCGCCATGCTCGCCATCCTCGCCGTCTCTTCGGCCGTGTTGTCGCTGGGCGTTGTCGGTGGGCCCGGGATCAGTTGCCGACGATGCGGCGCAGATCCTGGAACGCGGTGTAGTTGGCGATCGCCTCGATCCGGCCGGGCGGACACTGCCGGACGGCCTCGGTGGCGTTCTCGCAGACCTGGAAGTCCACCCCGGCGACCTCCAGCCGGACCGCCAGGTCCAGTTTGCGGTCGCCGATCACGCAGATGGGGCGCCCGGCCAGACGGGAGTAGTCCACGTCCCACAGCCAGGAGGTGTCCGTGCCGTCCGCGCCGCGGGCGTTGACCGACAGGATGACGGGGGCGGGCGGAGGGTCGATCAGGGAGAAGGTCTCCAGCCAGCCCGCCGGGTTCTTCGCCAGCAGCAGCCGGATCTCGCGGCCCTGGTAGGACACCACGTCGTAGCGGCCCGCCACGGCGGTCACCGAGTACATCCGCTCCAGCGCCACCTGCGGGGGGACGCCGAAGGCGGCGGCGACGGCCGCCGAGGTGGTGGCGTTGGCCTTGTTCGCGCGGCCGGGGAGCTGGAGGTGGATCGGCCAGGCCGAACCGTGCGGGTCCAGCACGTGGTCGCCCGACAGCGCCCAGCTCGGGGTGGGACGGCGGAAGCCGCACTCCCCGCAGAACCAGTCGTCGCCGGGCCGCTGCATCACTCCGCCGCAGGCGGGGCAGGACCAGGCGTCGTCCTTCCACTCCTGTCCGGCGGCCACCCACACCACGTTGGGGGAGGAGGACGCGGCCCACACCACCAGCGGGTCGTCGGCGTTGGCCACGATCACGGCCTTGGAGCCGGACAGGCCCTCGCGCCACCGCTCGGCCAGCATCCGGGTCTCGCCGGCGCGGTCGAGCTGGTCGCGGGAGAGGTTGAGCAGCGCGATGGCCTTGGGGGTCGTGTCGCGGGCGACCGCGGGGAGGTACTTCTCGTCGACCTCAATGACGCCGTAGCGGGCGTCGCCGCTCCCGGCGAGCGCCGCGGTGATGCCGGCCGGCATGTTGGCGCCCAGCGCGTTGGAGACCACCGGGCCGACGGCCCGGAGGGCCTCGGCGATCAGCCGGGTCGTGGTGGTCTTCCCGTTGGTGGCCGACACCAGGACGACGTCCAGGTTCTGGGCGAGTCGGGCCAGCAGGTCGGGGTCGAGTTTGAGAGCCACCTTTCCGCCGATCACCGATCCGCTGCCACGACCCGCGGCCCGTGACACCGCCGCCGCGGCCTTGCCCGCCGTCACGGCCAGTTTGGCCCGCGGCGGCAACGGCTCCGTGTTGCCTGCCATCGTTCTCGCTCCTCCTTGCCCCTGGATCGGGCCTCAGCCTACCGAGGTCCGTCTCCGGTCCCGAACCGCGCCACCCCAGGATGATCACTCCGGTGCGGGCGGCGCACGCGCGCCGGGCGTGTTTCCCCGAAAGCTCCGGTTCTGTCCGCCCGCGCGGTCGGCGCGCGGCTCGATTCCGGAGGTCCGCGCCGGAGCGAGCGGTGCCCGTGCGACGGCGCTCGCTCCGGCCGGGGCCGTGCGGACGTTCGTCAGAGGTTCTCAGAGGCCGGGGCCGTCCGCCCGGTCCTCCGCCGTGACGAGGCCGCCCCACAGCAGGTCCGTCAGGTGCTCCACCAGTCGTTCCCTGGGGCAGGGGCGCTCGCGCAGCCACCAGTCCCCGGCGGCGTGCATCATGCCGACGATGCCGTGACCCCACACCCGAGCCCGTTCCTCGCCCTCGGGACCGAGTTCGATGCGTTCGGCGATGACGGTGGCCAACTCCTCGCCCAGCCGGCGCAGCAGGGGGGCCGAGTGCTGTCCGACGTCGAAGCCGCGGTCGCCGGCGGGGTCCTCGGCGGGGTCCTCGGCGGGGTGCATCAGGAAGCGGTAGACCTGCGGGCGGGCCTCGATGGCGGCCAGGTAGGTGTCCAGGGCCGCCTCCACGCGCTCGCGCCGGTCGCTGGGGGCGTCCAGCGCGGCCCGCAGTGAGTCCACCAGGGCGTCGGTGTGCCGTACGGCCAGGGCCCGGTACAGCCCGCCCTTGTCGCCGAAGTGCCGGTAGAGGATCGGCTTGGTGATGCCGGCCTCGGCGGCGATGGCGTTCATCGAGGCGCCGGGACCGTCGCGCAGCACCACGCGCTCGGCGGCCTCCAGCAGTTCCCTGCGGCGGCGCTCCGCGGTGCTGAGCCGGTCCTGTCGGTGTGTGGTCTCCATCGCCTCGGCCTCCCGACCCTGTGACGCCTTGCGGCACCTCCGCGCAACGTAACACCCGTCGCGGCGGGGGGAGCGAATCGTCGTGGGAGGTTGACACCGGACTGATCGGTAACATATTTCTGTTACCGCTAGTAACAGATGGATGGAGGGCTTCCATGGCGGAGTTCGCACTCGAGCTCAACGAGGACCAGAAGGCCGTGAGGGACTGGGTCCACGGCTTCGCCGCCGATGTGATGCGTCCCGCCGCCGCGGAGTGGGACGAGCGCGAGGAGACTCCCTGGCCCATCATCCAGGAGGCGGCGAAGATCGGCCTCTACTCGCTGGACTTCTACGCCCAGCAGTACTTCGACCCCACCGGCCTGGGCATCCCCGTGGTGATGGAGGAGCTGTTCTGGGGCGACGCGGGCATCGGCCTGTCGATCGTCGGCACCGCCCTGGCCGCCGTCGGCGTCCTCGCCAACGGCACCGAGGAGCAGATCGGCACCTGGATCCCGCAGATGTACGGCGACGAGAACGACGTGAAGGTCGCCGCCTTCTGCTCCTCCGAGCCGGACGCCGGCTCGGACGTCTCGGCGATGCGCACCCGCGCGGTCTACGACGAGGCCAAGGACGAGTGGGTCCTCAACGGCACCAAGACCTGGGCGACCAACGGCGGCATCGCCAACGTCCACGTCGTCGTCGCCGTCGTCGACCCCGAGCTCGGCGCCAAGGGGCACGCCTCCTTCGTCATCCCGCCGAACACCCCCGGCCTCTCCCAGGGGCAGAAGTTCAAGAAGCACGGTATCCGCGCCTCCCACACCGCCGAGGTCGTGCTGGAGGACGTCCGCGTCCCCGGCCACTGCCTGCTGGGCGGCAAGGAGAAGTTGGACGAGCGCCTGGCCCGGGCCCGCGAGAAGGCGAAGAAGGGCGGCGGCGAGCGCGTGCGCAACGCCGCGATGGCCACCTTCGAGGCGTCCCGCCCGGCCGTGGGCGCCCAGGCCGTCGGCATCGCCCGCGCCGCGTACGAGGTCGCCCTGGACTACGCCAAGACCCGGGTCCAGTTCGGCCGGCCGATCATCGACAACCAGGGCATCGCCTTCCAACTCGCCGACATGCGCACCCGCGTCGACGCCGCCCGCCTGCTGGTGTGGCGGGCCTCGTGGATGGCCGCGGCGGGCAAGCCCTTCGAGGCGGCCGAGGGATCGATGTCCAAGCTGTTCGCCGGAGAGACCGCCAAGGCCGTCACCGCCCAGGCCATCCAGATCCTCGGCGGCAACGGCTTCACCCGGGAGTACCCGGTGGAGCGCATGCACCGGGACGCGGCGATCTACTCCATCTTCGAAGGCACCAGCGAGATCCAGCGGCTGGTCATCGCCCGCACGATCTCCGGCATCCACATCCGCTGAACCCCCGCCGGGCCCGTGGACGCGGTGCGAACCGCCCGCGTCCACGGGCCCGGACCGTTCCGGCGGCGCGCGACTCGCGGATCACCCGACACGAGGGCGGCCATTCGGGCTGATCACACCGGCGTGCGCGGTGGGCGGGGAGCGCGCCGACCACGTCGCCGCGCTCCGGACGCATTCCTCGACAACCGCTGCTCACAGGCCTTCTCGCGAGCGGTCCGCGGGCGGCCGGACCGGGCGGTGGGACGGCCTGACGGTCCGGCCGGCGCGGAAGTGAACAAGTTCACAGAAACCGTCAGATCTCGCATCCGGACGCTTTCTTGACGCACTATCCGTAGACAACGGCAAGTCCCCGCCGCCTGGCGGGGCCTCCCGGGCGGACGCCGAATCCTGCCGCCGTCCGGGTGAGAGACGGACCATGACGAATCGGCAGGAGCGGGAGACCCAGGTACGGCGGACCGCGCACCACGCGGTCCTTGGGGTGAAGCCACATCAGGTGGCCGGGCAACTTCGCCGGCCCGAACCCGACAGGTCATCTTTCGCAGGCGGATGACGAAGGGTTGTTCCATGTCCGCGTACCCGCGCATACCCGGACTCGTGTCCCGAGCGGCCGTCACCTCCGCCGTCACCGCGGTGACGCTCGCGGGGACGGCACTGGTGCCGGCCACGACGCCCGAGGCGGAGGCGATCACCCCCTCCGGCAAGGCACTCAAGGTGGCGGCCTCCAAGAAGGGCTCCCCCTACCAGTACGGTGCCGCAGGACCGAACCGTTTCGACTGCTCGGGACTCACCCAGTACTCCTACAAGAAGGCGGGCAAGAAGCTGCCGCGCACCGCGGCGGCCCAGTACAACCGCGCCAAGAAGATCTCCGCCACGTCCCGCAAGAAGGGCGACCTGGTGTTCTTCCACTCCGGCGGCAATGTCTACCACGTGGGCATCTACGCCGGCGACGGGCGGATCTGGCACTCCCCGAAGCCGGGGAAGACCGTCCGCAAGGAGAAGATCTGGACCAAGAGCGTGCGGTACGGGCGCGTGAGGTGATCCCGGACCGGGCCCGAGAGTCACGGTGACGGCGCGCCGCGGACGTCCTCCGCGGCGCGCCGTCGGCGTGTTCGGGCCTGGCTCGGTCCTCGGACGAACCGGGGAGGGAAGCGGGCCGGGCGCGCGGTCAGTGGTTCGGCCGCTGTGCCGCGTGGTGGTCCAGGATCTTCGTCAACAGCCGGATGAGGCGGTCCCGCTCGTCCGCCGAGAGCCCGGCGAGTAGTTCGTCCTGGGCCCGGCCCAACACCTCGTCGAGCCGGGCGAGCTGCCGGAGCCCGGCCGGGGTGACCGTGACGATGTTGCGCCGTCGGTCCGCCGGGTCCGGGGAGCGCGTGACCAGGCCCCGGCCGGCGAGTTCGTTGAGCGCGGCGACGACGTCGCTGCGGTCGATGCCGCACCGCCGGCCCAGCTCCGCCTGGCTGGCCGGGCCGTGCTCCTCCAGCGCGGAGAGCAGGGCGTAGTGGTGGTTGCGGGCGTCGGCGGAGCCGAACGCCCCCCACACCAGCCGGTGGGCGTGCGTCGTCACCTGCGACAGCAGCCAGCTCGGCGTGTTCCTCAGACGGGTGGGGGCGGCGTTGTAGGCCGTCGTGTCCATGCGGGGGAGCCTAGCAAGGGCGTTGGTGCCACCCACGGCGGCGCGGGCGGTCGGGGACCGACCCGGATGGACCGGATCGAACTGTGACCATCGTCCGCACCGGGGTACAGGTGGGGCTATGAGCACTGAACAGATGGAAGAGAGCGCGAGCCTGGTCGAGGTCGAGCTCCCCGACTGCACCTCCGAGAACGCCGCGGCCGTCTTCGCCGTGCTGCGGTCCGCGTTCCCGCGCTCGCCCCAACTGGGGAACGGACAGGACAAGGCCGAGGAGGGCGGCGAGCCGAAGCGGAAGTTCTGGGTCGGCACGGTCGACGTCCGCACGCACGGCGAGGTGGAGTGCTCCCTGGAGTTGAAGGAGCCGACGGAGGCCGACATCAGCGGCAGTCCCGACGCGGTGCGGCAGGTCCAGGAGGCGCTGGCCGGTTTCTACGACGTGACGGCCGAGCCCCGGATCTCCGGAGACCAGGAGGTGGAGGTCAGGCTGCGACTCGCCCAGAGGTGACCGGGCGCGGCGCGGGCGTTCCGTGAACCTCGCCGCGCGGTCTCCGCGGACGTCCGGGGGCGTCCGCGAGTCCGTGGGCCCGCGGGGAGAGGGCGCCCGACGGCGTGGAGGGGGAGTGGCGGAGGGAAGCGCGATCATTCTCGCGCCGCCGTCCCGGTGAAGCGATCACCGTATGCGGGATTCCGTTCGCGCTCTGTCAAGAAGCGCCGGAAACAGGCAACTGTTTCCCCTGGACGAACACCGAGCGTAATGTCGTGCTGCCACCTTGATTCTCCCAGCACGAAGGGGCGGCACGACGTGGCCGTATGGAACGGCGCAACCGACCACACCATCGCCGTGGAGGGACTGAGGCCGGGGGACCACGCCTTCGTCGGGTACGCGGACGAGCCGCTCTGGCCGGGGCTGGCGGCCTTCACCCACGACGGGCTGGTCCGGGGGGAGAAGGTCGTCCTCTTCCCCGACCCGGCGCTCCCCGTGGCGGAGACCGAGCGGCGTCTGCTTCCCTTCGCGTCCCTGGCCGAGGCCGCCCGCTCCCGAGGGCAACTCCTCCACAGCAGCGTCCGGGAACTGATCCGGCCGGATGGCGGCTTCACCCCCCGACGGCAGACGGGACGGCTGAGGGAGGAGACCGAACGGGCACTGCGGGAGGGGTACGCGGGCCTGCGCGTCTACGTCGACATGGCCTGGGTGTGGGACCTCGACGTCGACATCGAGACGGTGACGCACCGCGAGGCCCACGCCGAGCACCTCTTCGCCGACGGTCGGTACACGGAGGTCTGCGCCTACGACCGGCGCCGCTTCGACGACGAGGTGCTCACGGCCGTGCGGAGGCTCCACCCGGTCGACCTGCTGGAGCGGCCCGGCGACCTCGGGGCCGTGTACGGGACGGACGAGGTCGGGATCATCGGCGACGCCGACCTCGCCACGCGCGACGGGTTCCACGCGGCGCTGCGGACGGTGCTGACGCCGCGCGGGCGCACCTCGCCGGTGCGCGTGGACCTGTCGCGGCTGTGCTTCCTGGACATCGGCTGCGCCTCGTTGCTGCTCCGTCAGGCCGCCGGCGCCGGCGCCCGACGGGTGGAGATCCTGTGTGGCGCGCCCCAGGCCGACCTGCTCCGACGGCTGGGGGCACACTCCGTGGAGAACCTCGTCGTGGTCGAGGTGTGACGGGCGCGCGCCCGCTCGGGACCGCACTCCGCGCACGGAGACGGGGAAGGGAACGGCCGGTGCGCGGTCCGGCGCGCGAGGGTGGCTAGGCTCGGACGCGGAGGTGTTCCATGCCCAACGAGCGGGACGAGCTGATGGCCGCGGTCGACGCCCTGTTGGCCCGCCCGAAAGAACTCCCGCCGCCCGCCGAACGCAAGCGGCTGCGCACGGCCGCGGGAGTGACGCGGAGCGAACTCGCCGAGGTCTTCGGCGTACGGCGGGAGACCGTGGCCGGCTGGGAGGCCGGCCGCAGCGACCCGCGTCCTCCCAAGCGCGAGGCGTACGCGCGTCTGCTGGAGGGCTGGGCGGCCAAGTACCCGGCCGAGGAGGAGGAGCCCGTCCCCGCGCGCGCTGCGGGGCCGGTCGGGGTGCCGGTCGCGGGGTCGGTCGCGGGGCCGGTGGTGGAGTCGGCCGCCTCCGTGCCCCCCGTGGAGCCCGCCGCTCCCGCCGTTCCCGCAGTCGCCGAGGCGGACCGCGCCGGGGGTGGCGAGCTCGTCACCGGGGAGCCGCTGCCGTGCGTACTGTGCGGGCGGCCGACGCCCTACCGCGCGGCGGGACGGCCTCAGCACATCGGCGGCTTCTGCCGCACCGTCCCCACGGCCCCACCGGCCCCACCGGCCCCCGCCGCCCCGACCGTGCCCGTGTCCGTGTCCGCGCCGGCACCCGTCGCCGTGTCCGCGCCCGCCTCCCCGCCGGCACGGACCACCGCGCCCGCGCCGAGGCGGCCGGTGGTGAAACCGCCCGCGCGACGCGCCCCCGCCCCCGCCTCCGCACCCCCGGCCCCCGACTCCCGCTTCCCGAGCGGCCCGCTCGCCGTCCTGGACGGGGAGGGCACCGCCCACCTCGCCGACGGCCGAACCCTCCACTGCCCGGCGCGGACCGTCCCGGAACTGGCGGAGTGGGCGCTGAACGACGCCGGACTCGGCGCGCCGCGACTGCACCGCTCCGGCCGGGACGCCGACCCGCTCGTCGTCCTCACCGGCGACGCCGCCGAACGCCTGGGCCTGCCCGTGGAGCTGACGGACCGCCGCGGCCTGCGCCTGCCCGACTCGCACCCCGCCGTGCGGGGACTCACCAAGGCCGGGTGGCGGCTCACCCGGCGCGGTTTCGGCCCCTGGGCGCGCGTCCACCGGCCCGCGCAGGCCGGCCGGCGCCTGTGCGTGCAGTTCGCCGTCCTCCCCTGGGGCGCGCTGGACTCCCGCTCCTGGGGCGACGCGGCCGACTTCCCCCCGGCCGAACTGGCCCGGACGCTGGGCGACTACGCCGCCCGCGTCCTGACTCCCTGCGGCTCCACCGCCGTCTGCGGTCTGGAACTGATGACCGCCGTGCGCCCGCCGACCCGCGCGGTGCGCGACGAGACCGGCGGCGCGTGGGTGTCCGCCCCGGTGCCCGGATCGCTCACCACCCCCGTGGACCCCGCCCCGCCCGAGGCCCCCGACGAACATCCCGTCGCCGCCGGCCGCGCCGCCACGGACGTCCTGGACGAGGAGGCGTACGAGTGGCTCCGCGATCCGGAGCTGGTCGCCGACGACGAGCGCGCCCGCCCCTGGGCCGTCGGCATCGACGTCAACACCGCGTTCCTCGCCGCGGCGAGCCGGCTGACGGTCGGTCTCGGACCGGCCGTCCACGTCACCGCCCCCGACTTCGACGGAAAACTGCCCGGCTGCTGGCTGGTCGACCTCTCGCACGTCGATCTCGACCCCCGGCTGCCGAGCCCGTTCACCCCGCACGGCGGCCGGCCGCGGGGACCGGCCTGGTACGCCACCCCCACCGTCGCCTACGCCGTCGAACTCGGCGCCGAGGTCCGGCCGGTGGAGGCGTGGGTGAGGCCCGACCGCGGCCCGTACCTGGACCCGTGGCACGCCCGACTGCGCGCCGCCTACCTGGAGACGATGGCCGCCCTCGGCGTCACCGCCGATCTCGACGAGGCCGCCTACCTGGCCGCCATGGAGAGCCACAAGGACACCGACCGGCGTCAGGCCGCCGTGCTGTCCGCCGTCAAGGCCACCGTCAAGGGCGGCATCGGCAAGCTCCGCGAACGCCCCCAGGGCCTGGGCTACCGCCCCGGCGAGCGGTGGCCCGCGCTGGAGCGTCCCACCTGGCGTCCCGACATCCGCGCCGCCGTCATCGCCACCGCGCGGGTCAACATGCACCGCAAGATGGTCAGGACCGCGGCCACCGCCGGGCTCTACCCCCTCGCCGTGCTGTCGGACTGCGTCGTCTACCCCGGTGACGGGCCCTCCCCGCTGGACGTCCTGCCCCGCGCGGAGGACGGCAGGCCCGCACCGGGCACGTTCCGGCTCGGCGTCTCGCCGGGCATGGTCAAGCACGAGGGCACCCGGCCCCTGGCCTGGGCCCTGGAGCTGATGGAAGCCGGTCACAACCCGGCCCGCCACATCAAGGACGGCGTGGACGCCGTCGCCGAGGGGGAGTGATCGATGGGGAAGATCGCCGAAGGACTGGAGACGGCCGAGCGGAACGTCTTCACCCGGCCCATTCCGAAGTCCGCCGGCGCGCGGATGCGGTTCCTGGTACGGCAGGCCAAGGGGTCCACCAAGGCCGTCGCCCGACGGTTGGGGGTCTCCCAGCGCACCGTTCAGCGCTATGTGGCCGGGCAGCGCAAGCACCCGCCCAAGGCCCTCGCCGAGGCCCTGGAGCGCGAGGTCCGCAAGGACTGGCAGCCCAGGGTCCGCCGCCGCGCCGAGCGGAAGGCCGCCACCAGCACGGGGATCGCCGTCGAGGCCCGGGCCCGCTTCGGCTTCACCGCCGCGCCCGGCACCACCGACGACGGCCGGATGCGCCGCATCACCCAGCACCTCCCGCCCGTCTACGCGCGGCGGCTGTTCGACGCGCGGGCCGCCGGGGCGAGCGAACAGGAGCTGCGGGACATCGTCGCCGAGGGCCTGCAGGAGGTCTACTTCAAGGACGGCGGCCGACGGGCCCCCGGTCTCGTCGTGGAGTTCACCGACATCGACTACGTGGAGATGAGCTACTGAGCCGCCGGGACGCGCCGACCTCCGGCGCGTCCCGGCGCCGGAAGCCCTCCCGGTCGTCCCGGTCGTCCCGGTCGCGCGGACCGTCGAACCGGTGTGGCGGCGGGCCGTCCTCCCCGGCGATCCCGCGCCCGTCGAGTGAGAGGGCCGCAGGCGGGTACGCGGGGTCGCGAACACGGGCCGTCGGCCACCGGCCGCGCCGCCTCCACCGCTTCCGAGGAGGAACCCCATGCCCATCGCGACCACCAACCCGGCGACCGGGGAGACGCTGCAGACCTTCGAGTCCCTGGGCGCGGAGGAGATCGAGAAGCGACTGGACCTCGCCCGCGCCACCTTCGAGACGTACCGCAGCACCGACTTCGCCGAGCGCGCCGAACTGCTGCGCAGGGCGGCCGACCTGTTGGAGAAGGACCAGGACGACATCGCCCGCACGGTGACCACGGAGATGGGCAAGCCCGTCACCGCGGCCCGCGCCGAGGCAGCCAAGTGCGTGAAGGCGATGCGCTGGTACGCCGAGCGCGCCGAGGAACTGCTGGCCGACGAGCACCCCTCGCCCGCGGACGTCGAGGACAGCGGAGGGACCAGGGCGTACGTGCGCTACCGCCCGCTGGGACCCGTCCTGGCGGTGATGCCGTGGAACTTCCCCCTCTGGCAGGTGATCCGCTTCGCCGCGCCCGCGCTGATGGCGGGCAACACCGGCCTGCTCAAGCATGCCTCCAACGTGCCGCGCACCGCGCTCTACCTGGAGGAACTCTTCCGCCGCGCCGGATACCCCAAGGGCTGCTTCCAGACGCTGCTGATCGGCTCCGGCGCCGTCGAGAAAGTCCTGCGCGATCCGCGCGTGGCCGCCGCGACGCTCACCGGCAGCGAGCCCGCCGGACGCTCGGTGGCGAGCGTCGCCGGTGACGAGATCAAGAAGACCGTCCTGGAGCTGGGCGGCAGCGACCCCTACATCGTCATGCCCTCGGCGGACATCGAGAGGGCGGCCGAGGTCGCGGTGACCGCGCGGACCCAGAACAACGGGCAGTCCTGTATCGCCGCCAAGCGCTTCATCGTGCACCGGGACGTGTACGACGAGTTCACCCGGCTCTTCGTGGACGGCATGAAGGCCCTGCGGGTCGGCGACCCGATGGACGAGTCCACCGACGTCGGACCACTCTCCAGCGAGAAGGGGAGGGCCGACCTGGAGGAGCTGGTCGAGGACGCCCGGAACCACGGCGCGACCGTGCTGTGCGGGGGACGGCGGCCGGCGAGCCACCCGGCGGGCTGGTTCTACGAGCCGACCGTCCTGGCGGACATCACCCCCGAGATGCGCGTCCACCGGGAGGAGACCTTCGGACCGGTGGCGACCCTCTACAAGGTGGCGGACCTGGACCGGGCGATCGAGGTGGCCAACGACACCACCTTCGGCCTGAGCTCCAACGTCTGGACCAGGGACGAGGAGGAGCAGGAGCGCTGCGTGCGGGACCTCGGCGCGGGCGGCGTCTACATCAACGGCATGACCGCGTCGCACCCGGCGATGCCCTTCGGCGGAGTGAAGCGTTCCGGTTACGGCCGGGAACTGGCGGGGCACGGCATCCGCGAGTTCTGCAACGTCACCACGGTCTGGTACGGCACGCCGCCGGACATGCCCGCCGGAGAGTGACACGCACGGCGCGTACGGCGCGTACGGGCGGAGCGGGGGAAGAGGAGAGAGCGGAGGCGGACGCCCGGCGCGTCACGCGCCGCCCAACCTCAGCTCCGCCCACACGACGCGCCCGCGCGTGCGGGACGCGGGGATGTCCCCCCAGGAGTCGGTCAGGGCGTCGACGAGTTGGAGGCCGCGTCCGTTGGTCGCGTCGGTGTCCGCGGAGCGCGGCGTGAGGGCGAGCACGCCGGTGCCCTGGTCGTGCACCTCGATGCGCAGCCACCGCTCGGACTGCTGGATCCGGCAGACGATCCGGTCGCTGTCGGTGTGGAGCACGGCGTTGGTGGTGAACTCGGAGACGACCAGTTGGGCGGTCTCGACGGTGTCCGGGGGACAGTGCCAGCGGTTCAGCCACTCGGCGAGGAGGCGCCGCGCCACTCCCACGGAGGATCGCTGGGCCGGCACCTCGAACTCCGCCCGGAGCCGTGACCGTGGGGCGGGCACGGCGGAAAGCGTGGGGGCGATGCGCGCGGAGTAGGGGAGAAGAGCCATCACAGGCTCGCCTTTCGTATGCCGGCGAGCGAGGGAGGCACCGCCTCGAGATCCGACTCGCGGAGGGCGTCGGTGCTCGGAAACGCCCGCTGACCAGTCGCTGCGCCCGGCGCGTCACCGCACGGCGGAGCGGCGAGCACGCGGGCTCCGCGAGTGGGGCGGGACGGCCCGCTTTCCGGGATGGCTCGACGCTGGGACGATCGCGTCGTGGACTGGATCACCCGGCTACTATGCTCATTGACGTCCGCAAAAGGCAAGAAGAGTTCTGCAATTTGCAATATTTAAGCGACAGTCTGGCTGTGGCACCCGGGACGTGGCACACTGCTCTGCCTGCGGTACGGAGGCGGGCAGAGAGGGAGACGTCATGGCCGAATCCCGGTCGGCGCCGACCGTGGGGCAGATCGTCCTGGGGCTGCGGTTGCGCGATCTGCGCGAACAGGCCGGGTGGTCGTTCGAGGAAGCGGCCAAGGTACTGAGCGTCACCACCTCCACGGTCCGTCGCATGGAGAAGGCCGAGGTGGGCCTGCGCCCCCTCTACGTCAAGGCGCTGCTGGAGAGCTACGGCGTCGAGAAGGACGAGATCGACGCCTTCCTCGCCCTGGTGGAGAAGGCCGGCAAGCCCGGCTGGTGGCACCGGTTCCGCAGCGTCCTGCCGGACTGGTTCAGCCTCTACGTCAGCCTGGAGAGCGAAGCCTCCCTCATCCGCTCCTACGAGCCCCACTGCGTCCCCGGCCTGCTCCAGACCGAGGACTACGCCCGCGCCCTGCTGCGGACCGGCTTCCCCGGGGCGGACGAGGAGGAGCTCGACCACCGGGTCGCGCTGCGCATGGGACGGCAGCGACTCCTGACCAAACCCGACGCCCCGCGCCTGTGGATGGTGCTGGACGAGCAGGTGCTGCGGCGGCCGGTGGGCGGTGCGGACGTGATGAGGGCCCAGATCGACCGGCTGATCGAGGAGAACGCGAAGCCGAACGTCAGCCTGCAGATCATGCCGTTCAGCGCCGGCCCGCACCCCGGCATGTTCGGCCCCTTCCAGCTCTTCCGGTTCAGCTATCCGGAACTGCCGGACGTCGTCTACACCGAGAGCCTGACCGGCGCCGTCTACATCGACGAGCGCCCCGAGGTCACCACCTACCTGGAAGCGCTCGACCGCATGGTCACCCAGGCCGTTCCGGTGCAGGAGACCGAACGCGTCCTGCGGGAGATGCGCGACGACTTCTGATCGACGGCCGCTTCCGATCACCGGCCGCTTCCGATCGACAGCCGCCCGGTGCGTCACCGAACGTGACGGACATCACGCAAGAAACTGTCACTTTTCATACAACCCTTGTGCGGGCGTGTGCGGAAGTGTAGGAATGGCGCGCTTGATCATCGTCTTCGTGCCCGCGCGCGACTCGGAAGAGAACGGAAGAACAGCGCCATGCCCGTCCAACCACCCGGCCCCGGGAACGACAGGAACGAACCGGGAGACGCATCGGGAAGCGAACCGGGAGGGCGGCCGGCGGTGCCGGACGAGGCATGGGAGCGCTTCGTCGAGGAATGCGCGTCGGAACGTCCCGCCCCGCAGGAGCCGTCGGCCCGAGCGCGGATGGTGACCGCCCACCTGCGGCACCGGGACGAGGAGGCCGCGCGGAACAGGCCCCTGCGGGGCAGGCTCCGCAGGCGGCGGCCCGAACCCTGGCAGCCCGAGGGGTGGCGCACCGGACCCGCCTGGCGGGAGATGGAAGGGGGCCGGCGCGGAAGCGGAGGAATGGGCCGGGTCGGGACGGGCGTCGGCGTGGCCGTGGTCGCCCTCGCCCTGCTCTACGCCCTCAACCCGCCCCTCGTGCGCTCCTGGATACCCGGCGGGGACGACGGGTCGGCGCCCCTGCCCGCGGAGACCGCGAGACCGGCCGGCGCCCCCGATGAGGAGACCTTCCCGGACCGTCCCACGGTGGAGAAGCCCTTCGCCGGATCGCCCGCGCTGCGGTGGGCCGACGGCGCGGACGCCATCGAGGTGCCGAAGGCCACCGCGGTCGGGAACGTGCCGGCCGCCGCGGTCGAGGCGGCGCTGGAGCGCACCAAGCGGTTCCTCGTCTCCGCCAACCTCGATCGGGACGTGCTCCACGGTGCCGAGCCGACCGAGGCCCTGACGCTGCTGGACCCGCTGATGGGGGACTTCGTCACCGACCTGCGGGCCTCGCTGGAGAAGCCCACCGAGGAGAACGACCCCACGACGCTGTTCACCCGCTTCGACGAGGACGAGGTCCGGCTCGTCGGCGAGGTGGTCAAGGTCCGCGGCCGGATGGAGGTGCGGGAAGGGGAACAGGGCGTGCCGCGCATCCACGCCGACTACACCTTCGTCTACCCCGTCGTCAGGACCGAGGACGGCGACGAGGTCGCGCGCACCATCGTGCGCCGCATCCTCGACGTCGACGTGCTCCACGGGCCGGGGTGGGAGCACACCGAGGGAAAACTGTGGGTTCACGGGGCCAACGTGAGCATCGCCAACGGCGGTTGCGAGGAACGCGACGGGTTCCTCCACCCGCGGTTCGTCGACGACCTGTACGACGACCCCGTGCCCACCGGACCGGAGAGCGACCCCTACGACCGCAGCAAGCCCATCGAGACCCCGGACGGGGCCGAGGAGTGCAGAGCGGTCTCGCGGACCTGAACGCCTCCGGCCGCCCGGTCGGACACGCTCAGCCGCGCGGCGGGCGGCCGGTGCGCAGCATCCGCAGCACGGCCCCCTCGACGGCCCCCTGGGTGGCGGGCACCCCGAATCCCGCCCCGTCGCCGAGGCGGGTCAGGGCGGGGGCGATAGTCACGCCCTCCTCGTACAGCTCGATCACCCGCGGATCGATGTACGAGGCGCGGCACACCGCCGGGGTGTTGCCGAGGTAGGAGGAGACCTCTTTCACGGCGCGCGTGACCGCGCGGCGCCGAGCCGTCCGGCTCCGGTCGGCGTACCGCGAGACGGCCAGGGCGACGGCGGCCAGCACGGTGGCGTGCCAGGTGCGGAAGTCCTTGGCGGTGATGTCCACCCCGCTCAGCTCCCGCAGGTGGGCGTTGAGGTCCTCGCCCGTCACCTCGTGCCAGGTCGGCCGCTCCCACCAGGCGAACAGCCGGTCGCCGCCACCACGGCGACGCTTCAGGGCGCGTACGGCCCGGACGGTCGCGGGGTCGGCCACGGCCCGCACCACCTCCTTGCCGTGCTTGCCGGGGTAGGAGAAGGTCACCGCGTCGCTGCCGCAGGAGGCGTGCTCGCGCAGCAGGGTGGTCAGGCCGTAGGAGTTGTTCAGTTCCGCGTAGCGCTCGCCGCCGACGCGGAAGAAGCCCAGGTCCAACAGGCGGGCCGCGGTGCCGAGCACCCGTTCCCGGACGAGTCCGCGCAGGCCCAGATGGGCCTCGACCGCCTCGCGGAGACGGGGCAGCGCCTCGGCGACGTCGAGCACGTGGTCGTGTTTGGCCTGCTCCTGCTCCGCCCGGAACTGCGGGTGGTACAGGTACTGGCGGCGTCCCGCGGCGTCGGTGCCCACGGCTTGGAGGTGGCCGTTGGGTCTCGGACAGATCCACACGTCCTCCCAGGCCGGTGGGATGGCCAGGGCCTTGATCCGTGCCAGCTCCGCCGGGTCGCGCAGCGGGCGGCCCGAGGAGTCGAGGTAGCGGAAGCCGCGGCCGTGACGCCTGCGGGTGTGGCCGGGGTCGCCGGGGCGGGTGTGGCACAGACGCATGCGGGCCTCCTCGATCCTCCGTTCCCCTCGCCTCTTTCATCCCCCTCGCCCCCCTCGTTCTTCTCGCTCCTCCCGTCCCTCCAGGGGCGGACTCGACGCCGCTCGCACGGGCATCGCCGGGTGCGACGGGGCGTCGGGGCGGCGGGGCGCCGGGGCGCCGGGGACGCTCTCCTCCTTCCCCCGTTCGGCTCCGCCATGACTTCACCCGTGCCCCGCTGGACGGCAGGCCGGGAGCGGCGGCGTACTCCGACCGGAGCGGGGAATCCGCTGGACGGGCTACCCAGAGGAGGCTGTGGCGATGAGAAGCGTGGGTGTCGAGGAGGAACTGCTCCTGGTGGACGCGGACACCGGTGAACCGCGGGCCGTCTCGGGCGCGGTGCTGGCCTCGGCCCGGGAGGAAGAGGAGTTGGAGAAGGAGCTCCAGCGCGAGCAGTTGGAGACCGGCACCCGCCCCCGCCGGCAGATGACGGACCTCGCGGTGGAGGTGCGCCGGTGGCGCGGCGCGGCGTCGCAGCGGGCACGGGCGGCCGGCGCGGAGGTCGCGGCGTTGGCCACCTCGCCGGTGCGGAACCACCCCTCGCTCAGCCCGGGCGACCGGTACCGACGGATGGCGCAGGAGTACGGGCTGACCGCGCAGGAGCAGCTCACCTGCGGATGCCACGTCCATGTGAGCGTCGAGTCCGACGAGGAGGGGGTCGCGGTCCTGGACCGGATCAGGCCCTGGCTGGCCCCGCTGCTGGCGATGAGCGCCAACTCGCCGTTCTGGCAGGGCGCGGACAGCGGGTACGCCAGTTACCGCAACCGGGTCTGGGGGCGGTGGCCGTCGGCGGGCCCGGTGGAGGTGTTCGGCTCGGCCGAGCGCTACCACGAGCAGGTCCGCGCGATGCTGGAGACCGGGGCGCTGCTGGACGAGGGGATGGTCTACTTCGACGCGCGGCTGTCACGCCACTACCCCACGGTCGAGATCCGGGTCGCCGACGTGTGCCTCGACGTCCACGACACGGTGGTGATCGCCGCGCTGGCCCGCGCCCTGGTGGAGACCGCGGCACGGGCCTGGCGCGCGGGCGAGCCGCCCGCGCCGGTCGGCGTCGGTCCGCTGCGACTGGCCGCCTGGCGGGCGAGTCGCTCCGGACTCTCCGGCGACCTGGTGCACCCGGTGACCTTCAAGCCCGCCCCGGCGGAGACCGTGGTGCGAGCCCTGCTGGACCACGCGGGCCCGGCCCTGTCGGACGCCGGGGACCTGACCCTGGTCAAGGAAGGGGTGGAAGAGGTGTTCCGGCGGGGCAACGGAGCGGACCTCCAGCGCGCCGTCTTCGACGACACGGGCGACCTGAGCGCCGTGGTGGCCGAAGCCGTGCGCACGACGGTGGCCTGAAACCCCGCCCGACGCGCCGCCCGCCCCTCAGCGCTTGGCGGTGTCCTTGTCCAACGCCCGGGACAGCACCATCTGCTTGAGTCGCCCGACGCACTCCTCGCAGGCGTGGAAGAAGGTCGTCCCGCCCCGGTGCTCGACCTCCGCGAGCGGGACCAGGGGCACGTCGTCGCGTCCGCACCACAGCCAGCAGACGGTGTTCCGACCGGCGGGGGAGGCGCGCACCTGCTCCTCCAACCGGCGGATGCACTCCTCGCACGCGTAGAACGGGGCGTGGGTGCCCCAGGAGATGACCGGACCGAGCCAGGTCACCGCGGTGTCGGCACGTCCGCACCACAGCCAGCACTCGCCGACGACCCATGCGCACCGGTCGGTCGCGTCCGCCTCCGGGTGTGGGGCGCCGCCGGGAACGTCGGGCTCCCACCCGGCGTCCGCCTCGGTCCCGGTGAGCACGGGGCGGCCTCCTCTCGCCTCGGGCGGAGGGCGGGCCGCTCGGCGGTGCGCCCCCGTTCCTGTCCGTCCCTCCCATGCCTACCCCGGATCGACCGGTGGGGACAGCCCGGCTTCGGCCACCCTCGTCCCTCCCCGCGGACGGTGGCCCGGCGGTGGGAACCGACCCCGCCGACCTGTGCGTCCACCGTTCGCGGCCGTCAGGGGGACGGCCGCGAACAGGGGGTGGACCACCATGTTTCGGACAACCAGAGGATTCCTGCGCCCGGCGGTCGTCGCCGCGCTCGTGGCCGTCGTGGCGGTGACCGGCTGCCGGCCGGAGGACCTCCCGGCGTCGCCGGACCCCTCGAGCCCCGCCTCGCCCGATGCGTCGCGGCCCGCCGCCGACGGCACGCCGTCCGCCGCGCCCGACGGCGAGCGGAGACTGGTGGACGCCCGGGAGGCGGGAGGTCTGCGCAGGCTCACCGGGGACGGCGCCGTCACGGACGTGCCGGTCGACCCGGGGGAGATGCGGGACGGCATGCGGTTGGTCGTCGCGAACTTCGCCGCGCCGGACGGCGGCGAGCCGATCCTCTTCGAAGGGGTCGACAGAGTGCCGGAGGACCCGGTCAAGCGCCGTGAGCACCTCTTCCGCGGCATGCTCGACCACATCCGCTGGGACCCGGAGTCGGGGCAGCCCGAGGCGCGGCCGGTGGCGGACCCGGGCCCGCTGGGCGGCTCGGTGGAGTGCCTGTCGGCGTCCCCGGCCGAGGACGGCGACGTGATCTGCGGCTGGGCGGACGAGAGCACCGCCGCGGTGGCCCTCTTCCCGAACAGCACCCCGGCCGACGCCGGGAGGCTGTTCGTCGCCATGCGCTCCGACCTGGAGCGCTGAGCCCGCCCACCGGTCCGTGGCGCCCGGGCGCCACGGACCGGCTGGTCCGCGCCGGGCGTCGCATCCGGGAGCCTCGTATTCGGGAGCCTCACACCTGGGAGAGGGCGAAGGAGACGAGGAAACCGGAGACGACGATCAGCCCGATGGCCAGGTGGGCCTCCTCGAACGCCTCCGGGATCATCGTGTCCGCGATCATGGTCAGGATGGCGCCGGCGGCGACCGCCGTCACCGCGGCCACCACGGAGGGCGACAGCGCTCCGGCGGCGACGTTGCCGACGACGGCGGAGAGCATGCTCACGACCGCGATCGTCCCCCACAGGCCGAAGACGTAGCCCTTGCTCCGCCCGGCCCCGCGCATGCCGGCCGAACTGGACAGTCCCTCGGGCACGTTGCTGATGAACACCGCGGCGACGGTCACCATGCTCACCGCGCCGCCCTCGGCCAGGCCGATCCCGATGACCGCCGACTCCGGGACGCCGTCCAGCAGCGCGCCCAGCGCGAGTGCCAGTCCGGACCCCTCCTGCCGGCTCTCCGAGGGCTGCCCCCGGCCCCTCACGTGTCCCGAGCGTTTGCGGTGCCGTGCCCCGTGCCGCGCCAGCAGCGCGTTGCCCGCGGTGTAGAGGAGCGCGCCCCCGACGGCGCCGATCGTCACCGGAACCATCCCCGACCGCTCGTACGCGTCGGCGACCAGTTCGAACGACACCGCCGACAGCAGCACCCCGGCGCCGAAGGCCATCACCGAGGCGATCACCTGGTGGGGAATCCGCAGGAGGTACCCCGGCACCGCGCCCATCAGCAGCGCCGAGCCGGCCAGCAGCCCCCAGCCCCCCGCCTCCAGCACTTCGCTCATGCGGTCGCACGTACCCGATCCCGATCGCTCGATCCCGTTCCGCACCCCTCCGGGCGAGGGCTCACACGGGACGGCAAAACGCCCGAACAACCCCCTGATGGTACGAATCGGCCGTATCGGGGTACAGGCACTCGCGCGACGGGCTCGAACCCGCGCTCACCGTTCGTAAGGAGACCAGCACTGTGACCGACACGGCGAAGCAGGGCGCCGCCAAGGGCGACACCCGGCCTGTGCTCACCAACAGGCAGGGACACCCGATCCACGACAACCAGAACCAGCGCACGGTCGGCGCCCGAGGTCCGGCCACGCTGGAGAACTACCACTTCCTGGAGAAGATCAGCCACTTCGACCGGGAGCGCATCCCGGAGCGCGTGGTGCACGCACGCGGCGTGACGGCCTTCGGGTTCTTCGAGGCGTACGGCTCGTGGGGCGACGAGCCCATCAGCCGCTACACCCGCGCCAAGCTGTTCCAGGAGCGGGGCAAGCGCACCGACGTGGCCGTCCGGTTCTCCACGGTCATCGGCGGACGGGACTCCTCCGAGGCCGCCCGCGACCCCCGCGGCTTCGCGGTGAAGTTCTACACCGAGGAGGGCAACTGGGACCTCGTCGGCAACAACCTGGGCATCTTCTTCATCCGTGACGCGATCAAGTTCCCCGACGTCATCCACGCCCTCAAGCCCGACCCGGTGACGTTCGAGCAGCGACCCGAGCGGATCTTCGACTTCATGAGTCAGAGCCCCGAGTCGATGCACATGATCGTCAACCTCTTCAGCCCGCGCGGCATCCCCGCCGACTACCGGCACATGCAGGGCTTCGGCGTCAACACCTACAAGTGGGAGAACTCCGACGGCCACACCATGCTGGTCAAGTACCACTGGATGCCCAAGCAGGGCGTGCGGTCCATGACCGAGGAGGACGCCGCCAACGTCCAGGCGGAGAACCTCGGCCACGCCACCAAGGACCTGTACGAGGCGATCGAGCGGGGCGACTACCCCGAGTGGGAGCTCCTGGTTCAGATGATGGACGACCACGAGCACCCGGAGCTGGACTTCGACCCGCTGGACGACACCAAGACCTGGCCGGAGCAGGAGTTCCCGCCCAAGCCGGTGGGCCGCATGGTCCTCAACCGGATGCCGGACGACTTCTTCACCCAGAGCGAGCAGATCGCCTTCGGCACCGGCGTGCTCGTCGACGGCCTCGACTTCTCCGACGACAAGATGCTGGTCGGTCGCACCTTCTCCTACAGCGACACCCAGCGCTACCGCGTCGGCCCCAACTACCTCCAGCTCCCGGTGAACCAGGCCAAGGCGCCGGTGCACACCAACCAGCGCGGCGGCCCGATGTCGTACCAGGTCGATCCCGGTGGCGAGAACCCGCACGTCAACTACGAGCCCTCGTCCCTGGGCGGGCTCCAGGAGGCCGAGGGGCCGGGCTACGGCGAACAGGGCCCGGAGATCCGCGGCCGGCTGACCCGCAGCCGCATCCCCAGGACCAACGACTACATGCAGGCGGGGCAGCGCTACCTGCTGATGGAGGACTGGGAGCGCGACGACCTGGTCAAGAACTTCATCAACCAGCTCGAACAGTGCCCCCGTCACATCCAGGAGCGGATGGTGTGGCACTTCCTCCTCGTCGAGAACGACCTCGGGCTGCGCGTCGGCGAAGGGCTCGGCATCTCCCCGCAGGACGTGGCGCACCTGGAGCCGCTGCCCAACCAACGGTTGACCGACGAGGACCGTGAGCGGCTGGCGAACCTGGGCAAGAACCCGCCGCGGGACGTGTCCGGCCTGACCATGACGCACTGCGTCCCCGACGAGCGGCACGTGGTGACCCGCTGACCCGTCACCGCGTCACCGGCCCGCCGCCCGGCGAACACGCCGTGTGGCGGGCCGCGTGCGGGGAATCCGTGGACCGGGAGACGGCCCCGAGCGGCCGTTCCGGGAGAACCCGGCAGGAAGAGGTCCGGTCATGAAGAGGAAGAAGAAACTGCTGTACCGGCCGGTGGGCATCGCGCTCGGCGCCCTCAGCGGCGCCGTCGCGAGCGCGGCCTTCAAGCAGGCGTGGAAGCTCGTCAGCGACGAGGACGACGCCCCCGACCCCGGTGACGAGAACCGGAAGCTGGGCGAGATCCTGTTGGCCGCCGCCATCCAGGGAGTGATCTTCTCCGTGGTCAGGGCGGCGGTGGACCGCGGCGGCGCCGTGGCGATCCGCAAGATGACGGGTAGCTGGCCGGCCTGATCCGGCAGGCAGGAAAGACAAGGAAACGGGTGGCGCGGGGCCGTACGGTGGGCCCGCACGGTCCCGTCCACCCGACCGGAGGCATTCCGTTGACCCTTCAGAGCCACGACACCCCCGCCCGGACCGACATCCGGACCGATACGGTCAACCCCCTGCGCCGCCTGACCCTCGACGATCTCAGGCGGCGCACCAGCATGAAGTGGCGGGCCCACCCCGACGACGTCCTGCCGCTGTGGGTGGCCGAGATGGACGCCCCGCTCGCCGAACCCGTCGCGCGGGCGCTGACCCGGGCCGTCGCGGAGGGGGACACCGGCTACCCGGTGGACGGCGCGGAGTACGCCGACGCGCTGGCCGCCTTCGCCGAGCGGCGCTGGAACTGGCGCGTCGAGACGGAGCACACCGCGCTCGTGCCCGATGTGATGCTGGGAGTCGTGGAGATGCTGGGGCTCGTCACCGACCCCGGTGACGCGGTGATCGTCAACCCGCCCGTCTACCCGCCCTTCTACGCCTTCGTCGAGCACGCGGGCCGTCGGATCGTGGAGGCGCCCCTGGGAGCGGAGCACCGTCTGGACTTCTCCGCGCTGGAGGACGCCTACGCCCGGGCCGTCGCGGAGGGGCGGCCGGCCGTCCACCTGCTGTGCAACCCCCACAATCCGACGGGCACCGTCCACACCCGCGCCGAGCTGGAACGGGTGGCCGAACTGGCGCGGGAGCACGGGATACGCGTCGTCTCCGACGAGATCCACGCGCCCCTGGTGCTGCCCGGCGCGGTGCACGTCCCCTATCTGAGCGTGCGGGGGAGCGACGACGCCTTCGCCCTGCTGTCGGCCTCCAAGGCGTGGAACCTGGCCGGGTGCAAGGCCGCGCTCGCGGTGGCGGGGCCCGAGTCCGCCGCGGACCTGGCCCGGATGCCCGAGGAGGTCGGGCACGGGGCGAGCCACCTGGGCGTCATCGCCCACGTCGCGGCCCTGCGGTACGGCGACGACTGGCTCGACGCCCTGCTGGCCGGGGTGGACGAGAACCGGCGGCTGCTGGTGGAGCTGCTGGACCGGCACCTGCCGGACGTGCACCACCGCACGCCCCAGGGCACTTATCTCGCCTGGCTCGACTGCCGGGCCCTCGGTCTGGGCGACGACCCGGCCGCGGTGTTCCTGGAGCGCGGCCGGGTCGCCCTCAACTCCGGCCTCGATTTCGGCACGGGCGGCGCCGGGTACGTCCGGTTGAACCTCGCCACCTCGCCCGAGATCCTCACCGAGGCCGTGCGGAGGATGGCCACCGTCCTCTGACACGCACGTCCGCTGTTTCCGGACGTTCCACACCATCGGCGAAAACTTTCAGCTCGCGGTTCGCAGAGCAGTTGGGCCGTCTCTCGCGGAGAGGCGGCCCAACTGCTTTGGCGTGCCCGCAAGTTACCCGATCCAGACCCTTGACCTGAGCATGCCTCGATGATTTGGTTTCCGGAACCATTCCGGAAATGATCGGCGCGCGTTCCCCCCTCTCCCGTCCCTTCCTCGCGGAGATTGAGCATGAGAAGGCACCACACCGGCTCGCAGGTCCCCGAGAACACCAGCCGGCGGACGTTCCTGGGTCTGATCCCGCTGACCGCCGCCGCCACCGCCGTGCCCGCCATCGCGTCCCCCGCCGCTCAGGCGGCGGACAGGGGACGCGGCAGGAACACCGGCTCCGACACCTACGTCGTGTACTCCCGCAGGCCCGGCGCCTTCCCGCTGGTGGCGGGCGGCAGGGCGGCGCCGATCGTGGTCGACGCCGACGACCACCCCGGTGTGATCCGGGCGGTGGGCGACCTCGGAGGCGACATCAAGCGGGTCACCGGCGTCGAACCCGCCGTCGAACGCGGCGAGGTGCCGTCGAACCGCTCCGAGGTCGTGATCGTCGGGACGATGGGGAGGAGCCGGCTCGTCGACCGGCTGATCACCAGCGGCAAGCTGGACGTGTCCGGGATCGCGGGGAAGTGGGAGACCACCCTCGAACAGGTGGTGGAGAACCCGCTGCCGGGTGTCCGCCGCGCCTTCGTGATCGCCGGCAGCGACCAGCGCGGCACCATCTTCGGCATCTACGAGACCACCCGGCAGATGGGCGTGTCCCCCTGGCACTTCTGGGACGACGTGCCGCCGCGCCGCCACGACGAGCTGTACGTGCTGCCCGGACGCCACACCCAGGGCACCCCCGCGGTCAAGTACCGGGGCTTCTTCATCAACGACGAGAACCCGGCGCTGGGCACCTGGGCCCCCGAGTACTTCGGCCCCGGCCACGCCCCCGGCTTCCCCAACGGGTTCAACAAGGAGTTCCACGCCAAGGTCTTCGAGACCATGCTCCGGCTCAAGGCCAACTACCTGTGGCCGGCGGTGTGGGGACGGGCCTTCGCCGAGGACGACCCGGAGAACCACGCCACCGCCAAGGAGTACGGCATCGTCATGGGCACCTCGCACGAGGCGCCCATGATGCGCGGCATCGAGGAGTGGAACCGCCACGCCGTCCCCGCCAAACGCGACGCCGAGGGCAACATCGTCGAACCGGGCAGCGACCCGTACGGCGGCACCGGCGAGTGGAGCTTCCGCCGCAACCGGAAGGCCATCGAGGCGTACTGGGCCGACGGCATCCGCCGCATGGTCGAGGAGGACTTCGAGGGCGTCGTCACCCTGGGCATGCGCGGCAACGGCGACGTCAGCCTGCCCGACGGCGACGGCATCGACCTGATGGAGTCCATCCTCGACAGCCAGCGCCGCATCCTGGCCGAGGTCACCGGGAAGTCCGACATCACCGACATCCCGCAGGTCCAGACCCTCTACAAGGAGGTCCAGCGGTACTGGGACAAGGGACTGCGACCGCCCGAGGACGTCACCGTCGTCTTCTGCGACGACAACTGGGGCAACATGCGCAAGCTGCCCGACCAGTCGCTCCCGAAGCGGGCCGGCGGCTACGGCATGTACTACCACTTCGACTACGTGGGCGTCGGCCGCAACTACAAGTGGGTCGACACCGTCAACCTCGTCAGCACCTGGGAACAGCTCCACCTCACCCACACCTACGGCGTGGACCGCCTGTGGGTGGTCAACGTGGGCGACCTCAAGGCCGAGGAGATGCCCACGCAGTTCTTCCTCGACTACGCCTGGGATCCCGAGCGCTGGCCGCTGGAACGCCTCCACGAGTGGGAGCGACGGTACGCCGAACAGAACTTCGGCCCCGAGCACGCCGACGAGATCGCCGAGGTCCTGCACACCTACGGAGTGCTCCAGGCCCGCCGCAAGCCCGAACTCCTCAACCGCCGCATCACCCTCGACCCCGACAAGGACCTCTCCCGGGACGACGCGGCGGTCGTCTACGACGACCAGGCCAGTCCGTTCCACCTCAACCACTACGGGGAGACGGCGCGGGTCACCGAGGAGTGGCGGAAGCTGGCGAAGAGGGCCGAGGCCATCGGACGCAAGCTGCCGCGCGCCGACCAGGACGCCTACTACCAACTCGTCCTCTACCAGGTGAAGGCGACCGCCAACCTCTACGAGCTGCGCGAGGCGCAGTTCACCAACATCCTCTACGCGGAGCAGGGCCGGGCCGCCACCAACGACCACGCCGACATCACCGACGCGCGCTTCGCCGACGACCAGGCGATGTCGGACTACTACAACAACACCCTCGCCGGCGGTAAGTGGAAGGGCTTCCAGACCCAACCGAAGATCGGCTACGGCGACGTGGAGCGCTACGGCCCGGACGCCCCCTGGCAGCAGCCCCAGACCCCGGACCACGTCGCCCTGCCCGACGAGGTCTTCCCGGCGGTGAGGCGGATCGAACTCCCCGACCGGGCCGAGATGGGCGTGGCCGTCGACGGCTCCGACCTGTGGTGGCCGAAGGCGGACGGCAAGGCCGTGCTCCCCGCGTTCAGCCCCTACCAGACCCGCCCCGACCAGTACATCGACGTCTTCAACCGCGGCAGCCGCCCGTTCGACTACCGCATCACCGCGGCCGAACCCTGGGTGCGGATCGACCGTGCCCGGGGCCGGGTGAAGAAGGAGGTGCGCGTCACGGTGCGCATCGACTGGAACCGGGCGCCCAAGGGCGTCACCCGGGTGCCCATCACGGTCCACGGGCCGGACGGCACGACCGTGGAGGTGACGGCCGTCGTGGAGAACCCGAGGCTCCCGCGCCGCAGGCTGCGGGGGTTCGTCGAGGCGAGCGGCTACGTCTCCATGGAGGCCGCGCACCACACCCGGGCCGTCGGCGGCGCCGGAATCCGGTGGAAGCGGCTGCCCGACATCGGGCGGGCGGAGGACGGGATGGAGCCCTACCCGGTCACCGCGCCCAGCCGCACGCCGGGCGGTCACGGCCCGCGCCTGGAGTACGAGATGACCCTCACCACGGCGGGGGAGGTCGAGGTCTGGGTGTATCTGTCGCCCCGCAACAACGTCCTGCCGACGGAGGGCCTGCGGTACGCCGTCTCGATCGACGACGCGCCGCCGACGACGGTCAACGTCACCACCGCCACGGGCGCGGACGACACCTACATGAACGTCCGGTGGGCGAGGAACACCTCCGACAACGTCAACCGGACCTCCACCCGGCACACGATCGACAGGCCGGGCACCCACACCCTGAAACTGTGGATGGTCGACCCGACCGTCATCGTGCAGAGGATCGTCGTGGACACCGGAGGACTGGAGCCGAGCTACCTGGGACCGCCGGAGAGCCTGCGGATCGATCGGGGCCGCTGACGGACGGCCCCCGAATGCGACGGGCCCGGCCCGGGCGACCCACGTGGGTCGCCCGGGCCGGGCCCGCCGCGTCGAGCGCGGTGCGCCGCGTCAGCCGCGTCCGCCTCCGACTCCGTTCCCGTGACGCGTGGTGCGCCGGCGGGGCAGGACACCGCCCTGCCGCGCCGGCGGGACGGACTGTCCGGGCCGACGGGGGAGGGCGTGCCGGGGCTGGGTGAGGGTGATCTGCCCCACGAGCTGGTGGAAGCAGGCCAGGGCGGTGATCGGGGGGAGCCCGGCGACCGCCAGACCGGGCAGGGTCCGGGGCGCATGGGCGACGCACAGGACCACCGCGACGGTCGAGAAGAGGACCACCACGGCCCAGGAGTGCCGCACGCGCCGCCGCAGGACGGTGGCGCGCAGGATCGACAGCGAGGCGGCCAGCCAGGGCCCGTAGACCAACAGGGGCCACCACCGCGCGAGGTCGGCGGGCACGCTCAGACCGGCCAGGTGGCGCAGGGGGTCGTAGGAGACCATTCCCCCGAGCACGCTGACCATCGCCACGAGGCAGGCCGTCAGCGCCGCCACGGAGAAGCTGAACACGTGCAGCCACGACACCTCGGGGCGGGGGCTCCGACGGCGGCGACGCCGCCGACGGTCGGCCTGCGCGCGCGAGGCGGAGCGTGTCGGCGCCGATTCGAGGTCCTCGTCCGACGGCACCGGTTCCCCGTTCCCGTCGAGGCGGCGCAGCACCCGGGTGGCCTCGTCGACGGCGCCGTCCGGGGCGGCGGGCGCCGCGGACCGGGACGCCTGGTGCTGCGCCTGGGGCTGGGAGTGGGGCTGGGACTGGAACTGGTCGGACTCCCGGAGCAGTTGCGCCAGTTCGGCCTCGAAGTCCCAGGAGGGGTCGAGGAGATCGACCTCCGGCGAGGCCGGGGCCCGCTGATCAGGGGCGGGCCCCTGGTCGAACTCGGGATGGGCGGCGCTCCGGTACCCGCCGGGGTCCGTGCCGACCGGCATGCCGTACGGGTCGAAGTACTGGCCTTGGTCATTCACGGCAGCCCCACCGGGAGCGACGGGGCGCGGATGTGGAGAGCGGATCTGGTGAAGTCACGTCCACAACAACGAAGGCGGGACCCGACCGGACTACCGGCATTCGGGTGAAGTCGTAATCCATACGATATCGGTGAATGACGTTCACCTCATCCCGTCATTCGCTCTTCCCGGCCCTTGTTCCTGGTGCGGGGGAGTCGTCAGGGACGCCAGTGACCTGCGTATCGGAGGACGTCAACGGAAGTGGGGGAGAGGGGCGCCGCGAGAGAGCCTTGACGGCGAGAATCCTCGTATTGTCCTCCCTTCGGTCCTTTCAGGGAGAAAGGGAGCGCGTGTCACGTCGCTTGTCCGTGCCCCCGCGAGTGGCCGCTCGTCGAATGAGGCTTTCGGGCCGGAACTTGACTGGTTCATACCAAGGCGCTTGAGTGGTCTCGACCAACCCCCCACATCTGAAGGGATGTTCAGGTGCGAAGACTACGCGTCACAGCGGGTGTCGCCGCGGCCACGATCGCGGGCGCCCTGGCCGTCGTCATACCCGCGAACACCGCTTCCGCGGCCGAGTGCGCGACCCCCTGGAACTCCTCGGCGGTCTACTGGGGCGGCGACACCGTCTCCCACAACGGCCGCAACTGGACCGCCCAGTGGTGGACCCAGAACGAGACCCCTCCCGGGAACTCCGGCGTCTGGAAGGACCAGGGCGCCTGTGGCGGCGGCACGAACCCGCCGCCCACGAACCCGGACCCCTCGGGCTTCGTGGTCAGCGAGGCGCAGTTCAACCGGATGTTCCCGAACCGGAACTCCTTCTACACCTACCAGGGTCTGAAGGCCGCGCTGAGCGCCTACCCCGCCTTCGCCAACACCGGCAACGACACCGTGAAGAAGCGGGAGGCCGCCGCCTTCCTCGCCAACGTCAGCCACGAGACCGGCGGCCTGGTCCACATCGTGGAGCAGAACACCGCCAACTACCCCCACTACTGCGACGGCAGCCAGCCGTACGGTTGCCCCGCGGGCCAGGCCGCCTACTACGGCCGCGGCCCGATCCAGTTGAGCTGGAACTTCAACTACAAGGCGGCGGGCGACGCCCTGGGCATCGACCTGCTGCGCGACCCGTACCTGGTGGAGCGGGACGCCTCGGTCGCCTGGAAGACGGCCCTGTGGTACTGGAACACCCAGAGCGGTCCGGGCACCATGACCCCGCACAACGCGATGGTGAACGGGCACGGCTTCGGCGAGACCATCCGCAGCATCAACGGCTCCCTCGAGTGCGGCGGGCGGAACCCCGCCCAGGTGCAGAGCCGGGTCAACACCTACCAGCGGTTCGTCCAGGTCCTGGGCACCACGCCGGGTGACAACCTGAGCTGCTGACACGGCAGTTGACGTCTCGGGCCCCGCGCCGCCGTCCCCTGCCCCCGACGGGGTGGACGGCGGCACGGGGTTTTCCGTGTACGAAGGAACACACAAAGGAACATACGAAGGAACGTTCCTACCCCTACCCTCCGCCGCGTTCGAACGGAATACTGCCGGGCCATGACGCTCACGGACGAACGCATCACCGCCGAACGACTCGAAGAACTCCTCGCCGACGACTCCGTCGACATGGCACACCGGGTGCTGTGGCTGCTGCTGTGGGAGGGCGAGATGCGGGTTCTGGACCTCCTCTCGCTGGAGATCGGGGATGTCGACCTGGCGGCGGGACGAGTGACCGGCGTCTGCGGCAAGGCGGTCCCGGAGGGCGAGGGCGTCCTCGGCGAGCGGGCGGTGGAGATGCTGACCCGGTTGGTGGGGGACCGGGAGACCGGACCGTTGTTCGCCAGGGGGAGCCGGGCGCTGACCTGGGAGCAGGTGATGCAGACCGCCGGCGAGAAGGGCCTCGCCATCCACGAGTTCCGCGCGAGCGGCAAGCTCCACCGGCGGGAGGAACCGGGGCGGGACGCCGAGACGGACGGCGGCCGATGACTCGGTGACCGACGCCCCTCGCACCGGGGGCGGCATCCCCCACCCGGGAGGGGCGCATCCGGGGGGGCGCGGGCGTGCCGAACGACCGCCCGTCCCGACCCGTGAAACGGGGCGGGACGGGGTGTGGACGCCGGCACAGCGGGAACCTCATCATCCGTGCCAGTACAGAAGCGCTACTCGGTGGCGGCGTCCGGCCAGTGGACCGACGAGGAGGACAACGTCCGGCTGCCCGCGGGCGAGGTGCACGCGTGGGAGCAGGGCATGAACCAGACCGTGTGCGGGCTGTCCCTCAGCCGCTCCCGGCTCGGCCGCTTCCCCCACGTGACGTGGCCCGACATCCTGCCGGAGTCGGGTGGCGCGGCCGACCGCGTCCAACGTGTCTGTCCGCGGTGCGCCTCGGTGGCCGAACGGCGCGGGCCCGATGCGCGGCCCCGGTGGCGGCGCACGAATCCCAGGCCCTGACGCCGAGCCCTCGACGTCGGGGCCCCGACATCGAGGGCCCCGAGCCCGCGGTCGGCCCCCGTGCCGTCCGACCACCGAGGCCACCGGCGCCCGATGTACCGGCTCCACAGTGCCCATGACGACCCCCACGACGAGGAGAACACCGATGAGCGGTGCGATGGACCAGGCCGCCGAGACCGTCGGCCGGGCCACCGGCGCGAACGAGTACTCCGAGGGCGAGGAGATCCCGCTGCGCGGCCTGGTCACGCTGGCCGGCGTCTACACGGGCGGCGTCGGACTGTTCGCCTGGTGGATGAAGGCGTCGGGACGGCGCCTGCCCGAGCGCATCCCCCCGCTGGACCTGCTCCTGATGGGAGTGGCCACCTACCGCGGCTCACGACTGATCACCAAGGACAAGGTCACCGGCTTCCTGCGCGCCCCCTTCACCCGGCGCGCCGGGTCCATCGGCGGCGCCGAGGTCATGGACGAACCCCGTGGCCACGGACTGCACAGGTCGGTGGGCGAGCTGCTGGCCTGCCCCTTCTGCATCGCGATGTGGATCGCGAGCGGACTCACCGCGGGCTACGCCACGGCCCCGCGCGCCACCCGCCTGGTCACCTCGTGTCTGGGAGCGGTGGCCCTCTCCGACTGGCTGCAGTATGCCTGGAGCCTGACGCAGCAGAAGGCCGAGGGCTGAGGGGCCCACGATGAGGCCGCCGACCGACGCCGGGCCACCGCCGACGGACGCGCGACCGGAACTCGCCGTGCTGGTGGGCCTCCAGGCGTCGGGGAAGTCCACCTTCCGCTCCCGCCGGTTCGCCGGCACGCACACCGTGGTCGGCAAGGACCTCTTCCCCCGCTCCGCCCGGAACAAGCAGCGCCGGCAGATGCGTCTGATCGAGGAGGCGCTGGAGCGGGGGCGGTCGGTGGTCGTGGACAACACCAACCCCTCGCCGCTGGAGTGGGCGCCGCTGATCGCGGTGGGACGCGCGCACGGGGCGCGGGTGGTGGCGTACTGGTTCCCGCCGGACGTGCCCAACGCCTTGGCGCGCAACGCCGCCCGACAAGGCCGGGAACGGGTCCCGGACGTCGGTTTCTTCGACACGCTGCGGCGACTGCGCAGGCCCCGCCGCGCGGACGGCTTCGACGAGGTTCGGCAGGTACGCCTCGACGGCCGCGGCGGCTTCGACGTCCGACCGGACGACGACCCCTGAGAACCCCTTTGGAGACGGACGCCGAGCGGGGCGCTCAGTCCGCGGACGGGTGCCGCACCCCGGTGACGACGACACCGCTGCGGGGCCGGGCCGGGACGCGGCGCAGCGGGATCGACAGGTCCTGCTCGGGCACCTCGTACTCCAGCCGTGCCAGGCGCGTGGAGAGGGACTTCAACAGCGACACGGTGACGTCCTCGCCCGGACACCGGTGGTTGAGGGCGCGATCGCCGCCGCCCTGCGGCACCAGTTCGTCCCGGCCCACCGTCCGGCCGAGGAAGCGCTCGGGAGCGAAGGAGTACGGCTCCTTCCACAGTTCGGCGTCGTGGTTCTGCCCGTACAGGTCGAGGAGGACGAGCGCGCCGGAGGGGATCGGCTCGCCCTGCCGGACCAGGTCGGTGACCGCCCGTCCTCCGATGAACGGCGCGAACGGGTAGAAGCGGCGGACCTCGTGGACGAACGCCTCCGCGTACGCGCCGTCCCCGTCCTCCCGCAGCCGCGTCCGGTGCGCGGGCCACCGGTGGAGCGCGTGCGCGGCGAAGGCGACGAACCAGCAGACGGCGGTGGTGGGGCGGAGGATGTTGAGGAGCTCGACCGCGGCCGTGCGCGGGTCCAACACCTCGCCGTCGACGTCCCGGTGGGACGCCACCACCGCCACCGCCGAGCCGGCCGGCACGTCCACCGAACCGTCGCGCACTCCCTCCACCAGGCGGGCCAGCCACGCCTCCCGGCGCCGGCGCGCCGCCCGGGCGCGCCAGTGGCGCGGCCCCAGGACGGCGAAACCGTCGACCATGGCCACCAGGTCACGGGCCACCGGCCCCACCTCGACGTCCTCGAGCGGCACCCCGGCCCACCGGCAGACGCCTCGGGCGAGCACCCGGCCGGCCTCGTCGAACAGCACCACGCGTGGTTGCCCCGTCCACCGCTCCACCGCCTCGTCCCACGCCTCGACGGTGCGATCGGTCAACTCGGCGACACGGTCGGGATCGGTGAGCAGGGACAGGAACATCGCCTTGCGCACCCGGTGCGCCTGTCCGTCGAGGGTGTGCACCGCGCCGTGCCCGAACAGGGTGCTCTTCACCGGCTCGGGGAGAGCACCGTGCCGGCGCACGTGGCGCTCGTCGTAGACGAACCGCACCGCGTCCGGGCCGCGCAGGGCCAGCGCGTGCCGGCCCAGCAGCCGGGCGCGGACGAAGGGGCGCGCGGCACGCCGCATGCGGTCGGGCAGCCAGGCGTACCCCTGCGCGAGCAGGGAGGGGGTGTGGTCGATCACGGGGCGGCGAGGGGAGTCCATGCCGCGCTCGTGCCCGGGCAATCCTGGGCGAAACGCGCGGAACGTCACCGCTCCCGGCGCGGCACGCCGGCTTGTGGGGGCGGCCGTCCGGCCGGGCCGCCGTCCCGTCCGGGGTCCGCCCCTTCCCGGCTAACGGTCGGTGTCCCGGCCCCGCCGCTCGGAGGAAGCGCCCTTCTCGCCCGGCGCGCTCCCCGTGTCGTTCCGGTCGTCCTCGTCGACGGTGCCCGCCGGGTCCTCGCCCACGACCGACCTGCCCGGCCGGGTGCGGGCCGGTCCCGCGGGCTGCCCGCCGCCGGTGGTGCCGTAGCTGCCCGAGAGGCCGGGCGGCATGTCGGCGTCCGCCTCCGCACGGCTGATGTGGCGCCTGGCCCGTACGTTGGCGCGGCGTTCCGCGTAGGGGTAGTCGAACGGGCGGGCCTGCTCGCGCCGCCGTTCGGCCTCGCGGAACTCCCGGGCCTTCTCGTTCTCGGGCTCGTGCTCGGGGTTTCCTTCGGATGTTTTGTCCCTGTTCGTCTCGGCCATGCGGGGTGCGTACCCCCGAGTGGCGGGGGCATGCGCGGCCCCGACCCGGGTACTCCGCCGCCGGACGGCGGCGGAGTACCCGGCGCCCGTGCCCACGGTGCGGAAGGAGCCGAGAAGGAGCCGAAGAGCCCGGAAGGAGGAGAGCGATGACCGGGACGGAAGGGAATCCGGCGCCCGAGACCGCCCACCCCCACCCGGTGGTCGAGGAGAACGAGCGGCACGGCCGGCTCTCCGCCCGCCCGTCCTCCGCCGTCACCGCGGCGGGAGAGGCGGGCACCTACCGGCTGGACGGGCAGGCGCTGCTGCGTGCGCCGCCGGGCGCGGAGGAGGCCGGGACCGGTGGTCCGTACTGGCTGATGGTGGCGCTGCACGGCGCCGGGGGGTCGGCGGAGGGGGCGCTGGAGTGGCTCCTCCCACAGGCCGGCTCCGACGCGCTGCTGCTGCTCGCCCCCCAGGCCTCCGACTCGACCTGGGACGTGATCCGCGGCGGATACGGACCGGACGTGGCCCGGCTGGACGCCGCCCTGCGGGACGTCTTCCGGCGCTTCCCGGTCCACCCGGCCGGAGTGGCTGTGGCGGGCTTCTCCGACGGCGCCTCCTACGCGCTCTCGCTGGGGCTGGCCAACGGCGACCTGTTCGGCACGGTGCTCGCCTTCTCACCCGGGTTCATGGCGCCGATGGTCCACCACGGGCGTCCCCGGATCTTCGTCTGTCACGGCAGGGACGACCGTGTCCTGCCGATCACCACGTGCAGTCGGCGCATCGTCCCCGAACTGGAGCGGGCCGGGTACGCCGTCACCTACCGGGAGTTCGGCGGCGGCCACGAGGTGCCGCCCGAACTGGCCACGCGAGCGCTGCGCTGGTGGGTGCACGGCTCCCCGGAGAGGCGGGCCGGAGGAGCGGGGACGCGCGGGCGCGTGTGGTGAGCGGGGTGCGACCACGGGGCGGAGGCCGTGCCCGACCGACGTCCCACCGACGCCCGACCGATGCCCGACCGACGCCTCACCGGGAGGTGGCCGATGGACCCCCGCCCCATGGCGGTGTTCGACCTGGACGGGACGCTCGCCGACGTCCGTCACCGTCTGCACCACATCGAGGGACGCCGCCGGGACTGGGACGCCTTCTTCTCCGCCGCGCCCCGGGACCCGCCGCTGCCCGAGGGCGTGGCCCTGGCGCTGGAGAGCGCGGAGAAGTACGAGGTGGCCTATGTGACCGGGCGGCCGGAGCGCTGCCGCCACGACACCCTCCGGTGGCTCGCCCGACACGGTCTGCCGACGGGACGGCTGCTGATGCGCGGCGGAGGCGACCGCCGCCCCGCCCGCGTCACCAAGCCGGAACTGCTGCGGCGCCTGGCCCGGGACGGCGCCGTCGCCCTGGTGGTCGACGACGACCACCAGGTCTGCGACGCCTACGAGAGCGCCGGGTTCTCGGTGGTGCGGGCCGACTGGATGGAGACCCGGCCCGCCCTCGAACAGGCCCAGGAGCGGGAGGGGCGCACCTGAGAGGGGCGGTCACGGAGGGACGGCCCCCGGAAGACCGTGACCGCCGGCGCGCACGCCACCCGCCGCTTCCGTCCTCCGCACCCCCGGCGCGCCGTGAGCCCCGTCATCTCCTCCGGTCGCGGCGAGAGGCCCGTCGCGTGCCGTTGCCGGGTTTCAGCAGGCGGGTGAGGACGAAGCCCACGACTCCCAGGGCGACGACGCCCAGCACGCCCTTGGAGTACATCGAGACGTAGTCCGAGACGGTGTGCCAGTTCTCCCCGAGCAGGTAGCCGGCGAGCACGAAGATGGTGTTCCACAGCAGACTGCCGAGCGTGGTGAGGGCCAGGAAGGTCGGCACCGGCATGCGCTCGACGCCGGCGGGCACCGAGATCAGGCTGCGGAAGACCGGGATCATCCGTCCGAAGAAGACCGCCTTGGTGCCGTGCCGGACGAACCACGCCTCCGTCTTCTCGATGTCCGCGACCTTCACCAGCGGCAGCTTCGCCGCGATCGCCAGAGTCCGGTCCCGGCCCAGGAGCGCGCCCACCCAGTACAGGGCGAGCGCTCCGACGACCGAACCGATGGTGGTCCACACCAGGGCGGCGTACAGGTTCATGTCGCCCCGGCTCGCGGTGAAGCCGGCCAGCGGCAGGATCACTTCGCTGGGCAGGGGCGGGAAGAGGTTCTCGAGGGCGATGGCGAGGCCCGCGCCGGGAGCCCCCAGGGACTCCATCAGACCGGTGGCCCAACCGGTTATGCCATCGGCGGGCTGCTGTGCGGCGGCTTCGAATCGAAACATACGGACCATGCTGGGGAAGGAGTGCCCGGCGGCGCCCTGAGGCACTCCAGCCGGTCTGGTGGAAGGGGATCACAAGAATAACCTGCGGAAAACCGCGGTCCGCACGGCCCCGTCCGTCGACCGGCGTGACGCCCTGTGCGGACATCGACACGGAGCTGGTCCCGGGCGGCGGTCGGGGCGCTGGCGGGCACCGTCACCGCCGTGGCCGGCCTGCTCTTCGCGCTCTGCGCGGGAGCGGTCCTCCTGGTGACCCTCGCCCGGCCCGGAAGGCGGCCCGTTCCCGCCGTGGTCCTCTCCCACGTGGGTGGGCTTTTCCTGCTGTTCCTGCCCGTCCAGGGGGTGCTCGGGGTGGCCGCGCACGACGGCCGCCTCCGTGTTGACAGCCCGCCCGGCGGCCCGAAAGCGGTGCGCCGCCGAACTGCCGACGGGGGAGAGCGAGGCCGTCGGCCACCTGCTCAAGGACCGGGTGGCGGAGGTGGACGAGTTCCTGGACGCCCTGGAGCGTGTCGGGGCGGGTCGCCCTCGACCCGGAAGTGGTCAGGCGGCTGCTCGCCCGCAGCACCCGCACGGATCCGCTGTCCCGGCTCACCGCCCGGGAACGGGAGGTGTTGGACGAGATGGCGCAGGGGCACACCAACGCCTCCCTCTCCGCACGGCTCCACGTCTCGCGCGGCGCGGTGGAGAAGCACATCGACGCGATCTTCGACGAGCTCGGCCTGAGCGGGACCACCGGGTACAGCCGCGGGGTGCCGGCCGTCCTGCGGTATCTGGACGGCTGAGGGTCGGGAGGGGAGCCGGCCGACAGCGTCGGCATGGGCGTCCGGCATGGGGGGTCGGCATGGGCATCCGGCATGTCGGACATGGCATATGTCGCGCGCTCGTATCCCGGGCATTTCTTGACCGTGGACGGCGGGACGAACCAATAATGCGGCTTGTCGTATCCCCGGCCCCCGAGAGGCAGCCGTGACCCACAACACGTCCCGAGGCAGCGCCGACTGGTGGCGGGAATCGGTCGTCTACCAGATATACGTGCCCAGCTTCGCCGACGCCGACGGGGACGGAATGGGAGACCTGCGGGGCATCACCGACCGCCTCGGCCACGTCGCCGAGCTGGGCGCGGACGCCGTGTGGCTGACCCCCTTCTACCGCTCGCCCTGGGCCGACGGCGGATACGACGTGAGCGACTACCGCGACGTCGACCCGCGCCACGGCACCCTGGACGACTTCCGCGAACTCCTCGACCGCGCCCACGCCCTCGGGCTCAAGGTCATCGTCGACATCGTCCCCAACCACTGCTCCAGCGCGCACCCCTGGTTCGTCGAGGCGCTGGCCTCCCCGCCCGGCTCGCCCGCCCGCGACCGGTTCGTCTTCCGGGACGGCAGGGGCCCGGACGGCGGCGAGCCGCCCTCGGACTGGCAGTCCAAGTTCGGTGGCCCGGCCTGGACCCGGGTGCCGGACGGCCAGTGGTACATGCACATCTTCGCCGCCGAGCAGCCCGACCTGAACTGGGAGAACCCCGAGGTCCTGGCCGAGTTCGAGAGCATCCTGCGGTTCTGGCTGGAGTTGGGCGTCGACGGCTTCCGCGTCGACGTGGCACACGGGATGCGCAAGGACCTCGCCCCTCCGCTGCGCGACACCCACGGCAGCGACTCCGCCCCGCTCAACGCGCCGCCCGAGGGACACGACCACCCCTTCTGGGACCGCGACGAGGTGCACGAGATCCACCGTGCCTGGCGCACGGTCCTGAACGAGTACGACCCGCCCCGCATCGCCGTCGCCGAGGCGGGCGTCAGCGCGGCCAGGCTGCCGCTGTACACCCGGCCCGACGAGCTCCACCAGGCGTTCAACTTCCCCTATCTGCGGTGCCCTTGGGACGCCGGCGCCTTCCGCCGGATCATCGACGCCTCCCTGGACGGCGCCCGCTCGGTCGGCGCGCTGCCCACCTGGGTGCTGTCCAACCACGACGTGGTGCGCCACCCGAGCCGCTACGCCCTGCCGGAGGGCGCCGACACGGTCGCCTGGCTGATGGCCGACGGCCGCGAGCCCGTCGCCGACGGGGAACTCGGCCGCCGCCGCGCCCGCGCCGCCGCACTGCTGACCCTGGCGCTGCCCGGCACCACGTACCTCTACCAGGGCGAGGAGTTGGGCCTGCCGGAGGTGGCCGACCTGCCGCGCGAGGCCCTGCGCGACCCGATGTGGGAGCGGACGGGACGCACCCGCAAGGGCCGGGACGGCTGTCGCGTCCCGCTGCCCTGGGAGCGGTCCGGCCCGTCGTACGGATTCGGTCCGGGCGGGAGTTGGCTGCCGCAGCCGGAGGACTGGGGCGAGTACTCCGTCGAGGCCCAGACCGGCCGGCCGGGCTCCTTCCTGGAGCTGTACCGGGCGGCGCTGAAGGTCCGCCGCTCCTTCACCGGCGACGAGAGTTTCACCTGGCTGCCCTCGCGGGACGGCGAACTGGCCTTCCGCAAGGGCGCCCTGGAGTGCCGGGTGAACCTCTCCGACGTCCCGCTGCCCCTGCCGCCGTCCGCCGAGCCCCTGCTGTTCAGCGGGGAGTGCGACGCCGGCGCGGCCGGGGGCACGCTGCCGCCGGACACCGCCGTCTGGCTGGAGGGCCGACCGCACTGACGCCGCCGGTCGTCGCACGGTCGGGACCGCCGGCGCCGCCGCGCGTCAGCGGTCCCGACCGTTCCGCGCCTCCACCAGTACCTCGATGCCGTCCAGGAGCCGTTCGAGGCCGAAGACGAACTCCTCGTCCGGGGCGCCCTCCTCGCTCATGACCCCCGATCTCAGGACCGCGTCGATCTCCGGGAAGCGCTCCGGGTCGGCCACCCTGGTCAACAGTCGGGTGTAGGCGGCCATGGCCTCCTGGACGGTGCCGCCCGAGGCGCGGGCCGCCGAGGCGAGGTCCGCCGCCAGGGTGGCCTCGTTCCTGACGAAGCCGTTGACCAGCAGGATCGTCTCGATCTTCTCGCCCGCGTCCAGGCCGGTGCTCCGCAGACAGGCCAGGCCGCGCTCCATCCAGGCGAGGGCGTGCGGCGTGGTGGGCGGGGAGGTGATGGGCAGGCGCAGCATCCACAGGTTGCGGTACAGCACCTCCCGCATCGAGCGGGCCCAGTGCGCGAGCGCGACCCGCCAACCCTCCTCCTCGGGGGCGGGACCCTCCGGAGGCAGCCCATAGGCGGCCTCCTGCATCAGGACCAGCAACTCCTCCTTGGAGGCCACGTACCGGTACAGGGACATGGTCGAGGCCCCGAGGGCGGCGGCGATCCGGCTCATGGAGACGGCCTGAAGCCCCTCGGCGTTGGCGAGTTCGACGGCGGCGCCGACGATCCGGTCCACGCTCAGCCCCGGCCGCGGCCCCTTTCCGGGGCGTTCGCGCAGGCCCCAGGCGGTTTCGACCCCTGGGGGCAGACCGGTGCCGCTGTCCTTCGCCATCGTCTTCGCCGCTCCTGATCTCCGGTTCGGGTTGACCGCCATCCTAGGTATGCGTATAGCCTACGCAGTAGCGTGTACGGCATACGCATAAGCGTGTATCCGATACGCAAAAGAAGAGGGGGTGGTCCGCGTGGCGGACGAACCGGCGGTCGAGGCGATCGGCCTGGAGAAGTCCTACGGACAGGTGAGGGTCCTGGCCGGAATCGACCTGAGCGTGCCGCGTGGCAGCGTGTTCTCCCTGCTCGGTCCCAACGGCGCGGGCAAGACCACGACCGTGCGCATCCTGTCCACCCTGGTGCGGGCCGACGCCGGACGCGTCCGCGTGGCGGGCTTCGACGTGGTGCGCGACCGGCGCGCCGTCCGCCGTCGCATCAGCCTCACCGGCCAGTACGCGGCGCTCGACGGGGAGCAGACCGGCGAGGAGAACCTGAGAATGACGGCCCGGCTGAGCGGGCTGTCCCGGCGCGAGGCCCGCGAGCGCGCCGCGGAGTTGCTGGAACGGTTCGACCTCACCGGCGCCGCCCGCCGCAGGGTCGACACCTACTCCGGCGGGATGCGCCGCCGCCTGGACATCGCGGCGAGCCTCGTCGGCCGACCCGAGGTGGTCTTCCTCGACGAGCCCACCACCGGACTCGACCCGCGCAGCCGTCAGGCCATGTGGGACCTCGTCGCCTCGCTCGCCGGGTCCGGGACGACGGTCTTCCTCACCACGCAGTACCTGGAGGAGGCCGACCGGCTCGCCGACCGCGTCACCCTCCTCGACGCCGGTCGGGTGGTCGCCGAGGGCGCCCCCGCCGACCTCAAGCGGAGGGTCGCCGACCGGCGCCTGGACCTCACGCTCGTCGACCCCGCCGCGTACGCGCGGACCGCGGAGCGGCTCGGGGACACCGCGGTGCTCCGCGACCCGGACCGCCTGCTGCTGGGAGTGCCCACCGACGGGAGCGCGGCGCACGTGCGGGCGCTGCTGGACGGGGTGGACCCGGACCGCGACACGGTGGACCGGTTCGCCGTGTACGAGGCCACCCTCGACGACGTCTTCCTGGCGCTCACCGGCCGCACCGCCGCCCGGCGCACCGACGGCGCACCCGCCGAGAACGCCGCGACCACCGCCCCCGCCGCGACCGCCCGTGAGGAGACCACCCGTGTCTGACACCACCGCGCCCCGCGCCGCCGCGCCCGGAGCCCTGACCCGGGGCCTGGCCAACGCCCTGACCATGGCCGCCCGCTGCACGAGGCTCTCCGCGCGCAACCTCGACGCGCTGCTGACCTCGCTGATCCTCCCCGTGCTGCTGATGTTGGTGTTCGTCTACCTCTTCGGGGGAGCGATCGACACCGGCACCGCGTACGTCACCTACGTCGTCCCCGGGGTGCTGGTGCTGTGCGCCGGATACGGGGCCGCCACGACGGCCGTCGGCGTCAGCGGCGACATGGCCGAGGGCGTCGTCGACCGCTTCCGCTCCCTGGACGTCGGCGGCACCTCCGTCCTCGCCGGCCACGTGGTCGCCAGTGTCGCGCGCAACGCCGTCGCCACCGCCGCGGTGTTCGCCGTCGCCTTCCTCATCGGCTTCCGGCCGGACGCGTCGCCGGCGGGCTGGGCGGCGGCGGTGGGCGTCCTGGCCGCCTACGTCGTGGCCTTCTCCTGGCTGTCCGCGGCGATCGGCCTGCTCGCCGAGTCGCCCGAGGCCGCGAGCGGCTTCACCTTCTTCGTGCTGTTCCTGCCCTATCCGAGCAGCGCCTTCGTCCCCGTGGACACCATGCCGGGCTGGATGCACGGGTTCGCGGAGAACCAGCCGGTCACCCACGTCATCGAGGCGCTGCGCGGCCTGTTGCTGGACGAACCCGTGGGGAGCGCCCCCTGGCTCGCCCTGATCTGGTGCGGAGGTCTGCTGGTGGTCTCGGTCGCGGCGTCCGCGGTGCTCTTCCGGCGCCGCACGGCCTGAGCGGGAGGCCGGGACGGGAAACCGGGGCGGGCCCGGGAACGGACCAGGAGCACCAGGTGCGACGCCGTTCGGGACGGCCGGTGGCGCCGCACGCGCGAGGTCGTCCTGCCGGACGCGCCGAGCGAACTCGCCGCCGGGGAGCCCGCGCTCGGATGGACCCGGACGGGGCGACGGCCCGTGGACGCGCGGTGACCGGGGAGTTCCGGGGCCTCGCCTCGGAGGAAGCTCGTATGAAAGGAGGAGGTGGGGGAGCCCGGCACCGGGGGTGCCGGGCTCCCCCACCTCCCGAGCCTCCTTGCTCCTTCCGGTGCGCCGGGCGGCTCAGAAGTCGCCGCCGCCCCCGAAGTCGCCACCGCCGAAACCGCCGCCGAAGTCGCCGCCTCCGAAGCCACCGCCGAAGTCGCCGCCGGAGTAGCCGTCGCCGTAGCCCCAGCCGGGGCCGTAGCCATAGCCCCAACCGCCCAGGCTGCTGCCCAGCACCGTGCCGAACAGCAGCCCCGGCAGCAGCATCGAGCCGTAGCCGCCGAAGTAGCCGCCCATCCAGGGGCCGTAGGCCGGGCCCGCGTCCCAGTACGGCACCCGCTCGCCGGTCGCCGTGGGCACGGTCCGCACGGCCGGGTCCAGACCGTCCTCGATCCGGGTGGCGTCGGCCGCGCAGACCGGCACCTCACGGGGGGAGCCGCCCGGGGGAGCCCACTCCACGTCCCGCACCGAGGGTCCGTGCCGGGGATCGAAGAAGCACGGCGGACGCCGCTCGGGCAGCTCCCGCCCCTCACGTCGGGCGTCCAGCACGGCCAGGGCGAACCTGCCCTCCTCCAACGCCTCGGTCACCGCCCGGACGTCCTGGGGGCGCCGGGCCGCCGCGGAGGCGTCCTTGGCCTTCTCGTAGGCGTCCAGGGCCCTGCGGTAGTCGTCGAGCATCTCCGGGGTGACACCGGGGGCGGAGGGGGAGAAGTCGAGCCGGTCCAGGGCCTCGCCGTAGGCGGTGATGTCCTCCTGGACCGCCGACCGCACCTGCTCCAGTTCGGCCCGCTCCTCCTCCTGCTGGCGCTTGCGCGAGCGCCGCACCAGGAACAGACCGCCGAACGCGAAGAGGGCCAGGACGACCAGGAAGCCCACCATCACGCCGACTCCCGATCCGCTGCCCTGGCCTTGGTCGTAGCCGCCACGGCCGTCGCCGCCGCGTGCGGTCGACTGCACGTCCGTGATGAAGCCGCTGAGGATGGCGTCGGGCTGGTCGGAGTGCTCGCGGAGGTTCTGCTCGGCGAGCGCGGAGGCCGTCGAGCCGCTCAGGACCGAGGAGTCGGAGGCCGCGCCGAAGCGTGAACCCAGCGCGACGGCGTACACGCCGGGGCGGCCCACCTCGGAGCGCAGCCGGTCGAAGACGGCGTCACCGCCGTAGGCGGGGTCGTCGGGCAGGACGGCGATGTAGATCGGCACATCGCCGTCGCGGATCTGCTCGGTGAGGCGAGAGGCCTCGGCGTCGGAGAGCTTGTCCGACGCGGCGGGATCGACGTAGACGGGGTCGTCCCGCAGGGCGGCGGCGACCTTGTCGAGGTCGGTGGCCGCCCGGGCGTTGCCCGCCGGGCCGACGAACACGGCGGCGACGGCGAGCAGGACAGCCCACAGCAGGCCCGCCCGCCGTCCTCGGAGTACGGGATGTATGGGGCGGTTTGTCCTCATGGTGCTCGGCTACCCAGCAGCCGTTCCGCCACCCCGGAAAGTTCTGGAGGGCGGAACGACCCGCCGGGTGGGACGACCCGCCGGGTGATGGACGATCACGGGGTGGTTTAATGTTGAAGAAGCGGCGGGTGCCCTGGTCGGGCCCATGCCCCGGGCTCTTCCCCCGGCCCGCGGAGCGCGATCGCGGCGCCGACCCTCCGCGGTGTTCCCCGACACCGCGTTGCCGCACCCTCTGCCCGGCCCCGGTCGAGTTCTCCCCCGTCTCGGCCGGGGCCCTTCCCTCTCTCCGGGTCTCCCCGGGTCTCCCCGGGCCGATCGCGGCCCCTCCCGCGGCCGGCGGATCGTCCCCAGTGGACTGTCAGTGCCCTCGGATAGCCTGGTATCAGTCCAGGTCGCGGGCCCACGGTGCCGCGGAGGGGCGGGATCGCACGCTTCCGTGTCCCCGCCGTCCTCCGTCCCGAGGCACCCGCTGCCGCTCCCGCACGGATCCCCATGGAGGCGCTGTTGACCTCGATAGGAACCGCCCGCCACTTCCAGCCCAAGGGAACACCCGGAGACGTCTGCCGCGACCACAACCGCGCCGCGCTGGCCACCGTGGTGGCCGCCGAGGCACGCCGGAAGGGGTACGGGCCCGAGTTGAGCGACGCGCAGATCGACGAGTGCGCCGCGCTCGCCGGCCGGGGCGTCCCCTCCGAGACGTCCCGTGAGGCGATCCGCGCCGCCCTGCGTCCGCCGCTCACCGCCGACGACGCCCCGGAGGCCGTGGCGGCGGCCGTCTTCGACTCGCTGCCGTCGCACCCGGTACGGGTGGTCGGGCGGGACGGCCGGGAGTTCTTCCTGGTTCCGCTCCCGGCCACCGCCTGACCCGCCCGGCCGCGGTCCGCCGCGGCCCGGAGATCACTCCGGCTGGAACTGCGAGGTGCCCAGCCCTCTCCAGTCCAGCGCCTCCCTGGTCTCGCGCTGTATCCGCTCGGCCACCTCGCGCGTCTCCGCGAGGACGTCGCCGCGTTCCTCGATCAGACTGCCGTAGATCGGCGGGTGGTCGGAGCGAGTGGCGGTGGTCGTCACGGTGAAGTTCCTTCCTCTCGTGCCCGTTCTCTCACGGACCGTGTCCTCGACGGCGCGGTGCGCCGCGCCGTGATCGTTTCATGTGCCGTTCATCCAACCGTTCCTCCCCCCGGGGCGCCCCGGGGGGAGGAACGGTACGGCGCGCGGCTCCTCGGTACAGGCGGGCTGTCCCGATTGCCATGAACACGGTCACGTTGACATGGCGGTGGCGATGACTTTCGGACGTCTGCCCGGTCTCCACGGGTGTATGTCCGGCGTGTCACCGGCCGCGGGCACGACGGACGCGCACCGCGACGAGGCGGTGAGGCGGCGAGGCGACGACAGGGAGCCACGAGATGACCACCACACCCGATCTCGCACCACCGGCCCGTCGAATGGCCCTGGTGGCGGGGAACATCACCGACGAGCAACTTCCGGACCCGACCCCGTGCGAGGGTGTCTCCGTGGGCGATCTGCTCCACCACGTCCTGGGCCTGAGCGTCGCTTTTCGGGACGCCGCCAGGAAGGACCTGGGGCCGACGACGCGGATCGATCCCGGCTCCTCCCGGCCCTCCGCGGCGCTGCTGCCCGCCGACTGGCGCACACGCCTTCCGCGCCTGTTGGACGAACTCGCGGCGGCCTGGCGCGATCCGGCGGCCTGGGAGGGTGCCACCCAGGCCGGTGGCGTCACCCTGCCGGCCGTGGTGGCGGGCCGGGTGGCCCTGAACGAACTGGTCCTCCACGGCTGGGACCTGGCCCGCGCCACGGGCCAGGAGTACACCTGCGACGAGGCCACGCTGAGGACGTCGATCGATTTCCTGTCGCAGGCGACCGACGAGGCCGACCGGGCGGGGGCGTTCGGCCCCGTCGTGGAGGTCCCGCCCGACGCGCCGCTCCTGGACCGCGCCGTCGGCCTCGGCGGCAGGAGCCCCTCTTGGGCCCCCGACCGGCGGTGACCGGCCCGAACCCGGTTCGGAGGTCGGCGGGAAGTGGCGGTGGGGTGTGACCTCCTGTGCTACGCGGTTCCGGTCAGGCCCTCGCGCTGGAGAATGGCCCGGGCCTGATCGGCGAGTCCGCCGCGCACGATGACGTCGTAGCGGGCGGCGGCCAGACTCTGGGTGGAGGAGAAGTCGCGGCGTCCTCCGGTCGCCGCGTGACCGACGAAACCGAAGATCGCCCCCCACAGCGCACCGATGAGGACACCGCCGAGGATCAGCCCGAGCCAGGCGGGGCCGGTGGTGAACAGTCCCACCAGCAGGCCGATGAACAGACCGAACCAGGCGCCGCTGGCCGCGCCGAGACCGGCGGCACGGCCCTTGGTCATCCGCCCGGTGACACGCTCGACCAGACGCAGGTCGGAGCCGACGATGTCGATGTGCTCGACGGGGAACTTCTCGTCGGAGAGCCGGTCGACCGCGGCCTGGGCCTCCGGGTAGGCGGAGTAGCTGGCCACGGTGTTCCAGGCGTCGCTGATCGGATTCGGGGGGTTCGGATCGATATGGGCCATATCGAGTGCTCCTTCCATATACGCCCGCTACTGCCCGCCTGCCCGACGAACGCGGCTTTATGAGCGGGAGGAGACGGAGACGGCCCCGTGGGGCCGGTGTGCCGGGACGGCCCCGAAGGGCCGTCCTTCAGGAGGTCAGGAGCACCCCGACGTAGGACACCCCGGCGACGACCACCCACGCACCCGCCCCGAGCAGGGCCAGCCGGGCGCCCGACCGGGCGAGGGAAGGGAGGTGGACGGCGCTGCCCAAGCCGACGAGGGCGGCGGCCAGGACGATCTCCCGGACCGTCGAGGCGGCACCGAGCGCGCCCGGCGGGAGCAGGTCCGCGGTGCGCACGGCGACCGCCAGCAGGAACCCGGCCACGAACAGCGGGACCAGCGGCGGGCGCCGCCCGGCGGACCCCGCCCCCGCGCGGTCGGTCCGCCGCCCCCGCCGTACCGCCGCCACGGCCACCGCGGCGACCAGAGGCGCCAGCAACAGCACCCGCATCAGCTTCACCACGATCGCCTCGCGCAGCGCCACCGGCCCCGCGGTCTGCGCGGTCGCCACCACCTGACCCACGTCGTGCACCCCGGCTCCGACCCAGCGTCCGAACCCGGAGGCGTCCAGGCCGAGCGGATGGTGCAGCAGCGGCAGGACGGCGATGGCCAAGGTGCCGCACAGGGTCACCAGTGCGACGGAGGCGGCGGTGTCCCGCTCGTGGCTTCCGCGTGCCTCCCCGACCGCGCCGATCGCGGAGGCCCCGCAGATCGAGTAGCCCGCGGCGACCAGCAACGGCTGGTCGCCGGGAAGCCCGAGTCGGCGTCCCAGCCACAGCGTGCCGCAGAAGGTCGCCGCCACCACCACCAGGACCAGGCCGACGGTCGCCCAGCCCAGCCCCAACACGTCGCCCAGTCCCAACTCCAGGCCGAGCAGGACCACCCCGAGCCGCATCAGCCGCTTCCCGGCCAGGCTCAGGCCCGGACGTCCCGCGCCCGCCACGAAGCGTCCCAGCCGGGGCAGGTGCGCGGCGACGACGCCCGACACGACAGCCGCCGTCAGCATCGGAACGCCCGGCGACAGCCGGTGCACCGCCCAGGCCACGGCGGTGCCGCAGGCGGCGAGGGCGAGACCGGGCAGCGCGGCGGGAGCCGTCCGTCGCGCGGAGGCGGCGGGGGCCCGGTGCCCGGTGCGGCGCTTCGGGCGTTCTCCGAGCAGCGCCATCAGCGATCGGCCGGCAGGTCGTAGACGCGGCGGACGCTGGTGCCCAGCCGGGAGACGTCGGCCCCGTAGACGTGGAGGGAGACGGCCTTGCCCGAACCGCCGTTCCACACGCGGTGGATGTCCCCGGGGGGTGCGAAGCCGGACACCGAACCGCACGGGTTCACCACGTCCTCGCCGGCGACCAACCGGGCCCGTCCGTCCGGTCCCGAGGCGGGCAGCAGCCGGTAGCGGCGCTCGTGTTCCTCGCCCTGGTGGACGCCGGTGACGCACCAGGAGACGTGGTCGTGCACGGAGGTGCTCTGCCCCGGCAGCCAGACCAGGGCGACGATCGAGAAGCCGCCGTCGGCCTCGGCGTGCAGCAGGTGCTGTCGGTAGCGTCGCGGGTCTCCCTCGCGGTGTTCGTCGAGGAGCAGGTCCGCGGCGCCCAGATGGGGGGCCAGCCGCTCACCGACCAGGAACGCGGTGAGATCCGGGGGCAGGCCCCGTCCCACGACTTCCCGGACGTCCTCGACGAGGCGGACGAGACGGTCGGTCGTCCGGGGCCGGGCAGTGGGGAAAGGAGTCGTGGCAACCATGGTCGCAGCCTGACGCGACCGGCCCATCACGTCCAACGAGGGTTTCTTCGCAGGACCCCAAATCCTGCTTATGGAACGGTGTGGGGAGAGCGGCCGTACGGTGAACCGCCTCAGCACCCGACCCGGTTGGCGGCCACCGCCTTCAGCTCCTCCAACACCAGCGCGGTGGCCGGTATCCGCAGGTGCTCGCGGAGCGCGTACGCGGACACCTGCCGCCGCGCCGCCGGCTCCAGGGCCCGCCCGACCACCTTCCGATGCACCAGGAAGGACAGCACCAGCCCCGGCATCATGGCGATGCCGAGACCTTCGGCGACCAGGCTCTGCACCACGAGGTTGTCGTCGGTGGTGAAGACGATGTCCGGGGCGAAGCCCAGCTCCGCGCACTCATGGAGGAAGTTGGTGCGGCAGCGCAGACAGCCGGCGATCCAGCGCTCGTCCGCCAGATCCGCGAGGCGGACCGCCCGCCGCCGCGCCATGGGGTGGCCGGCCGGCATCAGGACGGTGAGCTGGTCCTCCAGCAACGGAATCTCCACCAGTTCCTCGGGCACCTGCTCGCGCAGGCCGGGATAGGTGAAGGCGAGCGCGATGTCGCACTCGCCGCGCGCCACGCGGTCCAGCGACTCGGGGGGCTCGCTCTCCTGCAGCTCGACCCGTACCCCGGGGTGGTCGGCGGCCAGGCGCGCCAGTGCCTCCGGCACCAGAGTGGCCCCGGCGCTGGGGAACGCGCACACCCGCACCCGCCCCGCGCGCAGCCCGGTGAGGGCCGTCATCTGCAGACGGGCGGCGGCCATGCTGTCCAGGATCACGGTGGTGTGCCGGGACAGCGCCTCGCCCGCCTCGGTGAGCCGCATCCGCCGCCCGACCCGCAGGAACAGCGGCGTTCCCACCGACCGTTCCAGCGCCTTCATCTGCTGGGTGATCGCCGGTTGCGTGTAGCCCAGGTTCCGTGCCGCCGCCGAGTACGAACCGGTACGGACCACCTCGTGGAAGGTCCGTATGTGCCGCGAATCGAACATGGCGGAACGATAAACGGAAATTGGAGGATGCCAAGACGTCGTTCCCGGCCCTTGGCACCCACCGGGAGCGAACGGTTCTCAGGGACGCTCGGCGAGCGCGGCCATGGTGCGGCCGATCAGCCCCGGCGCGTCCGCGTCGCGGGCCCCCTCCATCAGCCAGGCGCCGAGTTGCACGGAGTTCTCCACGACCATGCGCACGCGCGGCATGCGACGCTCCCGGTAGCCGGTCAGCAGCGCGTCGTCCCAGGTGTCGTGGGTGGTGAGCAGCTCGGCGAGGACGAGCGCGTCCTCCAGGGACATCGCCGCGCCCTGGGCGAGGGTGGGCGGGCAGGCGTGGGCGGCGTCGCCGACGAGGACGACTCGGCCGCGGTGCCAGGGTCCCTCGACCAGGAGCCGGTGGAACCAGGTGTAGTTGACCTGGGAGGAGTCCGTGATGGAGTCGTGGATCTCCTTCCAGTGACCGCCGTACCCCGCCGCCAGGCGGCGCATCTCCTCGGCGTGGGACTCCGGGGAGAGGTCGGCCCGGTCACGGGCCGGTTCGACGAGGTAGGCGTAGAGGGTGTCCTGGCCGGTGGGGCAGTACCCGGCGATGTAGGCCGGGCCGCCGTAGGCCAGGTCGGTGCGCTCCACACCCGCCGGACGCGGGGCGGCCACGCGCCAGATCCCCATGCCGGTGGGCTCGGGACGGTCGGTGACGCCGATCGCCGCGCGGGTGGCGGAGTTCAGGCCGTCGGCGGCCACCACCAGGGCGTAGCGGCCCGAGGTGCCGTCGTCGAAGCGGACGTCGACCCCGTCCCCGTCCTGCTCCAACGACTCGACGGCGCACCCCAGCCGGACGCGGGCGCCGGAGGCGCGCACCGCGTCGACGAGGACGCGCTGGAGTTCGGAGCGCCGCATGCCCAGGGTGGCGGGCAGGTCGTCGCCACCGGTGCGGAGGTCCTCGCTGACGTGCAGCACCGTGCCGTCCGGAGCGATGATCCCCAGGGAGTCGAAGCCGAAGCCCTTCTCCCGTATCCGCTCCCACACGCCCACCTCGCGCAGCACCCGCAGGGCGTTGCCCTGGAGGGTGATCCCGGAGCCGTGGACGTTCCAGTCGGAGGAGACCTCGACGAGGTCGACGTCGAGGCCGGCGCGGCGCAGCAGGACGGCGAGCGAGTTTCCGGAGGTGCCGCCTCCGACGATGAGGACGGTACGGGCCGAGGACATGACTTCCTTTCCGGGGCTTTCTGGGGCTTTCCGGGGCTTTCAGGGGTTTTGCGAGGGTTTTCCGAGAACGTCCCGAGGGCTTCCCGAGGACGTGTCCGAAGGGGCCGGGGAGAGCGGGGAGCGGAGCGCGACGGCGCGTGGCGTCAGGTCGAGGAGGAGGCCCCGACCGGCGCGGTCCGCGCCATCAGGAGGTCGATCAGGGCGAGCAGCAGGTTCCGGCCGACCTCCTGCTTCCGGACGTCCCCCATCAGCAGGGGGACCTCCGGGTCCAGGTCGAGGGCGTCGCGGACCTCCTCCGTGGTCCGCTCGCAACGGCCGTGGAAGCAGTTGACACCCACCACGAAGGGGATGCCCCGGCTCTCGAAGAAGTCGATGGAGGCGAAGCTGACCTCCAACCGCCGGGTGTCCACCAGGACGACCGCCCCCAGGGCCCCGTTGACCAGGTCGTTCCACATGAACCAGAAGCGTTCCTGGCCCGGTGTGCCGAAGAGGTACACCACCAGCTCGGGGTTGATGGTGATGCGGCCGAAGTCGAGGGCCACGGTGGTGGTGGCCTTCGACGCGAGTCCACCGGTGTCGTCGACCCCCACGCTGGCCTCGGTCAGGTACTCCTCGGTGCGCAGCGGGTCCACCTCGCTGACCGCGCCCACCATGGTGGTCTTTCCCACGCCGAAGCCACCGGCGATCAGGATCTTGACGGCCGCCGGGCCCGTCGTGCCGTCAGAGTCTCTGGAGCCCATCCCTCACCGCCTGCAGAATGTCCATGTTCAGTCCCCCACTTCGTTCGGCCGCCAGCGGCGGACGGATCGTCACCTTGCCCAGCGACGCCAGGTCGCCGATCAGGATCTTCGTCACCGACACGGGCAGGTCCAGCTCCGCGGCGATCTCCGCCACGGCGACCGGCTCGCGACACTGTTCCAGAATGGCCCGGTGCTCCGGCTCCAGCCGCCGTGCGGCGGCCCGACCGTCCCCGGACTCGACCGCCGTCACCACCGTGATCAGGGTGAGGTCGTCGCGCTGGGGAGCGGTACGGCCGCGGGTGATGGTGTACGGCCGGACCAGCGAGTCCTCGGCGTCATCGGACTCCAGACGGTCCGTCCAGTGGCTCACCCACGTCCACCCCCGCTCGCGGCGGAGACGCCGGTCCTGGGCTCGGTGCCCAACTTCTGGCCGACCTGCTGGACGAGGGTGTGCATGGCGACGGCCATCACCTCGGCGTCCACGTCCTGGGACGCCACGACGGCCAGGTGGGTGCCCTTGCCCGCGGCCGTGACGAACAGCCACAGATCGGCCAGCTCCACGATGACCTGCTGCACCGGACCGCCGTCGAACAGCTCGTCGATCCCTCGGGCGAGGCTCTGCTGGCCGGTGGCGATGGCCGCCAGCCGCTCGGCGTCGGTGCGCTCGATGTTCCCGGACTTGCTGACGACCAGTCCGTCGTCGGACAGGACGATGGCGTGCCGGGTGCCCGGCACCTGTTCGACCAGACCGTCCAGCAGCCAGTCCAGGTCCTGATTGGTGGCGGTGGTTCGCTGTGTCATGTGCGGTCTTCCGTAGAGGGTCGGCTGTGGTCCGGCGTGCTGCCGCCGGTGGTGGAGGTGGGGTCGGAGGCGGTCTGCCGCTGCCGGGCGAGACGGGACTGCCGCTGGAAGGCGCCGATGGTGGCGCCGGACCGCCGGGGCTCGGGGCGGAGTGTGAGCGTGTCCTCGTCGGAGGCCCCGGCTCCGGACCGCCGGGCGGGCTTCCTCAGCTCGGGGGCGAGACTGGCCTGGCGAACCCGTCTGGGCAGCGGTGTGGACGTGTCCGCGCCGTCGGGGTGGCGGCGTGCCGTCTCCTCGGCGCCGCCGGGGCCGTCGGGTGAACCCGTGCCGCCGTGCTCGGCGGGGGCCGATCCGGCGGACGGGCCGACGGGCGCCGGAACGATCGAGGACATGGCCCGGCCGCGGGACCGGGTGGGCAGCGCCGAGGGGATCCCGTCGCTTCCGCCGTCGCCCCCGCCGTCGTTCCCGTCGGCCCGGTGGCTCTCGCGCCGTCGGGGCCCGCCGCCGCGGCGCTCGCCGGCCTCCTTCCGGGACGGGGCGGGGTCGGGGGCGTCCGCGACCAGCTCCGCGGGGATGTGCACGATCACCCGGGTGCCGCCGAGCACGGACGGCCGGAACTCCACGCCCAGGCCCAGTCCGGAGGCGAGCCGCGCGACCACGTACATGCCCAGGCGGGCGTCGTCGGCGCGGGAGAGCATGTCCATCCGGGGCGGTTCGGCGACGAACCGGTTGAGGTGCTCGTACATCTCGGGCTCCATGCCCAGACCGCGGTCCTCGACCTCCACGACCAGGCTCTGCCCGACCATCCCGGCCCGCACCTCGACGGGGGTGGGCGGCTTGGAGAACGCGGCGGCGTTCTCCATCAGCTCGGCCAGCACGTGCACCACCGGGCCCACGGCGCGGCCGGTCAGCCAGGGTTGCCCCTGGACCTCGATCTGGATGCGGCGGTAGTCCTGCACCTCGCCCAGCGCGGCGCGCAGCACGTCCAGCATCTTGACGGGCTTGCGCCAGCGGCGCTGCGGCTGACCGCCGGCGAGGATGACGAGGTTCTCCTCGTAGCGGCGCAGACGGGCCGTCAGGTGGTCGAGGTCGAACAGGCCCTCCAGCACCTCCGGGTCCTCGTGGCGGCGCTCCATCTCGTCGAGCTTCTTCATCTGGAGGCCGATGAGGAGCTGGGTGCGGCGGGCGATGCGCTGGAGCAGGCGCTCGAAGCCCCGGTGCTGCTCCACCTCCCGCACGGCGGTCTCGACGGCGCTGCGGCGCGCGAGGTTGAGGGCCTGTCCGAGCCGGCCCAGCTCGTCCCTGCCGTGGGCGGCCTCGCGCACCTCGACGTCGGGGTCGACGCTCTCGCCGCGGCGCAGCCGTTCGACGACCTCGGGCAGCTTGGTCTCCAACTCCCGCGCGTCCTGGCGCAGGGCGGAGATCCGTCGCCGCAGGACGGTGGTGATCCACACGTTGAGCGCGACGACCAGCAGGACCGCGCCGAGACCGATGGCGCCGAGGGCGATCAGACGGACCAGCATGGCGTCGATCGTGGCCTGGCCGACCCGGTTGACGTCGATGGTGCGGTTGGTGATGAGCTGCTGGAGCCGCGGGTTGAGGTCGTCGACGGACTGCCGCCACTCCCTTTCCACCCGGGGGAGGGGGACGTCGGTGCCGCCGTCGTGGGAGTGGGCGCCCAGCAGGGCCCGCTCCACGTCCTCCTTGGTCTCCCAGGCGCCGCTGGTGATCATTTGGCGGTAGAGCGCCAGGTCCTCGGGCGGGAGGTGGGGCTCGATCCTGCTCTCCAGCATGACGTGCTGGGCGCCGATCCACTTGGCGAGGGCGTTGTGCTCGCCCTCGGTGAGCCGGTGCGTGGTCCAGCCGCGGGCGAGTACGGCGTCCTCGCGGGAGAGCATCTCCTTGGCCCAGAACAGGTCGATCAGGACCCTGGCCCGGGCCGTCACCTCGCTGTTCTCCGAGCGGCTCAGCGTCTCGAAGAGCCGCAGGTCGACGGCGATCAGTTCGGTGAAGTAGCGGAAGGCCTGGGTCTGGGTGGCGGTTCCGCCGTCCACGGCCCGGCGGATGTCGTCGATCCTGCGCATGTCGCCGCGCGCGAGGGCGACGGCCCCCCGCAGATCCTCGGGCGCGTCGGCGGCATCGATGTCGGAGAGCGACAGGAAGGAGTCCAGGGCCTCGTCGGTGCGGGAACGCTGCTCCCGCAGGGCGGCGCGGGAGGCGGCGTCGGGGGAGGCCAACACCTTCGCGCTGAGCCGCCGCTCCTCCTGAAGGTTGAAGTAGAGCATGTTCGCCGGGATGCCGGCCTGGGCCGCCAGCGCCTTCTCGTCCCGCTGGGCCTGCCAATCGCGTCCGAGTTCCAGAGTGCTGACCGCCCAGAGGGTGACCAGGGCGAGGCTGGGAATGACGGCCAGGACGAGCAGAGCCGCTCGGAACGAGCCGATTCTGGACGGACGACCCGCGTCCCGCTCCTGTCGTCGTCCGGGCACACGTATGCGCAGTGCCATCTCTCCCCAGCAGTGGATCACGGTGGTGGGTCGCCGCTGGTGAGGGCGGCGTGAAGGATGGTGGCGATATTAGTCATATGGTTTGTTGAAAGAAAACACGAGGGAGATGCGCCGCGCACCCCTGATGCCCTGTCAGAGAGCGTGTTCCGAGGGTCATCACGGGGTGGGTAAATGTGATGGTCCGGCACATGCCCGGGAGTCGGACAACGTGCGACAGTCGTGATCGGACGGCGGAAACCCGTCGGACGTGATCACTCCGGGCGGCCGTTCTCGGTCGTCTCCCGGTGATCGGAACAGCGAAGCTTCCGGAGTGCCCCGGAGGCGGCGCGGTGGAATCGGCGGGACGGGTTCCGGTGGCGCTCGGCTCTTCCCGACCGTGAATCCATGTCGCCCGGAGGCTCGTTTGACGGGGGCGGGGCGCGTGGGCGGTCGGGCGCGCGAGGCGGCCGGCGCGGGCCGCCGGGAAACGGGTCCGCGGCACACGGCCGGCCGTGCGCCGGCCGCCTCGCACGTGTCAGCGCCCGCGCAGGCGCTCGATCTCGCGGCGCTCCCGCTTGGTCGGTCGGCCCGCGCCGCGCTCACGCCGGGCGACCGGGGCCACGTACTCGCGCGGCGGCGGGGGTGGGCTGTTGTCGACGAAGCACTCGGCCGCGACCGCCGCGCCGACCCGCTTGCGCACCAGGCGCTTGACGACGACGATCCTCTCCCGGCCGAGATGGCGCAGGCGGACCTCGTCGCCGGGGCGCACCGGCTGGGCCGGCTTCGCGCGCTCTCCGTTGATGCGGACATGGCCGCCGCGACAGGCGGCAGCGGCGATCGAACGTGTCTTGGTGAGTCGGACGGACCAGATCCAACTGTCGATCCGCACGCTCCCCTCGTCTCCAGCCATACCCCCGACTCTAGAGGAGGGACGCCGTGGGGCGGGTGAGCGTGGAGGCCCGGCGGTCTCCGGCGAGGAGGTTCCCGCCCTTCGCCCCCGCAACGAGAGGACGGAAGCAGGCGGGGCGGTGAGGGCGGGCGCACGGAAAACCGGATCGAGGGGGCTTGACGCGCGGCATCAACCGGGGGAAGGTCGGGAAGTGAACCTGGGAGCGCTCCCAATCGGCTGTCGGGCCGGCCTTGGGAGCGCCCCCGCCAGGTCGCTCACGTCAGGAGCCGGTACACGTGCGCGGACGCGGAAGAGGAGGCCCGGGCAGGACCGCCGCCGACTCCGCCGGCACCCCGGTCGGCCCGCCGGCCGGTCCCTGACCCGACGACTGCCCGACCGGGGACTCACCGCGCCTGGAGTCCCGGTCGGGAGCACCCGGTTCGGCGGCGTGATGAGGGCACGCCGTCGAACCGGTTCCCCGTCCGGCCCCGGTGTCTCCTCCGCCGGGGCCGGACGGTCGCCCCCGGAGCCGATCGGCCCGCCGGCCGTCGCCCGTGTCCGGCGGGTTTCCGCCCCCCGGCCCCGGGTACCGGGCCCTGGTCAGCGAAGGGGGGATCGGAGGGGGGACCGCAGAAGGGACGAGGAGCCATGCGGTACGACACCTTCCTCGGACAGGTCCAGGCCCGCGCCCGGTTGAGCGACCCCGGCGCCGCCGAGACGGCCACCCGCGCCAGTCTGGAGACCCTCGCGGAACGCGTCCCGGCGACGGTGGCGGAGAAACTGGCCGCCCAGCTCCCACGGGAGGTGGGCGAGCATCTGCGCAGGGTGGCGCACGCGCCGGACGAACCGGACTCCGGTACGCGGATGAGCACCCGGGAGTTCTTCGACCGCGTCGCGCGCCGCGCCTCCGCCGACCGCCCCAAGGCCATTCACGAGGCCAGGTGCGTGATCGAGGTCGTCGACGAGGCCACCGGCGGGACGTGCTCGGCGAAGATCCGCCCCGCCCTGGACGACGACCTCGCCCGGATGCTTTTCTCCGGCAGTTCGGGGCACGCGTGAGTCGGGGCGGTGAGGGACACCGTCCCGGCGCGCCGGCGCGGGCCGGAGCGTCCGCACGACGATCCACGAGACGGTGACCGTGTTCGTCTTCTTCTCCAACCGGGCCGGATGCCTCGGCTCGCTGCTGTTCAGCCTGATCGGCACGGCCGTCCTGGTGCTGCTCCTCTATGGCTGCGGACGCGGCTGACGGCGACCGGAGTCGACCCCGCGCGGCCGGACGGCGGGACGGTCGGATCCCCGGGCCGTCAGACGCCCGAGTCGGCCGGCAGCGGTTCGCCGCACCGCTCGCAGCGGACGGCGCCCGCCCGCTCGTTCAACCGGCCGCACCCCGGGCAGACCCGATCCAGCAGGCACGGCGCCTCGCCGCCCTCGGGCTCCGCCCCGCCCCCACCGCCCCCGCCGGGCTCCTCGCGCCCGGCGGACGCGAGACCGCGGATGGTCATGCCCGGCCGTCGCCGGTGGACGGTCAGGTAGACCAGCCCCTCCGGGCCCGCCCGCAGCGACCGCCGCGAGGTGCGCGGCAGCCACAGCACCGCCTTGGGCGCGAGCGTCCGCCGGCCACCCGCCCCGTCCTCGATCTCACCGCCGCCGTCGACCACGAGCAGCAGGACGTCCAGGTCGTTCTCGACGTGCTCGCCGACCGACGCCCCCGGTGGAAGACGCACCAGGTTGGCGTCGAGCTGCCGACCCGACTCGGCCAACCGCCACAGGGCGCCGCCCTGCTCCGGAGACGCCCCGGCGATCAGGTCGTCGAGATCGGTCAGGACACGAGGGGTCTCGGAAGACACCGGCACCTCCAAGGCGTGTGCGAGCAGCTCCGATCCTAGGCCGTCCGGAACGGGGAGCCGTCCGGAAGCGAGGCGCGGGCCTCTAGGCTTGGGCCCCGCGATGAGGAACAGACGCGCGGTGCCGCCCTCCCCCCTGCCCCAGCGACACGGGATAGACCCGGTCCGTCTCAGGCTGCCCGTCGACGGCGCCTGGAGGACCGTCCGGGACCACCTGGTCGACCGGCTGTCGTCCGCGGTGGAGCCCGGACAGGTCGACGCCATGCTGAGCGAGGGCCGGGTCTGGGGCGCGGACGGACCCATCGCCCCCGAGGCCCCGTACGCGCCGGGCGCGTACCTGTGGTTCCACCGGGAACTGCTCCCGGAGGTGCCGGTGCCGTACGCGGTGGAGATCCTGTACCGCGACGACACCTTGGTCGTCGCGGACAAACCGCACTTCCTGGCGACCACGCCGCGCGGCCGGCACGTCACCGAGACCGCGCTGGCGCGGCTCCGCCGGGACCTGGGGCTGCCCACGCTCAGCCCGGCCCACCGGCTGGACCGGCTCACCGCGGGCGTGGTGATGTTCACCGTCCGCCCCGAGCACCGCGCGGCCTACCAGAACCTCTTCCGGGACCGCCGGGTGCGCAAGGAGTACGAGGCCGTGGCGCCGTACGCCCCGGAACTGGAAGCGCCCCGCACGGTGCGCAACCGCATCGTCAAGGAACGCGGGATCATCGCCGCGCGGGAGGTGCCCGGGGAACCCAACAGCGAGAGCCGGATCGAACTGCTCGAACACCGCGACGGCCTCGGCCGCTACCGGCTGGTTCCGCTCACCGGCCGCACCCACCAACTGCGCCTGCACATGAGCGGCCTGGGCATCCCCATCCTGGGCGACCCGGTCTACCCGGACCTCGTCGAGCGTGCCCCGGACGACTTCCGCCGTCCCCTGCAACTGCTCGCCAAAGTCCTGGAGTTCACCGACCCGCTCACCGGCCGCGTCCGCCGGTTCGAGAGCCGCCGCACCCTGGCGGCCTGGACCTCCCACCGGGAGTGGGCCGAGGAGGAGAGCGCACGGGACCTCCCGCCGCGCCGGTGAGCCCGCCGAGCAGGCGGAGGCGGTCGGTTCCGGGAGGGAACGCGGGCGGAACGCGCGTGGCCGGCCGTCACGCTCGTCGTGGTCGGAGTGCCCTACACCGTCGAGGGCCCGCCCGAGCCGGCCGAGTGCTCCCGTGAACTCGCCCGGCGCATCGCCCGTGCGGCGGACGGGTGATCCGGGTGTCCGGAGCGGCGGAAGCACCGGGGCGACCGGGAAGGGCCGACGGGAGCACACCGGCGGAAGGACTGCGGATGAGCCGTGACGGGACGCGAGGGGCCGCGATCTTCGACGTGGACGGCACCCTGGTGGACACCACCTACCTCCACACCGTGGCCTGGTGGGAGGCGCTGCGGCAGTCCGGACGCCGGGTGCCGATGTCCCTGATCCACCGGACCATCGGCATGGGCAGCGACCAGCTCCTGAAGCGGTTCCTCGGCGAGGACCACGACCCGGAGGAGGCCGCTTCCGTCAGCGCCGCCCACCGCACCCTCTACGCCGAGTACTGGCCGCGCCTGGCCCCCTTGGACGGCGCCGCCGACCTGCTGCGGGCCTGCGCCGAGCGCGGCTGGACGGTCGTGCTGGCCAGTTCCGCGCACGGCGACGAACTGGGGGCGATGCGGAGGGCGGTGGGCGCGGACGAGGCGGTGACCGCCGCGACCAGCTCCGACGACGTGGAGGCGAGCAAACCGGCGCCCGACCTCGTGACCTCCGCGCTCGCCCGTGCGGAGGTCGCCCCGGACCGGGCCGTCTTCGTGGGCGACACCGTCTGGGACGTGGTCGCCTGCGAGCGGGCGGGCGTGCCCTGCCTGGGGGTGCTCTCCGGCGGCCTCACCCGGCAGGAGTTGCTGGAGGCGGGCGCGGTGGAGGTCTACGAGAACCCCGCGGACCTGCTCGCCCGCCTCGACGGCAGCCCACTCGGCCGGCCGCCCGGCGCCTGACCGGCGCGCCCCTCGGCGACGGGCGGCGGCCCCGCCGTCAGGACTCCGCCGTCAGGATCTTGCCGTCAGGACGACCGCGGTTCCTCGCCCCCGAGCGGCACCGCGTAGCCGGGGACGGACGGCCACCGGACCGTCAGGACCACCGACTCCTCCTCCGCGTACCAGGAGTGGTCGACGCCGCGTCCCCACACCACGTAGTCGCCCTGACGCTCCAGGACGATGTCACGGCCGGGGAACTCCATGCGGAAACGGCCGCTGATCAGGACCAACAGGGCCGTCCGTCGCTCGCCCCGCACCCACCGCGCGCGCCGGTCGCCGCGCGGGTGGACGCCCCACTTGATCTCCACGTCCTCGCTGTGGCGCGGGTCACCGGGCTCTTTGAAGTGGCCGAGGAGCCAGCCCCGGTCCAGTGCCGCGTCCTTGCCCGCGTTGCCCACGTACACGTCGCCGTCCATGTTCGCGGACGCTAGCAGCCGCGTGGCCGGGAGGCGCGGCCGGCTCCCTCGCCCCGTGTCGGCCGGGGCCGGCGCCCCGGCCGACCGCGCGTTCAGCGACCGGTGTCGGGGGAGACCCAGGCGCCGGTCTCGGCCGAGCGGGCCATGGCGTCCAGCGCGGCGGCGCTGCGGACGGCGTCGGTCAGGGTGGCGCCGTGCGGGGTGCCCTCGGCGACGGACCGCAGGAAGTGGTACGCCTCGATGACCTTCAGGTCGTCGTAGCCCATGGCGACGGCCGAGCCGGGCTGGAAGGCCGCGTAGAGGCCGTGGCCGGGACCGACGTAGACGGTGCTGACGGACTGGTCCTGGTAGGCGGTGCCGGTGCTGACGCCCAGTTCGTTCATGCGGCGGAAGTCCCAGAACACCGCGCCCTTGGTGCCGTGGATCTCGAAGCCGTAGTTGTTCTGCTCGCCGACGGACACCCGACTGGCCTCCAGCACGCCCCGCGCGCCGGTGGGGGCGCCCTCGGCGGGGGAGAAGCGCAGCAGGCAGGAGACGTAGTCCTCGTTCTCCACCGGCCCCATCTCCCCGCCGGTGGCGCGGGCGTGGCCGGCGGTGGCGCCGGTGGGGCGGGCCCGTTGGGGGAGGAAGATCGCGGTGTCGGCGGTGAGGGACTCGATCTCGCCCACCAGGTGACGGGCCAGGTCCACGCCGTGCGAGGCCAGGTCGCCCAGGACGCCGCTGCCGCCGCGCTCGCGCTCGTACCGCCAGGTCAGCGCGGACTCCGGGTGTGCGGCGTAGTCGCTGAACAGTCGGATGCGCACGTGGGTGACGGTGCCCAGCTCGCCGGAGGCGATCATCTCGCGGGCGGTGGAGACGGCGGGCGCGTGGCGGTAGTTGAAGCCGACCGCGCTCTGGAGGCCGGCCTCGGCGACGGCGTCGGCGACCGCCCGGGCGTCGTCGGTGGTCAGTCCGACGGGCTTCTCGATCCAGATGTGCTTGCCGGCCCGTGCCATGGCGACGCCGATCTCGCGGTGCAGGAAGTTCGGGGCGGTGATGCTCACCGCGCTCACCCGCGGGTCCGCGGCCACCTCCCGCCAGTCGCGGACGGCCTCGGCGAACCCGTACCGTTCGGCGGCCTCCTCGGCCCGGCCGGGTACCTCGTCCGCGACCGCGACCAGCTCCGGGCGCACGCCGAGTTCCGGGAAGTGATGTCCCAGCCGGGCGTAGGCCTGGGTGTGGGCGCGTCCCATCCAGCCGAACCCGATCACCGCGACGCCGGTCACCGCTCTGCTGCCCATGGTGTTTCCGTTCCTCTTCGGGGACTTTTTGGACCGGTCCAAACAACGTCCACAACTGTCATCCCCGCACTTGACGTGTGTCAATACCGTTGTGGCAGGCTGATTCCATGGTGAGCAGTCCGTGGAACGGTCCAGAACATGGCTGAGACGGTCGATCGCCCGGAGGAGCCGTCCAGACCGCCGACCATCCGCAGCGTCGCCGAACGCGCGGGGGTGTCGAAGTCCCTGGTCTCCCTGGTGCTCCGCGGCTCCCCCCAGGTGCGGCCCGAGAAGCGGCGGGCCGTGCTGCGCGCCATGCGGGAGCTGGGCTACCGCCCCAACGCCGCCGCGCGCAGCCTCAGCGAACGGCGCACCCGCACGGTCGGGGTGCTCCTCAACGACCTGCGCAATCCCTGGTTCGTGGAACTCCTCGACGGCCTGACCACCATGCTGCGCGCCAACGGCCTCCACGTCCTGCTGGGCGACGGCTACCTCAGCCGACGCATCGGCGAGGACCTCACCCGCACCTTCGCCGACCTGCGGGTGGACGGCATCGTCGCCGTCGGCACCCTCCCGGACCCCGCCGCCCTGACGGAGGCGGCCGGACGGATTCCCACCGTCGTCGCGGGCGCCCGCGAGCCGGCCCTCCCCACGGTGGACATCGCCGCGGGCGACGACGGACTCGGTGCTCGGGCGGCCACCGAACACCTCATCGGCCTCGGCCACCGCTCCATCGCGCACATCGCCGGCTACGGGCTCGCCGGGGAGCTGCGCCGCCGTGGTTACGAGGAGGCGATGCGCGAGCACGGCCTCGCGGACGCCGTGGTGGTGGAGCCGAGCGACGCCACCGAGGAGGGCGGGTACCGGGCCACCGTGCGGCTGTTGAACGGGCCGGCGCGTCCCACCGCGATCTTCGCGTACAACGACATCGCGTGCGTGGGCGCGCTGACCGCCGCCGAGGAACTCGGTTTCGAGGTCCCCCGCGACCTCTCCCTCGTCGGTCACGACAACACCTACCTCGCGCGCCTGCGCCACCTGTGGCTCACCACCGTCGACAACGCCGGGTACGACGTCGGCCACCAGGCCGCGCGCTGTCTGCTGGAACGCATCGCCGATCCCGGGCGTCCCGCCGAGGTCCACCTGTCGGCCCCGGTGCTGGAGGTCCGGGGCACCACGGCACCGCCGAGGTAGCCGGCGAACGCCGCGAACGCTGCGGCGATCGGGTGGAGACGGCGACGCGAACCCGGGTGGCGCACCGTGGCCTGCCCGACGATCGAACGACCGATATGCACAATTTCATAAGATCCGTCACGGGTTCGGGAGGTTTCCGGCCGCCGGCGAGGGGCACTCGCCGGCGGCCGTCACCGCTCCCCGAACCCCGATGGCGATCCCGATGGCGAACCCCGATGGTGACGAGGGAAGGGCCACGATGCTCGTCAGCCGTACTCCGTCCACGGCCCCGCCCGCGCGGCCCCCCGCCGGCCCGCCGCACACGAGGTGGAACGCCGCGTGAGGCACCCGATGGCCACGATCGAGCCGGGCATCCCCCGCGGCGCCCACAACCCGGAGGAGACCCGCGGCGGCGACCGCGACGACCGGGAGGTCCGCCTTCGGGTGGAGGAGACCCTGCGGCACCACGTGGCCGAACGGTGCGAGGAGGCCGAGGGCGTCGACGACGTCTTCCGTGCCCAACTGGCCGCCGCCGTCTCGACGTTCGCGCTGCGCGGAGGCAAGCGGATGCGCGCCGCCTTCCTGTGGTGGGGCTGGCGGGCGGCCGGGGGCGACCCCGACGGCCGGGACGCGCCCGCCGTGCTGCGGATCGCCGCGGCCCTGGAACTGCTCCAGACCTGCGCCCTGATCCACGACGACGTGATGGACGACTCCGCGCTGCGCCGGGGACGCCCCGCCCTCCACGTCGACTTCGCCCACCGTCACCGGCAGGACGGCATGCTCGGCGATCCCGGAACGTACGGGAGGTCGGTGGCCACCCTCGCCGGCGATCTCGCCCTGGCCTGGGCCGACGACCTGTTCGCCGAGTCCCTCCCGGACGGTCCGGCGCGCCGCGGGGCCCAGGGGGTGTGGCGGGCGATGCGCACCGAGATGGTGGCCGGCCAGTTCCTCGACCTGCACACCCAGGCCACGGGCAGGCCCTCGGCGGCCACGGCGCTGCGCGTCGCCTACCTCAAGAGCGCCCTCTACACCGTCGAACGCCCCCTCCACCTGGGAGCGGTCCTCGGCGGGGCCGACGACGAACTCGTGGGCGGGCTGCGCTTCGTGGGCCACAACGCCGGACTGGCCTTCCAACTGCGCGACGACCTCCTCGGCGTCTTCGGCGACCCGCGACGGACGGGCAAGCCCGCGGGCGACGACGTGCGCCAGGGCAAGACGACCTACCTGGTGGCCCTCGCCCTGGCCCGCGCCGAGGCACTCGGCGACGAGGAGGCCCGCGCGGTGCTGCGCCGGAGCCTGGGCGATCGGACGCTCACACCCGAACGGCTCGCGCGCTTCCGGGACGTCCTGATCGACCTGGGGGTGCGCGCCGCCGTGGAGGAGAGGATCGAACGGCTCGGCGAGATCGCCGTGCGCCGCCTGCGCCGCGTCTGCGACGACCCGCTCGTCGCCCGCCGACTGGCCGCGATGGTCCGGGCGGCGACGGGCACGGACGGCGGAACGGGTACGGACGACGGGCCGGGCCCGGACAGCGGGACGGGCCCGGCATCGGGGACGGGGACGCGGTGAGGGCCGTCGGCGGGCGCACCGACCACGTCGTGGTCGTCGGCGCCGGACTGTCCGGACTCTCCGCCGCCCTCCACCTGCTCGGCGCCGGACGCCGCGTGACGGTCGTCGAGAAGGAGACCACGCCCGGCGGCCGGGCCGGACGCCTCGACATCGGCGGCTACCGCGTCGACACCGGGCCGACCGTCCTGACCATGCCCCACCTGATCGACGAGGCACTGGCCGCCGTGGGCGAATCCGCGGACAAGCGGCTGGAACTGATCCCCCTGCACCCCGCCTACCGCGCCCACTTCGCCGACGGCTCCCACCTGGAGGTGCACACCGACGCCGAGGCGATGGAGGAGGAGGTGCGCCGCTTCGCCGGACCGGCCGAGGCGGCGGGCTACCTGCGGCTGCGGCACTGGCTGGAACGCCTGTACCGCGCGCAGATGCGGCGCTTCATCGACAGCAACATCGACCACCCCCTCCAACTGCTCCACCCCGACCTCGCCCGCCTGGCGGCCCTGGGCGGCTTCGGCCGGCTGGACGGGCAGGTGAGACGCTTCCTGACCGACGAACGCCTGCGCCGGGTCTTCACCTTCCAGGCCCTCTACGCCGGAGTGCCGCCGGCCCGGGCCCTGGCCGCCTACGCCGTCATCGCCTACATGGACACGGTCGCCGGCGTCTGGTTCCCCCGCGGCGGCATGCACGCCCTGCCCGCCGCCCTGGCCGACGCCGCCCGCGACGCGGGCGGCGACCTGCGGTACGGGTGCGAGGTGACGCGCCTGGAGCGGCGGACCGGCCGGGTGGTCGCCGTCCACACCGACGACGGCAGCCGCATCCCCTGCGACGCGGTCGTCCTCACCCCCGACCTCCCCGTCGCCTACCGCCTGCTGGGCCGCACCCCTCACCGCCCGGTGCCGCTGCGGCACTCGCCCTCGGCGGTGGTGCTCCACGCCGGCACCCGACGCACCTGGCCCCAACTGGCCCACCACACGCTCTTCTTCGGAGCCGCCTGGCGGACCACCTTCACCGAACTGACCCGCACCGGACGGCTGATGAGCGACCCTTCCCTGCTGGTCTCCCGCCCCACGACCACGGACCCCGCCCTGGCCCCGCCCGGACGCCACCTCCACTACGTCCTGGCCCCCTGCCCCAACACCACCACCGGCCCGCTGCCGTGGCGTGACCTGGCCCCCCGCTACCGGGACCACATCGTGGCCGAACTGGAGCGCCGGGGCCTGACCGGATTGGGGGAGGACATCGAGGTGGAGCACCTGGTGACCCCCCGGGACTGGGCCGCCCAAGGACACGCCGCCGGCACCCCCTTCTCCGTCGCCCACACCTTCCGGCAGACCGGGCCCTTCCGGCCGAGGAACCTGGTGCGGGGCGTGGACAACGCCGTTCTGGCCGGCTGCGGCACCACGCCGGGCGTCGGCGTGCCCACCGTGCTCATCTCCGGGAAGCTGGCCGCCTGGCGCATCACCGGTCCGCCCCGGACCGCCCGCGGCGGCGGACGTCCCTCGCCCGCCCCGCCCGCCGTCCCCGCCGAGGGACGGAGGCGACCGTGACCGCCCGCGAACTGGACGCCGCGGGCGTCACCGACCCGCGGCTGCGCCGGGCGTACGCCGTCTGCCGCGAACTCAACGCCCGCCACGGCAGGACCTACTTCCTGGCCACCCGCCTCCTGCCGCCCGCCCGCCGCCCCGCCGTGCACGCCCTGTACGGCTTCGCCCGGTGGGCGGACGAGATCGTCGACGACCTGGACGGGACGCGGACCGTCGGGGAGCGCGCCCGCGCCCTGGCCGAGCTGGAGGAGGAACTGGGGGAGGCTCTGCGGGCCGGACTGCGGGCCGGACCGCGCGCCGACGGCTCCGTCCCCGTGCTCCGCGCCCTGGCGCACACCGCCTCCGTCCACCGCATCGACCACCGGCTGTTCCACGACTTCATGGCGTCCATGCGGATGGACCTGGACGTCACGGACTACCCCACCTACGACGACCTGTACGCCTACATGCACGGCTCGGCCGCCGTCATCGGACTGCAGATGCTGCCCGTGCTGGGCACCGTGGTCCCGCGCGAGGAGGCCGAGCCCCACGCCGCGGCGCTGGGCATCGCCTTCCAACTCACCAACTTCCTGCGCGACGTCGGCGAGGACCTGGACCGCGGTCGCGTCTACCTCCCGGCCGAGGTCCTCGCCGAACACCGCGTCGACCGCGACCTGTTGCGCTGGTGCCGCGACACGCGCCGCGGCCATCCCCGGGTGCGCGCCGTCCTGCGCGAGGTCGCCGCGCACACCCGGTCCGTCTACCGGGACGCCCACCCCGGCATCGCCCTGCTCGACCCCGTCGCGCGGCCCTGCATCCGCACGGCGTTCACCCTCTACGGCGGCATCCTGGAGCGGATCGAGGCCGCGGACCACGCCGTGCTGCACCGTCGGGTCGCCGTACCCGGCCGGCGCCGCGCCGCCGTCGCCCTGGACGGTCTGGCACGTCTGACCGCCGTCCGACTGCGCCGCCGCCTCGCCCCCGCGCGGTACACGTCCGCCCCGGCCCGCCCGGCTCCTGGGAGGAGCGCCCTGCCATGACACCCGACACTCCCCGGAGCGTGAGCCCCGGAAACCCTCCTGCCCGACCCCGCCGATCCGTCCGGTCCGTCCCACCCATCCGATCCCTTCGGTCCCTCCGCCGCCTTCCGCGCCGCGGGCTGCCCCTGCGCCTGGCGGCCCCGGTGGACTGGGCGCGGCAGCGCCCGACCTGGCGCGAGGCGTCCCCCGCCGTCATCGCCGCCGCGCTGAAACGGTCCGCCGCCCGTCCCTCGGGGAACTGGTACGTCCTGGGGCCGTCAAAGGAGATCCGCCCCGGCCGCCCCCACGGGCGCACCATCGCCGGCACGGAGGTGGTCGCCTGGCGCGACACGGCCGGGCGTCTGCTCGCCGGCCCCGGGGCCTGCCCCCACCTGGGGGCGCCCCTGCGCGAGAGCCCCGTGCACTGCGGGCGTCTGGTCTGCCACTGGCACGGCCTGGCCCTGGACGGCCGGGGCGCCGCCGGCTGGGAGCCGTACCCCGCCCACGACGACGGTGTCCTGGCCTGGGTCCGGCTGGACGCGGTCGGCGGCGAGGAGCCGCTGGACCGGCCGGTGCTCCCGGCCCGCCCGCCGCGGGCCGCCTCCCTCACGGCGGTCACCGAGGCCGAGGGCGTCTGCGAACCGGAGGACGTCGTCGCCAACCGCCTCGACCCCTGGCACGGGGCCTGGTTCCACCCGTACTCCTTCTCCGATCTGACGGTGGTCCGGGCGCCGGGCGTCGAGGCGGACCCGGCCGACGCGGAGGAGGACGGCTTCGTGGTCGAGGTCTCCTTCAAGGTCGGCTCGCGCGGCACGGTCCCGGTGCGGGCCGCCTTCACCGCCCCCGAACCGCGCACCGTGGTGATGCGGATCGTCGAGGGGGAGGGCGCGACCTCGGTGGTGGAGACCCACGCCACTCCGCTGGGCGCGGACGACCGCGGACGGCCCCGCACCATGGTGACCGAGGCGGTGCTCGCCACCTCCGACCGGCCCGGTTTCGCCCTGGCCCGGGCGGCGGCCCCGCTGCTGCGCCCCCTGGTGCGCCGCGCGTCCGCACGCCTGTGGCGCGACGACCTCGCCTACGCCGAACGGCGTTGGCACCTGCGCGGCACGGGCCGCTTCCCCGGCTGAGCGCCCCGCGCCCCGGACCGGTTCACCCGGCCGACGCCGCCAACGCCCGCAGCACCGCCGACCGGCCCGCCCGGGGCACCGTCCACAGCGTCTGGCCTCGCACGCCCCAGCGCGCCAGGAGCGCGTTCGCCGCCAGGAAACCGGTGGTGACGGCCCGTTCCATCAGCGCCACCGGGAGGTCCACCCGGACGCAGTCCCCGGCGAGCACCACACCCGGATCGGGAGTGCGCACGGGGGGACGGCTCTCGAAGGAACCCACCGCGAACAGCGGGCAGTCCGCGCGCCACTCGTGCACCGCGTCCACCACGCGGGCCCGGCGCGTCTCCGGCCACAGCCGGCGCAGCTCGGCGAGCAACCGCCGCCGCACGGCGTCCCGATCGGCGCCGTGCGGGACTGCGTACGCGTGCAGCTCCACCACCGAGCCGCCGGTGCGCCGCGCCCAGCGGGCCGCCTCGCCCTCCCACCGCTCCAACACACTGACGTTGTCCAGCGGACCGTATCCGCTCGTGCCCAGGAAGCCGGGACGGTCCGGGCGGACCGGGCGGTCCAGCCACAGCCGCGACACCAGGAACGGCGGGGCGGTGCGCAGCCGGGCGATCCGCTCCCGCCAGCCGGTGTCGCCCAGGTCCGGGGAGCCGGCCGCCACGCGGCGCAGGCCGGCGGTGTCCAGGGCCAGCACCACCGCGTCGAACCGCTCGACCCCGCCGTCCGCCGACCGCACCTCGTACGCCCCCGAGGCGGTGGGGGAGACGGACTCCACGGCGACTCCGGTGCGGAACTCGGCGCCGTGACCGCGCAGGTACTTCTCCAGCGGCTCCCACAGGGCCGTCGGGAACGGCTCGTTCACCACGTCGAAGAGCAGCCCCTCGGAGGAGCCGAGGAAGTAGATGTGGAACATCAGTGCCAGCTCGGCCGCCGACAGCTCCTCGGGATCGGCGAAGAAGCTCCGGGAGAAGACCCGGAACGCCAGGTGCCGGGCGGCCTCGGGGAAACGGACGCGGTCGAGGAAGTCGGCGGCGCTGACGCCGTCGAGACGTGCGAACACCTCCGGCACCCGCACGTCCAGCAGCGGAAGGGCCGCCGACGGGGCCATGCGCAGCAGCCCCGACCAGGAGAACGTGGGGCTGAGGAGGGTGAAGCCGAGCGCGTTCCACGGCGGGGTGCGGGGCACCCGTGCGAAGCCGTCCCGTGCGCCGCCGCCGTGTTCCAGCGGATAGTCGGGCAGCTTTGAGAGCATCCCCAGCGAGCCGTCCACCCGGCGCAGCAACCCGCGCAGGTTGTAGTACTGACGGAAGAAGGCGTGGAAGCCCCGGCTCATCGTCACCGCGGACCCGTCGGCCAGCGTCACCGGCCAGCCGGCCAGCCGGCCGCCCAGGTGCGGCTCCCGCTCGTGGACGGTGACCCGAACCCCCCGCTCGGCCAGGGCCGTGGTCGCCGCCAGTCCCGCCAGACCCCCACCGACGACGGCGACCCGGGGAGCGCCGTCCCCCGCGATCGACGGCCGCCCCGGCGGCGCCTGGAGGACGACGGCGCGACGGTCGCGTCCGCGCCGCGCGGCCGGGCGGTCGGTCGCTCGACGGAGGGGGACGGTCGTTCGGCCGCGGTACGGCGATGGCATGGCGGGCACTCCCGGAGGCGGTGGACGGAACGGGGAGATCGGATACGGCGGGCGTATCGGACGCATCGGGTGAATTAGGTGCATCGGTCATGGTGACCATAGGACGGTCAGCGCCGTCGGACGGCGGCGTCACGCCGTCGCAGCACCGGCAGTTCCACCGCCGAGCGCAGCATGGGCGGCACGGGGGTGCTCAGCCCGATGGCCAACTCCTCCCACCACCGGGAGCGGCCGTCGAGGAACCGCAGCAGACGGTCGGCGGGGTTGCGCAGGAACAGCTCGCCGAAGAACCGCGCGCCCGACACCCGCCCGGTGGCCAGGGCCCGGAGCACGACCGCGTCCATCGCCCGGTGGCGGGCCGCGTGCGCCGGGGGTGGCACCGGGACGCGCCCACGCCGCCAGGCGTCGGCGATGGCGTCGCTCTGCCGCTGGACGGCGGCGAAGGTGTAGCCGGTGGCGGGCCGGGTGGCCCCGCCGGCCGTGCCGATGCGGAAGACACGCTGCCCGGCGCGGCGCGGGAAGACCGCGTCCGTCATGGGGATGACGCCCTCCTCGACGTCCACCACCGTCGTTCCGTCGAGCCCCAGCACCTTCCCGGTGTAGTGCCGCAGCGCCTGCTCGTACTCCTCCCGGCGCAGGGGCGCGGGGGAGAACTCGGTGTACTCCACCAGCGCCTCCCGCCGCCCCAGCGGCAGGACGTACCCGAAGGACAGGCCGTGCGCCGGCTGTGGGGTGCGGAAGTCCATCAACTCCACGGTCGACGGGTCGAAGGCGTCGGAGGCGCACCGCACGAACCAGCCGCGGAAGTGCTGGAACAGGGTGCTGCGCGCGGCGGGGAGCCGGCGTGGCGGACGGGAGTCGAAGGCCCAGCGGGCCCGGACCCGCACCGGGGCTCCGGAGGCGTCCGTGCCGTGGACGACGGCACCGCCCGCCGGGTCGTCCGACACCCGGTCGACCGTCGCGGTCAGGCGGTGGAGCCCGGGCAGGCGCGCCAGTCGGCGCTCCACCAGCGCGACGAAGTCCGGGGAGCGGATCATCTTGTAGCGGGTGGCGCCCAGTTCGGCCTCGGCGACGCGCCCGTCCGGGCAGCGGACGCGCAGCCGGCTCCAGGAGGCCCGCACCACCGACTCGTACGGTCCGTCGCCGGTCTCCCAGAAGCACCAGGTGCGCGGCGGGGTGCGCGTTCGCCCGTCGGGCGCCTCGACGACGGCCACGGTGGGCGCGGCGCCGTGCGGGCCGGTGGTGCCGGCCAGCCGGTACGCCAGAGAGAGTCCCGCGGCGCCCGCCCCCACCACCGCGATGTCCACGTCCACATCGGTCACGGGGAGGGTGTTCCACACCGCCCCCGTCCGCACACCGCCGGATCGGCCTTCCGGGCCTCCCGACGAGCGACGCCGAGAGGTGACGCGGCGTCCGACCGGCGGCCCGACCCGTTCAGCAGCGCACCGGCCCGGGGACGGTCACGCGGAAGGGACGCACGGCCACCGAGAGCCGGGGAACGGTGGCCGCCAGGGGCGGAAGCCGGTCCGACCACGAGACGACCGCCAGGGTCTCCCGGCGGAGGGTGCCCACCAGACGGCCGGGCACGAACAGCCGCCGCCCGACGGCGCCGGAGAAGCCAGGCAGGGGCATCGGCACCGCGGGGAGCCCCGACCGGCTCGGCCGGAAGACGAGTTCGGCCAGCGGACCGTCACGGTCGCTCACCCGCACCGAGCGGTCCGTCCAGTCGAACTCGGCGAGCTCTTTGGGCAGGCCCCAGATGTCCCGCCCGCCCCGCACCGAGGTGGGGTCGTCGACCCAGATGCGGTCGATCAGCAGCCCGACCCGGTGACCGCGGCGCACCAGGGGCCCGACGGCCAGTTCGTCGTAGCGCAGGGTGCCCTCCCGATACCGGACCAGTCCGACCACCAGGTGCCGGCCGCCCAGCGAACGCAGGTCCGAAGGGACGGGCGGCCGGTGGGGCACGGGGAAGATCCCGGCCCACAGCTCCCCCCGGAACCTCCAGGGTGCGGGCGGGTGGGACGCCTCGTCGTCCGGGACGGCACCGGGCATGCTCCACGGGCTCCTTCCTGACACGGACCGGCCCCGACACGGACCGGCCCTGACACGGACCGGCGCGGCGACACCGACCGCGGCGGGGTTCGTCCGGTGGAAGCCGTACCCCGCGCCCGGCGGGCCATGCGTCGGGACGCCCTCGCCCCGACGGACCTCGACGACCGCGCGGAGGCCGCCGCCCGGCACGACGACGGGCGGGTGCCCGGCGAACCGCCCGCCGGACACCCGCCCGTGAACCGCGTTACGTCACATCGTCGTTCCGGCGATGGTGGTGGTGCTGGACATGCAGCCCTTGGTCTGGTTGCCCGCGGTCGGGAACAGACCGCCGAGCAGACCGGGGCTGACGTGCTCGGAGCACATCTGGACGCCCGATTCGGGGGCGTCCATGGCGATGGCCGGGGAGCCGACGAACAGGGCGGTGGTCAGGCCGATGCCGACCGCGGACACGCGGACAAGACGACGCATGGGTCCATCTCCTTTGGGACAGTGGGACGTTGGGGACCTGACTCCACCCTGGCCCCGCCGCCCGGACCCCGCGCGGTGGCGTGCTGCATTCGGCCCTTCCTGTCACTCGCGGGAGCGCCGCCCGCCGCCGGGACGCGTCCAACAGGGGGGCGACGGCCCCCCATACGGGGTCGATGCGCGCGTCGTGGGCGTGTCCACCGCGGGCGCCGCGGGGCCCGTGCCGGCGACGGCGAAGCCCCGGTCGCCGGTGGCCCGTGCCCGTGGCCCGCGCTCGGGGCGGCCGCTTTGAGGCGGCCGACTCCCGCGCGGAACCCACGGGGCCGCGCCGTCCTCCTCCCGGAGCCCGGCCTCCTCGTCCAAGGAGAGCCGGAGTCGGTGGTGTCACGGCTCTCTTGGGGGCCGGTCGGGGCGGGAGGAGCCGGCGGCCGACGGACGTGGGGACGGACACGCCGGCCGCCGGCGGCGTCAGCGCCCGGCCTCCGCCGGCCGCTGTGCGACTCCCTCGCGGGTTGTGCCCTGCGCGTACCCGCCCGTCACGCGCGCACTCCTCCGGACGGGGGAGGACGGGCGGGGCCGCCGGTCGCGGGCGAGGGCGCGCCCGCCGGCGGCGTACCACTGGACGGCCAGGACGACGGCCAGGGCGATCTCCACCAGATCACCGCCGTAGTACATCAGCAGGGCGCCGGTGCGCAGGTCCGCCGTGGCGACGTCGGTACCGAGCGGGGGAGCGGCCCAGAAGGACTTGGCGAGCACGGCGTGGGCGGCCCCGGCGCCCAACAGGGCCGTGCCGCGGGAGAACAGGCCCCAGCGGCGGCGCACCGGGTCGAGCCGGCAGACGGCGAAGGAGAACAGCAGGCCCGCGGCGAAGACGTGGACGTGCACCGCGGCGTCGAGCAGGGGGCGCTCGTGGACGGCCGCCCACAGCGGTGTGCGGTACAGCAGCCACAGGCCGCCCACGTCCAGCAGGGCCGCGAGCGGCGGGCAGACCAGCCATCCGGCGGGCCGGGAGTGCGCCACGCGGAGCAGGGCGCGCCGGGCCGGGCGGGGGAGCGGCACGCGCAGCACGAGGGTGAGCGGACGGGCCAGGACCAGCAGCAGCGGGGCGACCATGCCGACGACCAGGTGCCGGACCATGTGGGCGGTGAACGGACCGCCGGGCGGGGTGACGAGGGCGGCGGCCAGGGCGACGCCCCCGGCGACGAAACAGGCGTCGCGCCGTCGCGGCCACACGTCACCGCGACGACGCAGCCGCGCGGCGGCGAGCAGGTACCCGACGGCCGCCGACAGCGCGGCCGTGGCGGCGAGCACCGCCGCCGGGCCGGGGCCCGTGCCGGTGGAGTGGAGGTGCTCGACCGTCACCGGGCGGGCTCCGCGCTCAGGGGGGCGCGCCCCGCCCGGACGGCCAGGACGGCGCCGATGCCCAGCAGCACCAGACCCGCGACGTTCCAGGCCAGGTCGTACGGGAGCAGATCGACGCCGTAGCGGATCTGGTGCAGGCGCAGCACCTTGTGGTCGACGATGCCGTCGAAGAGTTGGAAGCCGCCCAGCCCGAGGAACAGCCCGGCCCGGGCGTGGGCGGGGGAGAGGGTCCCGCGCCGGCGCAGGTCGGCGTAGAGGACGAACCCGACGACCAGCCCCAGCAGTTCGGCGGTGTGCAGCAGACCGTCGGCGAGCAGTCCGACGGCGGGGGTGGAGCGGTCGTAGAAGTGGTGCCAGTTCAGGATCTGGTGGAAGACGATCTCGTCGACGGCGGCCATGAGCGCCGCGCCGATCAGCGCACAGACCGCCATCGAGCGTCGGGGCAGGGGCCGCGCGTCGGAGTGGGACGGCGGGGAGGCGGGCCGCCGGGCCGAACCGGTCATGGTGGGGTCGCCCTTCCGGGAGGTGGTGCGTCGCGTCGGGTACGCGTACCCGCCTCCCACCGGGACACGAGCGGCACTCCCGGACGTCACCGGTCGGGCGGAGCGGTTCGGGTCGCGGCCTCCGCGGTCGGTCGTGGTGACCGCCGCGCACGGGAGGCGAGACCGGGCACTTCTTACCGGAAGGGACCTGGAATTTTCGCTGCCTACCTCCTTGCTCACATGGGTCAACGTTCAATCATCGGAGTCAACTTCCCAGCTCACAAAGGGATCTTGGGGAAGGCGCCGGAGAAATGTCTCCGGAATCTTTTCGAAAGAAAGCGTTGACGGTCTCTCAGGGCGGACCCATACTCCTTACCGATCGTTGCCGATTGCCATGGACCTGACCTTCGGTGCCCCACGCCGGACGAACGGGTCGCAGAGTCGCGCACGGCATGCCCCACCCCGCCGGACACCCCTGTTCGAGCGGGCCACGGACGAAGGGACCGCAATGATCGACACCCCCCACACGGCCGAGGAGACCAGACCGGCGCGGAAGCGCGCGCGGTCCGCGCTGCGCAACGCGCTGGTGCTGGGCGCCACGGCGGCCCTGGCCGCGGCCGGCACCCTCACCGCGCTGACCGGCACCGCCTCCGCCGCGTCCACCCTCGCCACGGCGGCGGCCGAGAAGGGTCGCTACTTCGGCACCGCGGTGGCGGCCAACCGGCTGGGCGAGTCGGACTACGTCGCCACGCTCAACCGGGAGTTCGACTCCATCACCGCCGAGAACGAGATGAAGTGGGACGCCCTGGAGCCCTCCCGCAACTCGTTCAACTTCGCCACCGCGGACCGGATCGTCAACCACGCCCAGAGCCGTGGAATGAAGGTCCGCGGACACACGCTGGTGTGGCACTCCCAGCTCCCGAGCTGGGTGAGCGGCCTGGGGAGCGCCGCCGAGGTCCGCTCGGCGATGAACAACCACATCAACCGGGTCATGGGCCAGTACAAGGGCAAGATCCACTCCTGGGACGTGGTGAACGAGGCGTTCGAGGACGGTTCCAGCGGCGCCCGACGCAACTCCGTCTTCCAGCAGCGCCTGGGCAACGGCTACATCGAGGAGGCGTTCCGCACCGCTCGGGCCGCCGACCCGAACGCCAAGCTCTGCTACAACGACTACAACACCGACAACTGGAACCACGCCAAGACCCAGGCCGTGTACAACATGGTCAGGGACTTCAAGGCCCGGGGCGTGCCCATCGACTGCGTCGGCTTCCAGGCCCACTTCAACAGCGGCAACCCGGTCCCGAGCAACTACCACACCACCCTGCAGAACTTCGCCGATCTCGGGGTGGACGTCCAGCTCACCGAGCTGGACATCGCCGGCTCCGGCTCCTCCCAGGCCGAGCAGTACCGCGGCGTGGTCCAGGCGTGCCTGGCGGTCTCCCGCTGCACCGGCATCACCGTCTGGGGCGTGACCGACAAGTACTCCTGGCGCTCCTCCGACACCCCGCTGCTCTTCGACGGCAACTACAACAAGAAGCCCGCCTATGACGCGGTCCTCGCCGCCCTGGGCGGCACCGGCGGGGGCACCGGCGGAGGCACCGGTGGGACCGGAGGCACCGACGGCGGCACCGGTGGCGGCGGCGACGCGTCGTGCACCGTCACCTACGAGCAGACCGACCGCTGGGGCGACCGCTTCAACGGGAGGGTCACCGTCAAGGCCGGCAGCCGCTCCATCAGCACCTGGTCGGTGACCGTCACCGTCGCCCCGCCGCAGAAGATCTCCGCCACCTGGAACGGCACGCCCTCCTGGGACTCCAGCGGCAACGTGATGACGATGAGGCCCAACGGCAACGGCACGCTGTCCGCCGGCTCCTCCACCAGCTTCGGCTTCACGGTGATGGCCAACGGCAACTGGACGGCCCCCCGCCTGGGCAACTGCACCGCCTCCTAGCGGCTCCCGCCCCGCGGCACCCCCGAACCAACCTCCCCACCCCCCACACCCGGCGGCGTGGCGGCATCCGGCCGCCACGCCGCCGGCCTGTTCGCGTCACGGCATGCGCGTGCTTTGCATCGGTGTCGAACACCGCCGGTGTGGAGTCGATGTGGAGTCGGTGTGAAACGTCACCGCCGCGGCGCGCGGGGAACCATCGGGGAAGGGCGCCCGTTCGCCCGAGTGACGCCGCGCGTGAATGCTCCGGGACCGCTCGGGGATACGAGAGGGGTGGGTCACCGGCCCGCCGGTGACCGGGCCGGGGGCGAGGCGTCCCGGCGGGACCGACCACGGAGAGCGGAAACCAAGGTGCGCACCCCTGACGACCTCGATGGACCGGAAACGACGGCGAGGCGGAGGGGCGCCGCTCGCCGCAGGCTCGACTCCCGGACGTTGGTGTTCTGGCTCGTCCTCCTCACGGTGGTGCTGGGCGGTTCGGGCTACTTCGGGGAGCGCGACACACGGCTGGTCCCCTTCCTCATCTTCGTCCCCGCCCTCGTCGCGGGGCGGGGCACGGTGCGGCAGACCGCCTTCGCCGCCGGGTGGGTCGCCCTCGTCCTCTTCGGCTCGCTGTTCGTCGACCCCCTCGAGTCGCCCGCCGCCGGCGCGACCATGGTCCTCTCCGCCGTGGCGCTCGGCGCGCTGAGCGTCGTCAGCGCCTGGCAGCGGACCCGCAGAGACGAGGAGATCATCCGGCTGCGCTCCGCCGCCGCGACCCTGCAACGGCAGATCCTGCGCCCGCTCCCCGTGGTCACCGACCAGCTCCTGGTCGACGGGGTGTACGAACCGGTGGAGGAGGACAGCCGGGTCGGCGGCGACCTCTACGAGATCGCCGTCTCTCCCTACGGCACCCGGGTGTGCATCGCCGACGTCCAGGGAAAAGGGCTGCCCGCCATCGGGACCGCCTTCGCCGTCCTGGGCGCCTTCCGGGAGGCGGCCCACCGCGAACCGACCCTCACCGCGGTGGTGGACGCCATGGAGAACGCCGTCATCCGGCACAACGCCTTCGCCGCCCAGACCGGGGAGCCGGAGCGCTTCGTCACCGCGCTCGTCCTCGCCGTCGACGGCGAGGACGACATCGAGGTGGTCAACTGCGGACACCTCCCGCCGTACCTGCTGAGCCGGGGGCGGAGCGGCCCGCTCCGCCTCCGGGAGACGAACGTCCCCTTGGGCTTGGGCCCCCTCGTCTCACGACCCCGCACCGTGGAACGGGTCGACTTCCCGACCGACGCCACCCTCCTGCTCTACACCGACGGCGTCACCGAGGCGCGCGCCCCCTCCGGCGCCTTCTTCTCCCTGGAGGCGCACCTGGCGGACTGGGTGGACGCCCCTCCCCACCGGGTGGCCGCGGACCTGCTCGACCGACTGATGCGCCACACCGACGGAAGCCCCTCGGACGACATCGCCGTCCTGGTGTTGCGCAGGAGGGTGTCCATCGGGCCGGAGAGAGCGACCTTCGGCGAGACGGCCGACTCGGCCCGCTGACCCCTCACCGGAACGCGGGCCCCCGGGGAGACGACCACGGCGGGGCCGGGGCGGGGCGGTGTCTCAGGAGTGCGGCGTCTCAGGAGTTCAGACCGGCCCGGACCGCGGCCGGCCCGTGCTCCTCGGAGTGGGGGCCGAGCCACTCGCACAGCAGGACGGTGGCGTCGTCCCGGAGTCGGCCGCCGTGGTGGTCGAGCACGGCATGGACCAGACCCCGCAGGGTCTCGGGGACGGGAAGGCCGTCGGCGTGGTGCCGGACGAGGAAGTCCACGAAGCGGACGAGGCCGAACTCGCGGTCGCCCGGGCCGCGGGCCTCGGTGATGCCGTCGGTGTGGAACACGACGCGGTCGCCCGGCTCCAACTGCTCCTGACTGAGCGTGCTCCTCAAGCCCAGCCCCGTGCCCATCGGATGCGCGCGGGGGGGCAGCGCAGCAGGGTGCTCCAGCGCTTGCCCCGGATGACGACCGGAGGGGGATGGCCGCGGTTGACCCAGCGGAACACGCCGGTGCGAGTGTCCGGTTCGGCCAGGATGCCGGTGGCGTAGCGGGAGTGGCCGAACTGCTCGACCAGCAGGTTCTCCACGGCCACGCCGGTCTCGACGAGACCGGCGCCCTGCCGGCGGTGGTCGCGGCAGGCGGCCACGGCCAGGTGAGCGGTGAGGCCGGCCGCGGCGTCGTGCCCCATGGCGTCGAAGACGGACAGGAACACCAGAGGACCGGCGAGCGCGTAGTCGAAGGCGTCGCCGCTGATCAGGTACGCCGGTTCCATGGCGGCGCCGATCACCACCCGGCCGTCGGCGTACGTCCGGGGCGGCATCAACCGCCACTGCATCTCGGCGGCCACGTTCATGTCCTCGGTGCGCACCAGACGGGCGTGGGAGTCGATGAGATGGCTCTTGCCGGCCACCAGCAGCGCCACCAGGGAGGCCAACGACTCCATGTCCCGCCGGACGCGGTCGGTGTCGTCCGCGGTGGTGATCCGCAGGACGCCCAGCCGTTCGGTGCCGTCCAGCAGCGGCACCCACCACTGGTACCCGCCGGGCCCGGCATCGCCGGCGGGCAGGACCCGTCCGTGCCGGTAGGCCCGGCCCGGGACGGTTCCGTCGATGCTCAACTCCGCCTCGTCGCCTTCCGCGCCCCGACCGGCGTCCGGACCGGCGCCGGTCAGCGGGCGCAGGACGTACTCCTGCAGATCAGCCAGGTAGATCCGCACGTCGGTGAGCCCGGTGACGGCCGCGTACCGGGCCACGGCGGCCGGCAGCAGTTCCAAGGGCGTCAGATGGCTGACGGCCGGCAGACCGGCGAGCATCCGCCCGCTGCGGGCGTCCCGCTCCGGCACGGTGGCCCTACCTTTCAGGTCGTGGGTCTGAACTGGTCGTTCGTAAGATCGGTGGACCCGGGGTCCCGGGTATGGCTGGCACGGTGGAGACCGCGAGATGGCT